>CAXXFK010000001.1:0-412145 GCA_963663965.2 Sedimentisphaerales bacterium
GCACGGCATACAAGCCATCCGGATCATACTGAGCAGGATTGCCTGCATTCCTGAAATGGCTTTCGCCAAACCGTTCGGTCGCGTTACTGAGTCCAGCCAGTTTCCATTGATTATCATCAAAGATAAACCATCCACCTCCGGAATCATATTCGGCCAGGGCGCCTTCCCAGGCAGTGGGATTAGCCGGCTGGTAGCCGGGATCGTCAAAATCGGCCGTGAGAATATCTGTTTTCCAGTTCAGGCCGCAAGTTATCCCGGTTACAAAATTATTTAATGAACCTTCAATGCGGTTGGTACACCAGCCTGAAATTGTATTGGGCGAATTGTCCCAGGTGTAACCATATACTGTGCCGGATGAACCGGCAGTCAGTTCTGTACCACGTTTTTTACCATAGCCGCCCATGACGATCTGTTTGCCAAATTCACTGCGTTTCCGGTATAATGGCGCCCAGGTTGAAAAATTAGCCTGGGTTAATTGGATCAGCCGCAAGTCTGGCGCACTACCGTCACTGTTGGCAGACGGCGTCATAATCTGACGAACCAGATAGGATTGTCCAGCTACGACGATGATTGAATTCACACTGCCACACTGGTGGCGGGTCGTGATAATAAAATCTCGATCCACGACAACACAGGATGCGTTACTGTTGAATCGCCCCACCCAGTCATCCGTGGGTCGGTCGGTCCAGGTTGCCAGATCAGGTTCATAACCCGGATGAACGACAATCGCGAAGAGTTGAGTAACGGATACACAAATCAGAAAAATGAAAATTCGATATCGAAACATACTTTTAATCCTCCAATAGTAAAAGTATATCAGGATTGGCCCGTTATTTCAATGCCCATCCCATTTATCTGTAAGGGTCTGATAAAATGCGGTGGTTTAAAAAAATATGATCTTGAAAAGAATCCCGGAACTGGGGCATATGAAAGGAAGTGAAGTGTTTTTAACGGGTTAGATCTTGAACACGAGCCGCTATCGGGAAAAGATTCGAACAGCCTTCTCAAAGCGGTTCAGGCCTTCTGCCAGGCGTTCCTGGGATGTGGCAAAATTAAGCCGGACGTAACCATTCCCATCAAAGAATTTACCATCTGACAGTCCCAAACCGAATTGTTCAAACTGTTCGGCAGGATTGTGTAAATTCAGTTCACGCACATCGATCCAGGCCAGATAGGTGGCTTCCACGTGATCCATACGGACTCCTGGCAGGTTGGCAATGGCTTGTTCAACCTGATCGCGCCGGGCTCGTAACTGGCCAATCATCTCTTGATACCACGCCTGACTGTCCCGATAGGCGGCCAGGGCCGCGGTATACCCCAATACGTTATTATGCGGCACGATATCTTTACGTGCCTGGTTAAACCGATGGCGTAACTGGCTATCGGGTATGATCGCAAAAGAACAATTCAAGCCGGGGATATTGTAAGTTTTACTGGGCGCCATGAGGGTGATGGTTCGGGAGGCGATGTCATCGGATAACATTGCCGTGGGTGTATGACGAACCAGATCCAGGATCAAATCGCAATGGATCTCATCGGAACAGATCACGATATCATTTTTTATACAAATTTCAGCCAGCGCTTCCAGTTCTGCGCGTTCCCAGCATCTGCCTGCCGGATTATGCGGCGAACACAGCAGAAATAACCGGCTGCGGGGCGTAATGGCCGCCGCGAACGCATCCAGATCAAAAACCGCCCGTTGACGATCCGGGTCATTACCCAGAGGTACCGTGATTAATGAAGCGCTTTGATTGGTAGGCGCGGTCAGAAAAGGGGGATAAACCGGCACAAAACTCAGAACTTCATCCCCTGGCGATGGCGCACAGGCCCGGCATATGACATTTAATGCGGATACCAGACCCGGCATCCAGACAATCCAATCTGGTTCTATCGTCCAGCCATATCGCTCTAGCAAATATTCGATAATCGTTTCAATTAAACCATCCGGGGGAATGGAATAGCCAAACAGACCTTGAGTAACCCTGGCAGTCAACGCATTGATAATCGCTGGCGATGCGGGATAATCCATATCCGCAACCCACATCGGCAGAATATCTCGACTGCGATATTTTCCCCATTTCAGGCTGTCAGACACGTGGCATACGGTTTCAACATTAAAATCAGTCATGGGCAGCTTGATGTTATTTTAATTTATGGCGGCGATACCACGTTGTCATGACCAGGGCAATCACCAATTCAATTTCGTGGCTTGAATAAATGTGCATATGGCGACACAAACGAACCGCGATTTCGACAGGATCTTCCGCGTCGTCGATCAGTGTCTTAAGTTTCTCGAATTCAATCCGGCCGGGCACGATCGATTCAACATATAATTGCAAACGTCGAAATATGGTCTTGTCGGGCAATTTATCCAGGGACATCAGGGAGCGATCAATCATGTTTTCCAGTTCCAAACCATCCAAGCCGTCCAGTACCCGGTCGGGTTTTAATTTGTCATTAGCGATCAGTCTTTTCATCCGACGGGTTGCCACGCTATCCATGACCGCCACCATCCCGGATAGCACATAACTGCCACGCCAGGGAAATACCCGGCCCAGGAGCAACTGGCCCGGACTTAATTCTTCATTGATAATCTCTTCGTTTATTCGATAGATGTGACCTTCACGCAGTAAATCAATCGCGGCAATCTCATCACTTTGATTCACCTCCGCCACTTCAAAGATGCTCAGGACATAATTCAGGCATCCTTCCGCATCACGCAAGATGGTGTCATCCAGGCTGTCCCGGTTAAGTTCCAGCCATTTGGCCGCTGGGGTGGTTTTCAGTTCCGGAATCACATAATCGAAAACAAACCATTCCAGGCACCGTCCTACGGCTTCCAGTTGACCGCTATGACCCGCCAGATCTTCGGGAGAAGCGCCGCAGAAAAAGGTAAATTGGGCCCTGGGACGATGACGCGCGACCTCTTCCGTACGGATCGATTCTGTCATGATCCGTTCAATAGTCTCCTGACGATACGGTAATGACGGTAAGCGTACCGCCAGATCATCCATTTGATCATCCTGATCGAAATCTGTCGCGCGTCCTTTCGGAACCATATTACGCCTTTCTATATCTGCCCTCAAGAATACTCAATCGGCCAATCCGTTGGCTTTTTTACTCTCAGGGTTTTGAATGTCTGATAACAATGTGTTTGTAACCATAGTTTGGTTTTTTGTCAAGCTTTACCTTCATTGACTCATCAGATCATAACATTATTGCCAGAACGCCCAACGTTTATATCATATCCAATTTATTCCAAATTACTTACGCTAGCTTGCCTGTTAAATAAATGAACAGTATGAAATGACTTCTTTTTGAACGGCTTTAGTAAAATGCAGTCCAGATTCGATCACATATCGCTTATTGTCAATACTCCCGTTTGAATGTGCGCAATAAGAGCATTTTTTTTAGAAACAAACCATAACCCGTGTTCCCTTAGCCGCTTGGATAGCTTCATTAATTTTCCCATACTGATTTCAGGGCAAAAAGGCCTGTCAACAGTGGAATAGGTTTGGCCCTCCGTTGATATTGACCGGTTTCACGAAAATGGCTTAATTGCTCACAAATACAGGTTTCCGAACCAATAATCAGACCATCAATGAAATGTTTAATTTGCCGCAGAAAAAGGCCCGGATGGACAAATCCCAACAGTTGTTCACTCTCGAGAATAGTAGCGGGAATGGATGTTTGATTTACTTTTGAATTGATCGGCGTCAGATTTCCCCGATAACAGAGGCGATAAGTATAATCTTTACAGGCTTGTGGTTCGCTGGTGTGTATATCGAAAAGGTGATGGAGGGGCAACAACCAGCCACTAACGCGTTGACCCAGGCTGCGTTGATATTGTGAACAGAATTCATAATTTTCGGGACGCTCGGCCAGACTAGCTCGGACGGGATTGAGATCTATATAAATCATGCAATCACGTACTGCACGTAAGTCTTTTAATAATACTGACTTGAATCGAGTCGCCCAGAATCGGCCTCGACGCGCGAAGGTCTGGTTGTACCACTTGGCAAAACGGGCCTGGATATTGCGAAGTAGTTCTGAAAGGTCGAAGAGGCGATCATTGAAGGATTGCCACTGGGAACTGGACCAGTTAGCGATGATTTCCTGAGATCGTGAACCAGGGTAAAGCATTTGGGCGCGGCGGCTGAGTTCGGCGGAGGTTAACTGGGACTTGGGTTCGAAACGCAGAACCAGGTGATAGTGATTGCCCATAATAGCAAAAGCAGCAACTTCACAGCAGTAAGCACGGGTATAGTGATGAATAATGGCAAGTAGCTTATCCTGACAGCCGGATTGTTCCAATGGCCGGTCATCCGGTGAACCAGAGATGCGGCTGTAAACGTGGTAAAAAGCCGTATGATGGCTTAGCTTAAAACGAACTCGACATGACATACCATAACCCCTTATTTCAAAACATGATACAAACCATCATACCTTGTCAACAAAATAATATACACTGTGTACTTAATAAATCTTTCAAAAAAACCGCACCGTTTTGCAGTGCGGTATTTTATGGTTACTGAAGTTTATGTTTTAGCAATGCCAGCAGCTTTTCGTTATCGATGGGTTTCTGAAACACACCGCTCAACCCCAGCGAATTGTAATCGACCATACTGTTGAGATTGTCACCAACCGTACTGAGCATATAGATTGGCGCTTTATTACCCAGCATCTTCAATTCCTTCACAAAATTGGTGCCCGAATCGATCTCTTCCATCATCAAATCCGAAATAACCAAGTCCGGCTGTGTCTCCTTATACACTTTCAGACCGGATTCCGCCGTGGAAGCCGTCTCCACAATATATCCATTCGCTTCTAATACGATCTGCAACGAATTGAGAATATCCGGATCGTCATCGATACATAAGATCACATGTTTGCCATCTTTCATGTCGTACACTCCAAACTGATTATTATTGCTCGTTTGTGCCTGTATTCAATATATTCTAACCGGTTAACCCGGCTTATTCGATAGTCATTTCCTTAAAATTTTTCTTTTTTAGCGCCGTCAACAGATATTGCAGCGCCAGCGCCAGATTCTGCTGAGCCTTCAACGACAGCGTCTCGCCAAACTCGTTGAACTCATAGCCCCTGATACCCAGCACATATCCCTGGGGTTGGGCGTTAAACAGCTCTTCTGCCAGTGCTAGCACATTTTCCGGCCCGATTTCATGACTGCTGTAACTCAACGCCGTTACCGGTTCGATCGCCTTGAAATAAAACGGCTCACGTCCCTTAACGGCCGCATCAGCGAATATCACCACATCGTAGCCGGCAACTTCCGCCGCATCATCCACCGTCAACTGATAATTACTGTCAACCGTGACATCAACCAGCGGCTCGTTTTCCAGCGCTTCGGCCAGCGCCGGGCCCAGACCATCATCCAGCCTGCCCGGATTGCCATAGCCGATCACCATCACTCGCGCCAAGCTTACATTCCTTTCACTTTGCGGTCCAGCAATTCACCTTCCGCGCCATGAATCTCCACGATCAGCGGCATCTGGCCCAGTGCGTGGGTGGCACAGCTCAAACATGGATCGTAAGCGCGAATCGCCACTTCCACACGGTTAAGCAATCCTTCGGTTATTTCCACACCCGATAGATAATCCTTGGCCACTTTCTCAACAGCCCGATTCATCGGCTCATTGTTACTGGTTGTCGATACAATCAGGTTGGCCATGACAATCTGATCGTCATCATTAACCTGATAATGATGGAACAGCGTGCCGCGCGGCGCTTCAACAATACCTACACCTTCAGGCCGACGCTCGCCCTTGGCTACCAGATCGGTCCCTTGCAGATCCGGATCGTTCAGCAACCGCTGAATCATTTCGCACGAATGCAGCAATTCGATCATGCGCGCCCAGTGATAGGCCATGGTAATATTGTTTGGCTTATTCTGGGTCACGGCCATAAATTCCTGGCGTTCTTTTTCAGCTTCCGGGGTATCGAAGAAATCGGCCGCATTGACACGAGCCAGCGGACCGACACGATACCAGCCATTTTCCGGACCGATCGATTTGATGAACGGGAATTTCATATAGGACCAGTTCCGAACCTCTTCGGCGATATAGTCGTTATATTTCTGATTATCCACATGGTCGAATATCGTGTTGCCTTCTGCGTCAATCGCCCGCAACCCGCCATTATAAATATCATAAGCGCCATCCTTGCGAATAATCGACAGATGGTTGGATGGGAAGGACCCGAAATCAGCCAGATCGGCCAGATGGGCAACCGTATAATCCTTGGCAATCTTAACCGAAGCGCGCGACCAGTCCATCATCTGATCGATGTCCTTGAGGAAGCCATCCCGTTCGGCAATCGACAGGTTCTTGTTAATACCGCCCGGAATCGCGCCGGTGCCGTGAATCTTCTTGCCGGCAGTCGCTTTGATAATTTCCTGACCAAACTTGCGCATCATAACACCCTGCACTGCCAGCCCGGCGTAACGCTCATCCTTGGCTACACCAATGACGTTACGTATGGCTGGATCGGCATCAAAGCCGAATAACAGGTCCGGTGAGCAAAGGTGGAAGAAATGGAGCGCGTGCGATTGGAAAAACTGACCATGATGCATCAGCAGACGCATTTTCTCGGCGGTGGGCGTCAGTTGATCCACACCCACAATATAGTCCATGGCCTTGGCGGCCGCCAGATGGTGACTCACCGGACAGATGCCGCACAGACGCTGAACCATAACCGGGATCTCCCAGTATGGACGGCCCTGGATGAACCGTTCAAAACCGCGAAATTCCACGATATGCAAACGTGCCTGTTTTACTTTCTTTTCGTCATCCAGCAGAATCGTCACTTTGCCGTGACCTTCCACTCGGGTAACCGGCTCAATTACGATACGATTGGGATTAGTACTCGTCGTCATTATGTGTATTCCTGTGATTTATACGATGATGTTATCGATTTTACTGAGTGCCACACTATGCGAAGCGGCCACTGCGTCGTTTCATTCATTGATCGCAACGTAGCGCCGGTATTAGTCATATTTCAGCAGCTGATAGGGCAGCGCCACCGGCTTGTCGGTCAGCAAAGCGACCAGCGCTTCCCAGATCGCGTCCGCCGGGGTCGGACATCCCTGCAGGAAGTAATCGATTTTCACGACTTCATGACAGGGATACACTTTATTCAGCAACAACGGAATTTCCGGATCGTCCGGCACCTTGCCGCTGGGATTATACACCGTCGGTCCGTTAATATAGGCCTCTTCCAGACATTCTTTCAACGGGATCGTATTACGCATCGCCGGGATACCGCCCAGAATCGCGCACTCACCCAGCGAAATCAGAATGTCGCAATTCTTGCGAAAATCCATCAACACCCTGACATTCTCTTCGTTGCAGCAGCCGCCCTCTATGATGCCAACGGCACAACGCTCGGTAAATTCTTTGATATCGTCAATCGGCGATTTGTTGAAATCCACCAGATCGACCAGTTTCAGAATTCGGTCATCGATATCGAGCAGCGACATATGACATCCGAAACAACCTGCCAATGATGCCGTCGCGACTTTTGGTTTTGCCATGTTTAAATCCTCGGTTATTAATCAATCGTTATGGGTTCGCATTGCTATGCGTCGATTTTCACTTGTCTACGATTCGGGTTCTTACTTCTTCTCGATATCCGATCCGATCGGTTCGGCATCGTACTGCCGCTGCCCCACGGGCACCTGGTAGCCGGTCCGCTTCTTCAGGATCGCGCCGACCGGGCAGATATCCATCGCCTTGTCGCTGATATCCGCGTTGGTATCAGACAGCTTGGCCTGGGCGTTCACGGCCACCTTCTTTTCCGGCCCGCGCCCGACAAAATCGAACACATGTTTGCCATCCAGATCCCGCGATGCCCGCACACAACGGCCGCACAGGATACAGCGGTTACGATCGATAAAAATCTGGGGGTGCGACGCGTCCACATCACGTACCGGAAACTGGAAGGGATATTTCGGATGATCGATCCCAAACCGGTAGGCCATGGCCTGCAACTCGCAATTTCCGCTTTTTTCGCAGTACATACAGTAATGGTTGCCTTCCACAAACAGCATTTCAATCAGATCCTTGCGAATCTGCTGAACTTCCGGCGTTTCGCTTTCAACCATCATGCCCTCGGCGACCGGTTGGGTACAGGCCGCCTGGGGCCGGCCGTTCACCAGCACCGTACAAACCCGGCAACTGCCAAACGGCGCCAGATCCTTATGGGCGCACAAGCGCGGGATATAAATCCCCGCTGCGTCGGCCGCCTGCATGATCGTCTGACCCGGCCGGCCTTTCACTGTCACATTATCAATAGTAAAGGTAATTTCGCTCATTATCGTCAATCCTCAAATTAATGGGTGAAATGGACTGATTCGCGCCCGGCGATTGCGGATGCGTCACTAACTGCCGCCATGATATCGAAATTGGGCTGCATGCCGTCGATGGCCGGTTTGACACGGGTATCATAATCCGAACGGAAAAACTTCAAGGTGGTCAGAATCGGATTCGCGGAGGTCTGCCCCAGGCCGCAACGACTGGCTTTCTTGACAGTCGTGCCCAGATCCTGCAGGTATTTCAAATCTTCCGGTTCGCCCTTGCCATCCAGAATCTTCTTCAGGCCCTGCAGCAACAGCACATTGCCGGCGCGGCACGGGGTGCAATATCCGCAACTCTCTTCAATGAAGAAATGCATGAACTTCTCGGCCACTCTCAGCGGATCGCGATTCGGCCCAAAAACCATCACAGAACCGCCCGTGCCCAGATCGTCGTAACAAATCGTCCGTTCAAATTCGCCGCGTCCGATGATCTGACCGCTGGGACCGCCTACAACGACCAGTTTGGCGTCTTCGGCGCCCACCATGCTCAGCATTTCCGAAACGGTGATACCAAACGGGACTTCATAAATACCCGATCGCTTGCAATCGCCCGATACGCTCAATACCTTGGTTCCCGGACTGCCCGCGGAACCCGCCTCGGCAAACCAACCGGGCCCCATCTGCAAGATACGGGCAACCGCACAGAATGTTTCCACATTATTTACCGTAGTAGGACATCCCAGGTATCCCTTTTGGGCCGGGAACGGAGGCCGGTTCTTCGGATCGCCCCGCAACCCTTCACAAGAACTCAGCAGGGCGGTTTCTTCGCCGCAAATATACGCGCCGGCGCCCATCTGGATTCGAATATCGAAATTAAATCCGGCTTTGCCGCAGGCATCGTTGCCCAGCAGATTCGCGTCACGACGTTCTTTTAATACATTTTCCAGGTAAGCCCGCAAGTAGGCATATTCCGCACGCAGATAAAGAATGCCGCATTCGGCCCCGATCGCATATCCCGCAACCGTCATGCCCTCAAACAGCAAATCGGCGCATTCGGTTAGAATGGCCCGGTCTTTAAAAGTTCCCGGTTCGCCTTCATCCGCGTTACACACCACATATTTTTGGTCGCCAGATGCGTTGCGCGTAAATTCCCACTTCATTCCAGTTGGGAATCCGGCGCCGCCCCGGCCGCGCAAACGCGATGTCTTGATATCTCGAATCACTTCGACCGGACTGAGCAGCATGGCCTTTTTCAATGAAGCGCCCCGGGGCAACGGTTCAAAAATAACCGGGCCGCGTTTCCGGACATTATTATGCACCATGGACTGCACCAGTGCGTGAGCGTTGTTGCCATCACCCAGGGTATGCACCAGGTCTTTGGGCTCTTTGCCGGCCTGAAGTTCCCGGACAATTTCCCACGCTTTATCGCTGCTTAGATAGGTCACAACTTCATTGTTGATCAAGGCCGCGGGAGCCTGGTCACACATGCCAATACATGGCGTCCATTCCAGGGTGATTTTGCCATCCGCAGTGGTCTGGCCGAATTGAATGCCCAGGGCCTCTTCGAATGCATGGGCCACCTTGGCCGATCCCTGCATCTCGTCAATCACATCATCGCACAACCGAATCACAATCTTACCTTTGGGCTGCTCCGACAAAAATGCATAAAATGTCACCAAGCCTTCCACTTCAACCCGGTGACAGCCCGTCTCGGCCGCAATCAGTTTCATTGCCTCATCCGATACGCAACCAAAACGATCTTGTACCGCACGCACGATATCCATCATCCGCGTCCGGTCATTATCGCAACCCTGACAGATTTGCTTGACTGTAGCTTGCATCTCCTGGCTCATTAGTTTACCTCGAACTTAAATGTTTACGTTTATACGAGAGCGACTCTCGGCTTATCATCACTTGATCGATTTCAAAACTCAGAATCGGCTTTCCACCGTGATTATCATCATTAAAATTTGAACGCCAATATCTTAATAGCCTCTACATGTCTCTGTCCAGTGATTAATTTCACAATATATAAATTTACTCACATCCACCCTGATTGCTAAATTTCAAACCAGAATGCCAACCAGATAAAGTCTGTTTATTTATGATGATTCCCAAACCAACCAACCCAGCCACTACCAAAATTCATATCGTTTGATTACAACCATCCCTTAATTGCCAATAAATAAATATTACTACATATCACAAATCACACAGCAAAAACCATCATGACACCAAATCCATAATAAATAACCAGTTACAGACAATTATTAACGCACAACAATAAAGACAAATAAAACTTTATTACTGACAAATATTTCACTCAATAACCCGGATCAAACAGGAAATAAACTGACATTGAAACATAAACTATCCCGAAATGCCGACTTATAAAAAACCATTAAATAACATCATTATTTCAAATAAAGCTATAGTCGTTATTCTAAATAACAGATTATAAATATATATTGCTAATGCCGTTATTTTTATCACAAACTAAATGATAACTAACAGGCAAACGTGAAATCACCCGTTTTCTGCACATCTGAAACAGGTTTACTCCTTTAATTCCGGTCAGTATTAATGCCTCCCTTTATAAAACTGCCACCCCAACAGCAAGGCCGTTTGCAACAGAACAATTAAAAACCAGATCAGAAAAAATGACATTTTCCTCGTTTTATGGCGATACAATACCATCCCCCCCAATGCCCCCAGGCTGCCCCCGATTAATGCGACGCCATGCAAAACCAGTTCAGGTATCCGCACAGCCCCCTTTTTAGACAAATGCTTATCATACCCGAAAACAATAAATGCGACCAGATTAACACTCAACAGATAACTCCACCCCAATCCAATATGCCCCCAATACCCAAGAGCGAATCCAATCACCAGTATAAACAGCAACACGACAAACCCGGTTCTTCTGACAATATTCAAAAAACAATCCCTTCTTAATTCGCGGTGTTAACTATATTTTTGAAATATTATATTTAAGATTAGCATCTAATGCTCAGATATTTTTATCTGGATATTGACCTGACGAACAAACAATATTATAACATACCTGATATCAAGTAGTTAGACTTATATCCAGGATACGAATCCCTAATTTATCATCCCTTCATAAGGACCCGATCATGAACATCACCCAAATCGATCAACTCAAAGACTTCATTGACCAGACAGTCGAATTGCGTGGCTGGGTTTATAATATGCGTTCCAGCGGCAAGGTCTTGTTCATCATCCTCCGTGATGGCACTGGCTTGTGCCAGTGTATCTACGAAAAGAAAGAGGAAAACGCCGAGATCTTTGCCGAAACCAAACATCTCGGTCAGGAATCCGCTATCATCATCCGGGGTGAAGTCCGTCAGGAACCTCGCGCCGTTGGCGGCTACGAACTGGCGGCCCATGATGTCCAAATCATCCACAAAACCGAAGGCTACCCCATCACTCCCAAAGAACACGGCATCGACTTTCTGCTTAAAAACCGCCACCTTCATCTCCGCTCTCACAAACAATGGGCCCTGGCCCGGATTCGCCATACGGTGGTTGAATCCATTCGAAACTTTTTCAACAACAATGGCTTTACTCTGGTGGATACCCCGATTTTCGCCCCCAGTGCCGGCGAAGGCGAACAAACCCTCTTCATGGTTGATTACTTCGGCGAACCGGTCGCCCTGGCCCAGACCGGCCAGCTCTATCTCGAAGCCGCTGCATTAAGTCTGGGCAAGGTCTATTGTTTCGGCCCCACCTTCCGCGCCGAAAAAAGCAAAACCCGCCGCCATCTCACTGAATTCTGGATGGTCGAACCGGAAATCGCCTATATCAACCATGATGAACTCATGCATGTCGCCGAAGACTTCATCTGTGCCATTATTCAAGGGGTGCTCACCCATCGCCGGCCGGAACTGGAAATCCTCGAACGCGACCCGGCCCAACTCGAAAATATGAAGACCCCTTTCGTTCGCCTGAGCTATTCCGACGCGGTCGATCTCTTGCACAGCGACCGCGCCCGCCAATGGCTCGAATCGCAATTGGCCGAAAAACAACAGCAGGCCGATGAACTCCAGGCCAGTATCGCCCAATGGAACGAAGAAGCTAAAACAGCCCAGAAGCAATGGCAAAAAGACAAACTCGCTAATCAGATCGCCAAAGGCAATGAACTGCTTGGCGAACTTCGCGAACAGGTCGAAAACATCCCCAAACACATCGAACTGGCCCGGAACTTCACCTGGGGCAAAGATCTTGGCGGCTCCGACGAAACCATCATCTCCGCCCTGCATGACCGGCCGGTCTTCGTCCACCGCTACCCGCGTGACTGCAAAGCCTTCTACATGAAGCCAGATCCCCGGGACAACCGTGTTGTCCTCAACTTCGATTGCCTGGCCCCCGAAGGCTACGGCGAGATTATCGGTGGCTCCATGCGTGAAGAAAGCTACGATGCACTCCTGAACCGCATCCACGATGAGGGCTACGATCCGGCCGATTATGGCTGGTATCTTGACCTGCGCAAATACGGCTCGGTCCCGCACGGCGGTTTTGGACTGGGCGTCGAACGCACCGTCGCCTGGATGGCCGGCATCAAACATGTCCGCGAGACCATCGCCTATCCGCGCATGATGGGCAAAATCCCGCTATAATGGGATAACACTCATATTACGGTTCTTGCGTCCACTGCTCGATCAACACAGTCATATCGCGCATGTCGATTCGGCAATCGCCTCCCACAGGCGCGATATCAATTGTCCGGGCCCGGCTGTCATCCAGCCAGAAACAGGCCAGTTCACAGACATCCCTCAGATCGATCACATAATCATTATTTAAATCGCCATCCAATACCTCTGAAAGCCGGGGCCAGATGACCACATCGCTCTGTTGGCCATCGTATAAAACATAGGATCGCATAATCACCTGTTCACGAGGACGCATGGCAATCCAGTTTTGTGTCATGGAAAAGATCGATGCCGGGGCCAGGTCCGCAAAACTTTTGGTATAACGCTCCAGAGCAACTCCACTGCGATCCAGAATCTCCAGAACCATCATACCGCTCAAATTTACCTCACCGCCATTTTTAACCCGGCACAGAATCCCGATATCTTCTTTGCTATCAAAACACTCCGGATCAACGATAATGGAACCTGGCACGCATCGCGCCTGGCCAATCCTGAACGCCACTGTTTCCTTATCAAGCAGATGACCTGCCTTGGTTTTCAATTCAACCTGGAGTTCATAATCCCCCATCGGCGCCTGCACTGCCGTCGGGTCCCACTGCCAGCTGCTCGAACCCAATGCCTGAACATCCTGCAGTAACTTGACCGGCAATCCAAACGCCAGATTATCATAACCTTGAGCCACCATTCGAGCCTCTGCAATCACATCCAGTGGCTTGTAAACAATCCCTTTCTCACGATAGATATACAGATCGGCGCGGACAATATCCCCTGCCTGATAGACTTTTTTGTCAGTGACCAGCTTATTGATCTCAACCGAAGAAGTGTGATAGTCAATATCCAGCATACAATAATTGGTAAATGAATAATTGGTCGTTTCCGGCCAGGTTTTAAACGGATAAATTTTGATAAACAGCGTGGTAGATCCATCCGGATTCTTCTGTACACTCCAATCCAGTGGATGATCCGGCCAGGGTGTCATGATCGGTCCGCCGGAATCCTCTAATTCAGAATCACCATCAACCTCCATCTTTAAAAATGGCAACGGCAATCCGGTACCGGTGACAGTCTGGCCCGGTTTGCTGATCGAGACATTCTCTATCTGGTAGCCCTGGGGCCAGTGAATCGTCACCGGCCAGGCCGGCAGTTTCGGCCGGTACACCTCATGATAACCCACTCCTCCAGGGATACTGATGCTCGCTTCGCCCTCAAACCAATCCACCTCATAATCGGGGATCTGCACATCAACGGTATCCACCGGACCATTCAATTCCAATCCGAACGCTGCCGGAGCCGACGCCGGCAACAGCCCGCCCTCGACCGGGGCTACCGCCGCGATTGGTTCCATCTTCGGATCGCCGAATACATGATAGATCGCCGAATGGTATTTCCCCTTGCTGTTATCATCTCCCATACGATTACGCTTGGCCTCTTTCATCGCACGGCCCAATGGATAGCCCGGACCATACCGGTCAAAAAATCCTTCTGACAACAACTTCGAATAGGTACTGTATGTCACCTCGGTCGAACCAATATAAGCGCTGGCGCCAAATTCCATCCAGTGCTCGCTATAGGTACTGTCTCCGGCAAAATACCGGCCGGTCAGGCAGGTATCGCCATAAACCAGCGGCGCGCCCGATCCCGGATCCCACTGCGCCTCCAATTCCCACGAGTCCTTGCCATCCCAGACATTGGCGTTGCCATGGCCGGTCAGATAGATCAAATCACGATTGATGCAATGCGCAAAGAAGGTCGCCTCATCCACCTGATCATCCTGATCCACGGTCAGATAGCCCCGGCCCCGCAGTTGTCTTACCCGGTCCCGGCGTTTATCGTCGAACCGGTTGTCATCATCATCGTCATCATCACCGCTGACCACATAAGCCGACGACGTATCCAGCAACTGATCGCCGCGTGCGATATCAATACAGGTCTGCAGTTTATCGGCCATCTTAAACGGACAATTACCATTGATCCTTCCTATACTGAGCTCCGGAAATTTCATATCGCCCGAGGTATTGCTGTAATAATTGTCGGTGAACTCAATATAATGCCGGCCGCCATACCCATACAAATAATACGAACAGGCAAAGGATGGAATGATCTCAATTTCGCCAACGATAAGCAAATAGCCATTCCCTGCCCAGCCGTCAGCCATTTTCTCGGTCCATTCACCCCCGGGATTGATCAAACGGTCCAGATCATGCCGGTCGCCCGGCTCTTCAGTACCGTTATAAACCGAATAGGCGAATAGCTCGATATCATGTTCGGAATAGTTGTCATGACGGCTGCCCCGGGCAAAAATATACTGCTCCTGGGGCTGGTCCAGGACATAACCGCAACGGACAATATCATCCGAGGCTATCGTCCGGTTGAAACCACCCACTTTAGTGGCGCCAGTCTCGCTAATCTGCCAGATATCCAGCCGGTCCGCCGATTCATCCGCAACGGCCAGCCCCTCGTCGCATACCATCAGATGATCCTGACTGCTCAAAGTGCAGGGGAACCGCAGATGAATCGTCTCATCATCTCCATTGTATATCACAATCTCATTCGCCGAGACATCGCCAATCACAATCTCATCGCCCACTGCCGGCAACAAATCGCCGATCGCCACGACATCGCCCGGTTGATACACACTGGCAAACTGATCCTGGGCAGTGCCGCCTTCGCCATAATATCCCTTGATCACGCCATCCTGGTTGAACAGGACAATCTCAGAGCACGAATTCGGGTTGGTTACAATCATATCACCGATCAGAACCTGGTCGCCTTCTGAGGGATTATAGGGCACTGTGCCGGTAAACCGCTCAAATTCATTAATCGCGTGATTAAACCGGTAAACGGTCAAATCCCCGCGATGCGATCCCGCCCCGGTTATGACAGCAATCTCATCCAGGGGTTCATAGCCATCCGACACCGTTTTGATATTTCCCACCAACAGCGCGTCGCTGGTCGTCAGCTCATGCTGAATCGGCATGCGTCCCCGGTCCAGGGTGCGTTCGTGAGCGCCATCATAGATCCGGATCCGGTTGGGATCATCCGCCATCACAATCTCATCACGCCAGTCCCAGCAGACATTGCCGCATTTCAACTTATCATTCCCATCAAAATTGGTATGCATATGAGTCTGCCCGTTGAAAAACGCCAGCACCCCCCCGCGTTCAATGGCCAGTTCCGCCATCTTCACCAGCAACAGGTTGCAGCCGTCATGGTCATAAGCCCCAAACAAATTATATGGATTGGTGATCATCAGATAATCGGATGCCTTAAACGCATTCAATACATCCACATCCACTCGAGTTCTGGATAAACAATGATTCACATGCGGAATACTGTCTGTCAGATTATAAATCCGGCCGTAATCATCCACAAAATCCAGCGCCGCGTCGTCGCCGATCTGATAATCTTCTATACCCTCATACATAACCGGAACTGCGTCATAACTGAATGTCATACTGTCATCCGGTTCCAGATAATCGTTCCAGTCAAATGTCATCACGCTTTGACGATTATAAACATCATACCCCAGCGTCCCCGTATTGCCCGGATTATGAGTAAAAACTGCCTGGAATCCTGTAATCCGCTCCACAAATCGATCGATCGTAACGGGTAGTAAACCGGAATTCTCCACCGTCACATCAACATGGAAATAATGACCCGCCGGATCCCGTTCGATCTCACGCGTCACAAACATACGCGCCTGCCTTCGGTCCACTCCCAGGCCCAGGTCCTCGCGCGTGATACACCCGGCGGTGCTTTCCACCTCAATACGAATCGCATGGTCACTCGGCGCGTTTAATACCCCCGTTGTGATTTCACCCACATAATACTCATCATCCGGATCGTCCGGATACAGCGTCTCCTGCAAGACATCGTCAAAATACAACCGCACCTCACGCACTGCCTGCCACACCGCATCACGATTGCCCCGGTCTCTCGGATTATAGGGATCGGGCGGGATCTCGATGATTCCCTCGCACCGCTCCTTGGCATGGATATAAAACTGAATCGTATGCCCCGGCCAGGTTGGCTCCGGTGTCAAGACATAAAACGAGCCGGAAGTATTGTACCATAACGAAACCTCCGGACAATGAAACATTTCAGCCCACGAAACACTCGCCTGACAACTGTTACCTGCCAGATCATAAACCGTCGCGACCACATCATGAGCATTATCAAAAAAGACCGAATGATCCAGACCAATAAATCCCGGATTCATGATGCACTCAAACGGAGGATCGTAATCCACCCAGAAGGTCTGACCGTCGATTTCAAATTCGACCCTATCTACACCTTCATTATCATCCGCGTTCGCAAAAAAATGCATGGGAAGCGTTCCGATCATGGGCATGATCACATTTCCCTTGGGATTGGCGTTGTCAATGACCGGCGGACTCAGAAAATATTGCGCCGCGCTGGTCACGGTATTACCGGATGGATCGGTAGACTGCACTTTATATTGGTAAGTGGTTCCCGGCAACAGGTTCGACAAACCCAGCGAATGATTCTTGGTCATCGTCGCGCTGGATACCGATTGATCGAACATACCCGTATTGCGACCAAACAGGACTCGGCTGTCGCTGTCCTCATCGGTCTCCCAGACAATTTTTATTGCCTTGATATATTCAACCGATGGCCCGGCAACGATCACCGGTGGATCTTCATCACACGACCAGTACTCCGTCCGGATATTGTTCTTTTCATTTGACTCCGTGATGTCCTTATTGGCATCCGCCACCGCTTCCACCGCATGCCCCGGTGTCTGACTGTCGCAATGGTATTCCGCTTTACGGAAATAATCCGTTATCCGCTGGCCCGGTTTCAAGGACTCGGTAATCGAAAAATATTCGATCAACTGACCATCAATTGCAATACTGATATCGAAATCACCCGAACTGTAAAGCTGACCGACATTCATCACCTGAAAATAGATCTGGCTGCCTTCCGGCCACAAATCAGTAATCACCAGATCCGGTCGCAAATCCTGTTGTGCCCAGAGCATGCCATTCAATAACGTGACAAATAATAATATCCGACATGAAAAATGGTTCCGTAGCATTTAACTTCTCCTTAAATGTTAATTAGACTTTATGTCATTATACAACTTTCTGCCATTAAGATTCCAGTTGCATTTTCATTTGTTTAGAAATTTCTTTGAATTATCAGATGTTGTTTCGATATGCACTGAAAAGGATGGCAACCGTTTCACTGCCTTACATATCCCCTTTAATTTCATCGTCTTAAAAGGGGTTCCCATTCAGCAGAAAATAACCGGCCCAATGTCACCTCCTATCCAGAATAATACGGATTATGTCAGTATATCCTATTTCAGTCTGGACAATTGTTTCAAATTCTGTTAATTTGGATTCTTGGTAATCCTTATATGGATTGACCTGCATAACTTATTGTTCGACAATATGTTATTTGAATTAACAGGGTGTTTTCGCAAACCAGACTGGCACAGAATATTCTGTTATTTGACTGAATGCCAGAAGCTAAATAATATTTTCATGGATGAAAATAAATAAACGGTTGATTTAAAGGAGTAAATCATGAGCCGTCTAATCAGTAAATTTTGGGTACTGGTCGGCATCTTTGCCATAATCAACATCTCAGGTATTCTCTGGATTCATCATGACCTGACTCGGGTCGCCCCCCGGACAATCCTGATCAAATCCGCCACCCCGCTGGTCAATGCGGAAAACGCGAAACGTTTCTCTCTGGTTTTTGATCGGCCTCTGGCCCATACCAATGGCAATAACATTCTGTCTGCGGACACCCTGTTTAAACTGGAACCGGATTGGCCCGGTCAATGGGTCTGGGCTGATGACAATACGCTCGATTACCGGTTTGATAAACCTTTGCCATCCGGTCGGATTTTTAATGTACGTCCGATAATTAACTTTAAAAAAACCACAGGCTGGGTCCTGGCTGGTGATAATGAATTTGAAATTAAAACCAGCCCGCTGTGCCTTGAAAACTGTCAACTGGACTCCGTCGACGAGGAACAGGTTACCCTGGAGTTGACTTTCAGTCAACTGGTTGGTCCGGCCGATCTGGTTCAGTCAATCCGATTCACCGATGATAAAACCAGGGAACATTTGGATCAGGTTCTCTGCCTGACCAAAACTCAGGATACGCGCCTGGTCATTCAAGTGCAACGCCCTGACAGCGATACTCTGAAAATGGAATTGATGGCCGGCCTCACCGGATACCAGGCCCAGATTCCTCTGGAAGAGACCATCTGCCGTACCTTTACCCTGGAACAGGGATTCTCGCTGCTGAACAGCTATGCCTCGACTCCCAGACTCGATCAGGGCGTCACGGTAACACTCCGTTTTTCACATTCGCTCAATAGTGAACAAGCCATACCCCACCTGCAAATCGAACCCAGGGTAGAAAACGTCGCCTTGCGTCGTAGTTCGCGTTATCTGAGAATCGATGGCAAATTCATTCCAGGCGAAACCTATACGATCACAGTCCCGGCGACTTTATCGGATACCAACAACCGAACCCTCGGCAAAGAACAGCGAACCACCGTTCGAATCGGCGATTACCATCCGGAACTCGCCTTTTCCTGGTCACAGGGAATCCTGTCGCCCTATGGCAATCTTCAGACCGAACTGCAGGCTGTCAATATCGACCAGATCGAAATATCCGCCTGGAAACTGCTCGAAAACAATCTGGTGACTCATCTGCATCATAACTCAAGCTGGTATTGTGACGAAACGTCGCAACTTATTTTAAACCAGACCCTCTCACCCAGGATGCCCAATAATCAGCCGCAGAAAATCCTGCTCGAACTGGATCGATTGCTGGGCAAACCTCTGGGGGTTTATCGAATCAGCGCGGATTTAAACAACGCACCCTGGAACTCCTGCGAAACGGTCGTCACGATCACCGATCTGGCCATCACTGCCAAAACCGAACGGGACGGCATGCTGGTATGGGTTACCTCCCTGCGCCACGGTCAGCCGGTGGCAGACGTCACCGTCAGCGGCTTGAGTTATAACAATCAACTGCTCGCTGCCGCCCAAACCGATGTCAATGGACTGGCCCGGCTCCAATATGTTTCCAACCATCCCGACGGAGTCCCCTGGGTGATCACGGCTCGAAAAGATAATGACCTGGCCTTTCTACAACCAGGCGACAATCAGTGGCTCTTCGATGACGTCAACCAGTCCGGCCAGGAATACCCCCGGAATTATGAAGTCATGCTCTATTCCGAACGGGGTGTTTACCGGCCCGGGGAAACGATTTTTCTAAGCGGAATCCTGCGTGATCGAAAAGGCGAAATCCCCACACCATTTCCTCTCAATTTAAAAGTCACCCGGCCCGATGGCCGACAGCTGGCCGATATCCCGGTTCAACCCCACTCAAGCGGCCAGGGAATCTACCATGTGGCTTATCAAACCGCCATCAGCCATCAAACCGGAACTTACCAGTTCGATGTCACCCTGCCTAGTTCGGAAGAATCGCTGGGAACGGTCTCCGCGCAATTAGAAGCGTTTGTCCCGGTGCGGATGGAAGTGAACGCGTCGACAGTGAAAGAAATCTTCGGACCGGATGATTGCCCTGAAATGGATATCTCGGCGCGTTATCTCTGGGACCAACCCGCGGCCGGACTGTCTCTGACCCTGACCGGACGGCTCCGTCAGGTCAATTTCCACTCGAATAAATATCCCGATCGCCAGTTTGGAATGCCATTATCCAGTCAGGATATTCTGCTGCCTGAAATCACCGAACAACTCGCCCAGGATGGCAAAGCGCACCTGAAAGCCCCTCTGCCCGAACAGATTATGCCGGGACGTTACCAGACTAATCTGACAGCAACCGTTTCCGAACCCGGCGGCCGGTCAGTATCCGCCAATATCCAGTGTGTTCTGGATCGGTTGAATACGCATCTGGGCCTCAGGCTGCCGGACGGCCGACTGGCCCAACCCCAGACCCCCTTTACGCTGGACTGGATCGCATTAAATGCCCTGGAAGATTCCATATCGGTAAAATCGCTGGATATGGAATTCAGCCGCATCGAATACAATACGGTTCTTAAAGAGGTGAATGATCGTTACGTCTGGCGCTCGGAAGAAATCCTTCATACCATCGAATCGCGTCAGATATTATGCAATGCCAGTACCGGTCGGCTTGAATTAACCTGTCCGTCCATCGGACGCTACCGCCTTGATCTCAGGGATCCGGATTCGCGCAGTATCAGTCGAATTGAATTCTATGCCCGGTCTTCAGACAGTAGCAGCGTCGTCCGTTCTATGAATCAACCGGAACGACTGGACCTGATCACCGATCGCGCCCAATACGCCCCGGGCGACGAAATGGACATCCTGATTCAATCGCCGGTCTCCGGAACTATGTTAATGACCCTGGAAACCGATCAGATTATCGTTTCAAAACTTGAAACTGTTCCTCAAAATACTGCCCGGGCAAAGTTGAAAATACCTGCCGATTTGCGCGGCAGTGCGTACCTGACAGCGTCCATAGTCCGTCCGGTCGATCCCGGCGCGAAAAGCTTGATGCCCCATCGCGCGATGGGAATGACCCGTATCCAGCTGAACCATGAACGCCGTATGATTCCCATCAAAATCCAGGCGCCGCTAAAGGTTAAACCTCAATCTGACATCAAGGTCAGCCTGGAAACAGCGCCCCCTCTCGATCCCAACCGGCCCGCTTGTATCCATTTCTGGGCGGTGGATGAAGGCATTCTTTTAACCAGTGGTTACCAGACTCCCGATCCATTCAAATTTTTTATGGCTCCACGCCAACCCGGGGTAGCGACTTCAGACAGCTTCTTCCGTTTGCTGCCGGATTATACCCGTCCCGAAGGAATGATGCGGATCGGAGCGGACAACGATCCGGACAGTTTCTACGATCCGTTACGCCGAAATCCCGTCGCTTCCAAAACCAGACAATCCGCGGTTGTCTTCACCCAGGCCCTGCCGGTCCAGCCGGATGGGATAACGTCAGTTAACTTTAAAGTGCCTGACTACATCGGACAACTTCGCCTGATGGCCATCGCAGTGGATCATGACCATTACGGCAGTTGCCGTCAGGATATGACCCTGACCCAGCCGCTGATCATGGAAACGTCCTGGCCCCGGTTTGCCGCGCCCGGTGATGAATTCGAAGTTCCGGTCAAACTATTCAATGACACGGACCGGGCGCTGGAATTAAACGTTAAAACGATTGTCGACGGCCCTCTGGAAATCGACCCGAACCGTTTTGCAGAATCGATCGCCGTCTCAACTGACACTCCCGCGACCTTGTGGCTAAAAGCCCGCGCCACGGCCCTGGGACCGGTTACCGTCAATATCGAGGCTTGCGAAACCGGGCCTGATGGCCGGGGAATTTCAGCCACCAACCAATCTCACTTTCCCATACGCGCTGGTTTGCCTTTGCATACGGAAGTTCTCATCGAGTCGATCAAGGCCGGCGATACGTTTGCGTTGGCCCCGTCTGACACGTTCATTACTGAAACGGTCCGGGCCCATGTCGCGCTCTCGGCCCGGCCGGATATCCAAATGACAGCGGCGCTGGAATCTTTGATCGATTACCCTTATGGCTGCGCCGAACAGACTGCCAGCCGGCTGCTGGCGCTTCTCTACGCGCCTTCCATTCTGGATATCGGCAGGGCGGAAGCCATTGGCAACATGATCACCGCCGGAATCAACCGGCTCTGGAGCATGCAAACCCTTTCTGGCGGCCTCAGTTACTGGCCCGGTTATGCTCATGCCAATCAGTGGGCCACGGCTTATGGCGCGTTTTGCCTGGCCGAAGCGCGTCTGGCCGGCCACCAGATCGATTCCCGTTTTGTCGATGAACTCATCCAATATCTCGAAAACCAGCTGGCCAATTGTCAAACGGATCAGAATCCTGATTGGAACACCCTGGCGCTCTATTGCCGGGTTCTGGCCATATTTGAAAAACCGCCTCATGGCTGGATGAACCGGCTGGCCGAACGAAGCGATCAACTCGATATCGGGGGCCGGGCCAACCTGGCCGGAGCCTTTATCGCTGTCGGACGGAATGATCGCGCCCTGTCACTTTTACCGGTCGACTTGCCATCTGCCGGCGCGATTCCAAACGTCACGTCAGGTCGAATCACCTCGCCGGCCCGGCAACTGGCGCTCTGGCTCTCAGTTCTGCTTGAACTGGATGCGGATCATCCCAATGTTCCAATCCTGGCCCGACATTTATACCAGACCCGGCAGAACGGATGCTGGGGCAACACGCTTGAAAATGCCACTGTCGTCCTGGCGCTGT
This sequence comes from Sedimentisphaerales bacterium, assembly GCA_963663965.2. Taxonomy (GTDB): domain Bacteria; phylum Planctomycetota; class Phycisphaerae; order Sedimentisphaerales; family SM23-30. Next base: position 23,263 of record CAXXFK010000001.1, read on the forward strand.
CACGCTATCAGATTTTCACCACGGATACGCCACCGGAATTTAACGGTTCACTGCAATTCCCCGATAAGAACAGCGTGCCATTCGATCAATCGGGTTTGGACTATAAGATTCAACCGGGGAACCTGCCGGCGACGCTGACTTCACAGGGCAATGGAACCCTCTTTGCCTGTATCAGTTATGAAGGCCTGGCGCTGCCGGAAACCATCAAACCATACAACCGCCAGTTGACCGTCACTCGTCATTGGTTAAATCGCCAGGGAGCGACAATCGAACCGCAGAAGATCAGGGTGGGCGATCTGATTCAGGTCGAAATCTCTTTGCGATCCGATCTTGAAACCATAGACAATATTGCTGTCATTGATGCCTTGCCGGCAGGATTGGAAATCGAAAACCCCCGCTTGATCACCTCTGCCGAATCTGACAGCCCGACCTCAGACACCCCCGATCATATCGAATTTCTTGATGACCGGGCCATTATATTCTGTTCGGCGTCACGTACCTTACAGACCTTTCGATACAGTTTAAGGGCTGTCACAGTCGGGCAATTTGTATTGCCGGCCATTCAGGCATCCTGTATGTATAACCCCTCGGTCGCCTCTCTGGGGACGGCCGGTACCATGACTATTCACCAATGAAACAACCGAAACGAATAAAGAAAATTCTCAAACGCGTGCTCTGGTTAACCACCGGCCTGACGATCGGGCTCCTGGCGTTATTGATTATGCTGTGGCAGTCATTTCCATTTCCACTGGATCGACTGGAAAACTGGCCGGTCAATCCCTGTGTAACCGATCATGGCGATATTCCTTATTTCAGTATTGTTGGATCCGATCAACAATGGCGTCAACCCATCGGACTGGATGAGATGGGAGACTGGCTGGTACAAGCCTCGATCGCAATCGAAGATAAACGCTTTTACCGCCATAACGGGGTCGATGCGTTGGCGATCATGCGGGCTGTCACCCAAAACCTGGCTCACCGGAAAATCGTCTCGGGTGCCAGTACCCTCACCATGCAGGTTTGTCGCATGATGGATGATCGTCCTCGCACGATATCGGCCAAGGCGATTGAAGCGTTTCGCGCCTTGCAACTCGAAAAACTCAAGACCAAAAATGAAATTCTCGAAATCTACCTCAATATCGCCCCTTATGGTGGCAACCTGCGCGGAGTGGCCAGTGCGGCTATGGCCTGGTTCGGCAAACACCCGCGCGATTTATCTCTGGCCGAATCGGCGTTCCTGGCCGGTCTGCCGCAAGCGCCCAGCCGCTACTATCCCGGACGCAACTTGAAACGGGCCATCCAGAGACAGCAGGAAGTCTTGTATCAGATGCGTCGTCAGGGCTTGATTACCGATCGACAATGGCAACAGGCATTGCTCGAGCCCATCGAATTAAATCCGGCGACCCGCCAGAGTCAGGCCATTCACGCTGCCTGGATGGCGCTGGGCCGTCAACCGCAGGGCGGCCAGACCACTATTGATCTGGAGATCCAGAAACAAACGCAACGATTGACTGATCGGCATCTGGAAACATTACCCCCAGGATCGGAACTGGCGGTAGTGATTATTGATATTGAGAACTCCTCGATCGTTGCGTTGATTGGCTCTGGCGATCCCGGGGATCCGGTCGACGGCCAGGTCAATGGCGCCCTGGCCAGGCGCAGTCCGGGATCGACACTCAAGCCGTTTATTTATGCGACCGCCATGGCGGCCGGTCGCCTGAACCGTGAATCCATCGTTTTTGATATTCCGATTCAACGGGCCGGCTGGTCCCCGGATAATTTCGACCATACCTTTGCCGGGCCGGTTTCTGTCTCTGACGCGCTCCGACGTTCTCTGAATATTCCTGCCATTCTGGTTGCCGAAAGCATCGGCCTGGCTCGCTGTTGCGGAACCATTGAGTCGGTGGGCATTCCATTGCCGGCAAACCCGCTAAACCGCGGCGGGCTTGCCCTGGCTGTTGGTGGTATTGAAGTATCCCTGCTCGACCTGACCAATGCTTATGCGACCCTGGGACGCTATGGATACCGGTCGCCCCCGAGATTGTTTGTTGCGGATCCTACAGAGTCAACCAAAGTGCTTGACCGGCAGGTCTGCATGGCGATCAATCACATACTCAGTTCGCCATTGCGATTACCTGACAGTCTCGCACCGCACCCTCAAGACGACACCTCCTGGTTTATGTGGAAAACCGGCACCAGTAGCGGCCGGCTCGATGCCTGGGCGATTGGCCACAACTGCCGCTATGCGATTGGCATCTGGGTGGGGCGTTTTCGCGGCACCGGCCGGGTAGACTATGTGGGCAGTCAGTCTGCGGAACCCTTATTAATCCAACTCTTCCAGCTGCCCTGGTTACGAAATCATACTCCCCAACCCGAGCCTCCCTGCCTGATGGTAACGCAACCGCTACCCGATCCCATCGAACTGGCCCGGGATCAGTTGCGTATTCTCCAACCGGCGGATAATGAACGCTATATCGCTCTCAATGGCAAAGCCATCATCCGCCCCGCGGCGAACCAGACCGAATCGTTAACCTGGTTCCTGAATGGCCGGGCGCTCACGTCATCACAAATCAACTTGCTGGAACTGACTCCCGGCCATTATGAATTACTCTGTATTGGAAAATCCAATCTGTCCAGTCAGGTTCGCTTTATGGTTCAGTCGGAAGCTTCGATCCAATAGCCTCGCCCGCGCAATTGCCGCTGGCCCACGCCCAGTGCAGATTATAACCGCCCAATTGCCCGGCCACATCCACTACTTCACCCACGAAATACAGTCCCGGCACATTCTTACAGCCCATGGTACGCGATGATAACTCCGCCACGCTGACCCCGCCCAAAGTCGTCTCCGCTTTACTGAATTCCTCGATCCCCGCCGGGATAAACCGCCAGCGATTAAAAACGTCACCCGCCCGTTCCATTTCCCCTCGTGAATAATTCGGCAGTGTCTTCATCGGTAAATAGCGTTGTTCCCACAACCGGACAAATCGCGCCGGCAACAGCCCTTCCATAACTTTGGCTACTGATTTGCTGCCTGCGCCTCCCCGCGCCTCCCGCAACAGATCAGCTACTGAATGCCCCGGCAGCCAGTCAATTACAATCTCCTCACCAGGCTGCCAGACACACGATATCTGCAAAATCGCCGGCCCGCTCAAACCACGATGGGTAAACAGCGTCTCTTCCGTAAAACTCACCCGGCCGCATCTCACCGTCGTCAATCCCGATGCCCCGCTCAGCGCTTCCATTTCACCCAAATCGTCAGATCCATACAACAACGGCGCCAATCCCGGCTTCGGTTCAATAATCTCCAATCCAAATTGTCTGGCAATCTCATAGCCCAGTGTCGTCCCGCCCCCCTGCGGCCAGGCAGCGCCTCCCAACGCGACCACCACAGCGTCAGAATGATACTCCCCTTCACTGGTTGTCACCACATATCTTCCTTCTTCCGCCCCGACAGAACGGACCGTACAGGAATATCGAAACGCTACTCCCGCCGCCCGGCAATCATCCTGCAATCCATTCACTATCTGACCGGCGCTATGACAGCAAAACAACCGGCCATGATCCCGCTCTTCCCACTCGATGCCCTTGGACTCCAGCCATTCCACCATATCCACCGGCTGCCATCTCGCCAGCGCCGACTTCACAAAATGAGGATTCGCGCAATAAAAATGCTTCGCCTGACAATCCCGATTCGTAAAGTTACACCGCCCGCCACCCGCGATCCAGATCTTACCTCCCACCCGGTTCGACTTCTCCAATACCAGCACCTTCCGCCCCCTCATCCCCGCCACCCGGGCACACATCAATCCCGCCGCACCGCCTCCTACGATAATCGCATCATACTTCATTGGTTTTTCATTACTCAACATAGTGCCTCATTATCTGGCCCTCACCGCATTAAAATCAAGCAAATTCCAACCTATCTTATTCTAAATAAAATACTTACAACTTGCCTCACCCACCCAATAATCTATTATACACAGTGTTTATTATTTTGTTGACAACATCTCCCGGTATATTTTTTATTCCCTAACCTCTTTTCCAACCGATAGATAAGGCATGCCACCCGCTAAATACTGCCATAAACGTCTGCTCCAGCAGCTATCCGACCAGGCCGTACTCAGCCTGCCCTATCACGGCAGAGTCGTTGACCTCGGCTGCGGTTCCGCCCCCTACAAACAGCATATCCTCAAAACCGCCGCCGAATACATCGGCCTGGACTGGCAGAACACCCAGCATGACCAGACCCAGGTTGACATCGTCGCCGACCTCACCCAGCCCCTGCCTCTTTCCAGTGAATATGCCGATATCGTCACCGCCTTCCAGGTCCTCGAACATCTGCCCGAACCCTCATCGTTCCTGGCCGAATGCCACCGCATTCTCAAACCCAACGGCAAACTCTACCTTACCACCCCCTTCATGCATAAAATCCATGAAGCCCCTCACGATTATTACCGCTTCACGCCCCATGGCCTGGAATATCTCCTCAATAAAAACGGATTCACCAACATCCAGACCAAACCCTACACCGGCTTCTGGCAGATGATGACCACTAAATTCAATTATTGGTCCGCCCAATGCACACCACGCTGGTGTCGCTTCTTCTGGTACGTAGTCTGGGCTATCAACCAGCCTCTGGCAACCTGGCTCGATCGTTTCACCCACTACCCCGATGAGACCAGCGCCTATCTCACCACCGCTCAGAAAGCCTGATTCGACCGGTGCAATTCCAGCAGAAATACTTCCAGCTTCGCGATCTGATCGGGGGTATTATAATGTGCTTCAATCCGCCGCCGCCCCGCCAGTCCCAGCCCCTTGCGCAATTCCGGGTCCCTGATCAGCCGTGTCATGCGTTCCGCCATCGCCGCCACATCCCTCTGACGTACCAAAAATCCCGTCTCACCATCTACTACCTGATCGATCAAACCCGGCGAGTCCGAACAGACCACTGGCAACCCGCAGCTGGACGCCTCCGCCAACGAGACCCCAAATCCTTCGCTGCTGCCGTTTGACGCAATGATGGAATGTTGCAGTAGGATATCCGATTCCACCAGCATTTTTTTCACCCGTTCCGGCGGCAATGCGCCATGAAACCGGACCCGGTCCCCCAGACCCAACCCTTCCGCCAGTTGTTCCAGCGTCACCCGCAGCGGCCCCTCACCTACCACATCCAGATGGACTTTCACTCCCAGATCAACCACCTGCGCGAAGGCCCGGATCGAATATTCCACCCCCTTCATCTCCACCAGCCGCGATAAGGTAATAAATCGCAACGCTTCATCCTCACGACTGGCGTTATAATCCTTGACCGGATACTCTCCCACCGGCGCGCCACAAGGGATATATCGAATCCTGTCCGATCCCACTCCCCGTTCTTCCAGCCACCGTTGATGATGCCGGCCTACAACGACAAAGCCGGCAATTTTCGGCAAAGACGCCTTCAGGCTCCGGCGATAAAACAATCCCCGGATCAATGCCGACAAATCCCAGCCATGAATATAGATTGCCAATGGAATGCGATATTTTCTGGCGACCGGCAATACCCGCAGTCCGGTAAAGGCAAACTGCGTCAAAATGACATCCGGCTGAAACCGTTTTACCACCGCTTCAATTGCGCGACATTCCGCACCAAAAGCCGCCTGCGTATTTCGACCCCATAGCCCACGCACCACCGCTCCAAACTTCTCCGAACTATTCTCCGGCATTTTACAGAATCCCTCTACCACCTCCACTGGAATGTCGCCCGTCCCGAACACATCCCGATTATAATACCCACCCGTCAATACCCGCACGTCAAAATGGCGAAAGCCGATCGCCTGCCGCCACATCCAGACATCCGGCGTCAAACCCAGGTAAGGGCAACAGAATAACAGCTTGGGAACAGCATCACTCATTAATCGCCACCCAGCAAACCGCCCAGTAAATTGCCGCCGATCCCCCGGCTCTCACCGGTGGATCGATTGGTCGCCCGCGAAATCCGGTCCGCCAGGCGCGAAAACGGCAAGGTCTGCAAATAAACCTTTCCCGGCCCGGTCAACAGCGCCAGAAATAACCCTTCTCCGCCAAATAGCGCGTTCTTGAATCCCCCCACAAACCTGATATCATAATCTACTGAAGGCGAAAACGCCACCAGACACCCGGTATCCACCCGCAACTGCTCGCCCGGCTTCAGATCGCGTTCGATGATCGTCCCGCCCGCATGGATAAACGCCATCCCATCGCCGCTCAGTCGCTGTAAAATAAAGCCTTCTCCACCAAAAAATCCTGCGCCCAGTCTCTTGGTAAAGGCAATATCAATATCGACACCCTCTGCCGCGCACAGAAAACCATCTTTCTGACACAAAAACTCTCCACCCAGTTGCCCCAGGTGTAATGGGACAATCTTACCCGGATAGGGCGCCGCAAACATCACGTGCAACTTACCCTGGCTCCCGGCATGCATAAACGTCGTGATAAAAAAGTTCTCCCCGGTCAGCATCCGTTTGAATCCTTTAAAGATCCCGCCCCCGGTATGCGTCTGCATTTCGATCCCCGACTCCATATACAGCATCGCCCCAACCTCGGCCCGTACCCCCTCGCCCGGATCAAGCTCCACCTCTACCGCCTGCATATCATCGCCAAATATCCGATAATCGATTACATCTGCTGATTTCATATTGTTCTCCGGTTTCTGACTCATTCATTATTCACGCGATACTAACCGATCCAGGAAATGATTACAATCGAAAATGAAGACAAATTGCAGAATGCAATCAGCATATAACCCGGAATGTTCTTAGACATGCTCCAATCGCACTGGTATTAACAAAACGCCAAAAATTATCTCACGGCAAACCGGATAAAAAACTTAAGGGTACCAATATTTTTTAATCAATTCTCGCCGGTATCTTTATTGAAACGGTAATTAAACCGCCGGTTGGGTGCGCTATCGCCATTTATCCCAAATTCAACGATATCATACGGTTTCTGAATATTGTCCGCCCAGTGAAAATCAAACGCGATTCGATCTCCGGCCTGCCCAATCAGCGCCCGTGGCACTGCCAGTTCCATTTGATTGCCCGCAACACGATAATTCAAATACGACTTGAATTCCCATTTACCCTGGTCATTCAGCGCTTCCAGACTCGTCCGTGATGATTGTGGATGACCGTTGATACGATAATCATATCCCTCCCAGCCCGTTTGATAATCCTGATCGGCATTGAGGGTTAATTCCATCCAGTGGGGACCATCACTAGCGGTAATCGGATCGACCGTTTCAACATAGAAATAAATCATCGTTGGATCGTAAGCGGCCTTGCACAATACCAGATCATTGCGGCCGGTTGTATTGCGATAGTGCAGCGTGCTGTTCCAACCGGGTTCATCTCGATGTTCGGTATCCCCCTGGGTATCATAATAAGTCAGCGCCACATCATTCCAATCGCTAAACACGCCATCGACCAGGATGGCATGCGCTTTGTCTGCCTCTGGCAACGGTCGAACCCCCTTATAACGCCGAATGCCGGCGATCATCTGATAATAATAATGATCTCCATGCCCGCCCTTCATCGGCTCAATATCACGACTGTATTCCTGATTGTACTGATCCACAAACCAGGTCTCGCCTGATTGCGTGCGATGCCCCAGAAAATTCGGACAACCGTCCTGACCACAGATAAACCGCTGCGCGACCCACTCATTCCATCCTGTCACAAAAACAAACTCCGGATCGATCTCCAGCGCGCGGCGCCATTGCTCCGCGAAACACAACCCTTGCCCCTCTGTTCCGCTGAGATGATACTGATTATAAGGCGGCTGCTTCCCATCATGAAAACTGCGCCCGATGTTAGTGGTCGCATGCTGGGCCGCTGCCACCGAAACCTCCTCCGGAATATCCGATGATTCGTGCCAGCCATATTTTTGCGGGCAGGAATCGACCCAGTTCCAGATATCCTTCCCACCCGTCCAGGCCCAGCAATAACGCATGGTAAAAAAATCCCGCACCTCCTGACTGTGTTCTTGATCGTCTTCAGTCATCTTCGCCATAATCAGCGGCTTGCCTTTCCACCGAAACCACAGATCCGGATAAAGGGTCTTACTGTAAAATTGATCGTACAGATTTTTTACTGTCTGGATCGATCGGGAATTGGCCATAAAGCACAATTGGGGCGTATGCCCGCCACGGGCCCGGATATCTGTAAAAATCTTGCAGATCTTCAAATAGACCTTTTCATAGGTCACCGCGTTGGTTACATCAAAAATCAATACATCCACACCCGCGTCATTCAACATCGACACATGACGCCGGATCACATACGCATCATCGGAAACATAATACCCCAGTTCCGACTCGCCCCAGTGATGGAAATGCTGTCGCGGACCAAATGCCGGATTCTCAGGATTCTCCGCCAGCAGTTTGGTAATATCCCAGGGCCCGGTGGTACTATGCTGACCTAGCCAGATAAAATAAAAAATTCCGACAGTCCGGTCAGACTTCGGCGGCCCACATTCATCGTAACCAGGCAGCGAACGCCCCAGATCATCAACCGCCACCCAGGTATCACTATATAAATCTCTGGCATCAACCCCGCTAACCACCGGCGCCAAAATCACCCATATAATACTACATATTATTTTCATTCCCATCTTGTCTGACATCCGCTTATCATCCTGTTATCAAAATCATTACGTTATTAATTTTCTATTTCCTTGTTAGCTTAATGTACAATCCGCAAGATCATTGCAAAAACCTCGGTCGTAATAGAAACTCATTATGTTTAGTAACTATTAATAAAAAAAATAAAATATACCCGCATCTTCAAAGTTACACCGATAAAATCCTGATAACAGGACAGTTACAAAATAATGCTTGTATTTAAATTAGCCGACAACTATGATAAAGACCATCAGAAAACGGTACTTACTTTAACTAATTACTCTGAATAAAGTTACACCAATGAACTTAAAAAAAGATATGGGGCTGCTCGATGTCTTCAGCATCGCCTTGGGCGCTATGCTGGGCAGCCTGTTTATCCTGCCGGGCCTGGCCTACCAAATGGCCGGTCCAGCCATGATTCTGGCCTACCTGCTGGCGGGTGTCCTGGCTTTTATGGGCCAACTTTCCCAACTGGAACTCGCCTCGGCTATGCCCAAGGCCGGCGGTACCTATTTCTATGTTACCCGCTCCATGGGCGATGCCGTTGGTACCGTTTACGGCCTGATTACCTGGCTGTCACTGGTGCTCAAATCCACCTTCGAACTGGCGTTCATGGCCGGTCTGTTGATTATTATCACCCATATTGATGGACGGTTGCAGCCTGCCACGGCCATGCTGCTTTGCCTGGGATTTCTTTCGCTCAATGTTTTCGGCGCCAAAGAAGCCGGCCATTTTCAAATGATTATTGTTTTGTGCATTGTCGGAGTCCTTGGATTCTTCTGTATCCAGGCCTGTACTCATCTCAAAGCCATCAATTTCGAACCGTTCGCTCCCAACGGTTTCGATGCTATCCTGCCCGCCGCCGGGTTTGTCTTTGTCAGCTTCGGCGCCATTCTCAAAATCACCAGCCTCGCCGAAGAGGTCCGCAATCCCGGTAAAACCATTCCCCGGGCTATGATCATGGCGCTCGCCGTTGTCTTTCTCATTTACCTGCTGGTCGTCTTCGCCGAGGTCGGCGCCTTCGGCGGCCCGTTCGATCAATCCCCACTCGATGGCGCCAAAGTCCCGCTGGCCGAAACCATCTACGAATTCGCCGGAACCCCCGGTATGCTGCTCATGAACCTCGCGGCCCTGCTGGCCATCTTCTCATCGGTTAACTCCGGTGTTATGGCCGCCTCGCGCTATCCGCTGGCGCTGGCTCGCGATGAAATGCTGCCCGGACTTCTGGCCCGGGTGCACTCCCGCTACAATACACCCCATTTCTCGTTAATCCTCACCTGCGGTGTCATGGCCGCCGCGATTTTCTTCGATATCAAAATCCTGGTCAAAGCCGCGTCCGCGGTTCTGATCCTCACCTATATCTTCTGCTGCCTGGCGGTCATTATCCTGCGTGAAAGCCACGTTCAGAACTACCGACCGCAGTACCGCGCGCCCTTCTATCCCTGGCTGCAGATCGCTACCCTGCTCGGACTCATCCTGATTATGATCGAAATGGGCATCAAGCCCTTCCTCACCAGTTGCGTGTTAATGGCGCTCGGCTTTGTCGTTTACTGGTTCTACGGCCGCGCGCATACCGGGCGCGAATACGCCCTGCTCCATATTATTGAACGGATCACCGACCGCCAGCTCACCGATCATCATCTCGAAACCGAACTCAAAGATATCATCCACGAACGGGATGAAGTCCTCAAAGACCACTTTGATCATCTCGTCGAACAGTGCCAGGTCCTCGACCTCGAGGCCCCCTGCTCATTGGATGAATTCTTCCGCCAGGCCGCCGCGCGACTCGAACCCAGCCTCGGACTCAAAGCCGATACCATCTACCAGCTGCTCGATCAGCGAGAAAAAGAAAGCCCCACCGTCCTGAGCCCGTTCCTGGCCATCCCCCATATCGTCATCTGGGGTGAACATCATTTCAATATGCTCCTGGCCCGTTGCCGGGGCGGGATCCAGTTCTCCGAAAAAGCCGAAAAAGTACACGCCGTCTTCATCCTCATGGGCACCAAAGATGAACGTCCCACCCACCTGCAGGCGCTCGCCGCCATCTGCCAGATCGCCCAGGATGACACCTTCGAACAGCGCTGGCTCAATGCCAAAAACCAAACCGCCCTGCGTGACATACTCTTACTCAGCAAACGCAAACGCCTCACCTGATCGGTTCACAATATGCTCTCTTACCATTCATTTCTGCGCGACCTGATCTGTCAAGCCGGCCAACTTTCCCTGGATTACCGCGCCCGCCTCAAAACCCTCTCAGTCAGCTACAAAAACAAAAAAGATGTCGTCACCGAAGCCGACCTGGCTGTCGAACAATTTATCGTTGACCAGATCCAACGTACTTATCCTACTCATGCCATCTTCGGCGAAGAATCCGGCCGCCATGCCGGCGATGAATTCCGCTGGATTATCGATCCTATCGATGGCACCGCCTCCTTCCTCTACGAACAACCCTACTACTCCATCTCCATCGCGCTCGAACACCACGGCCAGACCATCCTCGGCGCCGTCCACGCGCCCGTCCTGAACGAACTGTTCCTCGCCCAGCGCGACCAGGGCGCCACTCTCAACGACAAACCCATTCAGGTCTCCTCCGAATCCCAACTCCAGCACGCCATGCTCGCCACCGGATTCGCCTGCCTGCGTGCCGACCATACCACCAACAATTTACCCATCTTCAATGCCATCGTTCCTCAGATTCAGGGCATCCGTCGCATGGGCTCCGCCGCGCTGGACCTCTGCTACACCGCCGCCGGTCGCCTCGATGGCTTCTGGGAACTCAACCTCAATCTCTACGACGTCGCAGCCGGCGCCCTCATCCTCACCGAAGCCGGCGGCCGCGTCTCCGATTTCAACAACACCCTCTCCCAATGGCCCTCCCAGGTCCTCGCCACCAACGGCCCCCTCCACCAACCCATCCTGGACATTATCCAGCAATATCGATAAGCACGAGAATCATCTGACTGCCATACCGGTGTTGCACAACTGCCCACAAATCCAGTGCAGTCAAACTTTTATAAAAACAGGGTTGAATTCTGTTTATTTAGTTGCCAAAATATATTCGCCGAATGCTTGTATATGATCGTGACTTGGCACTAAATACCAAAACGATAATCTTTTTTTCTATAGATAGTTATATAACACCAACCCATTAATGGCCTGAACAGAAGTAGCGCTAAACTATGAAAACTCGCCTTGACAAAATCTCTATCAATGGCTTCAAATCCATCAAAGCGTTGCATGATTTCTCATTAGAATCCTTGAATATCATGGTCGGTTGTAACGGCGCGGGCAAAAGCAATTTTATGGACTTTTTCCGGATGCTCTCGGCCATGTCTCAAGAAAGCCTGGTCGCTTTCATAACCGAAAAAGGCGGCCCGGACGGCTTTTTCTACAATGGACCGGCCGAAACCAAAAAAGTCGATGCCCATCTGGTATTTGGTGAAAATGAATACCGCTTCGATCTGACCCCGACCGTTAACGGCCTGATGGTTAAAAATGAAGAAGTGATGTATAAAAAAACTCCTCACTGGAAATCCATGGGCGGTGGCACCTTGGAATCAGGCCTGAAATCATGGAAGGGACAATCCTCCCGAGTGGGTTCATGGCCTTCCGTCGAACACCATGTTTACGAAGCGGTTTCCGACTGGACAATTTATCACTTTCATGACACCGGCATGACCGCAACCATGCGTCGCGATCAGCCTGTTAGAGACCGCAACCGTTTAAATCCGGACGCATCCAATATCGCCGCTTTTTTGCTATCCATTCACGACCATTTCCCCAACCAGTATCAACATATCATTTCCACCATTCAACTCGTCGCGCCTTTTTTCGATGACTTTATCCTTGAACCGGAAAAGAAAGGCGAAAATGAAGTAGTTCGTCTGGAGTGGCGTCAGAAGGGCAGCCAGTTCCCCTTCCAACCCTGGCAATTATCCGATGGATCCATTCGTTTTATCTGCCTGGCGACTGCCTTGCTCCAACCCGATCCGACACTTCCTTCTACCATTCTGATCGATGAACCCGAACTGGGCTTACACCCCTTCGCGCTGGATGTCCTGGCGGGCCTTATCCGGGATGCATCCACGCGTACCCAGGTGATCGTTTCGACCCAGTCGTCACCTCTCTTGAATCACTTTGAACCCGAAGAGATTATCGTCGTAGACCGCAAGGCAGGTGCCTCTCAGTTTAAACGATTGGAACGTGAACCGCTTACCAAATGGCTCGAACAGTATTCCCTGGGTGAACTGTGGCATAAAAACATCTTCGAGGGAGGCCCGGTTCGTGAATAGACTGCTCATTCTGGTCGAAGGCCCCACCGAACGCGCCGTCATTCAGCAGGTACTGGCGGAATACCTCGCGTTGCATGGCCTCGATACCCAACCACGAGTGGTCGGAAAACCGGGACACAAAGGCGGCAACGCCTTTGATAAAGTATTGCCTGAAATCCTTGCCTTACTCAAACAGGAACCAAACAGTTACGTAAGCACCTGTTTCGACTATTACGGCCTTCCCGTCGACTGGCCCGGCCGCCGTGAATCCACTGACTGCGGCGATCTCGAAAGCAAATCGAACATAGTCGAAGAAGGCTTAAAATCAGCCGTCATCAATGCCTTGGAAAACAGATTCAATCCGGCCCGTTTTATCCCCTATATCCAGATGCACGAACTGGAAACGCTCTTGTTCTCCAATCCGCGCGTCATGGCCGAAATATTTGGCAAACCCGCGCTACAGAATCAATTTGAACAGATTGTATCCGATTGCGGCGGATGTGAAGCGATTAATGACAACCCTCAATCGGCGCCGTCCAAAAGGATCGGCGCGTTATTCCCAGGCTACCGGAAAGGAAGCAGCGTCAACGCCCATGCCCCGCGCATTATTCAAAAAACCGGCATTGATACAATTAGAGACCGTTGCCCGCATTTTAATAACTGGATTAATCAATTAATCCTGATCGGCCAAAATCACTAAATCAATCACCGAAATTTTCCCCCCTCACGCCAAGCCCTCCTATTTCAACGGCCAACCCGCCGGTCATTCCTCCAACCAATGTTTCAGCTGCTCAAGATCACCCCGAATCGCCTCAAAGACCTGACTTTCCGGTATCGAAATATCTCGCCGCCCATGCTCTGCCCCACCCAGCTCATATTCCAGATGTAAGGAAACCGGCCCAGAAAACCCAATCTCTCTGACCATCTTGAAATAGCGCACAAAATCAACCATCCCCCGCCCCAGCGGACAGTTAACCGCGGTCCACTTATTATTCACCCGCTCCCAGTAAAAATCCTTGGCAACAAGACTGGTAATATGCGGCGCGATCCGCCTGAAATCCACCGGCCAGCACTGCCCGCCCTCCACCGTCGCGTGACGAATATCAAATTGACAGCCCAGCTCTTGCGGATCCACCCCCTTAATCACTTCCCACAGATCCCAGATCCCCGCGCCCAGGTAGCTCTCCCCGGCATGATTCTGATACGCGCCCTGCAGCCCCAACGCACGGTTCATCGCCGCCAGATCCTTAAAGACCGGCCGCCACTCCTCAAGCTGCCGGTCAATCGTTCGTTGCGCATCATAAGTAAAATACCCCATGCGATACTGCTTGAATCCGCACCGGGCCGCCGTCGACAGAATCGTCTCCGTCAACGGATCATCCGGATCGACAATCGCCGTTGTCATCATCTCAACAGTCAGTCCCGCCTTTTTCATCGCTTCCACCGCCCGCGGCAGATCCTCACGCACCCGTCCCGGCTCAACATGCCCCCCCGGCCGAACCGTCAGATCCAGACCATTCAATCCCACCTGCGCCGCAAACGCTGACATGCGTTCATAATCCAGCCATTGCAGATGCTTGGAAAACAGCAACACCTTCATATCCACCTTAGCCGCTTCCTCGGCTTTCAACCTCTGACCCAACGACACCCCCGTAGTCGCCAGCAGACCAGCCACAAAATCACGACGGGACAATCCATTCATCTCATTCAACATACCGCTTTCTCCTGCTATTTCTTGCCAACCAGATAAGCCCACTTATTTTCCCGATCAGGATCATACCAAAACAGCCGCCAGTAGGCCTGATCCACTTCAAACGGATCAAATGGATCCTTCTCGATATCGAACGACTCCGGCAGAACACCATATTTTTTCATTTCGCGAAGATACTGCCGGTTCGGCCTGAAACTCGGCGTACCAAAGCTGTTGAACGAATCCAGCTTGCTTTTCGATTGCCGCAAAGCGGCCAGCATCGCCTGATAATCGGCGCTCTCTTTGCTGTCAATCCGATACGCGCAGGTCCCCCACCCCCCGGCCTCTTTGGCCAGCGGCCCCAGCAGAATCGGCGACCATTCCGGCCGGGTCACATTCACCAGGTAATCCGCCCGGAACCGCAACAGCTTGTCATTCACAATCCGCTGATGAACCGCGTAATGCTTCTCTTTGAAATACGGCTGTTTTTCTTCCTCACTGATATCATAAGGCAGCGGCGGCGCCTGTTTCTCCCGGCTGTGACATTGCTGGCACTGCCCCATCGGCTGACTGCCAAAGACCGCCCAGGCATGCCCCCGCTGATTCTGCTGCTCCTGATTGCGCAGTGCCGCGTAGGTCCCGGCATAAGGCGCCCCGCTCTCCAGCCACAACCATACCGTTCGCCATTCCTGCTCAGACACATGAACCCCCTTGTGACCGTTGATCTTCTTCATCAGCCCGCTCGCCGCAGAACCCACCGTCCGCGGCGCGGTATTCCCAAAACCATTCTGACCGTCGGCGATCTGATCCTTGAAGATCAAGCTGAAATAACTGATCGTCCAGCTGAAACCAAGATCATCCGTCAGAATCACATGCGCCCTGGGCTTCTGGTAATTATGGCATTTAACACAATGCTGGTTCAGAATCGGCTGAATATCCCGCCGAAAATCCAGCACATCCGGATACCCCTCAAATGGTACAATCTTACTGGCCGGCCGGTTCATCGCCGCCAGCGTATTCGCCCGGATCGGCGCCGGCGTCTGGCCGCGCGGCTCATGGCAGCCGACACAACTCAGCCGCTCGCCGGGCAGGACATTGGTAAAACTCTGCATCCGCTTCACCGACAGATCGTTTTCATCCAGCGCCACAAAGATCACCGGCCGCCCCGCCGGCGCCTCAAAATAAGCCGAGCCATCCGCCTCCACCGGCACCGTCCCCAGCACCCGTTCCAGCGTAAACGTCCCCAGCCACGAGGTCAGGTCCATCCCCCCGCTGAAATTCACCGGCTTCGGCAGCGATTCCAGAATCAGCAGTTTTTTGATCTCGCCCGGCTTGACTCCCGCCATATTCCGCCCCTCATACACATTCGCCAGCACCATCTCCCCCGTCGCGCTCTCCGGATCGGTCGTATCAACAAAGCGCTTTTCCCGCACCCTCGGCATCAGCGGAACCGGCTCATGCAGATTCACCTTCTCGTTCGTACACGTCAACACCGGCGTCACACTCCCATCCATCCGCCCCACCAGGATCTGTTTATACGACGCCACAATAAATGACTCCCCGTCCAATGGATACGGATCGTTAAACCGCCCCTGCCGGGTCACACGTCGCAAACCGCCCGGCGCGTCCGGTCCCAGTCGGCTGGTCAACGTCGCGACATGGCCCCGATGCTCGTTACTGCCATGCCCCGGCGAATCGATCAGCAGTATGCGGTCACTGCCCGGAATCGGCTTGGCGTCGATAAACAGCGGGTAATGCTGCTGGTTGCCATAATAAACCATCACATTCGTCCCATCCGGATTCATCGTCCAGAGATGATGATACCCCACCTGGGACCGGTCCACATACTCCCAGCGCGTATACAGGATCCGCCCATCCGGCAGCACCGCCGGCGTATTGTCATGCTCATTATTGAAAGACAGCGGCTCAACCTGCCCGCCGTTCCGGTCGCACCGAAACAGCGTCGCCACCTGC
The DNA here is from genome assembly GCA_963663965.2 of Sedimentisphaerales bacterium. Taxonomy (GTDB): domain Bacteria; phylum Planctomycetota; class Phycisphaerae; order Sedimentisphaerales; family SM23-30. The sequence continues at coordinate 39,836 of CAXXFK010000001.1, forward strand.
GTCAGCCAGCAGTTCACCCACCGCTTGCTGCGCGTCGACACAAACACAATCTGATCATCCGGCAGATAGGTCGCCTCAAAATCATCAAACTCACCCTCCGTCACCTGCCTCAATCCGCTCCCATCCGTCTGAATTTCATATAGATGGTAATAATCCTCCCCGCGCCTGCGGCTGGAAAACAACACCGTCTTACCATCGTAATGGATCTGCGGATCGCGCACCCCGCCCCCATCCGCGTCAAACAGCACCGAAACCTCACCCGCCCGCACATCCAGTTTAAAAATCTTCCCCTCGCCCAACTGACCATTCCCGGCATACGCCTTGTGGTTCTCATCATCGCAATAGTAGCCGATATTCGCGTACCAGTGCGGATCATCGTAAGGCAGCCGGCTGACAAAAACAATCGCCTCGATCCCGCTCTCCCGCAGCTGCTGCAAGCCCTTCTCTTCCACCCGAAACGGCAATCCACCCTCCTGCGCCCCAACAGTACCCACCAGAACTGGTATCACCAGCCAAACCAGCGCCCAAACTCCAACCCGCCTCCAGACACCATCTCCTCCCAGATCATATTTTCTCTTCCAATTGCTCTCTAAGCCTGTCGGTCTATTTATCATGCTTTCACCTGTCTTCACTGATGCCATCATCGCTTGTTCCTGTTGTGCAATGGTATGAATTCCTGGGAGCCGTCGAATCACAGATTGTCCGGATTCCGGGAAATGAAGGTGTGCCATACTGCCTCACGTCGATTTGAGCGTTTCTAATCTCAAGGTTCAGCTCACCGTCACTGAGCAACTCGAACAGACTCGCCCTGGGATTGTCAACCACCAACCCATCCATAACAACCGTTTTGTGATCGGCCCCCGCTTTCCACTGAAATACCGGGCATGCCTGTCCCCGCCCCCAATCGCCGGTAATGGTAATATTGGACAGTTTCGCTTTGGAATTCTGGTAGGTCCCCCAGCCGAATTGGAAGGGCACACTGTTTTGCACCATTTTAATCGTCGTATGGGTCACGGTAATATCGAAATAACATTTGATCACGTCATCGCCGCATTCGAAGTAACACCGATCGACCGTCGAACCATGCCCGCCCGCGAATCCATCGCTGTGGTTATGCCACCCGCCCCGATTATCAATAAATTGACAATTCTGGGCATGACACACCTTGCCCCAACCCCGGATAAAATAGGAAAAGGGATTCAACGCGGTCAGATTCTTCACCGTCAACACCCCGCCCCTGTTTTGAAACTGACAATACTCCCAGGCCCTTATCTTCCGCTTCTCGGCCCAGCTCTGTTCCGGCGTACCATACACGATCGAAGTCTTACGATCCCGGCCCAGAATCGTGCAGTCAGAGTAGCTGTGAAAAGCCCCGGTGACCGTCACATTGGGATCGATAACAATCATGGCTACTTCCCGGGGGATATCCCAGTAATGATTCTTGAAATCCGGCTTATCAAAATCAATGGTTCCGCTAGTCGCAAACGTCAGTGTCTTTGCCGCCGCATCCCAGCAGGTACTGCCCGAATAATGATCTTGCAGTTCGTTCACCGACTGGGTGGCGGCCCCACAACACCATTGGCTCAGCATCAGGCCGCCAAACACCATCAATCCCCAGCGCAATTGAGCTATTCCATTTCTATACAATTCGTTTTCCTCAATACCAGCTTCTCTGTATGATCATTCCTACTAAACCTTATTGCCCCATAACAAAGTCGACGCTTTTCTCGACCACCGCGTTAGACGATACCCGCGGCGCCTTCCCGCTGGCCGTCGTCAGCCCCCGCACCCGCAGTTTCTCACACAAGGCATACGGATAGGGCCGTTGCGCCAATTCCTGATCTTTCAGCCCGCCCGGATCACTCAACAAATACATGCCCTGGTAATCCTCAGGATGATTCGAATCATCCACCGTCAGCCCGTCAATGGTTATCTCCCGCGGCATAAAACAGGGATAGCCAAAATCGTGCTTGCTATCGTTGTGCGCGTCAATCAGGCACGGCCAGCTCTTATCCCCGCAGTTGGGCGCCCACCGGCAGTTGCGAATCACCACATCGCCCTCCCACGTACTGCCATAATCGCCCCGGAAACTGATCAGCGCTCGGCCGTAAAGCGTGGAATCCTCCACCAGAAGCCGGCCCCGGCCGATGGCATTCAGCCCCATGTAACCCAGCGTACAACGCCGGATCACATAGCTGCCCGAAACCCCCATATGCGTATCCATCCTGGACAGCGTACAGTCTTCCAGCAGAATGTTCTTGCAGAAGTCCGTCGCAATCACCCCCCAGCGCGTCCGATCGTTAATCAGATTCATCCGGCAGTTGATCATACTGAAATTGACCACGTTGTCCGCCCGATAGTCGTACGACCCCATACTGACCGGCTTGTCAGCCGCCCCGATGGTTGAATAGGTCTTGTGTCCCGTGGCGAAACAGTTACGCAGCGTAATATTGGCGCAGTTGCTGATACTGATAAAGCCGCCATAGGGATGGCCGAATTCCGTTTCCCCCACAATATAGTGGGTCAGGCCATCCACTTCCGTATTGGAACGGAAGATCTTGATATTCCTGGACCAGTAGTTATAGCCCACCTCCTGCTTCATCCGGTTGGCGATTGTGGCAAAAACCCCGCCGCGCAGCACCAGCCGTTTTTCATCGATCGGACGGGCCTCAACCCGGCTCACCTCATCGTAATCCCAGTCGATATCCCCTTCGATCGACCCATCCCGGCGCAGGATAAAACAGTCATGCTGGGATGTCCCCGAGTTCTGATTGAGTCCGCGCCGGATATACCGCTTTATTTTACTGTTCGTCACCACCACATGACAATCCCGCTCCGGCCGCACCTCCAGCTGCTTCTGATCCCGTTTCAGCCGGTCGATCCGCAATGATTCCCCTTTAAGCAGCGAACGTACTTCGAACAAGGCCGCCCTGTGGTTCTCCACCTCAGTATCATCAACCGTAAATCGCGAGGTATTCCAATCCGTATCGGTCGCGATAATCGCGGTCAGCGCCCGGCTGCCCAGATGATAGCTCGCACCCGGCTTCGATCTCACACTCAACCCATGTTCATTGGCATACTCATGCGCCTTGCAGATCGCCGCCAGGTCATCCGTCACCCCATCCCCCTTCGCCCCGAACGACTCATAAGTCACCACCTCATCCCCCCACACCACCGCACTCCCGTCATAACCCCCCAATAAAGCAACCAACCCCAAAAGCGCCGCCATCGACACCGGCAATACCGTATTTCGTATAAAATTCATGGACATACCTTTTAATTCAACGCAAGTTAATTCTGAAATCAATATTTACATAACGCCCGTTAACTCAGATAATTCCGTAAAAATCAAAAATACCCACTTACCTGCCCAATCGATCGTAACATACCTGATCTCCACTACCGACCTTACCTCATATCCCCACCTTAACACTCATCCGTATCAATCCCTTCCGGCCCGTGCCTGTCCGTGCAAGTCCGTGCCCGTCCTTATTCATCCATACAGGCGTCCCTTGTGGAGCCCTTCCAAATTATCATAGAAAAGTCTGATTTCAGATGTTAAACTAAATTCCTGTTAAGTATCGATCCCGGCTGAAATGATGCCAACATCATCAACTAATTGATGCAACTGATTAATATAACTGCAATTACAAATGTTTGAAGAATTATTAACACAATGTCTTTTGTCACAAGCGGATACAACAAGAAAGCTTGCAAACAGCAAACTGGAAGTTGAAACAAAAAGTTCTTTTGGACAATACCTGACTCCGACTCCTATTGCTTCTTTTATGGCGTCGCTATTTCCAGTTCCATCAAAAAAGAACATTAGATTGTTAGATCCTGGCGCGGGCGTTGGCAGTTTAACCTTGGCGTTCGTTGACCGTTTGAACAGAAAACTCAAAAATTACCATATCGAGGTAGATGCTTATGAAATCGATTCTCTAATAAGAACTTATCTTGAACAGAATCTGAAATTATGCGAAAAAAAAGCTGAAATCAACAGCAACTCACTGGTATCACATATATGGGAAGAAGATTTTATCATCAAAGCTTCTGACAAATTATCTTCGAGTGACAGTCTGTGGCCGGAGGTGATAGATAAATACACGCATTGTATAATGAATCCGCCTTATAAAAAAATTTCATCCTCTTCACGTCACCGGGCATCTTTACGCAAAGTCGGTATTGAAACGGTTAATTTATATTCCGCTTTTTTAGCCTTAGCCCTTCTTCTCCTTGAAAATAATGGTCATCTGGTAGCTATAATACCTAGAAGTTTTTGCAATGGACTTTATTACCGCCCGTTTAGAGAATTCCTTTTAAATCATGCCGCATTGAAAAGAATTCATCTATTCGAGTCCAGGAATAAGGCGTTTAAGGATGACAAAGTATTACAGGAAAATATCATCTTGGCGCTGGAAAAAGGCGGCCGGCAAAAAGACGTTGCTATTTCGACATCCACCGATGACACCCTTTCGGATATAACTATTTCAAGGCATCCTTTCAATCAGATTGTCAAGACCAATGACAAAGAACTCTATATCCATATTCCATTATCATCCAGTTCCAATCATTCGGACTTTGATGATATTTTTTGCTATTCCCTGAACCAGATCGGATTACATGTTTCAACCGGCCCGGTCGTGGATTTTCGCATGAAAGATCAATTGCGAAAAATGCCTGAAAAAGGAGCCGTACCACTTCTATACCCTTGCCATTTTAAGGGATCTGATATTCTATGGCCAATGGAAACAGGAAAAAAACCGAATGCGATCATGTTCAACCAGGTAACCCAGAAATGGTTATATCCAAACGGTTTTTATACTGTGATCCGCCGTTTTTCGTCTAAGGAAGAAAAGCGCCGAGTGGTGGCAAGCGTTGTTGATCCTGCCGCATTTGGCAAAGTCAATAAACTTGGCCTGGAAAACCATCTCAATATTTTCCACAACAATAAAAAACCATTAACGGAAGAAATTGCCAGAGGTCTTGCTGTTTATCTCAATTCGACCTTTGTTGATAACAATTTCCGCAGTTTCAGCGGCCATACTCAAGTGAATGCGACCGACCTGAAATGCCTGAAATATCCGAGTCGAACAATCCTTGCCGAGCTTGGAAGGTGGGCGATGAACCGGCATCTCTTAAGCCAGAATATGATTGACAAACAAATCGAAAGAATCTCACGATGACTCCTGCTGATCTACACAAACATATCAGTAATGCAATGTCTATTCTGGCTGCATTGGGCATGCCCCGTGCCCAACAGAATGAACGCTCTGCGTTATGTCTGCTTGCTTTGCTCAATTTGACACCCAAGAAATCCTGGAAACAGGCCGAGAAACCCCTGATGGGTATTACCCCAATCATGGATTGGGCCAGGCAATATTATCATAAGGAATACGCTCCCAATACCCGGGAAACGGTTCGAAGACAAACGATGCACCAATTCGTAAATGCCGGAATCGCGCTTTATAACCCGGATAAGCCTGATCGTCCAGTAAATAGTCCTAAGGCAGTTTATCAGATCGAAGATTCGGTATTTGAACTGCTCCGTTCTTTCAAAACATCAGCCTGGCAAGACCATCTGGCATCCTATTTGGTTAATCGAGAAACGCTTGCCTCACGTTACGCTAAGGAACGAAATCAAAACCGGATCCCGATAACGATTGCAAAAGGTAAAAAAATATCCCTGAGTCCCGGCGACCACAGTGAATTAATACGAGAAATCATAGAAAATTTTGCCCCAAGATTCGTTCCAGGCGCATACTTAATCTATGCAGGTGACACCGGTGATAAATGGGGTTACTTTGATAAAAAAATTCTATCTGGTCTTGGCATCAGCGTTGACTCGCATGGCAAGATGCCCGATGTGGTATTGTTTTGTAAAAAACGGAACTGGTTGATATTGATTGAATCCGTAACCAGTCATGGACCAATGGATGGCAAAAGATACACAGAATTATCTCAACTCTTTTCAAATTCTAAAACCGGACTTGTTTTTGTCACAGCCTTTCCAAATCGCTCTACCATGAGTAAATATCTTGGCGAAATAGCATGGGAAACAGAAGTTTGGGTAGCCGATTCACCGTCTCATTTAATCCACTTCAATGGCGAACGTTTTCTTGGCCCTTATAATGATTAGCGCCTGACTAATTTTTGACAAAAAAACTGAAGGGCGCCTCTAATAATTGCTTTAGAGGCGAAAGCGAGGTTGATTTTTTCTGGCAAGGAACAAAGAACCGGGTGTACATGACTATATTCACGGTTCTTTGTGAAGCCATCCAGATAAAAGTCGGACTGCTTGCAATCCTGAATAAATTTTCTATCTAATAGTTTAAAAACACCGTGTAACTTGTTTGGGTTGATAACAACCCATAAAAAACCATAGCAAATCAATAATAAACATCACATAAACCTATAAGACCTATCGGACCTATAAGACCTGTTCTCCCAAAACACATACATATAATTTATTTACATTGCTTTATTAATTAAATATTTATTTTATTGACTTAACACAAAACAAGGTCTATAATACCACAGTCGGCCACCAACGGTCAAACTCGGAATTTAATTTTACTGATTTGAACTCCATGAAAAAGAGGTGACCTCATGAATCGTACAATACCAATTCTCCCCAGCACCCAACACATCCGCCACCCGCCCAAGCTATCATCCCCTCCGCCTCATCTCCCAATCCCGCTCCAACCACCCCAAATGCCAAACGAACCCAACACGAACATATTTAAATATAACCACATTTATAACAACAACTTAACAACGCATGATGGGCAAATTAAAAATTTGACCATGCCAATAAATCCAGTAATGAACACAGCGAAAACCAACCCAAAACCAAACAAACCCAACAGGACAAAAAATCACCCTAACCTCAACTGTGAGTGTGGCTTAGAAACATTAAAGAAATAATCCGCCTCCAGACGGATACAAATAATATCTCGAAGACCGAAGGTCCGCCTCAGGAGGAGATCAAAAGCACCTAGCCTACCAATTCATTGGCGGGTCCCAAATGAACCTGAAACGTGTATTTTTTAAACCCGCGCCTCGCAGAGGCGCTACCGACAGGATATCTCGCATAAGAGATAGATAAAACCAGCCATGAGCGCAGCGAACACCAACTAAAACCAAACGAACCCAATAAAAAGAATAATGACCATAAGACCATACATAATAATTACTTATAATCCTCGGTGCCACCTTCAAGCGAAGCTTGTGGGTGGAGGCATTGCCCTGTGCTTAAGGTGCAGCCCTGTCCCCCAAATCATTGGGACAAAACTTGCCATCTTGCCTTCTTCCCCCCATAACAATCCCAACCACCCCATCGATTCCAAACGAACCCAATTTCCCAGCCATATTCCCACACCTTATGCGTTATACCCACATCCATAAAGCCGCTTCACAATGAACCGGCCAACGCTCAAAAACCACAAACCACCAAAATGAGGCACGTTATGAATCTAAACCGTCTATCCCTGCCCATTCTGATCTCACTGCTCACCCTTGCCATCTCCGCCTCCGCCCAGGTCCGCTTCTTCGTCGCTCCCAACGGCAACGACGCATGGTCCGGCCAGTTCCCCGCCCCCGTCCAATCCAACACCGACGGCCCCTGCCAGACCCTAACCGGCGCCCGCGACGCCATCCGCCGCCTGCGTACCGCACGAAACAATCCCATTCTCCCCGCCCAGGTCCATATCGCACCCGGCGTCTACTACCTCGAATCCCCCCTTATCCTCGAACCTCAGGATAGCAATACCCATTTCTTCTCCCCCAACGGCCAGGCCCAGTTCATCGGCGGCCGGCCCATCACCGGCTTCCAGCCCGGCCCCAACAACACCTGGCAGACCCGCATCCCCCAGGTCGCCAACGGCCAATGGTATTTCGAACAACTTTTCGTCAACAACCAGCGCGCCACCCGCGCCCGCACCCCCAACAAGTTCTATTACTACATCCGGGACATCGAACAAACCATCCTCGAAAAAGGTAACGGCCGCGTCGCCCATGAAGCCCGCCAGACCATCACCGCCTACCCCGGCGATCTCAATGCGTTATCCACCCTCACACCCGAAGAATTCAACGATGTCACCATGATGGTCTACCACAAATGGGATGTCACCCGCCGCTTCCTCACCGCGTTCGATCCCGACAACAACACCATCGCCACCGAAGGCGGCGGCATGAAACCCTGGAACTCCTGGCTCCAGAACGACCGCTACCACCTCGAAAATTTCCGCACCGCCCTCGATGCCCCCGGCGAATGGTTCCTCGATCGCTCCGGCCTGCTCACCTATATCCCCCTGCCCGGCCAGCGCATCGAATCCACCCAGTTCGTCGCCCCCATCGTCGAAAACGTCATCATCGTCAAAGGCGAACCCCAAAATAAACGCTTCGTCCAGGATATCCAGTTCAGCGGTCTTAACTTCGCCTGCACCCGACACCTGCTTACCCCGCCCGGTTTCGAAGCCTCCCAGGCCGCCTACCCCATCGAAGCCGCGGTCATGCTCGACGGCGCCCAGAATGTTAACTTCGACCGCTGCCAGTTCGCCCACATCGGCAAATACGGCCTCTGGTTCCGTAAAGGCTGCCAGAACTGTTCCATCACCCACAGCTATATCCACGATCTCGGCGCTGGCGGAGTCCGGATTGGCGAAGGCGGCATCGCCGCCAACCTCGATGAACGCACCCATCACAACACCATCGAAAATTGCATCATCCGCGACGGCGGCCATATCTACCCCTGCGCCGTCGGAGTCTGGATCGGCCACAGCGCCGACAACCGCGTTATCCACAACGAAATCGCCGATTTCCGCTACACCGGGGTTTCTGTCGGCTGGCGCTGGGGCTATGCCGAAAGCCTCGCCAAACGCAATCAGATCGACTTTAATCATATCCACCATATCGGCTGGGGCGTCCTCAGCGATATGGGCGGCGTCTACACCCTGGGCCCCTCCGAAGGTACCACCGTCAGCAACAACGTCATGCACGATATCTACTCCTGGAGCTACGGCGGCTGGGGACTCTACACCGACGAAGGCTCCACCGCTATCCATATGGAAAATAACATCGTTTACCGCACCAAAACCGGCGGCTTCCACCAGCACTACGGCAAAGAAAATATCATCCGCAACAACATCCTCGCCTTCGCCAAAGACCACCAGATCCAGGCCACTCGCGTCGAAGAGCACCAGTCCTTCACCTTTACCAATAACATTATCATCTTCGACCAGGGCGCCCTGATGAGCGGCGCCTGGGACCGCGTCAAAATCGAGATGGATAAAAACTGCTTCTGGAACATCAACAACCAGCCGTTCGATTTCTACGGCCGTTCCTTCGCCGATTGGCAGAAACTCGGCCACGATCAACATTCCATTATCGCCGATCCCCTATTTGTCGACCCCAAAAATGATGACTTCCACCTGAAACCCGAGTCCCCCGTCTTCGACAAAATCGATTTCAAACCCATCACCACCCAGGCCGGCGTCTATCGCGATGACACCGCCTGGTACCAACTGGCCAACAGCGTCGAATATCCCGATCTCCAACTGCCTCCCGGCCCCCCGCCCGCCAGTTGCAACGACACCTTCGAACGCACCCAGCCCGGCCAGCCCCCCCGCATGGCCGAAAGTAACGTCGAAGGCAAAGGCGATGCCATCGTCGTCACCACCGATCACGCCGCCTCCGGTAAACAGAGCCTCAAAATCCAGGACGCCCCCGGCCTGTCCCAATCCTGGAATCCGCACCTGGTTTATAAAATCAACCATTCCGAAGGCGTCACCACCTGTGCTTTCGATCTCTTCCTCGATACTCAGACCAACCTGGTCCATGAATGGCGCGACTGGTCCGGCCAGCCTTACGCTTCCGGCCCCATGTTCAATATCCGCAACAGCAAACTCGAACTCCCCGGCCAGTCCCCCATCCCAATGCCCACCGGCCAGTGGATCCATTTCCACCTCACCTGCGGCCTCGGCCCCCAGGCCGCCAACACCTGGCAACTCACCCTCACCCAACCCGACGGCAGCAAAAAAGAGTTCCCCACCCTCAAAATCAACAATCCAAAATTCCAGAAACTCACCTGGATCGGCTTCATCAGCAACGCCACCACCAACACCGCCTTCTACCTCGACAATCTCAAAATCGAACCCAACCAACCTTAAGGAAACCCCTTGTATGCTACTGACATTTGAAACTGCCGGCCGGCCCTGGCTGATCGCCGCACTGGTCAGCTGGTCCATCGCCCTGTTTGAATACCTCATCCAGGTTCCCGCCAACCGCATCGGCCACACCGCCTTCTCTGTCGGCCAGCTCAAAATCCTCCAGGAAGTCATTACCCTGATGGTTTTTGTCCCATTTTCCCTGTTTTACCTGAAAGAATCTTTCCGAACGGACTATATCTGGGCTGGCCTGTGTATCCTGGGAGCGGTTTACTTCATTTTCCGCGCCCAATAAACTTAAGGGTACCTCAAAAAATTCATTCAGAGCGGCAAGAGGTCTGATTTTCCCTTTTATTTCTTACCTGGTTTCGATAAAATATACAGGTGTGGTATGATCTCTGCGTTTAATGGGTAATATACTGTTTAACCATTAACCCAGGTGGAAATATGACGAGATATATTCTGCTGTGTCTGTTTATTGGTTTACTCTCCGGTTTAACCATGCTATGCGCCCAAACTCCAGACCAACCCCCCTCACCTCCAGGCAATTTACCGCCTGATAACCAGAATTTTAACCGTGGCCCGGGTCCGGGCGGCCAGGCGCCTGGTTTTCGCTTCCCCGGCGATCAGTTTGCTTATTCAAACCGACAGATACAGACAGGATTTATCATTCTTAATGGCAATTACCTGGAACCGCCTTATCTCCTCACCCTGCAGGATAATCAACTTTATATCAATAATATTCCCGGCCCACTCCCCGCTCCCGATCAGCCGGAAACCGAAAATAATTTCGATCCCGGATTTCGTGGCTGGGGCCGTCCCGGTTTCGGACGGGGCTATTTCATGGCTTTTCGCCACCTTAACAATAACGGCCTGGTCATCGCCCAGGATTACAAACCTTTGATATATATTCCATCTTACGAAACTTCCAGCGTCCTGGATCTGCTCCGGCAAAACGACAAACCGATCGATACCCGCCTGGAACTTCTCACGAAAATGGAACTTGAATCAACGGATGCCGACTTATGGAAATTCCTCCTGCAATCTTTTAAACCCACCGAAGAACTTAACGTCCGTGTCGATAAAATGCTCGAAATGCAGGCTCAGTTTAACCGAATTGATGAAACCCGGATCCCCCAAAAAAATATTCAGCATATGACCTGGCTGGGATTTGCCCTGACCGTTCTGGCACTGGGGATACTCTTAAACCATCGCCCGCCCTCACTGAGAAAATGGCACGGGATCAATCCCTCGCCCCTCGCTTGCCGACAGGTCATTACCCTGATTGCACTTATCGTCCTTCTCAACGGTTACGATCTGCTATGCACGATTCACGCCCAGCGCTTCTGGGGCCTCTGGGAACTCAACCCCCTGGCGTCTTCCTTCATTGGTAATACCAACCACACCTTGCTGTTCAAATCGGCACTGATTATCATTACTGCCACTGTTCTGGTGCTGTTCCGGCGCTATCGGCTCGCCCAGATCGGCGTCTGGTGGACCGGGATATTCTATACCGTACTGGTCTTTCGCTGGTCAACGTCTACCTCAATATTCCTCAATTAACCTGGCTGTTATTCACCGATGATCTTGACCAGAACCCGCTTGCGCCGTTTGCCGTCAAACTCCCCATAAAATATCCGTTCCCAGGGCCCAAAGTCGAGTTGCCCCTCGGTAACCGCCACTACCACTTCACGCCCCATGATGGTGCGTTTTAAATGGGCATCCCCATTATCCTCATACCCGTTATGCCGATATCGCGAATAAGGTTTTTCCGGCGCCAGCTGTTCCAGCCAGTCCTCAAAATCCTGATGTAAACCAGGCTCATCGTCATTAATAAACACACTGGCGGTTATGTGCATAGCATTCACCAGGCACAAACCCTCTCGAATTCCGCTCTCCGCCAGACAGGTCTCCACCTCACGGGTTATATTGATCAATTCCCGACGACGCTTGATATCGAACCACAATTCCTTGCGATAACTTTTCATGCCATCTCCTGATAATTGACTACAGCATTGACTTTCGCTGATAAGCTAAATATAATTAACACTTTATAAAAACACTTTTGTTCTGGCAATGTGCCGGACAGGGTTTACATCGCTGATGACTGATACTGATGTAAACCTACAGAATAACCCAATGACCGAAAAGAAAAAGAAAAAAAACAAAAAGCCCAACCCCATCGCCGATTACCTGCTCTATCTGGTGGTTCGTGTGGCGGCTTTGTTTATCCAGATGGTTCACCCGGATTCCAGTGTTCGCTTCGCCCGTACCATGGGAACCGGACTCTACCTCATCTATAAACGAGGACGCAAACGCGCTATGGAACATCTTCTAGCCGCCTATCCCGAAAAAGATCGTCAGTGGCATGAAACCATCTGCCGCCGCAGCTTCGAACACCTCGCCATGCTTGCCTTTGACGTCCTGAAAACCTCCCGACTCATCAATCGAACCACCTGGAGAAAGTATATCGAATTCGATAATATTTCTGAAGTCCTCGAACTGCTCCTGCATAACCAGAGCGTTATTATGGTAACCGGTCACTATGGTAATTTCGAAATTCTGGGATACGCTCTGGCTGTTTTCGGACTCGAAAGTTACGCGGTTGCCCGGCCTCTGGACAACAAATACGTCAACGATTTCCTTTTTGGCGTTCGGGAAAAACAAGGCCAGAAAATCGTCGATAAAAAAGGCGCGGCCGAACATATGATGCAAATACTCGAATCCGGAAGCACCCTGAGTTTCGTTGCCGATCAGAATGCCGGTCGCAAAGGACTCTTTGTCGATTTCTTCGGCCGCAAAGCCAGCACCTATAAAAGCATCGCCCTGCTGGCCATGCAGTTCAACCTGCCCATCGTGGTTGGATATTGCCGCCGGCTTGATGATCGCTACCGTTTCAAATTGGGCATGACCCGGATTATCAAACCCGAAGACTGGGCGGACAAAGACAAACCCGTTCTCTGGATCACCGAACAATACACCGCCGCCATCGAAGCCTTTATCCGTGAGGATCCCGAACAATACTGGTGGGTTCATCGTCGCTGGAAAACCCGGCCACCCGGTGAAGTGAACGCAACGGGTTAACCATTTTTTCTGATTCGGAGTATCAATGGCTAATAGCGGCGCCCATTACGAACAAGCCTTCGAGTCATTTCTGACCCGCACCCAGGCCCAATGGCATCGCATCAACCAGACTCGCAAAGCCGCTTCTTCCAGCGGCCCGCTTAAAAGCTTCGACTATCTTATTCACCCGGCCAACTCCCCGACCCTCCTGATCGACGTCAAAGGTCGCCGACACACCGCCCGGCTTTATCAGCAGGGCAAACTCGGCCAGAATTGGGTCACCCAAGACGATCTCGATGGCCTGACCGCCTGGCAATCCGGTTTCCCTGAAACGGTGATCGCCCTGTTTGTTTTCACTTACTGGATATATGACCTGCCCCGCCCCCAATCCTTTCCAACCCCTCTTGAACCGCCTTCACCGCTGCTTTTTTATCATAATGGCAATTTCTATAGTTTCATCGCTGTACCGTTGGATGATTATCGCCGCCACATGAAACAACGTAGCCCGCGCTGGCAAACGATTTTCATCCCTTCTGCCCATTTTGAAGCCATCGCCCGGCCATTTCACCCTTCCAGATAATTAATGACCCGTTGATTTCTCACTCTCTATCTCAGCCCTCACCCTGGGCAGCGAGTCTGGATAATGCGTATTAAGCCACCCCAGCAATTTCTCACGAATCTCACAACGCAAGTCCCATGCCGCCGAGGCATCCGCCGCGCTCATCAGGGCCCGTAATTGAACCGCCCGGTCCGTGCAATCAACTACCTGCAAACACGCCACTTTACGGTCCCATTTTTCTGACTGCTCGATGATCTCAAGATAATACGCGCGTACCTTATCCACCGGCACCCGATAATCCACATACAACACGACCGAGCCCAGCAGATCAGCCGATACCCGTGTCCAGTTCTGAAACGGCTTTTCGATAAAATAACCAATCGGTACCACCAGTCGCCGCAAATCCCAGATTCGCACCACAACATAGGTCATCGTAATTTCTTCAATCCGGCCCCATTCCCCTTCCACAATCACTACATCATCGATTCGGATAGGCTGAGTCACGGCAATCTGCATCCCGGCGATAAAGGTCGCAATGGATCGCTGCGCCGCAAACCCGATCACAATTCCGGCGATACCGGCCGATCCTAAAATACTCACCCCCAACTGACGCACTTTTTCAAACGTCATTAACATGCACGACACCGTGATGATCAAGACCACAACAATAATAGCCTTTTTAAAAAAACTGAACTGGGTATGAATCTTTCGCGCCGTCAGATTATCCTTGGCGCTGACATCATACCGCTGAATGAAAACATCCTCCAATACCTCGGTACTCCGAATCACCAGCCAGGCGATCATCGCGATCAAAAGCAACCCGACGGTTTGCCGGGATACCTCCACCCATCCATGCACAGATTCGGTGATCGGCAATGATTGCAATCCAGGCAGTAAAAACAAACACAACAACAAAAAAAACGCCGGCCGTTGGCAATACTTCAGTAAGGCCGGATAGATAACACTCTTTTCATTTTTCCGCTTTAAAAGCTTAATTAGACCGACTGAAACCCAATAAGCCAGTATCGCCAATGCGACAAACGGCATCAACCGTAGGGTAATATCCCATAAGGACGACAAAAACTGTTTGATTTCTTCCTGCATCACTCGCCTCTTTTATCGAATTAATAAGTCGTATCATCCGCCCACTTCCCCATAGCGGTCGCAATTTATCTGTCCACATATCTATTATAGGATCATAAGCGGCTTATGCCGAAAATTGCTTTCATTCAGGCGTATATGGTTCGATATGCACCAGCACATCGACAATATCAGGTCCGTTTTCCAGCAATTCGCCTTCTACCCGTTTGGCAACATCATGTCCCTGTCCTACGGTCAGTTCCGGAGCGACTTGCACATGTAAATCGACTTGCAAACCCGATCCGATATGGCGGGTTCGCACTTTATGGGTTGTAATCACCCCCTCCGTTTGATAAATAATCTCCTTGATGATCTTCAACTCTTCTTGAGTCGCGCCCGCGTCCATCAAATGCCGGATCTGGGGCATGGCGATTTCCTTGGCCGCCTTGACAATCAATACTGACACCACGACCGCCGCGATATGGTCCAGATATTGCCACTCGGGATTAATGCGTATCCCAACGACCGCCAGCACAACTGGAATGGAACTGATCGCGTCACTGCGATGGTGCCAGGCGTTCGCAATCACTGCCGACGACTTGATGGCTTTGCCTGCCTTGACAGTCCAGCGATAGAGCCATTCCTTCACCACCACAGATACGACCGCCGCAACCAACGCCAGCATTCCCGGGATATGGCTCTCGCCCTTGTGCAAGGTGATGACTGCGTTATAACAGATGCCGATCCCTACCCCCGCCAGCATCAACGCAATGAACAAACTCACCAGCATCTCCAACCGGCCATGCCCATAGGGATGCTCCTCATCCGCAGGTTCACTCCAGAATCGCACGCCGACAATGACCGCGACATCGGTCACCATATCTGACAGACTGTGCGCCGCATCCGCGATCAGCGCCTGACTGTGGCCCAGTATCCCCATGACAAACTTCAATCCCGCCAACCCCAGGTTAATGATCATCCCCCAAACCGTTACCCGCTTTATCGAACCTGAATGTGTCTGCTTGATTCCACTCATTATTTATATCAAATCCACAGGAAATCTACCTAAGTCAATACTACTCCAAAACATTTAAACTGATTCCTTGCCATTCACAAGTATTTTTTATCCACGTTCCTCTTTATCTGTATAATAACTGCTCAGAACTCTATCAATACTCCATGTGGGCTGCCCACTGCCAAATCTTTGTTTATCCTTCCTGGCACCACTCGTACCTGATTACATAAACACTATTTTCCCTTTTTCCAACAAAAGACTGTCATTATAAAAGGTTTGCCATCAAAGGCCCGATAATATAACTGGATTGAGAATAATACGAGTCTTTTTAATACTCGACGAGAGGATTTTCGGCCGCTATGACCTTAATAAATGAACTGGTAGATATTCAAAATATCACAACACACATTCAGACTCTGATCGATGCGGGTCATCAATCCAATGCCGCTGGTTGGATACAGCAGAATATCCCGTCCTTGTCTCAATCGTCAACGGATAACATTCGTATTAACTGGCATCTACTGCAAGGTTTGAAATTCGCACTCCTGGGGCAATCAAGCCAGGCGATTCAACACTTCTCTCAAGCAGCAAAAGAACTCCCATCCAGCCGTTATCCCGAACCAGATAATCTCTTTTCCAGATTTTTCCTGCAATCCCAGTTGCAACTCCCCCAAGAAACTATTCCTGCTATTCGACAAGCTAATATCTATCTTCAGAGCAATTTGGAGGCCCTAAATCAAGTTGATCCCATCCTGGCTCACGAAATACAGGTCTCCCCTCTCCCATCGGATTTCCTGATCCTGGATTACTGGTCCGGTCTCCACCTTCTTGACCATAAAACGAACCGCCTCCTTACTCTCGAACCAGCGCTTATTCGGCAACTCCCAGATTATCTTGAACGAAACGAACCCATTACCTTTTCCGGAATCGGCTCTGGCCAGGAAATCCGCTATTGTTTACAGCATCGCACTCGATTCATTCATGGCATGACCAACGCCCATTATGTCTTCGAAAACTCCCCGGCGCAAATTCGTTTGCTGATGAGTCTGGACGATTTCAGCCATGCCATCCAAAACCATATCCTGATCTTCTTTGGCGGCGGCAACCGGCGTCAGCGAATCACCGAGACCTTCCAGAGCCTGCGCTATCCTGGTCCTTATCTCATTCTGGGCCCCCGCGATGCGATTATGCCAGAGGTTTCCAATATCTGGCAATGGTATAAACCTGACGACCTCAAAACCCGCACTCGCGATTACTACCGCAGCCCGATATTTCAACAGCGCCTGCGCGATATCGCTGCCGGGAAAATCTTGCCGCGCATTATGGTGGAAACCAGCCGTTGGACCACCTTTCTCAAATGGAGCGCCATCGATTTTCAAAAGGCCTTTGAGCAACTCGGCTGCCAGACCCGGTTTCTCATCGAACAAACCGATACCGAACGCCTGAGCGCCACACTGCGCTTCCGGGAAATGGATACCTTCAAGCCTGACGCCTGGTTTATGATCACCCACGCCCGACCCTCATTGAATGACCAGATCCCTCCCGAACTGCCGTTTATCTCCTATCTCCAGGATCGTTGTGGCGCCTTATGGACCACCGACGAAACCGACCTGAATCAATTGGCGTCATCACACGATCTGTTTATCTGCCTCGTTAGTGAATTCGCAGAATATCTTAAATCAAAAAAAATTCGCCCCGAACAGATGTTCATCCTTCCGGTTCCAGCCGATGAAACAATGTTCTTCCCTCTCCAACCGGATGATCCTCAGGCCCAAAGATTTGACTGTGATGTGTCCTATGTCAAACATGGTAACGCCGATACGGATGCCATCTATCGTGATTGGCTCCAACAAAAGGAACTATATAACCCTACCCCGAACTTGATACCCTTAGCCAATTTTTACCACAACCTCTACCAGGCCATGAAGGCCGATCTGGCACGACGCTGGCCTGAAGATGAACTGCATGACCTGATTGAAAACGCCTTCGGCCATTATCTCAATCCAAGCCAGAATAATGCCCTGCATCAGATGATGACCAGCTTCTCAAAATGTGTATATGTTGCCTGCCGGCGAAAATACTACCTGCAAGGCTTGCTCGACATCGATATCAATCTGAAACTTTACGGTCACGGCTGGTCAGAAGACAAACAATTCAAACATTGCGCCGGTGGTCCGATAGACCGCTCCCGGGAACTCAACGGGGTTTATAATTTCACCCGAATTAATCTCCATATGCAACCCAATGGCTCTATGCACCCGCGCGTGGTTGAATGTGCCCTTGCGGGCGGTTTTATGATGATCGCTGATATTCCTGCCGAAAAAGACTGGAGTCCTGTACGCCGCTATTTTCGCGAAGGAAGTGAAATCATCCTCTACGAAACTCGCGAAGACTTAACCGATAAATGCCGCTATTTCCTTGAACATCCCTCTGAACGCATCGAAATATCACGGCGCTTCCATCAGCGCGCTCTCCAGAACCACACAATCCAGACGGCAGCCCGCCAGACCCTCCAATGCTGGCTTGCTTTACTTAACAAATAAATCATCAAAATGAAATCAACACCGCATTTTAAACCAACTCGCCACAATATTAAATCCAGCCAACCCAACCCGTTGACTCGAAAAACTTCCTGGAAATCGTCCCCCGTGATCTGTCCCATTTGTCAACATCCCCAATCTGGTTATCATGAGATCCCATTCGATTTCTTTCGCCATATGGATTTCGAAACCATCAAGACCGGTGGCCAGATCATTGCCTGCGAAACCTGTGGCCAGATCTCCAATCACTTTAATCCCAGGGAAACAGCATCGGTTGCATCATTATTTACCAGTGAGGCTTATTCACGAAGTAATCAAACCAGCCAAACTGCCATAGACAAACTGGCAGACAACCAGATTGTAAGCCGTTGTCTGCTTCAGGCCCGTTTGATTCAAAAATATCTGCCGGCATCTCAACCTTCGATTTTGGATATTGGTTGCTTTGATGGCATGCTGCTGCGGCATCTTCGGCAATGTCTGCCGGCATCAGCGATATTACATGGCTATGATATCAATCCATGGTTGGCCAACCGGTTTCCAACCGATCTGGATTTACGGTTTTGGTGTGGATCGCTCGCTGAAGTTCAGGGCCCATTCAATTTAATCAGTTTGCCCTATTCTCTGATGTATATGGACAACCTGAACGTTTTTTTTACTCAGATTAACCGCCTGCTTACCCCGGATGGTCAACTGTATATTCAAGTGCCGAATATTATTCATAACATTTGTACATTGCTGATGGGGGATCAATATGGATATTACACACCCGACAGTTTAACCAGCCTGCTCAACTACTTTAATTTTGATGTTCAGTTCATTCCAACGGATTGGGCTCCACGTGACATTATCTGTCTGGCTCGGTATCGGCATAAAAATACGCTTGATGCTAAACCCACCTTACCTGATATATCTATTTTACTTTCTCAGTTGTATTCCCTGGCGATAAATTTAATTCGTTTCCAGTCACTTCAGCCGCTCTGGATCCTCGGCACCACGACTAACGCCGCGTTCAGCGATAGTATTCTGGATCATGCCATCACTGGTTTCGTTGACGAAAATCCCAACCGGATCCAGACTCTCCTCCGCGCCAAACCGGTGCGCCATCCCCAATCCCTTCAGCCCGATGATACCATCCTCATCCCCTACGGCCCTACCAGCCAGACCATTGCCAACCGGCTGCAAGCCCGATATCCCGGCCATTACATCCCGGTCGACTGGGAATAAGATCCCTCTTTTATTGAATCGAAGCAGTTCCCAAGTCAACCGGATACTGCCTGAAAAACCTGCCCGAACCATTTTTGTGGCATGCATCAAACGGATGGCATCCTCTACCAGAAACAGAAAACATTAAATTAGTTTATTAACGGCCCACACCTTGGACTACCCCTCCGGCAGGCGGCGATTCTTTTAAAATTCCTCCTAAATACCTGTTGAAATCCGGTGATCGATGTAATACATTAAGGTTTTCGCGTTGATGCGAAACTGAGAGGATAGTTCGATTTATGGGCCCCAAAACTCAAGCGCTGATTACCCGAAAACTACGGCTCCGACGGGGCCAGTTGTTGGGCAAATATCGTCTCGACAGCCAGTTGGGCGTCGGTGGTTATTGCGAAGTTTGGAAGGCCCGGGATACGATTGAAGGTATTCCCGTTGCGCTCAAAATCCCCCTGATCGACAGTTCTGGCAAACGCGATAATCAGGTGCTTCTCAAAGAAGTACGGCTTGTTTCCCAATTGCGTCACCCCAATATCATGCCGGTCAAAAACGCAGATATCATCAACGGGCACGCCGTTATGGCTACCGAGATTGGACGGCGCACACTTGAAAACTGCTCTCGGCCCATGTCGGTCAAGCGCATTGTCAATATCCTCTCGGAGGTCCTGTCCGCCCTGAGTTATGCCCACGCCCACCGGGTGGTTCATTGTGATGTGACCCCGGGCAATATCTTTCTCTTTCCCGATGGCCGGGTCTTACTGGGCGATTTCGGTATCGGCCTGGAAATGAAAGGACGGCCCGTCACTAGCGTGGATTTTGGCACTCCGGGCTATGTCGCTCCGGAACAGGCGTACGGTAAACCAACCTATCGCAGTGACTGCTTCGCTGTCGGCCTGATCCTGTATGAATTCCTGACCGGAATCCTGCCCCACTGGCCCTATCGCTGGCCGTTCAAAGGCCACGAACGCCTCCGTCAGAAAACCAATCATTCTATTGTCCATTTTATTAAACAGGCCCTTATGGTGGATCCCGCCCGTCGATTTGCCAATGCCGAGGAAATGCTCAGCGCCTTCCATGACGCCCTGCCTCGCCGGATTCTGGATTCCCTTTCCGTACAGGTCTCTCCTCGCAAAATCAAAGACTGGAAACAATTACGTCGCGATGAGTTTATCCAGCGCTATCAGCGAATGCTCGGGCCATTCTCACGTTGTGTCGAGTGCCATGAACCGGTCTCTGAGTCAATGGCCTGGTGCCCCTGGTGCGGCACCGACAAAAACCGGTTTGCCCACCGAACCGCTTTCAAATATTATTGCCCCGATTGCGAAAGGGGTATGACACCAGAATGGCATTTCTGCCCTTGGTGTTTTGGGGCCGGCTTTGATGAGCCTGCCGAGAAAATCAATCGGTCGATTCACTATCACACGACCTGCAGCCATTGCCATGGTAAACTTATGCGGTTTATGCGATATTGCCCCTGGTGCCACCGCAAAGTATCCACCCCATGGCAGGTCCGCCCCTTCCCGGAAATCTGCGGAAACTGTTCCTGGTCTGTTGATTCAGTATATTGGACCTACTGTCCCTGGTGCCGTCAGAGATTGCATATCTAATACATTAATATTGATTAATAATTTTTTGACTTTTATACATACTTTATTATTAATTTCAATATTAATTAAGATTTAACAATTCCCTTATCCAGTCTGGTCGATATAATTAGATAAATGACACTGCTTTTAGAACAGATTGGCTTGGCATCGCAATGGGGGGCAGTAACCGATGCAGGCCGGGTAAGGTCCGATAATCAGGATGCCTGCTGTGCCAATGATGAAATTGGCCTGTTTGTCGTATCTGACGGAATGGGAGGCCATCGGGGCGGCGCCATGGCCGCCAATATGGTCGTCGATGATTTGCCCATATTTATCGAAGCGGGACTCTACCGGCTCAAATCACATAGTCCAAGATCTATACGGCGGATGATCCGCCAATCGATTCGCAAACAAAACCGCCAGGTTATGCTCGAAGGAATGCTTGGCGATGGACATGAAGACATGGGCGCTACGGTTGCCCTGCTGCTGATCCATCAAGAGCGTATCTATGCCTGCAATCTGGGTGACAGCCGCATCTACCGGTATCGCAACGGCCGCTTAACTCAAATCAGCCAGGATCACTCTTACATACGCGAAATGACCGAACAAGGCGTCCACCCCGATGAACTCAAGGGCTGCGAAGGCCTGATCACCCAGCACATCGGCATGATGGACAAGGCTCGACCCCATCTCCGTTCGTTTCTGCCCAAACCCGGCGATAAATACCTTCTCTGTTCCGATGGCCTGACCGACATGGTCAGCGCCAACGAAATCCGGCAAATGCTCGGCCGACAACTCCCTCCCCCGCTGATCTGTGAACAGCTCGTCGATCTGGCCAACCAATATGGCGGACCTGACAATATTACCTCGCTGCTGATCGAATACCCCCTGCTATAAGTCCATCTCCCCTCCCATGCAAGACTTCTTGGCCGAAAGTTTTATTTTCCATTTTCCCAACCTCCCTTCGCGAGTATAATACCCATCATGAAAAA
Source organism: Sedimentisphaerales bacterium (assembly GCA_963663965.2). GTDB lineage: Bacteria > Planctomycetota > Phycisphaerae > Sedimentisphaerales > SM23-30. The sequence goes on from CAXXFK010000001.1 coordinate 62,052, forward strand.
TGACCAGTTAACAGCAATATTCGAGGAAATGGGAGACTTGATGGAGATTTTAGGGGAAGATGGTTTCAGGGTGAATTCCTATCGTAAAGTAGCCCGGATTATACACGATCTGGAAGACGATATCGAAGCCCTGTGGACTGGAGGCCAGTTAACGACTATCCCCGGAATTGGCAAATCAACCCAGGCGAAAATCGAAGAATTTCTGGAATCCGGCCAGATCGCGGCTCACCTGGAGCTTCTGGACCAGGTTCCTGAAGGACTGCCCGAACTGCTCTCGATACCAGGCATGGGCCCAAAATCAGTCGCAACCGTCTGGAAAGAACTGGATGTCAAAAATGTGGAAGAACTGGGCAAAGCGATCGCCAATGGCAGTCTTCAGGCTTTGAAAGGTTTTGGCGCCAAAAAAGCCGAAGCCATTGCGCGCGGGATCAAGTTCCGGGAAGAATCAGGCGGCAAAAACCTGCTGGCAGAAGGCATTGCTGTCAGCGACTGGATCATCAAGATGCTAAAGCCTGGAAAAAGGCAGATTCAGGTGGCCGGATCAATTCGACGCGGCAAAGAAACCATCGGCGATATCGATATTCTGGCCGAAGGCAAACCGAACGATAAACTGATCAAAACATTTACCGAACTACCCGGGGTTCAGGCCATTCTGGCCGGCGGCGAAACCAAGGCGTCCATATTATTTTTCGACCCGGCGTTGTGCCGCCAGACCATACAGATTGACCTGCGGGTTGTGGAATCCCATCAATACGGCGCTGCGCTCAATTATTTTACCGGCAGCAAGGAACACAACGTCCGGCTCCGGGAACTGGCCCGCAAATCAGACTTGAAGCTGAACGAATACGGCCTGTTCGACTCCAATGATAATGCGATCGCCGGTGAAAATGAACCCGAAATCTATCAAGCCCTGGGCCTGCCCTATATCGAGCCCACCCTGCGTGAGGACCGCGGCGAGATCGAAGCCGGCCTGCAAGGCAACTTACCCCCAATCGTTCGCCTCGAAGATATCAAAGGCGACTTGCACATGCATTCACCGGCATCTGACGGCCGCAGCTCATTGAAAAACATGGTCAACGCGGCCATGAAGCGAGGCTATCAGTATATCGCCATAACCGACCATTCCCGCAGTTCCGCCATTGCCAATGGCCTGGATATCGATCGACTCCTGAAAAATATCGAAGCCGTGCACGAAGCCAATGGCTGGCATGACAACTTCACCGTCCTGGCTTCCTCCGAAGTGGACATCCTGGCCAATGGCTCACTCGACTACCCGGATGACATCCTGAGTCAGTTGGATTTTGTCATGGCCTCCGTCCATTCCGGACTGGGTAAGGATGAGAAAAAAAATACCCTGCGTATCATGAAAGCCATGGAAAATCCCTATGTGAATTGTATCGGACACCTCACCGGCCGCATGCTCACCCTGCGCGAAGGCATGACCGTCGATATCAAAGCCATCTTAAAACAGGCCCGCGACACCCAGACCGCCCTGGAAGTCAGCAGCCAGCCCCTGCGCCTGGATCTATGCGACCGGCACATCCGTATGGCCGTCGATATGGGCGTCAAGCTGATCATCAATACCGACGCCCACGATACCGAAGGCCTCGATTTAATCCATTTCGGCATTGCCACTGCCCAGCGCGGCTGGGCCGCCGCCAATGATATCTTAAACACTCGAAGCATTAAAGACTTCCTTGAATGGTGTAGCAAGAAACGACAGTGACGACCAGCAAGTTAAATGAAAATAGTTTAGATTATTAAATCAACAAATTCCCAGCCAGAAGAACCAACACCCAATGACACATCAGCAATTAACCAGCGACCAGTTACAGCAATTAGCCAAAATCAGACATTTAGCCCTCGATATGGACGGCACAATATACAGCGGCAAAACCCTGTTTGATTTCACCCTGACGGCGCTGGAAACCTTCCGGCAACTGGGAATCGGTTATACCTTCCTGACCAACAATTCTTCCCGGAGTGTCACCGACTATCTCGCCAAAATAAGGGCCTACGGCATCGACGCCGCCCCGGATAACATCTACACCTCCTCACTGGCCACCATCGAATACATCAAGGATAATTTCAGTTCCGCGCATCGAATTTTTATTCTGGGCACCCAAAGCCTCAAAAACGAATTCACCAAAGCCGGTTTTGAGGTCGTGACAGAATTTGACACCCCCGAACCCGATATCGTGGTCGTAGGATTCGATACCGAATTAACCTACCTGCGACTCTGCAAGGCTGCCTGGTGGATCGATCAGGGCAAACCCTACATCGCCACCCATCCCGACCGTATCTGCCCCACCGATCAGGAACTCGTCCTGGTAGATTGCGGCGCGGTTTGCCAATGTATCGAATCCGCCACCTCCCGCCGGCCGGACATCGTCCTGGGAAAACCCGAACCAGTCATGGTACACGGCATTCTTCGCCGGCACAACCTCCAACCCTCCCAACTCGCCATCGTAGGCGACCGGCTCTATACCGATATGGCTATGGCCCTGAACACCGGTGCCCTTGGGATACTCGTCCTCACCGGCGAAACCAGACCCGAAGACCTCAACGAGAACAATGACCAGATATTAGTCTTCCCCGATATCCTCTGTTTTGCCAGTGAGATTGTTAAAGTCCGAAACAATACTTCCGGCATTTAAAAACAGTATCCCTCCATAAAAATTCAAAATACTCGTTTACCCGTATGCAGAGACGCGATGCTTCGCGTCTTTTTTTCATGCAAACCGGTAAACACATCTGAATCCAACAGATGCATATCCTGAAACCATAAGCTTTTATAGTTCTTCACTGGATTTCATCATATGCCACGTTTAATAAATATAAACGTATTCGCAAAAATAAACTTAAATTAAATTACATAATTCAAACCCAAACAATTACTTATGAAAAAGAACATTCTCAACTTCTGGGTCGATCTATTCAGTATGCTGGTCATGTTCGGACTGATCTGGACCGGTTTTCTGATCGAATTTGTCTTACCGCCACGCCAGCGATCAATATTATGGGGTTGGGATAGACACCAATGGGGTGAACTCCATTTCTACCTGGCTATCGCCCTGATTGGATTAATGTTCATCCATATCTGGCTGCACTGGAACTGGTTCTGCATGATGATGGCAAAAATCGTTGCCCGGAAAAATCCCCAAGCCAAACGCTATTTGATCACAGGCCTGCTATGCGCCATTGCCTTAACCAGTTTAACCGCAGGATCACTGGTTTATCTAAAATCTCAAGTGCATATCGAGCGCGAAACCGGACGAAGGGCCGGCCACTTAAACACTTCAGCACCTCTACCCACTGATCTTATTCGGGGCAATGACAACCTAACTGATTATCCAGAAAATAGTAACATCTTTATCAATGGCAGAACAACCATCCGCCAGGCATCGCTGGCAACTGGAAAATCGATAAATCAGATCACCTCCCTTCTGGGCCTTCCAGATAATACCAATCCAGATCTGGGACTGGGCCAGGCCATCGCTGCCAACCCAAACCTGACCATGCGGGATATCCGCGAAATTTTATTAACACCTTGAACCCGGCCTGATAAATGAAGTATAATCATAATAGAGGACAAACGTTGTCTTTAAAATGTTTAATTAATGTAACTTTATATTTATCCGATAGTTATTTAAGTACCCATTCGTAAGGAGATCCTGATGAAAGGTTATCTTAAATGTTGTATTTCCATAGCCGTTATCGCAACCATCGTGTTGCCGGCCTGGTCTCAGCAATATGTTTCAAGTCGCGGGCACCTTCTGGATGCCAATATGCGCGTGGGAGGCTCCAGCCAGAACCGGCGCAATATCATGTCTTTCAACTACAAACCCGATAGTAATCTCTTCATTACGGGCAATGTCACGGGCGGCGCTCGCTTTCAGGGCACAGTACCCTATCGCAGCCAGCAGGAATTCCAGGGCAACCTGGGATTCAGACCTCTTGATAATTTCCGGCGTGATTCGGTGGGATTGGAAAGTCTTTCCAACAGCTTCATGAACAGTCCCATGCCCTTTGTCGATACCAACCGCTCTATCACCACCCGCAACGGCAATGCCATCGTGAATACCGGCACGGTCAATCTGACTCGTCCGGAAAGCAGCGGCCGGTTCGCCAACTTGCGCGGCTATAACACTGACCGCCGATTCCAGTTCAATACCTACAATACTCAACTGAATACCAATATGCTCAGTGTCAACGCGCTGGAACCCGATGTCGATTTTAATCCAACCCAACCGGGTAAAACGGTCAACTTACGCGGCCCGGTCTATAACCGGGATATTGCCTATACCGTCAATTCAGACCAGATCCCCAATCGTTTGAATACCTACATTTCACTCCAACCGGATTCCGATGAATCCTCCATGATGTACGGCGATCTTTATCAATCGAAGCAAAACTCTCAGGAGTCATCGGTACCTTCCGTCCTGTTACCCGGTGAAATGAAAGTCACCCTCCCGGGACGGATTGGTGAAGATGCCACCCTGCCGGTTACCCAGATCACCAGACAACCCCAGGTTCAACTGGCCTACCGCAGCACTCATCTGGATAACAATCTCAGCACTGGCAAAACGGCCAACAACCTTCAGCCTGAAATCAGCAATATTCCGCGTATCACAATGAAGCTCGATTACCAGAAGGCCGCCGAAACGAAAGCGTTGAACTACGTGGACCAGGCCAACACCTTTTACCAGAACGCGGCCTACGAAGATGCCGCCGCCAAATTAAAACTGGCCGCTATTTACGCCCCGCAGGATCCCGGTATCATTCTGGCTTATTCACACGCCCTGTTAGCTCACGGCGATCTGCTCACCGGCGGATTCGAACTGGATCGTTCCTTGCGAATAATGGACAAAAACGTGGCCCGGGCACAATTCACGGCCAAAACCTTCCGCCTGACCGGCGCCGAATTACTGACCGAACGCCTCTCCGCCCTTAACGAAAAACTTTCAACCGAATTTGAACCCATCTATGGCCTGACCAAAGCCTATCTGCTTTATCTCACCAATCGCCCCAGTGAAGCCATAACCCTGCTGCAAAGCCCGGATATGCAAAAGGCCAACCTGAAAAGCGCCAAAATCCTGTTGCAGGTCTTACAAAACCAATAAGTGAAAATGCCTGCCTGGTTATAAGTAGAGACGCGACGCTTCGCGTCTTTTTTCCGCCTGGCTATCATTGACATTGAAATCTAGCCTCCGGTGGTTATCCCTACTACAATTCGCCTTCTCGCCCTTTCCCCCCTTTGTGACTTCTTGCCTTTGTGTGAACTCTTTACTCGGTAGCCACCTGTTTTGCCCCATAATCCTCCGGGTTAAATTGCATAACAAAATCCCGTAACGCCAGTATCTTGGGATGCTCAAAATCATGCCCGAAAGTCGGCAATTCATCCCAGGCCTGTTTATTGGGCGTCTGCTCACAGGCAATCCGGTAAAGCGCGACCATCACTCCCGTTCGGATGACTCCCTGCGCGCAATGCACCAGCACCGGCTGATTGTCTTTGTCCTTGACAATATCCAGCCATTCCTGCACCTGCTCCGTCGTTGGCAGCTCTTTCCCTTTGATCGGAATATTGACAAATCGTATTCCATTCGCCTGGCAGAATTGCGATTCCATCTCATACCAGTCAGGCATCCAGTCCCCTTCATCCGGCAGCCGCATGGACACCACCGTCTTGATATGATACTGCTTCATAATCTTTTCAAAATTATACGGCCGCAGACTGCCGCTGCGATACAACACATCTTTCGTAACCGTCTTAAAATGATAAGGCCCCAGCTTATGGTGCAAAATCGGCGCCGCAATCGCAACCGCAACTATCGCGACAATCAGCCAGGGCAAAAACTTATTTTTCTTCTTGGGCATGTCAGCTTGAGTCATTTTCACCTTTCAGTTTATCTACTTCGCGTTCTTATTTGTACTACTATCCATCATCTCTTTGTTTTCTTAGCAAGTTTTTTTCTGATATTTTATAAGTATATTAAATTGAATTCATTATACAACAAAATCGTTACCTTGAACTTTTTTATCCTGTCGATCCTGTGATCCTGTCTAAACGGCTGTTTTTTCTTTGCGGCTTTGTGTGAGCTATTTTTTCTTTGGTTGCGGCTTGACCGCGCTGTACTACAATCATTCAATTCTTTGTTTTTTTTAGCGTTTTTTTTGTGTCAGAGAATATATGCTCTTTTAAATCAAAAACTTATATGACTTAGCGCCTTCCTTCAATGATTGACTTTCCCAGTCGTTGCCCACCCTTTGCGCCTTAGCGTCTTTGCGTTAAACCGGCTGTTTTTCTGTGGCTTGGTGGCTTTGCGTGAAACTTATCTATATTATAGCATCTTAAGTTAAAAAACATTGACATGTAAAGCCAAAAACCGCTTTAATAACAGATATGAAACCAACACCCCCCACCCAACTTAAAAACCCTGATTCATGTAACCCGCCCGCCGGCAACGAGTTACCTGGCGACACCTGCGGCTCCTGTCCCCAGGCCCACGAATGCCGGACCGTCTGGTCCCAGCCCAACCAGGGCCCCTTCAACAGCGCCGGCCTGGTCCTCAGCAGCATCACCGCCTTCCTCCTGCCCATCCTCACCGCCGCCCTCGGCGGCGCCATCGCCCAGAACCTCGCCCACACCAGACCCTGGATGTTCACCGGCACAATCCTCGGCCTCGCCACCGGCATCCTCATCGCCTGGCTACTCGTACCCCAAATCCTGAAAAAATGCGGTAAAGCTGACAATCAAGATCAAACGCATCTCTGATCCTTTCACCATTGCTTGTGAGGTAGAGAAACAATAAAAGTAGAACCCTCTCCTAATTTCGATTCCACTTCGATAGAACCGCCATGCCGTTCGACGATCAACCGGGTGAGCGTCAATCCTAATCCACTGCCGGGCATTTTATCGTCAGATTCGATGCGATAAAAGATATCGAATATTTTACTTATGTGAGGTTCGGAAATGCCCAGGCCATTATCCTGCACGAAGTAGCTGTTCCAATGATCCTGCTGACTACCATAAATATGGATCGCTGGCGGACGCTCTGGATGACTATATTTGATCGCATTCCCAATAAGATTACTGAACACCTGTTGTAGCCAGTTTGCATCCCCGTTGACATCGGGCAAGGGATCTACTCGAATCTGGGCTTTGCATTGATTTATTTGATGTCGCATGTTATCCAGAACTTCCTGAATCAGAATGTTCATCGCCAGCCAATGATGGCTAAAATCGATATGTCCCAGCTTGATTAAATAGCCGACATTTTTTAGTATAAGTTCCATTTTTAAAATGCTTTTATTAATAATCAAACTATAAGCGCCTACATGTTGATCGATCGAATCGCAGATCACCTGGAATCCGTCCAGACGATGTTCTCGGTAACCGTTTACGATTTTTTGACTTTCAGCAATCAACAATGACATATATCCCGATATGTTAATCAATGGCGTACACAAATCGTGGGCCACGATCTGCAATAAATTTTCCATTTCTTGGTTCTTGCTTTCTAACTTCTGGATCAATTCGCAATGATAGCGCTCCGCCTGTTTCCATGCGGAAATATCACGGGATACCAATAAGATCAGATTGTGCACGGTTAACGAAAGAGCATTCCAGGCCAACCAATGGTAGGTGCCGTTTTTATTGCGATATCTATTTTCAAATAATTGTACCATTTCTCCCTGTTTCAAGAGATTGCCAACCGTGATCGTCGCTTCCTGGTCGTCCGGATGAACAAGGTCGAACCAGGATCGTCCACGCAGTTCCCGTTCGGTCCAACCCAGGGTTTTTGTCCAGGCCGGATTTACCGATTCAAAAGACCCATCATAACGAACGGCGCCTATCATATCTTTCGATAAGTTATAGTTTGAATTTTCTTGCTCCAATTTCGTACTCATTCGGATGCTCCTGCATTCTGTTGGCATTTCGCTAAACATTCAAGCGTCTCTAAAACGGAAGGGATTGATGCACGTGAATCAATATGAAGTCGCTCCGCTAAACGATCTGCTTCTAACGCTCTTTGAATTACCATCTGATGATATCAGGGATTGTTTTTTTGTAAATCGGAGTAATGTCTGATTTTCCAGTAGGGCAAATCCCGCCCAATGACTATCAGGCAAATCACCTACATTTTTCAAGACGGACTTGTGCCTGAACTCTTGAATTAAGATACCGGGACATCGGACAACCTGCAAAATACCGGCACAAATGACGCTAACGGCAATAGATCGATGGGAAACGATATCCCATTGCGTTCCGGCTTGCCAAATCCACAACTCAACATCTGCTGCGGATCCTATCGCGCAAAGTATTGCCTGATATGGGCCGCGATCTGGGGAACAGTCATTTTATCCGAAGTCTCGATGGCGGCAATTCGTCCGGCGAGCCCTTCCTCTTCGAGAATTGTTTTGAGTTCACTTTTGGCTTCTCCGGGACCCATGATCAGGATCGATTCCGCCTCGCGGATGCACGCCATCACTTCACGATAGTAGCCTTTCAGGCGTTGGCTATGATCTCGCTGTCTGCGGTCATCGGCAGGAACAGCCTGAGATTCAAATGGCCCGCTCGGGCGAGATCCGGCGGCGCGCCGTCTCTGTGTTTCGACATCGGAAAAGATTTGTTCGATGATATCATCCTTGCCTTCCAGAAATACAATAACGGATTTTCGATGATCGATCCATAATCCCACATGATCAGTCATGTTTTTTATCTTCATGATTTTTACCCATCCATTCTTCGCGCATTAGCGGATTTTTGTTTAACAGTTTTGTTGTTACCGCTCCCAGAACAAAACCGATCAGCAGCGTGATGATAATCAGCAACGCCTTGGGCATCGAAAACGTTAGCAGCAGCAGTTTTGTTTCAACGACCTGGGTGTTTTGCATAATCGCAACAAAAACCAGCAGTATCAGAACAACGATGATAACGGCTTTAATTGGTTTCATCACCTGCCACGCTTTCTTGTGAAACCATTGAATGACGCCCCCCGGTTAGTTTTCTGCCAAACACGATCGATCCGCTATCGACAACGTTGAACTTATTCATAGTTGAGCGCCATTTCTTTCATTTGCAGGTTCATTCCTTGCAATGTCTTGCGGAAGTGAAAGCCGTATATGGAAAAACGAACAGCCAGCGGGAGGCGCCGGAGGTCTTTGAGTGACCATAGTATCAGCATCCAATAATGAATCTTACCCTTTTCGATCACTCCGATCCGCCAAAGCGATCGGAAAAATGCTTTCATGCCGCAGTATCGCACTTTAATCCTGGCTTTGTCACCAAATTGGTAGTTCTCAAGAAATGTTCTAACCCGTTTATAATAAAATTTCTGCGAGTAAATCGTATTGAGTACCTTCCGATAGCCCCTCATCAGCTCGTGAATATCCATCCTGGGAATGAAATTCATTGAGCAGTCCATATTGTCTCCCGATGACGGTTTCGTCAACCGGTTTTCGCGCATCAGCTTCTTGTAAAGCTGGGTCCCTCGCGGGGCATTGAGAAGCCCCACCATCGCCATGACAATTCCGCTATCCTGAATCAGGGCGATCATTCGGTCAAAGACACCGGGCTTGTCGCTGTCAAACCCAACAATAAAGCCGGCTTGCACCTGTATCCCGAATTGCTGGATTTTTTGAATGGCGGCCACGATATCCCGGCCTTCATTCTGTTTTTTATTGCATTCGACCAGACTTTCTTCGTTAGGGGTTTCAATCCCGATAAACACACAATCGAAACCGGCCCGGGTCATCAGTGTCATCAATGCTTCATCATCCACCAGATCGATCGAAGCCTGGGTGTTAAAAGCAAAAGGATGATTTCTTTTCTCCATCCAGTCAATGATGGCCGGCAGCAATTCGGTTTTCAATTGCTGGCGCTTCCCGATAAAATTATCGTCCACAAAAAACACATCCCCGCGCCAATTGTGGGCATAGAGACTTTCAAGCTCATCGATGATCTGGCCGGTTGTTTTTGTCCGCACTTTGCGGCCCAGTAACGTCGTTATATCGCAGAAGTCGCAATTAAACGGACAGCCACGCGAATATTGGATTCCCATCAAGGCATACTTCGTCATATCCACCAAATCCCATTGAGGTACGGGGGTGTCTTTCAGATCGGGCTTTTCACGGGTCGTATAATACTTTTCCGGACACCCATTTTCCAGGTCCGTTAAAAACATCGGCAGGGTGACCTCCGCCTCTCTCAGAACAAGATGATCCACATCCAAAAAGGCTTCGGGATACGCCGTGAACAACGGACCGCCAGCCACGATAGTTGCGTTCAGCTTTTTACAGCGCGCGATAATATCGTCGACAGACTTTTTCTGGATAACCATGGCGGTGATAAACACATAGTCGGCCCATTGAATGTCTTTATCACTCAGGGCGGTTACATTCATGTCAATCAGTCTTTTTTTATAAGTCGCCGGAAGCAGGGCCGCCACAGTTAATAATCCCAGGGGCGGTAAAAGTGATTTTTTGGAAATAAACTTCAAAGCATTACTTAAACTCCAGAAGGTGTTCGGAACTTCCGGATTGACAAGCAGAATTTTTAATTTATCTTTCATGTATATTTCCAATTCCATGATAAATAATTGCGTTTAACGGGTGTAAACTACTTATGTTCCCTGTCCGAGGCGCGGCGCTTAATGGCCAGATCTCAGGCGGAATAGCCAAATATGCATACTTGGTGACCCATTCTCATAGGCCCGGCAAAAACACGCATTTTTCTTTTTTCAGCAGTCCATGGGTTCAGAACGTATCATTTGAATTACGATTAATGTCTCGCCAGGAACATGCATATATTTTCATTATTCGGCTTCTTACATAATCATACCCCCAAAATCTAATTTTGTATATCAGAGTGAGATATGGTTTTAATGTCAGACTAATAAACTATAGTTGTGTAATCTAAATGACTTACATCAGCGCCCGGAAAGAGCCCAATGATCAAAAATTTCAGATTGACACTTTTACGAATCTTGTTAGAATCAAAATAGATAAGAGAATTTTTGTGTGGGCAACATCAATTGACCTGCCGGGCATATAATGTTATGATAAGAAAGGTTAGGTCTTAAACGAAAAAAGCAAATGACATAACCAAACAACTAAAACATGTTGAACGGATGTTGCAGATGAGCGAAGACAAGTATCGTCAGCTTGTCGAAAATGCTGAATGTATTATTCTTCGCATTGACATATCAGGGAATATTCTCTTTTTTAATGAATTCGCCCAGAATTTGTTTGGTTATACCGAACGCCAGATCCTGGGCAAAAACATCATCGGGACCATCGTTCCCGAAATCGATAGCGACGGCCGGAATATCGAAAATCCGACCAAAGAACAGCCGGTATTGTTCGCGACCTGCACTAACGAATGCCTGTGCAAAGATGGCCGGCGTGTCTGGATTACCTGGGCCAATAATGCCATCCATGATACGCAGCGAAACAGGACGGAAATCCTCTGTATCGGTCATGACATCACGGAAAGCAAACGGATGGAGAACCAACTCCAATTGCTGGCTACCGTGGTGCGCAGTTCCAACGACGCCATTACCATACTGGATCTGGATGGGAACATCATCTCCTGGAACCTCGGTGCCGAACGCATTTATGGCTATTCCGAAGCCGAAGCGTTGAAAATGAATTTCGGCAGAATCATACCGGAACACAAGCAGGATGAAATGATGGCGCTGATTGAAAGAGTACTCAAAGGGGAGACGATTGAATGCTTTGAATCCCAGCGCCTGACCAGAAGCAACCGATTACTCGACATTTCGCTTACCGCAACCTGGCTGAAAGATGTTGCGGACAAACCCTTCGCCATCGCTCTGACTGAAAGGGATATTACCGAACGGCGGCGCCTGGAAAAGGAGATTCTCAATATCACCGAACGCGAACGGGAAATGATCGGCCAGGAATTGCACGATGGCATGGGACAGCTATTAACTGGCATCGCCGTTAAGTGCAAAGGACTGGCGCTGAAACTCAAGGGGCATTCTCCCGAATCCATGAATGACGCCGAAACGATAACAAAACTAGCCAACAAGGCGATTGCTCAAACGCGCGATCTGGCCAAAATCCTGTTCCCTGTCGATATTGAAACGGGGGGACTGGTGTCGGCCTTGAAAACCCTGGCGGCCAATACCGAAAAAACCATGAAAATTAAATGCCGGTTCCGATGCGGAAAATCGGTCTCAGTCAAAGATCTTACCGAAGCTAAGCAGATCTATCGTATTGTGCAGGAAGCGATTACGAATGCGATCCGCCACGGCAAAACCGAAACGATCAATGTCATCCTTCAATACACAAAAAAAAGAACCAAACTGACCATTGAAAACGACGGACTTGATTTCCCTGCCCCCCTTCCGCCCAACAAAGGGATCGGTCTGAAAATCATGCAATACCGCACCAATCTGCTGGGAGGCGTCCTTGATATCCGTAAAGGCGACAAAGGCGGAACGGTGGTGGTTTGCACGCTTCCAAATGGCAGATAAGTTTCTGGTATATGGATTGCAGGGAACTTTCAGTATGAAACAGGACACAACAAATAAGTGCAAAACTCAGGTGCTTATCGTCGACGACCATCCGGTAGTGCGAGATGGGCTCTCTACCATTATCAACCACGAACTGGACATGACTGTCTGCGGCGAGGCCGATGATGCTTGTCAGGCCCTTAAGGCCACCGCGGTATTGAAACCAGACATCGTTATTGTAGATATTTCTCTCAAAAGTTCGGATGGAATCGACCTGACCAAGAGCCTGAAAGCGGCATATCCGCAAGTCTATGTTATCGTTCTATCGGTTCATGACGAATCGATGTACGCCGAACGGGCCTTGTTGGCCGGGGCGCAAGCCTATCTCATGAAGGATACTGTCACAAATAATATTATCAAGGCCATTCGGACCGTCTTGAGCGGGGAAATCTATGTCAGTGACGCTATTTCAAGAAAGTTTCTTCATACCATTGCACAGGACAAAGCCGGAATAACCAAAACACCGATCGAAAACCTCAGTGACCGGGAATTTGAAGTGTTCCGCTTGATTGGAGAAGGGTACAAGGCTTCCAGGATTGCCGAAATACTTTATCTGAGCCCGAAAACCGTCGAGACGTATCGCGCGCGGATTAAAGACAAACTGAATTTACGCAATGCCGCCGAACTTTTACGCTATGCCATCAAATGGGCCAAAAGTCAGGATGCCAAATAATTTCGTTATGACTGGCAATCCTCCAGTGCATACATTACCAGCCTGGCGACCACCCTCTTTATTCAGGATTCTATCATTTTTTCACTACACATCGGTCAGTAAAATCACCGACAGTAAAGATCGGCGTTCCCCTGATTCCATTCTGTCGAATTTGTGCTATGATCAATAACAGACGTTGCAAAGGATTCCCGATTGTATCAGAATGGCTGAGGGAATAAGGAACCTAAGAATGATAATGGCAATGGCTTCAAGCGGCATACAATGGGACGATCTTTTTGATAAAATACCGGTGGCCCTTCCTTACTGGAAGGTGGTCCCGAATATGAAGCGGACAGGAATGTGGCCTGTCTTAAGAACGGAGAATAGATGGATTAAGAATGATGCCGGGAAAGGCTGGCACGATGGGGGAACCGTGAAACGTTCTGTCGATACCCTTTCACCAGAACGGTCACTTGGGATCAACGGCCTTTTTTAGTCACCCGCGGAATGAGATCTTAAGGATCGATGATTATGAATGCTCTGATTCCGCGCGCGCTAAACCAAAATTACTTACCAAAATAGAAGGAGAGAAATCTTTTGAAGAAAAACGTTAAACCTGACAGTGAAAGTATCGCCAGAACGAAGATCCTTATTGTAGATGACCATCCGGTCATATGCGAAGGGCTAACCCAGATTATCAATCGGGAACCGGACCTCTGGGTATGTGCGGAGGCCGGGAATATGGAAGAGGCAACTAATGCGGCCAGAATGCAGCATTTCGACCTGGCCCTGGTCGATATCCTCCTCGATAGTATTACCGGAATTCAAGTCATCGAGAAATTAAAAACGATAAATCCGGATATCGTTGCTCTGGTCTTTTCTGTCAGCGACAGCTCTCAATACCTGAAACAGGCGATCAAAGTGGGAGCCAGGGGATATATTACCAAAGATGAGATATCTGATGATATTATCATCGCTATTCGCCGACTCCTCCAAGGCCATCTTCATATCAGCAAGAAACTCCTGAACAATATCACCAAACAAGAACGCGCTTGGCTTCAAGCCGGTAATATCCAGGATTATTGCGCCTGAAACCGAATACAAGAAAGTTGACAGCCGGACCAATCAAACAAAAAACAGCCACAAATCCTTAATATCCAACACATTACCGAGCTGGCCGCATTTTTGGATCCACAACCGCATCCCGGCCATTCCATCTTCACCCTAGATACTCCTCCACAAACAGGCCGCTGCCGCACCGTCACCGCCCGGCCTCGGTTATCTGTCTCGGGTGCCACCGGACAAGCGCAGCTTGCCGGTGTTCGGACGCATCTTCCCTCATCATAGCACAAATTCCACTAAAAACATAAACATCAAATTCCGCACATCTGAGGCCTCAAAGGCCGCCAGTAACTAGCCGGTGCCGTCAGGTTCCGGAACGCAGGGTCAATGGCATTCGTAAGGCCCAAAGGGCCGACAGAATATTTTAATCAAATCGATCATCCCTAACAACCTCCTTTCGCCCCTTCGGGACTCCGTTTTCTTTCGCCATCCTATCCCGAGGCCTCACGGCCACGGCTAAACACTCCCGACCCTTCGGGCCTCACTAATGCCAATGACACTCTCGCAACTATTGCCGCCAGCCCTGTTGACTAACGAAGGATTGCTCTCGAAATAAAACCTGATCGGTTCCTGACCCCTTAAAATTCCCTCGCTACAGTCACATTATTATTACTATTAATATCTCAAGAATATTTTACCTGTAGGACCAACATGACGAAGAGGCTTTAATATTATAAATCTTCTCGGGGGTTCATAACAAAACCACCGAACAAACCTAGAACCGTCGCTCCGATTGCTAGGTATAAAACAGTCTCCCGATTCATCAATGAAATCAATCCATATACAGTGATAGCCGAAAGAAGACCAAAACACCCCATAACGCGAATGCCCTGCGCATCACCACGGAGCCCTGCTATGCCGGAGGCGACTGCTAGAGTATGCACAATCACAAAAGCAATGGCTAATAAAATATACATTTTTGAGTCCTCCATTTAATAACTGACTAATAGAAATTTCACGCTTGGTCAATCTTAACTCTATTCGGATTAATCAAAATTTTACCATAAATATTATAACTTAACAATCGTGAAGATATAAAGAGATATTAAAGTAACATAGTTATTGTCTCATATTTTAATGCAACTCGACCTATAATACCATAATCAACCAAACAGTCCTCAAATCTACCAGCCACATCCGCAGAGATCCTCTGCGCAAACGTCTGGGCACACTACATTCAAGTAAAGATTATAAATGCAGACCAAACCTTTTCCATTTCATTTTGAAACCTTACCCCCAACTACCCAACAGGATTTGCCATCTATAAAGCTACCAACGAAATAGAAAATCACCAAAACGATACAACCTGATAGCCCAAACAAAAAAATCCCTAAGGACACAAAACCGCCAGAGTAAAAGATCCACCGCAACAGGAAAGGTCCGATAACATTATAACCCAATACTTTACTCGATTTCTGATGATGCCATCATCAATTTTCAAATCTTATGCCAACGATAAATTAACATGGGCCACCATAAATCACGATGTTTAGTATTACTGTTTTGTTACATAATATAAATACATAATATTTAATTTGACTATCACAAAAACCAGATCTATAATACCAAAGTTGACCAAACAGCCCCCAAACCACCCGGCCACGCCCGCAGAAATCCTCTGCGCATGGATTTACCTCAAGTGGCGCCTTCAAGCGCAGCTTATGGGTGGATTCTTGGTATTGTGATAGTTGGGTACGAACCTGCCCCCACCCAATCCCGGCCAGACGGAATAAAACCATCCTCTCCAAGCCGAAGGCCCGCCTCAGGTGGGCGGATACCCAAAGCGGCCCAACGGGCCGGTATACAATAGCCCAAGGCAGAGCGAGTCCCGTAAAACGGGATGAGCGCCACCCTGGGTAACGAACATGATTTTAATATTTTTAACCCTCGCCTCCGAGGCATACCGCCAGGATTTCGCACCGGAGGCGAAAGATAAAACTACCATGAGCGCCGCAAACACCAACCCAAAACCAAACGAACCCAACGCAACCAAAAATCATCATAATTCAATACATAACAACAACTTAGAATAATATCTTTTCGCTTCATCCCAGCAACCCCACCAATCACCCCCCCTGCCGCCTGGCGGACAACCACAAAGCCGCCAACAACACCACCAGCAGAATAATCCAGACCACCAGCGCCCGGCGGGTCATCAGCCGTGCCTGCGACTTATCCCACCAGCGTAACGGCTGAATCCCTTGCAGCAAAAAGGTCAGCACCCCGGCCAGATTAACGCAGATCAGGTTGGCCCCCAGCAGCAACCCGGCCCCCAGCGCCTGCGCCCAGGCCCCACACCCAAGCAACAACCCGCATGTCACCAGCGGCGGCATCAAAGCTACCGCCACCATCACCCCAATCAAAGCGCTGGCCGTCGAAAGCGTAAAAGATAACGTCGCGGCACACCCCGCCGACAGCGCCAGCACCAGATCCAGCAATGACACCTCCGTACGACTCAAAATCTCCGTCGTATCGCAATGAATCGGAAACAACCACCCAATCAACGCCGCCACTATCAACGGCAAACTCAATCCCCAGACCAGCGTGATCCGGGCCCGCCGAAACAACTCGGCATCCCCCAGCGTCGCTGCCAGCGCCATGGCAACATTCGGCCCCAGCAAAGGCGCGATCACCATGGCGCCAATTACCACCGCCGCGTTGTCACGTATCAGGCCGACCGTCGCCACAATGGATGACAAAGCCAGCATCATGACAAACGCAAAGCTCATCTTTCCGGCCTGCTCAATATCGGTATAGAGTTCCGCCCTGCTGATCCGGCCAAACCGGACTGCCTTCTTCTTTGCTTCGTTAGCAGTACTTTCAGGCTCCTCTTCCAGGCGCGGAATCGACGCCTCCACATTATACAGCAACGCTCGAAAGCCCTGAACAGAAAGGAATTTCTTCTCCAGTTCGTCCAATACCCCTTCCGTATGCTCCACTTTCATGAGCATTTTAATATGAACTTCCGCGTCCCCGGCCGATTCCAACTGCAAAACCTGCACCGTACCGGATTCCTTAAGCGTATCCAGCACCTGCTGCTGATAATCCGCCTTGATATAAATTTCAATCAATCGTAACGCCATAGTCTGCTCAATACTACTATCGGAGCCGTTATTCCTTCTTGCTTATTCTAAGGATATCTGCCCCATTGTCAAACAGACGCTGGCAAATGCCGACAAAAAATTAAAGGGACCTCTAAATTGGGTTTTAGAGGTCCCCTGATTATTATCTCTCGATAACCTTAATATCCACACTGCCCTCAAAGGTGGTACCATCTTTCAATTCCCCCGCCAGGGTCATGGTATTATACCCATCAATAACAAGCCCATCCAACCCCTTGATATCTTCTATCTCAAACTTGGCCACAAAGTTTCCACGATTATCCGATTTCCAATAATAGATCTCAACATCATTCAAGGTAACCGTCGCCCCCGCTACCAGACTATAACCAATGTCAGTATGCACAGTTACCACTTCGCCCTGGTTATTCAGATTCAACACCTTGGGCGCGACCTCAATTACAATCGTCCTGTCCGCCGCCCAGAGCCACCCCGTAACCAGAGTCAGCAGAATAACAACACACAAAACCGATTTAAGTACATTTTTCTTCATCACAAAGCTCCTTAGTAATGGTTCCTTGATAATTATAACACACAACGTGAAGTGACCGATCGAACAGAGTTAGTAACGTTTTTTTTTGAAAAGAAATGATTTTTCTGAAGAGAATTCCCCTGTCAACACCTCCACGCGGAACCATACCTGTTCATTGGCAATGAGAATCATAATGCCCCGAAACGCATCAAATCACTCCCAGACGCTCACATCTTCACATTCAGATACCTTTCCCAGAATTGCTCGAAATCCTCAGGTTCAGCCGAAACATGCCCATCCAGCCAGACCATATTGGACTTGCCGTAAAATCGTCCGCGGCAGATACGATGCCAGCGTGTCCGGGTTGGATCCGGCAACAACGCCGGATCGATAGCCGGATAAAAATTAAGATACTTCAGCACTACCCATTTTTCATGACACATAAAATGGTTGGTGGTCGTCGGTTCCTTAATCATGTCCAGTTTGATACCCTGCGCCGTTTTAAAATCATCCTGGCGCTGATTCCCGCCTGTCATTGAATCTCTCAGCAACTCACCATTGATACCATAAGAGATGATATCCGGAGGATTACTCCCAAAAAAATCGATTTTAGTCGCCAGGGGACAGGCATAAAGGTTGTTTCTCTGTTGATCTGTAAATGTTGCCGACGGACTATACGCGTTGGGTAATCTGACATGAGTGATTCGAGCCAGTTCTTCATTTTCATACCAATTAGCCGGTACGGAACGCTGATCATGTTCTTCCGCCCAGGTCCAGGCCGCAATCCCCAATTGCTTAAGATTGCTCAAATCTTGAACATTCCTGGCCTGCTGGCGTGCCTGGCTCAACGCCGGCATCAAAATAGCTATGAGCAGAGCGATAATGGCAATGACTATCAGTAATTCAACCTGGGAAAACGCTCGGCTATTTCTCATGGTCACCCCCTTGAACAACGGCGATACGTGCCTGAATCTGTTGCAGTTCAAAACCATTATTCTTCCCGTTTGCGGAATTAACCAGTTTGATGCGATCTGGCTCAAAATCTTGCGGGGCATTCGCCAGATCAATTCGACAGGTAATGGGATAATTGAAAATCACCCCCTTTTGTCCGGCATCAACTTTCGGCGTTCGTGCCTGACCAATCCAATGCTCATGCCCCAGGGAATCGCCGGCATAAACCTCAACACACTCACCATCCGGTCCCAGTTCGGTAATAAACAAATCGGCGCCCGTTCCATCGATCAATTTCCCCGGAAAAATAAATTCAACTTCTTCACCCGCTTCGATAACATAATCCAGGCGTTCAAATCCCTGTTCGGTATATTGACGGTTCAAACGGACCAGCCAGTCGGCAGTCGCGCCCTGTGCCACAAATTCAATCGGACATGAAACGCGCGTCTCACATAGGTTACCCGAAATCAGCCGGCTAAAATGATTCGATACGGCCCGCCAGGGCAACGCCACTAACACGATCAGTGTAGCCACCGCCAGATAAGACACTCCAGATCCGGCCATTGTTATCAACGGGGATACCGTTAACAATCGCCCCGTAACAACCGGCACGACAGCCTGCCCCGAAGCCTGAGCCGAAAGTTTTCCAAAAAGCAATAATGCCGGCGCCAGCATACTCTTATTAAAACCTCGCCCGGTCAGTTTCTTTTTCAAGGCCTGTTTGGCGCGATGAAACAAAACCTTGGCGGCCAGTGGTGAGCATGATAGAATCTGACCAATCTCTTCATACGAAAAGCCCTGATACACCCTCAATACCAGGATATGCCGATAGGATTCCTTCAACCCGGCCATGGCCCGGGTAATCGCTTCGGCCAGTTCCGTTTCCAGCAGATGGGTCAATCCTTCGACAGTATTGGGGCTCGCATAATCATCCGGATTGGCTCCCGCGTCAATTTCAATTTTCTTTTGCTGCCTGAAATAATGCTGGACCTGCCCCCACGCCGTACGATACAGCCAGCTTCGAAATTTTTCCGGCTGGCGAATCGTATGAATTAACTCAAACACCTTTAACAAGGTATCCTGAATAATATCTTCAGCAAGTTCCCGGTTGAATAACATTCGATAGACATAGGGTCCAATATCACTGCGAACTTTCCGTGCAAGCAGATCCCGGCCGGCGCTCCCGCCATTCCGGCATTCCAGGATAAGCTGCGGATAATTGTATTCACCAAAGATCATACTGTTTCCGAAATTAAATTCTGCTATCCATATCAATAAGGTGCAATATCCCGGAAAACGTTACACAAAAAATGTATCCTGACAGAAAATTCGTCAATGCGATTCCTCAAAAGCCCAAACTTATCAGACAATACAATTTATGAATAATGGAGAAACACAATGGTTACTCCGCTGAGATTCCCTGAGCGTTTAAAGAATTGATAACCTGCCACATTGTTCCAATCATCCAAAACGGCCACCTTTTTTAGGCAAAGACAAGTCCTCTTCCCTGTTATTATATCATTTATGGAAATGGGTATTCAATAAAAAAGGCAAGCCTGAGCTTGCCTTCGCAATTGTTTTTTTATTTCAGCGCTTTCTAAAGCGCCGGTTCGGTCGCAATGCTGCTTCCCGATGGCGTGGTACGACCTCCTAGATATAGCTGACCGGCCGGCACAATATAAAGATCCACACGGCGATTTTCGGCAGTTCCACCTGGTTTATTGGGCACGATAGGTCGGAATTCACCAAATCCCATCACGGACATACGTTGCTCGCTCAAACCGGCTGTCGCCAGAACTTTTTCGACGGCAATGGCGCGATGAACCGAAAGATGCCAGTTAGTCGGATGCTTGGCAGCGGAATATTTGATCGGTTGATCATCTGTATGACCCACTATCAAAATATCAAAACCTTCCGCTGAGGCAGAATTCAAAATCGCGCTGAGAGCGGTAATCTGCTGTCGTGCCTTGGTTTGTACTTCATCGGAGCCACTGGCAAATACCAGGTCGCTCTTAAAACGGACAATCCCGGTCTTTTCGTCAAACTCAACCAGATCCGATCCACTGGACTGGGCCCATTCTGCCAGTGCATTACTCAGCGTGGTGGGCAATGCAGTGCTTCCAACCAGCCCTGACAGATGTTCCAGCTCGGCGCTTTTGGCATCGTAACCGGCTTGCAGCAATTCCAGCTTCTTACTACATCCCATTAACAACGTGTTGATATTGTCATGTTTGCTTTGCCACCGCTCCGCTTCGAGCCGATACCCTTCGCTCTGGTTTTTCATTTCGTCCAGACGCGCGTTGACGATCTCATTCTGGCGCCGACACTTATCGTATTGAGATTGGGTGACACACCCACCGGCCAATAAACTCATACCCACCAACAGAAGAACACAGATAATCATTCCGCGTCTCATTGTTATTTGCTCCTTTCGCGCATGACTATTTATAAATAAGGGACAGGGACGGCAGCAACCGTCCCCGATTTTGAACGAAATTATCTTCGAAATTATTTCTTGGCTTTTTTGACTTTCTTTTCTTTTACCGGCTTGGCCTTTTTCGTAGGCTTCGCTTTGCTCTTTGCTCCGGCAGGCTGCGGACTGCGGTGGGTAATAGCCAATCCGATCGCTAATACCAGGACCGTCAATACCCCTGCGCCTCCCGTAACAAACCATATCTTGCTGTTGATCGTCTTGATCAAAGAGGGCTGAATATCCAGTACACCGGCAATCATGACCATAGCGGCGTAAATAAGCATGATAAACGGTACGATCATGGCCGCACCAAACACGGCGCTGCTGTCATCGTAAACACGTACGACACGGACAGTCTCGGCCGGGCCGGCAGTGCTCGCGGCAACCAGAACTGATTGATCGGAGGATGTTACACTTTCAGATGTTTCAGTGCCGGTAGTCGTCTGCACTTCAAGACGGGATGGCTTGGGCTCTGACAGATCTTCGCCCGGCTCCGGATAGATTTCATCAAGCAGTTCAGCGCCCAGACTGGTATCATCGGCTTCCCGTGACAGGTCAAGCAACCCGCTGCCGCTGCCGCCGCCATCCAGATTGAGTTCATCGGCAAAATCCGGCTCTGGCATATCCCCGCCTACCAGTGGATCGCTCATCACCGCGCTGCCTGACTCGGAACTGGCTACTGATTCTTCGCCATGACTGGTAACAACCGTATCATCTTTCCCTTTTGAAAGTGCCGAATGATCATCCAGACTAACCTGGTCAGCGGTGTCCCCTGGCGCCAGACCAATGATCGAACCGGTTTCGGATGGGGCCAGACCAATGGCCGACCCGGTTTCTAGAGACATATCCTCAGCGGACAGGCTCATGTCCTGACCATCAGGTGACAATCCCAGTTGTGATCCTGTATCCATTGACGCCAGACCAATCTGAGAACCGGAATCTCCGGATAATCCTAATCCGGGTGAAGTCCCATCGAGGTTCAATTCTCCGCTGGCTCCCAGATCATCCGTGGGCGACAAATCCAGATCATCCACAGCCAGATTATCTACCTCATCAACTTTGAACATCAGCTTGTTGCCATCTCGAAACTCGCGTAACTTGCCATCCAGGACCATTTCTTTCACTTGGTCCTCAGTTTTCCCGAGCTTTTCAAGGACTTCTTCTTTGGTATAAAACATCTTAGCCATGTCGTCGATCTCCAGTATTGAAAACACCCTTCGCTACGAAAGGTCATGCAGGGTTGGATTATAGCAGGAAAAAATGGGAAAACGCTAACTAAAATTTTTGTTTTAGCAAAAAGAACTTTGGTTTCTTAAGATTTCTGGAATCGCCTCATTATCGGACTGAGGTCTGGATGCTATTGCTTCGTAACTTCCTCCTGAACCGCTTCTGCTGCCGATGATTGCTTCAGAATATTCCTGATATCTGTCGGGGTCGGTTCGGCACAGTTAAATTCATTCAAATCAAGATCTTGAGAATAGTTACGGGCCGCAACCAGTTGCAAACGAACATTTTGTGGCTTATAAACATTATAGGAGTATACACACATTGTCGATTTTTGCTTGTCAATCAAAACAAAACAGGATTGACCCTGTTCGCTAAACAACGGCATTGCAATGAGTTGCGATTCTTCAGCGATTGCCTTTGGCATTGCGGTTACTACCTGGGCATTTGTACCCCGGTCGATCAATACCACCCCGATTCCCACTGCCAGACATATTGTCAAAAACCAGAAAGTATTTCGGGATAGATGTGCTACGGTAGGCATAACTATAACTCCCTGTTATAAAAAAAGTTAATTTGAGGTTTGACAAAACGGGGCGGCTCTATTTTTATTATACCATAATCTTGTCACTTGTAAAGCATTGAAAGCAATCAAACTGTATATGGCCAGAATGAGCGAACATTATCAATTTCAGTCAGCCCTGATTATTCAACCGGGTGCACTGGGTGACACCCTGTTGACTCTTACTGTGGCTGATTATTTACGCCGTATGGTTCGTTGCCGCAGTATAGATTTAATGGGACACCTCGATTATTGCAGTATTTTACCCGGAAGATCTGATATTCGACGTGTTATTTCCATTGACAGCCTGTCACTGTCCTGTTTTTTCCAAAATCCTAAAGACTTTGATCCTGATACGCTCGAACTGCGTCTCTGGCATGAATACGACATCATCATCACTTTTTTAAATGACTCGAATCGTTATTTTGTAAAAAACCTGATGCGAGTTCAACCGGAATGCAAAGTTTTTGCTGTCGATTTACACCCTCCCAAAAATTATCAAAGTTTGATTGGCAATTATTTTATTGATCAGGTAGGTAAAGAACTGCGCATAAAATTCTTCAACGATCCGTGGCGCACGATGAGAATTTATCTCCTGGCCAGCGGCAAAGACCGAACCCGTGGCAGGGAGATTCTGAAACAGCACGGGTTAAATACTGATGATACCAGTAATCCGATCACTTTGATCCATCCCGGCAGTGGCGGCGAGGAAAAATGCTGGACTTTGTCCCGGTACATTGATTTGGCTAAAAATTTAATGAATAACCAGCAACAGGTTGCATTTCTGTTAGGACCGGCTGAATTGGAACGTTGGGACAAAAACAATATAACCATAATAAAATCAATCACTTATGCCCTTGATACCCTCTCCCTGGAAAACGTTCTGTGCGTTCTGGCAGCCGCCCGGGAATTCATTGGTAACGACAGTGGAATCGCCCATCTCGCAGGGATGATGGGAGTAAGATCACATATAATTTTTGGACCAACCAATCCAGCTATTTGGAGACCACTGGGGCCTCGTGTTCGAACATCGGGAGGCAACGGTATTTGGCCTGAAAAACTCTAAACTTCACTGGAATTTAAGGTTAAGGACATCCGCCCATTGCTTTACAGGTAAAAGCGAAGATCGTTTTTCTCTGGCAAAGTTTAAAAAACCGGGCATATTTGTCAATATTCACGGTTTTTTGTGGCGCAGTTCAGGGGAAAATACTTGTTACGTGGCATGCGGTGTGTCCACTTGCAGCCCTGAATGAATTTTGAGAGACACCCTTATGTCTCGTTAAATTCCCCCTCTTCCCTCGCTTTTTTTCTAGCCTGACGTTCTTTCTTCATGTCTTCATCAATCTGTGTTTCTATCTTCCTAAGCTGTTTTTCTGTCGTATTGATAAATGATTCGATTTGCTTGGTTAATTCCGAATCGGCGAGATAATCCCCATAAACCAATTGGTAATTCTTGAGAAATTTCCACATTAGCGATGCTTTTGACTGTAATAACTCATTTCTTAATTTCTTCATCAAGGTGCTTTTCATGAGGGCTCTCCAGCAGGGTCTGATTATGCCTTATCTACCAAAACAAAATTACCCCTTATAATCCTCTAATTTAATTAACCTCGTATCATAGTAACAACTGATACTGATTTATCCATATAAATTTACATTATTTGCAATTAACATAAATCTTGTTTTATTGCAATACATCATCACCTATTTAATCCGGACCCTCTATTTTCACAATATTCGTATAACCTGTTAATTATATTAACGTTATAACCCTTTTTCTACACCTGTGACAAATTTAATCAATTCCCTTTCCAAAACAAATTAAATTTTTTCCAGGGATTTTATGACGCTTGGTGCGGAAATCTGCGAAAAATTTGTGCGATTTTGGATTTACGCCAACCGGTTAAACTACAATCTAATGAAGTTGAATTTGGCGCTGCCTGATATTTATACCGCTTACGATTGAAAATGCCCGCTGGGCCGCGAAATAAGTCTTTTACAAGTAATTAGTTATGTTGCGAGCGATCAGGAATTTTCATACCCATTGGGTATTGAAGGAAATTTAGCGATGAAAAATGTATCTGTTCTTGCCGGATTGATATTGGCAACTTATCTGGTGGGGTGCGTACCGTCTCTTCGTGGGATAAGCGATAAAGAAACGGTTGTCTTTGAAAAATCACTGATTGGCATCTGGCTAAACGGAGATAACAAAGACCGATGGGAATTCATTCAGCATCCCAATGAAAGTAATAAATACGGAGTGATTTACTATGAGGGAAAAACCTCTAAATCGGGCTACTTTATCGGTGCGCTGAATCGGTTAAACGGTGAATTATACCTCGATATCTCGCCCGAATTCGATGAAGAACAGGCCAATTCCTTCTACTGGTTTCATGCCTGGCCAATGCACACCTTTATTCACATCAAACTTGACAATACTCTTCTCCAGATGCGTATGATGAATCCTGACGCATTGGATAAATTACTGGAAGCCAACCCGCAACTGATTAAACATGAAAAGATCGATGACCGTATCATATTAACTGATTCAAGCGAGAACCTGCGAAAATTAATTACGGACAACTTCCAGACGGATGATTTTTTCGGCGACCCCATGGAATTAAAACGAAAGGATCCTGAAATGATGATTAATATTGGAGAACCGGCCCCGGATTTCAACATCCCCGATCAGAATGGCAACTCGGTATCGCTCCGTTCCTTCAAAGGGAAAAAGAACGTTGTTCTGATATTTTATCCTGGCGATAACACGCCCGGCTGCACGAAACAACTTTGTGCCGTACGGGATGATTACAGCGATTTTGAAAAAGCCGGCGTGGCCTTCTTTGGCGTGAATCCTCAAAGCGCCGAATCTCATCAGAATTTTATCGATAAATACAGCTTTCAATTCCCCATTTTGGTTGACACGGATCGTACGGTTATCAACGCCTATGGGTGCGCCAAAGGCAATTCAACCCAGCGAACTGTGTATGCCATTAACAAGAATGGAATCGTTGTTTATGCCAAACAGGGCATGCCCGCTAACAGTGAAATTCTTTCAGCTTTCGAGTAAAAGGATTAAAAACTAGACACTTAAATTGTTTAAGATTCACTAACTGAGTTCGATTTTGAACCACGCTGTCTTTCACGGACAGCGCGGTTTTTCTCTTTACAAACCGGTATCACCCTTTTGCGCCGGTCAGTCCTGGCGGAATTTTTCCATAAATACCAGATGTATATGATCCCGGGCATCTTCACTACGATAAATCGCATATCCCAGTCGTTGATAAAGCGAAATATTGTCTGTGCTCTTATGCCCGGTAAATAACTCAAAACGGGTCGCTTCCGGCAGTCGCGATTCAACCTCTAGCATCAGTCTGGTCCCTAAACCCCGGCAACGGTAATCCGGATGGACAATTAACCGCCCGACCTTCGCCTGATGCTGTTGCTGCCGGGCACAGACCGAACCAATAATTCGGTCCTTATCCAGCGCTTTTAACACCAACCGGTCATTAAATTGACCTCGCCATTGCTCGACGGTCTCTACCAGGGGAGGCAAAGTCCAGCAGTTGTAGATAAGGGCCTGCTTTTCGAAAGCCTGTTTTTGCAGAGCAAGTATCTCTTCCGCATCTTCAATAACGGCACAAACAATGGGATAATCCGTTTCTGTCATTCCTGCATGTCCTCCTCAGAATTGAATTTTTATCGGGAGATGAGCAAACGTTCCGCGTTACGACCAAGGATCTTCGACTCAAGTTCTGCGGGTAATTTGAGAGCATGTAACTCTGTAATCGAGGCCCCCTGGTCGGCCCAGGGCGAATCAGTTCCAAACAGAATATAGTCGGCTGGATGTCGCAGCAGGAAATCGCGTGCCCGTTCCGGCCCGATCCAGCTTATCGCAAAGGATATATCCGTATAGATCGGCCGGCCAATCATATGATTTTCTACTTCATCCCAGTCCATCCAGGCCCCCAGATGCGAACACACCAGTTTAAGCTCAGGAAACCGGTCCATGACGCTGACTATTCTTACGGGATCACAAACCCGGTCACGCGGATAGGCCACATCAAAACCGGTATGACTGAGTAATATCAAACCCAGTTCCTCTAAAAGCGCGTAAAAAGGCAACATACGCTCTTCATCAAACAGATACCCCTGGTAATAAGGATGCATCTTGAGCCCCTTTAACCCGGCCGCATGGATCGCCCGGACATGCTCCAGAATATCCGGATCTTCCGGATGAACCGAAGCCAGCGGCACGATCCGATCCGAAGCAATCTGGCCGCACCAGTTCAGAATCGGCTCAAACTGGCTCGGCTTGGTAGCAATCGAAGCAACCACCGATCGATCAACCCCATTACAATCCATCGACCGCAACAGATCAGTCAATGTCCCATCCAGCACAGCCTTCCAATCCGCCTCCTTTTCCAGCACCGGCACCGCTTTAGGAGCAATATGATCCGGAAACGCATGAGTATGAAAATCGATTATGGGCATTGATATCTCGCTTTCATCAAATCATTTTAGTCTGGGATTTTATTATGTCATAGGGTCTAAATAAAGTGAATACTTGTCAATTATAAGAGCCTGATATCTGCCTGACAAGATAATGTACGCCTCTAACCGCAACCCCTCTTATCTATATTTACTATATTACCATCATTGAAAAATAATTTTATGACGAGTTGAGATAAAAAAAGTAATCAAGTAATAAAAAATTGTAATCTCCTACAATCGCTTTATAAACTGGCCACATATTTCCAAATATAACTTCTTTTGAAATAACATCTTAAAAAGATTAACACTTTCCGACGCGGCGTTAATTAAAATAAAAATGTATTCTGATAAAAATCTAATTGACTCCTTGTTCGCAAAAATGATAAAATCAACTATAAATAATCAGGAACTGGAAAATGTGAACACTTTAAGCAGGAGAGAAAACTCAAAGTCGGATCACCTCTTCCAGGGTATAACTGTATTTGTTTCATATAATTATTTCCGACCCGTCGGCACGGTGTCGCCGGGTGCGTAATACATCAAGACTTTTTCCTTGTGGATAGAACTGAAAAAAGAGTGATATACTCTGAAAGGCAGAAAATGATGAAGAATTTATTAGCGGCGATCCTCGTATTTGCTATTGCCACATCCGCCATGGCAACAATATCATATGACCAGAATGTAACCAATAATGTTATTATGGGCACTGGAATTGGCAATGGTGCTTTCACGGTTGATCGGGCAAATGGCGTCGAACTTGGCCTGAGAGCCAAATTGCGTCACGATGCAAGTGGTAACCCACAACCGATATACAATAGTGACGGCATTGGTAACTACTATTTTGATCCGGGAGTTGCCCCAACCCAATCCTGGCCAACCGCAGAATGGTCATATGAATGGTCTATTAATACCAACTATGAAGGGATTGCTAATGGATATGTTTTAAGCGATCTGACTTATTCTCTTAGTATGACTTCAACGACTGGCGCCTACCTGACGGCTCGTGACATTATTTGGAATGGTGGAGACCATGCTTTTGGAGATAATTCCACCGCTCAAAGCGCTGGCGTTAAAGCGACTTCTGCAGATAATTATCTTGAGCTGATTTCAAGCAAAAATATTGCCCAGAATTCCTGGAAGCCTCAGTGGGAAGGTGCGGTAGGCTTTGATCCTTTAGACGAAGGAATTTATACTTATGTCCTCAGCGCATATGATGGAGGCAATTTAATTGCATTAACAAGCATAGATGTTATCGTCGGCAATCCGGCTGTGCCGGCACCCGGCGCACTGCTTCTAGGCAGCCTGGGCACTGGCCTGATCGGCTGGATCCGCCGTCGCAAATAAATGTTGATTATATTGTTTTGTAAACCGGTTGCCTTATCAAAGGCAACCGGTTCTTCTGGTCTTACTGGTATAAATTGAATATGTAATCAATCCGGTAAGTAAAGTATTGACCGGTTTGATATGTCTAACACAAGGAGAACATCATGAAAAAATTATTTTGGGGCCTAGCCATTGGCATTGTCGCACAATGCTGTATTATTGATGCGGCACAGACAATCACTACTCTTGATAAAACCCAGGGATGGTATTTGTCCGATGTCAGAAACAATGGAACGGCTACGATTGTCGATTTAACGGGGCTTGGTGGCACATTGGAAAACGACCAACCCCTGCCTACCGGCGCGGTCAAACTCACTACCGAATTTGATAATGCCGATAAGGCAGAAATCGGTATCGATGGCAACTTTGGCCTTGCCTCAACCACCTTAAACAGCATCCAACTTGGCTATAGTTATTATAAACAAAGTGTGTCGGGTGCAAATATGACCGCCGCACCTTCAATCAAACTCGCAATTGGAGCAGCCAATCACAGTTCATCTAATGACAATTATGGCTTTTTAGTTTACGAACCGTCTTGGAATCTATCCAGTGCAGGCAGTACGAATCCCCCCGTAGATGCCTGGCAAACTGTCAATATCGACAGTACAACAGGCTCTGGCTCTAATGCTGTAGGCGGCTGGTGGTGGAGTGGCGGTTTTGAAATCGGCAACAGCGGTGGTGGCCCACCTCTTCGTTCGCTGTCTGAATGGGCCGCTGCATTTCAGGCTTCAGATGCTACTGATTTTGCCAATGCTTATATCATTGGTCTGTCAATCGGTGTTGGAAGCTATAATCAAGGCCAGATAGGTTATTTTGATAATGTATCTATCAGCGGCACATTGCTTGATGAAATATATGATTTCGAAGCTCCTGCCGCCGTCCCCGCCCCCGGCGCTCTGCTTCTCGGCAGCTTAGGCACCGGCCTGGTTGGCTGGATCCGCCGTCGTAAATAAAAATTAAACTGTTTTATAAACCGGTTGTCTCATATAGACAACCGGTTCTTCTGGATCTTATAGAAATTGCAAAAATTCCGACAGTATCGTACTGACCGGTTTATTTCGAAAGGCTTTAATAAGGAGAAGACTCATGATCAAAAAATTACTGACCTTGGTTTTGGTTGGCTGCTTGATGAGCGCTGCGTATGCGAGTTATCAAGTTGGCTTTGATTTTGAAGCGGGCTGGTCTGGCGATTATGCCCCGGGCTGGATCAACGCGGCCTATCGTCATGGCGATGCCCCTATTGGCAAAATGATGCAGCAGACCGCCCTGGCGCATAGCGGCGCCTTCGGCATGCAGTTGACCGCCGATAGCACGCCAAAGGATTCGATGTGGTGGGCTGGCGTAGAACCTGCAAACGTTGACAGCTATGCGATGCAGAAACAATTTAATCCCTGGTTCAGCGCCTGGTATTACGATGACCAGATTGCTGATCGAACGGGACAGATTTATGCCGTACCTTCCTGGGTTAATGGCTATCTTGCTGGCAACGAAGACTGGACCGATACACAATTCGGGGCTCGATTTAATCAGCCTACTACTGGCAATTACTATTATGTAGCCGTTGGCGAAAATCACCCTGGCTGGCAAGATACTGGCGTTGCCAGATCAACCGGATGGCATCAACTCAAAATGCAATTGAGCAGTGCCGATGGAACGATCCATTATTATATTGATGGGGTTGAAGTAGGCCAGTCCTACCGTAATGATTATGAAGATTTGGTCACCTTAGGTTTGTATACCATGTTTACAGCTCCCCTTTCTGATTGGGGAACCGATAAGCCTTACACGATTTGGGATGATGTAGAATTTGGTTCAAGCTATGTCCCCGCCCCCGGCGCACTGCTTCTCGGCAGCCTGGGCACTGCCCTGATCGGCTGGATCCGCCGCCGCAAATAATCATAAATCCTGAAATATTTTTGATTCCACTCAACGTCTGTCACCACCATATGACAGACGTTTTTATTGACAATCAAATATCAACTCTCACGTCTTCCATTTAACACAAAAAATGACAAGTACTTACAAAAAATAGCCATCAGCCTGGTTTCATGGACCAAGTCAATGTAAGCATAACTTGGTTTATCCATGATATTCTTGTTGAATTTAACCTCACGTCAGGCTATTAATTATAATATGAGATCATTGGGCCAGAGGTTCTGGAAAATGTTATAGATTAATTTACTCGGCATGCCCAGACAACTCTGTCCGGTATAACTTTTATAAAGTAAAACTTAAGTTTAATTCATCAGTATGTGTTCCTGAGTATTTCACTATGAGTGTTTAATTTTCAATTCAATCGTTAAAAATTAATAAAATATGATAATTAATGATTATTTGAAAGGAGATGAGCCTAGTGCTCTGTAAAGATTAAATATTCGGATATAGTGATCTCAATTTACACCTGGCATCTTCCACTTTAAATTGCCAGTTAACGCCTCGTTGCTTTTCGTTGGAGTGGGTGGCCCATGCTTTCGTCTCTTTTTTCAGCCTATCCATGTCGGTCATTTTTCGATCCTTCAGACATTGCCGGGTCATCGCACTCAGTTCATTTTCGGCCACATTGAGCCAACTGCCATGCTTGGGCGTGTAATGAAATTCAATTTTTTCCACATACCGGCGCGCCTGCTCCGGAGGAAAAACCTCGTAAAAAGCTCCCTTGGTATGAGTATTCAAATTGTCGCACACCAGAAGCACTCGTTTCGCTTGGGCATAGCGGCCCTCCAGCAACTCTGCCATTTCAACGGCCCAGTCAACCTTTTTCCGTTGTGGACGAACGCTCACCCCACGCCAGCCGGATTTTGGTTCTGTGAACATGAATAGGCTGGCGGTTCCGGCACGTTCATATTCATAGTCCACTCGACGAGGATGATGCAAGGTCGCGGCCATCGGAGTGCGAGTTTCCTTGAGCAATTGCACCGGCTGTTCATCCATGCAGAGCGC
Source organism: Sedimentisphaerales bacterium (assembly GCA_963663965.2). Lineage (GTDB taxonomy): Bacteria > Planctomycetota > Phycisphaerae > Sedimentisphaerales > SM23-30. The sequence continues at coordinate 93,986 of CAXXFK010000001.1, forward strand.
CGGAAAATCCGGGTCATACGGCAGGGAATAGACATTCAGGACATCTTCCATGCACGCGACAAATTCACTGTTTTGCGCCGGCGGTATCACCCAGTACTGTATCTTTCGGTTCGTTATTTCATTTTTTTAAGCGTCGTGGCAACGGTGGTGTGACTGATGGATTCTACGATTCCCAATTCCACCGCTTTGTCGGCGATCAAACGCAACGACCAGTTACTGTAACCTTCCGGCGGATCGCTCAGCCTCAGGGCAATGATCTTTGCCTCCTGCTCGCCATCCAGCAGCTTGGCGCGAGGCGGCGTGTCACGCTGCTTACCGTTCAATGTGATGTCAAACCCTCTTTCTACCAGCGATTTACGAACTTTGGTTACGGTCCTGAGACGACACAAAAAAGCGTCGGCAATTTGATTGCAGGACCAGTTGGGACCGTCCGCATCCGCCTTAAGCAAGATTTGAGCCCGTTTGACTTTTTGCGAGGTGCCCTTGAGTTTTGTAACAACTTCAAGCAGCTCTTTCCGTTCTGCGTCAGTGAGACGAACGATGTACTTTTTCATAACAAACTCCATAAATATTCGGTTTATGGAGTTATTATCGGACATGCTATATAAGAATATTTAGTTTTTACAGAGCACTAGTGATTAATTCTTTTCTTAACCTTGGGTTATAAGGATCATTAGAGTTGTGTGAGAATAACGTGCAATCATAAACTAAATTAAGGAGAAAATTCATGAAAAAATTTATTGCTTTGATTTTACTGATGACACTGGCTATCCCGGTAATCGCATCAACAACTGGCTTTGAGGATTTAACCGGAGTCAGTTTTTATAGTGATTCGTCCTGCTATGCTCAGCAAAGCACTGCTCAGGTTTATTCGGGAACTAATTCAGTCTACCTGGGTTTAAATGACACTGACAATTACGCGCGAGTTGGTGTGGATGGTGATTTTGGTAAGTTAAAAGACCTTAACGAAGCCACTTTTTGGACCTACATTGCCGGCAGTTCATCCACTAGCAATCTGGCCCCGTATGCGATGCTGGGCCTGGATGCCAATGGCGACGATGTATTTGATACGTTGGCCATCGCGTTTATTACCGGCGGTGGCACCTATAACACCAACAATTGGTTCCAAACCGGTATCGATATGAACACCAATGTTCATGTCGTAATGGATCGCGGACTGTTGGCAGCAGGCACCTACAGTTCTAGCGGAACTCAGGATACTCTGGCAAATTTTGCCCTCGAGTCCTACGATGCCACAACCCTGTTCGGTGACCTGGATATTGTTCATGTTCGAATTGCAGTGGGATATTGGCCTACCTCTGAAACAGTTCCTTACGAATCTTATGTAGATGAATTATGTGTTAGCGGAGCCGCCCCTGTCCCCGCCCCTGGCGCTCTTCTTCTCGGTAGTCTGGGTACCGGTCTGATTGGCTGGATCCGCCGCCGGCGATAATTAGCCATCAAATTAACCTGCTATTTATTCCATTCTATAAATACCCGGTTGCTGCCTTAAGTCGTAACCGGGTATTTATTGCGCAATTTATCATTATTTCGACGTGAAATCAGGAAAACCTTAGCGATTATAACGCTTGCTGCTTATCCAGTCCCATTTTAATCCTGCATGATATAGTTCGAATATATTGACTCTGATCCCCACATCAGATTATAATGAAATTTCAATGGTGCTATGTATATTTCAGGTGTATCATGACCTGAAAACCTGACATACGGATATTTTTATAGTTTATAGATGTACATTTGTCGGCAGCAAGACAATCGTCTACCGATATCACACTAAACAAGGAGAAAAATAATGAAAAAGTATGCTTTAATTTTACTTTTAGGGGCAGCAAGCCTGGCTTCTGCAGGCCTGACCGAAGTCTGGGAACAGGATTTTGAAACTGACACTTCCGGTTGGTTTAGCTACAACAGTACGATATCTCAAGTGGGATCAGGCACCAATGGCATCACTTCAGCCGAGGGTTCTTATCACGCATTAATTGGTCCATCTTTCACGAGTTATTCTGGAGCGCTTACCCGTTTCGATGGGTATCGTAGTGTTTGGCCTGGTAGTTTTACGGCATCTGTTGATGTTTATCTGGATATTAACTGGGCTGACGGCTCTGGATTTGATTATTCCGTGGCTGCAAATGGCTCAGACGGCATTCATCAACGCGATTATATTTTCCACGTCACCAAAGACTCTTCCACCGGGGATCTCTTTGTTGCAGGAAGCAACAATACCAATTTTGCCGTTCGTCAAGATTTGGAAACTATTAATCATTATACTGTAGAAAAATCTGGTTGGTATACTCTTCAGCATGTTTTTTATGATAATGCCGGTTCCCTTGCTGTTGATTTAAATCTTTTAGATTCTAATGACAATATCCTGTTTACTGAAACTCGGTATAACGTAGTAGACACGATCCCGGATGAAGTGGGCGGCAACAGATATGGCTGGTTCACCTTTGTGTCTGTTGAAAATGGTCTGGCTATTGATGATTCTGAGTTATATTTCGAAACAGCCACGGTCCCTGCCCCCGGCGCTCTACTTCTCGGCAGCCTGGGCACCGGCCTGATCGGCTGGATCCGCCGCCGCAAATAAACTTTTTTGCAAATAAACGATTGTATCACATTTTTAACCGGCTGCCGTACTTTACGGCAGCCGGTTTTTTATCTTCTGATTCAGTCATAATTCAAACTAATCGATACTTATCCAACTCACCGAAATCAAACCGGTTCGTCACCACAGATTATTTTCACTTTTAAACATTGGTATTTTCAGCTAAAATGCCATCATGAAAAATGAAAATACCAGAACTTACGATAATCCGCTGATCGCCCGTTATTCCTCCGCCGAAATGCTGGAGATATTCTCGCCCCACTTTAAATTTACCACTTGGCGCAAACTCTGGGTGGCTCTGGCCGAATGTCAGGCCGAACTTGGGCTGCCCATTTCCCCAAAACAAATCCAGCAGATGCGGGACAATATCGATACCATCGATTACAAAAAGGCCGCCGCCTACGAAAAAAAATTCAGACATGATGTTATGGCCCATGTCCACACCTTCGGCGATGCCGCTCCCGCCGCCGCCGGAATTATTCACCTGGGCGCCACCAGTGCCTTTGTCGGCGACAATACCGACCTGATCCAGATGCGCGCCGGTCTCGAACTTGTCCGCGCCCGGCTCTACCGCGTGATTGATCTGCTGGCCCGATTCGCTAAAAAATACCGCAACCTCGCCACCCTCGGATATACCCATTTCCAACCCGCCCAGCTGACCACCGTCGGCAAACGGGCCACCCTGTGGTGTTACGACCTGGTCATGGATATCGAAGAGGTTCAGCACCGCATTGACTCCATCTGTTTCCGGTCCACCAAAGGCACCACCGGCACCCAGGCCACCTTCCTCAAGCTTTTCGACGGCAACCATAAAAAAGTCCTCCAACTGGAAAAAATGGTCGCCAAACGCATGGGGTTTGCCCGTATCGCCCCGGTCTCCGGCCAGACCTACAACCGGAAAATCGACGCCAATATTCTGGCCACCCTCAGCGGTATCGCCCAGTCAGCCCATAAATTCACCAACGACCTGCGCCTGCTGGCCAGTCTCAAACAAATGGAAGAACCCTTCGAAAAGAACCAGATCGGTTCCTCGGCCATGGCCTACAAACGCAATCCCATGCGCAGCGAGCGTATCGCCTCTCTGTCGCGCTACGTGATATCGCTATCCTCATCACCCATGATGACCGCCGCCGAACAATGGTTCGAACGCACCCTGGATGACTCGGCCAACAAACGCCTGGCCATTCCCGAAGCCTTTCTCGCCATCGACGCCATCCTGGGCATCATGGCCAATGTGGTCGATGGCCTGGTCGTTTACCCCAAGGTCATTCGCGCGACCCTGGATGCCGAATTGCCTTTCATGGCCACTGAAGACATTCTCATGGCCGCGGTTCAGGCCGGCGGCAACCGCCAGCAACTGCATGAAGCCATCCGGCAACACTCCATGCATGCCGCCGCCCAGGTCAAACAACATGGCAAACCCAACGACCTGATCCAGCGTCTGCAAAACGACCCGCTCTTTGCGGCCGTCAACTTGAAATCGGTGATGAAACCCGAAAACTACATCGGTCGCGCCCCGCAGCAGGTGGACGATTTCCTCCGGGATACCATCACACCCATCCGCCGAAAGTTCCGCAAAGTCGCCGCGGTTAATGATGTGGAGCTGAAGGTTTAACGACCGTCAAATTTATTACTGAAATAATCAGGTTAGGTTAACTTTTCAGTGTGAAGGAATCATTGAATGCTAACATACAAAACGGAATTTATCGAGTTTCTCGTCCGGTGCGGCGTTTTAACCTTTGGCGATTTCACCACCAAATCCGGCCGCAAAACCCCCTATTTTGTCAATACCGGCAACTATAAATTGGGCTGGCAACTGGGCAAGTTGGGCCAGTTCTACGCCCAGGCGATCATTAATCAGATTGGCCACGGCTTTGATAACCTCTATGGTCCGGCTTACAAGGGCATCTCGCTATCCGTATCCACCGCCATCGCGTTAAGCCGCGACCATGGCATGGATGTCTCTGTCACGTACAACCGGAAAGAAGCCAAAGACCACGGCGAAGGCGGTTCCCTGATCGGACATAAATACACCGGTTCCGAAAAACTCATCATCGTCGAAGATGTTATCACCGCCGGCACCAGTATCCGCGAAACCATGGACATCCTCACTGCCAATCACAATCCCCAGGTCACCGGCGTGATCGTCTCGGTGGACCGCATGGAACGTGGAACAGGATCCCTCACCGCCATCCAGGAAGTCAAAGAGCAATTCGGCATCCCCGTCTGCTCGATCGTCACCGTCCGGGAAATTATCGAATGCCTGCATAACCGGCCAATAGATAACCAGGTATACATTGACGATACCGTCAAACAGAAAATGCTCGATTACTTGGCGGAATACGGAGCATAATAATTAGAATTGAATTTACAACCATATCACTGCATAAGTTCAATTAAATTCTTTAATCGCGAGATGGAGGCGTACTATGTCAAAATGGAAAAGTACTACTTTTCTTAATTTACTCGTTGTGCTGGCCCTATGGACGGGTTCACTCTTTGCCCAATCCCCTCGTCAACCCAACATCCTCTTCATTTTCATTGACGACATGGGCTTCGCCGATCCGTCCTGTTTCGGCAACCCAAAACTCAAAACCCCTCATATTGATCAACTGGCCGACGAAGGAATCAAGCTGACCAGCTTTTACGTCAATTCGCCTATCTGCTCCCCATCCCGCGTGGCCGTCATGACCGGTCAGTACCCCGCCCGCTGGAAGATCCATTCCTATCTCAACTCCAAAAAAATCAATCAGAACCGCCGTATGGCAAACTGGCTCGATTCCGCCGCGCCTACCACTGCCCGCCTGCTCAAACAAGTTGGTTACCGTACCGCCCATTTCGGTAAATGGCATATCGGTGGCGGCCGCGATGTCGGCGAGGCCCCCCTGCCTCAGGCCTACGGTTTCGATGAATCGCTGGTATGCTTCGAAGGGCTCGGTGATCGCATTCTGTTCCCCAATGACGGCCTGTCGGACCAGAGCGCTAAACTGCAGCATGGCAACATTACCCGAATCGAAAAAAGATTCTCCACCCAGACCTATGTCGACCGTGCCATTCAGTTCATCAAGGCCGATCCCACCCGCCCGTTCTATCTCGAATTATTCCCCAACGATGTCCACGATCCCCACCTGCCCACCGATCTGGATGCCGATAAATTCAGCGATATCAGCGACAATCCTTTCGAACGAAAATTATTCGCCGTCCTGCAGGAACTCGATCGCCAGATCGGTCGAGTCATCGAAACCATCGATACCCTGGGCCTGGCCGAAAATACCCTCGTTATATTTACCAGCGATAATGGTCCCACCGACTGGCCCAGCTATTACAAGGCCGGTCAGTATCCCCCCGGCTCTACCGGCCCTTACTACGGCAGGAAATGGTCTCTCTATGAAGGCGGTATTCGTATGCCCTTCATCGCCCGCTGGAAAGGCAAAATCCCCGCCGGTTGGGTCAACCACCAGACCGTCATGTGCGGCATTGATCTGTCACCCACTTTCTGCGCCTTGGCCGGTGCCAACACCGATGGCGCCGTTCATCACGATGGCATCAATCAGTTCGAAGCCCTCACCGGCAAAGAACCGCTCCGTACTAAACCAGTATTCTGGCAATACGGTAAACCCTACGCCCAACTGATGCCCGGCAATCCGGATTTCATCTCGCCGGCCTACGCCGTTCGTGATGGCGACTGGAAACTGCTCGTCGATCAGGATGGCAGTAACACCCTGCTCTTCAATCTCGCCTCCGATCCTGGCGAAACCTTGAATTTGCTCAAAGCCCAGCCGGATAAAGCCGGCCAGTTATATGCCTTGATTCAAAACTGGGCTCAAGAAGTCAAAATCGACGTCCCCGCCGGCAACCTCACGGCCAAACCGGCTGATGATCACATCACCATCGCGCCAACTCCTATCGCCTCAACTCCCCTGTTTGTCGATCCTCATTATCACGGCTCAGCCGATCCGGAAATTGTCTGGAACAGCCAGGAACAGGAATGGTGGATTTTCTATACCGGCCGCCGGGCCCATCGCCCCGATGGCACTGCGGCCGCTTGCCCGATTGGCGTTGCTGCCTCCAAAGACCTCAAAAACTGGCGCTTTGTCGGCTATTGTCAATTCGACGGTGAAGGTGGTAAACCGGATGCCAACCATACCTTCTGGGCTCCGGGTATCATCCGCGATGGCAATACCTACCACATGTACGTCACCTGCAAACCCGGTACCGACGGATTCTGGGGCGGCGAGGCCTGCTGGATCCAGCATTATACCGCCCCGGCTCATGACCTGCTCAACGGCTGGAAATCGGTGGAGGAAACGATCGTATCCGATACTGCTATTGACGCAGGCATGTTTCGCACCAAAGATCTATGGCACATGTGGTACCGCGACAAGCAAAACAACACCATGGGCATCTACTATGCCACCAGCGCCGATCTGAAAACCTGGCAGCAGCAAGGACTGGCCTCTGGCGACGCCAATAACAAAAAAGTTACCGGATTGGGCTATCAGGAAGCCCCCTATGTATTCTATTGGAAAAACCACTACTGGATGCTGACCGATCCCAGCGGTCCGCCTATGGCCGTCTATCGCAGCACCGACCTGAATAACTGGAAATATGTCGGCAATATCCTGGACCAGAATGGCTTCCGCCCTACCGATACCTCCATCGGGCGACATCCCAGCGTAGCCGTCATAAATGACCGTGCCTTTATTTTCTACCACTGCGAAGCCCGCCGTGATTATGCCAAACCCTATATGCAGAATCTGCCCGATCAGAAAACGATCTACCTGCAAATCGCGGAACTCAACTTCAATCCCGAAAATTCCAGTATCACCTGCGACCGGAACAAACCGGTATTAGTACCAACCAGAATGAAACCTGCCACCCAATATTGGGGACAAAGCGATATCACCACGAACGAACTGTAAACACTCATGTCCCCAATGCTAATATGCTATTATCTCTTCGCCGCTGGAATCCTGATCTTTCAGTTCCTCGTCCTGCTGGAAGCCGGTCGGCACTTTAATTATGTCCGCCGTAAATGGCCGCCCAAAGGCTCCACCTATCAACCGCGAGCCATGCTGATCGTTCCATGCAAAGGACTCGAAACCGAATTCTCCCGGAATATATCCGCCCTGTTCCAGCAGAACTATCCCGATTATTCTATTCGGTTTGTTCTGGATCACCCTGACGATCACGCCCGTCAACCTCTGGAATCGATTATTCTCCAACAGCGTAACGCCGGGAATCCCATCTCTGCGAAAATTGTCTACGCCGGAAAGGCAATCCACAATTCGCAAAAAGTTCATAATCTGTTAACCGTCTGTCGCCAGGCGCCTGACAATATCGAAATTCTGGCCTTTGTCGATGCTGACGCCTGCCCGCCCCCCCATTTCCTTAGTAGCATGATCCATCCTCTTCGCCGCGATGAAGTCGGCGCCAGTACCGGGTATCGCTGGTATGTGCCCGCCGATTATCGTCTCAGCAGCCTCACACTCAGCGCCATGAACGCCTATTTTGCCTCCCTGCTCGGCCCCCATCAGCGTAATCCCGTCTGGGGCGGCGCCATGGCGTTCAAACGATCCTTTTTCTATCAGGCCGGAATCGACCAACTCTGGAAAAATGCCCTGTCGGATGACTATGCGGTCACCTATGCCGTCCAGCAGCAAGGCCTCGAAGTCTACTTTGTACCAGCCTGTTTTATCGCCAGTTATGAAGGGTATTCCTGGTGTGAACTATTCGAATTTACTCGCCGCCAGTTTATTATCACCTGGTGCTGTAACCGAAAACTGTGGTATCTGGCCTTTGCCGGCTTTTCCCAGTATCTCCTGGCCTTCTGGTTGGGTATGGTTGTCACTGGTATCCTGTGGTATCAACACAGCCCGCACACCCGATGGGCCGCCATTTTTCCGATTGCCCTCTATATCGCTTCTTTTTTAAAAGCCCTGTTACGTCAGAGCATGATTATGCGCATCCTGGCCCGTGATCGAAATCATCTTATCATCCCGGCCTTGATCGATCTGTTTGGCCAGCCCATCATTGCCTGCTGGACCTGGCTCTGTATCGGATCAGCCTGGCGCAAAAACATCATTACCTGGCGCGGCAATCGCTACCGGATGTTGGCAATCGACCAGACAGAACGCTTGGATTGATTTATATTTACTGATAAGGTCCGTTAATATTTATTTTGACAAATCCAATTGACCCGATTAAACTTGCAACCCTTACAATATTAGATATAAGTGTGGAAGCTATTGATTAGAAAGGATTTAACATGCAAGAATATGATAACCTGATCAAAATGGTTCACGAGGTTGAAGATGATATCATCAAGGCGGAAGGTGGCAACAAGGCGGCCGGCACTCGCGTTAGAAAAGCCATGCAGGAAATTAAACAAGCCGCTCAGGAAGTACGTGTCAAAATCCTCGAAACTCGTGCCGAATAATTTGTAACGACCGATCAGATAAGGATATTTTGCATGCCTCCTCAATTTTTGCTGGATCTGAACGCAATTAATTTGAATCAGGTCATTTACGGTGTTGAAGATATCGAAGCCATCAATCCTCACCGGTTTGAATTCAGGTTACTGGACGGAATCGCATACTACAACGGTGATGACCATTCTCTGGTTGCGTTTAAAGATGCCAAAGATGATGATTTCTGGGTGCGCGGCCATATTCCCGGCCGCCCCTTGCTCCCAGGTGTTTTAATGATTGAAGCGGCCGCCCAGGCGGCCAGTTTTGCGGCCACTAAAGCCAGCGGCACCAATGCCTTTTTCGGTTTTAGCGGAATCGAAAACGTTAAATTCCGCCATCAGGTCGTCCCCGGCGACAGACTTTATATTGTCGGAAAATGCCTCGAACTGCGTGCCCGGCGTTTCAAATTTGCCGCGCAAGGAGTGGTCAATGGCAAAATGGCGTTTGAAGCATTAATTATCGGGATGCCAATCTAACTCTATTGATTGAACGAGTATAGGGCCTTGGATCAGGACCGGACACAAATTCCCGATTGGGCTCAGTTGTTCGAGTCGGCTCTTTCCATCGAACCGGATAACGATTTACAAAAATCGACCCGGGCAATACCCGCCGGTGGCGGAATTTGCCTGCTTGCTGACCGGGACAATCAGCCGGTTCAACTGTTAACCGCCGGTGATCTGCGCCGGCTTGTCAGATCGCGCCTGTCCGATCAACCGGAACAGGAACCCTCACGCAAACTGAAACTGCGTAGTATCGTTCGGAAAATATTTTTTCGCCGTTGCCACAGCGCCTTCGAAACCCAACTCCTTTATTTCCGATCGGTCAGAACCATCTTCCCGGACAATTGGCAGAATTGCCTGCCTGGAATGGAAGCCTGGTTTATCGAAGTCGATTTCAATGCCTCTTTGCCGGTATTCAAACGCTCGCGTTCCTGTCATCCAGACAGTGCCTGCAAATCCTGGGGCCCACTGGCCACCGGCCGCTCCGTATCAATGCTGCTCGAGGTATTACAATCGGCCTACCGTTTATGTCGCCATCCCGAACGGCTCTCGGAAACCCCTTACGTGACCGGATGCCCCTACGCTCAGATGGGACAATGTGCCGCTGTCTGCAATGGCACAGTCAGCCTCGATCAGTATCGGCAACTGACCGAAAGAGCTGCCGGACTGTTGAATGAGGGGCCGGAACAAACCATCAATACCCTGGCAGCGGAAGTCAAATGTCTCAGCGCCGCTCTTGAATTTGAAAAAGCAGCCCTGTTGCACCGCCAAATGGAACAATTAAAAAAATTAAAAGGGCCGGCTTATCGTTGGCTTATGCCAATGGAACGCTTTTTGATTCTGTCGTTCCAGACCGGCCCCATGCAAAAAGTTGATGGCTTACGCGCTTTACAGCCTTCAATCATTCCCTTTATCATTACCGGCCGTCAGGTTATCCAATTACTTCCGTTTACTCGCAATGACATCGAATCAAACTGCCAATCCCTGCTTGATCATGTTAACTTGATCGCGTTACAACACTCTGCCGGCCGGGGAAATGAGTTCGAAAAATCCCAACTTGCCTGGATTACCCAGATGCTCTATCGCAAAAAACAGGCCAAAGAGCTTTTTATCAGAGCAACCGATACCTTAACACTTGCGGATCTGGTCCGGCAGATCGAAAGTTTTTTCGACTCGGCGATCCAGCCTTCAATTGACAAATCCTGCTAATTCACCTAGACTGTTAATCCATGAATTTCGAATCATTTAAACATAAATTTATCGTTCTGGACGGCCCCGACGGCTGTGGCAAAAGCACGCAGATCAGGATGCTGGCCGATCATATCCAACGTAACGGTATTGAAGTGGTTTGCGTCAGAGACCCGGGCGGCACTTCCATTGGCGAACAGATTCGCACCATCCTGCTGGATAATCGCAATGCGGAAATGAACGTCCGCTGCGAAACCCTGCTCTATATGGCCAGCCGGGCGCAACTCTATGGTGAAATCATCGCCCCGGCCCTCCAGGCAGGCAAATGCGTCTTGTCCGATCGATGGGTCTCCAGCACCTATGCCTACCAGGCCGTCGCCGGAAAAATCGGGCCGCAAATCGTTCTCGATATCGCCGAACGGGTCCTGGAACGCGCCTGGCCGGACCGCATGATTCTTATTGACGTCCCACCGGAAATCAGTCGAACCCGTATCGGAAATAATCCAGACCGTATGGAAAGTAAATCCATCCAATTTCATACGGATGTCAGAAACGCCTTTTTAGAGTTCGCGCGTCAACGCGATGACACCCTGATTGTCGATGGCACCCAATCGATTGAGGAAGTCCATCATCAGATCATAACCCATTTAATTATCTAACCATGCCTATACTGGATATCATCGGTCAGGAACAGGCCATCGGCCGGCTGGAACGAGCCCGTCGCATGGAACGTGTTCCCCATGGCTATATCTTCAGCGGACCCGAGGGCGTTGGCAAAGCCACCCTCGCCACCCAATGGGCCCGGCTGCAATTCTGCTCTTCACCGGTCACTCGTCCGGTCGACCCCGGCCATTACCAATGCGACAGCATTCGGGATGCCTGCGGCGAATGCAAAGACTGCCACCTGGTCCAGAGCCAGACCCATCCCGACCTGCATTTTATCGATCGGGATCTGGGACGTTTCACTTCCGGCACTGCCCGTTCCCGGCAATTGCTCACCCTGCCTATCGATGTCATCCGTGAATTCGTCATCGAACCGGCCGGCGGGTTCCCGACGCGGGGCCGGGCTAAAGTCTTTATCATCGACGAAGCCCATACCATGGCCCGACCCGCGCAAAATGCCCTGCTTAAAACACTGGAAGAACCTCCACCGGGTACTTTCCTGATTTTATGTACCTCGCGGGCGGACCTCCTGCTGAAAACGATTCACTCACGCACTCAAATTGTCCGGTTTAAAACGCTTCCCAATGAGTTTGTTCTGGCTCAACTTCAATCCAGAAACATCCCGAATGAACAAGCCTTATTCTGGACCCATTTCTGTAACGGACGTCTCGGGATCGCCCTGACTCTGGCGCAGCTCGATTTTTTCGATCAGATGCAAGCCCTGTTAAATGCCTTGGCGTCACTGGGTTATCGAAACATGCTCGATGTCGCCCAGTTGATGGTCGATAGCGCTAAACATTTTTCCCAGGAATACTTGAAACACAACTCCAAACACTCCGCCAGCGATGCCACTCGAATGGGCTACCAGCTGTTTATTCAACTATACTGCTGGGCCTTCCAGATGGCAATCTATTCTCATTCCGGTTGGAATAGTGCCGAAATGCCATCCGGAAAGCCCATAGCGGTACTGGCCCGTAAATACGATCCCCTGATGTGCGCCCGCGCGATTCAGATCTCCGCCCGCACCGAAAGCGCCCTGACGACGAACGCAAATCCCTCTTTGCTTTTTGAATCGCTTTTGTTAGACTATATCGAATTACAAATGGGCTCCTGACCTATAGAGATAACATAGCGCCCTGATCTGAAAGATAAATGAACACCTGGCGCTTGTCCGGTGCTTTTGTTATTGACCGGGATGCTGACTATGCCGTATCCGATGAGAATACGGCCAGCCGTGTCATTACTTTTTATATCTAAATAACTTACATCAATGGATGTGTAATATGACCGAAGATCCTCAACAGGATTTACCCTTATCCGATCCTCTGCCGCCTGAGGAACATGCTAACGATACCACAAGCGTTAAATCCTCCGGTAATCCGGCTAAAAAGCAAAAATTGCTGCTGGTCAAATACGGAAAAATGGGGCAAATTGGCTTATTCTATAATAACATTAAAGAATTCCCTTCTGATACCAGCCACGTTATTGTCAGTACCGAACGTGGTTTGGAACTGGGCGAAATCCTGATGCCTCAATCAGTACACAAGGAAGGGCAATGCCGGATCAAAATTGAAAAAGTCGATCAGTTTTGTGCCGCCAGCGATAACAATTACCCCCTCCATCGGGATGGCAAAGTCGTTCGAATTGCGACTGATTTAGACAAAAACGAACAGCGTCATCTGGATATGAATATCCGGCATATTATCGATCAATGCCGGTCTTTCATTGATCAGGACAACTTGGAAATGAAGCTGGTCGACGCGGAACACCTGTTCGGGGGCGACCGCATCATCTTCTATTTCATGGCCGAAGGTCGCGTTGATTTCCGTCAACTGGTCAAACAACTCGCCCAGCATTTCCAGACCCGCATCGAAATGCGCCAGATCGGCGCGCGGGACGAAGCGCGACTGGTAGCCGATTTTGAAACCTGCGGAAGGGAATGCTGCTGCAAGAATTTCCTGAAAGTCCTCAAACCGGTTAATATGCGCATGGCCAAGTTGCAGAAGGCGACTCTGGATCCGTCCAAAATTTCCGGCCGCTGTGGCCGGCTCAAATGTTGCCTGCGGTATGAAGATGAGGTCTATAACGAACTCTACAAAAAACTCCCGCATAAAGGCGAATGCGTTCTGGTGGAAGATGGCCACGGTGAAGTCATCGATTGCCAGACCATTACCCAACTGGTACGCATCCGGCTGGCCAATGGCAAGCAGGTCGCCGTTCATGTCGAAGATATTCTCAAATTTAACTACACCCCGACTCCTGAAGATCTTAACCGCCTCGAAAAACCATCCGGCAAACGCCGTCAAGACCGACCTCGACAGGCCAGACCGGCCGAACCGCCTGCGCCTAAGCTGGAAAAACCTCCCGTCGATGCCGATCTTGAATCCATGGATGACTTATTCGATCTGGAAGGTCTGGAAAACGCGCCATCAGGATCGGCCGAACAGGATCAGGAACCCAGAGACAACAATACCGCGCGCAAACGCAGACGCAAAAAAAAGAAACGGCGGCCCGCTTCCGGGGAGCCCTCTGCCCAGGCGACGGATCGGTCAGAACCCAAACCGCAAACCTCGGATTCGGATAACGATAAAAATCCGGCCCCCTCGAAACGAAAACGCCGTCCGCGCAATCGAAGGCGTGGACGCGGTCGGCCGGATAGCAATAACCAGGGGAATGGCGATGACAACCGCCCCAATCCCCAGACTCCCTCAGAATAATCTGCCAAAAACGACAACGAAGGACTCTCATGAATTCAAGAAAGATCTTGGTGACTTCCGCCTTACCCTACGCCAATGGCGCCATCCATATCGGCCACCTGGTCGAATACCTCCAGACCGACATCTGGGTTCGCTTCCAGAAAATGCGCGGAAATGACTGTATCTACTGCTGTGCCGACGATACCCATGGCACCCCCATCATGATTCGTGCCCGGAAAGAGGGCATCACCCCAGAAGAACTCATCGCCCGCATGTACGATGAGCATGTCCGCGACTTCACTGCCTTCGGGATCGAATTCGACAACTACTATACTACCCATTCTCCCGAAAACCGCCAACTCAGCGCCCAGATCTACCAGGCCCTGCTCGAACAAGGCCACATCGTCACCGGCGAGGTCGAACAGGCCTACTGCGAACACGATGCCATGTTCCTGCCCGACCGTTTCATCCGCGGCACCTGCCCGCGTTGCAGCGCCATCGACCAGTACGGCGACTCCTGCGAAGTCTGTCACGCCACCTATACCACCCTCGAACTCAAAGACCCGCGCTGCAGCGTCTGTGGCAACCCGCCTATCCGCAAATCATCCAGACATTATTTCTTCAAGCTGGGCAATTTCACCGAACCCCTTAAACAATGGGTACAGGGTGGACATGTCCATGAACAGGTCTGCAATAAACTTATGGAATGGTTCGATCTGGGCCTCAAAGACTGGGATATCTCCCGGGACGCCCCCTATTTCGGCTTTGAAATCCCCGGTGAAACCGACAAATACTTCTACGTCTGGCTTGATGCCCCTATCGGCTATATGGCCAGTACCATGAACTACTGCCAGAAAAACAACCTCAGCTTCGACGATTACTGGCGCAATCCCGAAACCGAAATCTATCACTTCATCGGCAAGGATATCACCTATTTCCATGCCCTGTTCTGGCCGGCCGAACTGATGGGCGCCGGTTTCAACACCCCAACCTTCCTGGCGATCCACGGGTTCCTTACCGTCAACGGTGAAAAAATGAGCAAGTCCCGCGGCACCTTCATCAGCGCCGCCACCTATCTCAAACACCTCGATCCCCAGTACCTGCGCTATTATTATGCCTGCAAACTCTCTAACTCTGTCGATGATATCGACCTCAACCTGGAAGATTTCTGCTCCCGGGTCAACAGCGACCTGGCCGGCAATATCGTCAACCTGCTCTCCCGCTCCGCCCAGATGCTCAATAAAAACTTCGACAGCCGCGTGGGCACAATTCCCGACGACGCCAGAGACATGTTGACCGTCATCCAGAACCAGGCCGAAGCCATCGCCGACGAATACGAAAATCGCCGGTTCGCCGCCGCCATGCGGATGATCACCGCCCTGGCCGACGAGGTCAACCGCTATTTCGACCAGCACAAACCCTGGGCTGAAATGAAAACCAATCCCGATCTGGCCCAACAAACCCTCACCGCCACGGTCAATGCCGTGCGGTTGCTTACCATCTATCTCAAACCCGTCCTGCCAACCTTTGCCGCCGGCGTCGAACGCATTCTCGGCCTCAACCCGCTGACCTGGCCGGATGCCGGTTCCCTCATTGAAAATATCACGATTAACCCGTTCGAGCGTCTCATTGAACGCATCGATCCTCAAAAGGTACAAGCCATGATTGAAGACAGCAAACCAGAAACAGACAATCAAAACCAGCCAACCCCCAGTTCCGGTCCCAGTCCGCTCGAAACCGAACCGCTCGAACCGGAAATCACCATTGATGATTTCACCAAAGTCGACCTCCGCGTCGCCAAAGTCCTCAAGGCCGAACTCGTCGAAGGCGCCAATAAACTGCTCCGCCTCGAAGTTGATCTCGGTGGCCAGACCCGCCAGGTCTTCGCCGGCATCCGCAAAGCCTACCAGCCCGAAGCGCTCGTTGGACGCCACGTCATCGTTGCCGCCAACCTCAAACCGCGCCAGATGAAGTTCGGACTATCCGAAGGCATGATCCTGGCCGCCGGCCCCGGCAACAGCGAAGTCTTCGTACTCTCCGTCGACCCCGGCGCCCAACCCGGCCAGCGCGTACACTAATATTTCATATCCGGTTTGCGCCTGTCACATGAATAAACCCACCAAACCCATCGAACAAGTTGTCAACGAAGATGGCCGCTATCCCATCGAGGCCGTCCAGTTCGTTCGTCAGGGCCTCAGTTACGCCGTGGAAAAACTATTCCCTCAAACCGAAGAAGACGAGGATGAAATTCGCCACATCACCGGCCAGCAGTTGTGCGAAGCCCTGCGCGAATTCGCGCTGCGCAACTGGGGTTCCATGGCGCTTCCCGTCCTCAACCACTGGCACATCAAAACTACCCGTGATTTCGGCGAAATCGTCTTCCTCCTGGTCAACTCCGGCTGGATGCAAAAACAACCCACCGATTCCATCGAAGATTTCGACCACGCCTACGACTTCAAATCCGCCTTCAAAAACCCCTTCAATCCCGATCTCGAAGACTGATCGCCCGTCACACAACGTCAGCCATTCAACGCCCCCCCATCCCTCGGATATATAACTGTAACAATATCCCTGCCATCAAAACCGCCAGCGTGATCAAGAACAACCGCAACGACATCATCCCCGCAAACCGCCGGTTATTGAATCGATACATCATCACTAACATGACCCAGATAAACAGACCCGCAATAATCACATAATCCATCAGACACCCCTTCCAGCCGGCCGGCGCCGACCGATTTCCAGCTTGTCCATCATTCCCGCGACACGATGGTTTTCCCTCTCGTCCCCGGCAACTTCCCTGCCATACCCATCATAAATCCCCACAAACCACAAGCCATCTGAAAACACAAAAACCACCAGATCAGGTTAATATTCGAACCATCAGATAACACACCATTGAGAAGAGCAACAACATTTAACCCGAAAAAGCATCCAAAACCTATTATCATCCCTGTCATAATTCCCAACAGACTGGGTATGCCAAAAAAACAAACAACGCCCCAGAAAACCGAAACCAGAAACTTACCCATCAGTTCCAACCAACCTTTCTTTGATTGATCCCATTCATATCTCCAAGACACCAGATATCCATTTCCAAAGCCCTTTCCACAATAATACTCATAACAACTGATCCAACAAACATAATATAATCCCGCCCGATTTCTGAATCAATAATTTTTTAACACCCAACACTGGGCCGCCCTGAAAGCCGCAATTGATTAATTAAACCACTAATTAAAACATAAACACATAAAATATAATCTCTTACAATAATATATAGCCATACCTGAAATTCTGTACCCATTTATTTTTTATCAAATAGATACTTCCTTATTACAAGATAACCGATTATCTTGTAATAACAACTTTGCTTATTACATTAAATGGAATAAGAATGATGCATCGAAAACCGGACAATACATCACGATTTCCAATGTCGGCGAAACCTGCCAGGCATTTATCCCGGCCCCATTGCCACCCAGGCCGGCGCTAATCATCGATAATAAACTCAGAGAATTGCTGGACCAGACCCTGCTCAGCCTGGGGCGGCTCGATAGCACTTCAATGCTACTACCCGATACCGACATATTCTTGTATATGTATATCCGTAAAGAAGCCGTACTGTCTTCTCAGATCGAGGGTACTCAATCATCGCTTTCCGAACTGTTGCTCTTCGAAATCGGTGGCAAGCCGGATGTGCCCATCGATGATGTCCAGGATGTATCCAATTACGTCGCCGCCCTCAATCACGGCCTGGCTTTAATCAAAGAGTTACCGGTCTCTTCCAGATTGATTCGGGAAATGCACCGGGTATTGTTATCGAAAGGCCGGGGCAGTTCCAAAATGCCCGGCGAGTTCAGAACCAGTCAGAACTGGATCGGTGGTTCCCGCCCGGGAAATGCTGTTTATGTCCCACCGCCACCGGAAAAACTTCCCGAATGTATTGGAGATCTGGAAAAATTCATCAACGATATCCCGGATAAAACTCCCACCTTAATCAAAGCCGCCCTCGCCCATGTACAGTTCGAATCGATCCACCCCTTTCTGGATGGCAATGGCAGGGTTGGCCGGTTGCTGATCACCGTACTGCTGTGTTCTGAAAAAATACTGAAAGATCCACTATTATATTTGAGCCTTTATTTCAAAACCCATCGTGATACCTATTACCACCTTCTTCAGCAATGTCGTTCGCAAGGCCATTGGGAAGCCTGGCTGGAATTCTTCCTGACCGCTGTTAAAGAAACTGCCGATAAGGCCGTTATAACGGCATCCACCCTCCTGGCCCTGGCAGAGGAAGACCGCAAAAAAATTCATGCCATCGGCCGGGCCGCCAGTTCGGCGTTGCGCGTCCATCAGGCTCTGATGCAAAGACCCATTATCTCCATTCCCAAAATAGGCGAACTCACCGGCTTATGGGCACATCCGCCACCAGCGCTATTCAGCATCTGGAAAAACTCGGTATCGTAAAAGAAATGACCGGCCGCAAAAGGAACCGGCTCTACAAGTACGAAAAGTATATCAATATTTTAGATGAAGGAACGGATCTTTCGCTTGGCTGATCGATCATATGCTTCCATAGTGATTGTCAGGAACACAAATATGCGACAAGTAACGCCCTGTATTACCTTTAAAGTGAAAAATCGTGCCTGACCCAAAAAACCTGAAAATTGGCGATCACATCAAATTTGTCGCATTTCCGGATGAATGGAAGAATCCGGAATTTTGCCTGCAGGATGAATCCCGTTTGTTTATGGAAAAGATGATAAACAGAAAATTTCCATCTCGTATCTTCTGCCATCGATCCATTCGGATATCCTTGCATTAAAGCACAATTAAAAATAGATAACAGGATTGTTTACCATACCTGGACAATCATGGAATGCAGCGGTTGGCGCAAAGTCAAAAAACATCAGAATCCCATCAATCGTTAAATTGTTCCACAAAATTCAAGAGTACCGCGAATTGATCTCCAGGGATATGCTGATACTTGCAGTTAAAACCGATGATTAGCTGCCCTGTTTACACGGTATTTCCTGTTCCCGCGTGGATATCTCGCCTATAATCTACTATGAAAGCCGCGATCTGTACAAAATACGGCCCCCGGATGTCCTCAAAATCATCGATATGCCCCTCCCCGCTCTCCGGCCCCAATGATATTCTGATCAAAATTCACGCCGCCGTCGTCACACTTCCAGACTGCGTCTTTCGTCAGGGCAAACCCTATATCGCCCGTCTCTTCACCGGCCTGACCCGCCCCAAATACATTCCGGCGACACCTTCTCCGGCCAGATCCAATCGATCGGCCCCCAGGTCACTCGTTTCCAACCCGGCGATATGGTCTTCGGCTGCTCCGGCACAGACTTCGGCGCCCATGCTGAATACAAAGCAATCAACGAAAATGAGGCGATCGCCCACAAACCGGTCAACCTTTCCCACGCCCAGGCCGCCGGACTCTGTTACGAAGGCCTGACCGCGCTTCCGTTCCTCCGCGACATTGCCCAACTCAAATCCGGCCAGACCATCCTCATCAATGGCGCTTCCGGATCGGTTGGCAGTTCTGCCATCCAACTCGCCCGGATCATGGGCGCTCGCGTTACCGGGTTTGCAGTACCCGCCATATCCCGTGGTGCAATCGCTCGGCGCCGATCAGGTTATCGACTACACCGCGAAGATTTCACCCGCACCGGCCAGACCTGGGATATCATCTTTGACGCGGTCAGCAAAAGTTCGTTTACCCGCAGCAAAAACGCCCTTGCTCCCCAGGGCATCTATCTCACCACCGGCCTGTCATTACCCATCATGCTGCACATGCTGAGAACCGCCCGCTCACCGGCCAGAAGGCCATCTTCTCCGCCACCGGCCTGCGTTCAGCCGAACAGAAAAACCAGGACCTCCTCCACCTCAAAAGCCTCGCCGAATCAATCAACTCACCACCCTCATCGATCGCAGCTACCCACTTCGAACAAATCGCCGACGCCCACCGCTACGTCGAACAGGAACACAAAACCGGCAACGTCATCCTGGTGATCGATAACGCCGGGCAATAACTCCACGGCGTTTTTGTTTTACTCCAGCGAATAGGCCTATTCAGTGATCAATCCTCCACCAGCGTAAGATCCTCAGTCGGCTTGGCATACCCTTTTCCG
The DNA here is from genome assembly GCA_963663965.2 of Sedimentisphaerales bacterium. Classification (GTDB taxonomy): domain Bacteria; phylum Planctomycetota; class Phycisphaerae; order Sedimentisphaerales; family SM23-30. The sequence goes on from CAXXFK010000001.1 coordinate 114,275, forward strand.
GCAATATACGCCTTTGTCTCATCCACCATCTCCTGGGTAATCTGGTATTGATATTTCCCATAATCATTCACCTCTAGTTCACCCACCCAGAAAAATCCCCATTTCTCAAAAAAGTCCGTCAGATCCAGCTGACTCACATCACAGCAGATCTTCACAAACTCAAACTGATTTCGAATCGATTCATTCCGCCGCCCGGCGTCCGGCCGCTGCCGCATCGCTTCCATCACATCCGCGTAAAAATCCGGCCGCCCGTTCCGCGCGAAATACAGATGCAGCTGCCAGAACGGCACCAGCCGGTCAAACACATCCTTGGCCGCCAGAAACGACACGCCCGCCTCGATAATATTCTTCCGCGCCGAAGCATAATTCTTCTGATGCTCCAACCGGCTTTCGTTACCCATCCCGGTCGTGGTATACATGGTAAAAATGTTATTGCTCACCTCCGTCATCCCGCCCCAGGTCATTTGCGGACTCATCTGCAGCGCGTGCCCCACCTCATGACAGAACCCCAGCACGGATCCCCTTTAATCACCACATCCGGCTTGGCCACCATCCGCATCGTCCCCTGATTACCCAGGTACGCCACCCCGTCCCGGTCACGGAACATATAATAATTAAAATTCACCCGCGCCAGGATCCGGTTCTTCGGCATCTTGTTATACTTCACCAGCCCCATCAAGGTATAATGATGATGCAGCAGCGTATCGTAATTGGCAATCAGCTCCACCCCCTGCCTCGCGTATAAGTCTTAAACCACTCCACCGGATACGCCACCTGAATATGCTTGCCCCGCGCGTCCATGATCGGACTCACCGCCTCATCCAGCAGCCGGTCCCAATCCGCGTTTGTATCCCGGCCCGCGTCAAAATAACCATTCACCTGCCCCGTCGGAAAATGCACCGTCACCGCCGGCGCCGTCTCGGCCTGGTCATCAAAATAACTCACATAGACATTCCCGCCCTTCTTGACCTCGATCAGATTCACCCCTTCCTCCAGCGCGATCTGCTGCTTATGCAGCCCCCACCCATTCGGATCCTTGGTCGGCTCGATCCCCGCCGCCGGCTTCCGCATCCAGTCCGGGATCAACAGCGACACCTTCTTCCCGCCGGTATCCCCCACCAGCACCACCTGCTCACCCGCCGCCAGGCACATCCCGGTCATATTCTCATAACGGCTGAACCCTTCCCCCAGCTTCAACATCGCCGCCAGCGCCCGCGGCGATGGATACGCCTCATAACTCGTCGCCCGATAGGTACCATCATACCGCCCCGCCAGCATGTCACTCGCCACCCGTTTGAGCAACTCACTATGAAATTGTCCCAGATCCGCCTCCTTAACCTCCGCCTTCAACCGGCTGCAACTGCCGTCCGTAAAAAACGCCCGATCCGCCTCCAGCGCCTCCCGGTCATATCCTGCCCCGCAAACGCCCATCATCCAACTTAATAACGATACCATCACAATCATTTTCTTCATAGCAAAGCTCCGTGGCACAGGTTTTTTCTCAAATTCTGCATCTACTGAAATTATAAAAACATAAAACAACTTTGTTTCATTGCGCTCTTTAAATAAAGATCACCTCCCTTTTTATTCCCAAATCACCAATACACCCTTTATAACGCCCGGCCACCCATCCTATTTCAACTCCCGGCCACTCCACCGCAGGTTTCACCCTGCCTCCCCTGACCCACCCCAAAAATGGCTCGACAGAACAGGATACCCACGATACAAGCCTGTTTTCACCTCTCAAAGACACATTTTCTTACCATAAATCTTTACAAGTCTTTTTATAATAGTTACTTAATAGATAAAATCCAAATAAGAAATATTAGAGAATATCCTTGAAATGGCCGATATAACAGGTAATATTGTATAATATATGGCTATTTCTACAGGTTAATATAATATTATGCACCGTTTCTCATTAAAACAATTGAACGAATGGTCAACTCTCCCGTCTCGCAAACCCTTGGTGCTACGGGGGGGGCGACAGGTGGGCAAATCCTATCTGGTTCGCATGTTTGCCAAAGAATCGTTTGAGTCACTGGCCGAGGTCAATTTTGAGCAGATGCCCGATACGGCGGACCTGTTTCTATCGAAAAATCCCAAACAGATCGTCGCGCATCTCGAATCCAAACTCAACCAATCGATCCTTCCCGGAAAAACGCTGTTGTTTCTGGATGAAATTCAAGCGGCGCCCGAGGTATTCGCGGCCCTGCGCTACTTCTATGAACTGATGCCCGCCCTGCATGTCATCGCCGCCGGCTCCCTGCTGGATTTTGTGTTGGAAGATCATACCTTTTCCATGCCGGTGGGCCGGATCGAGTACATGCACCTCGGGCCGATGACTTTTGAAGAATTTCTGTGTGCTCTCGGCAAACAAAAACTCCTGGAATTGATCCATAACTATTCACTGTCTGAATCGATTCCCGGTTCCATTCACAACGATCTCATGGGCCTGATCAAGGACTTCTGTGTAATCGGAGGCATGCCCGAAGCGGTTCAGGCCTATGTCAACACAGGGTCCTATCTGGATTGCGAACGGATCGCCACCGGTATCCTGGCCACCTACCGGGATGACTTTGCCAAATATGGCCGGCAAGTCAATTCCCGTCGGATCGAAAAAGTCTTTTCCAAAACCCCCTTGGCTCATCGGCCAGAAATTCAAGTACTCTCAGGTTGACCGGGATGAAAAAACCCGCGACTTAAAGCTGGCGCTGCATGTGCTGGAAATGGCCCGCATTGTATTTCGGGTGCTGCATAGTGATGCCAATGGTTTGCCCTTGGGAGCCGAAGTCAATGATCGGTATTTTAAGACCCTGTTTCTGGACGTCGGACTGGTCTGCCGGATCTGCGGACTTTCCATGGCCGATATTCAAGGTCTCCCGGATCTGATGCTCATCAACTCCGGCGCGATTTGTGAACAGTTTGTCGGCCAGCATTTTGCTCTATTCGGGTCGGGCCTATGAATCGCCGCAGCTTTATTGCTGGATGCGCCAGCAGGGAAGCGCCAATGCCGAAGTGGATTACCTGATATCCCTGGGAATGCATATCATCCCCGTGGAGGTCAAAGCCGGCAAAAGCGGATCCTTACGGTCGGTTCATGTCTTTATCAATGAAAAGCAGCGCGATTTTGCCTTGCGGTTTAATGCCGATCACCCCTCGATTACGGACGCCAGAACCAGCGTTTCAGGCATGAGCCCAAAACCCTTTAAGCTGTTATCGCTTCCCTTTTACCTGATCGGACAGGCTAACCGCCTTTGCCATGAAATAATCCGCTAAGGAGCCGCGCATAAATAAATGCTGCATTTATCGCACAGCTTGTTGTCAGATTCAGTCGCGCCGATTGAGCGAAACCGCAGGCAGTGCTATTCTATGTCGAGGATTTCGCGATTGAGAAGCGGCTGAAGATGGCAGCAAGATGGGATGAAAAATGGAGGTGTTATTTATGCGCGGTTCCTAAGGAGCGTTCATCAATAAATGCTCCACAATATCTCCCGAAAAAGTGAATCAACCACACCATGAAACAAGCAACCGACCTCGACCTGACCCCCTACAACTCCTACCGGATCAAAGCCATCGCCCGGTGTGCCTGGTTCCCTGAAACCCCCGAAGATCTCTGCCAACTGACCGCCGATCCATCCCGCCCCAAAATCATCATCGGCGGCGGCTGCAATATCATCCTGTCCCAACCCTGTTACGATAACGTCGACTTCATCATCCTCGACCACCACTTCTCCCAGACTACCGTCACCGGCCAGACCATCACCGCCCAGTCCGGCCAGTCCCTCAAACGCCTCAGCGAAATCGCCTGCGATCACCACCTCTCCGGCCTGGAAATCTTCTACGACATCCCCGGCACCCTCGGCGGCGCCATCTGCATGAACGCCGGCGCTCACGATGAATCCATCGGCAACCTCACCACCCGTGTCACCGGCTACGACCTCACCCGCCAGACCTTCATCACCCTCCACCCCGCCGAACTGGCCTTCGGCTACCGCACCAGTTTCTTTCACCTCCACAACAACATATTAATCACCGAAGTCCAGCTCCAACTCACTCCCGGCGACCCCGCCGCTATCCGTCGTAAAATGACCGCCACCCAACAGGACCGCCGCAACAAACAACCCTGGAACACCCCCAACGCCGGCAGCGTCTTCAAACGCCCCGCCCGGCCGCTACGTCGGCCAGATCCTCGAACAACTCAACCTCAAAGGCAAAACCATCGGCGGCGCCCAGATCTCCACCAAACACGCCGGCTTCATCATCAACCACAACGGCCACGCCACCGCCCGGGACATCCTCGACCTCATCCACTTCATCCAAACCACCGTCCAAAATAAACTCAACATCCAACTCGAACTCGAACAACGCATCATCTAAAGACAGGCACGTAATAGTCATCGCTGAGCTTGCCATTCAATACTTTCATGGCTTGGGTTTCAGCTGATCCAAACGTTTGCACGCTCCCATCAACATACAGAGCATTTAGACGAATCTTCAACTCATCTTTCGAAATGCCGTAACTGGCCATTCGATTCCACATCCTGGACACATTGGAATAATTTCCGATACTCCCACCCTTCTTGAAACGTTCACAACTGATATAATCCCCATCATACCATTGATAAGCATTGGGAGTTTTCCCCAAAGTACATCCGGCTAGAGGCAACGCCGTTCTAAACCTATCCAAACGGGTAATACCCCTACAATACCCTTTTCGAATGGGTAAATAGCCTATATAATTCCAGTAGAATGAATAGGTACCCAGAGTAGGATCTGGATTGGGCAGATAATGGCTTTTATTTAAGACTTGACCCCAGACACTTTTAATATAGTCATCATCACGAGGAGCAGAAGGACAAGTCATCACTTTAGCATCCTCAATATATGTCCCCAGATATTGCTTAACCGAACGCGGCCCCTTAAACTCGACATTAATTAAGGTTGTTGGCGACAGTCCGGTTTTTGCATTACCCTGCCCCATATAAGCTACCGTGGGCGGACATCGTTCGCTGTGATCCATCCCATAAAAATTCACTGCCTTGCCAATAAAATTTAAGTTATCAGCACTAATTAACCGACGAGCTGCCATTCGGGCGTTATTCAAGGTGGGCATCAGGATGCTCAATAAGATCATAATGATACTTATTGTTACCAGCAGTTCGATCAAGGTAAATGCCTTCTTACTTGATCTCATTTTTATATCCCTGTTTCTAATTCTGCCTGGAAATCAACACTATCCAATTGGCCAATATCACCCTGGAAAAACAAATTGGCCCGCATATTCAGATAATGATTACCATCTTGGTTGGTTCGACTTATTAATACTATTAATAGGGGCACGAAAATTCAAAATCCACTATTTTTTAAAAAATATTTATATATTTTTCCAGTATTTAAGCTAATGTGAGTTCCGCCTTCATATTCATCAGGCGGAACTCACATAGATTTACACGCTTGCCATTGATTTCTTGCGCCAGAAATCATATTTTTTTCGATTTCACTCTGGCCGAGAATCACGGTAGCGAATTCAGCCAGTTAGCGCTCAAAATCGCCAGATCAGCCAGATCCACAAAGTTATCATGATTCAGATCGCCTTTAAGGATACGAATGCTCCGGCTGGCATAGGACGTACCGCCATAAGCGCCCAGATTCACCCGTCCGCCGTTATGGGTCAATTCCATACCCACTCCTGATGCCGGATCACCCAGATCAATACACGGACTGGTCACCGCGTCCATCGCCCACAGTCCGTCCAGTTTACCAAACATCGCCGGATTGGCAGGATCCTCCGGGTAAAACCGGCCATTCTCGGATTTCAGGTGATAATCGTTACTGTTGGGATCGGCAAACAGGGGCATGAGAGTATATTCCTGAATGCGATCATTATCATAATCGGTGATATACAACGTGCCGGTTTCTGCCAGATAAACACCAAACGGATAATTAAATTCCCCCTCGCCAGTTCCCGGTCCGCTGCCGAATGAGTATAGGAAACTCAGGTCATTATCCAGTTTGCAGATACGATTATTATGAGCGTCGGCCACAAACACATCGCCGGTATCATCACAGGTAACTCCCCACGGATTGTTATATTGTCCATCGCCCGAACCACCACTGCCCGCGACAGAAACGAAAGTACCGTCAGTAGTCCATTTACAGATCCGATGGTTATAAGTATCCGCGATGATCAGGTTGCCTTTGCCATCCAGGGCAATGCCGCCGGGATGGTCAAATTGCTCCGGACCGCTGCCAACGCTGCCAAACTTTTTAACAAAAGTACCCGTTTGAGTCCATTTGCAAATTCGGCTGTTATGAAAATCAGAGATATAAACATAATCCTCATCAACCGCCAGATATTCCGGCCGATCAAAGTTTTCATCACCGCTGCCCGGCCCGCTGCCCCAGTTCATCAGATGACAGCCGGCGGCAGTCCATTTACTGACCCGGTTGTTGTGACTGTCAAGGATATACAGATGGTCATCCCTGTCGATAGCGATCCCCTGGGGATACTGGAACTGATCGGCCGCCGTACCCGGCCCACTGCCAAGCTGTCCCACATAGTCATGGCTGGCCGTATATTTTTTCACACAGTGGTTGCCGCGATCAACGACATAAATATAACCCTCAGAATCTCTGGCAACATCATAAGGCATATTAAACTGAGAGTCTCCCGAGCCATATCCGCCCCACTGGCCGGCATAATGCGTATCGGGATCTTCCTACAAAAGTAAAGTAAGCCGCGCAATTGACCAGATCGCCTAGGGGATTGTTCCACAGAATACTATTGGAAATCGCCGGATCGCCAATCCCGCCAGCCACAATACCCTGCTGGTTATTAACAATCGTCAGGTGATCCAGGCTCGGGAAAACTGTTATACGCCTGAATACCGATCTGGCAGTCGCGAATCACAAAGTTTTTCAAAACGCTGCCCGATTCTTCTGCCGCATGAAAACGCGCGCCATACCCCGCCGGATTGCTGATCACCGCCGCGTCCGCCGCGCTTTGCACCGTAATCGCCTTACCCATAAAATCCACCGATTCTTCATAAACACCCGGCCAGACCAGGACCATATCCAGACTGTCTCCCGCCGTTTTAATCCCGTGGGATAATAGTGGCAAACGCGGTTTCCCGGCTCGCCCCATTATTGGAATCATCGCCATGAATTGTATCAATATGTAAGGTTCTAGGCAGGATACACCGGAATCCAATTTTGTAAGTAAGGGAGACCAGGACAATTGACTTGATTATTGACATACTCATATGTGACCTTGCAACTTTCCGGCTTATAGATCCCAACTGCCACCACGAAGAGATATGACTGTTCTGAATAGAGAGTGTGCTGGTCCATTCCCAGACATTGCCCGTTAGATCGCAAAGTCCATAACCAAATTCACCGTAATATCCAACAGGATTGACATAAGGTTTCTCTGACCAGCCCATCGGATTGGCAAAATTATAATTGGCAATATCTTGATTAATACTGACTCCGCAACCATAATTGAATGTGCCATTATAATCAGCGATTTCTTCCCATTCAGAAGAGGTTGGTAATCGATAACCATAATAATTACAAAATGCCACTGCCCCTTCCCATGTTATCATAATCACCGGATAGTTTGTCATATTAATATTGTTTCGATCACGAACCTGAAAATCCCCATCAATATAATCGATTGAGCTATTAGAATCCGCTGAATATGTCTTGCAATAGACCGCCCCAATAAAATCTTTTCCTGAATTCATGCCGTCAGCACCATAGACAAGATGATCTGTCCCAATTGTAATATCACCAGAACTCAAAGCGTCATTAAGGAATTGGCAATATTGGGCATTCGTTGTTTCATACTTGCTGACATAACCGATAAAATCCGAATCTCCGTTGGCTGTCGTTTCATCTACAAGTATCCATTGCAATTCTAAAGACGATTTATTCAATTTATTGATCGTCACCGACAGGGAACCACTATTGTCATGATAAGAACTATAATCCTCAATATACATTTCGATCGCTTCCCCGCCTCCAACCACGTAAATCTTATATTCATGCGAAGCGCTGAAAACATGCGGAGCGTAAATAACACCATCCGTTGTGCCCAGCCAGTCATACTCAATACCATCCACAATAATATCATGCACTGGATCACAGGCCTCTTCATACGGACTGGCAGGATTAATCCATTTCCATTCCGCGTCATTACCGCCACTGGAACCAGCCTTATAAGTACCGGATGCGGTCAATTCATAGAGTTGCCCTGTCAACAAAACCGGCGTGCTCACCATTGTTTTCTGGGTCGCGTCAATAACCAGTTGATCCACCAGTTCTTTTGTGACTGCTAATGGATTAATCACAACCGTTAGAGAACCCGAATTGTCATGATACGAATTATAATCCTCAACATAAAAACTGGCAGGTTGCCCTTTGCCGATATAGTATATTTTGTAGACATGATCGGGACTGAAGGTGTTCGGTGTAAATACGATGCCATCTGTTGTGCCCAGCCAGTCATACTCAACACCATCCACAATCACATCATGCACAGGATCACAAGGCTCTTCATACGGACTCGCTGGATCAATCCATTTCCACTCCGCGTCATTACCGCCACTGGAACCGGCTTTATAGGTCCCCGAAGCGATAATCTCATACAACTGCCCAGCTTCCAGCGTAGCGGACAGCACCGGTGTATTGGAGGTACAATCAATAATCAGCGTTTCCGCCAACGTGCTGCTAACCAGCACCAACAATAAAACCAAAGCAAAGATGAGGATACTATTTTGTCTTCTTACAGTCGTGTTCATTTTTTATCTCCTTAGTTAACTGTTTTTATTCAATACCCTTAAACCAGAATGCTCGTTTGTCAAACATGTTAATGTCATTGCCCGGCCGTGGCTTGACAAAACCGTCTGGCAAACTGTTAATCAGGTTGAATTTCAATTCACCCATCGTTTTTGTTTCCATCTCCAATAACAACCTTCTCAATCCAGTCGGAATCCAGACCAATCTGATAATCAAAGCGATATTGAGCCGTACGCATTCGAATGGACGCACGGGTATTGTCCTCTCCTCTTTTCAATTCAAAGTAATAACCAGCAAGACACGCATCCCGCCGCACCGTATCGATCGCGTGCAAACCCACCCAGGGCCGGACGAAACCCCAGCGGATAATGTCCCTTTTCCGCAAAATAGCGCTTGCCGCCAATAGTTAAATAAACCCAGGGATCGCGCTCCCCGTAGTGTGCCATAACAAATGGCATGCAACCGTATCCGGCCACTTTTTTCCCATTGAATTGACCCGTAATAGTAAAATAACTCCAGCCCTGCCGGTGAAACGCATCGCGCAGATCCTTGACCTGGACACCCTCATTCCACGGATGGTTAAAATAGGCCTCACCATCGGCATTGGGATGGTCACACAGCCCGATTTCTTGACCTTTTCTGCTAAACATGGGACAGGCCAGACTATTATTAAGCCCATTCCGCACGAGTGCCTGATCCCAGTCTGAAATCCCACCGTTAATTCGATTAATCGTATTAGCCAGCGGGCTGGAATCGGTCGGCAACCGCATAATGGTCAGGTCTCTATTAAAACAACAACTATTCAACTTGTACAAAGTACCCTTGCTTATATCATAATAAAAGTTACCGTCCCGGTTCCGTACCCACATCGCCAGAGGATCACCGGTTTCGGCGTCAATCACATCGTTTCGCATAATGAGCGGTCCAGCAGGACCCTCTGGAAAAGCAATCCGGCATTCCCCAATCCGCTCCGCCTCAGGCAGGCATTGAATGAATCCCGAACCTGCCTGATTAGCTGTACCTGTATTTATACCATGATAACCCGCCCCGTCAGGCGTTAAAATTGCCGTTGAGGTCACAGCAACACCAATCACCGCAGCTGTAACACCCCCTTCACACTGGCCAGACTGGACATCGCCGTTGCCGGCGCGCCACCTTAAGCGTCTGGGCCGAAATCGCGACTCCCCGGCTGGCCGCCTCGGTCGTCGCGGTCAGCTTGCCAAACGCGATCAGCGCCGTCAATAAAGCGGCCTTGCTCAACCCATTGCGGGCCAGCTTCTTCTGCAACGCCCCTTCGCCCTGCGTAACAACATCCGAACGCCAAACTCCCTGCGACCCATCGTCTCGGCGATCTCCGCAACGCCATATCTTCATAACAGCGCAACACCAGCACCTGCCGATGCTCATCCTTCAGTTCATACATGGACTTAAGCACCGCGTCGGCGAGTTCTTTGCTGATCAGATTGGATAATCCCTTGGCTTGTTCCATTTTCGTTCCGGCCCAGGCATTCCGGGCGATGGCTTTCTGACGCCCTTCTTTGCGGCGATAATCCCTGATTTTATTAAACGCGATGCGTCGCAGCCACGGCCAGAACTTTTCCGAATCTTGTAATTTCCCCAGGCACTTTGCCATATCGATTAAGCTTTCCTGAATAATATCCTGAGCGTCGTGATGATCCAGGGTCATGCGAGTCACATATTCCTCTAACCGGGGGCGAACCTGTTCAATCAGGCAGTTCAGGTCGCGTTCATCACCGTTGCAGGCGCTTGCTATTAACTTGTTATCTTTTAAAAACTCCAAAATGCGCTCCGTCTTTTAACTGGTTTTAGTTCATCTTTGAATTTCTCCTCATTCAATTCATTTTGCCTGATTTACCCCATAGTCTGACACCATCAAAAAAATTGAACGGTTTTTTATCTTTATTTTCCAAATAAAGTTAATTCCGCAGAACACAGCCACTATCACCGCACTCCAGCTCATATTACCAGATCCCCCCGGCCATACAAGCACCATAAAACCCACTGCTTATAATTAAATACTACAAATATTCCTAAGTGTTTCTTGACTTAAGCATACGTCATATTTTTTTAAAATATCAGGTTAAATCAATAGTTTCCATTCAACCTAAATCATCATAACCACCATCCATATAGATAGTTATGCATTTCAATTCCAATGATTCACAAATCCGATAACCCACATCCGCTCTATCGCATTGCCATCCATAAACAACTTCCTTTAGTATAACAACTTAAAACACTCCAAAATTACCATCCACTCAATAATACATATGGAGAATAATACCATGCACAAACATGGCACATCCCGGCTGCTGGCCTGGTTCTTTCCGGTATCTTTTTATTGGAAAATCCCCCTTTATTTGTTAAAATGTTCTTATCATCCGGTCAAATAGAGTTGGCCGGAATAGCAGATACCCTTTACGATTAAAAAATGCCCGCATAGCAGTTATATAAGTCTTTTACGAGTATAGACTTAGCTTGCGAGCGATCAGGCATTTCCATCCCTGATGGGTATAATTGGGAATTCAAAACGACGCTCCCAATGGTATAGGGAGTTTTGTAAGAGGAGATAATATCCAATGGATTTTAAAAGAGTAGATGTCCGGTTTTCACTGGGTTTAGGGCTCTCTATATTAATAGCACATGCCGCCTGGTGTTGCACCTATAGCGATGGCAGTGGAACAGAGGAAGATCCCTATCAAATCGCTACTCCCGCTGATTTGCGGGATCTGATGACGGTGTATTCGGAATGGGAACATCATTTCATTCTGGTGAACGATATCGATATGGCCAATGAGGAGCCGTTTACCCAACTGCCCGGCGATCATCCTTTTAATGGCGTGCTCGATGGGAATGGTAAAAGAATCGGGAACCTTGTTATCGATTGCCCGGAACAGAATTATGTAGGATTATTCGGTTATGTTGGCAGTAACGGGCAAATCAGAAATCTGGGTTTGGAGAATGTCTCCGTTAGCGGTCACAGTCTGGTTGGTGGTATATGCGGGAGCGGTGTTGGAAAAATCAGTCAATGTTATGTTACCGGACATGTTCAAGTGAGCGGGCACATCGGCGGTGGTATTTGTGGTGCGAATGGCGGTATGATTGAAAGTTGTTATTCAAATTGTATGGTTTCGGGTCTTGAATATACTGGCGGATTAATTGGCGTTAATCAGGGGGGCAAGATATATTATTGCTATGCTAAGGGATTGGTCACAGGGCAGTATTTTGCCGGAGGATTGGCCGGAGAGAGAAGCAGTGCTTTTTTTGGATCGATCGTCAGTTGTTTCTGGAACATCCAATCCAGCGAACAGGCCGGCAGCATGGGAGGCAAAGGGCTGACCAGTGAACAGATGCGGACCATGCGGATTTTTCAAAATGCCGGCTGGGCCGAAAAGGGCTGGGTCATGGCCGATGGTGTAGATGCTCCGAGATTAGCATGGGAAGGGACCGATGGCATGCCGATTCCTCCCGCCGAACCTGTTCCATTGAATGGGGAAGGTACCATTAACAGCCCATATGAGATCCATACTCCCGACGAGTTCGCATTATTAAGCTGGTACAGCGATATATTGAATAAGCCGATTCGAATCATGGCCGATCTTGACTTATCCGGCATCCAGTTGTATCCGATCGGCGACCTGGGCATGTTCACCGGTTTACTGGATGGAAACAGGCATGTTATCGCCAATGCAGTTATCGATCAACCCGATAGTTTTGGCGTTGGCATTGTCAGTCAAATGGGATCTGGAGGAGTGATAACCAGGATTGGCATCGAAAATGTAGCTATAACCGGCGGTTATAAAACAGGCGGATTGTGTGGTTATAACTGGGGTGGAGCAATATATGATTCTTATGTAACTGGGTCAGTAAGCGGTGACACTTATGTGGGCGGATTGTGCGGATTTACCGATAATATTCAGTCAACATCTGCAACAACTTGTTCTATTGGAGGATGTTATACCAACTGTCAGGTCACCGGAGAGAATTTTGTTGGTGGATTGTGTGGAGGCAATGGCGGAGGAATCACAACTTCGTATGCCGTGGGCGCCGTCACGGGACATTACAATGTAGGCGGCTTCTGTGGCTATTTGCCGTATGGCTTTATTCATCAATGCTATGCCGCCTGTTCCATAACTGTCAGCAATGTCCCGGGTGAAGGTATTGGCGGTTTTTACGGCTCAAACTTAAATGGTCAGCTAAGTGGCTGTTTCTGGGATACCGAAGTGTCTGGAATAAATGATCCCGAACAGGGCTCCGGTCACGATACCGACGGCGTAATTGGTTTACCAACGGATCAGTTAGTAGGATCCCATGTTTATGAACAGGCCGGCTGGATATTTGCCGACTTTCCCATTACCATCCCGGCCTGGCGGGCAATGGCGGATAGCTATCCCCGGCTGATCTGGGAGGAACTGGAGGGCTATGCCACCATGCCGGCCCTGATTCATCTGGATCTGGAATCGGCATTAAGGCAACTGGCCGCCCAGGATTATGCTCTGAAAACCGTTCATTTTGCTTATTCCGGCAGTGTGCCGGATGCTTTGGTGATTAATCAGCAGCCGGCTCCGGGAGTGGTTTTTCTGCCCGGGGATGTTGAGGTGGAGATTTGGGTGACGAAAGGTCAGAAATACAGCGGCGGAACCGGCAGCCAGGACGACCCTTATCGAATTGGCCGTATCGGCGATTATTATGAATTAATCGCCAATGAGAGTGACTGGAACCAGAATTTCATCATCACGGCCGACCTGGACTTTATGGGCTTGAGCGTAAGCGCTATTCATTGGGCAGGAGTCCTGGAAGGCGGCGGACACGTTTGCCAGAACCTGCAAAGTTTCAATGGATTGTTTCTCAATAATAGCGGGGCCATCCGGAACCTGGGTGTAAAAAATGCCCGGATCGATAGTGAGTCAACCACCGCCGGAATACTGGTAAATGAAAATGCGGGGACCATCGACAATTGCTATGTTCAGGGAAGTATTACCGGCCAGAGCGTAGCAGGACTGGCTGGCAGCAATCTTGGACAGATCAGCAACTGTTATGCGGCAGGAACGGTAACAGGAGATAATGCCAGTGGTCTGGTCAGTGATAATTCCTGTGAGATAATAAACAGTTATGCGGCGGTTATTGTAACGGGTAGTAACACCCAACTGGGACTGGCCAATGGCGAGTGCCGCAATTGTTTCTACGATATGGAGATCAGCGGCGTCCCGGACGATGGCCGGGGCATGGGCCTGACCACCGGGCAGATGCAGACCCCGGCGACTTTTACCGAAGCCGGCTGGGATAGTGTCGGCGGCGGCGATGTAGTGGGTTCGTGGTCCTTCTCCACGGGCGACTACCCCCGTCTGGCCTGGCAGGAATATCCCTTGCAGTTAATGCCGGATGTCCGGGGCAAGACCGAAGCCCAGGCCCGGGCGATATTGGCAGATCTGGGCATGGTAGTGGGCCAGACCTTTACCACTTACGAACCCGAACTGGAACCAGGTTTGGCGACTGGATTGGAACCACAGACCGGCACACTGGTATACAGCCATTTAATGCCGGTGCATGTGGTGGTGGCCCGCAACCGGAAATACGCCGGCGGCAGCGGAACACCTGACGATCCCTACTTAATAGACAATCCCGGTGACTGGCTGGATTTGATGCGGACTCCGGAAGATAGTGACAAGCATTTCATTTTGGCCTCCGATCTGGATTTTGCCGGACTCCATTTTCAATCAATCTGTTTTTCGGGTGATCTGGACGGTGGCAGCCATATCCTTAAGCATACCTATGGTTCAAGAGGAATATTTTTTGAAAATTACGGGGAGATTCGAAATCTGGGATTAAATAACATTCACATTACCGATAAGGGGAATTCGTATATTCCCGCTATTCTGGTAAATGATAATTATGGGAAGCTAGAGAGTTGTTATGTGGATGGGTCTATTACTGGAGGATGGGTAAGTGGTCTGGCCGGTCAGAATTATGGCCGGATTTGCAATTGCTATGTTACTGGCGAAGTCAAAGGGGATTTTGCCTTGGGGCTGGTGGGAGAAAATTCTGGCTACATAGAAAACTGCTTTACGGCAGCCAGGATACAAGGCGGTCAATATAGTCATGGCCTGACAGACGGCGAGTGCCGCAATTGTTTCTACGATATGGAAATCAGCGGCGTCCCGGACGATGGCCGGGGCATGGGCTTGACCACCAGGCAGATGCAAACCCCGGCGACTTTTACCGAAGCCGGTTGGGATAGTGTCGGCGGCGGCGATGTAGTGGGCTCGTGGTCCTTCTCCACGGGCGACTACCCCCGTCTGGCCTGGCAGGAATACCCCTTGCAGTTAATGCCGGATGTCCGGGGCAAAACCGAAGCCCAGGCCCGGGCGATTCTGACTGATCTGGGCATGGCAGTGGGCCAGACCTTTACCACTTACGAACCGGAACTGGAACCAGGATTGGCAGCCGGTCTGGAACCGCAAACCGGCACACTGGTGTACAGCCATTTAATGACGGGACATGTGGTGGTGGCCCGCAACCGGAAATACGCCGGCGGCAGCGGAACTTATAACGATCCCTATTTAATGGACAATCCCGGCGACTGGCTGGATTTGACGCGGACTCCGGATGATGAGGACAAGCAGTTTTTTTTGACCTCCGATCTGGATTTTGCCGGTCTCCATTTGAAACCAATCGTATTTTCAGGTCTTCTGGATGGTGGTGGTCATGTGCTTAAGCATGCCTATGGTTCTTATGCGATATGTTATCGAAATAGAGGCTTGATTCGAAATCTCGGTTTGGAAAATATTAATATTGCACAGACGGATTATTTTGAATCTGTCGGCATTTTGGTTATAAGGAATTATGGCGCTATAGAGAATTGCTTTGTGGCAGGAACTATTACTGGAGGATGGGTAAGTGGTCTGGCCGGTCAGAATTATGGCAGGATTCGCAATTGCTATGTTTCTGGCGAAGTCAAAGGGGATTTTGCCTTGGGGCTGGTGGGAGAAAATTCTGGCTACATAGAAAACTGCTTTGCGGCAGCCAGGATACAAGGCGGTCAATATAGTCATGGCCTGACAGACGGCGAGTGCAGCAATTGTTTCTACGATATGGAGATCAGCGGCGTCCCGGACGATGGCCGGGGCATGGGCCTGACCACCGGGCAGATGCAGACCCCGGCGACTTTTATCACAGCCGGTTGGGATAGTGTCGGCGGCGGCGATGTAGTGGGCTCGTGGTCCTTCTCCACGGGCGACTACCCCCGTCTGGCCTGGCAGGAATACCCCTTGCAGTTAATGCCGGATGTCCGGGGCAAAACCGAAGCCCAGGCCCGGGCGATTCTGACTGATCTGGGCATGGCAGTGGGCCAGACCTTTACCACTTACGAACCGGAACTGGAACCAGGTTTGGCAGCCGGTCTGGAACCGCAAACCGGCACTCTGGTGGTATACAGCCATTTAATGACGATGCATGTGGTGGTGGCCCGCAACCGGAAATACGCCGGCGGTAGTGGAACGCCTGACGATCCCTATTTCATTGACAATCCCGGCGACTGGCTGGATTTGGCACGGACTCCGGAAGATCAGGACAAGCAGTTTATCTTGACCTCGGACCTGGATTTTACCGGCCTGGCATATCAAGGCCTTAATTTTTCAGGTGTCCTGGAAGGCAATGGGCATGTTCTGAATCATATTCATTATGACATGAGTATCTTGGGGGTTAATTGGGGTACGATTCGAAATGTGGGTTTAGAAAGTGTAAAGGTGGTATCTGGCGAACCTTATTCTGGGATGCTGGCTAGAGGGAATGCCGGATTAATTGAAAATGTCTATGTACAAGGATATATTTATAATAATAGGTATAGCGCAGGTTTGGTTCATGGCAATGTGGGGAACATTCGGAATTGTTATGCGATAGGTACCATTGAGGCCGGCAATATTGCCTGTGGATTGGTAAATAATAACCACGGCACAATTCAGAATTGTTATGCCGTTACCAATTTAAAGGCAAACCAGTGTTTTGGATTGGCATATGAGAATGAATATCTCGATCAAGTATCAGGATGTTTTTGGAACAAGGAAATCGCTGGAACGACAGAAAGCGCATTTGGATTGGGTGTAGCGACTGAACAAATGCAGGATATTTATGGTTATCTGTCCAAAGGCTGGGATTTTGTCGGCGAGACGGATAACGGCGCCAACGATATCTGGCGGATGCCCTGTCATCAACCGGGCTATCCGATTCTGGCCTGGCAGCGGGACATCCCCGGCGATATCGCCGGCGGCCCGACGGTGGATATGCACGATTTCGACCTCCTTTCACGAAACTGGCTGGAGGATGATCGATTTTATCATGGTGGCGCTTTGTCGCAAATGGATGGGATTGTCGATGGGGTCGAATTGGCTGAAATGGCGGAACATTGGCTGGCGGTTCATAACGATCTGATCCCCGATCCCATGGTGTCCTTTTGGACCTTTGACCAGGACGCCCGGGATAGTCAGGCAGTCAACGATGGCGAATTAATGAATGGCGCCCGGGTTGCTGTCGGCGATGGCGAAGCCGTTCGCGGTGCCGGGGCATTGCGTCTTGACGGTGTGGATGATGTCGTCTATTGCCGTGATCATTTGTATTATTACCCTGGCGCATTACTGAGTGTGTCATTATGGTTCCGGGCGGATTCTATCTCTTCCGATAATACCATGCACCTGATCGGCCGGCGTGATCAGTCAGACCACATCTGGAGCCTGCAACTCTGGGGCGCTCACAGTGGACATCTGTCTGGCTTTGTCGGCGGTGAAAATTCCTATGCGTTAACCGAAACCAGTTTCACCCCCGAACCGGGCCGCTGGTATCATGTCGCTATGACCTATGATGATCTCGGCGATCGAAAAGTACGCCTTTATGTCGATGGCGTGGATTTAGGTTTCATCCAGCAATCCGCTGTGTCTGGTGGCAGACTGACAAGTGAATCGATCCCGATAACCATCGGCGACCGAACCGGCGGCGGACGCCCGTTTGCCGGCAATATCGACGATGTCCGTATCTACCGTCGCATCCTTACCCCGGCAGAAATATCCTCGTTAGTCAACCCATAATCAAGAATATGGACGTTAACCAGATTCTTAGCCCGTTATGAATCAAGCGATCCTGGCTGATTATTAGCGACTTCACTCCCATCATTCGCTCCGTACTAAATCCCCGCCTTTAAAAAAATTCAACTCCAGGCCCAGCCACTTTTCCCCCTCCCATCATTCCCCACTCGTTCCGGAATTTATCCCGATATTCATCGGGACTCCCTTCACTTCCTCCACGGTGAAAATGCATTTCATTTTCCCCTTCCGTGTCTTTCCGTGTTTTTCTGTGGTTATATCTTCTTATATTTCAATATCTTAACTAATTTTTATCTGCGTCTATCTGCGTTCATCTGCGGATAAACCGGCCGTTAATTCTTCCTCTTAACTTCATGCCCTTCACGATCTTCATGGTGAAAGTTTCTTATATTATGTATTTTTTCTATTTAATTTTATTATTTATTTGACCATTATTGAAATGTGACCTATAATCCCAACAGTCGGCCACCAACGGTCAAACACGAAACATTACTAAGGTTTAAAGGAGGCTCCCATGAATCGTTCCATGCAAATTCTCGCCCGTGCCCAATACTACCACCGCCCCGAAATCAACAACCTGTTCCTCGCCACCATCAACACCACCCGCCGCCAACATCAATACATTATCGACACCCACTCCTACCACTGCGAACTGGCCGGCCTGATCGCCTACGACCGCCGCGACTACAAACTCCGCGCCACCCGCGCCGGCCACCAGGCCCTCCAACGCCTCGTCGTCCAGTCCCGCTCCGCAATAAAAAGATAGTCGGCCCAGCGCAGATCCTCATCCTGAAGGACGCTGACATTCTGTTCGATCAACCGCCTTTCGAAGGATTCCGGCAGCATGGCGGCCACGGTCAGCAATCCAGGCGGCGGTTGGTGCGCTTTCTTGGAAATAAACGGCATGACGGTCTTCATACTCCAGAAGGTATTGGGTGTTTCTGGATTGACCAGTAATATTTTTAAGTGTTGTTTATTCATGTATAATCTATCCGCAATCACTTATATTGTTGGCCAGATTGAGTGAAATATCGTAAAAAGATATTTCTCCGGATTGCGGATGCGATCATCCGCCGGAACACGTGAGGCAAATGGACCGCATTCATCGATTAATCCTGAAAAGGAAACATCCCTGTATCGCAAATATGCCCAATAAATTATTATACTCACGCAATTGGGTTTAAGGCAATGTAAAATTATAAATAGGCCGTGCATTTTCCTAAATCCCACTCATTGGGTGGTGAGGTTATCAATCAAACAAGCGATAGTACCGAAAAAAATGCGCTGTGTTTATTTTCTGACAATCGCTAAATAGCCTAACCCGGCAGGGCCGCGCCAAACAGGGTTCCAGTTAGGCAACTGTTTTGCCGTTGAGATTTCCTGGCCATTTTGCGCATGAATTCATTTGTAAGAGTCTAAAGGGCTTACAAAAGAGAGCGCGCTTAGTGCCGGATGCTCCTAGGCAAAGCGGCTTGATTCTGGCACCGCAGACTAAAAAATCAGGGTTCTACTGAATACTCCAAGTATATGCCGGATCGGACCGCACTTGCCCGACCGGGGATAACCTGGACGGCGGCAGGGGTTCGAGTAAATGAATCACCCGCGCCAACTCGATCAGGGTCTCGACCCGTAGCTTGCGCATGACATTGGAACGATGATAATCCACGGTTTTGGGGCTGATGGCCAGTTCACGGGCGACGATCTTGTTATTTTTGCCCAACAACAGGTGATTGAGCACCTGCCGTTCGCGGTCGGTCAGAGTATTGAGCTTTGCGTTGATTTGATCATGATGGTCGGTTTGATTCCGCCGGCATTCGTCATCCTTGACAGCCCGCTGGATATTATCCAGCAAAACCTGCGAACGAAACGGTTTTTCGATAAAATTGAAGGCGCCGCGCTTGATCGCTTCGACCGCCATGGCGATATCGCCATAGGCGGTGATAAAGATGATCGGTACGTACATCTGGTGTTGATTGAGATATTCCTGTATCTCCAAACCGCTCATCTCCGGGATACGCACATCCAATACCAGACAACTGGGCAGGTTGTTTTCCAGAGCCGCTAACAGATCATCCGCGCGATTAAAGGTGTGGGCGCGCAGCCCCACGGTTTCCAACATGACACGAATGGTGACACAGACATCCTCATCATCGTCGAGGATATAGACATAAGGCTCTTTGTTTTCCATAGTTTTCACCTCGGAATCAAAATGATTTTCCAAGCTTGGCAATACACATCATTCGAGCACGCTTCAGGGGCAACGTTAAATTTGAAAAGAGGCACGGACGCTTTCCCTAAGTCGCTTGACCGGCGCCCGTAACCTGCTCTTCATGTCCGGTTTCGCACCACGGCTCACTAAACCCCATTCGCCATTCGGTATCAGGCACAACTACCTGGCATCTCATGCTTCGTTATGTCCGTCCGCCGGAAGAAAACGGCTTTCTCAGCCAACAGGTTTTCACTGCGTGGTGAACAAACGCAAGTAATGCACCTAAATCCATATGGCGATATTTCCCATTCGCAACTGCCGTGCTGCGAAGCTCCAGACTATTCCTACCAATTAACGCCATGACAGCCACTTAGTGAGAATGCCAGCGCCATCAAGACAAATAATAACACGATTTTATATATTGAGTTCTCTTTCATTTTAAAGTCTCCAAAAATATTTTCAATTACTTACCATCGATAACTTACGCACATTGGCCAGAAATCTCAAGAGGGAGCCGGATGCGGCTGTGCCCCTGTTAGTTTAGATTGCCGTCAATAGAATCCACATCAACTCCCTAACCCCAACCTCCCGGTGCTCGGTACACGCACACTGCCGGCCATGGATTATGGCGCGGCAACCTTAACAATAAATACCGTCATGGTCGATTCGCCGGTTTTGGGAACACCTTTGACCGCAATGCGATAATCGCCCAGAGCGGCATTACTGGCCGCGGCAACGCGAAGCTGCACCTCCGCCTTTTCGCTGGCCTTGATCGTCAAACTGTCCGGATCGACACTGAGGCCGGCCGGCGCTGTTATTTGCAGTTTGACATCCTGTTTGAAATAATCGCCCCGTATCAGCGAAATGGCCACGGATTGGATTTGACCCTGTTTGATTTCCGTGGCAAAGGTCGGGACGGCGATAGTGAATCCTTTGCCTTTCTGAACACTGCCGCCCTTCTGACTGCTTGTTTGACAGCCAGACACCACCGCCAGTGCTAACATAAACGACATTACCATTGCTGTTTTCATCATGATTTCCTTAATTTATTTTATCCCGGAATCTTACCCTACTCCATGGCTTTGTCGATGGGCAAATCGGTAAAAGACGGGATACATCGGAACTGAATAAATTGGACGCAGAAACGCCATAGACCGTCAGTATGACACCAACCGTCAGAAGCGCTATTGAAGTTAAATTGTTCATAAACATTTTCTTTTGTCATCGGTATTGACCGAAAACCGGTCACACCACTCTTCGTCCACTGATAAACCGGACCAAGATCAGGATGAGGGCGATAACCAGCAGAATATGGATAAAACCGCCCATGGTGTAGGATGAAACAAGTCCTAAAAGCCATAATACGACTAAAACAACAGCTAAAGTATAAATCATAACAGAATTCCTTTCTGAAGATCAGGTTAAGCATCCGTAGTGGGCGACCCTGCCGCCCGATCCACTGGATCTCACCCTCAAAGTTTGATTCACACGCATCTGGTTGTTATTTTCTCAACAAGCGGCCGGGCCGTTAATCTTGTTTCCGATCGCGATGGTTCTTCCATTCTTCCAGATAGCGGGCTGCGGCATCTTTGCCGCCCAATCCGAACGCCAAGGCCAGTGCCAGACAAATCCCGCCCAACACCATATTAAAGGCGGTCGTTACCAGCAACGGGGCGATGCCAAGCTGTTCCATGGAAATCGCCACCGCAAAGACGATAATGGCCCAACGGCTAATCCCGGCTAACAACTTGGGTCTGGGCAACTGGGCATTACCGGCAGCCGTACTCACGATGCCGGCCACCAGTGTGGCCAGAAACAGCGCCACCACCAGCACTAACAGTGCGCCAATGACCTTGGGGACATAAGCGAACAGGCTAGCTAAGGTGACGGTTCCACTGGGCAATCCCAGGGCATTGACCACTATAACCAGCACCATGATAATAATCAGCCAATAAACCAGACCGCTGACCACCTTGCTGACGGTTGTTTTCAGTTTCCCTTTGCTGAGTACTTCCGTTATCCCGGCCTTGTCGGCCAGCAGATCGAACCGGATCGTCGTCAGTAACCATTCTACTAACCGCCGGATGGTCTTGGCAACCAGCCACCCGACCACCAAAATGATCAAAGCGCCCAGCAGAACAGGCAGATAAGCTATGATCTGCCTTAACATGTCCTGAACTGGTTCTACTATCAGGGTATCCCATTCGAATTTTGCCAACATGTTTTATCTCCTGAATCAATGATTAATGATTGTCTGCCGATAATTTGGTGTCTGAGGGGCTGAACGATTCGTTTCAGACCGGGGCCCGGTTATGCCTCTTCAGCCTGCTGCCATATTTGCTTGCTTTGACCCTGGGGACACCCCTTCTCGACATAAATTCGATACGCCCGTTTGGCGATCTCTTCGTGAGTCGCCTTAGCGGGTGCGACTTCATGGTCGATCGGGAGGGCAGGTTGCGCCGCCGATGGTATGTTTGACGGGCAACGGGCTGTCGTTTCCAGCACCATTCTAATCTACCGGGGCGCCACTGCGGGCACCGCTTCCGTCGGCTGGAATCCTGCTTCCCGCACCGGCTTCGTCATTCGGTGTTCCGAGCCCCCCCGTCACTTTCGGCTGTTGGTCAACCCGCGCTTCCAGTGCTTTTTCTCTTTTTATAAATTTTACCAAAATTGAATCCCTTCATTTTATCCGGGCGATTTACCAGGACAGTAGATCACATACGTGTTCTTTGATTGTCCTGTCTATTAAGATGATAGCCATACCGAATGGATCTGTAAATCAGCACAGAAGCTGATTTGTATGTAGGCAGAATCATTAAGATACCTGTCATCCATTTACCCTATCTGGATATCAATCGGGGTAGACCAACCGCGATACCAGCCGGATAATCGAGGTTTTAACCGGGTCCCCATACTCCGGGGCCACTTGAAATGTGCGTTGACGCCACCCCCGTTGTGAAATATATACTCTATTAAGTGTGAAAATTCCTGATCGCTCGAAGATAACAAATACTCGTCATATATTTGTCTCCCGGCGCAACGGGAACATTCAATTGTAAATGGTATCTTTCGAGCTCTTAACGCTCACTATCTGACCTCAGGGTGGCTGCAAAAACGTTCAGTTGCCGGCGGACCTGTTTTCTTAATACACATACATATAATAATTATATGTTATTTTTATAATATATTTACTAATTACATTGACTATTGTCATAACATCCCCTATAATCCCAACAGTCGGCCGCCAACGGTCAAACCCAGAATGGTTTTTTATTAATTTGGTCTTAAGAAAAAGAGGTGAATCCATGAATCGTGCCATGCAAATTCTCGCCCGTGCCCAATACTACCACCGCCCCGAAATCAACGACATTTTCCTCGCCACCATCAACACCACCCGCCGCCAACACCAGTACATCATCGACACCCACTCCTACCACTGCGAACTGGCCGGCCTGATCGCCTACGACCGCCGCGACTACAAACTCCGCGCCACCCGCGCCGGCCACCAGGCCCTCCAACGGCTCGTCGTCCAGTCCCGCTCTGACAATAATGTCACCGCCCGCCGCGCTACCGCCCAACTCATCCGTCAGTTCATCACCGTTTCCAACTCCTTCAAAGATTGCCTCCCCGATGGCCCGCCCACCGACCTGGAATACCAGCAGATCATCCAGCAATCCAAAGAAATCCTCTTCGACGCCGGCTACCAGATCACCCCCGCCATCCAATGCGACCCCAACGCCACCCCCGAACCAGACAATCAACCCGAAACCCCTCCAATGCCAAACGAACCCAAAGTTGGCAATAACGGCATTAACATAAACAATAACAAAAACTTAGAGGCGAACAACCCAACCCATAACAACCACCGCAACCCAAACGCCTATCCCATCGAACCCCAATCCGATCCATGGAACCAAACACCCCAACAATACAATCCCAACCACTCCAACTACCCCCCGGCGCCAAACGAACCCAACACCAACAATTACGACTATAACAACAATCATAACAATGACTTAAATCCATTTATGCCGGCAGAAAATTCCCAGGACACCCCAACCAACACCTCCCTCAAATGCCGATATTACTAATGTCACTCATTACCAACAGGAATCTAAATCAACACAAACCCAATTTTACCCAAATTAACATTCGCCCTCCATACCCGGTTTTCAACCTCGCCCTTGACTTTTTGCCGCTTTGATGCAATTATTATATAGTAACTATTATTGATTAATCAACAGGCACACCATTGCAGAACGAAGCCATTCAATATTTCAAAGACCTCTGCAAACGCCACAACCTGAGCATCACCCCTCAGCGCATGGCTGTTTTCGAAGCATTCTCCCAGGCCAAAGACCACCCCACCGCCGACGAGATCTACGAAAAAGTCCGTGTCCGCTTCCCCAATATGTCACTAGATACCGTCTATCGCACCCTCTCTACCTTCGTCGAAATCGGCCTCGCCCAGATCGTCGAAGGCTACGGCGAAGTCAAACGCTACGACCCCCATATCGCCCCCCACCACCATTTTCGCTGCTCAAAATGCAATAAACTATTCGACTTCAGCTGTGACGAATACAATAATCTGAAAATACCCGATGAAATTCAAAACCAGTTCAATGTTTCTAAAATCAAAGTTCTCTTAGAAGGAGTATGTGAAGAGTGTAAATAATATTTTTTTGCCACATAATAAGAATAATTCTTACATAATAACTATAATTATAATTTAATAAAACTTTGTTTTGACTGAATATATTGTGACAAAAATAAACACAACTTTATCAATGAAAGGATTGTACCATGGAAGAAACCGCCAATCGAATCCCGTTAATCGGCGAGCAGGTCCCCGATTTTGTCGCCGAAACCACTCAAGGCACCATCAATTTCCCCGCAGATTACAAAGGCAAATGGGTCATTTTCTTCTCCCACCCGGCCGATTTTACCCCGGTCTGCACCACTGAATTCATGACCTTCGCCAACATGCAGCAGGATTTCAAAGCCCTGAATGCCGAACTCCTGGGCCTCTCCATCGACAGCACCTACAGCCATATCGCCTGGCTCCGTACCATCCACGAAAAAATCTGCTACAAAGGCATGAAAAATATCGAAGTCACCTTTCCCGTCATCAGCGACCTCACCATGGAAGTTTCCAAAAAATTCGGCATGCTCCAACCCGGCGCCAGTAACACCCAGGCCGTCCGCGCTGTATTCATTATTGATCCCAAAGCGAAAGTCAGGGCAATTCTCTATTACCCGCTTTCCAACGGACGCAATATGGACGAAGTCAAACGCCTTCTCATTGCCATGCAGCATTCCGATGAACACGGCATTGCCACACCCGCCAACTGGAACCTCGGCGACGATGTCATCGTCCCCCCACCCGGCTCATGCGGTAGCGCCAAAGAACGCGTTCAGGAAGCCGGCAAGGACTATGAATGCCTCGACTGGTTCATTTGCCTGAAAAAATGCCCGCATAAACCATAAATGATAATCTGAAAATAGCTCCCCTTGCGTCTCAAACATCGAATGCTATAATGTCTCTCAGTGTGTAACTAAGCAAAAAACTACTCGAGTTAAGGATATCCCTGATGGCAAAAAGCGACAAAATCAAATCCCGTGAAAAAGTAATCGAAGTCCTCAACAAAGCCCGCGCCATGGAACTCCATGCCATTCATCAGTACATGAACCAGCATTACAACCTGGATGATATGGATTTCGGCGAACTGGCCGCCAATGTCAAACTGATCGCGATCGATGAAATGCGTCATGCCGAAATGTTCGCCGAACGCATCAAAGAACTCGGCGGCGAACCCGTCACCGCCATGGAAGGCAAAGTCGAAAAAGGCCAGGCCGTCGAAAAGATTTTCGTCTTTGACTCAGGCCTCGAAGATGACACCATCGTCACTTATAACCAGTTCCTCTTGGTGGCCCGCGAAAACGGTGACAGCATCACCACCAAACTCTTCGAAACCATCATCGACGAAGAACAGGCCCATTACAACTACTTTGACAACACCAACGGCCACATCGAAAAACTCGGCGCCGCCTATCTGGCCCGCATCGCCGGTACCCCTGCCGATAGCGGCCTCAATACCCAGGGCTTCGTCGCCCGCTCCGGCGGTAACGCCTGATGACACGAAACAGACCCGGCAAATATTTCTTAAGTTACGCTGGCTGATCGGTCAGCGTAACTTTAAGGTCATCAACGCCAGTGCCGCGCAGGCAATCCCCATTAACCACATGCGGACCACAACCTGCGGCTCTCGCCATCCCTTTAAATGAAAATGATGATGGATCGGCGAACAGAGAAACACCCGCTTACCCCCGGTATATTTGAAATAGGTGACCTGAATAATCACACTCAGCACCTCCATAAAGAATACCCCACCCAGAATCGGCAGTAAAAGTTCATGGCGCGTGACTACTGCGGTATAACCGATTAAGCCCCCCAGCGGCAAGGACCCCACATCCCCCATAAAAACCTGGGCCGGATGACAGTTAAACCACAAAAATCCCAGGCAGGCGCCCAGCATGGCCGAACACAGGATCCCCAGTTCGCTGGCTCCGGGGATATGGGGCAATCGCAAATATTGGGCCCAGCTCTTTATCCGAATCGTCTGCTCAACCGGATCCACATAAGAAGTCATCGTCTCGCTGGACAGAAAACACAACACAATAAATACCAGGCTGACGATCCCCACACATCCCGTCGCCAGACCATCCATCCCATCCGTCAGATTCACCGCGTTACTGGACCCGGTAATAACGATCATCGTAATAAACAGAAACCCCCAATAGCTCAACTGCAAACCATGCTTATAGAAAGGGATCCAGAGCATCTGGCCATCCTGTATCTCTTTGAATTCCACCCGGTAAAGTGATGACGCGATCAATACCCCCAATCCGATTTGAAAAACCAGTTTCTCCCACGATACCAGCCCGTCCCGGGTACGATTCTTAATCCGGGCTGTCAATTTCAGCCAGTCATCAATCCCGCCCAGCGTTCCCAGCCATACCACAACGAATAATCCTTTGATCACAAACTGATTCCGCAAGTCGGCCCACAGCAAAGTCCCGACCAGAATCCCCGCTAGAATAATCAGCCCCCCCATCGTTGGCGTATTGGCTTTATGGCGTGTCAGCTCATTTAAAGAGGCATGATTCGTCTCCGGATTATCCCCGATTTTCTTCTTGATCAGCCAGCGAATAACGCGCGGCCCCATCCACAGCGACAGGAACAAACTCGTTAATAACGCTAATACCGAACGCAATACCACCTCACGCCAGGCATAAAAATGCAACGTGTTGTACATGAACTCCTGATAATGTTCAAATAACAGATATAACATGAGCTGGATTACAGTTGCCTGTACTGCGATCGGTTCCGAAGAACGTAACAAAAGGGTTAACATTTAGCGTGGGGCCTTGAGCGCACCGTTAGATAACGCACTAAGCGCCAGTTATATTCCATATTTCACTTGTATTAATCTTTGCGAACGGTTATCGATTCATTACCGCTTTTTCCCCTGCCAGCGTAATATCGATTCCACCACTTTTTCCATCTCCATACTACGGGATCCCTTAACTAAAACAAGATCGCCATTCAATAAAAGGGGTTTGACCAGCCGGGCCAGACGCTTGCTTGTGATGGCGCGTTGTACCCGGCTCTGACCCATACCGGATTCCATGGCCACCCGGGCGGTCTCAGCTGCATTCGGGCCAACCGTTAGCAGGATATCGATATTAGATCGCCCGATTTGACGCCCCAGTTGCCTGTGGTAATCCAGGGCATCCTTGCCCATTTCACCCATATCACCCAGGACCAACACCCGCCTCCGGGCTTCGGTCCGGCCGGATAATTCGCTCAAAGCCGCATGAACACTTTCCGGATTGGCGTTATAGGAATCGTCGATCAAAGTAAGTCCATCGAGCTGATGCGTGACCATACGTCCGGCAACCGGCCGGAAATCAGCGATCGCTTCGGCAAATTGCTGGGTACTGATCCCGAAACGGCGAACCACCAGTAAAGCGGCCAGGGCATTTCGGACATTATGAACACCCGGTACGGGAAGGCGAACCCGGCAATGATCATTGGTCTCAAAGGAGCATCCATCTCCGTCACGGCGAATATGACTGGCAAAAATATCCGAGTTCCCATCGACTCCATAGGTAATCAAGGGAAAATTAAATGTTCGCAACCGCTCCAGGGTGGGTGGATGATTATTACTGCAGATTAATAATCCACCCGAACGTAATCCGGCGACAATCGCGGTTTTTTCTCTACTGACCCCGTCAACGGTCAGTAATCCCTGCAAATGAGAGGCGCCAACGTGAGTAATGACCGCAATATCAGGACTTGTCATCACGGCCAGCGGTTGAATTTCACCGGGAGCATTGGTGCCCAGTTCGACAACGGCGAAATCATGGTTGGTATCGATGCCAAATAACGTCAGCGGTACCCCGATGGCATTATTATAATTGGCGGGCGAACGATACCCCTTTTTAAACTGACTGAGCACATGATAAATCATTTCCCGGGTGGTGGTCTTGCCATTGGTGCCGGTAACCGCCACAATATGAACCGAACCAATCATTTTCTTACGATAAAAACTCGCCAGACTACCCAACGCCTCAATGCTGTCCGGCACCTGAAAAACGGTGAGTCCGGAGTGGCGAACCTTCTCGGAAAGCGGAATTTTTTTATCGATAATCAATGCGGCCGCTTTCTTATCGACTGCCTGGTCAAGAAACAGGTGCCCGTCAAACCGGGGACCGCTGACAGCAACAAACAATTCACCTTCTTTGATAGTTCGGGTATCGGTTGAAACCCCTTTTATCACACCACGCCCCAGGGGAGTCAGTAATTGGGTATTCAGAGCGTATTTGACTTCTTCCAGCAACAAGGCTTTCATACTCTAATCTTTCCTTTTTCCTGCGGATGCCTGTCCAGGGCCAGCAGGTTACCAATGATTTCACGATCATCAAAATGATGAAAATCCATACCAATTTGCTGATAGTCTTCATGGCCTTTACCCGCCACCAGCAAGACACCCTCCCGCGGGGTTACTGCCAGCGCGGCCTCGATTGCTTCACGACGATCAGCGATCTCGATAATACGACGCCGATCCGGGGTGAATCCTTGTCGAATATCATTAAATATCTGATCAGGATCCTCACGGCGGGGATTATCATTCGTTACGATTATTGCATTCGCCCATTTTTCTGCTACCGCAGCCATGCGAGGCCGCTTCGTCCGGTCCCGCTCGCCACCACACCCAAATACAACCGTCATATGCCTTGGTTGAAAACGAGCTAATGTCGACAGAGCGTGATCCAGAGCATCGTCAGTATGGGCATAATCAACCAGAATCGTCCGGCCTCCTTCAGGATCAGTAATTCTCTCCAACCGGCCGGGCACACCGGCAAATCCTGAAACTCCCTGGGCAATCGCGTCCAATTCACAACCCGCCGCCAGGGCCATTCCAGTCGCGGTCAGAACATTATAAATATTATGTGTACCGATTAATGGGCTTTGCACCGGTATGGTCTGACCAGATAACGACATCAGAAATCGACTGCCATCCAGCGTTTCTTCAATTTGGTGGGCATAAAGATCCGCATCGTCATTGAGTCCATACCAGAGAATATTCGCCTGAGTATTTTTTATCATCTCGGCGCCGGCTGGATCTTCCCGATTGATAACCGCAGTTGCCCCGGTGTCAAGTTGATTGAATAAAATAGACTTGGCTGCCAGATAATCAGCCATGGTTCCATGATAATCCAGATGATCACCGGAAAGATTGGTAAATGCCGCCGCATTAAAATGCATGCCCGAAGTTCGCTGCTGGTGTAAACCATGACTGGAACATTCCATCACCATCGCAGTTAATCCATTCCGAACCATTTGGGCCATCATGCCGGCAAGACGAACAGGATCGGGTGTCGTATTGTTGGCTTTAAGCTTTTCACCCCCAAGATCGTATTCGATGGTCCCAACCATACCGCATCCCTTTTGACTGATATTAAGGATATGCCGGATTAAATAAGCAACTGTGGTTTTTCCATTGGTGCCTGTTACGCCCATCGTAAACAGTTTTTCATCCGGCTGGCCGGATGCCGCATGAGCCAACAATCCCAATATTCTGGCGCTGTCCCTGACCTCAATAGTGTCCGGACCAGATTTTATTAAATCTTCCCCTACTATTAAACCGGCGCCACGTTTCCGGGCCTGATCGATATATCGGTGCCCATCGACACTGGTCCCGCGTACCGCAACAAAAATATCTCCCGGTTCTACCTGGCGGCTGTCCAGAGTCACTCGCCCGCTCAACCGGGCAGGCGCACCGGGGAAACCTATTTGTTTCAGACTGGATTGTAATTGCGGAGTGATCATCTTATCTCAATAACAGGTAGTCGGATCGAATAACAATTCGCTAAAACTACCAGGATTATGAATTATATACCCATAAATACGCATTGCAAGCATTTCAACCTTATTGAAACTAACTCTCTGAACGGTTAACCGTATTTTCAGGCGGTACGCCCAGATAAAGTAAAATTTTGCGAATCATTTCGCGGGCCGCCGGTGAAGCCACAGCACCCCCGGTATAACCTAATCCCAGTGAACGGTCAGGCTCCCGCACAATCACCAACACACAAATTCGGGTATTATGCTGTGGGGCTCCGGCTATGAATGAAGAGATCCATTTATCGGGCACGTAGCCACGTCCATTAGGATCAGGTACATTTGCGGTTCCGGTTTTACCAAATAACTGCCATTCTTCCAGATGAGCGCGATGCCCGGTGCCATCTTTGTTTTTTACCACATAGACCATCCCCTCATCAATGACCGCGCGCGCGGTTTTATAGGAAATAACCTGACCAGAAAAATTATCTTTATCTGACAGCCGGATAGGAGTACCCGGCAGGGTAAAGGCATCAAAATTCTTTA
This sequence comes from Sedimentisphaerales bacterium, assembly GCA_963663965.2. Lineage (GTDB taxonomy): Bacteria > Planctomycetota > Phycisphaerae > Sedimentisphaerales > SM23-30. The sequence goes on from CAXXFK010000001.1 coordinate 145,353, forward strand.
CTACCTGACCCTGATGAATAATCCCGTTGACGATTCGAGGTTTAACAAATAATCCCCCATTCGCCAGACAACTGAAAGCTCGTATTAATTGAATAGGGGTAACCGCGATCGTCTGCCCAAAAGAAACACGGGTTATGGTATAACCAGGCCCGGGTAATGCTTTAAGCTGGTCTCTGATTGTCAGGATCTGACCATTCGATTTAACAACTTCACTGGGCAGGCCATTCCCCTCTCCCGGCAAGTCGATCCCGGTCTTACGCCCAAACCCAAACATCTCAATCATTCGATAAAAATAATCCGCCCCCATTTTCTGAGCAATTTTTGCCACTCCTATATTACTGGATTTGGCAATGATATCGCCCACACTGATAGTACCAAAATAGTTTTTGTATTCACGAATCCGGCCAAATCCCTTTCCGGTATAGGGACCTTCCAGGCAATCAATCCGGTCTTTAATGGATATATAACTCCCTTCTATTCCGGCAGCTACCGTAAATGGCTTGAAAGTACTGCCCGGTTCATAAGGATCGGTCAGAGCACGATTACGGCGTACTGACAAATCGCTTTTATGAGCCTGGTTCAAATCAAAAGTGGGATAATTGGCCAACGCAAGCAACTCACCCGTACTCGGATCCATAACAATAGCTGAACCGCTGGACGCGTGATAAGTCCGGACTACGGTCTCAAGCTCCTGTTCGACATACTCCTGAATGACAGAATCAATCGTCAAAACGACATTCTGGCCATCTGTTGCTGGTTCAGGATCACCCTCTGATCTTACCGGACGCCGTTTGACGTCGCTGGCCATATATAATTTCCCCGGTTTTCCGGCCAGATATTCATTATATTGATATTCAATCCCTTCCACCCCCTGTTCACCGTTTATATCGGTATACCCGATAATATGTGCTGCCAGTGAACCTTGAGGATAAGTACGCTTATACACATACTCCACGACCACTCCGCGAATATCCAGCGCCTCAATTTGCTCAGCTTGCGTATCCGTAATCCACTGCTTGACACGCATATAGCGCTTTTCGGCGCGACTTTGTATGTCTGCGAGAAGCTGAGAGTAATCAATCGCCAGGATATCGGCCAGTTTCCGGGCAACCGACTCCTTGTCTTCCAGTAACAGGGGATCGACCCAGACCGAAGGCCTTTTAACACTCACTGCCAGCATTTTCCCTTTCCGATCCAGAATACAGCCCCGACGCGGATTTTGTAAAATAATTTTAAGCTGTTGATGAGCGGCTTTCTGTTGAAAATCATCCGCCTGGCTATATTGTAAATACCAGCACCGGCCGGCTACGGCGCATAGTCCACTTCCCAGCAGGATTAGCAAAACCAATCCCCGCAAGTGCAATACGCGTGTCCTTCGATCGTCTGTCATAAACTAAAATCACCGGCAGGTCCGTGGTTCAGGGGCGATTTATACCTGCATCAGCATCACCACTATCTTCTCCAGGAGGGTGGATATCAAGTTCCAATTCTTCCACCTGACGAACAATTTGATGTGGGGATTCGATTCGACGACTGATTTGAACCTGATAGTGCCAGATTTCCTGTTGCAATTCTTTTTGTCGGTTGGTCATCCGGACCATTTCATAGACCGACTTCATATGTTCCGTTCGTAACTGAACGACTGCCAGGCCGAACAACATAGCCAGAGTAATCAGATATACGATCCGTTTTGCGCTAATCATATTCAATAACGATAGGATTCAAACTCAATGCTTATGATATCAAAATGATATTGTTATCACGGGGATAAAAGATAACCCGCTTTTAAATCAATATGGAATTAACGTGCCGGCAATTTTAATTTCATTCCAGGACGAATCGATTTCTCATCACTGAGCATTTTGTCATTCAGTTTGGCAATTTCTGGAAAACGATTACCTCCCCCCAGTTTATTTTGAGCGATAGACCATAAACTATCCCCTTTTTGAACGACATAAAACGTTTCAGCCTTACTTTCAGGCACTGTTTTTTCCTGCGAAATACCTGTTACAGTCTGTGCAGGACGATTTTGATTCGCAACAGGATTGTTTCCAGATATCGAGGGTATCACCAATATCTGGCCAATTTTGAGATTATTCATATCTTCCAGGGTGGTGGTATTCGCTTCGAAAATTCGCTTGACATTGACCCATCGCTTCCCTTCACTATCGCCATAAACTTTTAAGGCAATCTGACTTAGATCATCGCCTTTAACAACGGTATAGCGCACGGATTGGCGAGTTGGAGCGGGAGAGATACGATCAGTTGAACCGGCAGGTGGGTTTGCATTGGTATTAGAGGATACACGGGGCGGCACATCAATGGTATTTCGCTGACCCGCTTTGATCGAACTGGAATCCGGCGCCTCAATAACGGCGTCAACCGCATGACGATATATCCCGGATTCCGGCTGAATTCGATCAGTCTCAGAACGATTTTCAGGCTGCAAACTGGTTCCGGGCAGTGGAATGCGTAAACGCACGGCATCTTCCGCGCTATCACGCTGAGGAGTCGTTGAATTATAAACGATTGGGCCCGCCGGACGAACCTGTTCGGGTGCGATGGCAGGTGTTTGCCGGTCAGGTGCAGGCAGAAGGTTCTCTCCATCATTTCCCAGACCGGCAAAATGGTATGTACCGGAATCCTTTGCAGACAAATTCTGCACCGCGTTAAGGGGTAGATTCTCGGGTTGGATCGACTGATTATTCTTGGCCAGTTTCTGAATCTCGTTTAAATCGTTCATGCTATCGCAATGAACCCCTTTAAGAATGATCGCGATGGCGACAATAATCACCAGACTTAACAACAAACCAATTTTAGCTTCCTTGCTCATAACGAACTCCTGGCGCCAATTGCTAATGGATACATGATCCAATTCATCGGCGCGTCAATTACAGAAATTACGGATTCCTATTGCTTAAATCCATTTAAAATCAGCGTTCCCTGTGGATTCAAATATTTGGTCGGTTCGGCGCGCGATACGCAACTTCGCGCTGCGGCTGCGCGGGTTGATTTCTATTTCTTCATCATCAGCAATTATCGGCTTACGAACGATTAACTCATAAATGTCATTTCGCCGGTTTTCGTTAAAATCATTTTTTACAATACGATCTTCCAGGCTGTGAAAGCTGATCACCGCAATCATTCCGCCAGGATTCAACCGGTCCGGTGTTTGTTTTAACAGCTTTTCCAATTGATCCAGTTCATGATTAACGGCGATGCGTAATGCCTGAAAGGTTCGTGTTGCAGGATGCAGGGTATTATGGCGATGGCCTTTGCCGTAACCGATCGCTCGAACAATTATATTTTTTAATTCGCCTGTCGTCTGAAAAGGCTTCTGGGCACGATATTCGCAAATCAGGCGGGCAATCTTTCGACTATGTCTCTCCTCGCCATATTGAAAAATCAAGTTCGCCAATTCCTTCTGGCTGAGCCGATTGACAAACCAGGCGGCCGATTTCTCCAGGCGATCATCCAGCCTCATATCCAGGGGACTGTCTTCATGTTGAAAACTGATGCCTCGGTCGATATCCTCCAGTTGAGCCGAACAAAATCCAAGGTCTGCGAGTATGATATCGACCTTGTTCACATTAAGATCTGACAGAATATCACTCAGCTGGCCGAAGTTTTCCCGGATCAGATCGACTCGGCATCGAACATTTTCCAGGCGGGTCCGGGCTGCCGCCAGACTATCCGGATCGACATCAATTCCAATCAGCCGGCCTTTTTCGGAGAGCCGGCTTGACAATAAGGCAGAATGACCGCCCTGCCCCACCGTTGCATCAACTACAATTCCATCAGGCGGAAAAGTTAAATGCTCTATGATGGGTGCCGTCAGGACGGGAATATGTACAAAGTCCTTTTTGCTCACATTCCTGTCCATTGGGTTCTGATCGTCACTCAGGAGTATAACGTCTTGTTGCGCGGCTGAACGGTATCAGTGGAATCCATTCCTGCGATAACCGTGCCTTTCGGTTCGATCAGTTGACTGGCTTCTTGAGAGAAAGCTACAAAACGATAATCGCCCCCCAGGCGCTGAATCCGCGCCAGTCTCTCACGCAATCGGTCTAGCAAGGGATAATCAATCCGGTCGTGATCATCGCTAACCAGGGCATGCTGAAGTTGCCGTAACGCCAATTGAGATTGAGTCAGAGTCAAATTATCATTATCTTTCATCTAAAACTCCTTGGTAGTAACGGAAGATTTCCGCTTGGCAATCCCTCAAAAGGGGATTATAATTCGCTGACACTTACTGGCTTGGCTTCGTTTTCTGGTTTTTAAAACTTACAAACCTGCTAGAAGCCGGCTTCCTGACGCTCTTTAACAAACATCTCATAACGGGCCTGTAGCATGATTCGTTCGCGATGCCCAAGACCATTTTCCAGGTATTTCTCCCATACCTGGGTGTCCCAGATTTCCAGATGATCGCGCGATCCAATCATCGTAACCTGCTCAGACAGCCCAGTCCGCCTGATCGCTTTTTCGGGCAGGAGCACACGACCTTGCCGATCCAGCTCAACCTTGCTGGCTAAGGCGAAATTGACCCGTTCATAGGCCAGAAATTCATCCGGAGCCGCCATCCCTGGGGCCACGGCAAGGGCGATGCGCTGATAGATCTTCTCAGGATACAGACTCAAGGCCTGGCGATGCTCGATCGTTAAGAAAAAACCTTCACCATGAAAATCTGGATCGATCTGCTCGCGAACCCGGCTGGGAATCGACAAGCGGTTCTTGGCATCAAGGGAAAGGTCAAATTCGCCATGCAACAAAATCATGAGAAACACCAAAAAAACAAAACAACAATTTCCATTTCTTACCACTATGTACCACAAATCCCCACATTTACAAGGACTATTTTGGCTAATTTTTCCATTTCCTTAGCTTGACTGGAAATTTTTTCTGAACCCGAACTAGATATTGCGTTTTGTGCAACCATAAAACACAAGATAATTGATTAACGATTTAAATATTTTTTCAAGTTTTATTGGTTTTTTTGCCGAAGTTAATCACATTTTATCGGAACCATGTGGATAACCTGTTAGCAACACTTTTTTATTGCCCCACCTCCCCCCACAGTGTGTTATATTTACTTTGTGCATTGTTAAAATCTCACGTGTTTCCCACTCCCTCTGGTTGACTTGCCCCACTTTTTATCATGTCGGCATTCTTTTCAGGTGTTCCCCTTTAATCTCTTACAAATGAAATCTTGCGCAAAATGGCAAAGAAATCTCAGCAGGGAGGCGGATGCCGCTGTGACCCTGTTTGGTTCCGGCACTGCCGGTTTAGGGTAATGTCAAAAATAATATGTATTTTTCCAGCTATATTCCGTTATTATTAATATCATTCTCATATGAATTTATCGTTTTTTGCATTAAAGTATTTCTATAGTGCTTCACTCATAGTCCTTGTATTTATACCATTATCTAACTACACAATCCCGGGAAACCCATAATTTATTACATATCAATGCGTTACATAATATCAAATATATCCGCTCGTGGTTTACCGCTTTATTTATATCGTTTAGTAACCCTGAACCTGATAATTATCCTGTGCATTCTTTTTATGCCAGGCGATGTGCTGGGTTTGCAAACGAACGAAGTGGCCATTATTGCCAATCAATCAGTACAGGAATCAATAGAAATTGCCGGCTATTACTGTCAAAAGAGAAAAATCAATCCAGACCGGATAATCGCTATCGAAATGCCACAATCGGAACGAATTAGCTGGCAGTCATATCAGGAAATGGCTCAGATCCTGCGCAAAAGACTGCAAACAGATCAGATGACCGGGGTAAAATGCCTGATTACGACCTGGGGTGTCCCTCTACGGATCAACGGATTTCAGCCACAAGATCAAGATCTGGAAAAACTGAAACTGATTGACCGCCTCATCCAGATCCATTTTGGCGAACTGGATGAAATGATCGATGAGTTTAAATCGATTAATCCCATTGCCACGATTATCAAACCCAAAGATGCAAATACCTTTCAGATGCCGACATACTGGCTGAAACGAGATCAAACCGCTCAGGAAATGTATAAAAATGCGGACGACGCCATGTGGGCAGCCCGAAATCTGGTAAAAAATATGGTGAATAAGGATGTGGCAATCAAGAAAAAAGAAGATTTTGAAACCCTGTTTCAAGATTATATTGGTCTGGAAGGACAACTTTCAACAGTGGCCAGCCTGATAAAACAACAACCTGATCGCGAAGATTCGGCTTTGTTTAAACAGGAATATGAGAAAGGTATGATTGAGCTGAAAAAACTGGCAGCAGAAGCGTCAGCAATAAGATCTTTACCATTCAATACAGAAACCTGGACCAGACGTTATGAGTTGATTCGAAAGGCCGCCGGCTTAAAAGGGGTTTGCCGCATATTGATCGCTGACCGCAAGGGAATCGGAGACGAAGACAGCGAATCCGCATTGGATAGCGAATTGACCCTGGTTTTATGGGAACATTATTCTCCCTCCGGCCAGATTCCCAATCTGTTGAATCCAAAGTACAACCCGCAGAACGATACGCCGGCCCATCTCGTTCAACAACCGGTATTGATGGTATCCCGCCTGGACGGACCAACTCCTGATATTGCCAGAGGACTGGTTGACAAGGCTATCGAAGCTGAAAATACAATCTTACAGGGCCAGGTCTACCTGGATGCCAGAAATATCAAAAATGATATCGATACCTTTGGCTCCTATGGCTATTTTGACGAAAAAATCCGAATCACGGCTGATATTCTCCAAAAACAAACCAGCCTGAAAGTCCATCTGGATAACCAGCCGGCGCTTTTCGGCCCGGGCCAGTGCCCGGATACTTTACTGTATTGCGGCTGGTACAGTCTGAGAAAGTATATCGATTCATTTACATTTGCACCCGGTGCTATCGGTTACCATATCGCCAGTTTTGAGGCCGAGACTCTCCGCCATCACGATCCGGATACCGGTCAGTGGTGTAAATGCCTGCTCGAAAATGGCATGACCGCCACCCTGGGGGCAGTCGCCGAACCCTACCTGCATACCTTCCCACCCCCCGATGCCTTCTTCCAGGACCTGGTTCGCGGCGATGACACCCTGGCAGAGGTCTATTTCCGACATTTACCCTTTAATTCCTGGCGGATCATCCTTATTGGTGATCCTTTATTCCGGCCCAGATATCCAATTCATTCACAAGATAATTAAATCCATTCCCCTCCCTGCCAAACGCCTGATGAACTGCTTTGATTTGGCAAAAAAAATCATCTAATGTTTCCAATTGGTAAAATCCAGACTTTTCTGCCTTGTCGGAGTTGATTGGCCTATAATTAATTAGAGGATATATTTCTGGTTTCCGTTTGATCGAGATTAAATCGATCAATATAGATAAATCTTAAAAACGGACAGTTTGCTGTCACCAACCCATTTTTTGATTTTTCCTCCTTCTATTGTGTGAAGCAGAGTCAAAATAGGGCTCTGCTTCACTTTTTGATTAACTGCTGGTATTTTTCATTTGCAACCTCACCGGTTTCCGATATAAGTAATTTGTTGTGTTAAACCAAAACTACTTGTACAAGGAGATCTTTCCATGAGGGCTATTACAATTCTCACATTATCGTGTCTGGCCTGCTTACTAGTCGGCTGCCAGAATAAAGAACTAATTCAATGCCAGGAGGATCTGGTTAAATGTCAGGAAGAAAATACTTCGATACAGCAGGAATCCGCAAAAACAAAAGAGGATGCTAAAGCAATAATGAAAGAAATGAGCAGGCTGCTTCAAGATGAAAACATGAAAGCGACACAACTTGAAACAACAATCTCAGGCTTACGGCAGACGATTACCGAATTGGAAACAAAGCGGAAAGATGAAAATACCAAACTGCGGGAATCCATGATGGAAGCGCTGGCCAAAACCAAGGACCTGGAAACTCAACTTAAAAAAGTTCTTGACGACCTGGCCGCCGTTACGACCCAAAAACAAACGGCGCTTGCCGAGTGCCAGAAACTGGAAAGCTCTTTAGCCCAGGCAATGCAGAAACTCGCCCAGCTTGAAGCGGAAACCAAACAGCTTAAAGATGAAAACAGCAAATTAAAATCCGAAATTGAGGCCGCTAAAGCGAAATCGAATACGGAAGGCGCCCAATAAGCTTATTTTATGCCACAAAAAAAGGCAGAGCCAATCAATCCGGCTCTGCCTTTTTTATTACTCGCCTGCTTTAAAATGTTTTATAAGCTTTCAATGGTAATCGATTGATTCAGCGCGGTGACCGCATTAATATCGATCTGCAATGAAAAGACCACCGGAACTTCAGTCTGAAGAGTCGTGTCGGAAATCGTGATATAGAATATACCCTTACTGGTATCAAAATAAGCATAATTGATAAAATAAGTTTCCGCTAATTCCTTGGGACGCTTATAAACATATTTGCCTTTTGTAAATTTAAAACCATCTTCTCCCACGGGAATCGTTTCGGTAAAATCGCCCCAGGAAACAGTCACCTGCAAGTCCTGTTGTTCATCGCTGCTGAGCGTTTCATCCAAAGCGAATGAGCCATATATCTTGGCGGAGGACAGCCCGGTTTTGCTGTTAGTTTTTACCACTTGTTTGCGGACCTGCAGATAATCGGTATTACCCAGCAGATATTCCACCGGCATGGTTTTGGCGCCGTTCAGAATCGATTCATCCAGTTCATACATCACGTCAAAATCGCCGATCGCAAATGCCAGCGTCACGGGCGAGGTCAGGCCGGACAAATCGATATTACGGCCATATAAAGTAAAGACCCCTTTGGCCACATCAACCTTCACCAGTTTAAGCCCGTCGGTCCCCTTGAAATAAAATCCGGTTTCCTTGCTGTTCATCTTGAAACCTTCATCATCAAAAGGAACCGCCTGGCTGAACACCTCATCCGGCCCGTTCAACGCCACACTGAAACTGTCGGCAGTGGTTAATATATCCTGACCGGCGCTCAACTGTCCGGAGATGATAAACGAATCGGAAATAACCTCCCCATCCCGCTTTTTGTCCGCCTTGAAAATCGCCTTGGTCACCAGATCCTCAGGAATCGCTTCAAATTTGACTTTAACGGTACGGTCTTTTGTCATGGTAATCGTATTGCTTTCCAGCAGCCAGCTATTATCAGCCCCGCTCCAACCGGCCACACGGTATCCGGTATCCGGTACCGCCGTCAATGCCACAACCTCGTTGGTCGAATAGCGGCCGGAATCCGGCACCACCACACCATGATCACCCACAACCATACAGGTTAAACTGTGGGTATCACCCGATGCATGAGGCACCACCCAGATAGAATCCATAATAGTATCCGCCGTTAACGCTTGTCCATTGAGTACCGTATCGTCTGCCACAGCGGTCAAGGTCACCTGGATGGGACTGCCCGAATTGAACATCAAAATAAGATTGTCCACAAGCAAACCTTCTGTCGGCGCAGCCGAAAGCCATTGAGTGGCGGTGACTTGAACTTTTTTAGAACTGGAATTTTCCGTCACCACTTTACCCGGGAAATCATACAAAACCGGAAAGGTGGTTTCTGTATAGTCAAAAAGTCCGTTATGCGGATCACTGATACTTAAATTCAATGTGTAACTTTTACAGGGAACGGCATCGGTCAGTTCCACCGACAAAATCACGGCATCTTCATCTTCGATATTAATGGTATCATCAGACAAGCCATTGACATGGATCTTCATACCACCCAACGCGACAGAGGCGCCAATCATCAGGGCTACAGCCAACCATTTAACTTTCATAATTCGTCCTTTCTCTAAATATTCATAATGAGATCAATGAGTACATGTTACCTTATCGTCTGCATTAAACCTGAAGTTAAACGCAAAGTAACTCACTGGATTATTTCCTATAATACACCGGTTTCCAATGCCATGCCACGTAAAAACCTCTCCATTGAGACAATGACCTCAACACTTATCGGACGATTAGATCTGCGCACAAAAAAACGAGGTGGCAAATCAATTCGCAACCTCGTTTATTTTTATCATCCGAAGGATTCAAATACGGTTCGTGGGTCGCCTTTAGGCGCGACGGCGACGGATCAGAGCCAGGCCACCAAGCCCCAGCAAACTCATGGTCGTCGGCTCTGGAAAGATTGTAATGGTTCTGGCCAGACTCCAGCCGGCGCCATCGATATTCGTGCTGATCATAAGTTTATTAAAACAACGACCACTATAGGTATAGGTCAACCCTGAGAGTAGCACTTCTTCAGTTACCTGAGTGGCATCGGCAGTCAATCCCATGGCGCCTTCAACTTGAACCTTGCTGGCCGTCTTCGCCTGATAGATCAGCGGTTGGGCGTAAAGGCTTGGTACATCGAAATAGGTATCTGGACCGGTGGGAACACGCATCGATACATACGTGGTATCAAGTGCGGCATGATCGTAGCTGAAAGAACCTATATCATTGTCCAGTTCTAAAATAAAACCAATGGATCTTTTTACCGTACCAGCCGTAACACCAACAGAAATATCATATGAACCGAACGATACAATCAGTTGATTACCACTAATAAAACTCCCATCAACATTTATAAACAAACCGGCGTTTGCAAAAGCCGTTACACCAAGAACCAGGGCAAAGGCTAACAACTTCTTCATAATAATCTCCTTTTTATACTGATTACAATTGAAAATGCCCGCTGGGCCGTGATATAACTTCTACGCAGGCAAACACTTATCTTGCGAGCGATCAGGAATTATCATACCCATTGGGTATAGATCCCCTGACAAGAGGAGCTTTTTCGATTGTCTGGAAAAATCATTTTGTCATACACATTTTACCTGCCTGAACGACTTCGACATTATCGGACTATAACATAAGCGTAAAAAAACGAGGCTGCGAATAGATTCGCAACCTCGTTCATTTTTAGATTACCTGAATTTTTCAGGCAGGGTTCATGGCGTCGTGATTAGGCGCGACGACGACGGATCAGAGCCAGACCACCAAGGCCCAGCAGGCTCATGGTCATCGGTTCTGGAATCTGATGAATGGTGATGGCTTCAGCTTGACCCCAGCCAGCGCCATTGATATTCGTGCTGATCAGGAGCTGTACATCACCCAGACCCGTGGGGGTATAGGTTAAGCCTGACAGAAGCACTTCATCAATAACTTGAGTGGCATCGGCGGTTAAACCCATGGCGCCTTCAACTTGAACCTTGCTGCCGGTCTTCGACTGATAAATCAGCGGAAGAGCATAGGCGCTTGGAACATCGAAAAAGGTATCAGGACCGGTGGGAACACGCATTGATACAAACGTGGTATCAAGTGCAGCGCCGTCATAGCTGAAAGAAGCTAAATCGCCGTTCAGTTCCATAATGAAACCAACAGCTCTTTTGACGGTACCGGCTGTGACACCCACATCGAGAGTCACTGAATCAACTTTAGTGATATCAATTTCGAATTCAGTGCCGGAAACCGGGTCGCCATTTACATTTATAAACAAACCGGCGTTCGCAAAAGCGGTAACACCAAGAACCAAGGCAAGAGCTAACAACTTCTTCATAATAATCTCCTTCTTAGTGAATAAGAGTAAAGATAAAACTGTTTTTTTGCTAAACGTTAAGCAAATAAAAACTCATCGATTATTGACAATCGAGGGTGGTACCCCAATTGTTAATGATAACATTTACATCATCAATTCCAACGACACCGTTCTTATCGAAGTCAACACAAGGATCGTACTGGGCGCCCCAGGCGGCAATCAAAGCATTAACATCGGTAATATCTAAAACACCATTTCCATCGGTGTCACCCTTAGCGAAGCAAGGATAGCTCCAGCATTCGGGTTCTGGTTCGCCACAAGTGACTTCCAGGTCTTCAGCAGGAACTACAACTTCAACCAAGCCGTCGCCGACAACACCGCCACGCAGGTCATCAAGAGCAACAGCAACGCCAACCATTTCAGCGCCTTCATCGCAGGTAACGGTGAAGGTGATCAGATCGGTGTCATTACCAGGGGCGGGTTGGCCCAGGGTTTCATTGCCATCTTCATCCAGATAGCCCATGCAGATACCGAATACGCTGGCGGGCAGGGTTGCAACGCCGGCGGCATCGGGATCACACAGCGGATGAGCGTCTTCGCCAGGCAGGCTGGTGCCAACGCCATTGGTTACATAGTAATCAATATAAGCGTTGAATTCGGTATTGAGAGCAACAATGTCCTCAACACTCTGCAAAGTTCCGCCAGTGAGTGTTACGGTTAAAGCAACACCGCGAAGGCCGACTTCATCTTGACCCAGGGCGTAAGAAATGGTTACATCTGTGCCATCGGCGGTAGCGCTGATGGAAACAGCCATGGCCGGAACGGCCAGCATAACAACTGCTAATAAAACTAGCAAATTCTTCATAAGTTTCTCCTACGCGAACAGATAGACCAATATTACGATTAAAATTTACATCTAAACACCTATCGCCAAAAAACCCATGCTGTGCCAGATATAGATAATCGCGGGAAAAGTAAAAAAACAGATTTGGAATCTAACCTGTAAATTTGCCCTGATTACGGGCCTCTATCAGGTTATTTCTCCTCAAAGGAGAGACTACTTTTAAGATGTACCAAATACTCTATTAATTTTTCAAAGAACCGTTAAGAATGTACCTAAACAGAGAAGTATATTAACATAATAAGAATAAAGGCTTTATTAGTCAAGCCAATTCCAGCATTTCCTTCTCTATATTGTTGTCAATAGACACCGTCTTTGTTTGCTATCAAGGTTCACAAATATAGTTGCAAGCTGCGAGCCATTTGTCTCAGAAAAAATACTAAAAATATAATTTCCCCTAATCTTTTACCATTAAACACTTTAACCACTTTTTCTCAAAATATTTTATCAGACCGGATCGGGTGGGATCAGTCATATCTGTTGTTTTCAGGAACAAATCGACACCCCCATAACAACCTAATTTATTCTAAATTATACAGTTATGTAATCATAAGCGCTTCCGGATTCACGTTGACCGGATTCATCAGCCCTTAAAAACCATACAACTGTTAAGGCTGGCCCCCAACAGGCAATAAAAACATTAAATACTTACCTTATATATGTTTACAAAATTAATCGCTGCTGTTTTATTCCTGCTGAGTGAATCCATTCCCCACAATACCCATGGCATTCTGAATCCTCCTCGAACTAAAAATAATGTAACTGACTATATTTAAATCAATTACAAAAACCTTGCCCTTAATGATATCCTGGCCTGTAAAAAATTGTTAGCCCAAAATGATGCCGGATGGAATGGAATTCAGAAAGTTTCTGCAATGATTCATCGTCCGGGCCGATAATAAACGATACTAGTCTATGTTGATTTAATATTATCCCAGCCAGATATAGCTTTCATGACAACCGCCCCCAGCAATATTATCGGACTTGAGGTATTCCCCGGCGATTTTACCAATCGTCTGCAATATTCTATTTTAAACATTCAAATCCGGCTCCGGGAAACCAGACCCGGCCAAAGCGGGGCTCTTAAGGTCTATATTAGAACCAATCTGAACCAGGGCCGGCGGATCCGGCGACAGTTTATCGATCAGGTTGAAAAGGGCCAGTCTTACTCAACAGATTATTATGACATCCCGGCCCGATGGGATGGCGCCAGAAAATGTTTTTGTGCCGAAATTGTACTTTTTGATGTTGGTTTTTTTGAGTTCAAACCCCGGGCCGAATCCAGCGATCCTAAAAATCCCTGGGTATACTGGGCCGATGGACCCAATATTGGCGTCACGGTAACGCCTCTGGAATATGGACGGGATAACGCCGTCTATTGCGCCTTTATCCGGCAGTACGGCCGTAATAAACATCTCACCAGCCTGGCCAATCCCGAACTGGAAGAACAAATCCGCCAGCTCGAAAACCAGGGATCCTGCGTCATACCACCCTGCGGCAATTTTGAGTCGTTTAAAAACTGCCTTCCGTTCATCATTAACGAACTGGGCATGCGTATCATTCATTTTCTGCCTATCAATCCGGTACCCGTTTCTTACGGCCGTATGGGAATGTATGGCAGTCCCTACGCCACCACCGATTATTTCGGCATCGACCAGAGTTATGGCCGGTTCAGTCGCTATAAGACGATTGAAGACCAGTTTAGCGATTTAACCAGCACCATACATGGCCTGGGTGCCCGGGCGTTTCTGGATATGGTTATAAATCATACAGGTTGGCCCAGCAGTTTGCTGTTTACACACCGGCAATGGTTCAAAACCGCTCAGGATGGCAAACTGATTTCGCCAGGCGCCTGGGGAGTGATCTGGGGCGATCTGGTCGAACTGGATTACGGCTACAAAGATCTCTGGAAATACATGGCCGGTGTCTTTCTGGCCTGGTGTGAACGCGGCATTGACGGCTTTCGACTCGACGCCGGGTATATGATCCCGATCCATGTCTGGCAGTATATTATTTCAAGGGTTCGGGAAGAATATCCCAATACCATGTTTTTACTGGAAGGCCTGGGAGGCCCCTGGGAAACCACCGAAGCGCTCCTGACCCGGGGTATGAATAACTGGGCCTATTCCGAACTGTTTCAAAACTACAGCAAAGAACAGATCACCTGGTACCTGGATTACGCCACTAAAATATCGCTGGGCAAGGGAGCGCTGGTCCATTACGCCGAAACCCATGACAATGATCGCCTGGCCAAAAAAGGCCCGGTCTATACCCTGATGCGCCTGTATGTCTGCGCGTTTACCTCATTCAGTGGCGCATGGGGATTCACCAACGGCGTGGAATGGCTGGCGACTGAAAAAATCAATGTCCATCGCAATAGCGGCCTGAATTGGGGCAATCCGGTCAACCTGGTCGGGCCGATCGCCCGTATTAACCGGATTCTCGCTGAAAATCCCGCGTTCTGGCATGGCGGCCGGCTGAAATGGATCACCTGTCCGGATGAGGAAGTCCTGCTGTTTAAACGCAACGATGAAACCAACCGCAATGAAATACTCTGCGCCATTAATTTAAATATCGATAAAAGTAAAAACCTGAAAGTCAAACTGGATGATATCGGATGGAAACCAACCGACGAACCCGTGTGGCTTTATGATTTATTACGCAACCATAATCAGCCGGGAGAAGATCCGGTCGCCATCCATCTGGAACCCGGCGGCTGTATGCTGATCCGCCGGGAAACGTCTGCCGAACCGCAAAAACCGGCGACGACCCCACTGTTCAGTCACCCTGTTGACAAAACGGAATTACTCTACCGCATACTGCTTCAGCGTTTCGAACCGCACGAAATCGCTCGCCTCGATCAGGCCGCCCTGCTGGATCAGATTAATAATTATCGCCGCTTTATTGCCCTGACCAATCTGCATAATATCGAAAAACTTCGCAACCTGGACCTGGTCGAAGCGCTCAACGAACTGACCGCGGAACAGGTTGATCAATTCTCCAGCCAGTGGTCATTCCGGGAAGCCAATAAAACCTATGTGGTCTCCGGCGACAAATGGCTGGTCGTTCATACCTATATCCCCTGCACCGCCAGTCTCTACACCACCACGGATCCGGTCGCGGGTAAACCGGTTTTATCGGCCGATTCGATTGCCAATCCCAACGGCCCGGGATACCTGGTCTTTTTCCCGCCCTGGAAAGACTATACCACCTTCTACCTGCGATTCAACTGGAAGATCCGCCAGGATCAGATGATCATGCGCCAGTATCAGCCGGAAATTTATCCGATCCTGTCCGCCCCTTCCAGCAAGCAATTGTCTCTCAAACGTCCCATCTATCCAGTTCAGATCGATCGTCGCCGGCTCAAACAGGACTATGCCTCAATTTTGCTGGCCAACGGAGCCGGCAATATCTGCCAGATCTCCGCCCGGCCCGGCATCCTGACCAGCAAGTACGACACACTATTTAATTACCTGTCCAATCCCGCCAATCCCGCCAGCCGCATGTCGCTGGTACGCACCGTCCGTGAAACGGTTCAACTTGGCCATAAATTCTTCGATCTGGACGAGAGTTTCCTGATCCATTTCACCCGTTATAATCAGCCCGTCTGGTTATTCGAATATGACGATGGCAAATATTTCTTGCGGCTGGAACGCTCGATCATCCTGGCCCGCAACGAAAACCGGGTCATCGTCCATTACAAAGTTCACGAAGCCAACACCCCCGTGCACCTCACCGCCAAATGCTGTGTGGAGTATCGCAGTATTCATGAACAATTCAAAAGACCTTATGACACATCAATACCCGGCATTGAAAAACATTGCCGGATGAACAGCCAGGAGTCCGGTTTTATATTCCGGCCCGATGATGCTTGCGCCGTTTATGCAATCGCGGAAGATGGACGCTTTATTATGCAGCCGCACTGGATAGGAGATGTTGACCACCCCATCGATCGTGAAAATGGTCTGGAAAACAAAGGCGATCTGTTCGCGCCCGGTGTCTTTCATTTTGAACTCCACTCGAATCAAAACGCGACCATTCGTATCACCGACAAGGCCGAAACCGGCAGAATCAAAAACTATGCCCGGATTCTGCAGGAATCTGAACGTTACGTCAAGCAGCAATTACGCCGCTATCCGGATCTGACCATCCGCAAAGATCGACGCATTTATATGCTCACCAACGCGCTTGATCAGTTTGTCATTCGCTGCGGCGATCGCTGGCAGGTGGTGGCCGGCTATCCCTGGCTGGCCATGCGCAGTCGCGACACGCTGCATTGTGTGGGCGGCCTGCTGGCCGCCGGATACGACGAGGTCGTTCGTGATGTCATCACCCAGGTTGCCGCAACGGTCAAGTTCGGCCTGCCCTCCGAATGGATTGGTTTCGACAGCGGCCGAATGTGTTGCGAAGCGGCGCTACGCCTGATTCTGGCGGCCCAGGAATATGTAAACCGAACCGGCCGCGACAGTTTCTGGGATGTCGGAGTGAGTGGCGGCCAGACCCTTCGTCAGGTTTTACAGGGAATTCTGGATACCTATCTGGATCTGGATTCGCTGGCGCCCACGGTCGATCCTGACAGCGCCCTGCTGTTCTGCGACGCGGGCATGACCTGGATGAATACCAACCATCCCCAGGCAACGCCCCGGCGGGGATATCCCATCGAAATTCAGGCGCTATGGTACCAGGCCCTGGCCGTAATGGCCCGGATCACTCCGGATAAATCCGAACAGTGCCGGCAACTGCGTGAAACCATCGTAAGAAGATTCCTGAGTCTCTATTGGAGTGATGCGCGTGGATACCTGGCGGACAATCTGCTGAATATGAAAAAGACCATCGCCACCGAAGCGGTGCCTGACAGTTCGCTGCGACCGAACCAGCTTTACGCCATAAAGGCGGGTTTAATCCCAACGGAACAGGCCGCCACCGCGCTGGAAGTGATCGGACGACGACTGGTGATACCCGCCGCGGTACGAACTCTCTCCGAAGACCATCTGCCTGTACCGCTTTATATCCATGATGATGAAGGCAAATTACTGGCCGATCCCAACCTGCCTTATCAGGGGCGATGCAGCGGCTATGAACACCAGCGCCGGGTCGCCTACCACAACGGCACCGCCTGGCCCCACCTCTATCCCCTCTATATCGAAGCCCGCCGTCAACAGCAGCCCGGCAAAGAAGGCCGCCGCCAGGCACTCACCCTGCTCGAACCCGTCTGGACCGACCTCACCACCGGCGGTCTGGGCACCCTGGCCGAAATGAAAGACGGCAACACCCCACACACACCCCGCGGCTGCTACGCCTACGCCCTCAGTGTCGCCGAAACCCTCCGCGTCTACCTGGAACTGAAATATCCTGGATAACCCACCCGCTGGGCCAACCAGCACTTATGGCATTTTTTATTTATCTTTCCCCTAAAACCGCTATAATACCGGGCTGTTATGATATTTACGCTGCACAGGTATATCTTTAAAGATTTGATCAAAACGTTTTTACTGGCGACCCTGGTATTATCGCTGGTTTTAAGTCTGGGCGCCATGCTGCGCCCGTTGCGCGACTTCAGCATCGATCCCCTGCGGGTACCCGAATTGCTGCTTTACACCCTGCCCGTTACGCTCACCATGGTCATTCCAGTGGGTGCTCTGCTGGCCACGACGCTCGCCTACGGTAAACTGGCCTTTTTTAATGAAATCACGGCCTGCCGGGCCAGCGGCATCAGCATGCGGGCCCTGCTCTATCCCGCCCTCACTCTGGCGCTGCTGGTGGGTGTCATTACCCTGCTGCTGGGATTTCATGTCCTGCCGGATTTTATCCAGCGCTCTGAATCCCTTATCGAAGATGATGCCGAAGCGATTATCTATCGCAATATCGAAAAACGCGGCAATCTGGGCAACTTATACAAAGGACTCATGGTCCACGCCGACCGGACCGATCCTGCCCGCCATCTGCTCAGCGGCGTGGTATTCATCCGCAAGGACCGGGATGAAATCAAGGAAATTGCCACCGCCGAACACGTCTTTCTGAATATCGAAAGTGGGGGCGATGGCCAGGAACCCCGTATCGCGTTACGCCTGATTAACGCACGTGGGATACGTGAAGGGCAGGGAATCAATCTGGATGATTATACTACTTATATCCAGATGCCCAGAATGTATCAGGATGAAATCAAATTCAAGGAACTGGGCGCCCTCAAAGAAATCCGTCAGGACATGACCCGGTTTAAACCGATCCGTATCCTGGTAAAACGCTATCGCCAGCAAGTGCTGACCGAAATGTTCTACGACTGGATCGACCGCCAATTAACATCAGCCGGGACCTTGAAACTCTTGGCAGGAGATCCGGAAAATCCCGATCAGATTGTCATCAAATCTGGCGGATGCCAGATCCGGCAAACCAACAAAAAGTCGTTCGATTATAACAAGGAAGACCCGCCCGGCCGGCCGGCCTTGGGCGATCTGGTCGTCAGCGATGACCAGAGTATCCGCATGGCATGGTATCCGGCCGGGGAAAGCAAGCCTTCCCGTTATTATAAGGCGAGCGGCGCCAACTTGCGAATCGAATGGGGTACCAAACCACCCACGGCCATTTTGAGAATGGATAAAGTCGAAAAAACCGTCAAAAGTGATACCCGGCCGGTGCGGGAAGAATTTGATTTTGTCTATCGGATTCAAATACCCGGCGAATTACTGCAAAA
The DNA here is from genome assembly GCA_963663965.2 of Sedimentisphaerales bacterium. Taxonomy (GTDB): domain Bacteria; phylum Planctomycetota; class Phycisphaerae; order Sedimentisphaerales; family SM23-30. The sequence continues at coordinate 164,440 of CAXXFK010000001.1, forward strand.
GGCCGAACTGATCAGTTTAAATGATATTGTCACCAGTCCGACCGAAGAAACACCCCAGGCTCACATGTCCGGTTTTTTATCCGGTATGGGCCAATTCATCTTGAAAGAATGTCGAAAACTGGGCGCCGAAATAACCGCTGAACTGCATTCACGGCTGGCGTTCGGAGTTTGTTGCGTTGTTCTGACACTTATGGGCGCCGGCTTGGGGATGGTGTTCCGTAGCAGTCACCTGCTGACCGCGTTTGGAATCAGCTTTATTCCTACCGCGTTGTGTTTGATTACCATCTTTACCGGCAAACATCTGGCTGAACAGAATATCGATAAAATGGGATTTGGACTGGCATTTTTGTGGGCCGGTATTGTCATTGTCACCGCAATTGACAGCCTGTTGTATCGAAAATTAACCCGGATATAGCCTTGAATTAAAAATTAAGCAATTTACTTTTCAACATTGAAGACAAACGAATATAAAAAATTAAACTGGGCCACGCAAATTCTGGACCGCTATGTCGCCGGCGAATTCCTGTTTGGCTATCTGGTGGCCCTGGGTGTGGTGCTGGGCTTGCGGGTTATGGTAGACCTCTTTGTACAGTTTGACGAATTTGTCGAAGCCAAAGACAATATCCGGCCGGGACTGATCCAGGTCGTCGGATACATTGCCGGTTACTACGGACCCAAAATATTCGAATACTTCCGCGATTTCTCCGGCATGATCATTATGCTGGCCGCTTCCTTTTCGCTGGCCCGCATGACCCGCCAGAACGAACTCACTGCCATTCTGGCCAGCGGCATCAGCCTGAAACGCATTGTAGCGCCCATCGTATTGATGGGATTTGTATTAAACCTGTTAATGGTAGCCGATCAGGAACTGATTCTGCCCGGTTTGGCCGATAAACTGACCCGGTCCCATGATGAAGTGGCCGAACGAAACGTTATCAAAGATATCTTCGTTCGTGACGGCCGGGACAACCTGCTGTTCGCCGGCAGGTTCGATCCGGACCGGCTGGCGCTCCGCAACGTCTTGATTGTCCTGCGACGCCAGGGCAATATGATCGGCCGCATCACCGCCGACGAAGCCACCTGGAACGCCGCGAATAAATCCTGGCAATTAAGCGCCGGACTATTTTACAACGATGATTTTCAACAGGGAGGTACCGGCCTGGCCGCGCCCATCGAGTCCTATCCCTCCGAACTGACCCCGGATTATATCTGGCTGCAACGCCATTCCAACTTTAAAAGCCTCATGAGCAGCCATGACTTGAAACAACTGGTACGCAAACGCCAGCTCAAACAGATCGAACAGCTCGAAGCCATCGGCGAAACCCATTTCCGTCTGGCCGATCCTATTATTAACATGGTCATGCTGCTCTTAAGCCTGCCCATGCTGGTGTCCCGCGAACGCCGCAGCACACCCACCGCCCTGGGCCTGGCCATTGCCGGCGCCGGCGGCTGTTTTGTCGTCACTTTCATTTGCAAATTGCTCGCCGGAATGGCCATCCCCCCCTTCCTGGCCGCCATGATCCCCATCGTCGTATTTACCCCACTGGCCATTTTAACCCTGGATTCGATCAAAACCTGATCCTGCCAGAATGAATATGCTGGCGATTCAAACCATTGAAAGGATAAAAGATGGAATGCAAAAAAGAACGTAACCTGGACTTCTGCACCTGTTCCTACCCCGGCTGTTCCAACAAAGGCGTCTGCTGCGACTGCCTGCAATACCATCTCAAAAGCAAACAACTGCCCGGCTGCTGTTTTCCGCCGGAGGTCGAAAAAACCTACGACCGCAGCTTCAAAGCCTTCGCCAAAGCCTGGAAACTGTAATGACCACTACCGAACCCGAACTGCAACGATTACTCGAAGATGCCCGGGCGTACGGGATCGATGTCCCCATGCTGCTGGATAACATCGCCCGTACTCCCACCGAAAGAGTACTGCGGCATCAGGCGGCTTTAAATGCGGTTATGGCGCTTAGAAATGCGGCACGAACTGATTTGAAGGACAAGACAAATGGCCAGTCTGCTGGACCTGCTGAAAATACTTAGCGATCATAATGTCCCGTTCATCGTCGTAGGAGGTTTCGCCTGCACGGTTCACGGAGTCACTTTAGTAACCCAGGACATGGACATCTGCTGTCCCATGACGACAGAAAACCTGTTAAAAATCCAGATGGCTTTCAAGGATTTGCATCCGGTTCATCGCATGACGCCGCAACGCATACCTTTACAACTTACCCCAAAAAATGCGGATCAGTTCAACAATCTGTATCTGGACACCGATATCGGTGTAATCGATATCCTTGGCAATATTAGTGGTGTCGGATCGTTTGAAATCGCAAACCAACACAGCCTGTCGCTCGATTTGGATGGATATACATTTCAAATCTTATCGATTGACGCTTTAATAGATTCAAAAAAAGCGCTCAACCGGCCCAGGGACATTCTGGCCATCAAGGAATTGGAAATCATCAAACATAAAACTCAAAAAAAATAACGCAATTCAAGTTAATAGTAGATTACCAGATATGGAGGAATAATGACAGTATCACATAAGCTTTATATGATATTTGTTTATATTTTAATAGCCTTTTATATTTTCAGTGGGGGCATGATGTATATTATTATGTCACCCAAGCCGGAAAGTCAATTACCCTTAAAATTAATACTTTGGATCATTACGTCCTTATGCATGTCTCTAATAATCACCTCAACTATTATTATAATCAAAAAAGAACTTGCGTTTATACCCACTGTTCTACAAAACATCTTTTTAGTATTATCTATGTATGGTATACCAATTGCCTTATTCGGATTTTTCTTATTGTATAGAAAACATCAGAAAGAATCTCAGGATAAGCAGAGAACACTCCCCCCGGAAAATACGATCTTCGAGCAAAGCCAATAAAAAAGCCGTACCCAGAATCGGATACGGCTATACGCTCTGCTTTAATGATCCGGATTAATTTTCCGGCTTAGCCTCTTCCGGACCCGCCGGGCCAGCCGGTTGCGGTTCTACGGGTGTCGGCGGAACCAGCGCGGGGGTTTCCACTTTAACCTCGCCGGCAGGCGCCCCGGCCTCACTGCCTTCAGCTTTCTCCGGCGCCGGAATATCCTCAACCAGATCCGCAAACTTCTTGGTCAGGTTGTCCTTCTGCCACGAAACCACTTCATAAACCCAGTCGCGGTGCTTCTTGGCAAAATCATCCGACGCCTGCATAGTGTTCAGCCGGGCCTCTTTTTCCTTCAGTTCTTCTTCACTGTCCTGTTTATTGGGATTAATCGTCACCTTTTCACCGGTGTATTTCGAAGAACATTTCACATACAGCTTATCATCCTTCACACCCAGCTCAAAAGTAGCGATCGTCTTATCCTTAAGCGTGCAGATATATTTGGAATCGAACTTCAGGTCCGCCGGCGCCTCGGAAGCAGGCATCAAATCATTCATTTCCAGCGAATTAACCGCCGTGAAAACACGTTCGTAATCGGTTCCCTTGGCCCGCTTACCTTCCGGAATAGACTGCAAAACGGTCTTGTCGCCGTCAGCCACAATCGTATAGTTGCCGTCCGGCCGTTCCACTTCAACCTTTTCGATATCTTTCTTCTCAACCAGGAACAGCTTCTTTTCCACATAGCTCAGCGCCGACATCTGCAACCACGGTGTGGTCTCAGCCAGATAAACCTTCTTGGAATCGGCCTCATCTTTGCTTAATCGGCGGACATAACTGCCGCCCTGGCTGGTGCGTTCGCCGACAATCACCCCGGTGATCAGGTTGCCGTCTTTATCGAAAAATTTGACAACATTCCGCGGCAGCTTCTTATCGCTGTTTTCGTCCGGCTTATTCGCCGGATCGATCTCCGCGACACCCAGCTTCTCATGATTGGCCGGGTTACTGGTAACTAACTGGTTCACCTTAAGATCAAGGCAATCGGCCAGCAGGTTGTTGATTTTTTCGATCTTGCAGGGATAGTTATATTTACTGGCCAGCACAAAGGTATTCTTGCCCTGACTGACCAGCTTGATCGGTTCGTTCGTATCGCTGCTGGGATCGCCCAGCTCGATCGAAGCGATCTGAGTCGTGTCCAGACCCTGGATCAGGGGGGTCTCTTCCATCCGTCCGCTGTCAACCGGTTTATTGACATAAAAATTGACGCCAAAGGCAACCACTGCCATGATCAGTGCGATCACTGCCAGTTTCGTTAAAGTTTGATCACTCATAATCGTTAATCCTCACAGATATCTGTCGAATTATTTATTACTATCAGACAAAATTCAAACAGCCAGGCGGCAGGCTTTTAGCCGCCCTTCATCAATCACGGCGCGAGCCCAGGTATCGCCGGCGCTGTATCGCGCGATGGATTCCCAGCGAAATTGCGATCAGCAGAATGACTGAAGGCGCCGCCAGCATATTGACTTTCTGAACCGTCGCGCCCAGTTGCTCGATCCCTTCGCGCCGCTGGTTCTGCACCTCAATCAATTCCCGCTGCTTTTCGTTAATCTTGATCTGCAGTTTGCGTTGCTGATCGGCCAGTTCCGAAGCGTCGATAATCATTTGACCTTCCTGCTTCTTCTTGCTGATCAGATCGCGCAATTCGGTCTGGAAACCTTCGATTTCCTTTTTAATGTCTTCTTCTTTTTCCAGCGTTTTCTTGTCAGCTTCTTTCTTAATGTCTTCCACCACTGTAAACGGCCGCTGGAAATTGCCTCGGCTGCGTATCGCAATCAGGTCACCCGAGCCCACCAGGTTTTCAATCGAATTGGTCATGAGGGCATTGTTGTCACCCACAATCATCGTCCCGAAAAGACTCCGCTGGAACGCGATCATATCACTGATAAAATCGACATCCGCGAAAACAACCACGGCGCATTCGTTAGCAGCCTCGGTCAAACCGGTCACGGTCTTCAGCTTCGGTGCTGCGTCTGTACTCTTCTCAGTGTCCGCATCCGATTTGTCTTCATCCGCGGCAGCCTCTTCCACCTGAATGCCATCAGGAAAAGCCGTTTTAAACTTTCCGGTAATCATACAACCCAGCATAACCGGGGCCTTGCCTTCCCGGAAATTCTTCAACAAACGACTGCCATCCAGCATCATCAACTCATAAGGAGATGATACCGACCAGCTGTTGCCTTTATCGGTGGTGCTGATCAACGGAATAATCGTATTGTCAGTGGCCGGTGGCTGATCCGGTTTGGCCGCTTCATCTTTCTTATCGCCTTCCTCGTCAGCTGGCGCCTTGGCATCCAGTTTTTCGATAACACCTGGGAACAGCATCCGCACCTGGTTCAAATTGGATGCGATCACATTGTCCTGATTGAAACAATGAGCCTGCTGGGTCATCTCCAGAAAACCAATCAACATTTCCGGAGCCGCGTTTTGACGCAATGGAACCGACTGGGCCAGTTCCATGTCACCGGCTAACTGTTTTTCATCGACGTTGACACCCCAGGCGTTCAGCAATTTGTTAAGATTGGAACTCTGACTGGGCATCTGACCCTGCATCCGCGCCGCCTGATCGGGTTGATCGGCCATGCAATGCGGATCCACACAGACAATCGTGCGTCCTCCTTTGAGGACATATTGGTCGATGGCGAACAGGGTCTTGTCCGGCAGTTCCTTGGGATGGACCACCATCAGAATATCAATATCCGGTCCGATCTCATCCAGCTCGGTCTCCAGTTTCTCGACGTCATAACGTTCTCGCAGTAATTGTACAAAGGTCCACGCCGGCTGGGGTTGACGGCCCTGCATCCGCATCATCTGCGCCATGTAACCATCCATCTCTTCACCGGTTACCGGCAGCGAACTGATAATCCCGATCTTGTTCTTTTCCTTGGCAATCATCGTATCCAGCAGATAGCTGATATCGTACTCGATAAAATTCTGCCGGTCCGGAGCAAAAAACTCGATCGTCTTGTTGGCGCCGTATTCAGTCGTGGCTACCAGGCCAAAAAAGAAACCTTCCGTTTCGGTAATATTGAATCGTTTCAGGTTGTACTTCAGCGCTTCCTGCTCATCATCGGAGAAAGGACGCGGATCGATCACCTGCAATTTGATTTTGCCCTTGCCCGCGCGCTGATATTCTTCCAGCAGGGCCAGGACATAATGGTAATAATCGTTATAACTTTTAATCTGGTCCGGACCTTTCATGGCCGCCGTTTCAGCGTAATAGAGCTTAAAAGTAACCGGCTGATTCAGCTTGCCGATAATGCTTTTGGTACCGTCGCTCAGACTGTACAGTTTGTATTGGGTCACATCGATTTTGGCCGCGCCAAACAGGTTGTGGGCAATACTGATCGCGCTGATCATAATCACAAACACGAAGAAAACAGCCAGAATGAGTTTTAGATTGCGGTTCATCAGGCAGCCTTCCTTTCTTCTAAAACGAGACAACAGGCATAGGTCCATCCAACAATCATCACGGCAAAGTAGGCCAGGTCTTTCAACTCAATCACGCCGCGCTGGATCGACTCGAAATGATTCTGAAAACTTAAAGTGGCAATGGCGCTGACCGCGGCCGGCGGAATAGCGCCGCTGACAAATTTCATGGTGGTCGGTAAACCCAGGAAATAAAGCACGGCACAGGCTACTACCGCCAAAATAAAACTGATCACCTGGTTTTTGGTCATAGCCGAAAAGAAACAGCCCACCGCCAGATAACTGCCGGCCAGCAGGAAGCAGCCGATATACCCCGAAACGATCTGGCCAATATCCGGATCGCCCAGATAACAGACGGTTATCGGCATGGGAATCGTTAAAAGAATGGCGATCCCCATAAACAGCCAGGCCGCGATAAACTTGCCCCAGACCGCCTGTGAAGAGGTAATGGGCAACGTCAGTAACAGCTCGATCGAACCGCTCTTGCGTTCCTCAGCCCACAGCCGCATCGCCGCGGCCGGCACCATAAACACAAACAAGACCGGGATCCATTTAAAGAATAACCGCATGTCTGCCTGGTTGAGATCGAAAAACTGATCTTTAAAAGGAAGATAGGCGGCAAATGCCAGAAATATCACTAAAAATACATAAGCGACCGGAGTCAGGAAATAACCTTTCAACTCCCGCTTACAGACTGTCCAGAAACCTTTCATGGGTAACGTCTCCTTGTACGATTTCATTCAGATCCATCAGGCACTCTTACGATCGCCGTCCTGAGTGGTGATTTTACGGAATACCTCTTCCAGCGAACAATGATACTGCTGTTTCAACGCGGTCGGGGTATCGTCAACCAGAATTCTGCCTTTCGCGACAATAATGCAGCGTGAACAGATGGCCTCTACCTCTTCCAGAATATGGGTAGAAACCACAATGCATTTGTCTTTGGACATCTGGCTGATCAATTGGCGAACCTCATGTTTCTGATTCGGATCCAGACCATCGGTCGGCTCATCCAGAATCAGCACCTTCGGGTCATGGATAATCGCCTGGGCCAAACCCACACGACGGCGATAACCTTTGGACAGCGTCTCGATCGACTGATGAAAGACCGATCCGATCGAACAGAGCTTGACCGCCCGCTCAATGGCGGCTTTACGCGCGGATCCCTGAATTTCTCGGGCGTCACAGATAAAATTTAAAAACGATCCAACCGTCATCTCGCCATAGGCCGGGGCGTTTTCCGCGACATACCCCAGACACTGGCGGACTTTGACCGGGTCTTTAATAATATCATGACCGCAGACGGTAGCCGTACCGCTGTCCGGCGCCAGAAAACAGGTGATCATTTTCATCGCCGTGCTTTTTCCCGCGCCATTGGGCCCGAGAAATCCCAGCACTTCGCCTTTTTTAACCGAAAACGAAATGCCATCCACTGCGACCAACGGGCCAAAGCTTCGCTTTAAATCTTTTACTTCTAACATATTACTGTTCTCCACACAAAATACTTACCTTGTTGGTGAATACCAGCTTCTTGATAGTAATGACCTTTTAGGGTCGTAAACTACATATAACTGCGCGATTTCTGGATATATTGCCTGACCCGGATTATCTTGTTTGTAATCGGATATGAAATCCTGAGCCCAATAGAGCTACTTGAAATCGGGCAAGCGGGTACGAAAACTTAGATTATCTATACGAAAAAAATGCTATCCGGTTCGTCGGGTTGCCGATGATAGCAAAACTTTTTCCGTCAGAAACACAACTCATTACTTTATAAGCGATTAGATAATAAGCACGTCCTGAAAAAGGTTCATTTTTACCAGAACACCATCCTTATGTCAATACTGAATCCAAATCTGCCGGTTCCATTATCAGCCAATACCCGATACCTGTTGACATTCTCCACCTCATTACCAGGTTCTCCCCAAACTGTAAAACTATTCCCAATCAATTCCCATAAATAAGAGCGGCATAGCCCACGCTGTCACTGGAACTCTGCCGGTAAACCCGCCGCATCACCTCATCACTGGTAGTATGGGCCAGTAACTGCCCCCGGCTGATTCCCGCGGCACGGGCATAAGCGACCGCCGCGGCCGCGGCCCCCGCCCCACAGGCATTGTTATAAGTCTGCGCCGAGCCCACCAGCATGTCGCATTTCATATCTAAAGCCATTTGGATAAAATACTTATCATTGACGCTCTTCGCCCACTTGATTCCTTCGGCCCCCGTTCCCATCGGAGTATGATAATAGCTCGGTCCGTAATGCGTCAGATCCGTTGAAGCGATAACCACCACATTTTTTTCGCATTTTTCCACAATATCATACAGCATCGGCCCCAGATCTGCGGCCTGCTCATTTGCCGGCACCATGATCGGAAGAATGGCTGCCTGAGGGAATAAATATTGAATAAAAGGGATTTGCACTTCTATTGAGTGCTCATAATTGTGACATTTCGGATCTGAATGAATATATTCCCCGGCATGATCCAGAATCTGGGCGGCCAGTTGTTCATCAATCTTTATTGAACCCATGGGGGTTTGCCAGGAACCGCTGTCGTAGATGGAGGCAGTGGTCACTCCATGTCGATGCACCGCACCCAAAACAATAAATGTCTCACTCGCCTGAACTTGCTTGATTGCCTGAAACACCATACCCGCCAGGTCTCCACTGAAAACCCAACCGGCATGGGGAACAATGCCTGCCACTATCCGGCTTGGCAACGCCTTGGGCAGATCATTCTGGCGGCTTTCCAGCAACGATTGGATATGCGTTCGACAGCCATCATTAGTATCGTCATAAAATCGGCCGGCTACGGCCGGAGTTCGTACCAGCATGGTAGCACCTCCTGTCAAAATAAGCGGAATGTCATTTAAGCAGAAAATCGGGCCGATAGCCAAAAAAGTCCATAACCATATATCTGCTAACAGCTTAGGATCATAAAGCGCTACCGGAGCGCCGGTCATTGACAAATTGACAATAACTTTATATATTATACTGCTCTCTATTAATGAAGTGTACTGCCAAGCTGAATCGCTGACAACTTTAAAGACAATAATAATCTTGCGAGTAATAATTTTATGATCAAAGCAACTGAAATGAAAAAAGGAATGGTACTCAAAATCGACGACAAACCCTGCCTGGTGATTGATTACCAACACGTCAAACTGGGTAAAGGGGGAGCCGTTCTGCAAACGAAATTCAAAAATATTCTCGATGGCGGCATGATCAATAAACGCATCCGTTCGGAAGAAACCCTCGAACCGATCTTTGTCGAACGGCAGAAATATGAATATCTCTACTCGAACGGCAATGAGCATGTCTTCATGCACAAAGAAAACTATGAACAGATCGAGCTGGGCGACGATGTCTTTATCGACGGCACTAAATATTGCAAACCCAATACCGATGTCGAAATTCAGTTCCTCAACGGCAAGCCCCTGTCGATCGACTTACCCAACACCGTCGAACTGGAAATCGTCGACACCCCCCCGCCGCTGAAAGGCGCGACCGCGACCAATCAATACAAAAAAGCCGAACTGGAAACCGGTGCGATTGTGAACGTGCCGCCTTTCTGTACCGTGGGCGAATTGATTCGCGTCGATACCCGCACAGGTGAGTATATCGAACGGGTAAAAAAATAAGCCGGATACATTCTGAATTTTCAAAGGCAAGTCACTCGACTTGCCTTTTTTTATTCCCAATCTTCAGATTATATCAATAAACAAAGCCGGGCCAAAACCCGGCTTTGCTGTTGTCATACCTTTTGATATCGATCCGGCTACAGGATACAACCGGCTTTAACCGTCATGCATTCCAGCCAGCTGCCGGCCAGAATCGCGAAATCTTCCAGGTTGGTCTGGCAATCGCCATTGATATCGCCATGGCCATTGGGATACCTGCCGCCTAAATCATCATTCGGATCTTCCCGGGCAGCCTCAATACAGGTACCATAAACCCCCACATTCATCGTATCCGAACCAACGCCTGATTCATCCTCAACTTCCAGAGTCAGGAATAACCAGCCGCTGCCGGTAGCGCTGAAGGTGGCCTCAACGGTACCGGAGCCCTCACCCGGGGTCCAGGTCTCACTGACCTTGGTCACTGTACCACCGCCCTCGTGGGTGCCTTGTACCCATTCCGCGCGCGAAATCGTACTCTTGCCATCATCGGTATAGCTGCCCATAACCGTAAAGGTCACCTTCGCAGGATCGCCATCGCCATCAGGCATGTATATCCAGTTATACTGATCCGCCCCGGCATCGACAACCGCCGGAACATCGCCAACAACAAATGTCCAAACCTCACTGGGAGTCACAATAGCCGGTCCCGGCGTATTGGGATCCAGACTATCTACCCGCCAGTAATAGGGCATGCCGTTATCATTCAGCGTCACACCCGCTCCCGCCAGATCAACCATCCCATCAGTCACATTACTGGCAATCAAATCCAGATTATTGGGATCCTGGCTCAGATAAACGGAACAACTGATCGTATCGCCCTCTTTACGCGGATCCGGATTATTCCAGCTTAAAGCGGCTAAATTCAGGGGCACTTCTTCGCCCTCCGCGGGATTGGGGTTATACGCCTGACCAACCAGATTGGGATTAACCAGTTTCCAGTCATCGGTATAGATCACCCCATCCGCCTGGCCGACTCTGCCAAATGGAGCAATTTTGGGGGCAATGCTGTTATTCCAGCAAGTGGTGGAATATTCGAAATACTGCCACTCGGCTGTGGGTGTGATGGTAATGATATCATTTCCCTGCCAGTTCCCGCCATTATACTGGTCAAATCCAAATTCAACTTTCGATGGCGGATTAGCCGGATCAATCTTGACCCAGCAGCTGAACGTATAAGGCTCGTTCTGAACGGCATTTACCTTCGCCGAACCGACAACGGGATATGGTGTGCCACCGATTGCGTTGCCGGCCAGTTTCCAGTAGCCATTGCCGCTATGTGCGGTAATACCAGTATTGCTCGTATATTCCACCTCATGATCGATATTATCCCAGTTTGTATCGTTGGTCCAGACGCCAAATCCTTCCGATATCTGGCTGCCATAACCATCGTCAGCGCTGACCTCAAATCCGCTCTCAACGCCACTATCTCGCAGAATATCCGCCTGGACCGCCACTGTTAATCCCAAAACAACCATCAGGAGCGCTAATAACTTCGGCTCATCCGGTTAATGAGTAGTTTTGGTTATGGATATGATGGATCCGGAGATAGAAGTATTCCTGATCGCGGTAGCCATGAGCCATTCGTTGCAGCAGGCCGATTTTACGGTTATTGACTTCGACCTTGCTGGTGCTGATGGGATGGTCATACCAATTGAGCAGGAAGGGTTTCCAGAGTTGCAGTTGTTTGGCGGCATCCAGCAGGATCCGAATCCCGCTGGTTTGCGCCTGGCTGATCCAGCGTTTGAGTTCCTGTTCAGCCAGCGGAGCCGTGATCGCATCAAAAAGGAGACGAAGCCGTTCTTTCATGTAATAGGCGGTGGCCAGCGGCTGGTTGAGTTGCAGAGCTTCCTGCAACCGGCGCCGTTCATCTTTGGCGCTATCGACATGAGATTTAAGGTTCTCCGGTGCTTTGAGCAGCAGCCAGCGGCTGCCTTTGAGTACCGCTTTGCCCATGGTATCGGCCTCCCGGTATAAATCCCGGCGTAAACTGGTCAGTTTGTCGTTAAACCATTTGACCAGATGAAAATGGTCCAGCACCAGTTTGGCTTGCGGCAGTTCTTTCAGGACACTGGTCATAAAACCACTGGCCATATCGGTAGCCACCGCGGCAATCACCGCCCGGCTGCGTCGGACACGCCCCCAGAATCCCACCAGGGCCTCTTGGCCTTTGCCCTGGCCGATATGCAAAATTTGACCGCTTTCCAGGTCGGTTACCAGCGTGATGTATTTGCTTTTCCTGCCCAGATACAATTCGTCAATCCCCAGATAACGAACCTTTTTCAGGGAAATCTTTCGGTACCGTCGACCTAGCCAGGACTTATGAATCGATTTGATGGTATCCCAGCTTAAGCCGGTCCGTCGGGCCACCTCTTGCAGGGAAGCCGCCTGACATAAATCGATGACATACCGTTCCAACGCATGGGTGTAATGCTTCTTGGGGTCGGCAAAAGGCAGATGAGGCTGACGAATGGCCCCGCACGTCTGACATTTCAATCGGGGAATCGTGACAAGCAACTCCATTTGACGCAGACCGGCGGGCACCATGGCAAACCTCCGGGCCTTGTGACCGAAGTAAATGAAATTACCGGAGTTACAACAAGGGCAACGCAGACTATCCGCCGGCAAGATGCCGTGAATCACGCTCTTGCCCGCAAAAATATTCTGTCTTTTGGTATTGAACACCTCGAACACCAAAAGTATGATACAACATACTTGTGGACATGACTTTAGCTCCTAATATGAGGTTTTATTTTTTTCCTCAAACAGTAAAGTCATGTCTCTCTTTTTGCAACATTAACTACTCATTTTTCGGATGAACCTTTTTATTAACCCGCTGAAACGTCACCTCTCCTCAAATCACAGCGCTACGATTCCTGTTGACAATTACACTGCGGCGGATATGATGAATCATCGTTCTGCGGATTTGTTGCTCCCGCCAGATGTCCTGCGGGCTTGACCAGTAATTCCGTATGAGAACACTTTATGGTTTCTCACCGTTTTGCCAGTATCAGAAAACACTTTCTTTCCGGCTTGATCATGATCCTGCCGCTGGCAATCACCTTTCTGGTCTTTCGCTTCATCATCAATATGCTGGCGGGAATATTTACCCCGGTGCTGGCGAAGGTCGCTCCGGACCTGCCCATCTGGGTCAAATATGGGTTGGCCGTTTCCGTCCTGTTTTGCCTGATCTGCCTGCTGGGTCTGTTTGCCAGCAACCTGCTGGGCCGCTGGCTCTGGGCGCGCTTTGAATCCCTGCTGCTGCACATCCCCTTGATGAATACTATCTATAGCGCCGCCCGCGATATCATCCGGGTCTTTCACAACCCCGAACAAACCCACGCCAGAGAAGTCGTTCTGGTGGATTTCCCCCATCCGGATATGAAAGCCCTCGGATTCGCCACCGGCAAGCTTTATGGCCAGAATGGCAGGCTCTATCATAAAGTATTTATCCCAACGGCGCCTAACCCGACCACCGGATTTCTGGAACTTGTTGAAGATGCCAAAGTTACTCGCACTGATCTTTCTGTGGAAGAATTTATCAAAATGCTTATGTCTGGCGGGATTCTCGGTCCACAGACCCTGGAGACCCTGGCTCGTGCCAATAAACCGCAAGGCCACACCCCGGATAATGGCCAGCCAGAACCCTCCGGCCAGACAACTCCGGATCATCAAATATAACCATACTAAAAATTGTAGGGCAGGAGTTTATCAATGCCAGTTTTACTGATTATCATCGGACTTATTTTACTCTACTTCGGCGCTGAATGGCTGGTACGCGGCGCCGTTTCAATTGCCCGCCGACTGGGCATAAGCCCCCTGGTCATCGGTCTGACCATCGTCGCCTACGGTACCAGCGCCCCGGAAATGACCGTCAGTATCCAGTCGGCGCTTGCCGGCCAGGGCGATATCGCCGCCGCCAATGTGATCGGTTCCAACATATTCAATATCGCCGTCATCCTGGGACTGACAGCCCTGATCTGCCCGATTAACATCGGCGCCCCGATCATTCGGCTGGATATGCCTGCCATGATCGCGGTCTCGGTAGCCGGCTGGCTCTGCCTGGCCGACCGCCGGATGGAACGGTGGGAAGGCCTGATTCTGATTGCCGGAGCCATTGCCTATACCGCCTGGGCCTTCTATCGCAGCCGGCAAGTCCCGGTGGATGGCCCTGTCCTGGCAGAAGTCGAAACCGCTTTACCCGCCAGAACCGACCCGACCGCTCTCGCACTCGCACTCATCATCGGCGGTCTGATCGCCCTGGTTTTCGGCTCCAAAGCCCTCGTCACCGGCGCCACCCAGATCGCCCGCTTCTGGGGCGTCAGCGATGCCGTCATCGGCCTGACCATCGTCAGCGCCGGTACCAGCCTGCCGGAACTGGCCACCTCCGTCGTGGCCGCCAAACGCCGCCAGAGTGATATCGCCGTTGGCAACGTGGTCGGCTCCAATATCTTCAATATCCTGGCCATCCTCGGAACCTCAGCCCTGCTGGTCCCTTACAGCGCACCCGGTATCCAGACTGTAGATCTGGTCGCCATGTTCGGCCTGGCCTCAATTGCCCTGCCCTTCATGTGGAGCGGATTTGTCCTGGCCCGCTGGGAAGGCGGCGTCCTGCTGATGCTCTTCGGCGCCTACCTGGCCTGGCTCTGGCCCAAATAACATAAGTACCGGCCATTTTAACGAGATAACCCAAAATACGATTGCGATAGCATCTGCCAAACAAAACCCGAAACATTAACGGTCAGCCCCGATCGAAGAGATATACTCCCGGTTCTATCGGGCCGTCGAAATTCATAGAGGGATTCATGGATGATGACCATCTCTTCCTTTTCGGGCGTTTTCATCTCCGGCGGTCCGATGACAAAACCAAAGTGCCCAAAAGCACACCCCCATTCAAACTCGACGGATCGATGCCCCTCTTCAAATTTGCCCAAATTCATGTAAATGCGGATTGAAAGCCGTAATTGCTTCGGGCAACTCTCCTGGAAAATCTCTGGCCCCTAAATAACGCTGCCCGAAATAATCTTTCGGCAACGCAGCCCAGCCATGCCCGGACCGTGGGGATATCGACCTTTCTGGCTACCCAGTTTTCATACCCTCTCAGAAAATAAACCGCACCGGGCTGCTGAATAAAAAAAACCACAGACAAAAACAATCAGAGTAGCCTGGATGGGCAAGGTGACATACAGAATCTTTAGCCATGCCACTTTTTTGTTTCGACATCCATCCAACAACAAACAAAGTGCCAATAAAAACGAGATAAAACTCATTAAAATCAATAGTGGAGAACTAAATATCACATACGGAAAAGCATCAAACGCATTTCCTCTAACGCCAGCCCAATAATGCGGCAGGCTGTGGTGAACAATACCCAATAATATAAGTCCGATCAGCAGGATAACATATCCTCGCCAGCCAAACCAGGACTTTAACTTTTTATTCAGCATTTCCAATATCCCCTATTCCACCTCCGTCAGCCGATACAACCCCGACCCGTGCAATTCTATCTCGGCGCTGAAACTATCCATAAAAATACCCAGGTCCTGATCACCCCAGATATCGCAGATCCGGTAGCGATGCTTCTGATCGATATCCGCCAGCCGCACCGTTATGTTCGCCTTGTCTTTTACCGCCGAAGGCGCTTGCGTAAACACCATAAACCGGATCGTCCGCGCCATTGTTTCCAGTCTGGTCGGCACCGCCGTCATCCAGCCCGGCGGTAAACTGGAACCGCTCATACGGCCGGTCCAGGTCATATTCAATCACCGACTTGGCATGCGTGCCGATCCCTCCGTCCCAGCGCTTGCCTTGAATCTGCAACTGCCGGCCCAAGATACTCTGATCGATATGAATGCTGCCCCAGCCCACCGATGCGTTCTTTCCATTTCATCTCCGTCAGCTTCACCGGCTTCCCATCAGCCCCAATCAACTTCGGCTCCAGCCAGTCCGCGTGATCATAGGAAAACCCATCCCCGCCGTCATCCACCACCAGATAAAGCTTCCGCGCCCCGTTCAGCTTCAGATCCGCTTCAACTGTCCGCGGCTGACTGGCCCGCGTAATCAGCGGACTCTGCCATAGCGCCCGCTTCGGATCCGGTTCATTCGCGCTCTGGGCGTTAAACAACGCCACAAACCAGTCCTTGCTGTGACCGTCCCGCGCCACCCAGCCGATCAGGTCGTTCTCCCGAAACAACTGACGGCTGTCCACTGCGTTCTGATTCACCTCCAGCATCCCGCGATGCGTCAACAGCGCCAGCGTTGCCGCGTCATTGTTCGGCAGATGCCCGCCCATCATCAGCGGTGAACGCGCGATCGCCCACAAGCGACATCATCGTCTTCTGCTCGGTCGGCGTAAAGTGGGTCCACCCTTTCGGATCACGCGCGTGGATATTGCCCAGCGGCAGCATATCCGCGTCTGGATAATAGCCCGTCCCCCCGCCACGGCGTCCAGTCATGCAGCCGCTTGAACTGACTCTTGAGCTGCTCCCACGAATCCCAGAAATCATCGCTGATCCGCCACAGATTGGCCTGACGCACAACATTCGGCCCGGCCGACAGCGGCGTCTCACCCGGCGAGGTGCTGAACACAATCGCCCGCCCGGTTTTATCTATCGCCTTGCGGATCGCCTCAATCTCGGCCTGATGATACGGCCGGCTCAAATCGTCGATCTTCACATAATCCACCTGCCATTCCACCATCCGTTCAAAGATCGAATCGTAATACGCCTGCGCCCCCGGCTTGCTCATATCCACCCCGTACATATCCGGATTCCACGGACAGGTACTGTTCCGGTTGGCGATATCCGCCGCAAAATATGGCGTCCCCTTGACCGGCAAATTCTTCTCCACCGCCCCGTCGCGGAATCCCGCGCATCATATGCAGCCCGAATTTCAGTCCTAACCCATGCACATAATCGGCCAGCGGCCGCAATCCCCGGCCATCCACCGAAGAGGGATGCTTGTTCGCAGCCGGCCAGACCCGCCCCCACTCATCCAGACAGGTCTGCGGATTACGCGGATAATCATAGGGCCGGCCATTTTTACCATCCGAACCCGGTTCATACCATTGGATATCCAATACAATATATTCCCAGCCATACGCCTTCAGATGCTCGGCCATATAATCGGCGTTCGCCCTTCATCTCCGCTTCCGTGACACTCGCCCCGAAACAGTCCCAGCTGTTCCACCCCCATCGGCGGCGACGGCGCCCATCTCCAGAACTCCGGCGCCTTCTGATCCTGCGCCACCACTATCTGTCCCAATCCCAATACCATCAGCATCATAACCCAATAGCCCCAACCCTGCCCAGTTAACTGCTTTTTGCTTATTCCGAATAGCCATTTTTTCAGTTCCTTTCTTAATATGAATGCTCGCATTGCACGTAGAGACGCGATGCTTCGCGTCTCTTTTTTATGCGTGCAATCAGATACTTCCATACCCAATAGGGTTTTCAGGCCAGATTGTAATCCAGATCATTCCTCAAATCAAGAGGATCACACCCCCTTATCACTATTTCGGCAACGGTGTATTGGGCTTGACCGCATCCTTTGGATACGGATGCTTCTTGCCAAACACCAGCAAATCCGCCCGCTCAAGCACCACCACAAACGATTCATCGACCTTGCCCTTGTCATCCAATACTGCATCCAGCTTCAAACCCAGATGTTCCGCCAGAAACGGATACGCCGCCATCCGCTTGGATGGGGCCGTAATCATGTTTTTCCTCGGGAAAATGAGCATTCCTGACTTGATCGCCCGCGCCATACAACTCATACACTTGTTTAACGTAGGGATACTCCACCTCGGGTGTATTCTGCGTCCAGTCCGAGCCATTGGATATCAACAGTTGCGGCCGGGGCGCCGCCAGCGCCGCAATCTCCGCGTTATTGGTTTTAAATCCCGGCCCCTGATGAATGGGCATACCACTCTCGCACACACAGCCCCCAAAGAAATGGGCCGATACCTGGCACACCGGCACACTCACCGCCACCCGATCGTCAATCGCGGCCAGCAGAAATGTCTGCGTACCACCCCCCCCGAACATCCCGTCATACCAATCCGCTTCGCGTCCACATCCGGCAACGTCAGGATAAAATCCAGCGCTCGAATACAATTCCACATCTGTAACCGGAGCACTTCCGGCGTCTCCTTGTGCGACCACCCGGCCTCTTCCCAGTCACCATACCCAACCATATCATACTGAAAGACCGCCGCTCCCATCCGCGCCAGTACCGCGCACCGGATCTGCCGGTTGGCAATAAAACGCCCCCCGTGACCATGCGGACAAAGAAATCCCGGCCAGAGGACCCTGATAGCGGGTGGGACGATACAGCGTACCGGTCACATAAAAACCCGGTGAACTTTCTATCGCCACACTCTCGATCGAATACCCATCATAGACCCGCTTATCGAAATACCTCGGATTTAAAGCCGTTTTCCTCCGGCAGCGTCGCCAGACCCGCGCCCGCCAGAATCCCCTCACGAATCGTCTGCTTACGCCGCTCCCATCCCCGCCAGGTCCTGATAGCTCCCTTTAAACGCCGCCAACTCCGCCCGCGCCTCCTCAGCGCTCTGCGCGTACCCCTGACGCAAAACCACCTCTCCCACCCATCAAAACCGTCCGTCAACATCAACCCCACAATCAGCGCAATCATGAAAGTCTTCATAACACAAAATCCTTTCTATAGATTTCTACCTGTCCAGATCAATTATTCTTAATATCATCAAATTTAAAAACGCTTTTTAAATCCGAACTATTTCATATAAGCTGTTGTAATGATCATCTTTATATCGCTATCCGATTTTATATTACAAAATTCGAAAATACATTATTTTTTCACGTATTATTCGATTAATAACATCCTCTGTCCTATAATACACCATACAACATTACACTAAAAAGGAGAACCAATATGTTAAAAGTCAGGTCAATATCCCCTGATCTATCTTGTTATTTTAGTAACATCCCTCGCTGCCACCACAATGCTACACGCGTATGACCGCGCCGGTTGGGACGCTAACTTGAGTACTTTCTTCCATAACGTCTCCGGCAGGGTCATCATCGAAGACGCCGACACGATCCGTGTCGAAAACTTCTATTATGACGGGCAGGGCCCGGCCGTCTATTTCTATCTTGCCGAACAGAATACCAATGAATCTTTCAAAAACGGCCTGGCCATCGGTTCATTGCTTACCCGCCCCACTGCCTATAATAACGAAACCCTCACCATCGACCTGCCCGCGGGCAATACGCTCGATGGTTATCATGCCATCTCGGTCTGGTGTGCCGCGGTATCGGTTAATTTCGGTTCCGGCCTGTTTGGTGTCAACGCTGAATACACCGTCACCTTCGACGCTACCTGGAGCGCCCAAACCCATACTTATTTCCCGCCCAGCCCCCATTTCTCCGGCCTTATCGGCCTGACCCATACTCCACAAACGTCCATCTGGCGCCTGGGCGATCTCGCCTCCAATGGCATTGAATCGATGGCCGAAACCGGCTCGAAATCAGCTTTGATTGCCGATATGACCCCGCTCTTTAATTCCGGCAATGCCTTCAGCACCCTTTCCGGCGGTGGAATCAATCCGTCACCCGGTTCCGTATCGCTCAACTTCAATATCCATTCAGCTTTCCCTAATGTATCCCTCGTCAGCATGATCGCCCCCAGTCCCGACTGGTTCGTCGGTGTCGATAGCCTGTCGCTCTTTCAGGACGGTCAATGGCTGCCCGAGGTCGTCGTACCGTTATGGCCCTATGACTCCGGTACCGACAGCGGGCCCGATTTCACCTCGCCCAATAACGACACCAACCCTCCCCAGCCAATCACCCAAATCACCGGATACCCATTCACCGGCGATCCGACCCTGGGCACATTCACCTTCACCCTCACCTGCTCCGGTACCGCGCCCGCCGACCTGAACAATGATTGCCGGGTAGATATACTGTTCCTGAATGAATCTGTCCAGAAATTGCACAAACCGCTTGGGAGTGTCCGATAATAACCGCATGGAACCATTGCATGCCAAGGAAATCCAGCGATTGCGTCAGTTGCACCATACCTTGAGAGACCGGCGTCAGGCAGACAAGATCAAGGCGGTCATTCTGCTGGGAACCGGTTGGACCGTGGCCAAGGTGGCCGAGGCGTTGCTTCTGGATGAAAAAACCATCCACCGGTATCAGCATGCCTATCACCGGAATCCGAACGGCTCGTTCTGGGAGACCGATTATCAGGGCAGCCAATGCGAGTTGAGCGAGCAGCAATTGCAGCAATTGGATCAGCATCTGCAACAAACCGTTTATCTGACCGTGGCGGCCGTGGTGGATTATGTTCGCAAGGCGTTCGGAGTCTACTATTCGGTGCAAGGCATGACCAATTTGCTGCATCGTTTGGGATTTGTTTACAAAAAACCGGTGCTGGTTCCCGGTAAGGCCGACGCCGCCCGGCAAGAGGCATTTATCAAGCATTACAAAAAGCTGAAGGCCAAGAAAGCTCCCATTTATTTCATGGATGGCGTGCATCCGCAACACAACAGCGTCGCGGCCTGCGGCTGGATCAAGAAGGGGCAGACGGTCACGCTGCCCAGCAACACCGGCCGCCAGCGCTTGAATATCAACGGGGCGCTGAACCCCGCTACGCTGGAAGTGGTGATGGAGATTGCGGCGACGCTTAATGGCGACACCACCATCGCCCTGCTGAAAAAGTTGGAAAGGAAACATCCGGAAGCCAAGGTGATTTATGTGATTCCGGACAATGCCCGATACTATCGCAGCCAGGCGGTGCAGGACTATTTGAAGGGCTCCCGGATTCGTCTGGAGTTTTTGCCGCCTTATTCGCCCAATTTGAATCTGATCGAACGATTGTGGCGCTATTTTCGCAAAAGAGTATTGCATAACAAGTACTACGAGACTTTCGCAGAATTTGAGAAGGCCTGTCTGCTCTTCTTTAAAAAACTCCGGTCATACCGACCGGAACTCATAACCTTGCTGACTGAGAAATTCCACATCATAGGTGCTTGATACCGGACATTCTCATGTTGGAAGAGTATATCAACGACTTGGCCATTTTTGCCTCCCAATGGCTGCTGGACTGCGCCCAGACTCCACATAATCCATTCTGCTTATAATCAAAGGGTGTATTCGTACATGGCATGGATCAATCTGTTATCCATGCCATTCTATTCCAACTTCCCCAGAATACACAACTGATTCAATCATGACTTTATATGGTTTAATGCAACAAACAATCATTATCTAATATCATTATTTACCGTTGCATGTCCGACGGGTCTCAATTGATATAAAAGAAGAACCGCCTTCCCACAGAGGTAAGACGGTCCCATTGATTAGGTTGATCTATTTATACCATTTACGTTTTCAATACCTGATGGGTATATTTACGGAATATCCAAACACAGTCCATAAGGTTTGGCGCAATTCAGCCATTGGCTGGAAATCACCTGTAAGTCCCATAGATCGACGACACAATCGCCATTAACATCACCGGCCAGCTTCGATGAACATTCATAGATAATGAACGGTACCGGTGATACCGTGCAGATATCTGGATTTTCCGCCTTGCGGAGTCGTAACAAACACTGATCCGAGGTCAGAACAGGAGCTTCCCACGTTACTACACCGGTATTGAATGCGTAACCCAGGAATTGCCAGGTCTGACCATTATCCGAAGACAACTCAAATCCAATCCGCCCAAACTGATTATCGTCAGTCCATTCAATCGAAATGGTCTCCCCGGCATAATAAGCCTCACCACCAACCGGAGAACTCAACATAAACGGGCTGGGATATGCCGGAACCAGTTTTAACAGGGTCGAACCATTAGCGACAGCATGAAAACCCAAAGCGCCATCCCAGGATACGCCGCCCATCAGACGAATCCGCAGATAAAATTGATAATTACCCGCCGGCAATATCCCCACCGGCGACCCGGTTGGACTACCGCCCGCTACATCCACATCCAGTCCTTCCAGTATATTGGAAAAAATAATCTCATCGGTATCGGTATTCTTCAGCTCGATCTGACCATCCAGATCGCCAATAATCGTAGTCAGATCGTTCACGGTTGTATACATACCGGAAATCTCATAGTCGGTCTGAGCCAGAACCATAAACGGCAAAGTCGCCTCAGAAGTCGTATAACCGCCTTCTTTGAGTTCGAGCTCAGAAACCAGCTCCGTTTCACCACCCGTCCGAGCCTGATAGGTAATCGTTCCCGTATTAACGTACGATGGGGCATTGCCATTGGCCTGCGACGCCGTGGCCGCCGCCTCACCCAGCAAGGGCAAAGGCGTAATCGTCTGTGACTCAACATGACCCCACCAGGGAACATGCGAACTCTGCTTGATTGAACCGGCCGGCGTTGAAATCAGACTCAAAGGTAATATTTCCAGTGTAATCATCCCGCTGCCGCTATGATTTTCCCATGAACCCGCACTACCATGGGACATTTCCGCTACCACCTGAAAATCATAAGTACCCGCCGGCAATACCCCCCAATAGCTGCCGGTCTGCCCGGCTTCAGTCTGAACATCCAGTGCCTGGCCGGTCTGGTTATTCTCAAACAGGGTGATTCCACTGTTCACATCAACCAGGCTGATCTCCAACTTGCCATTAGCGGCCGTCGTCTGATAACTCCCGGATAACTGATACAGATAGTTCCCGCCCGTCGTAATCTGGAGAGTCCCGGTCGATCGCAAAAATCCGCCCACTGTCATGGTATGATGAATATCAAAGGCCAGAACACCCGGACTCTCACCCTGGTAATTAATCGATCCACTGTTTTTTAGCGAATCCGAAGTGCTATGATCCCAGTATTGATCCGCGCTCGCCGTGGCATTGCCCGGGAATTCCAATGGAGTCGCAGTACCCGAATTGGTATGCCCCCACCAGTAGGTGCGCGCCTGCTGCAATAGTGAACTGGTCTCGCCCAACTGAATTTGTAACGGCACTTCCGCGCGCGCTGATAAGCTACTGAATAGAATTAAACTTAAACCGAACATAATCATTGTTTTGATTTTATGATAACCCATAATAGAGTCTCCTTTGGAGAAAAGATAATCAATTTAATACGATTACCCGATGCCGCTATGAAACAAAACGAGATACGCCGGCCATCGGGACAGCCACCCCAAAAATCTCGTTTTGCTTTCGAAGTTACCGCACAGAACGAATCCCCTTGCCCAACCAGCACGGCTTACAGACAATCATCAGCAATTCTGGAATGAATTGCCCATAACATCTGTCGTCCACATCACTGATTGACATTGTTACCAACAACTCCTGCCGCCGGTCACAACTGAAAACACTTTCGTTTGGCGCTAAAATTCGCTTTTCGCCTTGCCTCAATACAGTCAATATCAAGTGTATTCAAAACTTAAAAACTATAGGACCAAACCCTCAGGAAGTCAAATAATCCCGAACCAAGCCTGTTTCTGGTATACAAAAGAACAACGTCCAATACCTCTTGACAAAAACAATCAGGCGTTAAAAAAAAACTTCTGATCAATCACACCTATTCACTCCTCCTGAATGGCAAACCAGGCCAGACAAGTTCGGCTGCAACAAGGTTCATACTGTTCGATTTATTTCTTGATTTCCATCGGCGCCCATTGGATAACACCATCCACCACCCTCGGCGGCGCCATCACGGCGAATAACTCCGTCGGCCAGGCGGTCAGCCGGCTGAAACCATCCGGAGTTGCTTGTTGAAACTGAAGATAAGCCTGCACCGTTCCCCGGGTCGTATAACCGATCGCTTGCGACTGACCGCCAGTCCCAAACACCTGGTATCCCGCCAGAATACTATCTTCCAGATCGATATGCAGATAGTCCGGATGTTTTTCACTGCAGATAATACCCGTCGAAGGAGAGATGCTCGGCTGAGAAAAGTTCAGCACCATCATGCGGCAGTCACGACATCGGACCCGCACACACTTGCTGGCAAAAGAAACCTGCACCGCGTTATCCGGATGCACCATAATACAATCTTCAAAAACCGCGTGCGGCTCATTCGGCATTTGGGTTTCCCAGCCGCCCACCAGTACCGCGCCCGTATCGCCACCCCAATCCAGCGCCATAAAATAACACCGGCGAAACAAACTCGGCTCACCCGGCCGCACTACCGGATAACACAAACCACCCCCAAACGCGCGCCCAATCCCCACACAATCTTCCACCCGGACACTGAAGCCCTCTCCGCTCTTGTGGGTCAGATCCCAGAACAATCCCGCGTCCCCACCGGTCGCGTAAAGATAACGAAACGCCCACCGGTCCCAGACCACACTGGAAAAGTTGGTCTTGTTATTCCCTGTATGCCACTCCGTCGTCGAGGCTCGCATCGTCGACCACCAGTCCCAGCTCTTAAATCCCTTTTCTTCATCGCCGGCGTCAATCACTACCCATCCCGTCGCGCCCGACCCCAGCTTGCCATCCACATCGCCAATCAGAAGATTATAAGCCCCGGCCGCGCCCGGATGCGGCGTTTCCAGATTCGCCTCCATATAATGGTCCGGCCGGACAATAACCCGGTGACCGCCCCGGTCATCCGGAATCGCGTTCAACGCCCGCTGAATACTCCCAAACGCCGTCGCCCAGCTCTGCCCCGTGGTATTATCACCCGCCTTGGACACATACAACGTCACTCCCACACGCCCATCATACCCCGAATCCCCCACTACCGGGCTAACCGCCCACACCGGCGTAGTGCCCCCGATACTAACCAGCAACATCAAAATCGCATAACCAATCTGTTTCATTTCAATCATCCTCATTTCAAGAACATCCAGCATACCTGATCCAAAATGATTACCCGCCTTTATTCCAACTCAATCCTCGGCGGCCCACCCACTGGAAAATCCCCCTCATAAACCGGCTCCAATCCACCCGACTTTTTCTGAATATATTTGTTGCGATACGCCGCCCACTGCTCCGCCGTCTCCAGCAGCGCCTCTAACTGAGCTCTATAATCCTTAACATGCCCCTCAGCCAGACCACTCCGGGCCGCCAGTTCCAATTTATCCAGCGCCCGCCGCGCCAGCGCCACCGCCTCCTTACTTTCAAGGAACACCTCACCCACCGTCCGGCCATCCGGCCTGGCCAGCCGCGCGCAAACCGCCTCATATACCGGATGCCACTTCCTGATATACTGGATATGCCCGTCGGCATAGCTCGCACTCGGCAACCGGCTGTGATTATTATACCAGCACCCCAGCATGAAATAACACCGGTTCAGCACATCATCCGTCAGCTTCATCGCCTCGGTCAGCGGCGCCAGATACGCCCCTTCGCCAACCCGCCCGGCCAGATACTCCCGCCAGATCTGTTCCGCCCCCACCGCCGGATCCTCGGCATACCGCTTCATCGCGTACAGATTCAGCTCATTCCAGCCGCTCCCTTCGCTGATCCCGCGCACCGCCGGCGGATTCTCCCCCATCCGTTCCACCCGCGCTACATACCCATAAGCATTTCGCGCCCGCGCGTACTGCATGCGAAAATGCAAATACTCCGGATACAGATACGGCACATGCCCCTGGCCATAAAATTCCGCCCCCGGATCGTATTCAATGATATGCTGCCGGTCGGCATACTGCCCGATCGCCAGGTTATGCGGATAAAACACCTCCCAGTCATGCGGTACGCACTTGCTCATCAGCATAATTTTCGGATCGATCATGGCAAACGCCTCGGCAATCCCCTCCACCTGACCCGGCTCATACGCGAAAGTTCTCACCACCAGCGTCTTATCCAGCCGCTGACAGGTCCGATAGAGATGATTGATCAACTTGGCCACCCGTTCGGCCAGTGGCATATCGCTCTCCACATCAAACACCTTGATATCCGTCTCATGAAAAGTCAGCACAATCCCATCCAGCCGGGGCATCACCCTGAACAGCTGGGCATACCGATCATCCAGCAACTCCCACACCGCCTGCCCATCGAACCACTTTTTCTCCTTGGTTATCTCCCTGGGTATCCCCGCGAACTCATGCGTCCACACCTGCACCGTCATCCCCCGTTCATGGGCCAGCTCGATATACCGGTTAAACCGCTCGATCTTACCCTCATCCTGCAATAACCGATGGGCGAACATCACCAGGTTGTGACTCAGCTGAATATTATTCACCCCAAACCGTTCCGCCGCCGCAATTAAATCTCCCACCTGCTCATTGTCGTTCTGCAACTGCCACGACCGCCAGGGCAGCGCCCGCGCCGACTGCCGCTCCGTAGCCGGATGCATCTCCGGCTGCATCCCCCACGGCCCCGCCTGCTCACCAGCAACGGCCAACCCACCCAACATCACTAATCCCATCACCACCATCCCGAAACAGCCACACATTCTCATAGCACAACACCTTTCTCTAATAAAATATGAATACCAGGGCTCAAGAACCATCAGAAACAATTAATGTCCCATTTTACCAACCCCAACCTCAAACCGCAAGCAAGCTTTTACTCCCCCAAAGTACCACAACCACCCTGCCCCTGATTCCCCCCTCCTGCCTTTTTTTCACGTCTTTCCGCGTTTTTCCGTGGTTTAATTGGCTGTTATATTCTTTAGCTCTTTAAAAGCTCATTTTCTGTTCATTT
The DNA here is from genome assembly GCA_963663965.2 of Sedimentisphaerales bacterium. Taxonomy (GTDB): domain Bacteria; phylum Planctomycetota; class Phycisphaerae; order Sedimentisphaerales; family SM23-30. The sequence continues at coordinate 191,095 of CAXXFK010000001.1, forward strand.
CATTACGCTCTATATCCATAACAAACCACCAGGCACCCAAATCCCTCAACCAAGCCACTGGCCTTCGTGTAGCGCCGTAGGTCGAAAGATCCGCCTCAGGAGGACGCTCTTCGTGCAGCCGAAGGTCGAAGATCCGCCTCAGGCGGGCGGCTCCGTGGTTCAAACGGCTGTTATATTTTTACATCAAATCCCCTCTCTTATCTCCTGTAAAACCATTAATCCTGTCTAAAAAAGCTGTTGTTTTTCTCGTGTCTTTGTGAAATTTGACTGTGAGGTATAGTATCTTTGGTTGCGTCCAGACCGCTCTGTATGATGTATCTGGCTGTTTCATCTGCGTCCATCTGTCCCGATTTACATCGGGATCTGCGGTTCAAACGGCTGTTATATTTTTTTCAATTCTCAAATTTCCAATCTCAAATCACTCCCCCGCATCAACCATAACTCCACAACCATGAATTGTCTTTAACCTCGGTGGCCTCTGTGTCCTCGGTGGTAAATCTGGCTGTTATATTTTTTTTAAATTTCAGATACCTCCCACCCAAGACATCTCCCCAAACGTACCACAACTATCCTGCCCGTAATGTCCCCCCCGTAGAATGCAATGCCTTGCGTCTCCTTCTCACAACCCAGTACCTCTTAATTCATGTCCCATTATAAAATTCAAATCAATTTCTATCCATTAAAAGCACAATACCCCACATCGTCAATTTTCCAATATTTAAGTTGTCAACCCGAATCTGGTCATTATAATGCAAAACAAAGACAAAGACCAACACAATCTATGATTGAATCATCGGAGATTGAAAATGTTTGGGAACAAACCGAAAAAAAACAATTTCAGAGATAAACCCAGGATCCATCATTACGATTTCGCCCACATCGCGTTAAGAAAATTCTGCGCCGGTAACCCGCTCAAATTTTTCACTGTCATGTTCTCAAACCAACGGGATGATTTCATCGGCCACGTCTGGCAGGCCGTTCGCGAACAATGCGATAACAAAGAGACCGCCGATTTCACCGATAAAGACATCAAATTATCCCTTTACAAAATCGAGGGCTACCCGGCCATTATCATCGAAATGCCCCAAGCCTGCGCCATCGCCGAGGCCATTTTGATCGGCATTGTCCTGACCTCATGCCCCGAAGATAGCAACGAAACCGCTAACGCCTATTTTCGCTATTTCGTCCTGGAACAGAGCATCGACGCCCACGGCAAACTCAACCGGACAGTCTTTTGCGAATGGGCCGGCGATTGCCACCTGAACAAAGGTGAAGGTCCCAAAGCTTCTATAGAACCCTTTATCGAGACCATCAAACAATATCTTTAATCCCAACCAGACAACCTGGATAAATTCAAAAATTTGCCCGGCCGGGCAAACCGAAATCCCAACTCATCCTCGCATTTTCTCCATACTACAATCCTTCAACCCTTTGTTTTCTTAGCGAGCTTTTTTCTTATAGGTTATTTTGATGGTCCCGAACTTTTTGTCTTGTCGATCCAGTCTAAATGGCTGTTTTTTTCGTGTCTTTCCGTGTTTTTCAGTGGTTATATCTTCTTACATTTTAATAACTTAACTACGTTTTTATCTTCGTCCATCTACAGTTAATCCCGCTGTCATATCTTTATTCTCATCGTTCCAGCCAATACCCCGCCACTTCCATCAGATCATCCATCCCAAACTCATCCAGCCATTCCGCTGATACTGCCGCGTAATCTTCCATATCCACCCCATACCTCCCGGCAGTATCCCCCGGTATATCCCGTTGCCACCAGAGCATAGGATACCCTGTTGCTTGATAAGGCATGTGCCAGATATCCGTTACCCCATTTAGTAATTCTCCAGAAAAATCCCACCCAGCCTTAAGAAAAGTATCAATTGTCTGCATCTCGCTTGTCCTCTTGCCGATCGCCCCCTTGTCTGTATCTCCAGGAGAACCCGTTTTTGTAGTTTCAACATCCCAGAAACTACTGTTGATCTCACCCCAACACGTATCACATAGACCGCCAATAGAATTTATTGCATTAACCAAAGCGCCGGTAGCATAACATTGTTCAATCACACCTCGGTTCACACTACATAAACCACCAAGATTACTACCATTAGCTGACGCGTCACTGGTAGCGTAACACTGTTTAATAATACCATAATCTCCATTGTATCCACATAATCCACCTACATAACCCCCATTGCCCGTTACTGAACCTGAGGCAAAACTCTGAACGACCATGCCAATATTTCTTCCACTTAATCCGCCAATATAATACCCATCACCAACCACCTCACCCGAAACACTACACATTTGAACACTGCCATAATTATATCCAACCAAGCCTCCTACAAAATATCGCCCTGAAATAATACTAGTTTCAACGCATAATCCTTTCACATGCCCCGTAGTACCAATACAACCAAACACCCCGACATAATCGCTTGACGGCATCACCATCGATAGATTCGACAGAATATGACCGCCACCATTGAAACTGCCGGCAAAGGCATTGATATCATCGTAACCTATCCGATACATGCTTACATTGGATAGATCCAGATCCCTCATCAACTGATAATGCTGATCCCAGTAATAGCTTCCCATACTAATCTGAAGTAATTCATCCACACTGTTAATTTGCCAGGGATCTTCCAGACTGCCGCTACCGGATAATGCCACCTCGGGTTCCCGGATCATCTCACCGCCAGTCATTTCCCAGGCCAGATGGGGATAACTATTTTCGGGTAATAGCCAATCAGCGCCGCCCCATCCATTGGCGCTATAATAGGCCACAGACTGCATCTGGTCAGTAGTTAATCCTAACCCCCCATAGCTGCCTGATTGCCCGCTGACCTCAATATCCCACAAGCTATCTTTGCATTCTCCTTCATTTGTTCCGCATAATCCACCCACTCGTTCACCATGTTGGGACACCACACTGGTAGAATAACATTGATTGACTTTGGCGCTATTAACTCCACACAAACCGCCTAGACTGCCGCCCTCATTATTTAACAATATGCTGGATACATAACTCTGGTTGATTATACAATTTTCATAATTATATCCGCACAATCCGCCGATAAGTCCAATATTGTTCATTAAGGCACTAGTGGCATAACACTGGGTTATTGAAGCGTCGGTACCCGTATTCATTCCACATAATCCTCCAACATAACCATAATTCCCCATTAATACGCTGGTCGCATAACTCTGTTTGATCTTTCCTGAGTTCATTCCGCAAAGACCACCGGCGGCTCTATCGCTATCGGTTATAAATCCAGAACTTGAACTATGACTTATTTCACCGCCATTATTATATCCACACAGACCGCCAACATAAGCCCGCCCCGATACGATAGTATCCACTACCCCTAAATTTTCCACCTGTCCCCCATTACCAATAAAACCAAATAATCCGACATAATTACTTGCCGGCATCAATAGTAACAGATTCGATATTGTATGGCCGTCACCATGAAATTGACCGGTAAAGGCATTAACGCCATCGTATCCAATTCGTCGCATCTCGATACCTGTTAAATCCAGATCCGCTACCAGTTGATAATTTTTATCCCAGAAACAACTTCCCATGCTGATCTGCACTAAATCGTCTTCGCAGGCTATTTGCCAGGGATTCTCCATACTACCGTCGCCTGACATGGTTACGATCGGCTCGCTAATCGGCTCGCCGCCTGCCATTTCCCAGGCCAGACGTGGGTAACTATTCAAAGGTTTTGTCCAGATAGTACTACTCCATCCATTAGCGCTATAATAATCCATCGATTGCATCTGGGCCGTAGTCAAACCTATCCCCCAAAAACATTCTGCCTGTCCGCTGACGTCAATATCCCATATGCAATCTTTATATGTACCGCTATCCGACAATTGACTGGCCATGCGTTCCTCATCACCCATGATCAGACATGCAGAGTAACATTGATTTACCGTTCCAGAGTTAATTCTACATAAACCACCGGCGAGACCTGCACTCCGCACGATTCCCGTCGTATAACACTGGCTAATTGAGCCCGTGCTCCAACCGCATATCCCCCCGGCATAATCAGAAAAAGCGGTAATTTCACCTGAAGCATAACACTGTTCAATACTGCCTTCATTATATCCACACAATCCGCCAACTATGTCATAACCGGAAATAGTGCTGCTTTTCAATCCCAGTTCCATTACCCGTCCTTCAACTCCGATAAAACCAAATAAACCAACATTACTGGAATAAGGCATTGATAATTCCAGGTTTGATATGGTATGGCCGCCTCCATTAAAATTGCCTCTAAAGGCATTGTAGGCATCATAACCGATTTGAGGCATAATAAGACCCGATAAATCCAGATCCGCTGTCAGTTGAAGATGTTTATCCCAATAAAAACTCCCCATACCAACCTGAATTAGATCAGCCTCACAGGTAATTTGCCAGGGTTCTTCGGCGCTGCCATTACCTGACATGGTTACTTCCGGTTCGCTAATCAATTCTCCCCCTGCCATTTCCCAGGACAAACGAGGATAACTATTCTCCGCCAATGTCCAGATTTCGCCGGCCCACCCGTTGATGCCGTAAAATACCCTCGACTGCATCTGTGCAGTAGTCAACCCTTTGCCGCCAAAACTGAATGCTTGCCCGCTGGTCTCCCTATCCCACAAACAATCTTTAATTATTGAATCGCTCAGCTTATATCCACAAAAACCACCGACACCCAAGCTACTGCCTGTATAGGTCACCAAACCAGTTGAATAACATTGGTTAATTGTTCCACCAATACTATCACCGCACAGACCGCCTAACCTAAATCTCCCACCCACTTTACCAGTGGCATAACAATAGGTAATAACACTACGGTTAGATCCACATAATCCACCGACAATATCACCGTCAAAAAATGATAAGGATGAGAAACTCTGATCGATTAGACCATTATTCCATCCGCATAATCCACCGACATAACGCCCTCCCCATATCTCTTTCGCCCCGGCAGTATAGCAATGGGTTATACTGCCATAATTAATTCCACAAAGACCGCCTTTTTCTGAAGTACCGATAACGTTACATTCTTTGGAATAACAGTGACTAATCATTCCGGAATTTCTCCCGCATAAACTGCCGACATATCGATCGCCTGCCATGATTTTACAATTGACTAAACCCAGATTTCTAATCTTCCCAGACAAACCAACAGATCCGATCAGCCCACGAAAACTTTGCGTCCCGCCAAATTCATAGATTACGAAGTTTTGTATAACATGTCCTTGCCCATCTAAAACACCATTAAACTCCACTCCCTGCCATTCCTCATCCCTCTTATCCGTATCGGGAGCGATTGGCTGAATTTCATTCCCATTAAAATCAATGTCAGCGATAAGAATAATATACTTATTCCAATCCTCCGAACTATACTTCAGATTTATCCAATCATTTGTGGTTCCTATCTGATACGGATCATCTTCTGTCCCGCTTCCACCTGAATATTTGCCCCAACTGGTGCCACTCAATACAACGGTAATAATAACGGCAAAAACAATCCGATTCATCGATAATCCAACCTGCATTTTCATGTCTCCTGTTAAAACGTAACACACCCCCGCCCGCAGGCGGATTCCTTAATTTTCTTAGTTCATCTCTTATAGTAGACAAATACACCCGGCAGACCACTCACCTACCGGACATAAAATAATTATAACACATCTTTATATAAAAACAAATATATCTACCATGAATTATAAAATGATTTACAAAAATTTAAACAACTATGAAATAAACAGCCTTCTTGGCTTTTTTCTTCATGCCCGGTTAGCTTAGTTTGTGTGTACCCCGATTGTTATACCTGGTTTTTTCGATCCTGTAATCCTTACTAAAAGGTCTGGTATATTTTCTTAACCTTCGTGCAGCGCCGCAGGTCGAAAGATCCACCTCAGGAGTGTCGAAGATCCGCCTCAGGCGGAACGCTCCGTGGTTCAACCAGCTGTTATATTAAATCCAAAATCCCTTTTTTTCAAATCCTGTCAATGAGCTGAAAGCCCCGGATATTGAGTAAACTGAAATCCCGAGCCATTGGGATCGGGATGATCCCGTCTAAAAAGCCTTTTATTTTCTTCTCTGCTCTTTGACAACCACCTGCCATTTCCTCTTTGGTAAAATACCGCCCTTATTTTCTAATTTAATAAATTCATTGATCATACCTTATTTTTTCCGTGTGTTCCGTGTGTTTTGTGGTTCTATCTTCTTTTATCATAATCACTTATATTTTTTTCCCGATTCCATCTGCGGATAAACCGGCCGTTAATTCTTCCTCTTAACTTCATGCTCTTCACGATCTTCATGGTAAAACCCTGCCTTTAAAAATTTAACTCGTAGCGCAGCCACTCTTTTTTTCATCCCTTTCTCAGTTCTATCTTCTTTATTTTTAATTGCTTCACCCTGATTCCTTCCGTGTATTCCGTGTATTCCGTGGTCATATCTTCTTATATTTCAATATCTTAACTAATTTTTATCTGCGTCTATCTGCGTTCATCTGCGGATAAACCGGTCGTTAATTCTTCCTCTTAACTTCATGCTCTTCACGATCTTCATGGTGAAAGTATCTTATATTATGTATTTAATACAAATAACATAATATTTTATTTGACTATTATTGAAATATGATCTATAATCCCAACAGTCGGCCACCAACGGTCAAACTCAGAACATTACTAAGGTTAAAAGGAGGCTCCCATGAATCGTTCCATGCAAATTCTCGCCCGTGCCCAATACTACCACCACCCCCGAAATCGATGACATTTTCCTCGCCACCATCAACACCACCCGCCGCCAGCATCAATATATCATCGACACCCACTCCTACCACTGCGAACTGGCCGGCCTCATCGCATACGACCGCCGCGACTACAAACTCCGCGCCACCCGCGCCGGCCACCAGGCCCTCCAACGCCTCGTCGTCCAGTCCCGCTCCGACAACAACGTCACCGCCCGCCGCGCCACCGCCCAACTCATCCAGCAATTCATCACCGTTTCCAACTCCTTCAAAGATTGCCTCCCCGATGGCCCGCCCACCAACCTGGAATACCAGCAGATCATCCAGCAATCCAAAGAAATCCTCTTCGAAGCTGGCTACCAGATCACCCCCGCCATCCAGTGCGACCCCAACGCCACCCCCGAACCCGATAAACAACCCGAAACCCCGCCAATGCCAAACGAACCCAATGTTGCAAATTATGACCATAAAACAAGCAATAACAACAACTTAAAAGCATATAACCCAACCCATAACAACCACCGCAACCCCAACTCCCAGCCCGACAATTCCCAACCCGATCCACAGAACCCAACGCCCCATCAATACACCCCCAGCCACTCCAACACCCCCCCAGTGCCAAACGTTGAGCACAGCGAAATCCCGATCCATCGAGAAACCCAATCCAATCAATTCGCAAATCGAAACGAACCCAATGTTGGCAATTACGACTATAACACCAATTATAAAAACGACTTATCATCATACACTCCAACAGACACCACAATCAAATGCCGTCATTACTAATCCCCAGAACCAACTTGCTTCCCCGAACCGCTACCGATAGGATTTCATACGAAACGCGAAAGAAAAACCAGAACCTTCAACACCAAAAATAATGACTTGCTCTTTGAAAACTGAATAATCCCGGCCAGACCGACCACCTGGTGTTTTAAAAAAACGAACCCATGAGGAAGCGAACCGGATTGTCCATACCCACCAACACAGGACCGCCCAGAAACTATTCATTACCCCAATCTCAATCCCATAACACCAGCCGGTCCACATGAATCACCGCCTTGGTCCGGCCACGCGGCTTTTCTCCCAACATGGCGCTAAGCAGTTTGGAGGACAGATCGATCACCCCTTTGCCAATAGTACCCACCAGCACCACGTCACCCGCCTTGAAATCACCGCTAACGCCTGTGATACCAGGCAATAACAAACTCCGATGCTGACGCAAAGCCTTTTCCCGCCCCCGCGTCGATCTGGATCGTTCCTTTCTCCCTGGCATTCAGAATCCAGCGTTTATGATTACTCAACCGCCGCTTCGGTAGAAACAAAGTCCCCACTTCCTCCCCGGCTATTGCCCTCAAAATAAAATCCGGCTCCCGCCCATGCCCCAATATCACTTTGCATCCCCCCTGCGCCGCGATCTTGATAGCCGCTAGTTTCGTCTGCATCCCTCCCGTCCCAACCATAGAACCCGCAGTCCCGGCCATCTTCTTAACCGCCTCGGTAATTTCATAAACCACCGATTGACGCGTAGCGTCCGGATTCTTACGCGGATTCTTGTCATAAAGTCCATCCACATCGGTCAATATGATCAACAACTCCGCGTCAATTTTCGAAGCCACCAGCGCCGAAAGTTTGTCATTATCGCCAAACGCCAGATCGATCTCCGCGATCGAAACACAGTCATTCTCATTAATAATCGGCACCACCTTCATCGCCAGCAATTCTTCCATGGCGTTCTTGAGGTTGATATAATACTTCCGGTTACTCATGTTTGTATCGGTCAGCAGCACCTGCGCGACCACCTGCCCATGCCGGGCAAACGCCTCCTGGTATTCATGCATCAAAATACTCTGCCCCACCGCCGCGCACGCCTGCCGTCGAACCACGCCATTAACCTTCCCCTTGATCGCCAGCGCGGATGCTCCCATTCCAATAGCGCCGGAAGTCACCAGAATCACCTGGCGGCCCTGCCGGATCAATTCTGCGATCTGCCGGGCAATGATTCCCAGGAATTCGACATCGATCTGACTGTTCTTACTCAGCACATTGGTGCCGACTTTGATAACAACACGTTTAATATGACTGAAATCGCGCATATGACTTTCGCAATCCGATAATTGATAATTAGCTTGTTTTACGATGGATAAATGATTTTTTGCCACTGGCATAATCCGCCACAATATGCCCTTCTCCCGCCAGACGCCATTTATAAATGACCAGCCCTTCCAGACCCACCGGTCCCCGGGCATGAATCTTATTGGTACTGATCCCGACTTCCGCACCCAGCCCATATCGGAATCCATCGGCAAACCGGGTCGAACAGTTCCAGAATACATTGGCGCTATCCACCAGGCTCATAAATTGCCCGGCGTGGTCTTCAGATCGGGTCACAATCGCGTCGGTATGCCCCGATCCATAGGTATTGATATGCCGGATCGCTTCATCAAGCGAATCAACCACCCGGATGCTTAGTACCAGATCATTATACTCGGTCGCCCAGTCTTCATTGGTAGCAGGGTTGCAATCGATCATGGCCTGGCAAACCTCATCTCCTCTCAACTCAACGTGATTCGCCCCAAACGCCTCTGCCAGACGCGGCAATAGATCCACCGCTACGGACCGGTGAATCAGCAACGTTTCCATGGCATTACAAACCGCTGGATATTGGCATTTCGAATCGACTGCCACGCGGATCGCCATCTCCGGATCGCATGGGTCATCAAGATAAACATGACATATTCCATCCGCGTGCCCCAGCACCGGGATACGGGTATTATCCATAATATACTTCACAAACGCATTTGAACCCCTCGGAATAATCAAATCGATAAATTCATCCAGAGCCAGCATCGCCGAAACCTCTTCTCGAGATTCCAGCAAGCCCATCCAACCCACCGGAATACCGGCTTCTAATGCCGCCCGGTTAATAATATCGGCAAGTACTCGATTCGTTCCCGCTGCCTCCGATCCCCCTTTCAGCAGTACTGCATTAGCGCTTTTCAACGCCAGCGTCGATATCTGCACCAGGGCATCCGGCCGCGATTCAAACACGATCCCTAATACACCGATCGGGCAACTCACTTTGCTTAAATTCAATCCGCTATCAAGTTCAGTGGCATCCAGAACCTTCCCCACTGGATCGGGCAGTTGAATCAAAGAGCGAATCCCATCGATTACCGATTGCAATTTCACGCCGTCAAACTTGAGTCGCTTGATCAATACCGGGCTTATCTGGTCAGCCTGAGCGTTTTTAATATCAGCCAGATTAGCCGAGATAATCTGCGACTCCTCCCTGGCCAACGCCTTTGCAATTGCTTCCAGGGCCTGGTTTTTCCGTTCGGTCGGGAGCGAAGCCATCAGATTCGAGGCTTGCCGTGCCTGTGATGCCAGATCTAAAATCATAGATAACCTTATTGCTGTTAATTTAGTTAAGTTATGCTTAACAATAGCCTTATGATATTTTTTATGGATCAGCTGAATTTTTAGACTTCAAAATACCTTAACAATTTGCTAATAAGTAATTTATTCATAAAGCCGCAAAGAAATTCACTTTCTTTTCCCCAAAGACGGGAATATAATAACTATGCTATTATATAGGAGTTCTCAAAATAATGTTTAATAGAAAAAATTGGTTCAAAGTAATCACAATATGCACCCTGGCTATCGTTTGTACGTTGTATACAAATCAACCGGCTTCCGCTCAAGGCTATAATAATCAGGGAAGCCATAAAATAGCTGATGATAGTATGCCCTGGAAAGGCTGGCCCTGGCTGGTAGGTGCTTTATTTTCCGCGGGAACGCTGGCTGTAGGTTTTAAAAACGCCAAGCGTACCCATCTTGATTAAGAGAGTATTCATCTTCCTGTCATAAAAATTTAACTTGTTTTTTCCATCATGTTTTTTGGAGGCTTATATGAAACGATGGAATAATTTCTTTCTGGTTGCATTAATTTGCGTCAATATCGTTTTAATTGCGGGTATTATTCTGGAAACCACTGGCATGCCCAAAGCCTATGGTCAGGTACGGGCCAATGACTACATTCTCGTACCAGGCAGTGTTCAAATGGGTCAGCAGATTGTCTGGATTATCGATCTGAAAACCCATCAAATCACCAGTTGCCGGTTCAATGCCAATCGAAATATGATTGAATTTGGACAGGTCACCGATGTCAACATTCCAGTTGCCGGCATGTAATTAGTACATCCACACCCGTAATTTCAGGAAACTTAACCATGAATGATAATCTTGTAATTTCGAAAACCAGTGTAATTGCACTATTAGTTATTACTGCGGTTATATTAAGTTGTGCCTGGGCATTAATCAGCGAACAAACGGCTCCAAGCAGTCCGGTTGGCGCAACTGCCCGGGGTGGATATTATATCATCACCACAACCGCTTCCCCCATGAACGGCCCCGACCAGCTCTGGATTGCTAATGTTGAAACCCAGCAACTTATGCTGTTCGACACCCAAGCAGACGGCACGATCACCCCTCTGGCTGCGGCAGATCTTGAAATCGCATTCTCGCCAAGAACAATGAGAAATTTTGGCAATGCGCCTATTCCCGTTCCCGGCGGCGTTCCTGTTCGTTAAAACTTATTCCCATAGCAGGTAGAAATTAAAAAGAAACAGCCGTAAATTTTCGCGGCTGTTTCTTTTTTATTATCTTGAACGACGATATCGTTCCATCTCAATGAGCCTTTGGTAAGATAAAGTTCCGGCCCATCAAAGATTATGAATTCTAGCTTTTATTCACAAAATTAATCCGTCCGGTCTTTTTATCAAAGTTATCCATCATCGCTTCGATAATGCGGGCATCTTTGGGAATATGAATAGCAACCACTTCACCATCTTCGACCATCTTATAGGAGTGTTCCAGTACGCCATCAAATAAAACGGTCTGATCCGTTTCCAGCTGATAAGTTTCATCCTGCACAGTGAGTTCAACTTTTCCGGAAAGGACATAGCACAATTCATGGCAATCGTCGTGTAATTCCATATAATGGACGACTTTACCTTTTTCAGCAATGATCCTGATTATTTTGATTTTATCGAAAGAGGCCATAATGCAATTGTCGATTCCTTCGGCTTTTTTGGGATCGCCAATCTGGGTTATGGTTTTCGCTTTCCGGATCTGAACCATGCGCCTTTCGGCTAACTGCAGCAGGTTGCTGGCAGATAACTGCAAAATGCCGGCCAGAGAATCAAGTGTTTTCATCGAAGGCAGGCTTTTATTGGTTTCAAGAGCGGCCACTGTCGGATACGTTAAACTGGCTTTTTGGGCCAGTTGTTCCATTGTCATCCCCAACCGTCTGCGCAATACTCTGATAACGCCAAAGTTGTACTTACTAAACATAATTTCGGTCTCACCAATTCCAGGTTAATTTTTGGTATTAAAAAAATCAAAACAATAATAAAATCACGGTTCGCCGCCGACTCCCCTGGTTAGACATCGACGCAATAGAACCATGTTTTATAACAAGTTGCCTCCAAGCACTGTAATTTTTACCCCAACTACTATCAATAAATGCACATCTATACTTAAGCAATTATCATCAATAAATTACCTTAAACATAGCTTGATTATATAACACTATACACATCAATTATAAAACAATCAATATATAAATTCTTATAAAAAAATAAAATTACCAAAAAAGAAATCACCCGCGATAAAAGAATGATACTTTAATTAAAGCTAGTTAACAAATTTTGGCATAAATAAGACAATAATAAATACATGATAAATATGTATTTATATCGATAATCGCTGTCCAAATACCTTCCAGCAAATACGATCTAATTGTTCGATCTTATATCCAGCTTTTTTTTTGCTTTGTTTTCTGGTTTTCAACCATAAATCACATGATGAACGCAATAAACCGGGACTGAGGAGGCTCATCACCGGAAATTTCAGGTTGGCGCCATGGCTCATTTCCAGGAGGACTTGTTGTTCTTCTCTTGTTAAGTCAAGATTTCCAAGCAGGTTATGAAATAAGTGATCCGCACGGGTCTTTTGATCGTGCACTAAGTGGCGATTCAAATACCATTGACGGATAACCAAGGCCATGGCCAGGAGAATGATCGCGCCGAAGAAAAACCAGAATGCTCCCAGATAGCCGCCTGACTGGGTAAATGAATTCTGGAACAGATTCAGTTTATCCGAGGGCCTGGACAGGGCCAGCGGCAAATTGAAATTATTCAGCCATTGATGGGTCAAAGTCGCAAAATGATCAGTGAACATTGAGGGGCTCCGGTCTGGGGGTATTCTTTTTCAAAAGATCCTGAATAGAAAAACTGGGAAACCGGACGGGTTCGATGGGTTTATCCGGTTTTTGTGCCTGTGGTCTCAAGGAGGCCAGTGTCTTATTCAGCAACCAGCGCGCGCTATGCTGATGGGCCGGCCTCTGGTCGGCCAACATGGTTTTGATCGCGGCACGGGCGTTTTCAGATTTCCATTTCAGCAGTACCTGGATTGCGTTAGCACGGACACGATTGTCTGGGTCATTAATGAGTGAGGCTATGTCGCGGCGGGCTTGCTGGATATTTTTGCGGCCGATGGCCTCGATGGCATTGGCGCGGACACGATTATCCATATCGTTCAGTGAATCCATAATACACTGCTGGGCCGTCTGGGTCAGGTTGCCCTGGATCTGGCCCAGGGCGGCGATAGCGCCGCTACGGATACGGGGGCTGGGATCGCGGGCCAGGGTACAGATTTTATCTTCGTGCTGACTGATAAGGCCCAGGGTGCGAGCGATTTTAAGTGTTTTGAGGCGAATTTCCTGTCTTGGATCAGAAACTTTTTCGCGCCAGCGGTCATGGGCCTGGGGATCGATTTTGAAGACCGCATGGCCAGCATTTTTTTGTTGCGGGAGGCTTAACCGTTCAAAACTGTTCCAGAAAGAGTCGAACGCGACCTGGCGATAGTAATTGCCAGCCAGTTCGCGAACAGCGCCATGAGTAGAATTGAGGTTCTGGATGATTAGCTTGCGAAACTGGGGCGGGCGACAATGGAGTAACTGCTTCATGGCCATAACGGCAACACTTTCGAAAGGTGATTTGAGACAGTAATCCAGGGCCAATAGTGAGAATTCGTCCGGCCGCATGGCCAGGGTTTCAAGAATACGACAGGCGATCGGTTCGGCAACCTGATTGAGGTATGGCACCAGATAGGCATCGATATCGTTGGGATTGAGAGAAAAGGATTCGATCAGGTCGATGATCTTGATCTGGTGTTTTTCATTTAGTTTGTTCAGATCGATGATTTCGGATTTAAGCCAGTTGACTTTCCGGATTTTTTTGAGGGATTGCTCGACTTCTTTATCCAGATGGCCATTAAGCGAATCGGCGATTTGCAGGATAAACTGAGGATTGGTTGACTGGGAGAGCGCGCGGATACAGGCCGGGCGGAGGAACGGAACACGGAATGATGATAAGACAAATAATGCCATATCTTTATGATCGGCCTGCTGGACTTTTTCACGGATGATCTGGCCCATGCGATTGGTTGGGCGGAAGGTATGTTCCCAGAAAGACTGGCGGTCGGCTGGAACTGCGAACATGGCAGCCCGGAGGACCTGATCGTGCTGATGAACCGGCCAGCCTTTGACGGCGGATTTGAGCGCGCGCAGCAGGTATTGACGTTCGGTAAGCTTACCGGGCATGACCAGGCCCTGTAAAACGCTTTCATCATCGTTGGAGATGAGATGGCGGTCGGCTTTAAAGTGGTGCCGGGTCAGGAGCAGCAGGGTGTTGGCGGCCATGCGGGCGATTTCGGGGTCATTATCTTTCAGCAGTGCAGCAACCGACTCGGCCAGGGAGGTATGACGGGTTTTCCAGATCAGGGTAAGGGCGTTGCGCCGGGCCTGGGATTCGGTACTGTCGGCGGCTCGAGCGATACCGCCGGCGATGCTATCGATGCGTTTCTGGAAAAGTTCCTGCCAGACAGGCGTCATCTGGTGATAGCGCTGGATCAGCTGGGCAACGGTGGCCGGGCGGCCCCGATCAATAATGGTTTCGAGGATCGCCGTGCGGTAGGGTTCTTCGGCCAGGTCGAGGCCTGTGAGCAGAGCTTCATCAGCGGACTCATTGCGGGTCGTTGCCAGAAATCGATATATTATGTTGGTCTGTTTCACTGGTCTTCCTTGTATCTGTATTATCGGCTAAAAGGAATGGGAACCTGAATTAATGGTCCTATAATGAGAGGAAAAACCAGATATCATTGAAGGGATACCAATCCGGCCATGGACTGTCCAAATATTGAGAAAATCCTGGGGCAGACTGGATCGAAGGGATTTGGATGAGCCGTATTGAAACATGAATTTGAATTTTGTCTTAACTTGTTTTATTTATTTTAGTTATCGCTGGATTATTTATCGTTGGGTTCGTTTAGTTTCGGGTCGTTGATGGTTACTGATGGCTGATTGGGTGGGATGAATCAAGCAATTCCATGAATCTTGATTTTGGATGCTCCAGTTATCTGATGGTTCAGGCTGGCTGAGAAAATGGATCTGTAATATTGCCATATATTATTTTATAGTATGTGGTTATGGTAATATTTTGGCCGATTGGGTTCGTTTGGATTCAGGCCGTTTTTTTAAAGGAAACTGGCCGAACCACGCATTAACTCTAATACACACTAATTTAAGATATAAAGCCATAAGCTTGATGTGAACATCGATTGGAACTCAAACCTATTAGAATTTAAACGATATAAGTGGCTTTATGCAAGCTAGATATGATTATTTTTGCTAAGATTGGGTTCGTTTGGCAGTCCGTGATGGATTTGATGGAGAATCGGAATTAATCTCGGGCAGGATGCCCGAGCCACGTATTGGGCGGCCCTATTTTTGCTATTGTATTTGATTGTCAAAGAGCGTTTTTTTTACGTTAAGAAACGTGTGCTCCGATCTTTTGGGGGGAGGGTAACCAGTCTGGAAGATTATAGGGCATGGTTTTGTATTTGTCAAATATATTGTTTAGTATTTCATTAGAATAATATTTATAAATTGGGTAGTGATGGATTGGTAGAGTTAGTTATATAAGAGGGGTACTGTTCTATGATTGAGGACGTTATATATAAGGTCATTTGGGTGACATCAGTGATCTATATTGACATCAACGGCCGGGGCAGGCAAGCTAATGAGTAGGCAAGTATGAAAAACGGAACAGCCTTATAATGCGGAGGGGCGAAGAGGCAAAAAAGCCGCCTTCGAAGGAGATGAAAGGCGGCTTGAGAGAAAGCGATAGTTAGCTTTAATTTAGCGGCATACACGGAATCCTAAATTCACATATGGCAAGCCAGGATTGGTGCCATACCTTAAATCCACCGTACAACTGGCCTGTTTGTCATCCCAACTCCCGCCCCGAAGAACAAAGTATTTGTTATCATCGGATTTCGAGCTGGTCCATTCCTCCAGACATTGCCCATCATGTCGCAAATATCATACCCAAAAACACCATATGAACCAACAGGTGTGGTCCCATGCGGGTGTGTTGAATCAAGATAATTAGCCTGGCTATTATTCGAGGTTGGGCCACAGCCATAGTTGAAAGTGCCATCATAATCGGCTACAGCCTGCCATTCCCATTCTGTTGGCAGGCGATAACCGTAATAACCACAGAACGCTAAAGCGCCATTCACACTCAGGTAGGTTACCGGGTGATTCTCAAAACCTGCTGACACAACAAACTTAGAGCCATTAAAAGATATTCTGGCCGCTCCCCCGTTCACCGCACCATTGTAAGTCTTACCCGATTGATTCATTACATAATACTTTACACCGATATAGTCCGTACCACTATTGGTACCGCTGGCGCCAAGAATGTTATTCCCTGAAATCACTATATCGCCAGTAACTTTGGCATCGTTGAGAAATTGACAATATTGAGCGTTCGTTGTTTCATATTTACTGATGTAACCGGTGAAACCTTCATGACCAGCAACACCTGGATCATTATTAATGAAAACCCAGACCATACTTAGCGGATCGGTATAGTCATCGGCGGTGACCTTGACGCGATAGTTGTCGCCATAAGCGCCGGGCAGGTCAGTCTTGCTGGCCCACTGGATTGATCTTCTACCGGAACTGACATTGACCAGGCTGCCCGAAAGAGCGGAAGCGGAAGGAGTGATATCCCAAGTGGAACCCCCATCGGAACTAACCTGTATAGAAACAGAACAACTATCTCCGTCCATATCGGAAAGGGTATAATAAATATCCACGATCCCACTGCCGTCGGTTCCGCTGGAAAGAGGAGACATTAGTAACAGAGGGTGATGTGTTGGCCAAAACTGTCGATATGCACCAGCAAGATAACAATATTAATAATGATGAGTATTTCATTTTAAGTCCCTTTTATATTATTCAAAATCGATCATTGATTATAATCAGTGGAGCCAGTAATGAGCGAACTGTATGAAATCTTCCAGATCTACGAAGTTGTCATGAGGAATGGGAGCAATGTCTGCTGATGGAGTTCCAGGTATTTGCAGCCATTGTTCGATCAAGACCAATAAATCTATAAAATCCACATCTCCGTCTGGTTCAAAGTCTGAAGGTGCAAAAAAAATAACACTGGCTGTATCATTGATTAATGTCCACTTCGTCATTGCCCGAAGAATCAGGATTGGCAATAATATCGACTCTCCCGATGTCTACAGTCTGGGACATGGATATATCAATATCAGCAGAATCGCCTGGATTTAAAGCCGGAATAGAATTTTCGCCCAGATTCATGGCGTTGTACATTACACGAACGATATTGGGATCACTGGGCTTGGCACCGACATTTCGAATTGATATCGAAGCAACAGTTCCATTGACTTCAGCACTCCACTGCTCTGCTTGCAAGTCTGGCAAAACGGGTATTTGACCAGTTTTCGCATTGTCATTTTCCTGCGATTCTTCTACCACATCCTCTGAATCAGCAATAACAAATAAGTCATAGACGCCGTCCGCTTCACCGGTTACATCCCACTGGAACTGAACATCAACCGTATCTCCGGTTGATACATTATCAACGGTTGTCGTACAGATTACAGGCCCTGATTTATCATCTTTTCGAACCTCGCATGTAAACGAGCCG
Source organism: Sedimentisphaerales bacterium (assembly GCA_963663965.2). Classification (GTDB taxonomy): domain Bacteria; phylum Planctomycetota; class Phycisphaerae; order Sedimentisphaerales; family SM23-30. The sequence continues at coordinate 208,937 of CAXXFK010000001.1, forward strand.
CTGTCCATAGAACCGATGTTTTTAATGCCAAAGCCAACAATTACATTGTTTTCCGTCGGATATCCAATGGCAACGGGCTTCTGAACAAGCAGGTTTACAGCAAAGGGCATTGCATACGCTGTATTATTGAAAGTGTCATCTGTTTCAGGAATCGTATTATTTGAATCAATCACAACATAAATCGGATGCGGCTGACCATTGCTGGGGACATTCCATAATGTGCTTACCGTAGAGGTCTGCCCAGGAAGCATCTGGTTAATTGTTTGTACATCAATCAGGTTGCCATCCACAACAGGATTTCCATCATATATTTTCACTTCCACATCTGCCACTGTGAAATCACCACTCAGATGAATACTTGCATGAATCACACTATTGGCATCCGGAACAGGTTTCAGGATCAAATGTAATATCATTGGATTTGATATACAAATCTTTGGCCGGTGTATGTTCCATCAGGTAAATATCGGATAACCCTATGACTGGAGGATTGTACGGGTCCGATAGATCGATTCTCCGTTTCACATAGGAAGCCAGAATATTTCCTCCGCTTTCTGAAAGCGAAATCATCGTTTCCGCCCCTTGGTCGTGGGTAATCTGTTGCGGTGAACCCCATTGCATCAACTCCGCATCATAGACGCTGTAATAAATGTCCGAAAATTCCTGCGACGCTGCAACCCAGAAAAAAACTACCTTCCCAGCTGCATTCTTAAACAATTTTGGCTCCGTAATTCCATCATATTCAAAAGCTATTGTCGGGGTTATCCAACGGCCATCTTCGTATTCACTATACCAAAGCTGATCAATATATGTGTCCAGATTCGGATCACTAAAGGTCATAGGAACCATCCGTTTGACCCAAGTGAGCATTGGCACTCCGGAATCATTTATCACCATTTGAGCCGCACTATCAGACAAGGTGTCATTGCTGAGTCGCTGTTCACTCTCCCAACTCCCTCCTAACAACCGTTTATTCACATAAACATCTCGGTCTTCAGCAGTACCAGAATTGTTATCAATATCCTTCAGATATGCCATATATTCGTAGGTCGCATCCTGAGTTACTGACGGCGGCGAAACTGCAACTAATTCAGATGCTATCGTATAAGGTGTTCCAAACGATGTGCCGTTCCAGTCAGATGCCATGATGTTAACTAACGGCATGATTTCTTCATCATACCAGACTGGAATTGCATTGTTTGGACTGGCAACCCAGCATGCCCGTAGCGTCCCATTTGATTTTGTGTCAAACCAAGGCAGCATATCGACATAACTGTTACTGGTGATTTGCTGTGGGGTTTCCCAAGTACCGCCTCCACTATCAAAAGAGGAATATACTATTTCGAGACCTGGTAAAATGTCGCGGGGACCTGTCTCTGAGCCTGTGGGTTCAGGACCGCTAACCCAGACAGCCAGTTCTTTTCCCGCAGAATCTATTTTAGCAACTGGCTGTATATCCGGATTGAGGTTGTCAGTCAACGGTGCATGTGCCGTCCAACTTGAACCATTCCATCGAGCATAGTAAATTTCCTGATGTTTTCCTGTAGGTTTAACTGTGTCATCATAAACAAACACCAACAGTCCATTGTCATTAGTTGCGGCTATAGAGGGCATCGGTCCGGAACCAACGTTTAGAATCGGATCGGGCAGACCGCCTACGGACATTAACTGGAAATATCCCATTGGAGTCAAAATCTTATCTGGAAAGACACAATAACCTTCATTCGCATTCAAATAATCACGATCAACAGGAACAATTTGACGTTGTCCCGAAGGGCACACCATTGCCATCATGGCTCCTGTTTCGGGACAGGTATATAAATTAAATGTCCAATTCTCTTCCCACTTCCACCAGAAGGACTCAACTACGAAACGAGCCTTCAGATCGAAAGCCACCTGCTTGATATATTCATTCATACAACATTGATCAGCATTGGGTGGGAACTGGATTATAACTGAGGGTCTGCCTCCAATGGTCCCGGCAATATAATAAATACTACCTTCAGATCCTGCGCCCACGGTACCAGATACATTTATCCCCAATTCAAGCTCAACATCTTTAAATTTTAATCCAGCAACCAAGGCAGGCTCTCCTTGCTCCATCGAAATTGTACCAATAATTTCAGGTTTTATGCTTGCTTGAAAATATGGACAATATCCTGTATGGCAACACCCAGTCCATTGACATAGTAAAGGTACTCGTGGAAACTTAAATTCAAATGCTCCTGCCAATTCAGCCGAAACATCCGTTAGTCTAAACTCCGGATAAAATTCGGCATCACCTGATAAAGCGGCAGATATCTCAGCTTTACGTTCTTTCCCGCACGCGAGTTCTGCTCCCCATCGTCCACCAAGACCAAAAGAACCAGTAATACCCGCTACACCGTCAAAACGAGGCTGAGCAGCTATCTCCCATTCGAAATTCAACGGGTGTAAAGTAACTCCGTACTGTCCTCCGATCTCAGGGATACTCTCAGGAATTGAAAGAGGTTTACCAGGACGTTCCTTTAGCAGTTCGACTTTCCCGAATAATGTTAATTTGCCTGAAGTTGGACTAACTGTATAGCCTATACCAGGCGAAAATCCTGGTTCTTGGTCATCTTTGAAGCGGTACACCCATTCAGGAAGCATGAAACCCCAAATATTCATTTTTGAAATGGATGAAACTGTCCCATCTGCTGCAACCGCATAAACCTGCAATTCATTTTTTTCACCGCTAGTAGAATAATTCAGATCTTGGCCCATATCAAATGTTGTTTGAGCAGTTGTACCGCTTGTCTGAACTGCTTTGGTTTGTCCATTCAGCTTAAATACGACTTTGGATGGTGTTGATACATCCCAATCGACAGTTGCTGTAATGGTGTTGATGACTTCCAAATCCTTGGGAAAAACTCCCTGATATGTCGCTTCCAGAGAAGTAATCCGCATTCCACTACCGGTTCGATTGTCTATGGTAAAGATATTAGACACTCCATCCCCTGTTCCAGCTGGGGACAACTCCGTGCGAATTAATACCATCATCAGTAAAATGCTGATTCTCAATCCTGTTTTGGTCCGTAAAGTCAACATGGTGTTCTCCTGTTTATTTGAGTATTATTCTATTCTATAATCGCCTCAGGCAATTTTTCTCCGCCAACTGAACAGGGGATTCGGCAATACCCCTGCTAAACCTGCCTAGCATTGTTACGCGTATTCGGTCGCCAAGCACACGCTTGGCTGGCTCCAGACATCACCGAAGATTTTCCATACCGCATCAATCATTTCTGTAAATATCATCATTCTGAGCTTGTGGGCTAAATCCAGGCAAGCAACCACTCAACGGCACACCCGGAATCCTAGGCCGTAGTTCCTGCTGTCGGGTTTGTTGTTGGTCCTGCTCGAAACCGAACATCTGTCGGCGTCGTTGCCCATACTGCCGCCGCGGACAACGCGATTGCTGTTATTGGGTGTACTAGTCCACTCCCAGACATTGCCGGCCATATCCGCCATGCCATAGCCATAGGTGCCGAAGGCGCCGACAGCGGTAGTACCATAGGGATGGATTGAGCCAGAATAGTTGGCTTTGCTGTTACTGATCGTCGTGCCGCACCCATAGGTGTAGCTGCCATTATAATCCGCCACCGCCTGCCATTCCCATTCGGTGGGCAGTCGCCAGCCGTAATAGCTCGCGAATGCAGTCGCACCATACCAACTCACATAAGTCACCGGATGGTTCTCAAAACCGCTGTCTACGGTAAACGCACTGCCGGTCCAGTTGATCCGGGCGGCGCCGCCGTTGGTCGCGCCATTGAAAGTGTAACCCGATCCGGCAAGGTTGTAATAAACCTGACCGGCAAAGTCAGTGCCGCTATTAGAACCGCTGGCGCCATTCACATCACTATCGATAACGACAATGTCGCCAGTGGCCTTGGCAGCGTTGAGGAACTGGCAATACTGCGCGTTGGTGGTCTCATATTTACTCATATAGCCATTAAATCCCTCATGACCGGAAATGCCAGGATCGTTGATGGGAACCCAGACCAAACCGGCCGGTCCGGAGTTATCGTCGGCGGTGACCTTGACGCGGTAATTAGTCCCATAAGCGCCGGGCAGATCGGTTTTGCTGGCCCACTGGATCGTGCGGCGGCCGGGGGTGACATTGGTCAGGCTGCCGGTGAGTGCACTGGCGGTGGGGGTAATCGCCCAGGTGGAACCGCTATCGGAACTGACCTGTACGGAGATGGAGCATTTATCCGCATCGCCATCCGAGAGGGTGTAAGAAATGTCCACAATCCCGCTGCCGTCAGTGCGTTGCACGGCCGAGACATTGTTGATCGTGGGATCGGAATTGGCCCATAACGAAACAATGGGCAGGAGGCAGAAGGTAAAAGTGAACAGCCAGAAGCGGGGAGCCGGAAGTAAATGAAAGGAGGCTACCATCGTCTTTTTCATCATCAGATCCTTTCTGAGAAGGAGAAAACCTTTAATAATTCCGAATAGGTGTTTTTTAATTTTATCATCTCTATGAATACAAAACAATCGTGGTAAATACGGTATTGGGAACTTTTTTTGAAAAAAGATTAAGAAGATAGGGGATATAGATAATTTGGGTTATTTGTTGTTGGGAATTATCAATCAGCTGGCGGTTAGCAGGGAAAAAAGAAGAAAAGGCGAAAAGCCAAAGAGTTGAAAAGAGAAAATGGCAGGTGAACTGCAGAGAAATCTGAAAGCAGAAGCCCATGGCAAAGGATAAAGCGAGTGTCATACCGCAGAATAATTCGGATAAGATTAAACGGACTAGCACGGACTCACACGGACCTGCACAGACTGACTCAGGGCGGTCAGGCCGCAACCAAAGAAGAAATAGTTCACACAAAGCCGCGAAGCCACGAAGGTTAACAGCCGTTTAGACAGGATCACAGGATCAACAGGATAAAAGTTCGGGACCATTAAAATATCTTATAAGATGTAGTAATTACTTTGCTTATAAAACATAAGAACAAAAAGCTTGCTAAGAAAACAAAGAAATGATGGATTGTAGTACGGACAGGCATAGGGGGTAGACAAGACAGGGAGAAGAGATTTGATATTTGACATTGCAGAAATCTGATGATGAATGACATTGGTCAGCTGGGATTTGTGTGGATGTAATCATGAGGGGAATGCACGGACAGTGGGGAACAGAAACGCCCATGAATGGCGCCTGCACGGAGGGATAATAGCAATTGAACTTTTTGTTTTATTAACAGAGGGAAATTATTTATAATAAGGCGACAGGATAACAGGATTGACAGAATGGTGTAGAAAGAAATGGCAAGAATGATTAAAAATGGTTATTGAAGAAATCGAAGTGATGCATAACAACCTATGATATAACCGCCTTTTTACCATGAAGATATTGAAAGGCATGAAAAGCTAGAGGAATAATAAGGGAATTTTGATCAAACGTTGAATCACTGCATATTTAATGAAGAAAACGATTTTACTTCTATTACCCGATGCCAAAATGCACAAACTCAAGATTGGGACTCATGTTCGATCCATGAGAGAGGCCCCATTGACACTGGCCTCACTTGCGGCTATGGCCCCGGCTGAATTTGAGTTTAATTTCGTTCTTATCGATGGCAGTATCGATCCGATCCCCTGGGAGATGAATCCTGATTTAGTGGGTATCAGCGTCATGACGGGCACCGCGAATGAAGCCTATCGTATCGCCGATCATTTCAGGCAAAAGGGCGTCATCGTGGTCTTAGGAGGGGTTCACACCACCTTGATGCCCCAGGAAGCCGCTCAACATGCCGACAGCATGGTCATCGGCATGGCGGACACGGCATGGAAAGACCTTTTAACCGATTTCTGTCATCAAAAGCTCAAGTCTTGTTATGATGGAACAAAAAGTGAAAACGATTGGCTCTGCGATATTCCATCCCCACGCCTCGATTTAATCCGCCGAAGCGGCTATATGGTTCCGGATTCCGTCCAGGCCACCCGGGGATGCAGTAAGAAGTGTGATTTTTGTTCGGTCCCCCCGGTCTGGAACCGGTTTCAAAAGAGACCGATAGCGGATATTGTCAGAGATATCCAGAAATGCCGAGGGCCGTATCTGGCCTTTGGCGATGTCAACTTAATCGACGACCTGACTTATGCCAGGGAACTCTTTACGGCATTGATTCCCTTAAAAAAGAAATGGGGCGGATTGGCGACCACAGAGATCCTACACGAACCGGAATTACTCGAACTCATGGGAAGAAGCGGATGTCAATTTTTACTGATTGGATTCGAATCGGTCAATCAGCCATCATTGAATCAGATTGCCAAGGGATTTAACCGCAGTAACGATTACAAAGAACTGGTTTACCGTTTACATCGGGCTGGCATCTCGGTACAGGGTTGTTTTGTGTTCGGTTTTGATCATGACGATACCACGGTTTTTTCCCATACCGTGCAGCAGGTTCAGGAGTTGAGAATCGATATCCCCCGGTACTCAATCTACACGCCCTATCCGGGCACGCGCTTGTTTTCGCGCCTGGAAGCCGAACAACGAATCCTCAGTTACAACTGGGACGATTATGACACTATGCATGTCGTATTCGAACCGAAAAATATGAGCAGCAACGCGCTTTACACAGGCTTCAAATGGGCCTACCGGGAAACCTTCAGAATGAAGCATATCCTTCAACGGACCTGCGGTTTTCATGTTTCTTTTCCCATCAATCTGGTCGGGAACATCACATACCGGCAGTTTGTCAAACGTTTATATCGGGACCGCCGTTTCAGATCCCCCTATTCAATCCATCATGCCGCGAAGAATTACCACACGGAGCGTATCCGGGCCTTACGATTATGCCACACGTAACATTCATCTATCCCAGTATCGGGCGTTTTGAAGATACCCGCTATGTCCGTTCCTGGCAAATGCAACCTCTCAGCATCGCATTGCTGGCCGGACTGACTCCCGCCCATTGGGATAAAACTTTTTTTGACGACCGACTGGAAGCGATCGATTATCATATTCCAACCGATCTGGTGGCCATCTCCGTTGAAACTTACACGGCCAAGCGAGCCTATCAAATCGCCAGAACGTTTCGAGACAAAGGGATACCCATCGTTATGGGAGGCTATCATCCGACTCTCTGTCCGCAAGAAGTTCAACACTATACCGACGCCCTTTGCATCGGGCAGGCGGAAGGGGTCTGGGAACAAATATTAAGCGATCGGGAAAACCAATCACTCCAGAAAACCTATCAAAGCCCGGAAAACACCCCCATATCTTCCCGTTTCGATCGAACCATTTTTCAAGGCAAAAACTATCTAAGCCTCGGTCTGGTTGAGGCGGGACGAGGGTGTCCTTTTCGCTGTAATTTTTGTTCGATAACCGCCTTTTATCAGGCTAAATACCAGCGAAAAAACATTTCAGATCTCGTTAACGAAATCAAGCAATTCCCACACAAACTCATCTTCTTTGTCGATGACAATCTGGTGGCGGATTTTGAATCCGCCAAAGCGCTTTTCCGGGCGATTATTCCACTCAAGATCAGATGGATCAGTCAAGTAAGTATTAATATTGCTGCGGACCGGGAATTGATGGACCTGATGGTAGAAAGCGGGTGTATCGGCGTTTTAATCGGATTCGAATCCCTATGCGCCCATCATATGAAAACGATGAACAAGCAAGTCAACATTGCCTGCGATTACCCAGCCGTTCTTTCTGATATTCAAACCGCGGGTATTCGCGTCTATGGCACATTCATGTTTGGCAACGAATTTGACAGTCAGGACCTGATGGATCAAACCTACTCTTTTGCCGTGCAGCACAAGCTGTTTCTGGCCGCCTTCAATCATATCGTTCCCTTTCCAGGCACCTCTTTATATGAGACCTTGAAAACGCAAGGATCCCTGACCTATGACAGCTGGTGGTTGAGCGATGAGTACCGTTTTGGACAAATCCCTTATCATCCGAATTGCGACATGGATAGTCTACAGGTTGAAAATGGTTGTATGGAACTCAGAAAAAAATTTTACAGTTTAGCTTCCATTTTGAAACGATCTTTGGATATAAAATGCAATTGCAAAGACTTGAAAAGTTTTGCAACCTACTGGATTGTCAATTTACTAATGAGGAAAGAACTCCATCAGAAATTTGGATTACCTTTGGGAGTTCGGCAGAAAATTGACGGAAATGGCCATGTCTAAATACGAATTCAGCCTGGCTAATCCTGCTGATGAATCTCAGCTTCGTGAATTGATCAAAACCATCATTATGGACGGCGCCCTGCGCATATCGTATCAACGGGAACCCGATTTTTTTCTCGCTTCCCAAGTGGAAGGACGATCGGTTCAAACCATTGTTATGCGCGAAAAAACGACGGGGCAAATTGTCGGCATGGGCAACCGATCTGTCAAGGACGTGTATATCAATGGCCATAAAAGCTCAATCGGCTATTTAAGCAGTTTAAGAGGACGGCATGAACATCGGAAAAGCACCGGACTCGTAAAAGGGTATCGTTTTCTTAAGCAATGTCATGACCAGGATCCCCAAACGCGTCTCTATCTATCCACCATCCTAGAAGACAACAACTACGCCCGAAACATTCTGGAATCGGGACGGTGTGGATTGCCATGTTATCACGATATTGGCCGGTTTTATGCGTGTGCGGTCGGTTTGAGACAGAAGACTATTTTTAACCCCTCTAACAACTATATGGTACGCCAGGCATCTCCTGAAGACGCGGTCTCAATCGCAACCTTTTTGAATCAAGAAGGGAAACAGAAACAATTTTTTCCCTGTTACACCCTGGAAGACCTCATTGGAGACAGTGGCTTGCTGCCAGGTTTGCCACCTGACCATATTCATCTGGCTTTTCAGAATGAAAGGCTGGTTGGAGTTACTGCCGCCTGGGACCAGAAATCGTTCAGGCAATCTTTCTTCCTGGGGTATCGTTCCAAGCTTAAATTTATCAAACCCCTAGTCAATCCTATTGCCCGGTTTCTGGGGTATCCCGTCCTGCCCGCCGAGGGTCAACGCCTGAACTATCTCAACCTGGCCTTAGTGTGTGTGGTCAATAACCAACCTGACATCTTTGAGGCCTTGCTCTGCCATATTCACCAGACCTACCAAAGGCATTATTCCTTTTATATGGCGGGATTGCATGAATCGGATCCTTTATTAAGCGTGATCTTTCAATTGAAACATATACCCTATCCCAGCCGATTATATCTAGTCTGCTGGGAGGACGGCGAGGATCATTACCAAACACTGGATACACGAATCCCCTATCTCGAGACAGGCGCTTTATAATGAATGTAACGGGAATTCTTTTAGACATCAAACACCTCACTCCAGATCAGATACATATCCTGTATACTCTGATGACAAAATATTATGACGGCATCGACCTGGTTCGTTTTCGCCAGGATCTATTTGCCAAGGATAAAATTATTCTTCTACTTAATAAACAAGATGAACCGATCGGATTCTCGACCCAACAATTCATTTCGCTCCAGTACCGGTCAAAGGAGATCCAGGTCGTATTTTCGGGTGACACTATTATTGATAAAGCCTATTGGGGCACCACTGCCCTGCCTGTCACCTGGGGCCAGATGATGCTTGATATCCAATCGCAGTTTCCCACGAAAGATTTGTATTGGTTTTTAATCAGCAAAGGATATCGTACCTATCGTTTTTTACCCGTTTTTTTCAAGGATTACTACCCCCGGAGAGACCTGCCGACTCCGGTCTATGAGAAAAATATGATTGCGTTATTATGCCAAACGTTGTTTCCGGGACGATATGATTCCGAACGCCAAATCATACGCGGCGCGGAAGAACCGCAGCGGTTAAAACCAGAGTATGCTGAAATTGCATCCGAACGCTTAAAGCATCAGGATATCCAATACTTCGTTCAGTCAAATCCCAATTATGGCAATGGAGATGAACTGGCCTGTATTGCCAAATTTGACACATGGAATCTCAGTCCTTTTTTACTTAAGCGGATTCTTGCCAAATAAGTTTTATGATGGTTTTTACCTGTTTAATCAATCATTTCTGGACGGGCCTCATGAAAGGCGCCTGTCGGCAGTTTCTTCATGCGACTCATCATACCGAACACTGCCAACGCGTTTATCTGAAACAGCTTCTCCAACGCAACCAAAGCAGCGAATATGGGATAAAATTTTCGTTTGACAAAATCACCTCTGCCGAAGCGTTTCAACAATCGATCCCTTTAACCCATTATGAAGACTATCTACCCTATATTGAAAAGATATCGAACCAACAGAATGCCATCCTGACTCATGATCCAGTGATCCTATTCGAACCCACCAGCGGGAGCAGTTCCGCCTCAAAATACATACCCTATACAAATTCATTGAAGCAGGAATTCCAGCAAGCCATTCATCCCTGGATTTTCAGCTTATTCAGAGAGAATCCTACTCTCTACCGATCGCGGTCATACTGGTCCATTTCACCAAAACTGAATGAAGAACGGAGGTATAATCAATTGAGAGTGGGTTTCGAAAATGATAGCGATTACCTGGGGACTTTGGGAAAATATTGTCATCATCGGGTATGTGTATCCGATTCGAGTCTATCCACACCCCAGGATCTCAATACGTTCAGAAACATGACCCTGATACTTTTACTGGAAGCTTCCGATCTGGGATTTATATCCATCTGGCATCCAACCTTTTTGACACTCTTACTAGACCATTTCCATGCCAATCAAGAGGTTATCCTCGAAAAATTATATGTTAAAAATATAGCCAGATATCGATTTGTAAAAAAATGTCTACGCGAATCACCCGGCAGACTATTTCAGGAGATATGGCCGCAGCTAAAGGTCATCAGTTGCTGGCAAGATGGCAATTCGACTGGAGCCACTCGTGAATTAATGACTTATTTTCCTGATGTTTATTTTCAACGCAAGGGATTAATCGCCACGGAAGGAGTCGTTTCTTTCCCTTTAGAGCCATATCCCGAGCCGATACTGGCAATTCGTTCACATTTTTATGAATTTATCGATCAATCAGACGGGAATATCCGATTCGCCCATCAATTGGAAAAAGGGAAATATTATTCTGTTGTGATTACAACGGCCGGTGGCTTTTATCGATATCAACTTAAAGATATTGTTGAGATTACCGGTTTTATGCACTCGGCTCCGACCATGCGTTTTGTCGGCAAAGAGGAGTCAACAATCGATTTGTTTGGTGAGAAGCTGAATGAGGCCTTTGTGGGAGAGTGCCTGAAAGATTTATTTGCCCAATATCAAATGAATCCCTCATTCCATATCATATCCCCAATGAAAAAAGCCGGGGGATCGGCTGCTTACGTTCTTTTTCTGGTTGAAGAGAAATTATCGGACGAACAGGCACAGCAATTTATCCATAAACTGGACAATAAGCTTCGAGAAAATTTTCACTACCATTATTGCCGCAAACTTGGACAGCTTGCCCCGATCAGGTTGTTTCGAATACGAGAAAAGGCAGAAGAAATCTATTGGGGTAAAAAATTTGAACAGAAGATAAGACTGGGAGATATCAAAACACCCCTGCTGGATAAATGTGAATATTGGCAGGACATATTTAATGGTTATTTTATAGATTAATCACATTGTGAACAAGATATCACAAGCGAGAGTGATAAAAAATGTACAAAAAAACGCTTTATGTGAATCAGGTGGGAGGAGTAACGTAGGAGGAGTGTGGATTCTGCCCCTGACTTGGAGTCAGGGCCGGATTCTCATTATTTCTGTGAAAATCGAGGAGCACAGAGAAAATTAAAAAAAGCCTTTTAGGAAAGAATGATTTTTGTCTGTCAAATGGAACAAAAGTACTTTTACTAATAGATACAGGCAGGTTCGGAGGTTTCGATGGTCAGCTGGTAATAATCCACGCCAGTATCGTCTTCGACGATGACATCCAGGCTGTTGTGGTGTTTTAGAAGATGCCGGATATCTATGGTGCTGCCGTCGGGCATGGGCAAGGCGGACAGATCCAGTTCAAAGACCACATCGGGGCTGTCAAAGGAGACGAAACCATCCTCCACGGTTTTGATACACTCCCAGGGATAATCCAGCAAACCGCTGTCGCCGGGGGCTCCGTTTTCGGTACCGAAGGGGCGGGACCAGATAATCTGATCATCGAGCGGCCAGCCAGGATCGGAAACAAAGCCCAGACGGATCCGGTCTGTTTTTTCACCGCCGTTGTTATAGCCGCACTTGGCATGGAACTTCAGAGTGGCTGAGGTGATCTCCGCATCAGCAGGTATATCCGTCAGCAGGAAAGTGTGGGCGATCCGCTGTTCAGTGGGGTAATAATCCTGACCGTTAATGCCGTACCAGGTCATGCCGGGGATCAGGTCGGTGTCTGTGACGTTCTGCTGGTTTAATGCGTCGAACAGTTCGTTACCAGGGATAGCATCATCGTTGGGAGTCTGGCCGAAATCAGGATCGAAGATGAAATTGTCTTCATCGCCGACCTGGTATTGATAGGATCCTGTGATGGTCGTGTTGAAATCCCGCAACCAATAGGAAGCCAGGATAGCGAAGTCCTTGAGGTTGACGATCTGGTCCAGATTCAAATCGGCGGATAAATCAGATGAACCAGAGGGTACATTGTAGAGATACTGGATTTCATCTACAGATAAGGCACGATTATAGATACGGACTTCGTCAATGAGACCATGGAAAGCAGTAATTGCATATGGTATTGGGCTATTGGCGCCAACTATTAACGTAAGTTTATCTTTATCCAAGGCACCGCTGACTGCCTGAGAAATGGTTTCATTGCCATTTTCATAAACACTGATATTGCTGCCATCATACATAAATACAATATGTTGCCATGCATTAGCCGTTAACCTATTAGTTGAATACAACTGCCTTGGCGATAAGCCGGGCAAATCAAACCATAATTGATAGTCAGAATTTATTATTGGTGCCCAGGCTTCGCCCTTATTTATAACAATCATATAATTACCATTAAAATCATAGACTTTTACCCAACAGGAGAAAGTAAAAGGAGGATAACTATTTAAGGATTCATCATAAGGAATCTCGACATGATCCTCTACCCCATCAAAACTTAAAGCTGATCCAGAAACACCATTGGTATAGGCAGCTCCGTATATTGCTCCATGATTACCATAGCCAGATTTATCATAAGCTACTTTACCTTCACCTTCATCAAAGCTCCAGTAACCGATTAAATCCGAATTGATACCAAGCGTACTCTCAAGAAGCCATTGATCGACCATTCCCTGCAGGTCGAATTTATCCAGTATGCAATCTCTATTGATGTCTGCATCTAAATTATCCGTATATTCAATTTTCAAGTTATAGATATCGACAAATTCAGCATAGCCCCCATGCCATGAATATAAACCACCATATAAATCCTTTTTGTTGAAATAATCAAGCATACTTGAGGACAGAACGGTTTGGTTATCAATAACGACTTGAATTAACTCGGTGTTTTTACAATAATCAATTATGATGCTATGAACAGTACCATCACTGACATTGATTCCAAAAGGATAAAGGTCAATCTCAACTATTTCCGCACCATCCAAAGATAATTTTATATTATTATCACTTACATCATCGGCTTCACCTGCAGGGGTATTATTCCAGGTATCCAACCAGATCGATAATCCTTTCGAAGGAACAAGACTCGTCGCTCTATCAGGCACACATTGAAAAACCAGACCATCCGCTCCTCCACCGGTCCAATTTCTTATACTAAACTCAAATTCCACTCTAAAATCCTCTGACACATTTATCGGTTTATCATACCAGACAGATCCCCAAACCCCAGATACCGGGCTAGTATACATCCTTATATTATTGCCATTTTTTGTTGCCTGACCATAAAATACTAGATTCTCTATTGAGTTAAAATCAGGATATTCCACTAAAATAGCAAATGAATTCAAGGTGACAATTATAAACCCAAATATGACTAAATAAATTTTCATGAGTTCCACCTTTAGGATAATAATACTCGAAATATCAATTCAATTTGAAATAGATTTTTTTCGACTCAGGTATTATGTTACTAGACATGACAGCAGGTCAAGAAAAATTGTTTTCAGTGGAAATTAATTGCGACAAACTGTAAAGAGAGGCAGAATAGCAAAGACAGGCAAGACACAATTAATGTATCAGTTAAAGTTAGATGGTGGGTTCATTAAACATCTGGCCAGATGAATTAACGAGATATGGGAAATCATTAAAATGAAACTATTTCTTTTAGTACTTGGTTAAACGCCTTGGAAAAGCTTTAGAAGTTTTTCAAGACATAATAAAGAAAATTGATCAAAACACGTTGTTTACAGACGGACAAGAGTTGTTAAAAAGATGTAGATTTGAGACTTTAAAATTGCAAAGCTCTGATTACGATAATGGATGAAATTGGATAGCGGGGATTCATGAGGATTTAATCACGAGGGGAATGCACGGACATCGCGGAGGTGTAATGGGTAGTGGGCGAAATAGTGTGTGAACGGATCAATAATGAGAAGTACGTTCAGCGGAGACTCCGTACGGGTGTGGAATTTTCGCTTGATCGGGTATTTGGGGGGAAGTATATTATTTGACGTGCCAGATTGTTATTTGGTATTTGAATTTGTGAATGAAATAAATCACGCTGAAGCGTGTACTCCATACGGACTCCATATGAACTTCATACAAACTACGTCCGTAAAAAAACACGCTAAAGCGTGTACTCCATACATATTGAGTCGATGGATTCAGTTTGAAAGGATAATGTTGATGAACAAGATGAAAATGCTGGTAGCAACCGGGATGATGGCGATGGCGGTGAGTTGTTGGGGGGCGGAGGCGCCGTCGGAGTTGACGGGGGCGTTGAACGATGCGGGGCGATGTGAGGCGTTTATGGACTGGGGGCTGGGGATGTTTGTGCATTGGAGTATGGATTCGCAGCTGGGATGTGTGATCAGTCACAGCATGGTGGGCGCGTCGGAAGATTACCTGGAACGGTATCTCCATGAGCTGCCGAAGACATTCGATCCGGATGAGTACGAGCCGGCAAAGTGGATGAAACTCTTCAAGCTGGCGGGGTGCCGGTATGTGGTCTTTACGACGAAGCATCACAGCGGGTTTTGTATGTGGCCGACAGCGACGACGGATTTCTGTATCCGCAATACGCCCTGTGAACAGGATATCGTGGGGCGTTATGTGCAGGCGTGCCGGGAGGCGGGATTGATGGTGGGATTTTATTTTTCGCCGGAAGATTTTTATTTTCTGCACGGCCAGGGGCAGGTGATCCGGCGGCGGGCGGATTATGCCAATATTTCGCAGAACAAAGCGCTATGGGAGTATGACAAAAAACAGCTGACCGAGCTGCTGACGCAATACGGGCCGATCGACGTGATTTTTCTGGATGGATTCGATAACGAGCCGGCGCGGCAATATGTCCATGAACTGCAACCGAAATGCCTGGTGACGCGCGGGGAGATGCATACGCCGGAACAGAATATTCCGGACGCGCCGATGCCCGGGCCGTGGGAGGCGTGTTATACGCTGGGAACGCAATGGCAGTTTAAACCGACCAACGAAGATTACAAATCGGGGACAAAATTGATCCAGATGCTGATCGAGATCCGGGCCAAGGGGGGGAACCTGCTGATCAACGCGGGGCCGGAACCGAACGGGCGGATCCCTTATGAGCAGGAATGCCGGTTTCGGGAGCTGGGATTGTGGATGTTTGTGAATGGTGAGGCGATCCATGATATCCGGCCCTGCCCGACGATCCGGGAGGGGGATCTGTGGTTTACGCGGTCGAAGGATGGCCAGGCGGTTTATGTGTTTATTACGGGGCAGGAGGACTGGACCCGGGGCAGCCGGCGGGAATTCGAGTTGAAAACGGTGCGGGCGACCGAGACGACGACCATTGCGGTACTGGGGCAGAACGACAAGGTGGTGGAATATCAGCCGGATCGGGACGCGACCTCACGGTTTAAACAGCAGGAGGATACGCTGACGATTTCGGTAGTACGCGCCCAGCGGTTGTATAATGACCATCAATGGCCGAATCCGGTGGTGGTGAAGTTGACGAATGTGGAATTTGTGAGTGAGGCACAGACGGTGGAATGAGTTTATTTCACGATAAATCGTGAACTCCATACGAACTCCATACGGGTGTCAGCGCTGGACGCGGGCCCAGGTGACCTTTTGGCGGCCGGTGAGGAATTTAAGGAAGCCGATGAAGATGGCGAAATTCATGGCGATAAAGTATTTGGGGACGGTGAGGAGTTTGGCGGCGCCGTGGAAGTCTGGCAGGAGGACACTGGCGAATCCGAAGCAGTAGAAGATGGCCTGGGCCAGCAGGGTACTGCCGTAGAAGGGTTGGCCGGCCAGGATGATATTGCTGGCGAGCATGGCCATGAGGAAGAACGGGACCAGCCAGCGGAGCAGTTTGTGGCTGAAGAAGGCGAAGCTGACGCGGCCGCAGAAGGGATTGAGGATGCGCGGGACCAGCAGCAGGGACTGGAAGTTGCCGGCGCTGATGCGGATACGGCGGCGGAGTTCGCCGGACCAGCTGGCGAGCGTTTCGTAGGCAACGGCGTCTTCGACAAAGACGCAGCGGTGGCCTCGGGTCATGATTTTCATCCCGAGGACCTGGTCTTCGGTGACGGAATTAGCGGGGATGGGTTCGTAAAGTTTGCGGCGGATGGCGAAGATGCCGCCGTTGATGGTGGGAACGGCGCCGAGTTTGCTTTCCTGGCGTTTGAGGAAGTTTTCGTAGCGCCAGTACATGCCTTCGGGCCGGCAGGGATGGGATTCATCGGGTCCGGCGATCAGGTCGAGTTTGCCGATGGCGCAGCCGACAGATGGATCACGAAAGCCGCGGATCAGTTTGAGGATAGCGTCGGTACGAAAAATGGTATTGGCGTCGGAAAAGATGACGATTTCGCCGTCGGCCATATCGATCATCCAGTTGAGCATCTGGACCTTGCCGCTACGGACCGGGACATGGATGGTCTTGAAGCGGGGATCGTCGATTTTCTGGAGGATGGGCCAGGTCTGGTCATCGGAACCGTCGGAACCAAAAATAAAGCGGAGTTTGTCGTGAGGATAATCAATGTTGCGGCAGTTGGCGATTTTTTCAGGCAGGACCTTTTCTTCGTTCCAGGCGCTGACGATCATGGTGACCCTGGGCAGGCCCTGTTCGGGCCAGGAAGCCATATCATCACTGTGATGATGACGCAATCGATTCAGCGCGGTCAGGAACAGGGGATAAAGAAAATAGGTATAGATTGTCGCTGACAGGCTCAGCCAGAAGAGGATTCGCCACAGTTCGCTTGTTGTCATGTTCATAGGTTCAACCTTAAAAGTAGCGGTTCCACCGCAATGTTCTCAATTCTCCAAAGATGTTATTAATCGCTAACGCATCACTCCCGATTCAATCATTCAGAAGGAACGGCGGATGGTTTTTTACTGAGCGGTTTTCGACAATAGACTTCCAGATTACCGGGGATGCAACCGGTGGTTTTATAGACGGCGTTGAAAGCGGCGCCGCAGACTTTTTTCAAGTTGTCACGCATCGAGCCGGTCGATCCGAATTCCATGGGAGTCAGGCGGAATTCCAGTGGTTCAAGGCCGGATTCGACGGCGAGTCGGCTGAAGGTTTTCTGGCTGAAAAAAAAGAGGTGCATGGCCGGACCGAATGACCATTGGCGACAGCCGGGGATCATGTGGTAAACCGTGGCCTTGAATTTCTGCCAGTTGGCGGAAGGAAACCGCAAAGCCATCATGCCTCCCGGGCGCAGCCAGGAAACGCAACGCTGGAGAACCGCTTTGGGATCGGTAACGTGTTCGATCACATCAAACGCGGTAATCGCGTCAAAGCTATCGGGCGGCAGGTCGGTTTCTTCGATGGTTGACTGAAAGATTTCCAGGCCGAAATGGCGATGGGCGTAGGCAGCCGGCTGGGGCGCGGGCTCGATTCCGGCGACATTGAAGCCCTGCTGCTGAGCCAGTTTCATAAAATGCCCCCCCCCGCAACCGATATCCAGCAGCATGTGGCGATTTTCGGAACCATTGCCATGCAATAACGATTGCAGGTGTTCGAGCGCGGTCCGAAAGACCGGTTCTTTGGCCCGGGCATGGTCTTCGATATCCTGATCGGTGTAGTCTTCATCCAGCAGATAGACGGCATTGGCGTCACTCAGGCGGGGATTGGTATAGACCAGACCGCAATGGGAACAACGGACGACCTGGAACTCGAGTTCGGTATCGAAATAGGGCACCCGTTCCCGTTCATAAACCTGCGGTTCATCATGGCCGCACAGGTTGCAGGGCACCTGTTCCCATTGAATAGGAGGCGCCGACTGGCTGTTTTTGTGATGCGTTGACAACGAGGTATTCATGACGCACGAACCACCAGGTGACGGGCCAGGTGCAGAAACGCCTTGACATTGCGGCGGGCCTCATGCACACTGGTCAGGGATTGGCCGATTTTTCGCATAACGTAATTGTTTCGCAGATAGAACACGCGTCGCGCCTGGTCACAGCCGTTCATGACTTCGCGGGCGCTGAGCTGGGGCATATCGATCACGCTGTTATGCAGTCCTTTTTCGTTGAGCCAATGCTCAAAGTTGGAAGTATTCAAATAACCGTTATCCACGGCCCACTGATAGGTGAGGGTGCCGGGGTAGGCGATCACCGGGAAAAACTGGGCGGTATCAGGATTAAGCTGGATGGCCAGATCGATGGTTTTCTGCATGGTCTGGGTCGTTTCGCCGGGATTGCCCAGTACGAAGCAGCCATGCACAATCAGGCCGGCCCGGCGGGCATTGGCCATAAAATCGAAAGAGGCCTCCACCTTGGTGCCTTTATGAATGGTATCGAGCAGGGTCTGATCGCCGCTTTCGAAGCCGACAATCAACAGTCGGCAACCGGCGGCTTTCATCAGCCGCATGGTTTCGTAATCGAGATCGACCCGGGTATCGCACCAGAACGGAATCCGGTTGTCCTGGGCAATGAGCAGTTCGCAGATCCGGTGCAGGCGTTGTTTATCACCGGTAAAGAGATCATCTTCAATCCCGATTTCCCGGACCGAGGGCATATTTTCGCGAACCCAGGCGAATTCTCCGGCGACATTTTCGGGACTGCGCTGGCGATATTTGCCCCGGTGCATCACCTGGGGATAGAGGCACCACTGGCAGCGGAAGGGGCATCCGCGCGAGGTCATGGTCATGATCATGGGAAAACGTGCCGCGGCAAAAAAGTAGTTGTTGATATTCAGGAAATCGCGATAGATTTCACTGACAAAAGGCAGGCTGTCGAGATCTTCAATTAAGGGCTGATCGGGAGTGGTAATCAGTTCATCACCGCTGCGAAAGGTAATTCCCCGGACCTGATCCCAGGGAGACCCGGTCTGGATTGCCTGGATTAATTCGACCAGGGTACGATCGTATTCACCCCGGGCAACGACATCAATCCGCATATCGGCGTTGAGTACTTCACCCGGCAGCGCGGTGGCATGGGTCCCGGTCATGACAACAACACAATCGGGCCAGGCTTCCTTGATGGCTCCGGCCGTTTTGATATCTTCATAAATACTGGGAGTCGTGGTTTCACAGACGATCAAGTTGGGTGAAGATCCGTTAGTCAGATAACGGATCAGATCGTCCTGATCCCACTTATGCGCGACGGCATCGACCAGTTCGATATCCACCGAATCGGCCAGGCAGTCGCGCGCGTAACCGGCGGCATAGGCCAGCCAGATCGGGTAATAGATCGTTCCGCTGCGCGTGACGGCGGGAGACCGGCTGCAGCGCGAATAATCCTGTTTTTTGTAAGGTGCATTCAGATATATGGCTCTCATGGTTTTGTTCCTTTGACGGCATCCATCAGGCAGTGGCCGGTTTGACTGGCGGGGTTTCCAGCGGCGGGGTCCACCCCCCCTGCCACCAGGGTATCCATAACGCCGGCGCCACCGGCCGGGCCCAGGCACGACTGCCCGCCACCAGCATACCCAGTATAAACCAGTAATTTAAACCACCGCCGGGCAGGAAATAGGTATTGTTAGCCAGCCAGATAATGAACTGGCCCATCAGCCCGATCGTACCACCGAGTAAGATCGCCTTGACGCGCGGATTATCGATCGTTCGGACATTTTTAAAGATGTACCAGAACAGCGATAACAGCAGTACAATAAAACTCAAAAGTCCCAATGGTCCCAGGCGGCAAAGAATATTCATCCAGTAGGAATTATAGCCGGCCCATACGGTATTGGCAGACTGGATACGGAACGCCCATTCCGCGCCGTTGGGATACACCGTGACCATACGCCCGAATCCGCTGCCGAACGGAATAATCTGCATGAGTTGCATAACAATCGCGGGATATTGAAAACGCGGATCACCGGCAACCCGGGCAAACTTGGGATTAACCGAAACCAGCAGGGTATCCATGACCCCTTGACCGGTCATCACCAACGCCAGCAATAAAACCGGTATTGCCAGCAACAACCATCGATTGCGGATACTCAGCAGGATGATTCCCGAGAGAATGAGGCATATCCAGCCGGCACGCGATCCGGTTGCGATAATACAAATTGTATTCAAGATCAGCAGGGTAAAGCCGATCAGGCGGGTTTTGAAGTCAACGCCCTTCCAGACACTTAACGCCAGAGCGATCGAGCCAAAAACGATCATCTGTCCGGCCAGTACATTGGGATCACCGTAGGAGGACAGGACCCGGCGGCCGGCAGCCGTATCGACCTGGAGGTAAGACAGCGCCAGATCGGTATTGGAATTGTAGGTCAGGCCCCGGACCAGAATATGATCGCCCCAATAGATCTGGGCAATGCCATAAACGCTCACCACAGCCGAAGCCAGCAGAAACAGATACATAAAGGAATCGAAATGATGTTTCTGATCGAAAGATTCGTTGACATAAAAGAAGATGCCAATGGTAAACAGGTAGAAAAAGGTTTCGAGCAGGGCCAGTTGGAACCCCCCGCCGGAACTCAGGCCGATGACCAGCCCGACGCAGGCAATGGCAGTATAGACCAGGAAAAATTTGCCATAAAATTGATGGCTGCCCCGATGCTGACGTTTATGGAAAATCAGCCAGTAAAGAATCGCCAGGCAGGCAATGATATGCGCCGCCGGCAAAGGCAGATTCATACTTTTAACGACGATACCGGCGCGCGGGAATACGAAAAAGAGGGTAGTCATGACCGATAACCAGACCATCAGATTACGGCCCGGATGCAGTACGTGCACCAATCCTACAATCGCCAGCACTCCCAGAATCAGAATGATCCAATCAATTACCATTTTCTTAACAACTCATTTATTTGTTGCAGTCCATATAGTTTAACAGGTCACGTCATCTTCACTATCGGTCAGTCCAGTGGGTGGTTGCAGTGGATTTCTAAAATTCCAGGAGCAAATTCCAAGTTAAAAGAAACCTGTTTCCGGATGGAGTCTGCTTATAGGACGTCGGCGTTGTTCAGCGGCCTTCAAAATGGGGATTTTGATACTATAAACTTAAAAAACAGTTATCGGCCGCGACTAGAAATGGCTTCGCCGGATAGGATAATTTTTAATTAAATATCGAATTCAGCGGGAATTCGGGCCGATAAAATCAGTAAACTTGATCGTTTATAACGAATACAGGGATTATCAGTAATGTCATTTGCCTCGCTCGACTTCATCATCTTTATTCTGTTATTCTTCATTGCCTGGCCGCATTTGAAGAAACACCGACAGTCTCGGTGGGCGTATCTGACGCTAGCCTCTTTTGTCTTCTATGGCTGGTGGGACTGGCGGTTTCTTTTTTTGATAGTGATCAGCGGATTAATTGATTTTTGCGCGGCCCTGGCCATCCGCCGCTGGTATCGCTATCGCAAAGCCTGGCTGCTGGCGTCACTGGGAGGGAACCTGGGGATATTATTCGCTTTTAAATATCTTGATTTCATCCTGACCAGCCTGCAATCGCTGGCAACTTATCTGGGACTACCAATCCATATTGGAACCGTGGGGTGGATCTTACCGGTTGGCATCAGTTTTTATACCTTCCAGTCCATGAGTTATACCATCGATGTTTACCAGGGGCGCCTGCGACCCACCCGGAATCTGCTGCATTTCTTTGCGTACCTGTCGATGTTTCCGCAACTGGTCGCGGGTCCAATCGTCCGCGCCCGGGACATCCTCGATCAACTGCGCGAGCAGCCCCGCACCAGTGAAGCCATCCGGTTCGACGGTTTTCAGCTGATAGTCATGGGCTATTTTAAAAAGGTGGTGATCGCGGATAATATCGCCCCGATTGTCAATAGCGCCTTCAACGCTACCCACCGCGCGGAGTGTCTGTTCTGGTGGACCATGATCCTGCTGTTCGCGATACAGATCTATTGCGATTTCAGCGGCTACAGCGATATCGCCATGGGACTGGCGCTCTGGATGGGTTATCAATTCAAGCCAAACTTCAATCATCCCTATATCTCCGGCAGTTTCAGTGAATTCTGGACCCGCTGGCATATTTCGCTGTCCAGCTGGTTTCGGGACTATGTGTATATTCCGCTGGGCGGCAACCGTCATGGGACCTGGCAAACGCATCGTAACCTGTGGATTGCCATGCTGCTGTCTGGGTTGTGGCATGGAGCGGCCTGGAATTATGTGATCTGGGGTGGGATGCATGCCGCGCTGTTGAGTTTCGAAAAGGTAACTCACTGGCCCGAGCGGTTAAAGAAACTACCGGGTGGAACCACCTTAAGCATCATACTGGTATTCGCGACAACATTAATTACCTGGGTTTGCTTTCGAGCCCAGAGTTTTGAACAATGTCTGGCCATCCTGAAATCGATGTTCGCTTTTAATACTATCGAACACTGGAATATCACGTATTATACCACACGTCGCAGCCTGGTACTGACTGTCCTGTTACTGGCGCGACACGCCTGGTTTTTGCCTGTGGCAGTCAGCGGCCGGCAACGGTTACCCGAATTGAATCTGGGGGGTCTGGCCTGGTCGGGAAGACTGGCCTGGACCAGCTTTATTCTATTTACCTGTATTATATTACGAGGACCCGGTAGTGCGTTTATTTATTTTCAATTTTAGACCGCTTAGCATTACGAATTTGACTATTTGAACCATGAACTCAGATATGACGGTCACACCATTAAAAAACAAATTGGATGGTTCCATCACCGAAAACGACAAGCGCGCTGACCTGGTTGAACAGGCCATTCAATATCCCATTAACCATACTCGGCGGGAAATCCGGTCAAGTGTTCAGACCTTACCGGCGATTCTGAAAGAAAGAACCATTCTGGTTGTAGCAGGGGCATTATGTCTGTTAACGGTTTTCAATCTGATCCGAGGCAGCCGGGGGGTGTCTTATTATCAGTATCAAGCCATTCGCAACCGCTGGCAGGGAGTTGCGGATATTGTATTTGCCGGTGATTCCAGAACCCAGTTTTCAGTCTGCCCCCAGGCGGTGCAACAGGGTATCACCGCGCGTGCCCTGAATTACGCCTGTGGCGGATTGCAATACAATAGCGCCTATTTTGATAGGCTGCGCCGTATTGTCGACCCCCATTCCTCCATGCGCCAGATTGTTTTTGGGATTACTCCGGTAAATTTTTTCGCGCAAGAGATGATAGAAGAAGACGCGCCGGTTGCTACTTCACGGATGGAACCCATGCTACATCGGATCATGCCGGCCTTATTTGAGCTGACCAATCCATTTTTCGCGGCGAAAAACATCTTCCATCCCGATGGCTGGGTGTACAGTCTGGAAAATACCGAAACCTTAAGTGGCGTGACCTATTATCGAGATTTTTTATACGCTCACAATCAGGTCTCACAAGCGAAAATCAATCTGTTTCTGGATGAGATTCGCCAAATGGTTCAAGAGGGGTATCATCCCTGCGCCTATCGCGCGCCGGCATCGGATGAACTTTTCGAGGTCGATACCCGATACAGTGGTTTTAATTATGCCCTTTTCCGGCAACAGTTTATCGAAGCCGGGGGTCGGTGGCTGGAAGCGCCTCAATCGAGATGGAAAACCATTGACGGCATTCATATGCAAAAAGAGTCGGCAGAATCTTTTTCCAGGGAATTGGGAAAAATACTGGCTGATCAAGCAACGGACGAAAGATATAACTGATTGTTATAACGCCTTTTATCAATTATACGATTTTGTTCAGGATTCCTTCTGTATCTTCGCCAGCCTTTTGAAGGCAAGCCGGTTAAGATTGTTCCGGTCTATTACCGATAACTAAAACTATGAAGAATCCATATTTAACCCGTACGCGTCCCTATCCATTAAAGATGATTGTGGATATCCATTCCTATTGTAACGCGCGCTGTACCATGTGTCCCTATCCCAGGTATGCCCGGATTCAGGAACAGGGCGTGATGGCCTGGGATGATTATCGGACGATCATTGACGATCTGGGTATACTGGCTGAGATATACGGCTATACCCCGCTATTGACGTATTGTTATATGGGGGAGCCATTCCTGGCGGAAGACCTGGGACGTTATATCCATTATGCCCGTCAGAAAAAGATCAAGGTCTATCTCAATACCAACGCGTCGCCGATGACTCCGGCGAAAGTGGATAATCTGCTGAAAAGCGGCTTTGACGGGAAGATCCATATCAGTGTGCATGGCGCGACGCCATCCACCTATGAACGGATCACCGGTCTCAACTATGAACAGACGTTACATCATATCCAGTATTTATTAAGCAAATATGATCGGGGCAAGGTGGTTATCCGGGGTGTCAATGACGGCTGGCCGGTGGAGGAAGTGACCCGCTGGCATGAGATCTGGGAGCCCAAAGGGGTCCAGGTGGAATATCTCAAGCCGATCAGCCGCTGTGGTTCGGTTAAACGTTTGTTTCATGGGGCATCCGATGCCCAGGGAGCAATTCGTCTGTATGGCTGTAAATTTAATCATCCTTTGGTGGAAATGGTGGTCTTGTTCAACGGTCAGGCCGTAATGTGCTGTCAGGATATGGGGCGGGAAGTAAACTGGGGTAATGTTCTGGTCGATGGCATCGAAGCGGTCTGGAACGGCCCAATCCGCCGCCGGCTGGTGGAGAAACTGTATAACGGCGAGTTGATCGAAGGGGATTTTATCTGTCGCCGGTGCGAGCAGGCCCTTCACCTGGCAGGTATGGTACAAAATATTTTCAGCGATTCCATGCGTAAAACCGGTCAGATTGCCCGTCGCACGGTTAGATCTCTGGTCAATCACAACCCTGAGTAACACTACATTGTCTTTAGCGGCCGCGCCAGTCTCTTACTTACGAGGCGGTGTATAAACCCGATTGAAATGCCATAGATAACTATCCGGATACATTCTGAAAATATCAAAAACCAACTGTGTCTGAAAATCGAAACCGGTCTCGACGATATGATATTAATACGGCTGATTTCCTGATTGTCAAAATAATTATACTTTAAATATCGTCTTTGAGTTTTAACCGGCTAATTTACCAAATATTTTTTGAGACCGGGCTTACCCACACCCGGCAACCGTATTTATTGTTATGGTAACTGCCAGGCAATAAGTTAAGACATAGCATTTAATCATGTTATGAACAAATCAAGTTGGTTGGTTTCTAATTGAAAGCTAATGAGCTTATGCTATTTTTTGCATAGCAATCAGGTAAAATGTAATGTGGTTGTGAAAAAAATCACTCCTAAACTTGACTCGACCTGATTATCGGGCAATAATACAAAAAGAATTTAGCATAAGACACATTGCAAAAGACGGTATTTGAAAATCAGAACAATAACGCCCAAGGAGGTAATATGGCTGTAACACGCCTATAAATAACCTTGGCGAGATAACGTTTTTCTGCGACCGACTGAAAATTTCAAGATCACAATATCAAGATCAAACACTGATGATCCTATCGGGCGAGGTAAAAGTACCAGGCCTGAAGGGGTTGTTGAGTGTGTCTGAATTTCTGGCCGGTTGTTGATAGAACTCAAATATTATGCCGCTATTTTCAAATTGATTCTCTCGATGGGGAGAGTACACTCATGGAATCCGTTCAGTATTATTTGAACGGGAGAGAAGGGATAGAGTTCCTTAACCGGATCAGCCGGGGTACGGTATATGCGACTATCGAGCATAACGGTCAGATCGGATATGAAAAAATAGTTTCCCTGTTATCCATCCAACCTGAGTTGACCGGGTTGCCGCCTATTGAATCCGTTAAGAGTTTTTATTTTCCGGCGCGGGAACGGGTCGCTGTTTATGGGAATTGTGAGTATTCAACCCCATCAGAGGCAGAGCCGGAATCAATCGGCTATCAGACGATTATTGGTGCGCGTACCTGTGATTTGAGCGCGTTGAAGGTCATGGATCGCATCTTTCTGGATCAGGAGTTCCATGATCCGTTTTATGAATCCCGACGGAAAAACACCCTGCTGGTAACGGTCGATTGCGTCCAGCCGGGCGAGTATTGTTTTTGCAATCTGGTGGGCGGCCAACCCTGGCCGCTGGATGGGTATCAGGTTCATTTATCGCCGATAGAGGGTGGTTACCTGGTCAGTTTTGGCAATGGCGTTGAAACTTTCCTGCTGGATTCGGTAAAAACGATGCTGTCCATGGCCACAGACCATCAAATTGCGCAAAAGGAATCCAACCGGGCCGGCGCGCTGGAACGACTGAAGACATGGAATCGCGGTTTTACCCCATTGACATCCATGAATGACATTGGCGCTATTGAGGACTGGGGCGAGTTATCCTGTTCGTGTGTGGAATGTGGAGCGTGCAGTTATGTCTGTCCAACCTGCCACTGCTTTCTGTTATTCGATCAGAGGGCACGCAGCGTACCTGAGATTCATATCCGCGAGAAGTCCTGGGACAGTTGCCTGCTGGCCAATTACGCCAAAATGGCCGGCGTTGGCGGTATGAAACCCACCCCGCGACCGGAGTTACGGAACCGGTTTGAAAATCGTATTCGCCATAAATTCGAATGGATGGTCCAAAATCTCGGGTTGATCGGATGTGTGGGATGCGGCCGGTGCCGTTCAGCCTGCCTGGGGGGATCGGATATCCGGGCCGTTATTGAGGAGTTACACACATGATCCAGGCGAATCCCTATCAACCGATAGAAACGATACTGCTCGAGGTCATTACGGAAACCCCGACGATCAAGACGCTGGTACTGAAACCCAATGAGCCGATCCCTTTTCGCGCCGGTCAGTTCATGCAACTGACCTGTCCGGGTATGGGGGAAGCGCCCTTTACCCCGTCATCCAATCCCCGTGACGCCGATATCCAGACGATTACCATTTTAAAGACCGGCAAAGTCACCGATCAACTGCATGAATGCCGGGCGGGCGACACCCTGGGCTTGCGCGGCGCGTTTGGCAAGGGATATCCCATTGACAAGTTCTATGACAAAAACATTCTGCTGGTGGGCGGAGGCGTCGGGTTGGCGCCACTGCGGGCCCTGATTTACGCCTTGTTTAATGAAATCGACCGGTTTAAACGAATCTCGATTAAATACGGCGCCCGGTCTCCGGAAGAGCTGCTGTTTAAGAATGAATTCAAACGCTGGCAGCAGATGGATCGGGTTGATTTTACCGCAACCGTGGACCGTGCCTCCAATGGGTGGCAGGGACCAGTAGGCGTTGTGACGACTCTATTGGATGACCTCGATCTGGATATCGCCAATGCGTATGTGGTATCCTGCGGCCCGCCGATCATGCTCCGGTACGTTACGTTAAAATGCCTGGATCTGGGTTTCAAGCCCGCCCAGATTTATTTATCCATGAATCGCAAGATGAGTTGCGGCGTGGGGGTCTGCGGACGGTGCAATATCGGGCCGTATTACCTCTGCAAGGATGGCCCGGATATGTGTTACGAGAAGATTAAGGATTATGACAATGTCTTTTGAAACAAGGCCCGACAATGGATGGTAACCTATCGAGATGTCCTTATTGTTCTTTGATGTGCCCGGTCGCCATCGAACGGCGCGCTCATGGCGTGACATTGCCGGCATACACAAACCCCGATGAATATTCCGGCGGACACCTGTGTTATCGCGGGCATTACCTGGCTCCCCTGCTCTGTCATCCCAATCGCCTGATCGAAGCGACCCTGCAATCCGCCCCGGAACAACAAACGCAATCGGAGATCCATCACCAGGCGGCCCGGAAACTGCAAGAAGCCAGTAGAAACAAGACTTTGGGGACACTGATATCGGGTAATCTGCCGGTGGAAGAAATCCACGCCGGCGGTCATTTTTTTCAGTCGATTTTGCCGGCCAGATCGACCAGTATTTTTCTACCTCCTGCCGATGAAGCGATGATGCGTCAATTACGCGGTGGCCGGTATAAACCCGGTTTGCCGACCGCACTGGAAAAAGCCGATATCATTCTGGCCGTTGGCGATGTGCTGGGAACCCATCCGGTACTGGCCGGGCGGTTGATGGATCGGCTGGAAAGCAAGAAGCCCCCGATACTGATTAACCTGGACAGTATGAAGGGACGCACGATGCGCTTCGCGCGGATTGGACTGACTACCCAAACCGGTATGGAATGCTGGGGCATCGAAGCCCTGTTAACCTTGGTTAACCATTCTAAAAAACCTGAGACGAAGGCCTGTTATCATGACGCACTGGCGGTCTGCGAACTGGAGGACGCGGCGGTTAAGGAGGCGGCAGAGGCCATCCGTCCGGAAAAAGGCAAGACGGTAGTCCTGCTGTTAACGATCCCACAAGGGCATTGCCGCCGTCCAAATGAACTGGCAACGTTAACCGGGCTGCTGGCGCGTACGATCAAAGCCACACTGGTTCCATTATTGACCTATGCCAACGCGCCTGGCGCGTTCGCGGTCAGTCATACCCTGGGAACGACCCCACCGGCCCACTGGTTGAAACAGGCCATGGATGGATCCTTCACGACCTTGTTTATTGCAGATGTCGATCTGTTCGGGATGTTGCCAAAAAACACCATCCAGACTATTCGCGCGAAAGTCGAAACCCTCATTACGGCCGCAGCGATGCCCGGACCCACCACTGAACTTTCGGATATTGTGCTGCCTCTGGCATTCGGCTTTGAAATGACCGGGCATTATATGAATTGTCAGGGGACATTGATCAAACGTCAACCGCTGGGCATGCCGCCGGGACATGCCGTGGCATTAAGCGCGATGCTGCATCAGATCGACAAGCTATTGCTCCTGCCAGAAGTCACACGAATGCTCCCTGACGAATTTGCCTTGGAACTGGCTTCGGTTTCGGCGGCAGACCGGACCAAGCCGGAATTGTTGATACCGGAACCGGCTAATTCCTATACTTTGACGGCGCGTACTGAAACACTGGACCTTTATGAAGGAGCCGTATCCCGTCAGATGGACTGGCCGCTGGGTATCGAACCGATTCCAGTTGTGCTAATTCATCCGGAAAAGGCGCGGGCATTAAAACTGGCCGGCAATGACCGGATCCTGCTGACTCGAGGCACGCATGAGCAGGAATTTCTGGTAAGGATCAGCGACGCGGTCTGGCCGGACACGCTGGCTCTATCCGCGACTATACCGGAGACGCGTCATTACTTCCAATGGGAATTGAATGATGATGGTATCGAAATCACCCCTGTGCCGGTCGAAATCCGGCCGGCGGTTTGCGAGGTGGCCTGTGGCTGAATTATCGACAGTATCAACGGAACCCAAACCTGATCCAGCTGAACAGGAACGCGTGGTATTGAATCTGGACCGATGTATCGGATGCCGGAGTTGTTCGGCAGCCTGTTTTTACGGGCATCTGGGCATGCCGAATATCACCTTTGGGGCACTGGTCGAGGGCACTTTGCCGGTTATCTGCCGTCAGTGTGACGACCCGGCCTGTGAAGAGGCCTGCCCCGTGAACGCATTAAGACGAGATGACCAAGGCATAACCGCACGCAGCCGGATGCTGTGTATTGGATGTAAAAACTGCGTATTTGCCTGTCCATTTGGTGTTTTGAGCCCCAGCCTGACATTAAGGCAAGTAGCCAAATGTGATTATTGTCAAGATTTAGTAGACCAGGAAGAACCGCCCCGCTGTGTTCAGGCCTGTCCGGCGGGAGCATTGAGCTATGTCAGATATCATGCCGACGAGAAAAAAGCGCCCATACTATTAAGCGGGCGAACGATCGGCAAACACCCTTACAAGAGACGATGAAAGGAACCCGGCCATGAATCTGATGGCAATTCCGGCACTGGCCGGCGCGACGATGGGAACGATTGCGATCGGATTTCTATCCAAATGGATCGATCGCAAAGTGACCGCCCGCATTCAGTGGCGCGTGGGACCGCCCTGGTATCAGCCGCTGGCCGATGTGATTAAACTGATGGGCAAAGAAACTCTCTTGCCCGAGAGCGCGCGTGGCACCGGATTTCTGATGATGCCGCTGGTTGGGTTTGCGGCGGCTGCGGTAGCCGCAACGATTTTATGGTGGGCTACTTTTAATCCCGGTTCCGGATTTGTGGGCGATACGATTGTCGTACTTTATTTACTGACGATTCCGGCCCTGATGACCATTCTGGGCGGGTCGGCCTCGGGTAATCCCCTGGCGGCAGTCGGGGCCGCGCGCGAGATGAAACTGGCGCTGGCCTATGAATTGCCATTATTGATTTCGGTCCTGGCGGCGGTCATGGCACGGTCCGGAGATTTTCGCCTGGGCGGCCTGATCGAAACGTCGCCGCAAGGTGTTTTCAGCAGCCTGGCCTGTGTGCTGGGATTCTTAGTGGCGATTTTGTGTATCCAGGCCAAACTGGGATTGGTGCCCTTCGACATTGCTGAAGCCGATTGTGAAATTGCCACCGGTCCTTTCATTGAGTATTCCGGGGTGGCGCTGGCGATGATTCTGCTGACCCGAACCATTCTGTTCGCCCTGCTGCCCATCTTCCTGATTACTATTTTCTGGGGTGGTTTGAATTTCTATTCGATAACGGGTGTGCTGGCAACCATCGGCAAATATGTTCTGATTATTGTCTTAATGGTATTGATCCGAAATACCAACCCGCGGGTACGTATCGATCAAGCCATGAAATTTTTCTGGTTTGGCATGACGCCGATCGCGCTGATCGCGCTGATGCTGGCTTTAATATAAGGGAGAATTCGAACATGAATCTGAAAACCTGGGCCCTGAAAAAATCGATCTGGCTCTATCATGCCAATGTGGGCGCCTGTAACAACTGCGATATCGAAGTGGTCGACTGCCTGACGCCGCGATACGATATCGAGCGATTCGGGATGATGCTGGTAGGCAGTCCCCGTCATGCCGACGCTCTGGTTGTTACCGGTATCTGCACCATGCAGGCCCGGCCACGGTTGCAGGAACTGTACCAGCAGATGCCCAGACCCTGCCTGGTTTTGTGTATCGGGTCTTGTGCCTGTTCGGGTGGAATTTTTCGGTCCTGTTATCACTTTGCCGGCCCGGTTGACGAGGCGATCCGCGAGGTGGATCCCGCGGCGATTATCGCTTATGTGCCGGGTTGTCCACCCAAACCCGAGGCGATTATTGCCGGCGCGGTCAAGGCGCTGGGCGCTATTCCGGATGAAGCGATCGCGTAAAGGAAGTCTGTTATGAATAATAATGAGTTATTGAAAATGATTGAACAGAAACTGGGAGAAATATCCGAATCGATAACCGTCCGCAAAAGCCGGCGCATCTATATCGATGTGCCGCCGGAGTTCAGTCTGCAAGCGAACCGGATTTTATTTGCAGAGTTACAGGCCAGACTGGCCACCGCCACCGGCATGGATACTCCTGACCGCATCGAGGTATTGTACCATTACTGCTTTGATTCTTCAGGCGTTGTTGTGTCAATTCGTACCTGGGCGCTCAAACCGGAGTGTGTGCTGGATTCTGTCGCGACGCTATTCCCGGGAGCCAACTTTATCGAACGGGAAATCCAGGACCTGCTGGGGGTACGTTTTGAAAATCATCCCGATCCGCGCCGGCTCCTGCTGGCGGATAACTGGCCTGAAGGCAAATATCCGCTCCGCCGCGATCAGGCCCTGCGGCGCGAACGGACCGAAACTCCTGAATTAAAACGACAGGCTTGTACAAAGGCGACCACACCATGAAAAAAACCATCATACCGATCGGGCCCTTTCATCCGATTCAGGAAGAACCGGAATTTTTCCAGCTGACGGTGGAAGGCGAGACGGTGGTCGATGTTGACGTACGGCTTTCCTACAACCACCGGGGGATCGAGCGGCTCTGTCAGGATCTGACCTACGATCAGATTCCTTTTTTACTGGCCCGGATCTGCGGTATCTGTTCGGCGAGCCATCCAATGGCGTTTTGTCAGGCGTGCGAAGATCTCTGCGGCGTGGAAGTTCCCATACGCGGACGGCATTTGCGCACCATCATCTGCGAAATGGAACGGATCCACAGTCACCTGCTCTGGGCGGGATTGGCGGGTCACTTTATTGGATACAATACCGTGTTCATGTGGGCCTGGAAATATCGTGAACCGGTGCTCGAATTGTTTGAACGGCTGCTGGGCAACCGCAACCATTACGAAAACTTTTGTGTGGGCGGCTGCCGGCGCGATATCCCGCAGGAACATATGCCGGATATTCTCAAGATGGCGGATGAACTGGAAGGACCGGTGGAAATGCTGACCCAGGCCGTACTGGATGATCCCGTATTAAAAGCGCGGTTGGGCGGCATCGGCGTCTTGACCTATGAACAAGCCCGGCAATGGTGCACCACCGGCCCAACCGCGCGCGGGTCCGGGTACGATATCGATGTCCGGCGGGATGAGCCATACGCTTCTTATGATCTGCTGGACTGGCAGGTTTATACCCAGCCGGCCGGTGATGTCTTTGCCAAGGCCGTTGTTCGACTCCTGGAGGTTCTGGAGGCGATCCGGATTATCCGTCAGACTGTTGCTCAGATCGAGCCGGGCGACATCCGCGCTGAAGTGCTGGAGATGCCGGAAGGTGAAGGCATCGGTCATGCCGAAGCGCCGCGTGGTGAGACCTTTCACTACGTCTGCTCGGATGGTTCCAATTATCCTCAACGCTATAAAGTACGCGCGCCCACTTATGTCAACCTGCCCAGTTTTAAGGCCTGTGTGGTGGGCCAGGAACTGGCAGACGCCATGTTGAGTGTGGCGGCGATGGATCCCTGTTACAGTTGTACCGAACGGGTGGCAGTGGTAAGGCCGCGACAAGGTCATCGTAAAGAGCGGTTCGACCAGAAAGCGTTAATAAAAATGAGCTGGGATAAAACCCGGCGTATCATGCAAAATGTATAACAGGTTACTGGATAACCACTGACTTGAATTGTCAGACATCAAGTCAAGGCCTGGCATTTTCTGATCGCCAATCCGATCAGAAAGGATATCGGCAATGAATGAAACGACATTGATCTGGATGTTAATAATCCCCAGCATCGCCGGCCTGCTGGCGTATCTCTGGCCGCGCCAGGGACAGCCGGTCGTACGACTGCTGGCGCTGGTGGCGACGGCAATGCTGGTTTTCCTGGCGATTATCCCGATTTATCATTCGGACTGGCAATGGCAATGGACCTGGCTGCGAACGGGTCAACTCGCTATCGGTATCGACCTGACGGCCAGACCTTTCGCAAGTGTGATAAGTTTGATGATCGCCCTATTCGGTTTTCTGATTACCCTTTACGACGTCGCTTATCTCCGGGGAGCAATCGGTCGTCATTATGCCTATATGCTCTGGACCCTGGCCGGTGCTATTGGTGCGGCGCTGGCGAATGACCTTATTTTTCTACTATTCTGCTGGGAAATTACTACCCTGATGCTTTTCCTGCTGATCAATCAATCCGGGCCTCAGGCGCGTACCGGGGCGGCCAAAACCCTGGCCATGCTGGGTTTCAGCGATTGCGCGCTACTGCTGGGTATTGGTTTGATCATCACACGGCCGGATATGAGCTCGCCGGCGATCGATCAAATCCACCTGAGTACCAATACGCCGCTGATGGCCATCTGTTACCTGCTCTTTATGATCGCGGGGCTGGCCAAGGCCGGCGCGATGCCGTTTCATACCTGGATTCCTACTGCCGCGGAGGCGACGACCTGCGATGTGATGGCGCTTCTGCCCGCAGCGCTGGATAAACTGCTGGGGATCTACCTGCTGGCACGGGCCTCACTCGAACTGTTTGTTCTGACTGACGGATTGAAGATGCTGCTCATGATTATCGGTGCGGTAACAATTATTGGCGCGGTAATGATGGCAATGGTCCAGCATGACTTAAAGAAACTGCTTTCGTTTCATGCGGTCAGTCAGGTCGGTTATATGGTGCTGGGAATCGGAACCGGCAGTGTTCTGGGTATCGCCGGTGGGTTGTTTCATATGTTCAACAACGCGATCTATAAAAGTTGCCTGTTTCTGACGGCCGGCGCAGTGGAAAAGCAGGCGGGCACGACCCACCTCGACCGGTTGGGCGGGCTGGCCCGAACCATGCCATTGACTTTTACGGCCTGTCTGCTGGCCGCATTGGCTATTTCCGGGGTGCCGCCCATGAATGGATTCAGCTCCAAATGGATGATCTACCAGGCCGTACTGGATGTGCCTTCACGCTGGGCGCCGATCCTGACGGCGGCGGCCATCTTTGGCAGCGCCCTGACCCTGGCGAGTTTTGTCAAGGTACTGCACAGTGTCTTTTTGAGCGTGCCCGCACCGGACCAGGCCCCGGCAGTCGAGGGCGAAGTATCGGGTTGGATGACGGTACCAATGCTGGCGCTGGGCGTAACCTGTATTGTATTTGGAATCTGGGTGGCGCTGCCGCTGGGCGCGTTGATCATCCCGTCGATGACATCGATGGGGCAGGCCGGTACTGACACCATTCTACAGGCCAACCAGATCGATGCGGCGGCCCGGTTGTGGAATCCGGGACTGGCGACTTTGCTGCTGCTGGGGGGGCTGCTTATGGGGCTGATTATCTATTTCCTGGGCAAAGGTTTCAAAGTACGCCGGACCCGCACTTATATTGGCGGCGAAAAGATCACTCCTGAGCTGGTTCATTACAATGGTACCGGCTTCTATACCACCCTGCGAAACCTGCCCGGTATTCACGCCCTTTATCGCGACGCAGAGCGCCAGGTCTTTGATATCTATCACCTGACCGGACGACTGGGCCATACCCTGGTCGAAGGCCTGCGCCGAACCCAGACGGGTATTCTATCGCTGTATATCAGTTGGGTCATTTTAGGGCTGGTGGTGATATTAATCTGTTTTATCAAGCTCCACAGCGGATAACTTCCCAGGGAGAATATTATGTATCCATTTATCATTGTGTTAACACTGTTTCTCATGCTGGCGGCGTTTGTGGCGATTGAAGCCAAGGGATTGCTTTCCACAGTCGTTTCAGTAGGGGCGGCCGGACTGGCGCTGGCGGTGATTTTCATGCTGCTGGGTGCGCCCGATCTGGCCATTACGCAAGTTGTCGTTGAGGTCCTCTGCCTGGTATTATTGATCCGGGCGGCGGTGATGCGGGAAGATTCAACCTTTGGCACACCGCAGAGCAGCTTTGTACTGGCGGCTGGATTGATCGGAGGGGGCATATTTCTAACGCTGGTCTATTTTGCTTTACAGACCTTGACGCCGTTTGGAACCCCGCTGATGAATCTGTCGGAAGGCTATCTGCAAAATGGTTTAACACAGACTGGTGCAGTCAATTATGTCATGGCCATCCTGCTGGATTACCGCGCTTATGATACCCTGGGGGAAGCCACGGTGATTTTTGCCTCGATTATCGGTGTTTACGCCGTGATGCGACGGCTCGGGAGGAAGAAATCATGAAAGGAATGACGCTTATCGTTAAAGAAGTGACCAACCTGGTTATCGGATTTATTTTGCTGTTTTCGATCTATCTGGTGTTATACGGCCATCTTTCGCCCGGCGGTGGATTTGTGGGCGGGGTCATGCTGAGTTGCGGCCTGATCCTGCTGATCCTGGCGCACGGCAAGGAAACGTTCAATACCCTGATCGATGACCGAGCCATGACCCTGTGGGATTGTATCGGAGCACTGCTGTTTCTGGTCCTGGCTTTGCTGGGGTATAGCGCCGGTATATTTTTCGCCAATATTTTTTCGGCCTGGGGCAGACCGTTCACCCTGGTCAGTGGCGGGACAATACCTCTGGCCAATATTGCCATTGGCATTAAAGTCGGTGCGTGTCTGGCCGGGGCCTTTATCGCGCTGGTGGTGACGGGCAAAGCCAAACAATCGCTATCCGGAGATCTGTAATCATGAACACTGGAATGATACCTTACTTTCTTGCCATGCTGGTTATCGGGATCGGTCTGTACGCGATCATCGCCAAAAAGAACATTATCAAAATCATCGTCGGGTTGATCATTCTCGACTACGGCGCCAATCTGTTTTTGATATTATGCGGGTATCGTCATGAGGGCATTGCCCCGATCCGGACACCGGATATGGCCGCGGATTCATTTGTCGCCACATCGGTCGATCCGGTGCCACAGGCATTGATTCTAACCTCGATCGTGATCGGTTTGGGACTGGTAGCCCTGATGGCGGCAATTGCCATACGAATTTATGAAAAATACCGAACCTTCGATATTACCCGGATTCGCCAGTTGAAGGGATAATTATTATGAATGCTATTCTGCCTTTGTTTGTTGTGATTCCGCTGGCGCTGGCTTTTATTCTGCCGTTGCTTGAGAAGCGCTCATACGGTTCGTTCCTGAGCCGGGCACTCGCCGTGCTGGCTTCAATAGTCCTGCTGATTCTGGCCGTCAGCCTGCTGTTCAGCCCATCTTCGATCAGTTGGATCGGAGGGTGGTCGCCTTCCAAAGGTTCGATAGGAATCAGTATGGTGCTGGATCCGCTCAGCGCCATGATGATGGTGATCGTTACGGTGGTTGCCCTGGCCGCGACACTCTATTCGCTGAATTACATGAAACGCTTTACCTCAGAACCACTCTTCTACTGCCTGTTCTTTCTGATGATCGCCGGTATTCATGGCGTTGTCCTGACGGGCGATATTTTCAATCTGTATGTCTTCCTGGAAGTCGCCGCCATCGCCAGCTATTCGCTGGTGGCATTCGGATGCGAAATGGAGGAGTTGGAGGCCTCTTTCAAGTACCTGGTGCTGGGATCGATCGGCTCAATCTTTATCTTTCTGGGGATCGGAATTATTTATAACCAGACCGGACATCTCAACTTGCAGTTCATTCGCGCCAATTTGCCGCCTGACAATGGCGCGGTTATGATCGCGGCGGCCTTTTTCCTGACCGGTTTCAGTCTCAAAGCCGCCATGGTGCCGTTTCACGCCTGGCTGCCGGACGCCCATCCATCGGCGCCGGCCCCCATCTCTGCCATGCTGTCGGGGATACTCATCAAAGCCCTGGGAGTTTATACCATGATCCGGGTCTTCTTTACGACCATGATCCTTAATCGCGAACTGGTCTGGGTACTGATCACCCTGGGGGCAGTCAGCATGGTGATCGGGGTTTTTCTGGCCGTGGGACAATGGGATTTCAAACGGTTGTTGGCTTATCATTCGATCAGCCAGATGGGCTATGTCGTTCTCAGTCTGGGCGTGGCCGGTGAGATGCTGCTGAACAATAATTGTACGGTCGCGTCATTGGCTTTGCTGGGCGGATTGTTTCACATGGCCAACCATGCCACCTTCAAATCATTGCTGTTTCTCTGTTCCGGCGCAGCGGAGTATGCGACTGGAGTACGTCAGCTCAAACTGCTGGGCGGTTTAAAATATCGCATGCCGGTTACTGGCGCCTGCCTGCGTATCGGGGCCTTGAGCATTTCGGGAATCCCGCCCTTTAACGGATTCTGGAGCAAACTGATTATTGTAATCGCCGTCCTCCAGGCCGGGCATCCACTACTGGGCGCCATGACCGTACTGGTCAGTTTTATGACACTCCTGTCATTTATCAAAGTACAGCGCTATATTCTCGATGGCGAACCCTCCGAACGAGTTACTCAGGCCCGTGAAGTGCCGGTTGGTATGCAACTGGCAATGGTCTTACTGGCAGTGATCTGCCTGGGGGCGGGTTTGTTATTGCCTGTTTACAAAGACATCTTTTTCGAAAACGCCGGTCGGATCGTGACAGACTCCATAACGAGTACGATTCAACTTCTGGCTGGAAGCGGAGGCTAAGCGATGAAATACCTGGCTTCGTTTATTATGTTGTTACTGCTCTGGCTGATACTGGCTAATCCGGATTCAGCCTGGGAGTGGCTTACCGGCGCGGCAGTGGCATTGCTACTCTCTGTTGTGTTAGGGCGGCTCTATCGCCCTGTTCCAATCGCCATCCTCGATCCGGTACGCTGGCTCTGGTTTGTAGTGTATGCTCTCTATTTCATTTACTACTGTATCCGCGCCAATCTGGATGTGGCCTATCGGGCGCTGCATCCGGATATGCCGATTCGTCCCGGGATTGTCAAAGTCCAGACCCGATTAAAAAGCGATATTGCCAAAACCTTCCTGGCCAACTCGATTACTCTGACGCCCGGCACACTCACCATAGACATCATGGGCAACTCGCTGTTCATACACTGGATCAATATCGTCACTGACGACCCGGACGGGCAAACGGATATTATTGTCAGACGTTTCGAAACCCTTTTGGAAAGGATCTTCGAATGATTACCATAGGAATGTGGATACTGATCATCGCCAGTTTTCTGTGCCTTTACCGGATAGCCGCGGGGCCAACCGCGCCGGACCGCACAGTTGCCATCGATATACTCGGTACCCTGATGATCGGCTTTGTCTGTCTGTTCGCTCTGCTGCACAAGCAGGATTTTTATATGAATATCGCGCTGGCCTGGGCCCTGCTCAGTTTTATCGGATCCATTGCCCTGGCCAAATATCTGGAAGGCAGGCATTTCCATGAATGAGTTGATTGGATCCATCCTGATTGGAATCGGACTGGCTTTTGACCTGGTCGGCGTCATTGGCCTGGTTCGCTTCCCTGATATCTACAATCGGTTACAGGCCGCCACCAAATGTGTTACACTAGGCACCGCCACCCTGTTGCTGGGTGTGGCCGTTTATGACGGTGGTTTTGCCCTGGGCGCCAAGGCTTTGCTCTGTGCCGTTTTCATTCTGCTCACCTCGCCCGTCGGGGCACACGCCATTGCCCGGGGCGCACATATTTCCGGCATCCGGCTTTGGGAGGGCAGCGTCTGCGACCGTTACCGGGAGGTACCCAAACAGGAGTCTGGCCATGAAGAAGCCTAAACTGCGAGAACTCGGCGAAGCCATTCGCTCACTGCTGAGTCCGGCTTTTACCACGCGATTTCCAGCTGTTCCAGCGCCGGCCCCGCCGGCTTATCGGGGTAAAGGCAAGTTCCACGATGAACAGTGTATTGGCTGCGGCGCCTGTGCCGAGGTCTGCCCGGCCGACGCTATCGAAGTGATCGATAATATCACTGATGATACACCAATGCGTACCTTGATACGGCATGATGATATCTGCATTTTCTGTGGCCAGTGTCAGTCTTTATGTACAACGGAACAAGGCATTGAATGCACACCCGAATACGAACTGTCCACCTTTGATCGTGCCACTTGTGCGGTATCGGTGCAAAAAGAGCTGGTTTTATGCCGGCTCTGCGGCGAGACGATAA
Source organism: Sedimentisphaerales bacterium (assembly GCA_963663965.2). Lineage (GTDB taxonomy): Bacteria > Planctomycetota > Phycisphaerae > Sedimentisphaerales > SM23-30. The sequence goes on from CAXXFK010000001.1 coordinate 248,511, forward strand.
CCACCAAAGACCACCTCCGCTGGCTGGCGGATAAACTGGGCACCAAACGTTACGCCAATCCAACTCTGATACTGATTAAAGAAGCACAACTCGGGTTGCTTCCGCCGGAAACCGCGCCGCCACCGCGTCCTCATGAACCGGATCGGGGTGATACCATGCAGGTTTTATGTCCGCATTGCCGACGACAGGTCATTTTAAAGGAGATTTGGGGATGACCATTCATGATATGCTTGCCCGGAACCTTGACAAAGAATCGCTCATTCTGGGGGTGGGCAACCGCCTTTTTGGCGATGATGCTTTTGGACCGGCTGTCATCGACGGCCTGCGTGACCGGACATCGCTGGCATTGCTCAACGGAGGCATTGCCCCGGAAAATCTCTTCGGGCCCATCTCCCGCCTGGCGCCTACCCGTGTCATTATCGCCGATGCCGTTTCGCTAAATGCTCCCTTTGGCAGCCTGCACTGGCTCGAACCGGATGAGCTGGATGGCGCCGCCATTTCTACCCACGGCCCGCCGCTTGACCTGGTGGTGGCGATTATTACGCAGTATATCAAAGCCCGGGTACATATCATCGGAGTGGTGCCCGCGACTCTCGGGTTAAATCAGGCCATGTCACCGGAAGTGCAAAAAGCTACCCAAACGGTCGTTGCCTCCATCGCCGATCTGTTTCCGGCCGATCCCTCAGTCATACAATCGCTTGATTCCGACCCAATTTCGCACCGGACTCACAGGCGTACCGAACCCAAATAACCTGATCAACAACATTACTCAGCCGATTAAGGTATCGTAGGGCCACATTTCCAGCCCCCCTTCCAGCACCCGTACCTGATCAAAACCGGCCGCATCCAGAATCAGGGAGGCTTCATACGCGCGCAAACCGGAATTACAAAGCGTAACAATCAATTTGTTACCATCCAATTCGTTGGCTCGTTCACGTAACACACCCAGGGGGATATTCCGGACATAAGGCAGATGATTATGTTCCACTTCCATGGCGGTTCGCACATCAAGCAGAATCATATCCGCCCCTGAGCGGATCAGGTCGTATAGCTCCGCAGCCCCAATTCCTTTTAAATAGCCATCCAGCTTATTGCACGCGATATTGGTGGCTGTAATCAGGTTATCCATGACCGGTGAAAAACTGGGCGCGTAACAAAGATCCAGATTACTCATGTCATCGACAGTCATATGATTGGTAATTGCCAGCGCCGCCAAATTGACCCGGGCAACCGCGCTACCAGGCCCCACCGCCTGGGCGCCCAGCAAACGACGGCTGGCTTTATCAACCACCAGTTTCAGTTTAATAGTAGCCGCTCCGGGCGCGAAATGTTCACGATCCGGCGCCGGATTTAATACGGTGATAGTATCATAGCCCCGCTCGCGGGCCTCCCGTTCGGTAAATCCGGTCCGAGCGATCTCGTAGTCGAACACCTTACAGCCGATACTGCCAATCACGCCCCGATAGGCCTTATCGCCGCCACAGACATTGACAGCCACTACACGCCCCTGCTTATTGGCCGTTGAACCCAGTGGGATATGACAGCCCTGACCGCTGATCAGATGAATGGATTCGACACAGTCACCTGCGGCAAAAATATCCGGATCGGAGGTCCGAAGTTGTGCGTCCACTTTGATCCCCCCGGTCTTACCGAGTTCCAATCCGGCCTGGCGCGCCAATTCGGAATTGGGGCGTACCCCGGTCGATAAGATCACCATATCCGCCGGGAGAATCCCCCGACTGGTAGCCACCGCTTCAACCTGATCGCCGCCGATCAGCCGTTTTGTTTCGGTTTGGGTCAGAACTTTAACGCCATGCGCTTCCAGATAATTCTCCACCAGACGGGCAATCTGGTCATCCAGTATCCTCAGGATCTGAGACCGTTTCTCGACGATACTGACCCGGCAGCCTTTACGCGCCAGCGCTTCTGTCACTTCGATTCCTACCAGGCCGCCCCCTAAAATAACGACATCGTGGGCCCGGCCGCGCTCCAACTCGGTCTTGATCCCTTCAGCGTCGGCGACACCCCACAAAGTAAATACATTGCGCAAACGCAATCCTTCGATATCCGGCATGACCGGCCGGGCGCCGGTGGCCAGAACCAGTTTATCATAATCCAGCCAGGTCTCTTTTTTGCTGACGTAATCACGCACCAGGATTCGTTTATGAGCGCGGTCAATCTCCAACGCCTCGGTCTGATTCATGATATGAACGTTCTTGACTTTCTGAAAGAAAACCGGGTCGCGAACGATACCCGCTGAAGAACTCATTAATTCGTATTGGTTTTTTACTTCACCTGAAATGTAATATGGCAGACCGCAGCCGGCATAAGAAAGTAACTTCCCTTTTTCGATAATCGTCACGTCCGCTTCCGGAATCAGGCGGATAATCTTGGCGGCCACCTTGGGACCAGCAGCCACCCCGCCGACGATAATCACTTTCAATCGTTGTGCCATGGGCATATCCCCACTTTTCTGGATATGAGAGGGTTTTATTACGGGAAATTGTATAATGAATTCTGCCCCACCATAACGTGAACGGTCCACCTCGATCGTTCCACCCGCCGCATCGATTACTGCCTTCACAAAAGCCAGCCCCAGCCCAGAACCTGTGCGGGCAGCATTACTGCTGGATTGCGACCGGAAAAAAGGCATCAGTACCAGATCTCGCTCGGATTCAGCAATACCCGGCCCGGAATCTCCCACACGCAAACGAATGCGTTCGGAGGATTCAGTGTATTCGACAACGACATCGATATGGCCATGATCCGGTGTGTACTTTAACGCATTGTTAATCAGCGCTTCGATGGCCTCGATCAGCGCTGGTTCGTGGCTTTTTACCCAATCCTGTCCGGACATGGTGTTGTTATGTAGATTCAAATGGATGTGATGGCTTCTGGCAAGATCGTGATAACGGCCGGCGGCCTGTTCAACTGCCTTTACCAGGCTGGTATTGCCACGCAGGCTGTCGGGATTATGAATGGCCCGTGCGATAGACAGCAATTGCTGGGCAGTCTGGATCGATTCATCGCAACGAAGTATGGCCTTTTCCAATAATTCTTTTTGTTTCGGGGTTAAAGGCCCGGCAAATTCACCCAATAGAACTTTTAGCAGACTGGCCACTGCGCTGACCGGTGTTTTTAATTGATGCGCGATCACAGCGGCATATTGCATCGGATCGGTTGGATCGAATCGGGTTCCCATTTTAAACTGACGTTATTGCTCCATTTGATTAAATACTATCTTAATTTCCAGATCAACGTATTTCAATCTTTTTCCTCTTTTTAATATACACAGTGTTTTTTATTTTGTTGACAAAATAAAAAGCTATGCGTTTTTGTTCAAAATGAATACCGACTTTCCCGTCTATCTGGCTAATTCTGCTATTTTAACTGTTATGATTTATATGCTTCTATAATTAAGCCTCATAGTAAAAGCAGCATAATGGATCAATATTAATGCCTTTAGTGATATTTATTGATGTCTATGTTTCAACAGAGCTTGTTAAAGATACGTATCATCTAAATTCTTTTCAAATCTACCATAGATTCAAATACTAAGAATAATCTGGTTAATCCATATATTATAAATTGCGTATATTACGACTGATCAATAGCTGTGGACGGCTTTGAGGGCGAAGAGGCCGGTGGGGAGGGGGATGGGGTTGGTGCGGCGGTGGTATTGGCCGGTTTGTCGGAAGGTTTGGAGTTGCTGGCGGATGTAGGTTTCGGAGCCGATGGCCAGGCCGTCGATGAAGTGTTTGAACTGTTGCAGGAAGAGGCCGGGGTGGGCGAAACCCAGGGAGCGTTCGTTTTCGAGGATGGCGGCGGGGATTGGGGGGTGCTTGGCTTGGGAATCGGCGTCTGAGGGTGCGAGGTTGCCGCGGTAGGTGAGGCGGTGGGTGTAATCTTTGAGGGCTTGGGGCTCGGTGGTGCGCTGGTCGAAGAGTTGATGGAGGGGGCAGCAGCCAGGCGGCGGCGTGGCGGTTTTGGGTGCGCTGATGGTGGGAGCAGAACTCGTAATCGGCGGGGTGGGCGGCCTGGCCGGCGCGGACGGGGTTGAGATCGACGTAGAGCATGCAGTCGCGGACGGCGCGTAAGTCTTTGAGGAATACAGACTTGAAGCGCGTGGCCCAGAAGCGGCCGCGGCGTTCGAAGGTCTGGTTGTACCATTTGGCGAAGCGGGCCTGGAGGTTGCGGAGGAGCTCGGAGAGGTCGAAGAGGCGGTCGTTGAAGCGCTGCCATTGGGCCGGGGACCAGTTGGCGATGATTTCCTGGGAATGGGGGCCGGGGTAGAGGAGGTGGGCGCGGCGTGCGAGTTCGGCGGGCGGGAGCTGGGATTTGGGGTCGAAGCGGAGGATGAGGTGGTAGTGGTTGCCCATGAGGGCGAAGGCGGCGACTTCGCAGCAGTAGGCGCGGGTGTAGTGCTGGATGAGGGCGAGGAGTTTGCGGCGGCAATTGGGCTGCTGGAGCGGGCGGTCGGCGGGTGAGCCGGCGATGCGGCTGTAGACGTGGTAGAAGGCGGCGAACCGGGTCTGCTTGAAGCGAAGGCGGCATGACATAACGTAACTCCTTTTATATAAATACGATATACTAATTAATGATTGGTATGAGGGCTTTGGATAGTTGAAGGATAATGGGTGAAGAAAGAGTTGTCAACCAAATAATATACACTGTGTATAAAAAATAGTGTTATAGAATTATAATAAAAAAGGTTATGGGTGTGATATAATTTTCCGGAGCTTTATATGACATCCAACGAAAATGTATGCCAAATTGTATCAGACCTTATCGATCTTAAGGACCGGGCGCTGGCCGCTACGGATGAAGGGATTACCATATCCGATCCGAGCCAACCGGATAATCCAATTATTTTTGCCAATCGCGGTTTTGAATTGATCACTGGATATAGCATTGATGAGATACTGGGGCAGAATTGCCGTTTTCTTCAGGGGCCAGAAACAGATCACGCCACCAGCGACCTGATTCGTGACGCACTAAAAAATGAAGTTCATTGTACCGTTGAAATTCTTAATTATCGCAAGGACGGCACCCCGTTCTGGAATCGCCTGTCAATTAATCCTGTCCGTGACCAAACGGGAAATACGACTCATTTCATCGGGATTCTATCTGATGTCACTCGCCGGCGCCTGGCTGAAGAGGCTCTCCAACAAACTAATGAGCAACTTCAACTGGCTAATCAGCAGATGAAAGAGGATCTACACCTGGCTGCCCAGGTCCAGCAAACCCTGCTACCGGACAAACTACCGGTTGACAGCCGTATCCGTTTCGACTGGCGTTTTTTGCCCTGTCGCGAACTGGCCGGTGACATACTGAATATCATTCAACTCGATTCCGATCATATTGCATTTTACGTCCTCGACGTCGCCGGTCATGGCGTTTCCGCCGCCCTTCTATCTTTTACGCTCAGTAACTATCTTAATGGTAATCCCGACGATTCCTGTTTATATTATCCCGATCCCAGCGGTTGCGACTATCTGATCTGTTCTCCCAAACAGGTGGTTGAGCGCCTGAACCGCAATTTTCCCATGAATATGCGCACGGGACAGTATTTTACTATTGTATATGGTTTGATTAATCTAAATAACCAGACCCTGCAGATCGTTTCCGCCGGTCATCCGTGTGGCATTATGATCAAGCATAACCGCCCTGCCGAACTTCTTTCAATCTATGGTTATCCTCCCGGAATTGTGCCTGACGCAGAATACGAGCAGACAGAAATACTGCTGACACCAGGCGATCGATTTTATTTTTACACGGATGGCGTTACCGAGGCCATCAATCACCAGAACGAACCATTTGGCATTAATCAATTGCTCGGCGTACTAAACCAGTCCCAACCGCAATTCCTGGATAAAATCATGAATCAGGTGATTACGAAAGTACAAAACTGGTCAAAAGGCCATCATCCCTCTGATGATATTTCCATAATCGCCTTTGAATACCAGCCGGACAACTTCAATTTTTCCGAGCAGGGTATGTATTATGTCTAAATCTACTAATCATATCTTCATGGATGCCGGGCATAATTGCCGGTAATTCGGTGTACCAGTAAATCGTTGAAACCATTCAAATCCTTCCAGGCGGTTGCGACATTCATCTGTTTGGCGTTGGGATCGATTCGGGTATAACCTTCATTATCGACCCGGATACCGATGGTTTCCATCTGGCAGGCCTGTTCATTGAAAACCAGATAAACCGCCACGGTATCAAACAAAATACTACTTTGAGTCTCAGCCACTTTGGGATCCTGGGCCCAGACACGATAGTTCTCAATTATCGCCCGGGCTACCGGATGCAAAGAGTCCTGAACCTCGCGATAAAGGTTGCCTTTTAATTGCACCAGTCCACAGGTATCCAGAGGCGTGATCGTCACCGGCCAAGCCGCGCTTAAGGCAGCCTGACAAGCCGTCACATCAGCCCGCACATTATATTCGGCCGAAATCTCTTTACTGCCACCATATCCCAGCCGCACACTGCCATGCATCCCGACAAAACGCACCCTGGTCGCAATGCGAGGCTCGCGTTTCAGAGCCTCTTGAATATTGGGCAGCGGCCCCACACACAACAGGGTCATCTGTTCTTCAGAGGCCATAATCATATCGATCATTGCCTGCACACCATCATTATAAATCTTACCTGGATAGCTTTCCAAGTCATAATCCCCAATCCATTTCGATTGCCGGCCTTTTTTGTCCACCCGCTCCCCCACACCAATGCCGACAGGAATATCGGCGTGCCCCATTCGTTCCAGCAATTTAGCCAGCAGTTTGGCGCGATATAAACAATTCTGTTTGTCGCCAACAACCAGTTTTGCCTCGATTTCCGGACACATCAACATGAAACCCAGCGCCCAGGTATCATCGATATCATCCCCAATATCCGTATCGAATATGACCGGTATTTTTTTGACAACTATCGACCTCTGAGAGTCAGAAACAGGCGATGCATTCACTGCGGATAGTTGAATAGTCAGATGACCAGTCAACCACATAAAAGCCACCATTGATATCCAATAACGCGTACCGGTGCGATCGATTTTCATTCAAACATCCTTTCCAAAAGCCAAGTCGTCTGTTTGCATAAATCCAGCTAATAATGCCGATTCACAATATTCTTTAACCGCTCCAGCCTGGCGAGTTCTTCTTTTCGTTGTTTCCTTATACTGATCATCAGAAATACACTTGACAATGCTCCGGCCAAAGGAATGGCGCCTAAAATCAGAACATCAAGCAATTCTTCCCCCCCCCAATGGTCCTCCTGCGGCTCGCTAACATTCAGGGATAACCCGCTGGTTTGAGGCAAGGTCAATTCTTCATCAAAATAGTAATCTGGAATTAAGTCATGTGGGAAATAGCTGAATGGATATTGGTTTTCCGATAACCAAGGATAACGGGGATAATTCATTTCTGAATCGATATTACCAACTGCGCCTGTAATCAACAGGCCTAACAGAATTGGCCAATATCTTAACACCTTCATGCTAACATCAGAAGAAAATCAGAGTTATACTAACAGTTTTTACTGACTGGAGCCGAGGGGAGTCGAACCCCTGGCTGCGCGATGCGACCGCGCCGTGTTCCCACTACACTACGGCCCCAAATTACTGGGTCATTCTATCGCTTTTTAAAAAGCTTTCTTATTATATCGATATTAAAACGATTCTCGGACAGAAAAAATACATCAATTTCACCTTTGACGCCATTTTTTCGTATCCACTTGTGAATTAAGTAGTTATCGTCATATTTTATCAATTGTCAATATAAATCATAGATCCGCTGTTGGAGAGCGGCCAGATATTGCTTTCGGATTTGATCATCCACGGTCGGTACTGCGCCATAAAAAATATGATCCAGAACAGTAATCGCACAAAATTGATAGATCCCTTCATCAATCGTTTTTTTCAAAGCATCATGCATCCCAACCTGTTGGTAATACTCTGATGGTGCACCGGTCGTCGTGATAATCAATGCCTCTTTATCGCTCAATAATCCGGTTAAACCCGAGGCATCAATTCTATAAGCAAAGCCAAAACTGAAAACCCGGTCAATATAACCCTTCATACGAGCCGGCAGGCCGGTCCACCAGATTGGGTGGATCGCGATAATCCGGTCGGCCCAGCGAATATGCTCTTGTTCTTCAGCCACGTCGGGCAATACCTGGCCCTGGCCAATGGCCTCAAAATCGGTTGGATCCAATACTGGCTGGAAATTCAATTGATACAAATCACGCACCCGGTAGAGATGGCCGCCCTTTTCAAGGGATTCAATTACCGTGGTTAAAATTGCATGATTAAAACTGGCTGGATTCGGATGGCAATAAAGGATGAGTGTCTTCATAAAATAGTACCTTATCATTTGATTTTTAATATTACTCTTTATTCTATCACTAATTATATCCCCAGCAAGTCCATCTGCGCCACCCAATCACCCAACAATTAACCTAAACTATATCTATATACTAAGTTATAAAATCCTTAAAATGGATATTTGTTTCTTAGAAACTGATTCTATCTCTTAATGTCTTCGATCTAATGTTCATGGGTTATGCAGTTGATGTTTATGGCTTGTATGCTATAATCCCCCCCACAATGACTGACCACTTTCCATCCATGGATCGCCAACAGATTTCCCGCAGACAGGCCTTGATCTGGCTGCTCATCATCTGGGGAGTCGTTTATTTGTGGAACCTGGGCGGGCTGGAATTCAAAGGAGAAGAAGCCCGCCGCGCCCTGCCGGCGGTCGAAATGCTCAAATCCGGGAACTATATCGTACCCTATATCGGCGGCGAACCCTATTATAAAAAACCACCCTTAATTAACTGGCTGGTGGCCGGTTCTCTTAAATTATGCGGTGTCCAGAATGAATTTGCCGCACGCTTACCCTCAGTCGTTTTCGTGTTATTATTTCCATTGATTCTGCTTTATATCCCGGGGGCCTGGCCTGACAACAATATTCGATTTATGACCGGTCTGATTTTTATGAGCTGCGTTGGAATACTGGAAAAGGGACGACTTATCGAAATTGAGGCTGTTTACGTCAGCCTGACCGGAATCGCCACCTGCTGGTGGCTGTCTACCTGGCTAAGCCAGCGCCCCCGATGGCAGATCTGGCTGGTCCCGGCCCTGGCACTGACTGCCGGGATGCTAACCAAGGGCCCGGCTCATTTGCTATTCTTTTTTACCGTGGTATTGAGTGTCCTGATCGCCAATCGCCGGCTTAAAGATATCCTTGTCGTCGAATCCATACTTTGCCTGATCGTGATTTTCGGAGTCACTGCCTGGTGGTATTATCTGGCCCAGAACCAGGTTGACAGCACTGCCATGCAGCAAGAGATCAATCAACAACTCAGTTCCCGTATCTTCAGTTTAAAGTACCGATTGAGTGAGAATTTCAGCAGTTTCTATCGCAGTCTGATTGGTTTTCTACCCTGGATCATTTTCCTGCCGGTTTTATGGAACCAATCTTTGCTCCAGAGCATGGCGCCCGATCACCGGATGACCTGCAAAAGCGCAACCCTGGGCTTATCAATTGCAGTTATTTTCTATTTAATCTTACCGGGGAGTATGTCGCGTTATCTGATGCCGGCGTATCCCATTGCTTCTTTTATGCTGGCATGGCTGCTGAACCAGCAAGATATTTACGGATCCGTAGAGCAACACTGGTGTGCTATCCTGAAAGGCAGCGCTCCCGTTATAGTCATCAGTTCGATACTCTCGCTGCTGGCGGTTGTGATCCATCCGGGAATGGACGCCTGGCGCAACTCATTACTATGGATCCTGATACCGGCTTTACTGACAGCTGGTTATTTGTGGCGGGTCAGGCCCCGATATTCCCTGGTCGATCTGGTAACCCGCTTTACTTTACTAATTGGATTTTTTGTCTTTCTATTCAATCAACTGGTCCCCATCTGGGCTCCAGAGCATGAACAACGCCGCCCACTGGCCCAGACGATCAATCAGATGATCGCATCTGATGATACGTTGTACGTCTATCGACCGGGGTATCTTGCCTTTATTTATTATCTCCGTGAACCCATGCAATACCTTGTTCAGCCGGAACAAATTAACGGCAACGTTCATTACCTTTTAATCAAGGATGAAGCCTGGACCGAACTGAGCCAATCCCCTGTCCTTGTCAATCGCTCTCCCCGGATTATTCTAAACCAGGAATTTCGTCATAAGGGCAATGTTCTGATCGTTCACCTGGATTAAACAACCCGTGCGTTTAATGCTGACAATGACATCTTTTGGGATTAGAATTAGAATGGGGCTTATCCTGCTGACCAACACTGTTAAAGTCTGTTACGGTTTGACACTCCGGGCAATCTTTTTTGCTGACCGTTTCTGGCGCCACCGTATTATCCTTCAGCTTTTTATGCCGGTTAATGAAAATCAAATTGCGGATATAAATCAGATTATTAAACAGATACGCCAGAATGAATACCGGATCCTGACGATAAAATGCGTATAACAAGACCGTTGAACATCCAATAACACTGAATATCCAGAATGAATCCGGCACCACACTTTTTTTGGCCCGTTCAGTAGCAATCCACTGAACCAGAAAACGGGCAGTAAAAAATAACTGGCCTAATAATCCTATACAAATCCAGATTTTTTCGGAGAACGATTTGCCGCGAAATTTGCTGACTTTAATTCCAACCGGCAGATAAGTCACTTCGGGCCGGTCATTCAGCAGGGTAAATACTCCATCACTTCCTCCGGGCCGAACGGCAATAGCCATTTTCAGGGGGGCCTGTTGATAGATTTCCATATTGCCCGGATCCAGGGTGACCCTGATTCGACCATCCTGAATTGCCACATTCTTATAGATGTCTGATTGCCACAAGGGCTCCTGATCAGATTCCATACCATAAATGGAAAATTGCATATCCAGACTGGCTGACTTGAAAGTTTCGGGTAATTCCAGGGTACCCGTATAAACAAATGCGGTATGATTCTCAGTGCCTGAACAGACAGGAGCAGTCAACAGGAGCAACGCCACTATTGTCAGCCTATATAGAATCGATAACGTCAATGAAACTTTTCTGGATGTTGGCGCCGGCATGATGCTTATGCTTCCTCCTTAAATTCCGGCCTTACGATCCGGGTTCGCATCCATCGGATCGCAAAGGTATCACGCAAGGCTTTAAAAAGCCGATTCGATATTCCGTATTTTGAGACGCCGGCGGTCCTGGCCCGGTGATGAACGGGGATCTCCGTTACGGTATAACCTTCCATTTTCACCAGAGTGGGTAAAAACCGATGCATACCGTTGAACATTTTCAGCCGTTCGACACACTCGCGCCGGAATACTTTTAAACCACAGGCCGAATCGTGGATATTCTCATGGGTCAGCCAGTTTCTCACCCCATTGGCAATCCGGGTCGACACCAGGCGAATCCACGGATCGTTACGATCCTTCCGCCAGCCATTGGAGAAATCGAAGCGCCCGGCCGCCACTGGCTCTAACAACATCGGGATATCCGCCGGATCATTCTGCAGGTCTGCATCGAGAGTTGCCAGGTACCGTCCTTTTGCCACCCTGAAACCGGTATCCAGGCCGGCTGTCTGACCAGCATTTTTCAGATGCCGGATCACTCTTAAAGCCGGAAATTCGCCCTGGAGTTCTTTTAAAAGTGTTTCACTTCCATCCGTACTGGCGTCATTGACTATAATCATCTCATAGGGCTTATCCAAAGTTGACAAAGCCTTATCCAACTGCTCAACCAAGGGCCTGAGATTTTCGATCTCATTATAGGCAGCGGCGATCGCGGAAATATAAATGTCATCATTCATAGTGGTGTATTATTTCAAATAGAGTAAATCGCAGTTTGCATGAAGGGATTGTACGATTTAAGATTAAATCAATCGTCGGTAGTTTTAATCCCCAGTAAAAGCAGAATTTTAGTTAATATCATCTACCCGGTCAATACGCTAAAAAAGATTTCTCCTATCCGGTTTATAAATACCCCGAGAATTATGCAAACTATATTACTCTATTTAAACTCGGTAACCAATTCTTATATCTGGGCATACCAAATCACAATTCATATCAGTTATTCCTTGATATTTTCTCACTTTCTGTTATGATGTATATCAATAACAGAGGACATAACCAATAACAATCAATAGTTGATTGCGTATTCCCCACGTGCCTCCTTGCAGTGGTCCTCGTTATGTGGGTGAGTTATAATATAGAAAGGGCAACTCAGATTCCACTATTGTCCATAAAGAAGGGGACGCTATCGCTAAATTTCCTAAATACAATAATTAACATAACCAATTGCGGAGTAAATTCTTATCAATAATAATCCAAAATATTTAAATCAACCTGGCCAGATATCCGCTCTACCAATGGAAATCCAGGAACAAATAAACCCAGTAGCAGATCTTTATCGCTTTCGTTCCAATGAATATTATCTCTCTCTAATTGACTGGAACGACCCTGATGATCCCATTCGACGAATTATTATTCCGAATCTGGATGAATTGGAACCCTGGGGAAGCCTTGATCCATCTGATGAAAGCAGTGTAACGGTATTACCTGGCCTGGAACATAAATACGATTCTACCGCACTGTTGCTGGTTTCAAATGTTTGTGGAGGCATATGCCGATTCTGTTTTCGGAAACGGGTCTTCCTGAACGAAAGAGAAAGAGCTGATATTGTCACAAATATGGATTTGGCAAAACGTTACATTAATAATCACAAGGAAATAACCAATGTTTTACTTACCGGAGGCGACCCTTTATCACTCTCCACTAAACGCCTGGCCAGCTATATCGACACTCTATCCATGATCGATCATGTTCAAATCATTCGGATTGGCACCAAAATGCTGGGGTTTAATCCATACCGCATTCTCAACGACCCGGAATTACCTGAAGTAATCCAGAACACAATGGATAAAGGCAAGCAAGTCTATATTATGACACACTTTAACCATCCAAGAGAGATAACCGATCTTTCCATACAAGCCGCCCGTATATTGCAGCATACCGGCGCCGTTCTGGCCAATCAGACTCCCCTGCTTCGCGGCGTCAATAATGATCCGGATATTCTTGCAGATTTATTCAGAAAGCTTTCCTTTATAGGCATTCCACCCTATTACATATTTCAATGTCGGCCCTCTTCAGGAAACCATACATTTTCATTGCCAATAGAAACCGGCTATGAACTATTCGAGCTAGCGAAAAGCAAAGTTTCCGGCCTGGCTAAACGAGCTCGTTTTGCCATGAGCCATCGCACTGGAAAAATTGAAATTCTCGGACTTACTGACGACCAGGTCTTTATGAAATACCACCGGGCGCGTGATTCTGAGAACGATAGCTGCTTCATGGTTTACCCGCGTAATCCCCATGCCCTCTGGCTTGATGATTATGATGAGCCAGTCCAGAAGTACCCTATCGATGACCTGATAACAGCCAGTCTTTGATATAATATATTAATTAACAATACTTTAAGAAAAATAACCTTTAATAATTCCAAATGGTAAGAATTGCGAGAATGTACCATTCCAATCCAAATTTGAAGATTTTGAAAATAGTCTTGATTTTTCTGGATTATCCATCATAATATTCGATTCTACGATTTCTGAAGATAGTAACCTTAATGGAGACATAAGCGTGTACGCAATTATTGAAGACAGTGGCAAACAATATAAAGTGGCCAAAGGTGAAGTTGTCTGTGTTGAACTTCACGATATCGAAGAGAACCAGGAAACCCTGGAATTCGATAAGGTTCTATTCGTTAGTGACAACGGCGAGATTCTGGTTGGACAGCCCTATGTTCAAGGCGCAAAAGTAATCGCCAAAATTAACGGTGAAGCCAAAGGTCCCAAACTTTATCCTTTGTTTTTCCGTCGCAGAAAAAATTCACAGCGTCGTATAGGCCATCGTCAGAGATATCTTGAAGTCGAAATCGCCGATATTGTCAAATCCTGATCAGAGCCATGCTGAAATCTTTGGGGTTGACAGGATAAGACAAGGCTTGTAAGTTAAAGCCTGATTTGCCTTTATGGCCAATCAGGCTTTTTTTATGGTATCGACTATGGACATGGTATTGCTCGAAACTCAGGATTTGATCAAACGCTATTCCGGCCGCACCGTCGTGGATGGCGTATCGCTCAAGGTCCATGAACGTGAAAGCATTGGCCTGCTGGGGCGAAACGGGGCGGGAAAAACCACCTCATTCAGAATGACCATCGGCATGGTTACCCCCGATAGCGGCAAGGTCTTTTTTGAAGGGCGTGATATCACCCATATGCCCATGTTTCGCCGGGCCCGTCTGGGCATTGGCTATCTTTCACAGGAACCCAGTGTTTTTCAACGCCTTACTGTCGAACAAAACCTGCTGGCTATTCTTGAAACCCTTTCTCTGACCCGGCGCGACCGCAATATCCGAATGGAAGAACTGCTGGACCAGTTTGGTCTGGCCAAAGTTCGCAAACAGCAGGCACGGGTTCTCAGTGGCGGGGAACGGCGCAAGTTGGAAATTGCCCGCGCCCTGATCACGAATCCATCGCTTATTCTACTGGATGAGCCGTTCAGCGGCGTGGATCCGATCGCGGTGGAAGATCTGCAAAAAGAAATCGGCCGGTTGATGGACAAGGGAATCAGCATATTAATTACCGATCATAATGTGGAAAGAACACTTGAAGTTGTGGATCGGGCGTATATTATAAATGAGGGTAAAGTGCTAGCCTGCGGCGCCCCCAAAGAGTTAGTCAACAATCCAACGGTACGAAAAGCGTATTTCGGCCATATGTTCAAAGGAGATGAATTCGACAACCGCTAATCCCGGCCAGATGGAAATCCATTTTCCTGGAGGAAACCGCCCTGTTAAGGTATCTTGAATATATTTATATCAATTACGGCATTATCCGGCCGGCTATCGAACTATGCCTGATCGGTTTTGCGGTCTATTCAGTTATCCGCTTCCTGAGAGGCACTGGCGGTGAAAAACTATTCATGGGTTTCATTTTCCTGGTATTGGGTTTCTGGTGCGTGAGTTTTCTAACGGACTGGCTGGCATTGGAGCGAATTCAGCTTATTTTCAAATATTTCCTTTTAATGGTCTTACTGGTTGCCACGGTCTCGTTTCAACCGGAATTGCGCCGGGGCCTGATGAAACTGGGCGGCGCGCGTTTCAGCCGAAACACGGTTCCACAGATCGCCAATGTGATCGAACAGATCATCGATTCAGTAGCCATTCTCAGCCGCTCAGAAATCGGGGGCATAATCGCCATTGAACGCGAAGTCGGACTGGCCGATTATATTGCCAGCGGAACGCAGATCGATTCCGAAGTCACTGCCGATCTGCTTAACACCATTTTCTGGCCGGGTTCTCCCCTGCATGATATGGGCGTTGTTATTCGCAAAGGGAAACTGGCTGCCGCCGGCGTGCAATTCCCCCTGGCGGAATATGGTGATTTTGACCGTATGCTGGGTTCCCGCCATCGAGCGGCAATTGGTCTATCCAAGGCGACAGACGCGGCCATTGTTGTTGTCAGCGAAGAAACCGGGAATATTTCACTGGCCCAGAACGGCAAACTGGCCCGTTTCCTGACGTTAGAACAGCTCCGTCAACAGTTACTCGACTTGATGCTCCCATTAGCAACGGAACCTCAAAAAACCAAAAAGCGGAAAACTTCTGATGAATCGAATCATTCCAGCCAGGTGAACATAAACACCCCATCATCAAGAGATCATGAGGATTTGAAAAACTCACCGCAATCCACGCATACCAATCTGTCCGGGCAGGAGGTGGCGGATCATGTTCAATAAAATCCGGACCGGTATCATCGTCGCGATACTCAGCGGCCTGATCTGGGTATTTGCCGAACAGGCCGTCACCAAAGAAGGCAGCAAAGATATCATCATCACGCTGGATGAAATAAACCGTTCGGGCGATTTATATGTTCAATTTCTCGATGAGTTAAACAATCCGATCGATTCCTCGCAACAAGCCGTCAATGTCACGGTTCGCGGTCCGGCCGCCCGGATACTTGAATTGAACCTGTCTTATATCAATCAATTGATCCTGCAACCGGGCCGCATGGAAGTGGATCTATCCACCATCGTCGACAAGAAACGATTTAATGTCCCGGTGATCAACCTGTTAGGCAAAGGGCTGAATTCGATAGACGGCCGCAATTTTCTTCAGGTTACCAATACCGAGCCAACTTCGCTGAATATACTGATAACCAAACTGATCTCAAAAAAAGTACCCGTGGCGGTTTACTCGAATGCCGGTGACCGTTTGACTCCGGAGTTAATTGAGCCGCCAACAATCGATGGATTTATCGTCCAGAACCCGGATAACCCGGTAGAAGCCACCGTCAGACTGACTGCCGATCAACAGCTTCAGGCTCTTCAACAGGAGATCATTGTTCCGGTAAAAATCGACTGGCCCAATCGTGGTCAGGGCGAAGTCCGGATCCGACTCAAACAAATAGTCAATCTGGTTGATGACAAGATCCGGCTGCCCAGACTCTATGTTCAGAAACCATATACTATGGAAGATTTCCGCGTGGTGATCGAAGATCTGGATGCCAAACTGGAAGCCAACCGGTATAGCCCGTTGGAAATTCGTGGAACGACAGAAGCCGTGAAGGCATATCGCGAGAGTGAATATCAGCTCGTCCTCAAAATAACTGAGCTGGACCGTCAAAATGCCAGCTCCGAGATTTCACGGCCACTGGAATATTACATTCCCCCATCAATCACCGGCCTGGAAATCATCAATACCGAAACACGGCCCATCAAATTCAGACTGGAGAGAATCAAACCCACTGAAGAGGCAGACGGATTACCCACACTTTCAGGCATTACCAATCCCTCGAATACTCCCTGAATCCCCGAGTAGCCTAAACAGGCGATTTCGGGCCGGGTTTTCAAGTTCGTCAGTCTATTCGTCCGATAATTAAATCTGGAGCGAATCCTATTCGTGAGATTTTTATAACAATTCTTATAATAATATACTTGGAGCTTTAGCCTTATGGCGGATGTTCTAGACCAGGATGAGGTGGACGCCCTTTTAAATGCCGTCGCAGGAGGAGAGTTTGAAACGGATGAGGACTCCGGCGAGTCCGGTTTTGGCTGTATCGATGTCGGAACCGGTCCGGCAATCTCTCAAAAGGAAGTCCGTTCCTACGATTTTAAGCGTCCAGAACGTGTCAGTAAAGACCAGATGATGGCCCTGGAAGGACTGCATGAAACTTTTGCGCGGAATTTCGGAGCCCTGGTCAGCGGCTATCTCCGTACGATTATCGAAGTCAAAGTTCGCAGCACCGAACAGCTAACCTATGCCGAATTTACCTACTCCCTTCCCACCCCCACGGTTTTTTACCTGATGAATGCCAGTCCGCTGGAAGGCCAGGTCTGCCTTGAAATCAGTCCTCTGATTGTCTATCCTATTCTGGATCGCATGCTGGGTGGGAGCAGTTCGGATCTCTATATTCCCCAACGCCCGCTGACCCAGATCGAGCAGCGCCTGGCAGACCGTCTGATGGAACGAGCTATTGACGCGCTGGTAGAGACCTGGAGCAATATCACTGACGTTAATTTTGAAGTGATCCAGAGCGAATCCAATCCCCAGCTGGTACAGGTCGTCGCCCCCAATGAAGTGGTGGTGGTTATTGGTTTTGAAGTCAAAATGGGTGATCGGTCCGGATCCATGAGTTTATGTATCCCGTTTAATGTCATCGAACCCCTGATGGGTCGCCTGACCAGCCAGGACTGGTTTAACTATCGGAAAAAAAGCATCAGCGAGAGTTTCCGGGGCGCCATCAAACAAAATATCGGCGATGCCAAACTTAAGGTCCGCACCTATATCGGCCAGACGACGATCAAGGTCAGTGACCTGATGTCTCTGGAAGTCGGCGATGTCCTCAAACTCAAGAAAGAAGCGACCGAAGATTTGCTTATGCAGATAGAAGGTATCAGCAAATTTGCCGGAAAAGCAGGTCAGTTCCGAGGTAAAAAGGCTCTCAAAGTCTCGCGTAAAGCCAAGCCCGGCGAACGAATATAGCGCCCTCCATATCGTATTCACTTAAAGGTCACTCTAAAAATTCATACGAGTCTGATAAGCTGGGTATTTGTTTCAACGATATGCCAGTCTGCCATGCAATTTTGAAAATAATAAAATTTTCCCAGGGAATCCAGTCGGTCTGGTTCGAAAACTACTGTCCAATAACTAATTGTCATTAAATAAGATAGTGATTCTTTCAGCGTATAATAATCCCCGGATTTATCATTATATTTCAATCCGAGTCGTGCGTATAAATGTTCCTAAATCCAGATACATTCTATGCCGATAATTAATTGGAATTGATATTTTAACATCGATTTTAGCGTTCTGCTTATTCTTTTATCCGAGAGATCACCAAGGAGCAAATTCATGGAACGGACTGCTAAAAACAGGCTTTCCAGCACCTGTTTAAGAACCATATTGATCCTGACGGCTCTTACCATTGGAATCACGGGGACTTTATGGATCTTTCAAACTTATCATAGTTTTAAAGACGATTGTGCCGAGTTGCGTCAGAACTATATTCGGGACCAGAAAAATGCCATTCGAAGCGAAGTTGAAAAAGTCTGTGATTTTATTAATTACAACCGGAAGCAGGCAGAAGCAAGGCTGAAAAACGACATTAAAAGCCGCGTTTATGAAGCCTTTGCCATTGCCTCCGGCATCTATGAAAATAACCGGGAACAATGCGCCTTAGCTGAATTAAAAACGCTGGTCAAAGATGCATTACGACCTATCCGGTTCAATGGCGGGAGAGGTTATTATTTTGCCACCCGTTTAGACGGATTGGAAGAATTATTCGCCGACAAACCGGAATTGGAAGGTAAAAACCTGTTGGATATGAGGGACAATGACGGCCGGTGGGTTATCCGGGACATGATCGATCTAGTGAATTCTGAGGATGAAGGATTTTACCAATATAACTGGAGTAAACCGAATCAGCCGGGAAAATCACATCCAAAAATCGCTTTCATCAAGCGGTTTGAACCGTTTAACTGGTTCATTGGGACCGGTGAATATCTTGAAGATGTGACTTCAGATATTCAGCAGGAAGTTCTGAATAGAATCGCAAAGATCCGTTTTGGTGAAAATGGCTATATTTTTGTTGTCAGCTATGACGGCACCACTCTCATGAACGATATTCAGAGGCATCTGATCGGCCAGAATCTTTGGGAAATGACCGATCCGGAAGGCACCAAAGTGATCCAGGCAGAAAGGAAAGCGACCTCGAAACCTGAAGGGGATTTTATTCAATACGTCTGGAATAAACCAACCAGTGAAAACCCCAGCCCCAAAATCGCGTTCGTCAAAGGGATCGCCGACTGGGAATGGATGATTGGCGCCGGAGTCTATCTGGATGACGTGGAACAAATCATCGCCCGGGATCGGGCCAGACTGGACGAACAGGTCAGGAACCAGTTATTACAGATTGTGCTATTGCTGCTGGTAGTGGCTATGGCCGCTTATTTCATTTCAATGCGGTTGATACGAAAATTGCGGATTTCGCTAGCCGCATTCGTATCATTTTTTCAAAACGCGGCATCCCAGGCCGCCCATGTCGATAAAAGTAAAATCTGTTATT
Source organism: Sedimentisphaerales bacterium (assembly GCA_963663965.2). GTDB lineage: Bacteria > Planctomycetota > Phycisphaerae > Sedimentisphaerales > SM23-30. The sequence continues at coordinate 268,144 of CAXXFK010000001.1, forward strand.
CCGAATTTGATACGCTGGCCGACTCCGCCAACTTAATGATCGATAAACGCCTGGAAACAGAGCACGATTTAAGACAGGAAAACAGAGTCAGGATGGAGGCTGAAAAAAAAGCAGAGGCAGCCAATATTGCTAAAAGTCAGTTTCTGGCCAATGTAAGTCACGAGATCCGAACGCCCATGAATGGAATTATCGGTTTTTCCGATCTGCTGGCAGCGGAACTATTGAATGAACAGCAAAGCGACTATGTCAAAATAATCAGAGACTCCGCGTATAATCTCTTTGAGCTGATCGACAACATCCTGGACCTGTCGAAAATTGAAGCCGCTGAACTGGAAATAGAAAGTATCGATTGTATGTTACAGGATATCATTAATTCCATTAACTTACAAATGAGGGCAAAAGCGCAAGAAAAAGGGATCGAATTTAAAATCATGACGGAGCCGCAGGTGCCCTCGGTCATACAGACTGATCCGGTTCGTCTGAAAAAATGTCTGGTGAATTTAATCGATAACGCGATTAAATTCACCGAGCAGGGTCATGTACAGTTAACCGTATCCTCTCAAAGAATCGATGAGGCGCATACGATCCGATTCGATATCAAAGACACCGGCATCGGTGTTTCACAAGATATTCAGGAACGAATATTCGAACCATTTACACAGGCGGATGGCAGCAGTACCAGACGATTTGGCGGGACTGGCCTGGGACTGACTCTCACGCGGCAATTGACCCGGTTAATGGGCGGGACATTGACTCTGATAAGCGCACCGGGACAAGGTTCAGTATTCACCTTAATTATACCGGCAGTTATCAAATCGGAAGATCACGTTTGGATGGATTCATTTTACGCGGATGTCATGGGATAAAACTTCGCCTCATTGGTTTGCCAATTCAAGGAATTATATCCAATGGGTATGAAAATTCCTGATGGCTCGAAAGATAACTATTTACACGTGTAGAACTTATAACACGGCCCAGCGGGTATTTTCAATCGTAAATGGTATAATACCACAAATTCACAGGCCATGGCAATCCGGGTCACTATCTCCGGGCAATTTACTGCAATTGGAATTCGATGATCCGAAGGGGGGTCGATTGCTGGGATTCGACCGGACTATCCTGGGCCATAATCGAGAGTATCTGTTCGGATTGGAAGCGGATGGGATCGGCGAGGAATTCATTGACAAAGAGACCAGGCTCGGTGTGGATGATTTGCCAGTCTGTCCAACCAGATGCGGCCGTCGCCGCCGCGATTTTTAAATCGCCGTCGCTGAACTGGACTCCCCCCCCCCACATGGCCGAAGGATCGCGTGAAGCGCCGTATATAAAGAAAGCGTCGCCATTGGGCCGGATAAACAATTTGGGGCGATTGCCGGCAACCCAGTTCATCTCGAAATGACGCCAGGAGCCGTCGTTGTCCCGCCAGTAATGATGATAGCGTCGGGCCATGGGATGGTGCCAGGAATAGGCATCCGGATACCCCTGGTCAGCGGCCCGGGCAATGGTTTCTTCAGTACTATGCCAGGTCACCACATGAACACGGCCCTGAGGATCAACGGCCTGAGCCTGCTGGTTGATCATGCCCAGACGCCGGGAAAGATTGACAACGATAACACCGGGAGAATCGATATGAATAAGCTGCTGAGTGGCCGCATTTCCAGTTGCCCGACCAATGATCCGGAAGTCTGAAGAGAGTCCGTTAAAGCTGAGTAAGGTTTGAGGTATCGTATCATCGATGGCAATTCTGAGGGCAGTGTTTTTGTCGTTGAGCCAGGTATAACCGTTGTCTGTACTCATGCCATACATGATATCATGATTGGCGCCCTGCGTGCCCTCCCGCCAGCACCAGGTAACATGAAATACGCCATCCAGGCCATAAGTATAATTATTGGGGTAAGCGCATCGTGAAGTACTGGTATTGTATTCATCGGTAAACGTTCCACTGCGAGAGATAAAGCCGCGTGAATTATGCCAGGAGTGATCGGAACCGTGGTAATCGGCTATCCACCAGTCGCCATTGCCGGAACCCCCCGTACGATAAATCATCTGAAGGTCACCGGCCGGTGTCTGAATAAAAGCCGGGTAGGTCAGACTGAAAGTCTTGCCGGTTTCAAGATAGTTCCGAACCGGCCCGAAAAGGGAAGACTGCCATTCAGTCTGTCCCGGATCGGTAGCAACGCCAACCTGCGACAGGCGGTAATGCAAAGGATGACCATGATGATCAAAAGCCAGGTGAATGGTGCCATCATTGGGACAGATACCCATTGAGATTGTGTTATGCGCATCGTTGCTGGCGAAATAATAATCGGTCAGTTCGATGGTCTGCCAGGGGCCGGAAGGCAAATAACGCCGTGCCACACAGACATGGCGGTTCCCGTTATAATAAGCGACGTATTGATAACCATTATGGGATATGACGGCATCCTGTTGAAATGAGACGCCATTGATTGCCTGGCCGAAGTTTCCTTCAATCGTCAGAGCCAGAGGATCGACCGTTGTATCGGCAATTTTCTGTAACGCCGGAAAGGCGAATAAACCCGTTGACAGCAGGCTTAAACCTGCGGATAGAAACAAAAATATACGTTGATACAGCATGAGGTAATGCCCCATTATTGACAGCGCGGATAGATGCCGCATGACATCCAGTTATCCAGTAATATCCTTAAATCGTAGAGGTCAACACGACAGTCAGGAGAGCCATTGGGTCCGGTTAAATCAAACGTCTGGGCGTACGACAGAATACAAAGAACATCTTCAGTGAAAAGGCTGACTACCTGAGCATCACTGAGCGCATAGTTAAAGATTCGAACATCATCAAGCGCGCCATTGAACGTATGGGCGCCGGAGGCATGTCCCAGATCGACTGTGATCCGGCCGGGATCGACCTTATGCCAGCTTTCGGTCGTTTTTATCCGGCCGTCCAGATAGGTACGCCCGGTAGTTCCATCGAAAGTCACACAGAAAAACTGCCAGTGGCCGGGTTGAGCCGCATGATCAAGACGGGAAGTGCCATTCCAGATGCTTTCGACCATCAGATCGCCGGCCGCTGAGGTCATATCCTGCAGTCCGTTCCAACGATACCAAAAGGCAATCGAAAACTCTCCGGTGAACCCGATTGGTCTGAGAGGACTGGAACTGGCCCAGCCAGCTTCAGGAGTAATTTCACTAGCAGCAGCATCCTGACCATGAGCACCCAAAACAAAGGCCGGTAGACCGGTAATATCAGCATGATGGCCACCCTGACGATCCAGATAACGGTTATCGGCCACCTCCGCCTGCCCCAATGGCCAGTATGTCAGCAGAGCATTTACCTGTAACCGGGCGGCAGTCGAAACCACTGGAAATACGCTTTCATCACTCAGAATACAATAATAGGCACCTTCATCGTCAGCATTGGCGTCGGTCATAATCAGACGGGCCAGCCAGGCGTCCGTGGCGTCATTATATTCGAGCGATGAAACAATATCAGGATTATCTCCCGGCAGTGTTGTATCGATACCCTCTTGCAACCGATGCCAGACTGCAACGGGCTGGGAATTCGTAGTAAAACGGACAACAAATTCAACCGGCTGACTGCCGTAGATGGCAGTATCCTGCGGCTGGCCATCCGGTGTTATTTCAAGATTTGATTCGATACGCAATAAATTAAAATTCTTCAAACGGCCATGAATTGTATTCTGACCACTGGCGAAACCAACCGCATGAATATCAGGATTAGTCGAATATGTAAACGTATGAATTTGAGTGAAGTAAAAGTCGGCCGCATATTTTTGATACCATTGTACCTGCCAGCTCTCGTTGCGGGTATCAAGCAGGATCATCAGATCGACATCTCGGCTATGATCGAGCGACGGTTCAATCGAAATGCCATTGGCAGTAGCCGGTCCGGCAAACAGTTGATCCGGCTGGGTGGCGTTATTTCCCCGGCGCAGCATCCAGGCATAACCGGTTGTAGGTGAACCCAGAAAACGCTGTCCACTGGCCGTACTGGATCCGGCCGTGAAACCCAGCGCCAGCCAGTAATCATCACCCGTGACATCCCGGAACGAGGCGGACAAATGGTAGATAAAACCGGATTGTGGTTCAAAAGGCACGGTTGCCGTGCTGTAGAGCCCGGATGCGCCATCCGCCTTCCAACTACTATGAGCATTCCAGGTATTGCCCGTTCCACCCGGATCAACATCAATCGGCTGGCCGTGCAAACTGGTGGATGAATCTCCGCTAAAGGTATGCTGATAGATTACTGTGGTTTGCGCCTGCAGGGGAATGATAATAAGGGGAAACAGTAGCAGTAGAAGACCGGGGCGTAAAAGAGGTGATAATGCCAAGATTTTTATCACTTTTCGATCCTTGAAACAAGCAGATGGACCGCCCACCGAGGGCGGTCCATCGGAAAGATCAAACGTTTGGAAGCCTCTATGACTCAATCGCAAGCGGGATCCATATACACACCGCAGGATAACCAGACTTCGGTAATCTGAGCAAAGTCAAGCAAATCTACCCGGCAGTCGTTGTTAAAGTCATAACTATTGGCATAATCGAGAATACACAATTCCGCATCGGGATAGACTTCCAGATAGAGATCGGCTACTTGATATGCAGTTAATGGATAGTTGTAAATCTTCATATCGTCGATCGCGCCAACCAGATGGCCGTTGGGAACACCGCGATTATTATTAGCGCCAATCAAGACCGGGTAATCCCAGGCGGCGAAGGTCTGGCCGATTCCGAAATTGGCAGCATTACCAACCGGCAAGCCATCCAGATAAATTTGTGTCAGGCCGCCTTCCTGATAAGTGACCGTAAACAGGTGGAACTGGCCATCAGCAATAACCGGTGTGGTTGACACTCCGGTGGCGAAGGTAGCGTCTCCCGTGGCATGACGGATACGGAAATTGATATCTTCCGGACTGCCGTCAACCCATAGTTGAATGGCAGTAACCCCGTTGCTGTTATGGGTGCTGATGAACATCACATTGGTCTGGTCGGGAGCCAGACCATCGACACGCGCCCAGCAGGAAACGGTACCTGAGGTGACGCCATTACCCAGGCCGGGTTTGGGATAAGCGTCGGTTGACAATTCGACATATTGAGTACCATCCAAGATCAAAGCGCCATCGCCAACAATACCCGGACCGAAACCCGGAGGGATATTGGGATCGGGTTCGGCTTTGGGCGTGCCATGATTGGAGCCGACCGCATCATCCGCATTGGTATCCAATGGATAGTAGGCGAGCATCCGTTTAATGACCAGACTGGCCGGTTGACTTTGATCGGATTCAGTGGTAGAGGCAATACAATAATAATAACCCTGATCGGCAATATCTGCATTGGCAATACTCAATCCGGTAATAAAACCATTCTCAGTTCCATTCGTATCAATTGTCAGGGTATAATCTCCTACTTTTACCGGACTGATGCTGGTATCAACGGTTCCAATCAAGGTATCGGTCTCACCCGCTTCCAGGTACCATTTAACCGTAGGCAGTGAACGACTGGTGAAGTGAGCATCAAAGACAGCCGTTTCACCGGCATCGATAAACTGACTGACGGGATCGCTATCGAATGTGGGTACACTCTTTATCGTATCGAAGAAGGAGATAGGACCTTCAACTGCATTGGGTTCGGCAATGCCATCAATCCGCCAGAAATAAGTTTTATCCATTTCCAGGGCTAACGGGGGAGTCACACCGGTTTGATCGCCAGTGGCATCGATGACAACGGGTGCCACATCGATAAAATTGGGTTCATCCACTGCCACATAGAGCTTGTAACCGGTAACACCTTCGGCAGTCGCGCCGGTCCAGCTTAAGGTCGCATTTAGAGGAACCTCAATCTGGGCAAATTTTGGATAGGAAGGAGTAGCGCTGCCACCATCACTGACATCCAGTAAAATGTAATCCATTTTATAGACATTTTTGGAACGGGCCGCCCCCACGGCTCCGATATTTGGATTGGTGGTATAGGTATAAGTCCGTCCGGTGGTAAAATCATCAGAAGTCACCTTCTTGACCTGCCAGATCACCCCCCATTGAGCCTGGGTAGTATCCAGAATAATCCGCATATCGGCATCGCCAGTATAAGTGCCGGTAATATCGGCGCCGCCGGTAGTACCCGGTCCATAAAACGCCTGGTCAGCGCGCGTATCCGCAGCAGCCCGATGCAGCATCCAGGGTTGGCCGGCTGTCACGCCACCAATAAACCGATAAGCATTATCGCCAGCACTGGTTGATGATCCGGCAGTAAATCCCAGAGCCCCCCAGTCACCTGCAGTAGCCACATCGATAAAACGAACCGTTAATTGATACACCCGGCCGGCCTGAGGAGTAAACGGCAAAGTCGCGCTGCAATCGTTGGTTGTATGCGTTCCCGCAGCCGTCCAGGAAGAATGGGCGATCCAGGCAGAGTTACCAATATCCGGTTTGAGACCGTTTAAGGGAGTCGATATGTTCCCATCCAGGTTGTCAAAAATCAGTACTTCAGCAGGTAAACAGGCTGCCAAAGTCAGCAACATAAGTAGCATCCATTTCATTTTCATAATTTATCCTCCAGAAATAGGAAGTTATACATTCATCCAGCCGAACTACCAAGGCGGCGGGATTAATACTTACGTTCAAAAATCAGTTGTGGCCGGCCAAACAAGGTCCAGTCATGATCATTAGAATTCCCGGAACCCTGAGTCGTAATCAGGGTTAAAAATCTGGTATTCTGGGGGATCTTCAGATCCAGAGTTTCACATTCTCCCGCGGGAAGATCCTGTCGGGAAAACAAGGGTTTGCCATCAGCCAGGATAAAGAAATCCGCACTGGGAATTCGTGTGCCTTCCTGGGTAATTGATGGGTAGTTGAGAATCGTTTCGGAGATCCCGCAAATGGCTTTAAAAGCGACAACTTTCAGACCGGCTTGCTGTCTGCGAATGGCATCCAGGTCAAAGGTGATCCCTTGATTGGCGTGCATGTAAATGGCCGGCATCTGTTCAGTACCATAGACAATACCGTCCAGAGTCAAATTATGAATCGGAACGTTATAACCCCGGCTGCCATGCCAGGCACCGTTAAAAACGCCGCCCCAATACCGGCCGTTGGTATCCGGGCAACCATCGAAAGTTAATCCTGAGGTACTGATAATAACCGTCTCGCTCCCATCGGGAACAAAAATGCCATCAATATAAGGAGAATCCAAAACAGGCTGAAACGTTTGGGGGCCAACCGCCGAAGTCGTGATGGTATCGAAAATACGAAAACCGCTTTGACTGGGATCGAGACCCCGGTTCAGCACACCCGCTTCAAAGCCATTACCGCCAGAGACAATATCCGCAAGGTTAAGTGGCTGACCATGCCAGGTTCGGTTCAATGTGGAATCAAAATTTTGCACAAAGGCCGTTTGATCCTGCTGAATCACTTCCATACGGGCCGAACCGGGCCGAACCCGTCTGGCCTCACCGGCGGTTAACATGGCGTTTTGCAGCGTTTTGCCGGTATCGCCGGCGATCAGATTGGCTTTGCCTTTAAACATATGAATATCCGAAGCCCCATTCAGTCCGACATTGATGCCGAATTGGGTCCCCAGATCGATGACGCGCGAAGTAGGCGTGCGCACCATAAAACCAGATGCCGCCTGAGGAATGTAACAGAATATCCGGCCATAACGCAAATCGAGTTGTTCCGGCGATACGCAGGCGAACGAGGCCGGGCCTTCAATAATCACTTCGGCCTGGTCATCAAATCGAATCCGGACCAGACCTGCGGTCATTTCGATGGGCTGGCTCAAATTAAAGACACGGTTGTCTTTTTTCAGAACGCACCAGTCATCTTTCCATTGAGCCTGCATGGTATCGACGACCGTTGCCACAGAATGCAAATGGGGCAACTGATAGGCATCGATCAAAAACAACGCCAGAATCAGGATTGCCGCCGAGGCAACCGCCGGCAGGAGCGATTTCCAGTTCACACGAAACGGTTTGCGTTCCGGCGATGCGGAATTAGGATGGGAGACGGGTTGCAGTTGTGGTATCTCTTCGACCGTTGGCGCTTCTTTTTCCAACTGAGCCATGGACATAAGCACATCCTGGCAACTACTGGCGCTCATACCCGACGCCATTGCCGCCCGGGCCCCTATCCCGATTTTCATGGCGGCATAATGCTGCATGAACTCGTAATAGTGAGCGACCGCCTGGGGATCCTCATGCAACCATTGCTCCAGCTGCGCAAACGCTTCATCATCGATACTATGGTCCAGCAACCGCAAGAGCAGTTCATCGATTTGCCTGGCATCTTCTCGGGTCATTTCAGACATACTCTCCCTGACGCATGCTACGATCGATACATTGACGAAGCATACTTAAGATTCGGGTCATCGATTTATACAATCCATCCGGCGACCGGCCGGTTGCCTGTGACATTTGTTTAATCGCCATATTTTTCTGGAAACGCATCACAATCAGCGATCGATCAGAATCTTTGAGTTTACCGACGCACTGGTGCAAATGATTTAATCGATCAGACAAATCATCCCGGTCAGAATTCACGTATTGCTCAATTTGGCTATAGGTATCCGTGTCGAAAAAGGGCCTGGTTTTTTTGTTTTTACGTACAAAATCTATTACCTTATTACGAGCAATACTGCATGCCCACGCACTGAAATTGGTACCCAGTTGGAAATTATCAAAATGTTCCCATAACAGGGAGGATGTCTCCTGCAGCAATTCTTCGGCATCGTTTTCATTGTGGACCATGGTCAGAATATAAGCAAACAACCGGTTTTGCACCCCGGTATAGTGCCGGAAGAACAACTCACTTTTTTTGCTTTTATCTGACATCGGTAACTTTATTACGATTCCAATAGATTCATCGAGACAAGAACCGGTTTTATATACAATTCATCCACTTATACACAAAACGTTAGATTTGACAAAATTAGAAGGTAAAAATCCATTTTTTACCAGAATCTGCATTGTTTTCATCGGCCATATATGACAATAATAATGTCTATGGTCTTGATATCAAAGACTTTGCATATTCTCGAACCAGGGCACATCCTATGCCGACTGACTGTTATAAATTTTCAAGCATTCCTGAATACTGGCGCTTTGGATCAAAATCAATCCAATCCGGTCAATCTGGGATAACGATCTCATCGGCGCTTCGGTACTGATAACCACGGTGCCAGGGCAGGGTCCATAATTCAGCTAATTTTACCGATTCGATATGAGAGTCTTTAAACGCAATGTTGACGGAACGTTTGTGGCGGTCAAAACAGAATCGCCACATTTCACCGATACCCGAAAAGGCATAATCGTTGGGGGTATCGCCCAGGTTAGTTGGCGGTTGATCGGGCGATTGGGGCCAGCCGATCGTCCAGAGAGCATCCCCAAAGACAGGTACATCACCTTTGACGCTATCCCATCGACGATAATATAAATTGGCGCGTTCGGGGACATTTTCATACATGGCATCATAAACTACCCAGCCATTCATACCATAACTACCCATTGTGGACATATCATTGGTACGCTGCCACTCCCAGGGTTTCTTACGCGTCCCCCAATATCCCGAGGGATTTTGCAGAGTGGTATCCGTATTGTAGCCGGCAGCAGGCGCCGAAGGACATAACAGTAATTCGATGGTCTCACCTCTCAGGTAACGTTGACTGTAATTGGCATTTCCGGCGTATTTAGCCAGTTTGCCCATCCAGTAGAGATTGGTTTCATTAAAATCAAGGTTGTTACGTACTGAAAATCGTTTATTGTCGTTATCGACTTCATAGACTTCCAGAGCCCGCATCAACTGTGACAAATGGGTTGAACAGACCGTTTTTTTTGCCTGTTCCCGAGCCTGTCCCAACGCCGGCATTAAAATCGCAATTAATAACGCAATAATCGAGATGACAACGAGTAATTCTATTAATGTAAAGCCTTTAAGGTTGTTTCGTTTCATAGTCATAACAGGATTCCAGTAAGTTGTAAGCAATCTGTAACTTCGCTACTTTTATAAACAGAAACGAAACGTTTCCAAAAATTGGATGATAAAAATTGTTTTTTTGATATCGGATCAAACCCGGTGCATTGAAATATGGATGAATACGGTCACTAATCCAAATAAACTGTCAGCCCATATAGCCGGCTAAGGGTGATCATTATTCGTTATTCGAACAGACAAATCTATTCAAAATACTTTGGTTGCCCCAGTGTTTTAAGCGAAAATAATGAAAAGATGTGATGGCCGTCATAATCCATAACACGCAGATCATCTTGCTGTTGCAAATCACCCATCACGGCATTATAATGCATCCCATACTTTTCCTTGACCAGGTTATCGGGAATTTCGTACGCAATAAATTTTTTGATCCCCTTGGAAGCCAGTTTTTCAATTAACCTGGGATTTTCTATGGAAGGGTAAGATGTAAGTACTAAAATCGGCCCTGTACCAGAAAATATAATAGCCGCATTCATAACAACCTTTCCTTTCTGCTGTTTTGACAACTCGCTCCCGGTCCGGATGGGCCAGCCTGATCTGACATAATATAACTGCCAATATAAAATATTAGGTCATCCTGAGTTATGAAGTCAAATTTTATTCATTATGCTCATTAAAAAATTATTTCAAATCCAATGTTGTACCTGGCTGAAGCAATCCAGATAACGATCACGGTGTCGCTATCAATTATGGTGCGGATTGGTCTGCGAGGGGCTGATCCCAAATAAACGTTTATATTCGCGACTGAAATGATAAGGACTGGAGAATCCCAGCCGACTGGCTATCTGGGTAATAGTAAACTGCCTTTGACGCAACAATTCACGGCCCAGAGTCAGGCGAACCTGGTTATAATATTTTTTCGGGGATTCTCCAGTCGCTTTCTGAAACAAATTACGAAAATGGCGAACACTCAATCCGGCCATCCCGGCCATCTGCTCAATGGTCATGGGTGGATTGAAGCGGCTGTACATCAGATCAATCACCTGATCGATGGCGTCGAAATGGCGTTCCGTCGCATCATTGCCACTTTCGCCGGCCAGCCATTCATATAATGTTTGAAGAAACAACGCGGATGCCATTCGGCGACTGGATTGACTGTGTTTGCGTAACAGGGATGATATCAGCCTGAATCGTCCCGGTTCGTCAGGTAAGGGCAGGATCGCCATAGGAACATACAACCTGAAATCCGCCGGGCCATAGGCATTGAACTCGAACCACCAGAAATGCCAGCTTGAGTCCAGGCATCGATAGCGTTGCAATTGCTGCCAGTCAAATAAAACCAGACTGTCACCGGTAAGCACTATATCCCCCCGGTTTCTGAAACGGATACATCCTCGGCCCGCTATCGATTTAAGCGCGATTAATCCGGTACCGCCATGGGTGTGGATCTGGCGTGAGGTCTGGATTGACCGGTCCAGGTTAATATCATATTGGCTATCGGCCAGAACATGCCAGACCGTATGGAGATCAAGTCCGATAACGCTGGATGGGCCGGCGGCTGTGGCGTATTCTTCAAACATGATAAAACTCCTGTAATTGCCGAAATATATATGATTATATCCGAAAAGTCTATGGATTAATTGAACATCATGCCTGAATATATAGGTTCAATTTGTTTTTTTTATTTGCGAGAGAACTCCATGAATTCACGCGAACGTGTTCAGATGGCATTGGCCCATGAGACCCCGGACCGACCTCCAGTATTTGCTACATTTGTACCGGAAACCGAAACAAAACTCCGAAAATCAACTGGATGTGGTAATCAGGCCGATCTGGGAGTATTCCTGGGTAATGATATGATCAAAGATTGTGTCGGGCTGGAATTGAGTTTTTATGGCCAACCACGGCCGCAATATACCGATCCCTGGGGTATCGAATGGCGTTATATCCAGAATGAGTTTGGCGTATTTACAGAAATTTGTGGCCATCCACTGGCCGGTGATATGGCAAAACTGGGTCACTATGAAATTCCCGATCCTGGCGTAGATACTCAATATGACAATTTTCGAGCGATGAAAACACACTATGGAACGGACAAATGGTTGATTGGCTCTTCCCAGATCAGTATTTTTGAAGCGGCCTGGTATCTGCGCGGGCTGGACCAGTTTATGATGGATATGGCGCTGTCGCCAGATTATGCTGAAGCTCTGATGGACAAGGTGATGCAATTCCCCCTGGGCGCCAGCCGGAAATATATCGAACTGGGGGCCGATATGGTCTGGTTCGGGGATGATGTCGCCATGCAGACCGGCATGATGATTTCAGTGGACATGTGGCGTCGTTTTCTTAAACCCCGTTATGCAATCCTGTTTAGCGAAGCCAAGCGGATCAATCCTGATATTGTGATTGCCTATCACAGTTGCGGTAACTGTGAGCTGATCCTGGATGACATGATAGAAATCGGTCTCGATGTTCTTAATCCGATCCAGCCCATGGCCATCAATCCGGTAATGGTCAAGCAACGTTACGGCAAACACCTGACACTTTTTGGCGGTATGTGTGTACAGCGGATCATGCCGAACGGAACACCGGCTGACATCCGGCATGAAACCCAACGATTAAAAACCGAATGCGGTTCAAATGGCGGCTATATCCTGGCGCCCGCCCATCATATTCAGGCGGATACTCCGGTTGAAAATGTCATGGCGTTTTATGAAGAAGGCTTGAAACTAATTCCTGGACATTGAGTTGGAGTTTAATAATGAATCGACGGATAGATATCTTGTTACTAATTATATCGGCAATGCCTTTAATCAACTCAGGCTGGGCGATTCCGCAAGGATGGTATTCCGTGGCTTCCGTTGATTGTGGCACAGAAAGCGGTGACAGTTTCCTTGATACCGGAGATAGTTATCGCTATCCGGAAAGCGATCTCAGTCTGGAAAAAATATCCGCGGCGGATCCGATGCGTACGGTCGCTTACGGGGAAGAAGTGGCCTATGTTTTTGGCAATTTTCAACCGGAAGCGAAATACGCCGTTAGAATCTCCTTTCTGTCAGAAAAGGGCGGCCGGATTCAAAATTTAATGGCAAACGATATGATTCTGCAAGATAATATCGAACTGCCTGACGGGTCTCCGGTTACTCTGGAATTTGAATTGTCACCGGCTATCTATCAGGCAGGAGAAGTAACAATAGCAACTCATAGAATCGCCGGGCCCAACGCGGTCATAGCCGCTCTGGAAATCTTCAGCGATAGAACCGGCCCCTTAACAGCGCCAGCCGATAGCCCCGAAACGCTGCCCGAACCGACTTACACTGCTATTCCGGTCAATGCAAAAATCATGGACCTGAATGGCGCCTGGCAGTTTAATCCTGTCTCAGATGAGAGACCGTTACCCCCCCGCGGGCGAGGCTGGTCCACTATTCAGGTTCCAGGTGAATGGTCCATGCAGGGATTTACTGTTGACCGAGCGGCGGAATATCGGCGGGATATCGATATCCCGCTGGAGTGGCAAAGCCGGTGTGTTAAATTGCGGTTTGACGCCGTGTATGGTGATGCCGAAATCCTGGTCAACAGTAAAATAGCAGGCCGCCATTCAGGGACGTATACCCCATTTGAATTTGACATTACCAATTTGATCCATTGTGGCGTTAATAACGAAGTACGCGTCAGGGTAACAGCCAATACCCGTGCTGACCGGTTGGCCACGGGTTCAAAGTACGCGGTTCATCCGCTTTATGGCATTGCCCGCAAAGTTTCCCTGTTTGCCGTACCACAGCTGCATATCCAGAATTTCCATGTTGCAACCGATCTGGATGATCAGTACCGGGATGCCATTCTCAAAGCTGGAATGAAACTGATCAATACCAGCACATTACCTGTCCATGAAGTTGAAGTACTATTTAAGCTGAAAACCTGGCCTGAAGAAAAATATGTCGAAATCACCAACCACAGTTTTACCATACCCATCCCTCAAAATGCCAACAACATCCAATCGATAGAACCAAACCAGAGCAATAAACCAGCCATGACCAACCAGGTATTTCATCTGGCGGTTGAGCAGCCTCGCAAATGGGATTGCGAACATCCCAATCTGTATACCCTGGAATGCCAGTTAAAGCAGAATAATACGATTATCGAGACGGTGCGACAGCGTTTTGGTTTTCGTGAATTGGCCGTCTCTGGCAATCGGTTTTTGCTCAATGGTGTTCCGGTGAAACTGCATGGTGTTGACCGGCATGAAGTACATCCACTGACTGGTCGCAGTTTGAAACCGGAAGATAACTGGTGGCGCAAAGATGCCGAACTATTTAAAGCCATGAACTGTAACTATATCCGAACTTCGCATTACCCGCCGGCGGAAGAATTTATCGACGCCTGTGATGAAATAGGTCTGTTCGTGGAAGAAGAAGCCCCGATCTGCTGGGGCAACGATGGCAGCCGTTTGAATCGCCCGATTGTATTGCAGAGTACGGCCGAGATGATCTCTCGTGACCGTAGTCATCCAAGTGTCATTATCTGGTCGCTGGCCAATGAATCGAAATGGCAGAAGAATTATCAACTCAGTTTTGCCCTGGCCGAAAAACTGGATCCCACCCGGCCCAAAACATTCCATGACCAGTGCTGGAACAATAGCCACAGCACCACTCAGATTGCCAATCAGCATTATCCCGGCCCCGGCGGTCCGGAACGCGCGAACAAAGAAGACCGCCCGGTGCTCTTTGGTGAGTTTTGCCATCTAAACTGTTATAACCATGAGGAGCTGGTGACCGATCCGGGCCTGCGCGACGCCTGGGGGCTGGTGCTGGCAAGCATGTGGGAAGCAATGTACCGGTCTGATGGCTGCCTGGGCGGTGCGATCTGGTCCGGTATCGACGATACCTTTTTCCTGCCGGATGGCAAGGTTGTGGGCTATGGTCCCTGGGGCCCGCTGGATGGCTGGCGACGATTGAAGCCGGAAGCCTGGCATGTATTCAAAACCTACGCGCCTGTGCAAATCGAATTGGGTGAACAAACAGAGGAACAGATATGCCTGCAAGTGGAAAACCGGTTTGGGTTTACTGATCTGAATGAATGCTGGATTCACTGGCAATGCAATGGTCGTAACGGGCAATTGAAAATGGAATTAACGCCGGGCAAGCGCGGTTCCCTGACTTTACCGGTAAAAGTGAGTGATCTGGATAACATGATGCTCGATATCAAAGTTTACGACCCGGTTGATCGTCTGGTCCAGCATACCCGCTTTGGAAATAACTCTCAAATCGAGACTCCAATGACACCATCGGGCAAGCCATTTCAGGCTAAACAATCAGGCTCAACCTTAACAGCAGAATCGACCGGAATGCGGATTCGCTTTGATTTGAAAACCGGCCTCTTTATTTCCATAGAGAGTGATGGTCAGACTATTCTGACTGGCGGGCCCACTCTGATGCTGCTGGCAGATTATTTCCCGCCCGACAGCACCGCGCAAATGATCGGTACCGATCAGTTCGAATCTTATACGGCTCCATGCACCAACTGGACCTGTACGAACATTGATTGGCAACAGGCTGACAGCGGTGTGACGACCATCAAAGTATCCGGTCACACCGATCAGGCAGAGGGCACTTATACGATTGATCTGGATCGAGGCGGCCGGATTACGGTAGCCTACAATTTCACCAATAAAGAAGAAATCAAAGCTCGCCAGATCGGACTGGTTTTCGATGTCCCTAAAAGCCAGTCCACTTTAAGCTGGCAGCGACAGGGGCAATGGAGTGTCTATCCGGACGATCACATTGGACGACTAAACGGCAAAGCCAGGGCCTTTTACGGCACCCCACCAGTCCGTTACGCCGGCCCGTCAAAAGAACCCAAAACACCCTGGAGCCGGGATGACACGGTTCTGGGCAGTCATGATTTCCGCGCGACACGCACCGGCATTCACTGGGCACAATTGACCGGATTATCCGGTAAGGGTATCAGAGTTTTATCTGATGGCAGTCAAGCCGTGCGAGCCTGGGTTGATTCCGATACTATCCGAATGCTGGTGGCCGATCATAACAGTATCGGCGCGGAACGATTTTTACGTTCTCACGCCTCTCCATGGAGTAAAACCCTGAAAGCCGGCGAAAATATTACTGGACAAGCGACAATTCGGATAACCCCATAAAAAAAGCGTAAGTCACAACAACCTACGCTTGGTATTTCGTTTATAAACAATATCTGGATCAGGCTCTTTTGCGGCTACGCAGCCAGCCGACCAGCGCCGTGCCTAATCCACCCAGCACCATAGCGCCGGGTACAGGAACAATGGCCGGAGCCGGAGATAGCATGGTAACAACGACATTATCCAGAGCCGGGCCCCAGGCGCCATCCATACCTGACAGGAAGTATAGATCCGTTGAGTTGCTTTGAGCAGTAAAGGTCCAGCTCTTACCAACCCATCCCATGTTGGTTCTTGTTTTACCTATCGTGCTGAAGGTAAAAACTTCCGTGTCGTAATAGACACTGGAACTGGTATCGGCAACGGCAACATTCATGGTTTTGGTATCCTGACGATCCGGGTTACCGGCCATGTCGAATGCTACACTGTACACTGCGCCGGCAGCAGTCTGAATGGTCTGGAACACACCACCCTGACCATAATAGCCATTTAAATCCAGACTGCGATCCCCATCAGATGCAGACCAGTACGATCCGATGTAATCGATCGACTCGGTATGATTAGCCAGATTTACCGCCCCGATCACTGTCCAGCCATTTATGTCAGTGGCGCCTTCATATAAGGTTACATACGTACCAACAGATGACAATGATGACGATGGCGATAATGACTCAAAACTGCCATTTGTTGTTAAATTTGCCTGGGCGAATCCCGCCAACGCAACAACCATTAATAAACTTACTATTCTCATCACTTAAACTCCTCATTTGGATTAAGGTATTTTTTGGTTTATCAGAGGTGATCTCAAATTCCCGAAGATTTTCCTGCTTCTTTGGAGACTTTCCTCATCTTTTGCACATAGTTATTTATATTATAAACATCTTTTTAGAACAAATCAAGTTTAAATCCTGTCGAGTCGCATCAAAATCATAAACCTTTATTTTAACGCATATTACGTATTTGTTCTTTGACAAATCTTTTACACTGCTCTTTTGAATGTGTCTTCACTATAATTTGATAGTAGTAAAGACAAACGATTACAGGAGACCCGATCATGAATCTGAAAAATTATCCGGACAAACATAAATACCGCGTCATCCTGGTGTTTCGACTGATTATCATTCTGATCGCATCCGGTTTTTTAGTGGGCATGCTCCCTCTCACCCGCCCAACCACAGCCAAACCCAAAGCGGACCTGGTAATTGACGATTTCAATAAAACCCCAGGCCAGAATAAACCCGAATGGGAACTCATCACCGACAATGTCATGGGGGGAAAATCAACCGGAAACATAGAGCTGAAAAAAACTGAAAAAGAAAAGGACAACCACTTTTTACACCTGACCGGAACCGTTTCTCTGGAAAACAATGGTGGTTTTATCCAGGCCAGTCGGATTCTTGGCGAAAAAAACAAACCACTCAATGGGAGCGATTATGAGGGGGTTGTGATTCGGGTCAAAGGTAATGGCGAGACCTACGCGATCCATTTAAAGAGCAATCAGACCACACAACCCTGGCAGTTTTATCAGGCAGATTTTATCGCTAAGGATACCTGGGAAGAAATTAAACTTCCATTCCAGCAATTCAAACCCTATGCTATCGATCAAAATCTGAATACCTCTACGCTTAAAAGTATCGCTATAGTGGCCATCAACAAGGCTTTTGACGCCGATTTAATGATTGATCGTATCGGCCTATACCACAAGGAGCCCCTCATGTTAAATGAACTAACCGATTTCGAAAAACATGTCATTCTGAATAAAGGCACTGAACGGCCCGGTACCGGGGAATATACCGACCTGTTCGAACCGGGCGTCTATGCCTGCAAACAGTGCCGGACGCCGTTGTTCGAATCGGGCAGCAAGTTTCATTCCGGTTGTGGCTGGCCCAGCTTTGACGATGCCCTGCCAGACAAGGTACTACGTCAGCGAGATGCCGACGGCATGCGAATTGAAATCATCTGTGCCACCTGTGGCGCGCACCTGGGTCATGTTTTCGAAGGGGAAGGTTTTACCTCTAAAAATACGCGACATTGTGTCAATTCGGTCTCGATGATATTTATCCCCGAAGTCGAAGTCGGCATGGAACGCGCAATATTCGCCTCTGGGTGTTTCTGGGGTGTGCAGCACTGGCTGGATAAAGCGCCGGGAGTTATTCGCACGACGGTCGGATATACTGGCGGCCATGTCATGGCCCCTACCTATAAACAGGTCTGTACCGGAACGACCGGCCACGCAGAAGCCGTTGAAGTCATTTTCGATCCCAAAAAGACCTCGTACGAAACCGTTGCCAAACTCTTCTTTGAAACCCACGACTTCACCCAACTGGACCGCCAGGGGCCCGATATTGGCCATCAGTATCGCTCAGGTATTTTCTACCTGAACGATGAACAAAAGCAAACGGCCGAGAAACTGATCGATCAACTTAAAAAGATGGGCTATGATGTTAAAACCGAAGTGACACCCGCTTCACGGTTCTGGCCGGCTGAGGATTACCATCAGGATTACTACGAACACAAAGGCACCCTGCCCTACTGCCATAACTATCGAAAGATTTTCTAAACGCAATTACTGAGCGATTGCCAGTCCATAGGGACAATATTTTCTGAGCTCACATGAATCACATTCAGGCTTGCGTGCGTTACAGACCCGGCGGCCATGCCAGATCAGACGATGACTGAATAGCGTCCACTGCTTTTGAGGTATCAGTTCCATCAGGTTGTTTTCCAGTTTTACCGGATCGGCATGATTCGACAGAGCCAGCAACCGAGACAAACGGATCACATGGGTATCGGTTGTGATTCCCGGCACGCCAAAGGCATCGCCTAAAATCACATTGGCAGTTTTTCGGCCTACCCCGGGCAATTTAACCAGTTCATCCAGATTATCAGGCAACTGACCGCCGTAATCGCGCTCAATCACACCACAGGCCTGCTGAATGTTTTTAGCTTTGTTTCGGAAAAATCCGGTGGATTTAATATCCTGCTCCAAGTCTTCCGCAGGGGCTTTGGCATAATCAGCCGCAGAGCGATATTTCTTGAACAGCGCCGGGGTCACCATATTGACCCGAACGTCGGTACACTGTGCCGACAGCACGGTGGCCACGAACAGTTCCAGCGGATTGGAATAATTTAATTCGCAATGCGCGTCGGGATAGAGTTTTTTTAATCCGGCCAGGATCGGCTTGATCCGCTCGGGTGCAGTCGCAATATCTTTGGGGGTTGGTTTAAAGGTTTTCGGAGTAACCGCTTTCTCTTTGGCCATAAAAATTTGCTGCCTCATTTATTAGCTAGTGGTTCATGCGCCTTGCGGCCATAGACTTTTTCATAAGCCCGGCATTGCGGACAAAACGCACCTTCGATCTTTCTGACAAACCAGAAGAAAAAACCTTTCTGGTCTTTGCGAGCCTTCTTACACACCGGGCAATTCAGACATCCCAGCGCCAGTTTGCGGTCTTTTTCGGTGATTACTGCCATGGCATCACACTCCTTATTTAGCGGCAGCCATATCCAGAGCCTTTACTGCCATATTAAGCGTATAGACATCACGTAACACAATCGGCCGCAGAGGATCGTTGCCCGGAAATATCGCAGTAAAGGGAATACTCTGCGATCCCAGCCGCGTCAACAGTTCTTTGATCGCCGGATCATCACGAGTCAGATCGGCAATAATCAGTTTGGTATTCGTTTCATCGAGTTTGGCCTTGAACTCATCCCGTTTTAACACGGCCAGTTCGACCGCCTTGCAATTAGGACACCAGTCGGCCGTAAACTCAACCATCACCGTCTGAGCGGCGTCATGCAGAGGCAGTAACTCAGCGACCAGCCAGTTGACCGATTGTTCTGCCACCGGGACATCGCCAATATCGGTCGAGGTTGTTTGCGGTTTATGCTGCCAGAACAGCCAGGTGGCATAGCCAATAACAGCCAACGCTATCAAACGGGTCATACCCCGCCGAACTGCCGGAGTATTGAAATCAACCGCCTTGAGCCCCAGCCAGATGGCAAACGCCACCACCACGCAATACACCGTCAAAGGCACAAACCAGGCCGGAGGAAACAGGCTGATCAGGTAAATACAAACACCCAGCATGACAAAACTGAGTCCCTCTTTCAGCCGGATCATCCAGGTACCGGCCTTGGGAATGCGATTGAGCAACCTGGGAAAAGCCGTTAATAAGACGTAAGGAGCCGCCATTCCTACTCCCACCATCAGGAATACTCCAATGGTAACCGGCGTGGGACGACTGAGCGACCAGACCAGTACCGGCCCCAGTAGCGGCGCGCTGCACGGCGTTGCCAGCAAAGTTGCCATGATCCCCATGCCCAGCGATCCGGCATAGCCCTGTTTCACAATGCCGACATTAGTCATCTTCGCCGGTAGAACAATCTCAAACAGCCCCATCATGGACAAAGTTAAAATAAATATAATGCCCAGCATGATGAATTTAAAGACATCGCTCTGAAATTGCTGGCCGTAGAAAAGCTTAAAACCGCTCATGACTGCCGCCAGAATCACAAAGACCAGGATAATCCCAATGCTGAAAACCAGTGAGAGTTTCAACGATTTGAATTTATCGCCGGTGCCATCGCCGGACTGGGCCTGCTGAATAATAGACAGGACTTTTAACGGGATCACCGGCAGTACACACGGCATGATATTCAATATTAAGCCGGCGATAAACGCCAGTAAAATAGCCTTGAATCCGGTCATGGTCATCCCGCTGAATTCGACCGGTTGATAATCCGGAATCGCCACAGATGGAACGGTTGTTTCAGTCGATTCACTGGTATCACTGGTCTCAGGTTGCACCGACTCAACTGTTTTTGCGGGCTTTTCAGGTTCCAGCCATTCAACCAAGGACAGATCCAGATTTTTGAACAGGGCATCTTCTGAAGCCACCGATTCGGTAGCAATTTTCAATTCATACTGGCTATTGGTCTCCCAGGGAATACAACTGCCATCGTCGGTACAATACAGACCATTAAACGCCAGATCGATCTTCAAGCTGTCCCGGGCATCCACTGGCACTTCCAACGGCAGATAAATGGTCACCTTGCCTTCATAGATATGGTTGGAAGCATTCAATAATTTATCGACGTAACGTTTACCAACAGGATAAACAGGTTTACCAAACTTAACACCTGGCGCCGAGGGTTTCACTTCGGTATCAATCCCCAGATCACCCTGACGAGGATTGGCGTATAAATGGCCGCTTGCTGGAAGGTCCAGTTGTATCGCCAGAAACAGTTGCTGACCTGGAGCGGCCGGTGAATACTGGGCGCTGGTATTAATTCCAATTTTCACCCCCGCGCCGTATTGGCCGTATAGCGGGACCGCAATAACGATCAACACCAATAATATCAATAAGTTATACGATTTTTTCTGAATCATGAATCGCTCTCCTGATTATGCTCAATTTTGACTGCTTACTTAATATACTATCCCCTCCAATTCAAGAAAACGTAATTTCCCGGTAAAAATTAATTATGTCTCAGGCCTCCTACATTTTTATCCACATATCCTCTTGCTAACAAATCACTTAAGACATGCCTATTTCTAAATCTTTCAAGCCGGACTCCATTACGCTATCAATCGGATCGATATCATGCCTTCTTCCAGCATGATTCATCCTACTATCATTCATTATGAAATATTATCGTTATGCGAACGGTTAGCATTACATGCGGAACACTATTTTAATCGGTGACTTGAAAATACCTGATTTGTGAAAGACAAACTACTCGATGTTTGCCATGAATGTCATTTCGACTAAAGTAATACAGAGATTCCCTTAAGTGTTCTTACCCCGCGGTTACTACCCAAATTTATTCAAATGTCGAACTCGTTTTATGCCAGTCAGAAGAAAAACAACGTGTGAACAAGTGGGTTTAATAATGACAAGTCATTTGCTTTTTATCATATAACTGTCAGCCATATCGCTTTTATGGAGACCGCCTGTTTCAGCTTCAGGCAGACAGGGCCGAACGTAATCAACCGTAGCCTGGGCATCAGAAACGGAAACCCGCAAATACCCCGAATTGGGCAGGATATTGCCAGCGGCATAGCCGTAACTAATCGCCTGTCCAACATTCTTGAAATTCGAATGACTGGGTTGGGGAACATAGACTGATAAATAATCCCGTCAAGTTCCTGTTTTGCATAAAAATGGTCATGTCCGTGAAAAAAGATCGTTACATGGTTGTCTGTCATAAGCTGATGAACCGGTTTGTTCCAACCGGTTCTTTTTGCATCAAAACCCCACGTGCCATCTTTATTAAAGCCACCCATCTCATAATATTTAACCCATTCAATTCCGCCCCGCCCCTCCTCACCTCCACCGACCAGATGATGGCAGAACACAAACTTGAATTTTGCCTCGCTTTTTCCAAGGGTTTCTTTGAACCAGTCATATTGCTGCTTTCCGAGCGTCCAACCCCAGTTATCGATAGCCTTGCCTGGTTTTTTAACAGTGTACCAATATGGATCGAGCACAACAAACAGAGCATCTCCCCATGTCCAGGCATAATAATCTTCGGGGAAGCCCACATGTTTTTCCACGGTGCTATTGCCAGAATAGAAATCGTCCGGCCGGGGATTGGGAAAATATATTTTTCTGTTTTTGGCTGCCTGAACGGTGATATTATTTTCTGTTCCATCCAGTTTCCATCCACTTTCACCGTCATGATTGCCAAGAACCAGATAAAGTGGAACAGAATGAGTGATAAGGCTAAAAAAACCTCTTTGCATCAAATATCTGTTTTGGATTTTACGGTTATTCATTTCACCAAGTTTATCGGTCATAAAAGTATCGCCCAGATCAATCATAAAGTCTGGGGTATCGGCAAGCTCGTTTGACAGAGTTCTTTTATATAGCTCTATATCGGATTGCTCATCAAGGTGGGAATCAGCCTGTACTACGAAACAAAAATCACTGCCTTGAGTTCTGCATGTGTGAAAATTATATTGCGATGAAGCGGTAAAATCACCTTCCGTTGTATTTTTTATGAGAACACGATAATTGTATCTTGAATTAGATTTAAGTCCATTGATTGTTATGTTTTCAGCGTGATGAGCCGACAACTTGTAGATACTGGTTTTGTCGCTGTACTTTGAATTGCACAGCCCATACTCAATATAGAACTCCATATCGTCAGGAGCATATACATTCAGTGTAATTGAACTATCTGTAGGTTTTCCACAAACAATCCCCTGCGGCATTTCAATCAACAAAAGACCTTGGTCAGATTTATAGTCAGGTTTTTTTCTTCCTTGTACTGGTTTATTGTTCTCTTTTGAAAATACATTACTGGTCATTATAAATGATACAACAGCCCATATCAGGAAAACGGTAAGAACTGTTTTGGTATTTCGATTCAGAAATTCACCTTGCAATTGTGTAGCTATATGCCAATTCACCATTTTTGTGCCGATCCGTTTCGTCTCTGGGCAGCCAGGATCTGAGGTAATCCACTTTAACCTGTTCTGGCGAAACGGTAATTTTCAGATATCCGGTACCCGGCAACTTTACGCCCGATTTATAGGCCTGCTCGTTGTTTGTTACATATTGCGGATTAGCAGGGTCTGGCAGAGTTTGGTAGACCACTCCGTCAAGTTCCTGTTTTGCAAAGATGTGATCATGACCTTGAAAGAAAATCGTTACATTATTTTTTGCCATAAGCTGATGGATCGGCAATTCCCATCCGGGACGTTTCTGGTCAAACTCCGATTGACCCTGCCTGTTTCTACCCCCCCCATTCGTATAGATCGGCTTGCTCAATACCGCCTCTGCCGGTTCCAAGAACATGGTGAGTGAAGACAAACTTGTACTTTGCCTTGCTTTGCTCAAGGGTCTGTTTGAACCATTTATACTGAGTATCACCGAGGGTGATTGCCCACATATCGCGTCCCTTCGGTCTCGGACCTCCGCCAAAGACATTGTCCACCGGGTCAGCGCTGTGCCAGTAAGGATCGATCACAACCAATAAGGCGTCACCCCAGGTCCAGGCGTAGTAGTCTCTTAATTTGCCGATAAATTCCACCGGTTCCATATCGCCGGTATAAAAACCATCAGGGGCCGGTTGCGGATAATACAAATTGCGGGCATTTTGCGCCCAGACGGCAACGCTGTTTGGCGTGCCGTCCAGATTGCAGGCCGCGGCCTGCTCGTGGTTGCCGTTCACTAGAAAAATTGGCGATGAGTGTCCAACCAACCCCAGGAATGGACGTTGAAGAAGATAACGTCCGGTAACGGTCTGGGCATTGACGATTCTTAATGTATCGACGCTGAAATCATCACCGATTGTCATATAAAAATCAGGGTGTTCAGAAACGGCGTTAAGCAGAGTTCTGGCATATAATTCAGGGGCGTTTTGATGTGGTCGTTCGGGATGAGAATCGCCCTGTATGGCAAAACTAAAATTGCTTCCAGGCGGCCGCTGTGTGTGAAAGCTGTATTCAGAAAAAGATTGCACCAACCGATTGCCATGAAATCTGTAGAAGTAAAGCGTGTTGGACGTCAAATTGTCAAGAACAACTGTTGTCGGTTTTCCAGCCGGTATCTCAAAAGCGTCTGTTTTATTGGTATATTGGCCGGAATAGGTGCCATACTCTATATAACCATTCAAGTTCTCCACAGACAGGACGCTGACAATCACCGACTTGTCTGTGGGGCAGCCCAGTAGAAAAGACAACTGAGCTGTTTTTGTTGCTTCTGCAGGCAGTGCAAACTCTCGCGGATTCTTATCCCCGTGTTCATACCGGGCTTTCTCCTCTTTGGCGAAGGCCGGCAGGCAAATCACAATGACGGCAATCATCAAAGCCACTGAAACGGTCTGGCGTCTCATTTATCAGTTCCTTTCGGGCTGAAGAAAAAAGTTTCCACATTATTTAGAATCGGCTGGTCCCGAACCGGGCTTGAATACATGTAATAGGGCGCATTTTGATAACCTTCGAGGTTGCGCAATTTCATTAAAGCGGCTAGCTGCTCTTTCGTAAGGGTCTGATTGATCCTGGCAAATGCCATGGCATAATGCCATGCCATTTCACCATCCAGTTCACCGTAACGATGCCCCAGGCTCAAAATTTTCGCCTTGTCCGGCGTCTGGTCATCCATAAACTGACGCAGTTCCTGCGATATACTTTTGCGAACCTCTATCACTTCCGTCAACAATGGCCGCTGTTCATCTACGACTGGGCTAATCAAAGCTCTTTGCCGCTCATTCAATACCTCATAGAGAAAAGCCTCGCCGCTGTCGCCGGTGACTGAAGTGCTGATATCATAATCCCTTTTCCCCATCGCAGGCATATCTTTCATATAAAATCCGCCAAAATAAGTACCATGCCGCTCGGGGCAAAAATAAGTATCCGCTTCAACAGAGCCGGCCGTCCAGCTGAAAAATTCGCTGACATAAGTCATATAAGCCACATTGAACATCTTGGATTTTCCGCGGCCCTGTTCCCTCATCTTGTCACGTTCATCCATTTCCGGCCATGTATTAAAATCGCCGAATTTCATCTTGCCCAAATAAACCTTCTGTTCCGGACTTAAGGATAAATACACTTTTGCCATCGCCTCAGCCCTTTCCAGGCTAAGTTGTGCGTCAAAAACGAATATCTCAGCCACACAGTTTACAACGGCATCTTTATTAAGTCCGACACTGCCAGATGGAATATGATTATCCCGCTCCATACAGAACGCCTTGATCAGAGGCAGCCGCATCATGGCCAGTTTCTCAAGTTGCGGCGCCTGCTTCTGGGCCAGATCCAAAAACATCTGCTTTTGCCGGTCATCGAGTATATGCATGACATTTCCTGCCACCCGATTGAGAAAGATCGGATTATGCCCTTTCTGCCGGACGTCGATATCCCGCATATACTGAAATCCAAAGAAATCGCATACCTTGCCGGGAGGGATAAACGTGCACGCACCGAAATCACCGGTCAAAAAAGCCAGGCCATTGAATGCGATGGTATGCATTTGCGCCTTATCGCTGACCGCCTGCTCGATGGAATACTTATTTTGCGGTTCTTTGTTGCCACCTCTACCTTCATTTTTTTGCTGACGATAATTCTGTCTCGGGGGATTATTATCAGCAAGACAGGTTTCAGATACCAAGAAAATCGAAAACAAACATATAAACATCTTTATAATGCAATTTTTATTAAAACCTGTTTTCATGGCTATTCCTTTTTTCATTGGCGAGCTGAATCATAGATAACTTATGGCGTTTATTGCCAATTCTGTTTATAATTGCCTGACCGATATGGATCGGGGACAAAAATATCGAAAAATATTAAATAATTGTCCCCGCAGAAGAACTTTGCAACAATATATTGGAAACAGCTGGTTTTGCAGAAATTCGCTTATGATGAAAAAAATCCATAGAAATCAGGCCAAAGCGATCTTCGAGATTCTTATTCGAGAGAACGAGGCCATGCTGATGACCTATCTGCGGGCTGTAATACGCGATAGATCTACCATAGACGACCTGTTCCAGGAGACGATGCTTGTCGCATGGCAAAAGCTTAATGAATATGACAGGACCAGGCCATTTGGACCGTGGTTGCGAGGTATTGCCTCAAAACTTGTAATGGTTTATTTCCGCAAAGTGAAATCAGATATTATGATTTTCGAAAGCGAAACCCTGGAATACCTCGACCGCCAGTTGGAGCTTATCAGTGAAAATCCCGGTGATACCTGGAATGAAAAGATTTCGGCCTTATCGCATTGCATTGAGACGTTATCTGATCATTATCGGCAAGCAATACATCTTCGTTATTTTGAGCATAATTCTATATTGCAGATTGCATCCGTCTCAAATACCGCAGTTGAAACCATCAAAAAGCGTCTTCAAAGGGCAAGGGCACAATTGTTTAATTGCCTGAGACATAAAAAGATAGTTATGGAGCCCCCCTTATGATAACGGAATTCAATAACCATGAATATGACGATATTGATGAATTAACCGGCGAGTGGTTTGATAGTGATCCGGAAGATTCTTTAAATTCTAATACTTTCCAGGTTAAAAGATACTTTGATAAAAAGCAAATTCGTCGGGCTTCCGAATTACAACTTATTCATTCACTACTTTTGCAGTTAGCCGACAGAGATGAAGTAGCAAAAGAACGCAGAATACTGAATCTGATGCAGAAGATTGACACGGATATAAAGATTTCTGAACTATTTTATCGTGTGAACCGACCTCGCATTCGCTATGGAATTGCTACGGTATTCATTATATTGATGGTATTCTTGTTTACACAACTTCCAGGCAATACCGCCCTGGCTGCGATTAACAAAATGATCGTTGCAATCGACAATGCAGGAGACCGCACCTATTCAATTCGTGTTGAGGATAGTCAAAAAGGCCGTCAACACACCCAACCCGATCCATCACAACAGAGGAAAGAAAAAGAAGGCGAACAAGCGGAACTCGATGGGGCCACCCTTTACCTGAGAGGCAATCATCAGTTCGTGTTGTATCGTTCAACACCATCTGGTAAAACTGTGATCAATGGCAGCGATGGA
The DNA here is from genome assembly GCA_963663965.2 of Sedimentisphaerales bacterium. Lineage (GTDB taxonomy): Bacteria > Planctomycetota > Phycisphaerae > Sedimentisphaerales > SM23-30. The sequence continues at coordinate 295,734 of CAXXFK010000001.1, forward strand.
CAAACTAACTGGCATATCCGTCCCGATAAACCCGTATTAGTCAGCAATAACCCGGAAGCATTTCGGATTCCGATGCCGCCGGAATTAACGGCAATATTATCGCTTGATTTAAAATCCACCCTGATTCATATCCGCAACCACTACAAGGTCAAATATCTCACAGACATTAGCGATGATCCAAAAAACGCATCACAAATGGATATATTTGGACACGCAAAAAATCAGCAAAAATTTCCCTGGTCCGAAAAACATTATAATCCGGGCAGATTCGATCACGGGGCTTTTACTAAGAATTGAATTTATAAATGTTCACCTGCAAGGCAATCCGTCACCCAAGATATTGATTATTGAATTAAAAAAAACAAACCCTGTTACCTGATAATTGGTTTACCAGACAAGCCCATCATCCTCAGGAGGCCGTAATAAGCTCGGTTCCAGAATAGCGAGGAATTCATTTCGACCAATATAGGGTAAAACCGTTTTAACTTCAGTTAATCGTAATCGGCCACCCGATCTCCCGTACGAATCTTATCAACCAACCGGCGGATCTGTTGATCTAATACCCGCGATTGAGACAGTTCCGGCAAATTGTCTGGATCGAAAAAATCCAGTTCACTGGATTCCAGATTAGCTTTCGGCGCCCCACCGGTAATTTCACAGTGAAAGAATACCTTCCAGGCATGATAAGGAAACGGCGGGAGATGTCCTTGTTTTTCCCGATCCAGAAGCGCCAGCAATCCGACAACCCGGCATTGAAATCCGGTTTCTTCGGCCACTTCCCGCATCACCGCCTGGGCCGGGGTTTCATTGACATCAGCCCATCCTCCCGGTAAGGCCCATCGTCCCTGGTCCATATCTTCACGGATCAGCATAATCCGGTCACCTCGCAATATCACCGCCCGGGTATCGACCTTGGGGGTAGCATAACCAAATTCCGCAGTCTGCCATCGCAGGATGGTCTCCGGATCCAGGCCGGAACCTCCCGCCATAATCTCAGCGGCAATCTGGCCGAGCCGTTCATAACGCTGCCGGTCAAAAGGATCGGAAGCATAATGCCCTCCGATCTGGCTGATCGATAGCAATTCCCGTGCGATTGTTAGCCAATCCATACGATGATTCCTGTATTATTCGGTCCAGAAGTTGAAAGGCTCTTGATGTTCCACTGCACTATGTCAAATTTATCGAATAAATCAAGTTTTATCCGTTTTAGTACGGGCCGAAAAACCATTGGATCGCCGTTAAATCCCATTTTGTTAGCCAATACAGGCTTTTTTCGCTTTGATTTTTTACCGATATATCCCTATAATGGCCCTTCTAACTGGGCCGCAATGCCCCAATCTTACATAACTTCATAAAATAAAAGCTTTTATAATCCTCGGAGGAGTGGCCGAGCGGCTAAAGGCGGCGGTCTTGAAAACCGTTGTACCGAAAGGTACCGGGGGTTCGAATCCCTCCTCCTCCGCTTATGACTGGCATTGTCAGGAGTTGACTGGCAATGCCTTTCTTCTTTTATTTCCAACGGGTTACGCAAATCACTTGAAGCAACTTCAGATTCATCTGGATTGCCCATTGATGACAGACACTGACTATCAAGGTAAGCCGTTTGGTCTGGATTTGGTCTTGGAATCTCCATGACTCTCTGACCTTTTAGGGTATATGTCTGCAAGGGCGGGAAGGGTATTAAAGTCTAATCCGTTCTTTAGCAACACTGAGGGGTGAACTTTTATTGTCCAATATCAGTCTTAGGAGCATTCTGCGGTTGATATCGACCTTCAGCGATCATATTGCTTAAATAGGATTGTGCGATTTCATGGCCTTGATCCGCTGCTTTTTTCAGCCATTTTACCGCTTCGGCATCGTCCTGGGGCAGGTCATGACCTGATGCGTACATCATTCCCAGAATAAGCTGAGCGGCCATCATCCCTTGTTCCGCCGCTTTTTGGTACCATTTCGCCGCCTCATAGCTGTCTTTCGCAACCCCCTGCCCCTGGCATACATCCAGCCTAAATTATAACAGGCGGAGATATTACCTCCCTCCGCCGCCTTAAGAAATTCCTTTAAGGTCTCACCATCATCCTGTAACGCCCCCTGATCCGTGTCAAATCGCACCTCCAGATTATCCCGAACGGCCTTGTCAATAGACGATTTCGAATTCTGTCTTCTCCCATTACCTTCGTCTTTTGGTCCCGCAGGCGGCTGTTCTTGACTTGATTTTGATTCATCATCAAGCATATTCCGGTCATATTCTGAAAGTGAAGAAAGAGGGTTTTGTTTCATACGCTGATTTATAATCAATCCAATCAATACCGTAACAACAAAAACAACCGCCACTATCATAATATATTCCAACGGTAAATCACCTAACATATTTAACCCCCATTAAATATTGATACTAAATCAGGGTATCTTTGTAATTTGATGCTTGCGACAAAAGTTGCTGTTTCCAAGTAAAAAAAGAGTTTATGACTCAAAAACAACGCTCCAAAATACTTTTGACGCCGACGTCTAATTTGTTCCTTGATTGGTCTCATTTGTTTTTTTTAGCTTCAAACCTCAATCAGATTCCTGTTATCCGTGCCAGATAATTTCTGATACCTCTTACACCCTTTTTATGTTCCCCCAAATCGCATATGTAATACCAACATAAATCAACCCTTCTCACTTCAAAGTGAATAAATCAGTTTTGACTTAAGTTTTCAAGCAGGAACTTCTTGTCTTTTTGATTGATCGCCAGCACCGACCCATGCCGGACTGGATTGAAAGGAAATTTCATGTCCTGACCCTTGACAAAATTGCCTTCACTGAGGTTATCCGTTTCATAGGCCTGATAGCCCCGGCCCCGGCTGTACCAATCCAGCAGCAGGCACCATCTGGCATTTTTACCCTCGCCGGCCGGCTCGATCATAAAGCAGGCCGGCCCTTCATAGCCTCTCAATTGGGCCAGTGAAAACGGTTCGACTTCCTTCCAGCCTTCCATCAGCTTCTCACTGGTTTCCATCGTGATCGCCTTGAATTTTTCATCCTTGGTAAAACGATAATACCGGCCATTGTCATTGATGATGGTCGTGTCGATGACCGTTGTCGGTTTTTCGATATAGACAAACGGTTTACTGAAGGTCTTGAAATCCTTGGAATGGGTTGCCCAGATGCGATGCTTACTAAACTGGTCATCCGCCGTCTTGGACGCCCAGAAGACCATATACTCGCCACGTTCGGCATCATAAACCGCCTCCGGAGCCCAGGTACACCCGGCGTTATCCGGGGCCACCTTCACCAGTCGCGGTTCAGACCATTTGACCAGGTTCTCCGACTCCCAGATAACAATGGATTGACTTGCGGCGGTCTGGGCGCGATGCCAATCGCCATTGAGATGAATGGACAGGTCTGTAGCAATGATGTAATACCGGCTGTTATCATGCGCGCGCAGAATATAAGGATCCCGCACCCCCTTCTCGCCTACCGTACTGACCAGAACCGGCTTGCCACCATTGAGCGCCTGCCAGTCACGCCCATCGTCACTGACCATAAAATAGATCTGCTCAGTCATAGGGGTGGCCTCACCCCGGAATGTCACAAAAAGGAAACCGTCCTCAGCAGCCTGCGCCAGTACCGGGTTTATGGTCAATATAAACAAGAAAAGGCAAACAAAACAGGTTCTGACGATCCATTTCAAATGCACTGGATGGAATAATTCAGAAGTGATGTCATTTGACCATGCTTTAGCTGAATAGCTCATATGCGATACCTCGAATCAAAAAGCTTCAATCGTTCCTTACGTAAGCAACTATAATCTTCTTTCTCATGATAGCAAGGTAGATTATATCAAAACACAACAACCGCCGCCAGAGTTTTAAATCCTGATGCCGGTATCCTGTGTATCTTCAACTACATACGTTACATTCACCTGGTCAGCCGGTATATTTCGCTGCCGGCCAGCAGAAACGCCCCCACACCATAATCATCGAAATCGGGCGCTTTATCCCAGGTCACCGGCTGGCCGGCGGATGGATCCTTGCCGGTACCCTGAACGTAACCGAGAAAACCGTTGTCATGCAGGCTGTCGGTGATCAAGGCGTGCCAGCCCTGGAGAGCCGCCGGTAGATAGCGTTTCTTTTCCAGCAAACCGTTTCTGACTCCCCAGGCAAAACCATAGGTAAAAAAGGCGGTTCCAGTAGTCTCTTTCCCGCCAAAATGGGTTGGATCGTGCAGGCTGACATTCCAGAAGCCATCCGGTCGCTGTACCCCCGATCAAAGCAGCAGCCATTTCTTTAAAGGTTTTGACATATTCCTCACGGTGCGGGGCATCGACAGGCATCACATCAAGCACACGTACCAGGGCGGCGAAAACCCAGCCATTACCGCGAGACCAGTAGCAATCCTCGCCGTTGGGGCTCCTGATAAGGCGGATCATAATCCTTGTCGCGCCACCACAAATGATCCTCAGGGTTATACAGCCCGCTGGTTCCGTGCGTCGTTTTGGTATACATATAAATGCTATACATTTTTTTCGTAGTACCGGTCATCATCATAAAGTACGCCCAGCCGGGCATAAACCGGCATGGCCATCTGCAACGCGTCTATCCACCACCAGTCATCATTCTCAGGATTGCTTACGATATAATCGATATTGGCTTTAATATTTGCGATCCGCTCCGGTTGGGGATCGATCTTATACAGATCGATATAGGTCTGCCCGCAGCACTGATCATCGGCGTTACGGGTCTGGTTGCCGCTGCGCATGCCCCATTTTGTGCTTTTCACCCCACTCGACCGCATAATCATAATAACGCGGTTGCGGATCGATTGCGTACAGCGCCATCAGGCCTTCGTAATAAGTGCCGCGCGTCCAGATATTACTGGGCCGGGAGCGATTCGTGACAATGGGCTGGCCGGGATCGGGATGCTGCCCCCATAAAATAATCGTTGGCCCGTTGCATATCGGACAACACCTCTGCCTTACCGGGCATACCGGAACCGGTCAACCCGGCAAAACGGGAGCAGGACACGCCCGCCAGGGTGAATACCACAATCAGAACGCCTTGCATTGTCCAACGTAAGTTTCTGTAGAACGGCATAATGCTTCCTTTCTATTACCTGGGATAGATTTTTGTTTTTACGTTATCCTCAATTACTTTGAATAATTCACTCTACGGGGGTGTGGCCACATTCCGGGTCAATATCTAAAACCGGTTTGGCAACACCATAAGGTGCCCAGGGAGCAACAAAATGATACTGCCCTGACTGAATTTTGAAAACAAGATTGTTTTCCCACCGATCCAAGACTGGTCACACCCTCCGCGTTGGACACATTAATCCCGGATTCCAGCACCTGATCAAGCTCCCGGCCCGGGATGAATACCGTGGCGGTTGTGTTGGGGGGAATCCTCACATCCAGAATAAAATGATCTTCCAGGATTTTCCAGTTTGAAACGATCTGTCCCCGAATGGAACGATAGGAGGTATTCGCCCAGGTCATTTGTTTATCAGGCTGGGGCTGAATCAGGATCTTTTTAAATCCGGGACCATCGGTTTTGATGCCCCCGATATTTTCATAAATCCATTGGCATACCGCTCCGAATGAGTAGTGCGCGAAAGAGTTCATGCCGGGATCGGCAAATCCTTCCTCAGGGGTCCAGCCGTTCCATCGTTCCCAGATGGAGGTGGCGCCGTGCCTGATGGTAAATCCCCAGGAAGGAAACGTGTCATTATACAGCAATTGATACGCCTTGTCATTACGACCGATCTTCGCCAGTACCAGCATCAGATCCTTGGTCCCGACAAAGCCGGTGGAAAGGTGGTTCTTGCACTGCTCAATCCGGCGAATCAGATGGCCTGCCGCCTGTTTCTGCTTCGCCTCATCCAGCAAGTCACAGGCAATCGCCAAAACATACCCCGCCTGAGTATCGCCTTTAATCTTGCCATCCGGTTCCACAAAGGCCGGTTAAAGGAGGCCTTGATCTGATCAAACAAGGCGTTATAAACGACCGCATCATCCTGCCTGCCGAGAACGCCAGCGATATGGGCCAGCAGCCGGGTACAATGCCCGAAACAGGCCAGATAAATCACATCGTGCGGCGTATCATCATTGATATTCAGCCAGTCGCCAAAGCAGTGGAATTTCTCCGGAGGTAACAGTTCATCAGTACAACGCTTTCGATTGAATTCAACAAACCGCTTCATGGCGTCGTAATGATCCGCCAGAATCCGCGTGTCACCATACATACGATAAATCGTCCAGGGACAGATCACCCCGGCATCGGCCCCAGGCCGGACCGCCATCGGTGGTATTCACTCTCAACGGCGCGTAACGGGGGAACTGACCATCATCCCGCTGGGCATCAGCCAGGTCAACCAGCCATTTGGTAAAGAATGCCTGAACATCATTATTATAACAAGCCGTATTGATATAAACCTGGGCATCGCCGGTCCAGCCCAGCCGTTCATCCCGCTGCGGACAGTCCGTTGGAATATCGATAAAATTCATACGCTGGGTCCAGAGCGCGTTGGACCGGAGTTTGTTGACCATAGGATTGGAACATTCAAACGTTCCGGCCAATAGTGTATCGCTACTGAGCGCCAGACCGGTCAGGGCCTCCAGGGATGGCCTCTCATCCAGGCCTGAGATTTCCACATATTGAAAACCATGAAAAGTGAAACAGGGCTGCCAGATTTCTTCCCCACCGCCTCTACAGATATAGAGATCGGTCGCTGCCGCAGTGCGCAGGTTTGTGGTATAGAGTGTGCCATCTGGATTAAGCCGCTCGGCATGACGAACCTGGATTTTCTGACCGGAGTTGCCTTTCACCCGGATCCGCACCACACCGGCAAAATTCTGCCCCATATCGAAAATATACCGCCCCCCTGACGGGTTCAGTAACCGAAACCGGTTTAATAGATGCAAATGCTACGACCGGTTCACTGACAGCCGCCTGAACCTGCGGATTTACTTCAGTATCGCCAACAATAACCGGTTGCCAGCTTGATTCATCAAAATCGGCTGTATCCCAACCGGGCATTTCTTTCCGGGCATCGTAACATTCGCCTTGTAACAGATCCGCATATTGAACCGGTCCCACTGACGCCTTCCAATCCCCACCCGAGGCGATAACCTGGGTAGTACCATCGTCATATTCGATATTGATCTGGGCCAGCAGCCGGGTCTTACGGCCATAATGGTTGCGGCGCAGACTACCACCCACATAGCCGGCATACCAGCCATCCGCCAGAACCGCGCCAATGGCGTTGTGACCATCTTGCAGACGGTTGGTGACATCATAGGTACGATAATAAATCCGCTTGCGGTAATCTGTCCAGCCGGGAGATAAATAATCCTCTGAAACGCGCTGACCATTGATAAACACCTGATAAATTCCCAAGGAAGTAACATACAGACTGGCATGTTTGATGGGTTTATCCTGTATCCCGAATTCTTTGCGAAAATAGCGCGCTGGTGGCAAAATCCGCTCGATCGGCCTGGTCTGCTGCCAGGGCGCCATTCCAAGAGGACCGAGTTCGCTGGCCTGGCTCCAGGAGGAGTCATCGTAATTGGCATCCTGCCACCCCCGGCTGTTCATCCGTACAAACCAGCCAACGGCTATCCGATGTAAATTCAATCATCTGACCATCTTCCGATACGATTCGTACGGCAGCCAGGAACCCGGCCGGGGATGGCCCAGTCCCTTCATTGCCGCCCGAAATGCCAGACTGTTTCGCCCCGGTTTGAGATAATCGGCCAGGGTGATATCATAGATAAAATTGCGGTTACGGAAAGAGCGAATCAGACTGCCATTCAGATATAACTGGATGGTATCATCCGCGGTAAAATAACACACGGCGTTTTTTGTAATCCAGTCGGCTGGAAGCTCAAATGTTTTCCTGAAATATCGTACAGCCGGTGGAACCCGTTCATTGGCTTTAGTCTCGGACCAGATCCAGCGGGCGCGCTGGATAAACTCCGGCGCAGGAACAGGCTGATCATCCAGGTCATATCCGATCCAGTCTGCCTGCCAGTCATCCTGTCTGAGCAATCCCATCGACCATTTCGCGGGTTGGCTCCAACCGGATGGAGAGTCCATTTTCATCCCAAATCCGAACCTTCCAGAAATATTCGGTAGCGGTTCGCAGCGGTTTGCCATCGTAGACGATTGCGGTCGTTTCATCGCCTGGTACTTTTCCGGAATCCCAGACATCCGCATCATGATTCTTGAGCGATTGAAGATCGGAAGCAACCAGAATTTGAAAACTCGTTTGGACCTGGCCTCGCCGGTCGGATTGGAGTATCCAGCTTAACCGGGGAGCAGTCACATCGATCCCGGCAGGATCCACCCGGTATTCACAACGAAGTGACGCAATAGTCAGACCATGGTTCTCCCGCTCCAGAAGCGATTGGCAACCGGCGCCTACAAATAGAATCACCGAGCAGATCGTAAAAAATAACTTTTGCCTCATCTGGATACTCTCCCTGGAAATTATAGAACCAAGTATACCTTCGGTCAAAATCACATGACGACAGCTATTATAATCATACCGGGCAGTTCTGCCAACGTAAACTGCCCGTTGCAGCAGAAAATCGTATTATCAGGCGTTAACGATCCAAAATGGTTGCCGACCGAACAAATATGTTATCCAGAGTATTTTGCGTACCTGCTCATCCGTCAGTTGACTTGATCAGAGCATCTGCCTTTGTGGTATCAACAGTCGAAACAACCGAAACTACTGAATGGATCTTCACCTTTTCTCCCGTTGACCTGATGTCTTCAAAGTTGTTTCGTCAGCCACCTCAAGACTGCTGATCGCAATCATCATTATTCAAATTAATGTTCACATACACAAACTATTCCATCGATTACGGATATCCATGTCGATCGTTATATCCCTTATCGCGTTCTCCGTCATTTTCAGAAAAATTGGGCCTGCTCTGACAGTCAGAACAGGCCCGGCATCTCATTTGAGAAGTCAGCCAATGTTAGATTATTTAAGTCAGTTGCAACCTTCCGCCGTATTCGTACAGGCCAGCCAGAATATCGCCTGCCATCCATGGCCATCTACCAATAAAACAAACACTTTAAATCCAAGAAATGCGATCAATAACCACACCAACACGATTCCGACCTTATCCCCCTTCTCAAACTTCCTGGTTTTAACCGGTTTCTTTTTCATAAGGTTAATCCGACACTTTCTGAGTCGGTACCGGTGTCAGCAAACCAATCCGCCACTGGAACTGACCGTAATTCTTCCCGGACTTATCTTTTTCCCCGCATGCCCTGAAACAGAAACTTCAGATCCTCGGGATCATACGGTTAATGTCTCATCAACGCCGTCCCGGATCAGTTCACCATGACTGATATTATCTGTCCATGGTTCAACTCCTTCAGCCGGACGGATATTTACCCATCCGGCAAACGGTTTTTCAGCGGTATCGGCAACAGGAATCCACTCGCCATCCAGACGATCCGCCAGATAGGCCTTGTAGTAGCGTCGACCGTTCTCCTCAATAATAGTCAGGTATTGGTCCATGCCCTTGAGTTTATAGGTATGGCTGGCTTCAAAAACCCTGGCCTCAAGCGCAAGTTCACAGTGATCGAATCCTTCAGGAAAATCTTCCAGCCGAGTCGATAAGCGCCACATTTGACCATTCAAACTGGTCAGAAACAGATACGCCCTCTGATCATCGCAAATAATCCAGTAATCCAGGCCCCCAACCGTGCGCGGATCATTTTCCCCGCCATCGAGCATGGGCCGGGCCTGCGTCCATGAACCGGGATCGGCAATTTCGGTCGTCGTGGAATAAGCTACCCACATCTTTTTCGATCCGGGCACCCCGACCTGGTACACCAGATACCATTTCTTATGCGGCCTGAAGAAAAACACCTGCGGCGCGCAGTAATAATCACTTTGACTGACAGTAAGAATGGTACGCTTAGAACTGTCAGCGGCCTCCCATTTTTCAAATGAGCAATACTCGATAACCGATTTGCCCTCCAGCTTGACGGTCATAAAGACATGCCATTTCCCGCCATAGAAAACCACAGTCGGATCTTTCTGCGCGTGACTGATGTTCTTGTCGCGCTTCTCCGGACTGATCAGCGGCCGGCTATACTCCCACATCCGGGGCGCCTCAAAATTTTGTTTCTCCTCGTCGATACGAGCTTCCCGTTTGATTTCAGCTTGTGCCAATACCGCCGCTGGTTGAACTATATCCAGACCCAAGCCACAAACCAAAACCAGACTTAAAACAGCCAAGCTATAAACAGACCTCATGGCCATCCCCTATATATTACAACAGTTGTTGATTTTAACAATGCGTTCTTATATTTTTATCTCCATTTAAACGAAATGCAAATAAGGCAGCTTCTCCGCCGTCTCCTGTATCGGCTTCAGGTTCCCCAGCAATTGCGCCGTCGTATCCCAGGTACCTTCCACCAGCGTCTTGCGCGATGATTCCGGCATAGTAATCGCCACTTCACGGCCCTCGCAATGGACTACCTTATTTTCCAGATCGATCTGGATCATCGCGGCCGGATTTGCCGTCACCGCCTGCTGCAGCCACTCAATATCAGCCTGCGCCGCCGTCACCGCCGGTACTCCCAGCGCCGTACAGTTCCCCGCGAAAATCTCCGCGAATGACTCGCCAATGATCCCGCGCATTCCGAACCGGACCAGCGCCTGGGGCGCGTGCTCACGCGAGGAGCCGCAGCCAAAATTCTTATTCACAATCAGAATCGAGCCACCGGCGTACGCCTCATCATTAAATGGATGCGCCTTCAGATTGCCTTCCGCGTCAAACCGCACATCGTAAAAGGCGTACTGCTCCAGCCCGTCAAAAGTAATGCACTTCATAAACCGCGCCGGGATGATCCGGTCGGTATCGATATCGTTACCGGGTACCGGTATCCCGGTCCCGGCCAGTTGTTTACGTTGCATTTCATTCGCACTCATATCGGTATCCTTATCATTATTTAATCATCGTTCTCACGTCAGTCACCACACCATAGATCGCCGCCGCCGCCACCATCGCCGGGCTCATCAACAAGGTCCGCCCTTTCGGCGAGCCCTGACGCCCAATGAAGTTCCGGTTCGATGAAGACGCCGAGATCTGTCGCCCCTGCAGCTTATCCGGATTCATCGCCAGGCACATCGAACAACCCGCGCCGCGCCAGCCAAAGCCGGCCTCACTGAAGATCTTATCCAGTCCTTCGCTCTCCGCCTGCTGCGCCACTTGTTGCGAACCCGGCACCACCAACGCCTTGACATGCCCGGCGACTTGACGCCCTTTGACAATCTTGGCTGCCTCACGCAGGTCGCTGATCCGGCCATTGGTACAAGACCCGATAAACGCGACGTCGATCTTAACACCCTGGATCGACTGTCCCGGTTTCAGATCCATATGCTCATAAGCCAGTTCCGCTGTCTGACGCTCATCCGGCGTCATGGTCTGCGGATCGGGCAGCTGCTGACCCACCCCCACCGCCTGACCCGGATTTATGCCCCAGGTCACCATCGGCTCGATATCATCCGCGTGATAATTGATGGTATCGTCATAGTCCGCGTCCGCACCCGATGCGATCGAACGCCAGAACGCCACCGCCTTATCGAACGCCTCACCCTGCGGCGCGTAAGGCCGGCCCTTGATATACTCAAAGGTGGTCTCGTCCGGGTTGACATAGCCCACCCGCGCGCCGCCTTCGATACTCATATTACAGATCGACATCCGCGCTTCCATACTCAACGCCGCGATGGCCTCACCGGCATATTCATAGGCATAGCCAATCCCGCCCTTCACACCCAGCTTGCTGATAATATACAGAATAATATCCTTGGAATAGACCCCCGGCTTCAGCCGGCCATCCACCTGGATCTTACGGACTTTCGGCTTGCTCATCGCCAGTGTCTGTGTGGCCAAGACATCGCGGATCTGGGTGGTGCCTATCCCAAAGCCGATCGCGCCAAACGCGCCATGCGTGGAGGTATGCGAATCGCCGCACGCGATGGTCAGGCCCGGCTGGGTCAGACCCAGCTCCGGTCCGATCACATGCACAATGCCCTGTTTGCCGCTTTTCAGGTCAAATAGCTCGATCCCATGCTCACGCGTGTTCTGTTCCAGCGCCACCATCATTTTTTCTGCCAGTGAATCGCCAAACGGCCGTTGCTGTTTCTCCGTCGGCACAATATGATCCGCCGTCGCAAAGGTACGCCCCGGATACAACACCTTCAAACCGCGCTCTTTCAACATCGCAAACGCCTGTGGCGAGGTCACTTCGTGAATCAGGTGCAGTCCGATAAACAACTGTGTCTGACCCGAAGGCAGCGTCGCGACAGTATGCAAATCCCAGATTTTATCGAACAGGTTTTTTGACATAAGCTCCACCATTCTAAGGAGTTATTATTACTTCAAGTTCCGGCGGCCGGCCATTGGCCGCCTCTTCGATGGATTATAGAACACCCACCTCCAGAATGCAAATTATCTAATTATACCCTTTACAATTGAATTGTCCCGATACGCTGTGAGATAAATAGTTGATGAGTAATAAGTTAAATTTCGAGCGATCAGGATTTTTCATACCCATTGGGTATAGTTTTATTCTTCCTTATTCTCTGGTAAATCCGGTATCAATCCCCGGCTCCACTGCCGCAGCCGCTTGAGATGAACCGCCCCATGATGATAATACGCCGGTTCGAGTGCGTCGAGTTGCGCCTGCCACAATTGATCACGCCGGGCCCGCCAGGCATCATCCATCCCGGCCTTCGTTCCGGCCAGGGCCATCTCAATCATCACCTCATACAACGCATCGGCAATCAACTGATGCCCGGCAATATTCGGATGCACATGATCGATCAGCCAGTCATCACCCGGAATACCATCAGGGCTTTTCTCCGCTATCAGCCTGTCCACATCCACTAACGGCGCCCCAAAAATATCCGCCAGCTCAAAAATCGATTCCCGCATCGGCTCCAGAATCCGTAATGGACAAATATCGTCCTCTTTAGCTTTTAAAAACCAATTCCTCGCCAATGCCGCCTGGCCCATCTTCCGATAGCACATCCCCAGCAAAAATGCCACATCCGCCCGTCGGCCATCAATCTGTTCCGCTTCTTCCAGCAAACCAGCCTTCGTCCACGGATCGGACCAGTCCACCACATACGCCTGCTGCAATAACGTTTCCACTTGCTCACTTTGACGGGTATCAAGCTCATTATCCGGCTCCGATTTAAATGGCGGCGTTCCCTCCAGGTTGCACACTGGATTCATCATAATCACCGGCACGCCGGCCTCATGCGCCATTTCCAGCATCGCCTGAAGATTATAACGAAAATGCGCCGTCACATCCCGACGCCACACCTCATTCCGTTGATAATCCGCCGGCCCCCTCCCGGCTATCCAGCCGGGTCTTTACCTCCTCTTCTAATGCGGCTCGTTGTTCCCGGACCGATTTCTTATGGGCCGCAATCGCATGATAGGCCACGCTGTAACTCCGCAAATGCAACAGCGCCTCATGCAGCCGGATCAACCCCGTCGGCATTCGTTTTATCGCTTCATAAGTCCGGTCTTCCAGAAACTCGTTATGACCCGTACACAAGATAAACAGATCCGGCTCATAACTCATCAACTCCCGCATAATCGGCGCCAGCCGATAACTTGCGTACGAGATCCCGCCACAGTTCACTACCTCATATTGCCTCTTCACATCTCCCGCCTCCAGATCCAGCTTCAGCCAGTTGGTAAACGAGGTCGCCACCGAATAGGGCCGCCCCTGCACCGTCGATCCTCCCAGGCAAAATACCCGCACGGTTCCCGCACCCTTCTTCGCCGCAAATGACTGTGGACAGAAATAGGTCAGCCGATTCGCCGCCGTCTCATACCGCCGGCCATCCTCACTCAATACAAACAACGGCCGCACCGCGCTGAAATGTACATAGGGATCATCCCCCACCACCTCAACCGCCGGAAATAACACCCGCGCCCCCAACTCTACCAGCGCCACCGGCAGCATCACCAGAACGAACAAAACCAAGGAAAATCCCAGCCGCTTCCGCCAACCCAGCGAAATCGGCTTGTTCATTACTTTTATGTTATTGTCGCTTTGCTTCTCTTTATTCATCCTTCGAGCATACCAAATCCCCTCAGCACCATTCAACTACTATTTTTATCGCCTCCAGGTTTTTGTTTTCATGGCCTTAATACAAATTCAACCGTATCACCTTCGTTTAAAGTATAATCAATCATCAAACCGCCCCCCGTGTCAGCCCGCAACGTCTGGGTAGCCATACCACCAATTTCCAACTGATAATTGGCATTCGGTTGTAAATCACGGATCTCCTGATGTATCTTCAATGATGACCCGCTGCCGGTTACCCGCCATCGGCAACCACCTTGAATATCCGGCCAATCCGACATTTCAATCTCAACCTTTCCTTTGCCACTTCTTGTCACCATCAACGCCGGTTGATCATGGTCTCCCTGAAAGCAGGATAGCCGGTTTTCGCTCACATCCACGGCAAAAGAACCCTCAGCCCGAACACGAAACCCATCCGTGGCAATCACCGACTGCTCCGCTTCCAGTGTAATGCCATACCGTTTCTGACGTAAACGATACCGCAATTGGGTCCCCGCCAGTTCCGGTGTCAGGCGCGGATCGAGCCTCAGCCGGTTCCATTGCGGCCTTATGCCAAAGATATCACGATACAGACCGACGATCGTCATGCAATTACCCGCCAGGATATCATCCCCGGCGCCCCGCTGATCGTTGCGCAGGTAACGCTGATAGGACAGACCATCCTGCTGATACCGGTCCAGCACCCGTTTGACATAAGCCAGCGCCAGTTCTCGATCATATCCAGCATAAGCCCGCACTCCCAGCTCACCCCATGGCAGAAAGATATCGCCATTTTCATACCGTGGGAATGGCCAGTTATTGGCATGGACCTCCTCACGGCGGTATGATTCGAAACACAGCGGCCAGAAAAACAGTTTTTCGGCGCGCATCCGCGTTTCAATCTGTTCGAGAACCCGGCGGCTCTGTTCCGCATCCGCCAGGCCATAAGCGACCGCGGCAAAATTAACCGGGGTCACCAGATTATCGCCATGGATCGAATTATCCGGCTCGCGCCAGTAGACAAACCAGCCCTTCTGCGGATCCCAGAACCCGCCCTCATCGATCGGCCGGCAATAGGCCTCACGCAGTTTGGCGCCGGCCGCTCGATAACGTTCGGCCCGTGCTGTATCCCCTAAAATCCTCTCCCGCTCCGACCACAGCGTCAACGCTTCATACAACGCGGCATTGACGAAACTGTTTTCCCACGACGCCCAGACAATATCGATCCAGTCGCTGGCCTTGCCTTTGGTATGCGAATCAGTCATCATTTCCACCAGACCATCCTGATCGCTGTCACGCGCCAGCAGCCAGTCCAGGGCCCGTTCGCATGATTCTTTATGACCGCGCAGCCAGGCCAGGTCGCCGGTCAGATCAAATTCCTCCGACACATTGATCACATAATCCGGCTGTGAATCCAATGTATAGCCCCAGCCGCATTCATAATAGCCCGTCCTGGGATTGTAGGTGCCCGGCACCATATTATCGCCGGTATCATGATGCCAGCGGGATAACACCCGGCCTTCCGGCGTCATCGCCAGATCACGCCAGTCATCCAGTGTAGCCGCCAGATTAGCTGTGTAAGCCGGATCACCAATCGCCAACCCCATCTGGGCGAAAAAAGGCTCATGCAAACACACCCAGCCGGTCAGCCAGCCGTTGCCGCCCATAATACGCCGGTCCACCACACCATAACGGCCGATGGTATCCAGCAGATTGACAATGGCCCCGCCATCCAGCCCGGCAAAGTCACCGCGCCCCCGCACCGCCTCATCATCCAGCACCCGCAAGGTCAACGTCATTTCAACCGTGCCCGGTTCTACTTGAAAAGGCGCCCACACCCCCAGACTTCGGGTAAATCGGCAAAGATTCTGGCGCGTGCCAAGTTCTTCGCCAGTCACCGATTGAGCAAATGAAAACAGACCGGATGGTTGATGCGAAAATCGCGAAGCCACATGTGTCCCGTCGGCAACCGTCGGGGTTACCCTCAAACAGGCATTTTCCCCCGGATTAAAAAAAGTCACCTCGCCGGTATGAGCCCCATAGGAACACCCCGGCGGAAGATAGCGGCACCAGGCCACCCCACCCGTATCCAGCAGCCCACCCGTCCAGGTATCCATCCCCGTAAAATCCCAGCCGGGAAAGTAGGTATCCTCAATCAAACCGCTGTTCAGATAGGTCCGCCGGATCTGCCAGTCTATCCGCTCTTCACCTACCGTAAACCGCCATTGTTCTTTCACGCCGATCCCGCCGCCGGTATAAGCGATTTCATCAACCCAAACCCTCATGGCCTTCCACCCGCACCGCTGGCGCAGCCAGTCCATGACGAGTCGTCGTCCACTGCCCCGCCACCAGGACTGCGCTACACACCCCGGTTGCCGGCGCCACCACATCCCGGCCATGCACCCGTACCTGGTCAAGATAACAGCAATTTCCGTAATTCAATCGGATACTCAGCTCACCCCGGCCATCAGCCATGACCACCGTACACCCCCCGGCATCATGCCGGACCACACCCTGGGCAGTTGAAACCCATATCCAACCAGTACACAACAGTAACCACCAGTTTTTTCTTAACATATTTAACCTCTGCAAAACCAAGATAAACACAACACACAGGACGCAAGTCACCTGAATAAGGCAAAACAGGGCGTAGAAAATCTATCACCCTGTTTAATTATTGATTACGCCATAATATTATTATTTAGCATCCAGAATCAATACCAGTTTCCCGGTACGATCCGGATTCAGCAGAATACTCCCATTATCCAACCGCACCGCTGTGCATCCATCCGGCGCCAGATTAAGCCGATAGCTGACACCCGAATCCTCATACGCAATGCCGCGCGTATCAACGCTCTTGACTGCCGCCTTAAACCGCTCTCCGCCCACCAGCTTCATGCCCCAGCGTAACGGTTTCCCCTGGCCATCAACACCGGTGCAAGTTACCTTGCCATCATCACATACCATCGTAAACACCCCGCCGCCCTGCAGGGTCTGTTCGATTTTCAGTTCAGACTCGGACAACTCGGTCACTTCCGGTTGATAGTCCGGTTTCATCGGCGCTTCTTTCCCATCGGCATCCAACAGCACCGGCCACATCCCCGCCTGCTGACCATCCGACCACATGGCCCGGTCCATCACCGGCAATGTGCCGTAAGCCAGCGAAGTGGTCGTGAGGATCGCATCATGCGTAACCGAAGCCACTCGCTCATCGAACCGGTGAATATCCCGGATACAGAAGCTATCCTTCTCCCACAGGATATTGAAACGATAAAAGCGACTGTTATACCAGACCGTCTTGCGCCGCTCATTGCGCCAGTCGTTGAGGTAAACCATCGCCGTGGCCGGCGTCAGCTGGTAACGGCTGCGGAACCACTTCCCTGCCTCTGCCAGTGTCATAATCTGGATCTCACCCCGTTTAGCCAGATTGGCCAGATGCCCCGCCTGCATGGTCAATCCTTTGCGCATCGCCTCCCAACCGAATGAGTTCTCCTGCCCGGCCTGGGTATAGGCAAAGGCCAGCGCCGGCTCATGAACCAGATTGTTGATAAACCACGCCACCCAGTCCGGCGAACCCCCAATCGAACTATAGACCGGTTCCAGGGTGTACATCCCGTGAACCGCGCCATACTGATAAATCGGATCGCTGCCCAGCATCCGGAAAATCGGTACATCGATCTGGCCCGCCCGGGTCTGGGCCGGCATATACGCGTTCAACCGGCTGGGATAGTACGCCTGATTCCAGTACCCGCCCCACACGGTATAACCATCCGTGCCGATCTGATCCTTGCAGTTGCACGAAGCAATCACGCCATATTGATCGACCATATGCGCCAGCGTCACTTCATCCAGATACCACGAGCCCGCCGTCTTGGGATAATACCCGAAGATCGCCTTGAAATCGGCCATATAAACATCCACCAGCTTGCGCCGTTCTTCCGGCGTATAACCCGGTCCGAATCCCACATTCGCGGTCGGATCCCATTCATGATGACCGCGCCATTTCAATCCGGCCTTCTCCGCCAGTTGCTGGGGAATCTCCCACCACAGCGCGATTTCATCTTTCGGTCCCAACTCCTCCTTAAGCAGTTTCTGATAACGCGGCTTTATCAATGCGTCATACTGCAACGCCCAGGTTGCGTGCAGGCCGGTCTTCTTAAACAGGGCAATCTGCTTCTGGGTCGTTTCAAACATAATTGCTTCCGAATTGGCCATTCGATAATCGGAGTTACGAATAAAATTGTAAAGATTCACAATCCGCGGACTGTCAGGAACCGCCGTTTCGGCTCCCAGAGCAACTAAACTCAGACAGCCAATCAGCAAAAAAAAGCCTGATCTCAAAAACAATGCATTGGCATTTTTCATTATCTTCTCCACAAGTATCATAAAAACATAATTTTAAAACTACCTGTTCACGCCTTCTAAACGCGAATTATTATTCATATTTGAAATAATTATGGTTCTTCCGAAAAATGAGTAGTTAATGTTGCAAAAAGAGAGACATGACTTTACTGTTTGAGGAAAAAAATAAAACCTCATATTAGGAGCTAAAGTCATGTCCACAAGTATGTTGTATCATACTTTTGGTGTTCGAGGTGTTCAATACCAAAAGACAGAATATTTTTGCGGGCAAGAGCGTGATTCACGGCATCTTGCCGGCGGATAGTCTGCGTTGCCCTTGTTGTAACTCCCGTAATTTCATTTACTTCGGTCACAAGGCCCGGAGGTTTGCCATGGTACCTGCCGGTCTGCGTCAAATGGAGTTGCTTGTCACTATTCCCCGATTGAAATGTCAGGCGTGCGGGGCCATTCGTCAGCCTCATCTGCCATTTGCCGACCCCAAGAAGCATTACACCCATGCGTTGGAACGGTATGTCATCGATTTATGTCAGGCGGCTTCCCTGCAAGAGGTGGCCCGACGGACCGGCTTAAGCTGGGATACCATCAAATCGATTCATAAGTCCTGGCTAGGTCGACGGTACCGAAAGATTTCCCTGAAAAAGGTTCGTTATCTGGGGATTGACGAATTGTATCTGGGCAGGAAAAGCAAATACATCTCGCTGGTAACCGACCTGGAAAGCGGTCAAATTTTGCATATCGGCCAGGGCAAAGGCCAAGAGGCCCTGGTGGGATTCTGGGGGCGTGTCCGACGCAGCCGGGCGGTGATTGCCGCGGTGGCTACCGATATGGCCAGTGGTTTTATGACCAGTGTCCTGAAAGAACTGCCGCAAGCCAAACTGGTGCTGGACCATTTTCATCTGGTCAAATGGTTTAACGACAAACTGACCCGCTTACGCCGGGATTTATACCGGGAGGCCGATACCATGGGCAAAGCGGTACTCAAAGGCAGCCGCTGGCTGCTGCTCAAAGCGCCGGAGAACCTTAAATCCCATGCCGATAGCGCCAAAGATGAACGGCGCCGGTTGCAGGAGGCTCTGCAACTCAACCAGCCGCTGGCCACCGCCTATTACATGAAAGAACGGCTCCGTCTCCTTTTTGATGCGATCACGGCTCCGCTGGCTGAACAGGAACTCAAACGCTGGATCAGCCAGGCGCAAACCAGCGGGATTCGGATCCTGCTGGATGCCGCCAAACAACTGCAACTCTGGAAACCCTTCCTGCTCAATTGGTATGACCATCCCATCAGCACCAGCAAAGTCGAAGTCAATAACCGTAAAATCGGCCTCCTGCAACGAATGGCTCATGGCTACCGCGATCAGGAATACTTCTATCTCCGGATCCATCATATCCATAACCAAAACTACTCATTAACCGGATGAGCCATAATTATAACATGAACGGCAAGCGGGTCAACTGCCGATATTTATTAACCACCCAGGCCACAGAATCAATCAGCCACCAGACCACTGAGAACTTTCTTATCCCAACTTCAATAATATTACCAGAATAGACACAAAGATTAATCCTTTATCAATACCTGTCTTCGCTAATTATCGATTTATCTCTGCTCTTCACTAATCTTAACCAGATGCCGGTATTGCCACTGCCGCTCCTTTTCTACCGCCTCATTCGAATCGGTCAGATCCCGAACCACTGTCGCCGCGTACGCTGCCGCTCCCAGGGCATGGGTCCGGACATGCGCCGTCGCCACGGCCTGACCGGCCGCGCGTGCGACTGAACGCGCCACATCATCCGTTTCAACCGCACGGGCCGCCGCATGGGCATCCAGCGAAGCCTTTCGGATCACTGCCATCCGAAACACTCCCGTTCGCACCCACTCCCGCCCTGTCTCGATCGCCGCACGTGGACGGCCATCATGGGGATACCGTTCTTCAAAATAACCCAGCACCCGCTCCGCACAATCCAGCGCCCAGGTCGCCAGCGCCTTGTGCTCAACCCCCCTGGCAAACTCAGCAATCTCCCCCTCATGCACCTTAACGGCTATTTTCGGTTTCCTCATCGTATCAATACTCGCTTTTTTTATATTCGTTAGCGTGGATACAATTGAATATCCTGCTCATTACTCACAATCTCGCCATCTTGAATGGAAATCCGTATGATCCCGCGATAACCTGCCTCAAAATACCCCCCGGCATCTAACCGGTGAAGTCCCCCGGCAGTATCCATAAACTCAATCTCCAGGTGACTCTCCGAAGTTGGACTTACTTTCGTCTTAACAGAACCACCCGGTGCAATATCCCCAACAGGATAGGATCTTCCGGTAACATGCAATACTATGGACTTTAGCGTCGCTGTCCCCGTATTCGTCACTTTCACACGAATCCCGCCCTCCAGTTGATAAACCACCAAGATGATAATGATAATCAGTATCACGCCGCCTGGGATCGCCAGTAACCTCAATTGTCTATTCTTTATCATCTACAGGTCTCCCTGCCAATATTCTAAAACTGTATAACGAAATCATAGCTTTCTATGCTCTTATCATGCTTTTCCTGATCTTGAATATAATTACGGATAAAAGCTTCATCCATTCCAGCGGTGCTGACACAATTGCCACGAGACCAAAATTGGCGCCCGAAAAGCGTGCCTTCTGGCAACACAATTCACGAAGGATGGCTCCTATCTGCTTACGGAACTTTTTAAAATTGGTTTTCTTACGATACTTCGATACTATGACTACATGATACTTACATTCCCATTTGACATGGGCTTGACTTTGCCATTCTTTCATTGGGTTCTCCTTGCCCCTTTGGGCCTTCCTCACGAGAACCTCTTTTACCAGATAACGCTTGAAACGGCAAGGCCTTATAAATTCTCACCGGTATAGACGGATGAGAAAGGAAGGAATATGCAGACAACAATAACCGAAATAATATTTGAATCATTAAACATAACTTCTTTGAACTTCGCTCGGATTGATATTTGTCGAAACCTTATTTCTTCTGCCAAAAATTAAAGAACGAACACCAATTGCCAGTGCATATAGCATTAACCAGGGCAGAGAATACAATATTCCATACACCCAGCCAAAGTATAAGGCAACAACCCTTTTAGCTCCATCTGCACCCCACTCATCCATGAGTTCAGGTGGACAGTTGTCGCCATACTGGCTAATGACATCCGAAAGGTACTCATAATAAAAATATACCACTCCATTAATCATCACCCATGAGAAAATAGGGATAATTAGCAGAATTAACCACCATGAGATTAATCTCTTCTTAAAATATCTCAGAATTAAAACTGATGAGGGCAGGAGTAAAAATAACAATAAACAGCTTATGTATAATGTGTGATTCATATTTCATCCTAAAATAAAGTCTTATATAGCTCATGCCCACTAAAATTATCAATCATACCGAAAGCATCTTGCAAAATTCAATGTTTCCGTAGAAACTTGCAGTTTAACAATTGGGGGATTTAATCTACCGAGAATTCTCTGCCAACAACAACCCCATCTCTGGTCCGAAAGATTATAGCCGTGCAGTTGCCGGGTTCCTGAGATGCCAAAGAGATATGCACTCTGTTGTCTTCTTCACTAATCTGAGGAAATATATAGTCACTGCTTTCATATTCTTCTTTTACAATTCTCTCAATGGCATCAGAAGAAGAATCAAGAGGTATTTTCAAGAAGATTGATCTCAGAATTCGTTCAGAAGGAGCGGGCAGCAGAAAATTTCCTGCCAAAATGGAAAACACCACCAGTCCAACCAGGATGGCGTGTCTTTTGATACTTATAAACCACACTACAAAATATTGTAGTCCTATGATTGCACAGAAAAGCAGATATCGATAGGAATACGCAACTATTCCAGCCCACTGGTCAAAAGCATAAGTGAAAAATGCCAGAGTAGCAAGCAGAACAGTTAATACAGCAACTAAAAAAATTCTCATATCAATCATTCATTGAAAAACTTGATTTACTATTACTCTGAATATCCACGAGCTTATCCATGATATCTCCAATTTTTTAGCTTATGACATTTTATACTAAAAAACTCCACTTTATTCCTGGTTTACTGTCTATCATACTGCTGAGATACCAGCTTATATATAATCAAAATCCTCTTTTCCAGGGACGACTATATTACATAGCAAACAGAAGCAATAGAAGATGATGGAAACATTAATAAATATTTATCAATAATATTTCTATTGGCGATTTCTTCGCCGCCCCCATGGGGGCGGCCCCTCGAAGTGTTGACCTGCCTATAGACTGAAGTTATGGTAACATCCGTGAATGAGGCAACGGGAACGGTAAGAATAATTGTCGCTGATCATTCAATGTCTGCTCTTGTGTTTACCGAAGCGAATCTAGCAGAGAATAGTTGACGAACAATCCATCGGAGGCCAAATAGCAACAGAAACAGAACTCCATACCAGATTGCTGTCAGCACCGGGCTTAACAGTAGCAGAAAAGACCTATCAGTATCGCTGGCCCATTCCTCGGACGCACGTTCCGCCTCGGGGGTACCGGGATCATATTTGTCTATCTCTGCCAGGAGTTGCGCGTCGAGGGCCCACACGTAATTCGCCAAAATGAAGATTCCGGCAATCATGGTAGCCAAACACAGAATGCAGACCAATACGGGGTGGACTCGTCGCCGAACGCAAAGTATCGCGCCTGATACGAGTACGGGTAACGCGAACCAAGCAATAAGGAGGTATGTGTGGAGCATCTATTGACCTTTCTCGGATATAACCTCTAAATTTTGTTTGATATCTTTGCCTGTGGAAAAGAACCGTTGATCATATTAACCGGGATTTGCCATTTAACTTCATCTGACATTTCCCATTTAAGATTTTACAAAGCATTTTTCTATCCTTTCGATGCTAATATTTTAATAAATTTAACTTGAGCTATCCAGATTTCTCTTTCCGAGGCGGTTTTCTTGCAGACGCGGATTTATATAAAACACCAGATTTACAGGTCCCAGACTGCTTGAAATCCCTGCTTGAGTCCAGACCTTGACTGCTATAGCGTTTATCAAATCGGGTTTTTCAGCAATTCTTATCATAAGTCATATCCAATCGGTATTGGTTTCAAACGTTTAATTCTTTTAACCCGGATTTCCCAAGCAAATCCGGGCTAAAATTAACACTAATCGATATGGTCTGGTTCAACCATTTGATTGTCTCCTTCGTCGCATCATTAACATCGCCATACCTGTCCCCATCAGCAAAAGTGTCGCCGGTTCCGGTACTACCGGCACAGTCTCCGGATCTGACGGCTTT
The DNA here is from genome assembly GCA_963663965.2 of Sedimentisphaerales bacterium. Classification (GTDB taxonomy): domain Bacteria; phylum Planctomycetota; class Phycisphaerae; order Sedimentisphaerales; family SM23-30. The sequence goes on from CAXXFK010000001.1 coordinate 319,484, forward strand.
AAATCCGCCGCTTGATATTGCTGCTGTGTTTCCAGCACTACCGCCCCGCTAACCGGTGTGACCAACTGATGCATTATCGCCAGCCGCACCGCTTCATCCTGGCTTTGCTGGTCTCGCTTCATACGCAAAGTATTGACCTGATCCGCCGCCGCCAGCCGCGCCAGATGACTTGATACCCGTTTCACTCCCGCCGGCGGCTCCTCGCTATCCAGTATCCTGCGCGTAAACACCACCGTTTCCTCTTCTCCCAGCCACTGCCGAATCGTTCGCGCCAGACACGCCGCCACCTCCCCACGGCATGGCGCCGATGTGACTGCCGCTATGCCATCCAGCGCCGAAACAATCCGGTCCGGCCCCGCGGCCAGTTGCACCTCCACCAGCCTCGGACCGGCCAGACGACGTTCGAACCGCTGGCTCAGTCCCTCGATAGGCGCCATCAGCGTCGGCTGGCCGCAATGCAGCCACAGGATCCGGCCCGGCGTTACGCCATCCGCCAGATCCCAGGCATGAGTCAGCGCACCAACATTATCCATGCCTCCCGCAAACAGTTGTTTCTTGAACTCAGCCTTCAAACGCGCTACATCGCCCGGTTTGACAGTCACCGTTCGATAGCCATCGCACGCAAATACCAACGTTATCTCTTTCTGCCTTACCAGCGGCTCCAGACCCGTTATCATTTCATTAACAAACGCTCCCATCCGTTTTGAACCGTCAACAACAACCACAACTGTCCCATCAAAATTCTCCACCCGACTCTCCATTCGCTGTTCAATAATTGTTTCGCGCCCACCAATCTGCTTATCGCACCAGACCCGCTCCACCGTTGCGTCCCGCGTTGCCTCCAGAATTCCACTGGCAGACTGGATCTCACTGTCACTCAATGTCCCCCGGATCGCAAACCGGTTTTTATCCGCCCCGGCCAGCCGCAATCCACCCTGGGGTTCGATAAACTCACCGCTCGATTCCAGCCAGATCTCATGCTTCAGAATCTCGTTCACGGCAAAATTCCGTTCATTAAACACCGGCAGATACAATCGCGCCCGTTCCCGGCCGGCCAGTTCCAGCGGAAACGTAATCCCGATCCGCACCTTCATCTCACCACCCTGTCTCGGCACCGGAAAACATTGCATCATCACCTGATCCGGCCCGCTGGTCGTCACCAGCACCGGGTCGCGTCGCCGCTCCACTACGCTCTTATAAGCGGCCTTGGTTTTGGAACGACCATCGAACGCCGCTTCCCGTTCCTCTCCGTCGATCCATAATGTCAACCGCGACACCACCCCGCCCGGCGGCAATTCAATCTGGGCTCGCGCCTCATGATCCCGGTAAAAATCGTTCCGAAACACCATCGTCCATTCCAGATACCCCAATGCCCCGTCCGGCTCGATAAAACCATCCATCCGCGAACCCTTTAAGCTCAAACCTTTCATACAAGCCCCCACCTGATCGCCGCCCTGCTCAAAATCAAACGCATCCCACATCCATGTCCGCCGGGCTCTCAAAAAAGTGGCGCCGGTTGATGGCCGATGAGAGTTGAACATCTCGCCGGTCACCCGATAATAGATCGTTCGCGAAGTCTCCGGACTGATATTCAGGTCGGATAATAAAAATGAATAGTAACTTCCCCAGCTTATGTCGTCGATATAACACGCGTCCAGCAGAATCTTGCGGTTGCCCAACGCCCGTAGTAACCCCAGACCTTCCGGTTTGTCCTGATCGATCGTCTCGGTAACCCGATACATACCGTAATAAGTCACCAGCGTTGGTAGTTCCACCAATCCAAATACACCAAAACCTGCCAACACCCCAATCCATAAAGCAGGATAGTTCGATACGCCCTGAAGCCGGGTGATCGCTTTCAAATAGACCCGGCAAAGCGAAAGCGCCCATAAGGCCAGCATTGGAGCAAACGCGCACAGTCCAATTAAAACAAGCAGTCCGAACATTCCAGCCGGTAAAATGGGAAGGAACATCACACTGTAAATAATCCCGAAACCCAACGCGACACCATTAAATAACAGCAGCCATCTCAACCAGTTCGCTTTAGTCTCCAGGCCGGCGCCCCGACTCACAATCACACTAAATGGAATAAACAGAAATATTCCCACATGCCAGATCGAAGGCAATGGATCATAAAAACATCCTGCGCAAAGCCCCGTTAATAGTTCCACGCCCACCGCCATCACCGGTAAGATAATCCCGCAGAAAAAGGTCCAGAATCCCGGCCGTTTGATCTCTGACCGGTCAATTTCACGGATTAGCGCCTGCAATATCTCCTTGGAGTCCAGTGCTCCCTGTCCTCCGGCCATCTCCTCCGGCAATCCGATCCGGTCTAATGCCCGGTACATATCCTTAGCCTCCACACATCGCCATCCCAATTCCTTAAATTCTTCCTCCAGATGGTTGCGGATATCGTTCAATGCCTCATCGATCTCATGATCGGGCATGTCCAGCTTTTCCCGGACTTTTAGACAATAGGATTCCCAGACTTTTTGAGCTTGTGGTGACCACTCCGTCATGCGTCTTCCTTTCCGCTGCGCAAAGCCTTTACCCCACGCAGCACAGACTCAAGATGTGTTTCCATCAAATTCAAGGTATTACGACCTTTGGTTGTTAACCGATAATACTTGCGTACCGGCCCTTCCGGCGACTCATCCAACCTCGACTCCAACAGTCCCTGACTTCGCAATCGCGATAGCAGCGGGTACAAAGTCCCCTCAGTCACCCCCAATCCCGGGATGTTCACCAGCCGCTTCACCAGGTTATAAGCATAATGCTCCTGTCCGGCCAGCGCCGTCAGAACCGCCAGTTCCAGAATCCCCTTTCGCAACTGGACAGACCAATTGTCAATTAACTCTGACATATACTACCTTGTTATACATAGTACCTTGTTAAAGATAGTATATCATCAGATCGGCAAAAGTCAACTGTGTCTGACTGAACACTTGGATAATATAACACTCAATCCCTGGGTATCATTTCCCAGCCAATTAGTCGTTAAGACCCATGAATACTTCCTGCTGGCTAGATTCTTAATGCCTTATTTAACAATTACTTATATTTTATTTAGCCGCTAACTTACTTCATCACCTAACTGACTTTCATGTTATTTTTAAGGGTACCTCTAATAATTGCTTTAGAGGCGAAAGCGAGGATGATTTTTCTCTGGCAAGGAACAAAGAACCGGGCATATTTGACAATATTCACGGTTTTTTGTGACGCGGTCCAGAGAAAAATCAGACCGCTTGCAGCCCTGAATGAATTTTTAGAGGTTCCCTAAAATCTTAACCAAAATTAGCTGACTTTTTCGATAACTTCGTTACAATATTATGCTTTATTGAATGATGGATTTTTATGGAATAACTGTTCTTTTCTAACAGTAATGACCGATAACAATGATGTGAAAACCCACGGATGGCATTATTAAATCGCTTCTAAAAAAGATTTAAACATTTAAAACCGCAACAGTTAACTCGGTTTCGATTCCAGGGTCTTCGGTATCAGTCAATCTGGTTATAATTTACTGTCAAAATAAAGAACAGAAAGAGTGTGCCATGCAGCCAACTGGATCAAAACATAACATACTGCAAAAAAAACAGTTAGAGACTGTTGTTCCATTAGTTCACCCCAAGAAAGTCTCTACCGGCAAAAGCTATTACTTCGTCGGCATTGGCGGTTGCGGCATGAGCGGTCTGGCACAAGTCCTCCAACAGCAGGGTCACCATGTCTGCGGGAGTGATCTGGAAAGTTCTGAAGTGATTCAAAAACTTGGCCGGCGTGGAATTGCCGTAAATATCGGTCACAATCCCCAGGCCATCCCAGATCATATCGATTGTATGGTCATTTCCGCCGCAGTGAAAGATACCAATCCTGAAGTCACCTGGGCTCATTTGAATAATGTCCCGGTTCTCAAATACGCCCAGATGCTGGGCCAGATCACAAAAACCCTGGACACCATAACAATAGCGGGTACCCATGGAAAAAGTACGACCAGCGGATGGACCGCTTATACGCTTAAAGAGGCAGGCCTCGACCCAAGTTTTGTTATTGGGGCTGAAGTGGATCAACTGGGTAGCGGTAGTGGTGCAGGAACAGGCCGGCATCTGGTCGTTGAAGCCTGCGAATATGACCGATCCTTTCTCAATTTTCATCCCAAATACAATGCGATCCTGAATATTGAAGCCGACCATCTCGACTATTACCGGGATATTGACGAAATAATCGAAGCATTCAGTCAACTCATGATCCAGGTATGCCCAGACGGACGCCAGATTATCAACGGCGAAGATGCCAATTCCATGCTTGCACTGGAGATCCTAAGAGAAAGTAAGTTTGAATGTCCCATAGAAACTTTTGGTCTTACCAGCGCCTGCGACTGGCATGCCGCCAACATCCAATGGAATCTGGGACGAGCCTCCTATGATTTAATGTATCATAATCAACGACTCGGCCGGGTCAACTTGTCGCTCTCCGGCCGTCATAATATTTATAACAGCCTTGCTGTGGCGGCACTCTGTCATGCAGTGGGTCTTGACTTCAATCAGATTCGTGCCGGACTCGAAAATTTTGTTGGCGTGGGGCGGCGCATGAGCTATAAAGGGAAAATCGCCGGCGTGACCGTATTGGATGATTACGGACATCATCCCACCGAAATAAAAGCCACGTTGCAGGCGATTCGAGACTCTTACCAGCCTCGCAGACTCTGGTGTGTCTTCCAGCCGCATCAGCACAGTCGTACACGTTTTTTCCTCGACGATTTCGCCGCCAGTTTCGAAGTCGCCGATGTTGTCCTGTTGCCGGATATTTATTTTGTACGCGACAGCGAAGCGCTCAAGCGCCAGGTCAACGCTCAACAACTGGCCGACAAGATCCGGATTCATGGCAAAGAGGCCCGCTATCTGGGAGCTTTCCCGGCCATTGTCGATTGTCTATGCAATAGTGTTCTCGATGGTGATGTTATAGTTACCATGGGAGCTGGAAATGTATGGGAAGTAGCTGATGAATTTATTCGAAGATTTAAGTGAAATTGTCAAAGAAAACGAACCACTGGCGCCTTATACCTGGTTTAAGTTGGGCGGACCGGCTCGTTATTTTATTGAACCCCGCGATCAGGACGAACTGGTTGAAATCACCAGGCGTTGTCACGATAATAATATTCAGATTTATGTGCTGGGGCGCGGTTCAAATTTACTGGTCGGTGACAATGGCGTCTCTGGAGCAGTGGTGCGCTTATCCCATCCCAGTTTCGCCAAAGTTACTATCGATGATACCGTCGTTCGAGCCGGCGCCGGCGCCAGCCTGAGCGGACTGATCCGCCAGTGTGCCCGCCACGGCCTGAGTGGCGCCGAATGCCTCGCCGGTATTCCCGGCACGGTTGGCGGCGCTATTCGTATCAATGCGGGCGGGCGGTTTGGCGATATTGGTAATATTACCCAGTCTGTTAAACTCATGGATAGCAGCAGCTATCGGTTTGAACGCAAACGGGATGACATCTATTTTGGCTATCGCATGACTAATATCATGGCCCGCTTCATTCTGGAAGCCGAATTCCTGCTTACCCCCGACGAACCGGAAAACATCGCGCGGCTGCTCAAAGAGGTCTGGATGCTCAAAAAAAGCTCTCAGCCCATGAACAGCCGTAACGCGGGCTGCGTCTTCAAAAATCCTCGCGCCATGTCCGCCGGCGCCCTGATTGATAAGGCGGGCTTAAAAGGCGCCCAGATCGGCGGCGCGCGGGTCAGTGAACGCCATGCCAATTTTATCATGGCCGAAGATAACGCCACGGCCTCAGACGTTTTAGCGCTGATCGACAAGATCAAAGATGCCGTCCAGGCCCGTTTCGATGTTGAAATCGAACTGGAAATTGATATCTGGCAATAACGAATCCAGACAGGTTCATGACAATACAGAAGGCAGGTTATTCCCAACCTGCCTTCATTCATCTGATCATGGTTGTGGATGATGGCACATAAAACTTTACAATCGATTCTGGTGCTTGCCGGAGGCCCCGGTAGCGAACGTGAGGTCAGCTTGAATAGCGGCCGGGCTATTTTACAAGCTCTTCAAGATGCGGGTTATCGGGTCCAGATGGCCGACGCTACTCCAACGAACCTTACAGCTTTAAATAAAGTAGATTACGATTTGATCTTCCCGATTATCCATGGGACTTTTGGCGAAGATGGCCAGTTACAAACCATTCTGGAACAGCGTAAAATACCATATGTAGGCAGCGGCCCTCAAGCCAGCCTGTTGGCTATGAACAAACAGGCCACTCGTCAGGCCATTGCGAAATGCGATGTACCGATTGCCCAGGGTATTTTAATTCTATCAGGAACTCAGCCGGCCGAAATCCACAAGGTAATTGATAACCTTATTCACCATTCAGGATTACCTCTCGTTATTAAGCCCAATTGCGAAGGCAGTAGTGTTGGTGTTACGATTGCCGCTGATAAAACTCAAGCCTGTAACGCTGCCATTGAGGTAGTCTCTCGTTTCGGCGATTGCCTTATTGAACAATTTGTAACCGGCCGGGAACTGACCGCCGGGATTCTGGTCGATACCGCATTACCTTTAGTGGAAATCAAGGCGGCCCAGGGCTTTTATGATTATGAAGCGAAATATCTCAAAAATGATACGACTTATCTGGTAGAACCAGAATGCCCAACCGAGGTGGCTCAGGCTATTCAATCCTCCGCACTGAAAATTTTTCAGGCCATCGGCTGTCGTGATCTGGCCCGTATCGACTTTATCTTAAGGCCCGATAATACTTTTATTGCACTGGAAGTTAACACTCTTCCCGGTTTTACCGATCATTCCCTGGTTCCTAAAGCCGCGGCTCACCTGGGTTGGTCCATGGCCCAAATCTGCGATAAGATTGTACAAAATGCCTGGAACCGGTCGATGTAAGATGGGTATCGACTATCGATTTTGACTAATAAACAAAGCCCGAAAAAAATATAAAACGAGATAATGGCGAAAAAAACGAGAAGAAAACCCAAAAAACAACATAAATTCGATCTGAAAGCCATGTTCGCTGGTTTATTTTCCAGAGAAAAGCTCGGACTTTACCTTTTCCTTGGCAAACTGACAATCATCATTGTCGTTGCGTTTGGAACAATCTGGGGCTTCCAGTTCATGGAAAAATATGTGAATCAGATCGCTCATGAACGCCAGGTCGAACTTGAAGTTGTTTTGAAAGATCGTCATGAACGGTGGGAATGGGCCAGTAATGAACTGGTCCGCGATATTTTATTAGCCGCAGATGTAAAAAGTGATGACTTCTTGCTCGATAAAGATCTGGTCCATAAATGGACCATCAATTTACAAAATCATTCATGGATCGAAAGAGTAAACTCCGTCCAGAAGCGCTATGATGGCAAAGTCATTGTCGATTGTGATTTGCGTCGGCCGATTGCTAAAATCAAACAGGATTCGAAAGTCTATTATGTGGATGCCGAAGGTCACATCATGGCGCCGGTTTTGGGTGACCTTGACGGGCGCAGTATGCAGGTGAATCCAGTATACGACCATCTGGTCGAAATTCGAGGTGGGATGAAAAAACTGCCTGCCCCCGGAACCAGCCTGGTCGCCGACGATGTGAAAGCCGGTCTGGACATTATTTCGATGATCCGTATGGTCGACTCTCATCAAACCGACCGGAATCTGCGCGTACTGAAAGAACTCGCCGTTTGCGATGTCAGTAATTTTAAAGACCGTAAAGACCGCTCCCAGCCACGCATTACTTTTTATACGCAACGTAATACTGAAATTCGCTGGGGCGCGGAAGTCGGCAATGAAATTTCTGAATTTGAACCGCCGGCCGAAACCAAACTCTCCCGACTCTACCTGACCTATAGTAAATACCAGACTCTCGATACCTTCATGCACGTTGAATTGCGCAACCATCGCAATGACAAAAGCGATCCTCTACGAGATCAGGGGTAATGGCTGACTTTTCAGATAAAACGGTTATTGTCACAGGAGGAGGTCAGGGTATCGGACGGTGTATCGTCGAACGGTTCTACGCTGAAGGAGCCCATGTGATTCTGGCCGAGATCGATCCCGGGCGAATCAATCGAGCCCATCTGGCAATCACACGATCACAACCCGGTCAACTGACTTGTGTTCAGACCGATCTCTCCCAGGAACAATCGGTAGCAAATCTGATTCAACAGACCCTGGATCTTACCGGCCAGATCGATCATATCGTCCACAGTGCCGCCATCGCCTGCAATGTTCCCGTTGAACAATTATCCTGGAATGACTGGAAACAGGTGCTGGATGTTAACCTGTCCGGCGCCTATTTACTGGCGCATTTTGGCGCCCGATATTTGAGGCAACAAAATGGGACCATGGTGAATATTGCTTCGACCCGGGCGCTGATGTCGGAATCCGACACGGAAGCCTATAGTACGTCGAAAGCCGGATTGATAGGGCTCACCCATGCCCTGGCGATCAGTTTGAGCCCCGATGTCCGGGTCAACTGCATCAGTCCCGGTTGGATCGACACCCGCCATTATCTGGATACTCCCGGAGATTATCCGTACTCAATCTCACCAGAAGATCACAGTCAGCACCCTGCCGGTCGGATCGGCTTGCCCATGGATGTCGCCGAAATGGTCCTTTATCTCTCATCATCGCGGGCCGGCTTTATTACCGGCCAGAATATCGTGATTGATGGCGGCATGACGCGCAAGATGATTTATATTTGATAGCTCTGAATAGAGCTTCACTTTTCTGCTAAACGGTCCATTACCCTCGCTTTAATGGCGGCATGGAAGGGGCATCCGACACTGGCAGATAACTACGTAATTTCGCCATCACCCAGCCATAATCTTTTTTCCCGGCCAGATTAGTCCATTCATTCGGATCTTTCTCCCGATCATAAAGTTCTTCCCCGCCATCCTGATAGCGAATATAACGCCATTCCTTCCCGCGCAGTGAATGATTTTTGAATCCATGCGTGGTTAAACTCGGAAACTCACGTTTGACCGTCACATCTTTAAGCTGGGGCAATAATGATACCCCCTCCAATTGCGTTGGACTTTCCAATCCGCAAAGTTCCACCAGGGTGGGATAAATATCGATCAGATTCACCGGTTCATCACAACGCTGGTTAGGCCGGGTAACTCCCGGCGCTACCCAGAGCATTACATTATGAGTCGCCTCTTCCCATAACGCGAACTTACGCCAGTGTAGCTTTTCTCCCAGGTGCCAGCCATGATCTGACCAGAGTACGATAATCCAGTTATCCTGATCAGTCCGTTTTTCCAGGGCAGCGATGACCCGCCCAAGCTGCTCATCCATAAAGTGAATTGAAGCCAGATATCCCTGCACCGCCTGGCGCCATTGATCGTGATCGATAACCGCTTTATGATCGCCATTAGGCCCGGCCATGCGCACTCCCGCTGCGGGGACATCGTCCAGATCATTTTCTTTGATCGTCGGCAAAATAATCTGATCCAGCGGAAACCGATCAAAATATTGCTGCGGAACATACCACGGCAGGTGTGGCCGAAAGAAACCGCACCCCAGGAACAATGGCTTGTCGTACTCTTTTTGCAGTTGTTCCATCACCCAACTGGCCACTTGATAGTCACCCATTTCCGAGGCTTCATTTTCCAACGGTCCCCAATCAAAATGGGCTTTACCCAGACCATTCAGATTTTTCCTGGGCGGCAGTGGATCATTCGGTTTATCCTTAATGCCATCCGGCCAGTATTCATCCCAGCCTTGAGGATCATTGCACCCGCCATGATAAATCTTACCCGAAGCAATCGCGCGATACCCCTGATTACGAAAATGTTGCTGCAAACGAACACAGTCATTCAACTTTGAATTTTTATGCCAGTCCTGTTCATTCAGATAATGCCCGGACGTTGAGGGCTTGATACCACTCATCAGGGCAATTCGAGATGGATTACAGGCCGGCGCGGCGCAATGTGCGCTGGTAAACAAAACCCCTTTGGCCGCCAGACGGTCCAGATTGGGCGTTTTGGTTTGAGGATGACCCCCCAGGCAACCAACCCAGTCGTTCAGATCATCTACCGCAATAAAAAGCACATTCGGCTTCTTCGGCTGTGCCGCCTCGGAAGAGGCTATCCAACGGGAAACAAAGAGGCCGGAAAAAATCCTTCCGGATGTTTTAATAAACGTCCTGCGATCCATGGACTGAGTCATATCTACTCCCAATATATCTAATAAATTACAAAATAAATTAATCACCACCAGAATAGCGATGGCCGAAACCCTCATCAGGCGTTCCGGTATGACAAACCAGACAGTTACTGATGGGGCCGGCCTGGCCCTGTAGATTGATCGCCTGGATATTGTCCGCGTCGGTTAATGTCGGTGTAATCGCATGCGGACTGCCGTGACACGCGGCACAGTGAACGCCATGATGCCCTTTGGAATCTTTAAAAAGGGTATTGGCCTGTTCAAATTGGAAACTGGGACGGCTGATTTTATGACAGGATTCACAACGCGGTTCATCGATCCAGGGCTGCCGGGTTGAGGCGCCCACTGCATCCATCGAACCGTGGCAATTCAGACAGGTCATATCAGCCGCCGCATGGACATCGCGTAAACACTGGGTCTGTATCCCCGGATGACAGGCATAACAGGTAATATTATTCAACTGGCCCAGAACTGGCGTCATGCGTGAGGCATGAGCGCTGTGCATAGCCCGCGAAAGCGATGGCAAAGCCGGACTTCCCGACAATCCCAATGGCTTAAGGGGCTCCTGTTCATGACAACTGCCGCAAGTCACCGGTTTGCTGTTTTCCAGATTGGTCAGATGCAACCGGTCATGATCCTGTAAAATATCCGTTGCGGTTGAAATGCCTGGCTCATTATGGCATAAATCACAACTGATTTCCCATGACACTGGCACAACCGCTTGCGTGGCGGCTTTGACGACTCCGTTTTGATAAACTTCAATCGTCGCCAGCGGAAAAGGATCCAATTGGTCATTATCGAGGATCGGAGTCACCGGTATGCCAATCGCCACCCAGTCATTTGTTCCGGTTGGCGTTAACGGACCGGCCAGCCCGGTTCCGGTCAGACCCACATCCGCAGGCAAATCCATTCCCAGCAATTCGGGGGCGTAATCCCAGAAATTGGTTTTGGTTACCGAGGTGGTATTTCCCGGGATACTGAACCAGGGAGTCACACCGCTGGTAATGATTCTCGGCTCTTCACCACGCCGTTCGATGATCTGAGCGTGCAAATTATTAAAAGGCGGCAGGATCATCATTTCCGAAAAATCCTCATTCATGCAGTGCATCCCCAGATCGTTATAACCCAGAACTACCAGCTTGTCGGAATAAACTTCAGGTCTGGACGGATTTTTCGGATCCGTCACGGCGACCGACTGATCAAACGAATCAAATTTCAAATTGAAAGTAACCGGATTGTATTGATTGCCAATGTCGGCGTTTTTAATGTAAATATAGTAGGCCGCTTTATCGAAATCGAACTGGATCTTACTAAGTTCGGTTTGAGACGAAGCATATGACCAGCGATGATATTTTCCTTTACCAACATCAGATAACAGGCCGGCGGAAAGGGTGGTCGTATAACTGCCCCAGGCGATATCAACTGCAGCGGCTGATAAATCCATGGCAGAGTTCTCCAACGTAATTCGACCCTTTAAGAGGACAGAATCCCGGGGAGAATCGCCGGCGCCGCTCAATTTAAAGCCGATGCTGTCTACCGTAAGGCTGTCTTCCCAGTTCCGTTTAAAATACAACAGATCGGACCCTTTCACACTGGCTTCAGCAGAGGCCTGGAAATCCGCAGCTTGCAATTCTACCGTAACCGGACTGGCGAGCCCGCTCAGATCGATATGAGAAGCCTTGACATAAAAGTAACCTTTCGATGGTTTAAATAAAACGGAAGTTATACCACTGGCTTTGGCAGAATATCGATAGTATTTCCCTTTGGGCGTCAAGGTGATCGATTCTTCGTAAGGACCGGCCTTGATCAACAGTGGACCCGAAGCAAGCTGGGCTTCGCTGATATCGGTCGTACCCACAATCTTGAAGGAGTCACTGCCGGCAAGCCGTCCCGCAGAAATCGCCATGACAATGTCGGATAACGAATCAGCCCGGACGATCGAATAACTGAATAAGAAAGCAATCAAAAGAATTATTCGGAAAAGCCCTGCGATAAAAAGATCTCGTCTCGGAGGCAATGGCATGTCATTCTTCATAAAATCTCCTACTGACTACTGTCAAATGGATTAGAGTCATTTAACCCGTTCGAAATAGTAGCCGCGAAATCAAAAACATTGACAAAACATTAAAAAACAGAATGGATATCTTAACGTCATAAAATGACCCCACTTCGGATATTAATGGTATCAATAGTGTATCAAAAACTCCAATTCCTCATCCGGAATTACTTGTTTCCCAAATTTGATATTTACAATTACAATAATCTATTCCCCCCTGATAATGCAAAACAAATTTACAATATCGTTAAATTGACAATAACTATTTATCGACAAGTAAACAATATTTAATATATAGCGATTAAAGGCGTATCTTTATAATTTTTTATTCTGCCTGACCTGCTTTTTTGGGGGGAGATCTGATGAGGATGAATTGGATTCATATGCCGGATTTGGTTGCGATGGCAGCGATGCTTGAATCTGACTCTGCCAGTGGAGCAGGTCGACGAGTAGTTCATCACGTTTGGCTTTATTTAATTGCGCCAGGTCATTACGTTCACCGATATCCTCTTTTAAGTTATACAATTCTACCGCGTTATTGGTATCCAGATGATCGCGTCCGCCATCCAGTTGCCACTCTTCATGATAAAGCAGCAGCTTCCAGTCGCCCTTGCGAATCACACTGACCGGCCGGGTCCGGAAAATCGGATCACGGCCGCGCGGTACCGGATTATTCAGGTAACCGGGAAAATGCCAGAAAATCGCCTGGCGCTGCAACACACCATCGCCGTGCAATAATGGCATCAGGCTTTCGCCATCCAGTATTTTACCCACCGGCGCTTTCGTATTAGTAGCATCCAGAAAAGTCGGAAACAGGTCCAGATTGATGACCGGCACACTACATGTTGAACCGGCCGCGACAATACCCGGCCAGCGGACGATAAATGGTTCACGGATACCCCCCTCATAATAACAGCCCTTAGCGCCTCGCAATGGTTCCTGAGACGATTGGGGTGTGCCGCCATTATCAGAAGTGAAAACAACCAGGGTATTCTCTTCAAGTTTTAAATCACGCAGTTTTTTTAATACAATACCCACACCATCATCGAGATCATAGGTACAACCCGCGTAAAGCGCGTTATTATGTTGCTCGCCGGGTTGTTTATTCTTAAACTTATCCAGGGTTGCCTGACGCGTCTGCAATCCCGAATGGATCGCATGATGAGCGATATAAGCGAAAAATGGTTTCGTTCGGTTTTGTTCCATAAAGTCACAGGCGGCCCGGCACAAGGTATAAATCCCCTTGGGATCTTCTTTCACTCCGCTTCCTGGATAATTTTGATCCAGTACCGTTTCAAATCCCTGATCACCGGGCTCGGTGCCCGGCACTTTGGCGCTATTCAAATGCCACTTGCCGAAGCAGCCCGTGGCATAGCCGGCCTCTTTGAGCGCTTCAGCCATGGTGACCATTTCCGGGGCAAGATAAACCGTATTCGGTATCGGCAGCAAACGCATCAGATTTTTCGGACCACGTTCTGTACTGGTGACGGCATAGACCCCATGTCGGGGAGTATATTGGCCCGAAAGCAGGCAGGCACGGCTGGGAGCACAATTCCCCGCAGCCGCGTAGGCATCGGTAAACACCATGCCTTCACGGGCCAGTCGGTCGATATTCGGAGTTTCGTAAAAATCTGTACCCTGATATCCGACGTCTTTCCACCCCAGATCATCGGCAAAGATAAAAACAATATTTGGCTGCGTGCGCTCAGCGGTCAGTAGTGCTTGAAACATCAGGAAGGTTAAGATAAAAAAACCTGATATCACATGAGAGTTTTTCTTGTGAAACATACAATCATAATCCTTATAAAAAGAGATAGCCGCGCAATTCAATCGCAAAGTTTATTCATCCACGCCTTTCCAGTTATTGCTTTTTGCATTTTGCCGTTCCAGCGCTTTCATTTCTGTGGCGATTCCCTCATCTCCCTGCTGTTTCATCCAGCGGTTCAGTTCTTTCCGGAGACCCGCTTTAATATCGACCAGTTTCGGATCATCCGCCAGGTTATGCAACTCATACGGATCCGTCCTCAGATCATACAACTCTTCTTCCGGTCGATTCTGATAAAAAGCCGCTCTCTCACTGGCATCAGGATTGGTCTCGCCCAATTTCTTCCAGGCCTTGAAAATAACGTTATTGGTGGCCGCGTTATTAAATGTTGCCTGATAATTCGGATTCCAGATATATTTATAGCGCCGGTCTCTGACCGAGCGAATCGGATAGCAGCCGGTTCCATTGATAATACCTCGGGTCGTGTGCTGGCCATAAACGAAATCCCGCCCTTTAAAGTCTTTGCCATCCAGCAGGGCCAGGAAACTCTGACCGTCAAAACCACGTTTCCCCTCCGCGTCCGGACATCCCGTATCGATCTTACCGGGATCACCGCCGGCCGCCTCAACCAGTGTTGGCACGACATCCACGTATTGGACCATGGCGTCATGGCGACTGCCGGACTTGATCCGGCCGGGCCAGCGCAATATAAAGGCGGTTTTCAAACCGGCATCATAACAGGTCCATTTGCCATATGGAAAACTGTTGCCCTGTTCGCTGGTGAACATCAATAACGTATGGTCTTCCTGACCGGACGATTTAAGAATGTCCATACAGCGCCCCACCTGGTCATCCAGATAGGTGATTTCCGCATAGTATTTAACCAGGTTCTTCCGGGTTTCCGGACAGTCCACCAGATTGGGCGGAACCCGAACGTCCTTGGGCTTATATAAACTGGTATTACCACGATTATACGGCGTATGAGGCTGATTGGAACACACAACCAGCAGCCAGGGTTGCTGTTGATTGCGAGTAATGAATTCTTCGATTTTATTGAAATCGAATTCATCGCCATTCCCACCGTCATGCTGCATACCACCCAGATATTCAAAGGGAAAAGATTCGGGTGGATTATAATGCTGTTTGTTAATTAATGCCGTACGGTATCCCAGGGCTTGTAAATGATGAGCCACACTTCGAGTGCCGTCATAAACGCGGCTATGATTAGGATAAGCGCCATTGCGGATGGGAAACAGTCCGGTATAAAGTTGCTGGCGTGTAGGAGCGCACATTGCTGTTCCGGTAAACATGCGATCAAGACATAATCCCTGGTCGGCCAGCTTCTGCAGATTGGGCGTCTTCACATCGTTACTGCCATAGGGCTGACAATCCCACCAGGTCATGTCATCACCGATAATCAGCATAAAATTGGGGCGTTGATCGGCCACGGCGTAACCCTGGCGGCTCGCCCAAACCAGGCCGATGCCCGCCAGACCGGCTTGACGCAAAAAATCACGACGATTAGACAGCTGATTTACCATACGGAATCCTTTACTTCATGAAGTTGCTAATAGTTATAGCTAAAGTGTTGCAAACAGGAACAAAAATGAAAGCAATAATAACGTGATTTTACGATAATTTTTTCTCCCAGATCGATGGATAAACCCCGATTCGCCGGGCCTGACGCTCCCACAACTGTGCCATTTCGCGCGCTTTCTCCGGCATTGCACCGCTCAAATCATGCATCTCCGTCCGGTCCGAATCCATATTGTATAATTCCCAGGGCCCGCCTTTTTTCTGAACCAGTTTCCACTGCCCCTGACGAATGGCCTTGTTCCATTCATGCTCCCAGAATAAAACCTCATGGAGGGGTTCATTACCACCCTTTAATATTGGCAGAAAACTGCGACCTTCAACCGGAATGATCTGGTTACCATGATATTCACCAGGATATTCAGCCCCGGCCGCATCCAGACAGGTTGGCAGAATGTCAATGATATGAGCGATCTGGTGGTTCCATGTCCCATTCAATCGGGTGGGAATCAGCGCCGGGCAATGCGCAATCAGGGGGGAAGAGATCCCGCCTTCGTGTACAAAATGCTTGTAGCGCCTGAAGGGCGTGTTCGAGGCGTTTGCCCAGGATGTCCCGTATCTCACAAACGAATCTGCGTCTCCCCAAACACTATTCTTTTTGCTGTTGACTGCCATTTTGCCACCCTCGGCGCAACCGCCGTTGTCCGAACAGAACAGGATCAGGGTATTATCTAAAATCTGCCGCAGTTTAAGTGCCTCAACCAACTTTCCAATACTGCGGTCCATACACTCAACAGTAGCGGCATAAGCCGCCATGGCCCGGTCTTGTATCTTCTGTTCCCTTGGAGTTAGACTGTTCCAGTCGGGAACTGCTTCATCCCGTGGCGTCAACGGCCATTGAGGTTGTATCAATCCCATTTCCTGCTGCTTCTTCAGGCGGGAGCGTCGCAATTCATCCCAGCCCTTTCGATATTTACCCACATATTTCTGGATCACCTCTTCCGGAGCCTGAATGGGCCAGTGAGGTGCGTTATGAGCCAGATACAAAAAAAATGGCTTGTCTTGTTCCAGGGCCTCATCGATAAATCCGATGCCATAGTCGGTCCAGGCATTGGTTGAATACCAGCCCTCGGGCGTTTTATCCGGTTCATTGGCCGGCATGACCACGGTATTTCCCAGGACCACATCCTTGGTCGCATGGTAATAGAATCCACCGCCGGCCGGTACGCCATAAAACCGGTCGAATCCCCGTTGCAGGGGCCAGTAATCCTTTTGTTTGGCTCCAACATGCCATTTTCCTGACACCACAGTAAAATATCCAGCCGGTTTGATCGCCTCGCCAATCGTAACACAACGACGATTCAAATAGCCCCGATAGGAAGGATAGTCCTCCCCATGGTCTTCGTTCATATGTCCAATACCCGTCTGATGAGAATACAGACCGGTCAGGATACTCGCCCGGGTGGGACAACAGCGCGCCGTGTTATAAAATTGGGTAAAACGCAATCCACCCGCCGCCAGTTTGTCCAGATTGGGCGTTTCGATTTCACCTCCGTAACAACCGATATCAGAAAAACCCATATCATCCACCATAATAACAATTATATTAGGCTTTCGATTTCCTCGTTGTTCTACTTCCGCATTAATGCCATAACTAGTTAGCAATACACCCAAACCGCCCGCCAGGCTTCTCTTTAAAAATTCTCGTCTGTTTTGCATAAAATCCCTCAAAATAGAATAAAATGATCGCTTACAACAATTAAGGCCTATATAGAAACCCTATTCAACCCTGTTTTTTAACAAAAAAAATCCCACATTCTTGCTTCTTTACCCGCTAATTTTTATATCCATTTGATTTTAATGGTTTTATAAGCAATTATGACGAAAAAAGTCAACCCGGTATTTACTGCGAACAACCGGTGTGCATCCGGAAATTCCCTCAATAATATCCATACCTTCCCGGAGCCTACCCCCCCTCATCAATTGCCGGTAAGTTTTGGATCGGAAAAAGCTTAGGGGATCAGATTCTTCGCATGAGGAGAATAGGGAAGCGTCGTCTGGAGCCAATCGACCGCCGTTTGAGACAATTGCTGTATATTCCCCGGCGCTGGAACCGAGCCGGATGATTCATTCAGCCAGTTTACCGCCAGCAGTGCATAATCGAACAAATCCACGAAACAGTCAAAATTATAATCGGCTGCCAGATAACCCCATGCGCCACACTCGTTCTCGGTTATTTCAACGGTCAATTCAACCGGGGATAACGTGCTGAAACGATAATCATCACTGACAATCAGATGCAGAAGAACCGTTTCGTGAGGATCGGCTTCCAACACATCATCGTCTATCGCTGTAATAGTCACTGTTTGCGGCTGATTCCAGTTAGAAGCGTTGAATTCCAGTTGGTCCGGCTCAACCCGTAACTGAGAATTGTCTACCATGTAAATATCCACTGGATTGACCAGCGGACCAGTGCCGGGCGGCAACACCAACCGGATCTGGTAGGTATCAGAAGTTTCACCCTGTTCACTTACCCTGGTTGTTCCATCTGTCTGAACAATAATCAGCGATCCGGGTATATGATAAAGAAATTCTGAAGGATCTAAGGCCCGGTCGCTGATCCGGACATCGTCGATCCGTCCATTGACAAAATCGGTGATCCCATTATTGAACATACCCCGCCCAATGGTCCAGGGCCGGCCGGTATTCTGCCGGATCAAAGCAGGCGTGCCCGTTAAGGGGATCGATGCCTCCAGTTGATATCCGTGCCCATCCAGTTGATCCACAAAGAGATCCAGCGCCTGAGCGGTACTCCGCGCCGCCAGGTGATACCAGTGGCCGGCCTGTACGGTCCAGGTTGTATTGGCCTGATAGATCCGGCTATCAACCGCGGTGAACTGAATGCGAAAATGATGATCCGAGGTTTTTTGAAAGTACAATGGGGCCAGTTTACTGTCAAGCGGCGTCACGTTATAACCATCGCGCCCGACAAAAGTCTGCCAGCCGTTCAGGCCGAAAAAGTATACCGACGCCTCGACCGTCCAGGCATCGGGAGTAACCACACGCAAATCATGACCGGCCACATTACCGCTGCCCGAATAAATGTCCCGGTTATCGCTGTCATAGACACTGCTTAATCCACTGCCGGTTGGCGTTTCACCCGTCGCCGAAAAGCTGGGGGCGGTAGCCGGAGCCCAGGCCAGCAGGTCATTACCATTACCGGAAATATCACGGGCGGCAATAATTGAAATATCGGTTCCTTCCAGCGTATCCGCCATAATCGAACCGGGCGAGCCTTCATCGAACGTCCACCAGGCCAGCGTGCCAACCCGGCTGGGTTGCGTAACCGGTTCACCTACCACCGGCCAGCCATCAACCGACCAAAACAGCCGTTCAATACGCAAAGTAGATCGGCCGTTAAACCAGGCATCATAAGCATGATGTACAAGATAATCCTGACCCTGATGCTGCAAAATGGCGTTATGGCCCGGACCTTTCCAGCGTCTATCGGCATCGAGCACTAAAGTCCCCCCTCCCTGGAGCATCGCGGTACCATTACGATCTACATAAGGACCGGCCACTGATCCGCTGCGTCCGACCATGATTTTATAGGTACTGTCAACTCCCTGACAGCATTGATCGAACGAAACGAATAAATAATAATACCCCTGGCGATAGACGATGAATGAGGCTTCAATCGCGGTTGAGGGACGGCTCGCCAGAGAAATCAGATCAGGCGGATCGGCCAATGGTTTTCCCGTTGAGGCATCTAATTCAGTCAGTTTGATCCCACTCCAAAAGGAACCAAAGGCCATCCACCATTGCCCATCCTGATCCTGAAAGGTATTGCTATCGATGGTGTTATAATTATTACTCGTGCCTGATCCAATAACCCGGCCTTCATCAACCCATTGATAATTGCTATCATACGGGTTCAGGGTTACGTTTGAAACCAGACCGATACAGGAGGTATTCTGTCCGAAAATTGACGCGGAATAATAAAGATAATACCGCCCATTACGATAACTGACATCCGGCGCCCAGAGATGATTGACACCGGGAATCTCCTGGGTGACCCAACTGGGCAATTGCCAGAACACCCGTCCGATAAACTGCCAGTCATACAGGTCTCTGGAGCGTCGCATTTCAATCCCGGCGCCTGTTGAAAACAGGTAAAACCAGCCATCCTGTTCCATAATCACCGGGTCATGGACAGACACAGCCTGAGGATCGATGGTTTCTGCAAAACAGCTTGTATTCGTAAATAACCGTAACTCTCCTGCTGCCAGGCATATGATGATTATCTGGAGAAATTGCCTTCTAATCTGTGACAGCAGTTTAATAAGGGAGTAAATTTTAATAATATTTGACATAAGCAATCGCAAATCTCTTTTCTGTTATTATTTAACTTTGGAAGCAACAGGGCATGCCCCTATAACCTAACCAGTTTAATTTTCAATAATTAGTGAAAAAACAATCCTCCTGCCCTTTAACTATCGGTTCAATAATTATACGAATATATGATTATCATATCTGAAATTCAAATGGCTGTCAAAATGGGGAAATTAAAAGTTATTATTGGACAAAAACTTTGGAATCCTGATTCTACTATGATACAATGTTTATGGCTTGTTAAATTATTGTTTAAATCAGTGTTGATGGCCTGTTGTTTTTTTAATTTAAATGATTTGGAGGACGGAAATGTGTGCCAGTCATAAAAAGAACCGCTTGATTTTGGGTGTCGGTTTTTCCCTTTTAATAACGCTGTTATGCCCATTCAGTATCGCCGCGCCTGTGGATGCGTTGCGGGCCGAAGAGATCGCCTCAAACTGGCTGAGACGCTACCTCCAGCCACTGACCTGCAAAATGGCAGATGAAATCTTTACGGTCGAAACTCAACCGGATGAGAATGGCAGTGCTTTATATCACATTGTGACGTTGGCACCACAAGGTTTTTTACTCATTGCCGGTGATGACCGGATTGGCGACGTAATCGCATTCAGCGATACCGGTTATTTTGATAATTCAACAGCCAATCCGCTCAGAACCATGATACAAAAAGACATGGCCGCTCTGATTCCAATTGTCGAGCAACTCCCCCAACCAATGGGAGTAAGCGCTCTTGGAATTGTGGCCGTGTCGGATCTTCGCGTTGCACCGTTTATTGCCAGCAAATGGAACCAGGCCGAGGCCAACGGCCAACCCTGTTATAATTATTATACTCCCAACCAATACCCGGCCGGTTGTGTCGCGACTGCCATGGCCCAGGTTATGCGTTACTTCGAATATCCGGACTTCGGTATCGGTGTCAGGTCGTTTACTATCGAAGTGGATGATGTCGGCTATACCGCCCAGACGCGCGGTGGCGATGGCGGCGGCGGTATCTATCCCTGGTCGTCAATGATTTTGGATCCATCCGAAGGAATTACCGAAGAACAGCGCCAGGCGATTGGTGCGTTGTGCTATGACGCCGCGGTCACGGTCCATATGTCATTTGCAGCGGATGGATCCTCCGCATCGGCGACAGATGCGGCGGATACCCTGCACTCCGTGTTCGGCTACGATCAAACCATCTACGGCCGGAGCATGGCCGGATCGATATCAAGCTCATCCCTGACTAAAATGATCAATCCGAATCTGGACGCGGGATTGCCGGCCATCATTGGCATCAGTCGCCTGACCAGCGGCCATGCCGCGGTGGTTGATGGCTACGGTTATCTGGGCGAAACCCTATACCACCACCTGAACCTGGGTTGGGGCGGCGATAGCGATGCCTGGTACGCGCTGCCGACCATCGACACCTCACTCTATACCTACACCTCCGTGGATGATTGTGTTTATAACATCTTTGTCACCGGTTCCGGAGAAATTATCAGTGGCCGGGTCCTGGATCAGGCCGGTAATCCGATCGGTGGCGTAACGGTTCAGGCAAAATTATCCGGTTCCATAAAAGCCGTGGATATCACGGACAACCTGGGAGTGTTCGCGCTGGTTGGTCTTCAATCCAATCGGACATTTACCCTGCATGCGGAATTATCGCCTTACGCGTTTAATGATGTGCCTGCCACCACCGGCAGATCGATGAACGGTAACACCAGTTGCGGGAATAACTGGGGTATTCAAATGGTATCCACCACGGCCACTCCCCCTTCGGCTTTGGATCAGCAAACCGTTGTCCTGTCAGGCGAAACCATTACAGTTACACTACAGGCGTTTGATGAAGGATTACCCGATCCTCCCGGCAGTTTATCCTACCTAGTCGCTTCCCTGCCAGACCATGGCCGTTTACTGGATCCCAACACGCCCGGCGCAGATCCCAATAGTGGGACCCCCATTTTATCGATTCCCTATACATTAACGGGAAATGCCGTGAATTACCAAACCTGTCCCGGCTATGACGGGATCGACTCGTTTCAGTTTAAAGCCAATGATGGCGGCATTGCGCCACTGGGAGGCGATTCGGAACCGGCAACGGTTTCTATCGAAGTCAACAGCGGCTTTGAAGTAACCTATAGCCCCGACAGTAACTGGGTAACCCAGTATTTTACCGGAACCGACACTCAGGCCCGGCGCATGCAAACCATTTATCTGGCCGAAGAAATCACCGGTGATTTAACAGGGCCGCGCTTATTAACCGGAATGGCTTTCAGTGTTTATGAAAGTTCCGGCCTGCCGCTGTCCAACTTTGCCGTTCGAGCCAAACATACCACACTGGATGCCTATCCCGGTTCAAACAATAACTTCGATAATAGTGGATGGACAATACTGGTTCAGGACACCTACCAGGTCGATGCCGGCTGGCCGGAGATCACCTTCCAGACCCCATTCGATTATAATGGTACCGACAACCTGATCCTCGATTTCAGTTTCGATAACGATGCAACCCAATCGGGTGGATTGATTCGAATGATCCAGACAGAAACCTATCGTGTAGTTGGATCTTATTCCAATAGCCTGGGCAATCCATTCACCTGGACCTGGTCTAACGCTGGGACTTTTACCAGTGACAGTGTTCCATTTATTAAGCTGTTTCAGCAGATTTCTGGCCAGACGTTACCCGGCGACTGCAATAATGATTGCCAGGTCACGTTAAACGATCTGGTTGCGCTGTGCGAGGCCTGGCTGGGCCAGACTGGCCAGGATCACTACAACTCAACCTGCGATCTTGCCCCGGAGAGTCCGGATGGCAAAATCGACCTGCTGGACCTGTCCGTACTGGCAGGCAACTGGCTCGAAACCAACTTTGAATAATACACGCTGATAAAATTAAGGAACATCCGTTTGATACCAGGCACAAAGGCCCTATGGCAGGTTCTGTGGGTATGGTTCGCGATTTTTCCCATAGCGGATCTCACCGCACAGGAAATTATTCGCGTCACCTCACCTGATGCTTCTAATGTTTGTATTCTCTCAACCGATCATTCCGGTCAGATTCACTATCGAATAGAACGCCATAGCGCCACCGTCATCGAAACATCACCACTCGGGCTCCGAGGTGAAAAGGGATCCTTCGAAAGCGGCCTGACCGTTATTGCGACTGGCAAAGAAAAAATCAGGCGCGAGCAATATACCATCCTGTCAGGAAACCGGCTCAAAATCGACCAGACACTGCATGAAAATTTTATAGAAGTGCGGAACCGGCAAGGCGATTCCATGATCATTGACCTGGCTGCCAGCAATGAAGGCGTTGGCCTGCGTTATCGTTTCAAAGACCAAATCGCCAGAACGATCACTCAGGAACTGACTGGATTTACCATACCTCAGCATGCCATCGCCTGGATGCAGCCCTATCATTCAGCCGGACGTTACACCCCGGCCTACGAAGATTTTTATTTCCGGGTTCAACCCGGCGATCAGCCGCCTCGCTCCCGGCAGGATCCCCGCGGCTGGTGTCTGCCGGCCTTATTCAACCTCGATCAGGGAAATAGCTGGGTTTTGATTTCAGAAACCGGGATTGATAGTGGCTATTGTGCCGGCCATCTGGAAAATGATCCCAACCAGACCGGCAGGTATCAGATCGCCCTGGCTTACGAAGATGAACGCACCGCGGCCCGCCGGTTCAATACCAATGCCAAACCTGCCGGCGTCTTGGCAAGCCAGACACCCTGGCGGTTGATTATCCTGGGCGACAAAGCCGGTGATATCCTCATGTCAACGCTGACAACAGACCTGGCCGCACCCTCTCAAATTAAAGATACCTCCTGGATTCAGACCGGTCGCGCGTCCTGGGCCTGGTGGTCTCACCCCGATGGCCCTGCTACCGAAGCTCTGTTCAACGATTTTACCGATCTGGCCGCCGAGTTTGGCTGGGAATACACCCTCTTCGACGCAGGTTGGTGGACACCGGGGCTGGCCGGTATCAGCGACTATGCCCGAAGTAAAAAAATCAAACCACTGGCCTGGGTTCACGCCCAAGACTTTTATGATGACAACCGCCGGGAACGCAAACTGGAAGAATGTGCCGGCCAGGGGGCAAAAGGGGTAAAAATTGATTTCTGGTGTTCCGACCGCCAGGAAGCCATGGCTGCTATCGAAGCATCACTACGCGCTTGTGCCCGACGGAAACTGGTTGTCAATCTGCATGGCTGTACCATTCCGCGTGGCTGGCTGCGTACCTGGCCCAATCTGTTAACCGCCGAAGCGGTGCTGGGTACCGAATCCTACTTTTATGAAAGCCGTTACCCCCAAAAAGCCGCCGAACTCAATACCATACTCCCCTTTACCCGCAATGTCTCGGCCCCAATGGATACCACCCCCATCGCCTTAACCATCCGAAAATATCCCCGCCAGACAACGGCTGCCCACGAACTGGCCACCAGTATTATTTTTTCCTCGGGCCTGATCCATTATGCCGATTCGGCCGAAATGTTTCGTTCGCTGCCCGATGCGGTACGCAAAATCTTAATCGATACACCGGCGGCCTGGGATGAAACCAGATGCCTGATCGGCGAACCCGGTCGATTGGTCATCCTGGCGCGACGAACCGGCGCCGTATGGTATGTGGCTGGCATCAACGGAACAGATAAGACCATTCCGGCCGATCTGGACCTGAACACTTTGGGCTCGAAACTGGCGTGCCTTGCCATCACCGAAGGCCCCAACCCGCTCATGGACTTTACCATATCCAATACCAACACGGTTTCCCGATGGCAAAGCTCCCTGCCACCCTATGGGGGGTTGGTTCTCAGGCTTCATACTCATCATTGAGCCTTTTAACTCATCGTATCGTATACAGCCAACTGACGAATAAGTGGCTGTACGGTCGCCTGATCAATTTTCATTCGGACAACAGAAACCGTAACCGGATCAAATCGTTCAATCCGTTTATGCCCCACAGCGGTTCCTTCGCATAAGGGTTGCCAGATGCCATCAGCGGCTAATCCATCTATGCGATATGATCGAATACGTTCACCACATTCAATTTCCTCTTGCATAATAACATGATCGATCCGGCTGGGACGTCTCAAATCAAGTCGGATTTCATATCCCTTACCTTTTGTACTTGCCAATGGAGCAGTAAACCGGCGTTTTATCTCATTGCCAAATGCCGCCAGCCGGTCGATATCCGATTGCGGAACCAGGCCATCGGCATTGACCACTTCACCAATCACTAAATTGCAATTGCGTCCCACCGAACGATAATACATGTCGACCAATGCATTGACTGGATGCGCACCATGATCCTGGCCCGGCTTCCAGAACCAGTTGTGAATCCCTGCCGCGCCGCGCAATGGCACATCCACCATCCCAGGCGACCAGACCGTTCCCTCCGGATCGCCTGTGCCCAGCAGTGGCCGCCACTCCGTTAAATTGTGTGAAACCCGTTCATCAACATTCGGCATCGTCGCCCAGCAGGGGTAATCGGCATACCCCTCCTCATTACCGATCCAGCGATGATCCGAACGCTGGGTGGAATGATAAAAAACCGAATCAGGTTGGTACTTCTCAAAAATAGGCAGCACATCCGGCCCGCCATCCTCAGGCGCTTTCACACCGGCGTCATACCAGATCTGAACCAGATCGCCATAGCGCGAACAAAGCTCTTCCGTCATTTTCTCGGCAACCCGATTAAATGCCGCCTGCCTGGCTGTCCCTTTACCTTTCCCCCAATCGACATAATGTCCCCACACTTGCCAATACGCGTTGCGATGCGTACTGAAATAAATTCCCGGCAGAATCCCAACCCTTCGACAGGAATTGACAAAATCCCCGACGATATCCCCCTTGCCATTACGCCAGGCAGCCTGCTTCAAACCATAGGGATACAAATCGCTTTGCCACTGCATAAAACCATTGAAATGTGTCGCGGTAAATATCGCATAGCGCGCCCCGGCCGCCCTGGCCGCCTCCAGCCATTGATCGGTATCCAGCTTAACCGGATTATACTGTTGCGGATCGAATACGTCCCGATAGGCATTATTGCCACTTTCATGGCGGCCCACCGCCACCGAAGCGTCAAAGTGATAAATCACTCCCACTTCACAATCTTGCCAGCGAACCTGACCGCTTGTTGGCTTAGGCAGTAACAGACTCTGCGATTGACAAGGATCTTTAGCCGATAAGTTCCCTGCCGGGCGCTGGCAGGATGATAAACCACCGATTACGCCGGTAGCCCCCAGGATACTTGAAGCAATAAATTGACGGCGTGAAATGGATGATTGTTTCATGGGCCGCTCCTGATATGAGTAATATTCATTCTATATTGGCTTCAGATTGTAAATAAATGGCTGGTATATGAGAAGTTAAAAATACTTGCCACCAGCCGGGTAATCCGGTACTATTTTTTCCTGATATTTATACCGTTTACAATTGAAAATGCCCGCTGGGCCGTGAAATAAGTGTTTTACAAGTCATTACTTATGTTGCGAGCGATCGGGAATTTTCATACCCATTGGGTATATTTGCCCTTTACCACCAATCTAGGAGTTCATCCTTATGCTCAAGAGAATAAATCCCACCCAAACAAAGGCCTGGTCAAAACTTAGCGCACATTATCAGAAGATGAAAGATGTCCGCATGTCCGAACTGTTCATCGAAGATCCAACCCGTTTCGACAAGTTTTCTCTCTGGTTCGAAGAAATATTAATTGATTATTCAAAAAATCGCATTACTGCCGAAACACTCGATCTTCTGATCGAACTGGCCGAAGAAACCGGAGTCGCCGAAGCCGCCCAGGCCATGTTCCGTGGCGAAAAAATCAACGAAACGGAAGACCGCGCCGTATTGCATGTGGCATTACGCAATCGATCGAATACACCCATTATTGTCGACAACAAAGATGTCATGCCGGATGTCAACAAAGTACTCGACCAAATCCAGACATTTACGACAAAACTGCTCTCCGGGACCTGGAAAGGCTATACCGGCAAGGCCATCACCGACATCGTTAATATCGGTATCGGCGGCAGCGATCTGGGCCCGGTCATGGTCACCGAAGCGTTGCGTCCCTACTGGAAGCATATTACCCCCCATTTTGTTTCCAATGTCGATGGCACTCATATCGCCGAAACGCTCAAACTCGTCGATCCCGAAACCACCCTTTTCATAGTCGCCTCCAAAACCTTTACTACCCAGGAAACCATGACCAACGCGCACACCGCTCGCGACTGGTTTATTCAGAAATCAGGAAACGAGCAGCACGTCGGCCAACATTTCGTTGCCGTTTCAACCAATGAAGATAAGGTAAAAGAGTTTGGTATTAATCCGGCCAATATGTTTGTCTTCTGGGATTGGGTGGGCGGCCGCTATTCCCTCTGGTCAGCCATTGGCTTGCCCATAGCCTGCACGATCGGCTTCGATCATTTCCGCGAGCTACTCGAAGGCGCTCATGCAATCGACAACCATTTTATCGACAAACCCCTCAAAGAAAACATCCCGGTCCTGCTGGCGCTCATCGGAATCTGGTACAACAACTTCTTTGGCGCCGAAACCGAAGCAATCCTGCCTTACGATCAGTATCTGCATCGGTTTGCCGCCTATTTCCAACAAGGCAACATGGAGAGCAACGGCAAATATATCGACCGCACCGGCCGGCCGGTTGCTTATGAGACCGGTCCCATCGTCTGGGGCGAACCCGGTACCAACGGCCAGCATGCCTTCTATCAATTAATCCACCAGGGCACCAAACTGATTCCATGCGATTTTATCGCGCCGGCTCGCAGCCATAATCCCCTGGGCGATCACCACCCCAAACTCCTGTCCAACTTCTTCGCCCAGACCGAAGCGCTCATGCAGGGCAAATCCCAGGCCGAAGTCATGACCGAACTGAAAGCCGCCGGTAAAAACGATCAACAAATCCAGGCGCTGCTGCCGTTCAAAATCTTCCAGGGCAACCGGCCCACCAACTCCATCCTGGCTAAATCCATCACCCCGCGCGTGCTGGGCAGCCTGGTGGCGATCTACGAACACAAGATCTTCGTTCAGGGCGTTATCTGGAATATCTTCAGCTTCGATCAATGGGGCGTTGAACTCGGGAAACAACTGGCCAATCGCATCCTGCCCGAACTGGATGACAACCAACCCGTCAGCTCACACGACAGCTCAACCAATGGACTGATAAGCGCCTATAAACAAATGCGTTAGAACATTTATTCCCCCCATTTCAAAACCCCCTGCATGGCTTGTCCCAGAAAAGTTAAGCCATGTATTTGACTTTTTAATATAAGACCAATATAGTCTTATATAGTAATCGATAATTTATTCCTAATTTTGGAGATTTTCATGAGTTGTCAAGGCTGTAGTTGCAATAAATCGTTTCCAACCGCTCAGGCTTTTGCCTTAAACGAACTGGTGGATTATCAGGATGGCTCGATCGTCAGTCGCGAGATGATCGCCCGGCAATATGGCACGGTTTCCACCTTTGCTTTCGATCAGGGCCAAAGCCTGAGTGAACACACTGCTCCCTTCGATGCCTTTGTGTATATTATCGAAGGTCAGGCGCAAATCATTATCAGCGGCCAGACTCATGAACTCTCTGCCGGCCAGATGATTATTATGCCGGCTAACGAACCTCACGCGGTCAAAGCGCCCCAACAATTTAAAATGATGTTGGTGATGATACGATAATTCCCCTTACGGAGATGATAAAATATGAAAACGCAAGTAAATCCTGATACCTGTATCGGCTGTGGACTTTGTGTTGACGTCTGTTCGGAAGTCTACGAAATGAATGATGATGGCGTCGCCGTTGCTAAAGTGGCGTTGATCCCGGATAACGCTGTCGCCCAATGCCGGGAAGCCGCTGACAGCTGCCCGGTTGACGCGATCGCTATCGAAGATTAATGTTTACTCCTGTTCTGGATCAGATGGCTGGAAGCTGCATAAACGAACCAGCCCAGAATAACAACGCCGGCCAGGACAATCAGGCCGGTACGCTTGAACTCCCACGCGTATGTGATACAATTGTACAGCATAAACAGGCAGCAACCGCAAAAAACTGCCGGGGTAACAGGATACCCGGTAACCTTATATGCACGCCTGATATGGGGTTCTTTTTTGCGCAAACGATATACCGATAAGCCGGTCCACAGGAAAAACAACCAGACCACCGGCGCGGCATAAATAATGGTATCGATAAATGAACCGGCCAACACGATAATCGCCAGACTGATGACGCCCTGTAATAACAGGGCCCGGATGGGTGTATTTAAAGAACCATGCCACTGCCCAAACGGCCGGAAAATTGCATGATCCCGGCCCATGGCATAGGTAATCCTGGCGCCGGTAAACACCAGACCGTTTACCGCCCCCAGGGCGGATATGCAAATAATGACGGCAATGGCGCGCCCGGCCAGTTCCGGAAACCGGGTGGCCATCGTTTCAACGGCAACCGCCTCAGAACCAGCCATCCGGTCATAACCCAGCGCATACAGGAAAGCCACATTAACCAGCAGGTAAAGCGTCATCACCGATACAGTGCCCAATACCAGGGCCCTGACAATATTCCGTTGCGGTTTTTTGACTTCAGCCGCCACATAAGCCATTTCATTCCAGCCGCCGTAGGTAAACAGAACCAGTATCAGCCCCAGGCCGATACCGCCAAACCCTGCTTCCCGAGCAACCGGAGGTTGCGATGTTGAAGAGGCCATAAATCCCGCCAGAATAACAGCCATCAAACCCAGCGCCTTAAGAATAGTCAAAATATTCTGCGTCCATTTGCTTTGTTTCACACCCAGAATATTTACCAGCGTCAAAACAACAACCGCCAGTATTGCGTACCAGAGCCGGCTTCCCGGAAATTCATATAACTGGCCGGCGTAGCGCGCAAAGATAAACGCCATCAAGGCAATATCGCCCGGACGGACAACCACCAGCTGTGACCAGCCAAACAGATAACCCGCCCATCGCCCCCAGGCCCGGGTCAAATAGAGATAATCACCACCAAAATCAGGATACGCGCTGGCCAGTTCGGCATAACACAGTGCGCCACTTAACGCCAGCAAGCCGCCGGCCAGCCAGATGGCAAGGGTACCCAGCGAGCCGCCCATACACCCTGCCACCGTCGGTGCGGTCTCATAGATACCGGCCCCGATAATAATCCCTACGATAATGCAGGTAGAATCGAACAGCGAAAGCTGTCGCCGGGGTGATTCCAGTTCATTGACGGATTCGGAATGATCAGGCATCGGATTGACTTATCGCTTTTTCAAAGTAACACTAAGTCCCTGCCTGTCCTGATGCAGAAACAGGGTATCCAGATTCGGATTCGTCGTAATCTCCTTGATATAATCCTGCATCTGAGGCCCCGCATTGGTCGTATTATGAGCAATAATCAATCCCCCGGCGCGCACCTTTGGCACAAGCTGATTCATGTAATCCATATACCCGGATTTATCCGCGTCCAGGAATAGAATATCGATAGGACCCTCCAGCTTTTTTACGGTTTCATGAGCGTCACCCATTACCAGGGTGATGATATCCTCCACTCCGGCGCGCGCGAAATTTTTCCGTGCCTGTGAAGCGCGTCCTTCATCAATATCATGCGTAATCAATTTACCCCCGGTTTTACGAAGCGCCAGCGCCCACCAGATCCCCGAATAGCCGTTGGACGTGCCGATCTCAACCACTTTTTGTGCGTTGGTCGTTTCAGCCAGCATCCGTAGCAACCGGCCATCCTCCGGCGGAACATTCATCATGCCGCGGCTTTCTTCCTTGTTCATGACATCCAGAATATCCAGGATCTTTTTCTCCGCTTCATCCTTGGCCACAGGATCTTTATCCATACTGGCGCCTGAAGCGCCCATCCCCGGCCCCTGACCGGGCCCGCCACGGCGCTGCGCCACCAGATTACCCACGGTAACAACAAAGAATATAACCACCAGAAAAGTAACAACACCCTGTTTTGACATGATCTGCTCCTTGTTATCATGTATCACTAATGATTGAAACAACTCTTGAATTCAACGTAAAACTTCAAATATCCCTGCAAGAAAACCCGCCTGACCACAAATATAATTGAAAACCTCTTACATTGCACATTTTGTAACTATCTTATTTAAAATGCCTTACAGAAACAATGACAACAAATTCAACTCTTAAGGCTTCTAGTCCTGTTTTGGTTTCACCTTGCCTGATTTCTCAATAGACTCAACCTCGAGATTGTCATCCACATTTGATTCGCCGATCACCTTAAAACTATCCATTGCCGGAAGCATATGACCTTCAGCATCAAAAAGCGCATTCTGTCCACCCTCCCAGCCGCCCGGTTTCTTCATTGGCACCGATTCCGGATACCACCAGACCACCCCGATCCCTCGTTTATCCGGCGTTGCCCGTACGGTTTTTACCACTGTTTCTAGAAAAATTTTCTGCCCTTCCGGTGTCCGATCAAATTCATCATACTCCTCAGCGGCTCCAAAATACGGCCAGGCGGTCTCAACCAACAGGATATTTTTCTTGTAACGCTCCGCCGTCGCCGCCAGGTTCGCCTCTAACTGTGCAATAGTCCCATGCCAGCGCGGATAATAACTCTGACCAATGATATCATAATCAATCCCAGTACGATTCAACTTGTCAAAAAACCATCGGGTTTTATCAATATCGCCCCCCCAGGCAACATGAATCATGATCCGAACCGAATCTTCTGGTGTCGTCGAGCGTCTCACCCCCCGTATTCCAGCCTTAAGCAGTCGAGAAAATTTCTCCCACTGAATATCCGAATCATTCCTGCCGTCCGGCCAGATAAAGCCGCCATTCACCTCATTACCAATCTGTACGATATTCGGCAGCGCCTGCTTCTCTTTCATCTCAGTCATCACCCCGGCAGTATAGGTCTCCACTGTTTTTTCCAGCTGATCGAACGTCATACCCTCCCAGGCTTTCGGCTTATATTGATGCCCCGGATCGGCCCAGGTATCCGAATAATGAAAATCCAGCAGGAATGTCCCGCCGGCCGCTTTTATCCGGCGACCCAGTTTTATTACATAGGGAACATCCTGAACCACGCCGCCTTTTCCGGTCGGATTCACAAATAAACGCACCCGGAAACAGTGACAGCCATGATCCATCATCAATTGGATCAAATCCTTGGGCTGACCACCATCTGAAAACTCGATTCCCGCCTCTTCCAGTTTGGGCAGCATCGAGATATCACCACCCACATAAAATGGATCGGTATCAACCGGAAGATCAACCGAGAATCCCAAGGAAACCATACACAACGAATAAAACAAGATTAGCAATATGTTTTTTTTCACGTTGTTTACCCCGTCATATTGAATAAATCGAAATTTGATCGTATGCAGTTAACAACTGCAACGAATTGACCATTATTGCAACTTATGCTGCGATTGAGGGTATTCCCTCCTGAATTTTCTTGCATTTTCCCGGTTTCCATCGAAAATAACACCCTTTAATCTAATTTGCGGCCTGGCCCCAAAATATGATAAACCATTTTATTTCAACAGGTTCTGAAAACGACGAACATTATGTCTGCTAAAACCCATCAATATACTGAAGATAAAATCAAGTCCCTGTCCTCGCTGGAACATATCCGCTTACGAACCGGCATGTACATCGGCCGCACCGGCAGCGGCGCCCACTATGATGACGGCATTTATATCCTGCTTAAAGAGGTCATTGACAATGCCGTGGATGAATTCATTATGGGCCATGGCAAACAGGTGGATATCACCATCAAAGATAATCGCGTCTCGATACGCGACTATGGACGTGGGATCCCGCTGGGTAAGGTCGTCGATTGTGTTTCCCGCATCAATACCGGCGCCAAATACAATGATGATGTTTTTCAATTCAGCGTGGGACTCAACGGCGTGGGCACCAAAGCCGTCAACGCACTCTCAACCGAATTTATGGTGCGCAGTCATCGCGACGGCAAATTCGCCCAGGCTGAATTTGAATACGGTAAACTGGTTCGCGAAACCACTGGCAATACTGGCGAAACCAACGGAACCTTTGTCCAGTTCGTTCCTGATAAATCGATCTTCGATAATTTCAAATTCCAGGAAGAACACATCGAACGGCGCTTACGGTTCTATTCCTATCTCTCGGCCGGATTACGGTTCAATTATAATGGCCGCACCTTTCAATCCACCGGCGGCATTCTTGACCTGATCGAAGATGAAACCTCCTTCGAAAAACTCTATACCCCGCTCCATTTCAAAGACGCCACCTTGGAGTTCGCCTTCACACACACCAACCGTTTCAACGAAGAATATTATTCCTTCGTCAACGGTCAGTATACCAACGATGGCGGCACGCATCTCAGCGCGTTTCGGGAAGGGATCCTGCGTGGCATCAACGATTTTGGCAAAAACAAATTCACCGGTGACGATGTCCGCGAAGGCATGCTGGGGGCGATTGCCATCCGCATCAAAGACCCCATGTTCGAAAGCCAGACCAAAAACAAACTGGGCAATACCGAAATCCGGTCAGAAATCGTCACCCGCGTCCAGGAGGCGGTGCTGGTTCTGCTGCATAGCCACAAGCAGCAGGCCGAACGACTGCTGGAAAAAATCCAGGAAACCCAGAAATTCCGCCAGGAACTTCAGACCGTCAAGAAACTCGCGCGCGAACGCTCACGCGCCATCTCCATTCGCGTGCCCCAGTTGCGCGATTGCAAAAACCATTACAAACATAAATCCGGCCAGCATGACAATACCATGATCTTCATTACCGAAGGCCAGTCCGCCGCCGGTTCACTGGTCAGTTGTCGCGATGTCAATACCCAGGCCATCTACACGCTCAAAGGTAAACCCCTCAATGTCTGGGACTTGAAACAGGATGCCCTGTATAAAAACGAGGAAATCTTCAACCTGATGAAAAGTCTGGATATCGAAGATTCTATCGATCGGCTCCGCTACAATCATGTCGTATTAGCCACAGACGCCGATGTCGACGGCCTCCATATCCGCAACCTGATGATCACCTTTTTCATGCGTTTCTTTTCCGACCTGGTCGCGCGCGGCCACCTCAAGATCCTCGAAACCCCGCTGTTCCGGGTTCGTAACAAAAAAGACACACTCTACTGCTATTCCGAAGCGCAACGTGATAACGCGCTCAAAAAGCTGGGCCGCGGTTGTGAAGTCACCCGCTTTAAAGGTCTGGGCGAAATCTCTCCCGGCGAATTCAAAGCCTTTATCGGCAAAAATATGCGGCTGTCTCCCGTAACCATCACCGGTGAACATTCCATCTCCGAAACGCTCGCGTTTTACATGGGCAAAAATACCCAGCAGCGACGCGACTACATCATGAACAACCTGGTAATCGATGAAGAAATCATGCAATGAGTTCAAAAACTACCCATTCAGATAATACCGACAGCAATCCCAATAAGACCGACGACCTCACCAATTCGGATGATATGCCGCTGTTTGACCAGGTTCCTGATGATCATATCCCGGTCCATGAACGCCATGGCCCGCTGACCGATATGGTCGATTTCAACTTTCTGCAATATGCCTCGTACGTTATCTGCGAGCGGGCCATTCCCAATCTGACCGACGGTCTGAAACCCGTGCAGCGCCGCATCCTGCATGCCCTGCATGAAAAGGATGATGGCCGCTTTATCAAGGTCGCCAATGTGGTGGGCCATACCATGCAATACCATCCCCATGGCGACGCCTCGATCGGCGACGCCCTGGTCACGCTCGCCAACAAGCAATATCTGATCGAAAGCCAGGGCAATTTCGGCAATATCTATACCGGCGACCGGGCCGCCGCGCCCCGTTATATCGAATGCCGCCTGACGGATCTGGCCCGAAACGAATTATTCAATCCCGAACTGACCAAAACCATTCCCAGCTACGATGGCCGTGGTCGCGAACCGGTCACCCTGCCATCCAAATTGCCGCTCCTGCTCATGCTGGGCGCAGAAGGAATCGCAGTTGGATTATCCACCAGCATTCTTCCGCATAACTTTATCGAATTGCTGGAAGCGGAAATTCTGATCATTCAGGAAAAGAAAAGAAATTCCGCCAAACTGGAGATTCTGCCCGACTTCCAGACCGGCGGCTTGATGGATGTCAGCGAGTACAACAACGGCTCCGGCAAAATCAAATTACGCGCTCGCATCAAAAAGCAGGATACAGATAAACTGCTCATCACCGAATTGCCTTATGCCCAGACCACTGAATCGATAGTCGCCTCCATTGAAGAGGCCATCAAGAAAAAAAAGGTGCCCATCCGCGCCATCAATGACTATACCGCCGAGAAAGTCGAAATCGAACTGGTCCTCGCTCCCGACGCCAAACCCGAAAAGGTCATCCAGAAACTGTACGCCTTTACCCGCTGCGAAACCTCCGTTTCCAGCCGGATTATTGTGATTCATAATCGCCGTCCGCGCGAAATGACCGTCGAGCAGGTCTTGCGCGAAAATGTCCGCCAGCTCCTGTCGCTGCTTCAAAGCGAACTGCAACTCAAAAAGAAAAAACTGCTCGAAGAAGTCCATACCAAAACTCTGATTCAGATCTTCGTCGAAAACCGGATCTATAAGAAAATCGAAGAATGCAAAACCTTCCCAGCCGTCATCGCGGCGATCGAACAGGGCCTGGCCCCGTTCCGCCCCCTACTCACCCGCGACATTACCAGAAAAGATATCGAAATGCTGCTGGGCGTCCGTATCAAACGGATCTCCCGCTTCGATATCGATAAAAACCGCAAGGATATCGAGGCCATCCTCAAGGAACTGGCCCAGGTCGAAAAAAATCTTGAGGACCTGAAAGGGTATACCGTTCGATACCTGCGGTCTTTAATCAAGCAATACAAAGACCAGTTCCCGCGCCGTACCCGGATTGAAACTTTCAAGGCCCCCGATGTCCGCCAGCTCACCGCTAATGAACTGGCCATCAACCTCGATAATGAAAAAGGATTCCTCGGCCATGCGGTCAAAGGCGATCCCATCCTGCAATGCTCATCGCTGGACAAACTGCTGATTCTCAAAAAAGATGGCAGTTTCGTGGTCATGCCACCGCCGGAAACCTGTTTCGTTGATGATAAGCTCCTCTGGTGCGGTGTCTATCATCGCGATCTGACCTTTACCGCAGTCTATCTTCACTGGGGGGTTACCTATATCAAACGGTTCCCCATTGGCGGCGTGATTATGAATACCGATTACCGCTTTATCCCCGATCAGGCAAAACTTTTACTATGTTGTCCCGATACTCCCGATGCGCTCTACGTCAAGTACCAGCCGGCCCCCAGGCAACGGATCATCCAGCAAACGTTTAAACCCAAACAAGTGCCTGTTAAACCGGTTAAAAACAAGGGTATTCAGATGACCTCCAAGGATATCGCCCACATCGATATCAAACCCGGCCGCTGGTGGGACAACAATCTCCAATCCCCGCCCGGCAAAATCGGCTAGTCCACCCATCAAAATCTGTAACATACCGTTCTCTATTTTTCTTATACACAGTGTTTATTATTTTGTTGACAGCAATCTGGAGCGCCCAGTTCCAACCTTGATTTTCCAGACCAATTTATGACAATGTGATTTAAATATCTATTTATTCTGTACTTATATCTTATATAACCTTGAACCAAATAATTATGTAACACATTAAGCCTTGGCCGAACCGTTACCAATTGAAATATAGTTTTTAGAAAAATTCAGAATTTAAGTCTTGGCAACCTGTCGGATTAATGTGAAAATAGCCGTTTTGATACACTCTTAAAGATCATTTACGGAATTATTTCAAGCATTGAGCAATAACGGTTTTTTCAATCCGTTTGAATAGTGTCAACATTTAGCGTTACTTGCGCTAATTTCTACTCAAGTATAAACCTGAAACATTTCTAACCTGTCTAATCTCACGGAGGTTATGATGACTAAACACAACGAGGAACTTTTAAAACCAACCGGTGTCTCCAGGCGCGGCTTTCTGAAAACCGTCCTGTATACATCGCCCATCCTGTTTTTTGATACCGATGGCCTGTTCGCCCAGGGTATCAAACCGCTTTATAAACCCAAACTGGTTCCCAAAGGCCAGAAAATCAGAGTCGCCCAGATTGGTGTTTTCAACCGCGGTGATCAAGTCTTCAAGACCTTCAAAAACCACGAAGGCAGTCAATTGGAATTCAAGGCCTTTGCCGATGTGGCCTTTACCACGCCCGATTACCGCATGAAAGGCTATCCCAACATCCCCTGTTACCGTGATTACCGCCAGATGTTCGAAGAAATGCACGATCAAATCGACGCGGTTATTATCGCCACGCCGGATTTCAGCCATTTCCCCATGGTTATGCACGCCATGCTCCTCGGCAAGCATGTCTATGTTGAAAAACCCCTCGGCCAGAACGTCTACGAAAACCGCCTCCTGCAGAAAACCGCTGCCGCCTGCGGCGTTGTAACTCAGATGGGTAACCAGGGTCATTCCGATCCCGGTACGTTCCAGTTTGCCGAATGGGTCAAGGCCGGCGTGATCAAAGACGTTACCCGAGTCGATTCCTGGATGGCCAACAGCCGCCGCTGGCATGGCTGGACCTACAAAGAATATCCCGAAACCACCCCCGAACCCGGTTATGACTGGGATCAATGGCTTGGTCGCCGCCCGTTCCGTCCCCACAGTCCCCAGTTAATTGATGGCAACTGGCGTTGCTGGTACGAGTTCGGATGCGGCGCCATGGGGGACTGGGGCGCGCATGTTCTTGACGCGATCCATCGCTATCTCAAACTCGGCCAGCCCTATGAAATCAGTACCGAACTCATGGGCCCCAGTGATCTGATTTATCCGCAGGGATCAGTCATCACCTTCAAATTCAAAGCCCGTGAAGGCATGCCCCCGCTCGAACTGAAATGGTACGATGGCAAAGACAATGTCCCCAAGGTCTCATCCGATCTGGGTGTTAATCTGGGCGGCGTTGGTTCGCTGACCTATACCCAGGACTACGCCGTTCTGGGGCGCAGCCATGGCGCGCTCTATCAGGTCGTTTCCAAATCGAAAGAAACGGCCCTCAAAAACGCCGGTAAACTGCCCGACGCACCCAGGAAAGGCTCCGACCATTACAAAAACTTCCTCAACGCCTGCCAGGGTATCGAACCGGCCAATTCTTCGTTCGATGTTTCTGCTTCTCTGGCGGAACTGCTCTGTCTGGGATGTATCGGCCAGCGCTTCGGCGGTACCTTGCAATATGACGCCCAGGCCATGAAGATTACCAACAATCCCAAAGCCGACGCCATGCTCAAAGGCCCCAAAGTACGCGCAGGCTGGGATACCTATGACCGCAGCCAACCGGCAAAATCCAAAAAATCACAGATCCTTGTGCCCGAAAAAACCCAGTGGGAAGATCTGTTCAAAGATCCATCGCTCAGCAACTGGGTCAACCCCTATGATTACGGTGAAGCCAAATATGTCAACGGCGAAGTCCACCTTTCATCCGACAAAGGCAAATGGTTTTTGCTCACCAAGAAGGATTATACCAACTTCGTCTTCGAAGCCGAAATCCAGATGCCGGTCAACGCCGGTAACTCCGGATTCCTGTTCCGCTGTCTGTCAGCCAAAAACCGTGCCTGGGGCTATCAGGCAGAAGTCGATACGGCTGACCGCAAATGGTCGGGCGGACTCTATGACGAAGGACGCCGGATGTGGTTTGTTTCGCCCAACCGTGACAAGGCGCCCAGCGAAGAAGCCAAAAATAAATCCATTGCCGAGTTCCGTGAACGCGCCGGCGAATGCTTCAAGCAGGGCGAGTGGAACAAATACCGGATCGTCTGTATCGGCGCTCATATCCAGATCTACGTCAATGGCGTCCTGACGACCGATACCATGGATGAATGGGACATCAGCGGCCCGATCGGTATCCAGCACCATGGCGAAAAAGGCCTGGTCTACAAATTCCGCAACCTGCGGATCAAGGACCTGGGCGCCGGTGGTGAAATCTACTATCCCCACCGTGAAGATGCCGCCAAACAGGCCGCGCAAAAAGCCGAACAGGAAGGCCCCAAACTGAGCGGTGAAATCTATCAGGCCGAAGATTCCAAAATGCAGGGTTGTACCGTCGCCACCAATCACACTGGTTACACCGGTACCGGATTTGTCGATTTCGGCGATGCCGGCACCTCCATCGAATGGACCAATATCCGCGCCGAAAAGACCGGTGAATTCACCCTCACCTTCCGCTATGGCGCCACCAATAACCGGCCCTGCGACCTGTTTGTCAACGGCAAGAAAGTTACCCAACTGGCATTCAAATCAACCGGCGAGTGGACCAAATGGAGTACGGTTGATGCCAAAGTATCACTCCAAAACGGCATGAACTCCGTCAAACTGGTTGCCGTTGGAGCCGGCCCCAATATCGATGCCATGGCGCTGAACTAATCCGTTGGTTCACTGCCATGCTTAAATATGATTTGCATTAC
The DNA here is from genome assembly GCA_963663965.2 of Sedimentisphaerales bacterium. GTDB lineage: Bacteria > Planctomycetota > Phycisphaerae > Sedimentisphaerales > SM23-30. The sequence goes on from CAXXFK010000001.1 coordinate 358,829, forward strand.
AGCCCCGGACAGCCATCAGGAGTCCGGGGTTTCTTCTTTTTAACTACTGTCTCAAATTTCAACGGCCAATCCGGGAGGTCTCCCCATGAAACAGTCGTGGATTATAACTGCTTTGACATTCGGTCTCCTGCTCGCTAACACCTTTCTTGGTAATGCGGCCCAAATTGATCTGAAACCGTATGACAACCGGGTTGAAGTCCTGATCGACCAGAAACCCTTTACCACCTATCTATGGCAACTCGATCCCAACACTCCTTTGGTAGCGCCCGGCCGGAAATTCACCAAGCCGGTCCTCTTCCCGCTCTATTCGCCCTCCGGCGAAAAAATGGTGCGCAGCTATCCCTTCCAGCAAGCGCCCGGCGAAAGCGCCGACCATCCCCATCACATGGGCGTCTATTTCACCGTTGATATTAACGATGACCATTTCTGGGGTAACAGTTCCGCTGACCTGCCCGCCATCCGCCATCAGAAGATCAATCGCCTGGAACCCGGCAAAGACAAAGCCATACTCGCCACCCAATCATTATGGATCAACCATAACAACCACCCCATCATCGAAGAAAATCGAACCATGACCTTTGGTGTCCTCTCACCTAGCCAATGGACTATTGACCTGGACATCACCCTGACGGCCCTGGATTCTCCCGTAACCATCGCAGATACCAAAGAGGGCATGCTCGCTATTCGCGTCGCCCCCTGGCTAAAGGAAAGCGCCGGCCAAGGCCAGTACCTGAATTCAGAAAACGCCCGCACTGAATCCAAAATCTGGGGCCGCCGCGCCCGCTGGGTCCAACTCCAGGCCCCCAAAGATCAGGAGACGCTCGGCCTGGTGATCTTCAACCACCCGGCCAGTACCAACTACCCCACCTTCTGGCACGCCCGCGCCTACGGCTGCTTCGCCGCCAATCCCATCGGCCAGAGCATCTTCCAGCAGACCCTCAATCAGCCCAACCCCCAGAAACTCAATCTGACCCTCCAACCCAATCAGCCCGTTCCCTTCCGCCACCGCATTCTTGTCTACGAATCCTCCCTGACTCCGCAGCAGGTCGAGGCACTCTTCAAAACCTATGCCCGGATCCCCTGATGTAAAACCAACTCAACCGATCTGACTGACTTATCGCCACTTAAAGACTAATTCCAATATTGCGAAAAGTTATTCCTCTCAACCGCATTCTGACAGTATAATAGTCCCCATGAAAAACAAATACGAACAATGGATGCGACAGGCGTTACGGCTGGCGGAAAAAGGTGCGGGTTTTGCCGCCCCCAATCCAATGGTGGGAGCCGTCATCGTGCGTGAAGATAAAATCATCGGCAAAGGCTATCACAAACGCTTCGGCGGCCCCCATGCCGAAATTGAAGCCCTCGCCGATTGCCGTAAACACGGCAACGATCCAGCCGGCGCGACCATGCTGGTCACACTCGAACCCTGTTGCCATACCGGTAAAACCCCGCCCTGCACCGAAGCGATTGCCGCCGCTGGTATTGCCCGGGTTATCGTCGCCACTCAAGACGATTTCGCTCAGGTGGACGGCAAAGGCATCTCCTGGTTGCGCCAACACAATATAGAAGTCGAAGTCGGGATCTGCCAACCGGAAGCCCGCGCCCTCAATGCCGGATTCTTCAAATTACACAAAACCGGCATGCCCCGTGTCATTTTGAAATGGGCGCAGAGCCTTGACGGCCGGCTGGCCTGGCCACCCGGCCATGAACACCGCTGGTTCACCGCGGAACCCGCCCGCCACCATGTCCATCGGATCCGCGCCCGCTGCGGTGCGATTCTGGTTGGTAGCCAGACCGTTATTGATGACAATCCTCTGTTAACGGTTCGGCTTCCTGGATCGTCCCGCCATTTCCGCCCGTTACGCGTGATCCTCGATGGCCGGCTCCGGGTCCCGCTCGATTGCAATCTGGTTACCACCATCGAGCAGGCCGGCGTCCTGATCTATACCAGCGAAGAATCCCTTCAACGATACCCCGACAAAGTCATCGCGCTGCGTGAAATGGATTGCCAGGTCCAGGCCATTCCACTTATTGATGGCCAACTCGATCTGACAGCCGTCTTACAGGATCTGGGCCAACGCGGAGTCGTCGACCTGATGGTCGAAGGGGGTGCCCGAGTCCATGCCGCCTTTTTACGCCACCGCCTGGCCGACCGGATCATGGCCTACCTGGCCGGTATTATCATCGGCGGCGAAGATACCCCCCAACTCATCTTCGATCCGCTCAGCTTGCGCCTGTTGAATATCCAGATCGAAACCTTCGGTGAAGACATCATGATCGCCGGAGATATCCCGCCGGTTCAGTAACCCAGACTATTAACCAACACCTCAATCTCCAGTCTGATCACGGTTGAAGTCATTACAATCGCTGCATTCCTTGTAACCGGTCTAATCCCGTCTGATATGACAATCCCTTCCTTCCTTTCATTTTAACTCGGCAATAAACATCATTTTTCCTTTCTCAGGTATTTACATTGGCCGCCAATAGAACCAAATTGCATAAATTATGGTAACGTCAACCATTAAGGCTCTAACAGATAAATCTTACATAAAAAGGGCGAATCATAACTGGAAGCCGATTGTTCTTCGGCCCCGGTTTGGTGCCGGTATCGCCGGATCAGGAGTAGAAACTTGCGTCACCACAAAAATCGTATCCTCTACACTGCGTTACTATGGATAATTCTTGGCGGCACAGTACCCCATCTGTGGGCAGAAAATTTTAAACTGTTCATCTCCGCCCATGATGCGTTTTCTGCCGGCGGCCGCCAATTCAGTGGCGGCACCCTGGCCGAACTGGATATGGACCTTGGCCAGGCCGGTATCTTCCTGCAACCCGGCGCCCTGGGCCGGGATATCGATATCGACGCCGTTCATATTCTGGACAACGGCAATATTATCCTGTCCGGATTGACCCCCGGCCGCCTCGCCGGCGATCAGGTCTATCATCCGGGTGACCTGGTCGAATACGATCCCTTGCGCGATCTCTCCGGTCTGTATCTGGACCATCGGATCCTGGGCAAAAATGTGAATATCGATGCCCTCAGTATCAACGAAAAAACCGGCGATCTCTACCTGTCTTTCAAAGCACCCGGCACAATGACCGGCTTCACTTACGATAACGGCGATATTATTCGTTACAATCTCCGAACCCATAACGCCGATATCTACCTGCCGCAATCCGAATTTGACGGCCCGGTTGATATCGACGCGCTCTTCATCCGCGAAAACGGTAATGTCGTTTTCTCAACCGATGAACCCGGTTCCCTGCAAGGGATTACTTTCGGACCGGACCAACTGGTCGAATACGATCTCCAAAATAAACGCGCCTGGATCACCTACGATGGCGCCGATTCGCCCGGCGCCGATATCGACTGCCTCCATATCGCCAGAGATGAACGGATTATCCTGCCCTACCATGGCAGCAGCGGAACGGACATTAAAGAAAATAATTCCGGCGGTTATGGCGCCGGTGGATCGATGTCTGTCCCCTTCGGATACCGTCAACCCAATTCAACCCTGCCGTCCCCAACGGGAATGAATAATACCGGCGGCGGAACAACCTACAACAACCCACCCCGATACTATCCCGATCCTTCCACCCCCCAGATCAGCGAAGATCCCGGCCAACAGCCCGTCCCCGAACCCGGCACCCTGGCCCTGCTCGGATTAGGTGCCGGATGGTTCATCCGCCGTCGACAAAAACAGTTAAGAACGGAAAAAAGATAAATCAACGATACCTGGGACTATTGCCTGCTTATTGGAACCAGTACCAACTTATTGTCAGTGTACTTATAGAACTCATAATCAACATCAATCGATAAACCCTGATAAGAGACCCTCGGTAGATACATCAGACTATTCCCATCGATTCGTATCTCACGGGGTTCCATTTCCAACATTCTCACCTGCATCTCATAACCACGCCGGATTTTCTCTCGCTCGGGAGAGGACTTGATAAAACCAAACAGAACAAATCCGATAATAATCGCGATTGCGATAATAACCGTATGCAATAGTTTCATGTGCCATCCTTTTTTAAAACAATTCTCATATTGCCATAATTTAGCTCATATAATACCCATTCTGTTTCAGTATAACGATGAACTTATCTGAAGCAATCCAAATATGGATCTGTCTCAGATAATCATTAATCAAAACTGACATGGAACTCGTTGGTTATGAATGCGATCATTCCATTTGACACCCGACCCTTATTGAAATACAATAATCCCGATTCAAAAATACTGGTAATCCTGAACGCAGTTAAAATCCATGAACGATCCAGCCGGCCCTCGACAATTTGCCACGACCCATTGGAGCCTGGTGGACGCGGTGAAGTTTGACCAGTCCAACCAGACCCGTGCCCGGGAGGCGCTCGAAACGCTCTGCCAATCCTACTGGTACCCGCTTTACGCCTTTGTCCGCAGTCGTGGTTACTCCGAAGCCGACGCCCAGGACCTCACCCAGGCTTTTTTCGCGCGTATCATCGAAACCCATGGTTTCAATGCCGCGGACCGGTCACGGGGCCGCTTCCGCTCCTATCTGCTTGGCGCCCTGAAACATTTCCTGGCCAACGAATGGGATCGTAACCAGGCCCGGAAACGGGGCGGCAAAATACAATTTGCCGAATGGGACGCCCTCAATCTGGAAAACCGCTACGCCGCCACTTCAAACCCCTCGGACAATCCCGATTACCTGTTTGATCGGGAATGGGCCCTGGAAACGATCTCCAAAACTTTACAAACCCTCCGCGCCGAAATGGACCAAACCGGTAAAACCCGACAATTTGATCTCCTCAAGGGCAGCCTGACCGGAGAAGATGATTTACCCCGGGATCAACTGGCCACTGAATTGAACATGTCGGAAGGCGCCGTCAAAGTCGCCATCCATCGCCTGCGCCAGCGTTATCGAACGCTGCTGCGCAATACCATCGCCCAGACCGTCAGTAACGAAGCAGATCTCGAAGATGAATTAAGATACCTGATCGCCATTTTACGTCGGCAATAAAATTTTCTGTAACCTACCGGCATATTTTCTTCAGGTAATACATGAATCAAAACCTGGAGTAAAATTCATGAATACGCCCGACAATAAAACCTGTAAACGCTGCGGCGCCGCCATTCCCAGCCAGGCAACCGAACGGCTTTGCCCCGCGTGCCTTATGTCAATCGCCCTGGTATCACCCGGTGATCGGACCGAAACGCAGTCACTCACCCCCGGCGAGTCGCTGGCCCTCTATGGCTACACGGACCTCCCCTGCGATTTCGGCGGATATCACTTGTTTAAATTACTCGGCCGCGGCGGGATGGGCGCTGTTTACGAAGCCCAACAGATCGCCACCGGCTGGCGAGTCGCCCTGAAAATGCTGGCCCGGCAACTGGACTCACCAGATATGCGTCAACGTTTTCTCCGCGAAGGACGCCTGGCAGCCGGTATCAACCACCCCAACAGCCTCTACGTATTTGGCAGCGAAGAAATCGACGACCTGCCCGTAATCACCATGGAAATCGCCGCCGGCGGCACCCTCAAAGATAAACTCAAGGAACGCGGCCCCCTGCCGGTTGCCGAAGCGGTCGACGCCATTCTCGAAGTCATCTCCGGTCTCGAAGCGACCTTCGTCGGCGGAATACTTCACCGCGATATCAAACCATCCAACTGCTTTGTCAATCCGGATGGCTCCGTCAAAGTCGGCGATTTTGGCCTGTCCGTCTCCACTCTGGCCAAAACCGATACCTTTGTCACCGCCCATGGCAAGATCATGGGCACACCCGCCTACGCCTCACCCGAACAGCTGCGGGGCGATGCCCTGGATTTGCGGGCGGATATCTACTCGGTTGGCGCGACACTCTTTACCCTGCTCACCAACGAAGCCCCCTTCGACGGCGATAACGCCGTCCAGGTGGTCGCCAACGCCGTCAACCAGAAACCAAAATCGCTCACCACACTGCGTCCCGATATCCCACCCGATCTCGACCGTATCATTACCCGTTGTCTGGCCAAAGAACCCGCTGGGCGCTATCCCGACTACCAGACCCTCCGAAACGCGCTTTTACCCTTCAGCTCCAAAGAACCGGAACCCGCCTCCATTATCCAGCGGGTATCGGCCGGATGGATCGATTACCTGATCGCCTTCATGGTTCCCTATATCCTCATCATGCTCTTTGTCGGCGCGAATCAGTTGATTGTACGCCCCCTGGTTGACCGCACCCTCTATTCCGCCCGCTATTATTTCGCTTTGTTAGGATTCGGCTTTCTATACTTCACCATCACCGAAGGCCTCTGGGGCGCCGGCCTGGGCAAGTTCCTCAAAGGATTACAGATTGTCCGTGTCAATGGCCGCCGGCCTGGTTTCTTTCGCGCCCTGATCCGGATTGTCATCCCCATCCTCTGCGTCGAAACCGTCCGCATGCCCCTCATGCTGGCTTTGATTCACACCGCTGATTGGACACCCTGGCAAACCTCTGCCTATGTACTGGCCGCCATCATCTGCGGCTGGATCCCGGTCACGCTGGCGTTACTGGCCAATCCCAAAAATAACTATGCCACACTCTGGGACACCCTCTCCGGAACACAAGTAAGAATAAAACCCAAAGGCGCCCTCCGGCCGGCAATCAAATCAGCCAACGAACCCGATATTCCTGCCGAATCCGCAACGACAATTGGCCCCTACCAGATCCTCAAAACGATCACTCCTGACCAATGGCTCCTTGCGCTGGATCCGGTCTTGCGCCGCCAGGTCTGGCTGATACGCCAAAACAACAGTCCTCTAACCCAGGCCCGTCAGAATCTTGCCCGGCCCGGCCGCTTACGCTGGCTGCAAAATGTTCATACCCCCCAGGCAACATGGAACGCCTGTGAAGCGACCGAAGGCCTCCCTTTCACCCAATTGATCGCGGCAGGCAAACACCTGCCCTGGGCCAGCCTGCGTTTCTGGCTCCACGACCTGGCCTCAGAACTCTGGGAATCATCCACAGACCACACCCTGCCGGCGGAACTCGGCCTCGATCACATCTGGATCACCACCCAGGGCCGGGCCATCCTGCTCGACGAACCCTGGCCCGCTTCGAAATCCCCCACCCCGACTATCCCCATCGACTCCCTAACCAACCAGCAGCGTTTCCTCCACACCGTCGCCGCCGGTGTCGATCCAACCACCCTCCCCCTCCACGCCCGGGGCGTCTTAAAAAATCTGGCCGATGGCAAATTCGAAAAACTAAGCTTCCTGACCGGCATCCTGCGCACCCTGCTCGACCAACCCGTCGAACTGAACCGCGGACTGCGGGCCGGCTCGGTCTTATTACTGCCGGGCTATGTCTGGACTGCCGTCATGCTGGGATATTTTCACGATAAGCCCGATCTATTCTGGAATAACCCGATGGATAAACCCCTCTCGATCACCCTGGCCATTTTAGGAGTATTCGCTCTGATCCAACTCCTCTCCCTGCCATTGGGCAGCACACCCGGCCACCACATCTTCCGCCTGGCCATAATCGACTCCCAGGGCCGCCGCGCCACCCTCTCCAGACGATTCAAACGCTGGGCCGCCGTCTGGCTGCCGCTGTTTATCCCCTGCATCTTATTTTTAACGATCTTCCCTGCCGCACCCATCGCCGCCATCACCCTCATACTCTGGCTCTGCGCCGTCATCCACACCATCACCCACCCCCACCGCAGCATCCCCGACCAACTCGCAGCCACCTGGGTCGTCCGGCAGTAAATGCTCATGAAAAGTCGCTTCGAATCTATCCTTATGTTTTAAAACAAGTTAGCTTTCCTTCCCCCCATAAATTCCCTCTTTTTCCCCAATCGGTCATTTTTTCTGTAACCCCCTTCCATTTTTCATTCAGGAATAAGTGAATGTCATCCACCACCAATTATGAAACCCGGACATAAGGAGATTCACAATGCTGATTCCAGAAACCAGACAAACGAACAACCAACCCAACCGAATCTATTGGCTCGACAATCTGCGTACCTTTATGATCTTCCTGGTCGTCCTCATCCACGCGGCCATCATTTACGAAAAAAACAGCATGGGCGCCGCCTGGTGGATCGTCTGCGATCCTTCCACCAACGATCTGCCCGGCATCCTCTTTCTTATCCTCAATATTTTCGTCATGGCCGCAGTATTTTTTGTCTCGGGCTATTTCGCCCACCTCTCCCTCCAGAAAAAAACCGGCTGGTCCTTTATCAAAACCAAATTCAAACGCCTCATGCTCCCCTGGCTCATCGGCGTCCTCACCCTGATCCCGCTCTACAAAGTCATCTTCCTCCACGCCCGCCACCTGCCTCAGGAACACTGGACCAGCTACTTCCACTGGAACACCCTCTGGAGCCAGAACTGGCTCTGGTTCCTGCCCGTCCTGTTCGCCTTCGAAATCCTCTACCTCGGCCTGAACCAATTAAAACGGAACGTCTCCCGCATCACCATCAGGCAATCACTCCTCGCCGCATTTATCATCTGCCTGCTCTACAGTATCGCCATGGATTATTTCAATCTCCAGGGCTGGACCAAATCCATCCTCATTGATTTCCAGAACGAACGCCTCCTGATCTACCTGGCCCTGTTTCTCCTGGGCGCCCAATGCTGCCGCCACCAGGTATTTGACTCATCCTGGAAAAACAAAAAACTCGATATCATCCTGCACAGCATCGGCTGGATCCCCATGAACCTCTATCTCTTTCAACTCATCTACGCCATCATGAATCCCGGTAAATTCCTGGTATCCGATCTTATCGATACCATCCTCATCCGCCTGAACTTCGTCCTGGCCATGGCCTACCTGCTCTACGCCATGATCGCCACCTTCTATTCCTTCTTCAACCGCCAGACTCCGCTCGGCCGGGAACTTAATAATGGTTCCTACTCCGTCTACCTCATCCACGTCATCGTCATGGGCCCGATCGCCATCGCCCTGCAAAACACCACCCTCCCCTCACTGGCTAAACTCCCGATCCTGACACTTTCCACCTTTATCATCAGCAACCTGATCGCTTACGGATTCAGAAAAGTCAGACACAGTATCCACCACCAATCTCAAATGTCTCAAACCCGATTACCTGTTAGTAGTATATGCAGTATTGAATAACAAATCGCCCCTCAGATTATAAAATCAAAAACCCAGGACAACATCAAAGTCATCCTGGGTTTTATTTATCAAGTAGTATCTTACTACTTCAACGTCAGCACTACCACCGATTTCGACGGCAGCGTAACCGACAGCATATTTTCCTTCAGCTTGAAATCCTTGAACGCCGTCGGACTGATCGCGTCCGGCCGTTCAAACGTATTATGCGTATTCATGGCATTCGACGTCAGTACCTCACCGGAACATTGTCCATAGCGCCCGCCTTCGATTTCGCAACTCAATTCAACCGCGTTCTTCGGATCCAGGTTCACCAGCGAAATCGTTATCTCACCCGCCGCGTTTTTCGAAACCGACGCACTGACCGTATCCAGCGCTTTGCCATCCACTTCATATTTCGCGCAACTCAGATCGAATGCCACGGCACGCCCATCATGATGCCCGTTATACATCCGGAACAGATGATACGTCGGCGTCAGCATCATCCGCGGCCCATCGGTCAGAATCATCGCCTGCAAGACATTATTCGTCTGGGCGATATTCGCCATCCTCACCCGGTCGGCATGCGCGTTGAAAATATTCAAAAATACCCCCGCGACCACCGCATCACGCAAGGTATTCTGCTGATACAGAAATCCCGGCGTTGAACCCGGCTCCGCGTTCCACCACGTGCCGTATTCATCGATAAACAATCCGATCCGTTTGCGCGAATCGTAACGGTCCATAATCTCCTTATAACGCTTGATCGCGCCATCCACCTCAACGGTCTTTTCCAATACCCCAAACCACTGCTGCTCACTGAACCGGGTGGCCTCGCCTTTATTTCCCCAGTCGCCCGAAAAGACATACCAGTGCATACTGATCGCGTTCATCCGCCCGCCAATATTCTTCATGCACACATCCATCCAGTTATAATTCACATCGCCCGGGCCGCACGCCACCTTGGTCACCCGGCTGCCCGGATAATCCTTCACATAGGTCGCGTAACGCTTAAACAGGTCGCTGTAATACTCCGCCGTCATATTCCCCCCGCAGCCCCAGTTCTCGTTGCCCACTCCAAAGAACTTCACCTTCCACGGCTCATCCCGGCCATTGGCCCGCCGCAGATTCGCCATTTCACTGTCCCCGCCAAAATTCAGATACTCCACCCAGTCCTGCATCTCTTCCACCGTACCGCTGCCCACATTACCGCTGATATACGCGTCACAGCCAATCTGCTCGCACAGATCCATAAACTCATGCGTCCCAAAATGATTATTCTCCACCACCATGCCCCAGTGAGTATTCAACATCGGCTTTCGCTGATCCCTGGGCCCGATCCCTTCGCGCCAGTGATATTCATCCGCGAAACAGCCGCCCGGCCACCGGATCACTGGACACTGAATATCCTTCAGCGCTTCCACCACGTCACTGCGAATCCCGCGCACATTGGGAATCGCCGAATCCTCACCCACCCAATACCCCTCATAACAGCACCGGCCCAGATGCTCGGAAAAATGACCATAAATATATTTACTGATCACCGGCCCGGTCTGGTCCGCCCGGATCGTCAGCTTGTTCTCCTGCGCCAACACGCTCAAACTTAACATTCCAACCAGAAGCCAAATCCGGTAACACCAACTTCGTTTCATCAACATAATGCTTCTCCGTATAAAAAGTTAAACACATATAACCAGCCGGCGGCCGGTCACCATATTTTTCCGTAAGTACATCCCTGAAAAACAGTTATGAAATATAACTGATTCCAGGCCACCCTTTACTACAAATAAAAATTATCCCGATTTATTGCCAGAAAATCAACCGAAATATCAACCGCCCCTGTTTCTGTTTGACCCTCATTGCCCAGGCGCACTAAAGTATATCAACTTCAGAGCCGCTTAAATAAGGATAATGCTATGCAAGCTAAACTCAATAAACTGAAAGCACGCTTAAAAACCATCCATGACCTGCATGCGATCAGCAGCCTGCTCTTCTGGGACCAGGCCACCTACATGCCGCCCGGCGGCGCCCAGGCCCGGGGGCGCCAGCGCGCCCTGATCGAACAAATGGCCCATGAACACCTCACCGACAAATGGATCGGCCAGTGTCTGGACTCCCTGCTCAGCTATGAACAGGACCTGCCCTATGACAGCGACGATGCCGCCCTGATCCGGGTTACCCGCCGCCAATACCAGAAAGCCATCATGGTCCCCGCTGAATTTATGGCCCGCCTCTCAGAACACGGCGCTACCTGTTACGCCGCCTGGATCGAAGCCCGCCGTGAAAAAAACTTCGACCTGGTCCGCGACCATCTCGAAAAGAACCTCGACCTGAGCCGCGAACTGGCCGGCTACTACCCCGGTTATGAGCATATCGCCGACCCCCTGATCGATATCCATGATGAAGGCATGACCGTCGCCCGGATCCGTCCCCTGTTCGCCGACCTGCGCCAACGCCTGGTCCCCTTGGTCGAAGCCATCTGTGACAACGAACCACTGGAAAACGATTTCCTCCACGACCACTACCCATCCAGACTCCAGCAGGAATTCTGCACCCGCCTGGCCCGCAAACTCGGCTACGATACCAATCGCGGCCGGGTCGACCTCACCCACCATCCCTTCATGATCAAATTCGCCCAGGGCGATGTCCGTATTACCACCCGCATCCGGGAAAACGACCTGAGCGAAGCCCTGTTCTCCAGTATCCACGAAACCGGCCACGCCCTCTACGAACAGAATATCGACAAACAACTGGAAGCCTCTCCGCTCGACCGCGGCGCCTCCGGCGGCGTCCACGAATCCCAATCGCGCCTTTGGGAAAATCTCATCGGCCGCAGTCGTGAGTTCTGGATCAATCACCTACCCCTCCTGCGAGAACTGTTTCCCGACCAGCTGAGCGGCGTCGATCTGGACCGGTTCTGTCGCGGCATCAACCATGTCGAACGGTCGCTCATCCGTACCGACGCCGACGAAGTCACCTACAACCTCCATGTCATGATCCGTTTCGAACTGGAACTCGAATTGCTCGAAGGCGCCCTCGCCATCCGCGACCTGCCTGACGCATGGAACGAACGCTACCAGTCTTACCTCGGAGTCTGTCCCCCCGATGACAGTCTGGGCGTACTCCAGGATATGCACTGGTACGAAGGCGTCATCGGCGGCGCCTTCCAGAGCTACACCCTCGGCAATCTCATGGCCGCCCAGATCTATCAAACCGCCCGCCAGGCCAATCCCGACCTGCCCACCCAGATCGCCCAGGGCCACTTCGAACCCCTGCTCCACTGGCTCACCCAAAATATCTACCGCCACGGCCGCAAATTCCTTCCCGAAGAACTCATCCAGCGCGTCACCGGCCGGCCCCTCTCCATCGAACCGTTTATGGCATACCTCCAGGATAAATACGGACAATGGTATCGCCTGCCATAGTCATTATCCCACATTATAAGACAACCGACTGGCCAACCGACCGAATCGATTCATCAACCCATGGCTGGCGATCGCCGCGAACCATTGTCCGTATTTGCGATACACCAGATTAAAAAGCAGATAGGCCTTGAGTTGACGCGCCGACTGTGGCCGCCGCCTGATAATATTAGCCCAGGAATAAAACTGATCGTACAGCCACAGATACCCGGCTTTCAACTGTTCCGGGGTCATGTGTTTCGGCTGATACACCACATGAGAAGTATTATAGTGCGCCTTGTCATGATCGATGATCCGGCCCTCCGCCAGCAACTTTTTATATAGCCGGGTACCCGGATACGGCGTCATGATATGAGCGGTAATCGTCTCGATCCGATTGGACACCAGCCAGTCCAGCGTCTGAGCAAACACCTCCGGATAATCATGATCAAACCCGAACACCATACTCGCGTTCACCATAATCTCCCGGTCATGTAACTGGGCTACTACTTCTTCATAACGATCGATTCGGTTCTGGTGCTTGTTGGCGCTCTGGACCGAGGCCTTGTTAATGGACTCAAAGCCAATGAACAGGCTTTCACAACCCGTCTGACGCATCCGATCGAGCAGGCGCGGATGATGACCGATATTCACCGAAACGGCCGCATGCCAGGTCAGGTTAAGCGGCTCGATGGCATCCAGAAAACGAACCGTCCAGGCGGGATCTCCAATGAAGTTGTCATCAACAAACATAACCTGCCGCGACTTCAATTGGCGAATCTCAGCCACAACGTTTTCTATTGGCCGGTTGCGGTAAAGACCATGGACATAATCCGAACTGTTATAACAGAAATCACAGCGAAAGGGACATCCCCGGCTCGCCGTCAGAATATTGGTATAAAGATACTGACGCTGATCGATCAGGTCCCAACGCGGCATCGGGGTATCTTTCAGATCGGCCGGCGCCGGACTGTAATAACGCTTTTTCAACTGACCGCGCCGCGCATCGTCCAGAATCTCCCGCCATACATTTTCCGCCTCACCAATACAGACAGCATCGGCATACCCTTCCGCTTCCTCCGGCATAGCGCTGGCATGAATCCCTCCCAGCACCACCCGGATATTCCTCTGGCGGTAATGCCGGGCGATTTCATAAGCGCGGCCCGCCGTATCGACATTCACCGATATCCCCACCAGATCCGGTCGATCATCCAGACTGAGCGGACCGATATTCTCATCATCGATCGACACCTCATCAGACCCCGGGGTCAGCGCCGCCACCACCAGCAAGGCAATCGACGGCGACAGCCTGCGTTTAAATTCCGAATCCATCGGCCGCAGCGTCATTTTAGGGGAAATGAGTTTGATTTTCATAAACCACACCGGACATATCGTATGAACTAAAAACACTATCGGAACTTGTTTCTCACCGGCTTAAAGCCATTTAAAGACTCGATTTTCATCATATTAATACTGAATACGCCCATAACTTACCACGGTTCGGCCATTTTAACACGATCAATAACCTCCAATATCCCCAATCAACAAGCAGATTCGCCATTTCCTAGATCGGATTATCTGCACCTATGAAATATTGAAACAAGTTATCAGCATACAATCCACTTCATTATCGAATACGAAATATTAAATTTTATAAACATTACTGCTTACTCATTCTGTCGCCTTAAACACCAACCACTTCACAAATCAGCATAACCACTTATTACACAACACCCTATAAGAATATCCGCCAATCTTTCTTTTATTTTTTTAATATAAATACAACGGAAATATTATCCGAAATTAATAATGGATCAATTCACCAATGCAGAGTTCAGGATATTAAGAGAGAATATTATTTAGTAAAGGAAGTTAGAAATGGCAGAGCAAATGACTATTGGCAAAAAACTTACCATCAGCTTTTCGGTTATCATTCTTCTCACAGCAATTCTTTCAGGAGTGACTCTCTGGGGCTTGCATGTGATCAAAGAAAATCGCATCGAACTCGTTCAACGCAACGCGGATGCGCGTATTGCCATGCAGATACCTTACTGGTCAATCAAACAGTATCAGATCCAGGCCGACCTGATTATCAACCGCGACCTGGACCTGATAACAGAATTTGATCAAGCCGCGGAACAGATGGATTATTATCGCGAAGAAACAAATAAAATACTGGATACTTCCACAGAAGAAGAATGGTTCGCCTCTTTGGTAAAAGCCGATGAAGCCTACGACAAACTCTTCCACGAAAAAGTGGTTGAAGAAGTCAAACATCAAAACAAAAATCTGATCGCCCTGTGCGACGCCCAAAGCGATGAACTGATTTCTAAAGTGGAAGAACTGGGTGGCAAAATTCGTGATTCTTTGCTCGAAGAATTTAATGAAGCCGTGCAATCGGGTGAAAAAGACTTGATCAAAAAACGGGCCGAAGATTTACATGTCGCCGATATGTACCTGTACTGGCTCATCAAACAATATCAGAACCAGGCGGACTTGATCATCAACCGCGACCTGGACATCGTCAAAGACTTCGAAGAATCCTCCCAGCAGTTCGACGCATATAAAACCAAACTTCAAGCCGCTGTCGACACCCCCCAGGAAATAAATTGGATCGCCGAGGCGAACCAGGCAAATGATCAATTCAATCGCTTGTTCCACGAACAGGTGGTGCCCGAAGTCAAACATATCCTGGAAGAAAGGATTGCTGTTTATGATGAAGAATCTGACCGGTTGATCAGTCAGGTTGAAACCATGGCCAAAAATATCAGCGAATCAATCCAGCAAGAAGCCAGTGATGTCTCCGAAAGTTCTCAACACATTCAGGGAATGGTCAATACCACCGTTTCCATTCTGGCCGGCGCCGTTGCCATTCTGGGCGTACTGTTAGCCTTCGTGATCATTCGTTCTCTGACCGCAGTTTTAAGACGCATTATCAACGAACTGAAATCCGGAGCCGATCAGGTCTACTCCGCCGCCAGTCAGGTAAGTTCCGCCGCTCAGTCTCTGGCCGAAGGCACCACCGAACAGGCTGCCAGTCTGGAAGAAACCTCCAGCAGTATGGAGGAAATGTCTTCGATGACGGTTAGCAACGCAGACAATTCGGCTCAGTGCAACACCGTTATGCGGACCGAAGCCGGACCCAACTTCGAAGAAATCACCGGCGCCAATGAAAAAATGCGTCAGGCCATGGCGCGAACCGTCGAATTTGGACGGCAAACTGGCCAGATCATCAAGACTATCGATGAAATCGCCTTTCAGACCAACCTGCTCGCTTTAAATGCCGCCGTCGAAGCGGCCCGGGCCGGAGAAGCCGGTAAAGGATTCGCTGTCGTCGCCGAAGAAGTACGCAACCTGGCCATGCGCGCCGCAGAAGCGGCCAAAGAAACCGGTGACCTGATCGGACAGTCAAATTCCCAGATCGAACAGGCCGCCAACCTCCATAATCAAGTAAACACCCTGCTCGCAACCAATGCCGCTATTGCCCAGAAAATAACTGGTCTGATCGAAGAAATCACTCAGGCCAGCCGGGAGCAGTCCGAAGGCTTCGGCCAGATCAATAAGGCCGTCACGCAAATGGACCGGCTCACCCAGCAGAATGCTGCCAACGCCGAAGAATCTGCCAGCGCCTCCGAAGAACTCAGCGCCCAGGCCCAGCAGATGTTCGCCATCGTTGGCGACCTGGTAGCCCTGGTAGGCGGTGATCACCAGCAATCAACCGCGACCAGTTCGCGTTCCTCCACTCAGAAAAAATTATCCAATTCCGACCACCTCTATCATAATATCGCCAACCGGCCGGCCAAACCGAAAAATGAACGTTACCAGGCTACCTCTACCCAGCCAACCAGCGTCACCAATTCTGATTTTAATGAATTCTAGCGCTCGCCGTGTCCGGCTCTCAAAATCTCGTTGATCCACTCCAGGGCAATCCACTCGCGGTTGCCCTTGTTTGTTAATCCGTCCTATTCCAACAAACGTATATTATGATTCCTCTTTCTGATCTTCCTGATTCTGACATTCAGAATCACCCGGTAAAAAACATATCAAACAACGGAACATAAACACCATCCCCACAGACCACATCACCCGATACACAAAACCGTTCAAAGATGGCTTATAAAATCAGCCGAAAATCTCATACAAAAAAACTGATCACCGTAAAACAGATACAGAAAGCAATCACCAACTCCGCCCATTTCGCAGGTTTTCTCATTTGATCTATCCTCTTGTCACGTTAGATGGGAATCGCCCACGCGGTTTTAATCGGGTGCTAACTACATAGTCAATCCATTCTTCCCCGCTCCCCCAACTCCCAGATCGCCTGCACCAGTTGAGCCTTGCTCTCTCCGGGCAACTGTTGATACCACAGCGTCAAAACCGCCCATCTCCCAGCCCTACTGTCGATGGATAGCCAAAATCAATATTAGGAAATCCCCCCGCCAGAACCGTCGGATCCGACCATTCTTTACCCCCATCCTCGCTGAGCCGGATAAGGATCTGATTATCCTCTTTGGGCTGCCGCTGTCCGCCCCGATACCCATAAGTCATCAGCAGCCTCCCATCCTCCAGTCGCATCAGATGCGAAGGATGCCCCCACACCCCGATCGAATGAGGCGTCGACCAGGTCTTCCCGCCATCCTGCGACTCGGTTTGCAGCGTCTCCCGGTTATACTCGCTATTATGATTGCGGATCTGCGCGATCAGCGCCCCATCCGGCCCATCAACCAGATGCAGTTCATGATAGGCCCCGGCTTTATGCCCCGGCCGATTCGGGATCCGGCCAATAATCTCCCAGTTCAAACCGTCATCGAACGATTCCGCCACCGCGATAAAGGGCTCATCCCCCGGCGACGCCTCCCGCTTGCCCGCCCACAACAGCCGGCCATCCTTCGTCAATACCGGCCCATGCGGCGCCATCAACGGTACCATCTTCGGCTCCGACCAGCTCTTACCCCCATCCGTGCTCCGGATCAGCCATTGCGGACAGGTTCGCACCGGCTTGCCCTGCTCCATCTGCTCCAGATACGCCTTGATCTCCGGATAGTCACAGTTCTCCGACGTCATCTCCCGCTTGGCCTTCAGCCAACGCTCCCGCTTCTCTTTCGGCCACGCCGTGTTCTTCTCATCCAGGTACCGCGCCGATCGCTCCAGCCAGACCGTCGAACTAAACCAGGTCACCAGCAGCGTCCCTGACCCATCGCCAGAACACCCGCGTCCCGATCATCCAGCGGACTATCCACCAGCACCCGCGGCGCCGACCACGTCTTCCCTTTGTCTGTCGAACGAATCAACTCCAACCGGCCAAACGGACACACATGCTCCTCCCGGCCACCTGAATAAACCGCCACCAGATCACCCGAACCCGTCAGCGCCACCGTCGGCCAGCCACAATACATTGCTAAATTCCGGTTCACCACCGACACCGTTACACCCTCAACCACCGCACGCCCTTCACCGGCAGCCGGATCTTTATCTGGTACAGTATCACCCGTTACGATAGCTCCAGTAGATAAAATCCATAATGCCAACGCCGACAACCCAATCCGACTATGATTCGACCACCGCCTGTTAATTTTCAACATAAATACTCCTTCTATTTACCGGAAAAACAGCATCAATTCATCACCTGTTTCCCTAACACGGCTACCTTCTGATTAAATCCCATTTCACCTCATATTTCAACAAGATTCCCCACCTTAACTGCCCCATCATAACTCTAACGTTTTTTACCCGTTACTCATGGTTTCCTTCATGAACTCCCCAAATTCTGACAATTCTTAACCCGAATCCAAAAGATCCGTTTAATTTTTCCTTTTTCGTATGTTAACTAATGTGTAAAGGTACATAAATGCTGTCAAATGGGTTAGAACTGAATTTTGAGGTGTAATATCACAACTCTATATTATGACATATGTTATATTCTGGAAAGTGAATAAAAAATGAATACGACCTCACAGCCCCAAAGCCCGATAACACCAGTTCGGCCAGACAAACAGCGCCATTCCGCTTTCACTCTCATCGAATTGCTGGTGGTAATTTCCATTATCGCCCTGCTCGTGGCAATTTTAATGCCCGCCCTCGGCCGCGCCCGCGACCAATCCCGGGCCACCGTCTGCGCGGTCCATCTCAGACAATGGCACAGCATCATTCAATTCTTCGCCGACGACAACGACAACAAGTTCCCCGATGCCGATTGGGATAACGACGGCGGCGCCGACCCCCACGGCCAGTGGTGGATCCAGCCCCTCTTACGCTATTGCGATGATCCGGAAATTTACGTCTGCCCCAAAACCACCCTCAAACCCGAACTGGGCCCCCAGGACCTGACGGGCAACTCCCAGCAGGTCAACGTCTGCTGGGCCACCCGCGCGCCCTACAGCAAACCCGCTCCCATCGGCGGGGTGATTACCTACGGCAGCCTGGCCCCCAACGGCTGGATCATGAACCCTACCGAAGGGGCCTGGAGTGGGATCAAAGATCTTTGCTGGGAAAACCTCGACGTGCCCCGCGCCGCCGAAGTCCCCCTGTTCCTGGATTGCCGCTGGGTCGACGGCTGGCCCCAGGACACCCATATGGCCTCGGTCGAAGAAAACCAGCGCACCAACGGCATGCACCAGTACGTTGTCAACCGCCACAACGGCGCCATCAACAGCGTCTTCTGCGACGGTTCAGCCCGCCGGGTCGGACTCAAAGGACTCTGGAAACTGAAATGGCACCGGAAATTCAACCTCAACAACGCCCAGAACCAACCCGATGCCAACTGGTACTGGATGCAAAACTTCTCCGACGACCATTAACCCGCCCACGCAAATCAAAACCCCCATACGGGCGGTTCGTGAACCGCCCATCATACCCCTCCCGATTATCTTTTTTATCAAATCTCAAATTTCAAATCTCAGATCAGTCCCCCCCATCAACCACAACTCCACAACCACGAATTTTTATTGCCTTTAACCTCAGTGCCCTCTGAGTCCTCTGTGGTAAACCTGTTTTTATCCATTACCCAAACCGATCACAATATTCCCCACTCATCACCAACCATCCTGCAATAAAAAACACCCCTCACTTGCCTTTCCCTCTCAAATCTGGTACAATCCCACCATACAAATATTAATCCTGTTAGACATAGCTTCTCACATCCTAAGAGGTGATATATATGAGTAAAAATGTGGTTCTTATCAGTATTAACCTAAGGTCGTTACATAACCAGAAATAAAGGATTATTGCGCGATTATGAATATACATATTTATGCCGAATCAGGTAATATCGATGGTGTCCAGGCGGAATTGAATCAGGGTGTCGATATCGATTCCCTTGACAATCAGAATCATACACCTTTGATGCGCGCCCTGGCCAGTAAGGATGCTCCAATAGAAATGGTCCGGTTTTTATTGAATAAAGGCGCGGATGTAAATATAACCACTCAAAACCACTTGACTACGATACTGGACAATCCGGAATTACCAGATTCTATACTGGATATGGTACCGGATAATTTTAAAGATTTACTCAAAAGTGCTTCAGAACTGGCAAGTAAATCAGATTTAAAAGAGAATCCATTAAAAATTGCGGTTAAATCTGGCAATCTGGAAAAGGTCAAACTACTGGTTAGTGCCGGGACTGACATTCACTATCATTCAGACGATAGCGATATCCTCATTAATGCCTCTTACGGTTCTGATAAGTTTGGGGTCTTTATAAAACACAGTGAATATTATTTAGTTGACAACAACCCAGAAAAATCCATAACCACTTAATATAAAACGTGTTAATGACATATAAGCCCTATAGGCCCTATAAGACCTATTTTCTTAATACGCATACACGCAATAATTATATGTTATATTAATAATATAATTATTAATTATATTGACTTTCAACATAACACCCCCTATAATCCCAAAAGTCGGCCGCCAACGGTCAAACTCAGAATGTTTTTTATTAATTTGGTCTCCAGACAAAGAGGTGAATCCATGAATCGTTCAATGCAAATTCTCGCCCGCGCCCAATACTACCACCGCCCCGAAATCAACAACCTCTTCCTCTCCACCATCAACACCACCCGCCGCCAACACCAGTACATCATCGACACCCACTCCTACCACTGCGAACTGGCCGGCCTGATCGCTTACGACCGCCGCGACTACAAACTCCGCGCCACCCGCGCCGGCCACCAGGCCCTCCAGCGCCTCGTCGTCCAGTCCCGCTCCGACAACACCATCACCGCCCGCCGCGCCACCACCCAGCTCGTCCAGCAATTCATCAAAATCACCGACCCCTACAAAGACCTGATTTCCGAAACCCCGCCCACCGACCTGGAATACCAGCAGATCATCCAGCAATCCAAAGAAATCCTCTTCAACGCCGGCTACCAGATCACCCCCGCCATCCAGTGCGACCCCAACGCCACCCCTGAACCCGATAAAGAACCCGAAATCCCCCCAACACCAAACGTTGAGCACAGCGAAATCCCGATCTATCGGGAAAGCCAATCCAACTACCCTCCAATGCGAAACGAACCCAACATCAATAATTACAACTATAACCACAATTATAAAAATGACTTAAAACCATTCACTCCATCAGAAAATTCCCAGGACACCCCAACCAACACCACCCTCCAATGCCGCCACTACTAATCCCTGACAATGTAGGCCGCCGCCCACGCTGATCTAACAACCATGAGCGTAGCGAATACCAATACGAAACAAACCCAATGATGAAAATAATGACCCTAACCTCAACAACGAAATGAGGTTAAACGAAAAGTTTAAAATCATCCGCCTCAAGGCCGCAGGTCCGCCTCAAGGCGGATACAAATAATATCTCGGAGACCGAAGGTCCGCCTCAGGAGGAGATCAAAAGCGCATAGCCCGCCAATTCATTGGCGGGGATACCCGAACCAGAGTTTAAAAATTTTCAACCCGCGCCTCGCAGAGGCGTACCGCCAGGATTTCGCACCGGAGGCGAAAGATAAACTAGAAAACGTAGGATGGGTAACCCCCGGTTACCCATGCCGCAGGTCCGCCGTGGCGGGCTGGTCTAACAACCATGAGCGCAGCGAATACCATTACAAAACGAACCCAACGATAAAAAAAATCGGTCCTAACCTTAACCATAATTTGAACTTAACAAAAATAAGAACGAACAAAACCATGAATAAATCCAACCACCATCAGACGGATAATTCATACCCCCCAACGGACGATATCCACCCCGGTCGAGATCTGCCGCCAGATCGAATCCCGCCCATCTCCCAATGCGAAACGAACCCAATCAAACTCCCCGGCCACAAATTCTCTTGTCAGAAAATCAGGGTTACCATAACATAAACCGTTGTTACCAATCCCATTAGGAGCCGTCCATAAATAAATGCTGCATTTATCGCACAGCTTGTCGTCAGATTCAGTTGCGCCGATTGAGCGAAACCGCAGGCAGTGCTGTTCTATGTCGAGGATTTCGCGATTGAGAAGCAGATGAAGATGGCGGCAAGATGGGATGAAAATGAAGGTGTTATTTATGAACGGTTCCTTAGATAGAAACGGAGGATCCCATGCACCCAGCCATCCAACTCATCCAGGGCGATATCACTCAACAGGCCGCCGACGCCATCGTCAATGCCGCCAACAGTTCACTCATGGGCGGCGGCGGAGTCGACGGCGCCATCCACCGCGCCGGCGGCCCCGCCATTCTTGCCGAATGCAAACAGATCGTCGCCCGCCAGGGCCGGCTCCCCACCGGCCAGGCAGTCATCACCACCGCCGGCAATCTGCCCTGCCGCTATGTCATCCATACCGTCGGCCCCGTCTGGCACGGCGGCAGCAGCAACGAATCCACCCTGCTGGCCGACGCGTATCGTAACAGCCTGATCCTCGCCACCCGGAATGATCTCCAGACCATCGGTTTCCCATCCATCAGCACCGGCGCCTACCGCTTCCCCATCGACCTGGCCGCCCGAATAGCACTCCAAACTGTCAACAACTACCTTGAGCAGCATCCTCTGAAAGAAGTCCGCTTCGTCCTGTTCAGCGCCAGCGATCTGGCTACCTATCGCCAGGCCGCCGAAACACTTAATGAATAACAAACCATGAATCCGGCCATTGACAAATTAAACCAGTTATTATCCCCCTGTCGCCTGTGCCCCCGGCATTGCGGCGTCAACCGCCATGCCGGCCAAACCGGAGCCTGCGGTATCCCATCAATACCATGCGTCTCATCGGCGTCCCTTCACTTCGGCGAAGAAGCCTGCCTGGTAGGCCATGGCGGCAGCGGCGCCATATTTATCACCGGCTGTAATTTACATTGCGTATTCTGCCAGAACTACGACATCAGCCAACAGTTACATGGCGATCCTTGCGATAGCCGCCAGTTACTTAGTCTTGCCCGTAACCTGATCGATCACGGCTGCGAAAATATCAACTTCGTCACCCCCACCCACGTTTCTCACGCCGTGGCGGAAACCGTTATAGCATTACGTCAAACCCCCAGGCAAGTCCCTGTCGTTTACAATTGCGGCGGTTACGAATCAGTCGAAACACTCAAACTATTAGACGGCCTGATCGATATCTACATGCCCGACTATAAATACGCCCAATCTCACACCGCTCAAAAATATTCCGGCGTTCCCGACTACCCGGGCATAGCCAACGCCGCCCTCACCGAAATGGCTCGCCAGGTTGGTCCGCTTCAGTTCGACCCACGCGGCGTAGCCTGTCGTGGTGTTCTCGTTCGTCACCTGGTCATGCCCAACGATCTCGCAGACAGCAGAACAGTCATCGAAAACATCGCCCGCGTCGCACCGGGCTGCACCATCAATATCATGAGCCAGTATCGACCCGAATACCACGCCCATCACTATCCGGAATTAATGGATTACCCTAAGTCACATGATATTCATCAATTAAAACAATACGCCCGGGAACTCGGCTTAAAGCAGGAAAATATTTAACCTATTTGGTTGGAATTATAAGATAATGTGATATAATAAAGTGTCTAAATGATGGAGGAAAATCATGAAGAAGATGGTGTGTTTATGGTTGTCACTGGCTGGTTTGGCTTTTTCACAATGTACTTCTCGACCCATAGCCGATGTTACCGGCGATTGCGTTGTGGATTTGAACGATCTTTCATTACTGGCCGGCCAATGGCTGATCGATTGCCAGACGAACCCAGCCAACGAAAACTGCTTATCAATTCCCACCCATTTCAATACCGGTGATCTGGTAATCACCGAAATCATGGTCAATCCGGATGTCGTTCCCGATGCCCAGGGTGAATGGTTCGAAGTAACCAATATCACCAACCAAACCGTCAATCTGGCCGGTCTGCAAATTATCGATCTGAAAACCAATGGCCATGTTATTTCAGAAAATCTCTTTCTGCCCCCGCATAGTCGCGCCGTTTTAGCCAATAACAATAATCCACTCGAAAACGGCCACCTCCCCGTTGACTACTGCTATCAGGATTTTTCCCTCAATAACGATCAGGATGAAATTATTTTAGTTTCCGCCTATGGCAGACATATTGATTCGGTTCTGTACGATACAACCAGCTGGCCCATCACGCCGGGTAAATCGATGGGTTTATCATCTGTCTTCACCGATTATATCTCGAACGATAATCCCGCGTACTGGTGCGAATCAACCTCGGTCTACGGCGATGGCGACCTGGGCACCCCCGGCGCTACTAATGATTCCTGCGGTTCGGCCCAGGAAGGTATCCTGGTCATCAGCGAAATCATGATTGATCCGGCCGCGGTAGGCGACGTGAATGGTGAATATATTGAATTATACAATGCCTCTTCTACCACCATTGACTTGCAGGGCTTCCGCCTGACCGGAGATGGCGCCGATGGATTTACGATCGACCAATCCCTGACTGTTCAGCCTGGCAAATATCTGCTTCTGGGTACCAACCCCGACACCCAATCCAATGGCGGCCTTACACTTGACTACCAATACAATTACTCCAGTTTAATATTAAATAACAGCGGCGACAGTATCCTTATAATGAGTGGCATGACTGTCATTGATCGGGTGGATTACACCTCGGCCTGGCCTTATACTTCCGGCGTCGCCATGAGCCTTAATCCCGAATACCTCAACGCCGCCGATAATGATGACAAAAATAACTGGTGCCTGGCAACCAGCCCCTATGGCGCCGGCGACCTGGGCACACCAGGTCAGGCCAACGACAGTTGCAACAACACCATCCAAATAGCGCCTGGCGACCTGGTCATTACCGAAATTATGTACAATCCCAACGCCGTCACGGATTCCAGCGGCGAATGGTTCGAAATCTTAAACACCACAGACCATGAACTCAATCTGGAAGGTTTGATTATCAGAGATGCCGGCAGCGATCACTTCACGATCATTGGCCCGCTACCCATCCAACCTGGTGAGTACATTGTTTTTGGTATCAACGCTGATCCCGCCGTCAATGGCAATGTGTCCGTGGATTACCGCTACAGCTCAATGTCGCTAAGCAATACCAATGATGAAATCATTATCCTGAATGAGACAACCGTGATCGATCAGGTTTACTACAATTGGGATTCTTTTCCCCACCCGCTTCCCGGCATGGCGCTTTCGCTGGGCAGCCCAATACCAAATGCGACAGACAACGATCTGGGCAGCAAACTGGTGTGGCGCGACAAGTAGTTATGGCAACGGCGATTACGGCACCCCCGGAACCGCTAACGGGGCGTGCCCATAAAACCGCCTGGCCAGAATCAATCCATCAACCACTCGGATGCGACAATCGTAAAGTCAGCCAGATCAACCAAGCCATCGCCATCCACCGGCTCGACATCCGCTGAAGGTGAACCGGGAACATTTAGCCACTGACCGGCCAGCAAAGCCAGATCCAGCACATCCACCGCACCGTCAAAGTTGATATCCCCCCTGCTGAACACACCAAAAGTAACCGGAATAAAAGTTTTGGACTCAAACGCCGTCGCGTTTTCGTAATAATTCCAGTAATTAGCGCCATTTAACGATGCTTCCAGGGTATGATCACCCAATTTGGTAACCACATATTCCCCATGGGCTAACAATCGCGGCACATTATCATTGCCGACATTCAATTGTTTTACCCCCATTTGCATCACCGTCATATCACGCAACCGGGGCGCGGTCGAAGTGACCGTACCGCCTGTGACCAGCATGAACGCTTCATCGAGACCATACCCCGTATCAGCGAATTCCAATCCGGCTTTCATCGGCGGCTGAAGCGCTTCTCCCTGTGAATCATTCAGATTAGCCGCAATCAGGGCCACTCCTTTATTACTGCTGCCGGCAGGCACACTCCAGGCATAAATCGACCAGGATACCGTCTGGCCAATATGATAGGCCGGCTGGTCCGTCTCCACCTTCACTTTGATTTCAATAGCGCTCGCCCACGTGGCAGCCAACAAGACGATCAGGGTTAAAAGAGTCATGCGGTTCATAGTATATTCTCCTTCGGATAATGGTCGTATCAACTTAATCATTCAGTATATGCTAACGGATGGTCTTCATGAAATTCTATGGGTAGATTGTGACCGATAGTCACGTAACAAATCATAAATATCACCGGTATTTCCCGATAATATACTTAAATTATTTTGAGTCTGCATCATTCGTTGTAAAGGTTCAGGCCGTTGTAATCCAAATCGCGTCACGGTAGCAAAGGATGATGATTCATCAGTTGCAATAGCAATTCGGCTCTTTGCCCGCAAGGTCGGTCGACTTGTCAGCAAATCAGCAATCAGGATATCATCACTTTGATCAGCTATGACTTCTGACCACTCAAGACCGTTTTCAACCTGAACGCTAACAACCTCTTCACTATCGGCCAAACCCTGGTCAATGCCGCTGACAGGATTATCCTTTTTGACGATCAGGTTATCGATATCGATGGCAGAATCAATCTGGACGGCTTCCACCTCAGCTTCAACAATCTCAACAAGATCAGGTTCGACCATTAATCCAATTTCATCAGTGCCAATTGGATTAATTGAAGCACCCAGTACTGTTTCAGACTCAACCATCGCAAATTCAGTAATCGCATCGATTTCCTGAATAACTGGTTCAATAGCCGCTTGCTCCTCAATAACAGATTGTGGAGGTAAATCTCCCAGAACAATCGTCGGTGCAGGCGTAGGAATGGCTTCAGGCAAGCCTTCAGGATTGTAACTCTGTTGCCAGAGCGCCAGATCGCCGCCATCAATCAAATTGTCCATATTCCAGTCACCCTGGCCCGGATTATGGTAATAGGTTCTGCGGATTGGATCGTAATTGATCTGCCAGATGGCCAGATCACCGCCATCCACCTTGGCATCCCCATTGGCATCACAGAATAAACGGAAGAAATTCTGACTTGTAGCCCCCGTTGACCGGTCCACCGTCAGCCAGCCATCATCGACCCCATCAGTATCAGCCAGCGTATTACCCGCCGGATCGGCAAAAGCAGCAGTATTCAGCCTCAATTCATAACGGCCATCGGCCAGTGCCGTCAGATCAGATCCGGAAAGAGCATCCACAGTCAAATCGATCGTGAGGGTATTATTATAACTATTCCACTGGAAATGCGCTTCATCCAGCCAGTTCACGGCAACTGTTGGCTGCGATTTGTCATACAATTTGACAACATCATCAATTGCCCCGCTGTCAATCAAACTCTGTACCGGCAACGCCTGACTGAATCGCAACGTTACCTGGTTCACATTCGAGCGCTGGACCTGACCACTATTGATCGTCACATGATCTACCTGTGGCGAAGTATTATCTAATACTAAAGTCAGAATCTGATTCACGCCACCGTGCAGCAGATGGCCCGCCGCATCCTCGATACCGGCGGCTATCAGGGTGATTTGATAAGTCCCCTGCAACACCAATGGCGTAGTGAAATCGATTGTCAGCGATTGGGTATCCCAGATCAGGCTATCAGGAACAATCAGGTTGTTTTGCGGATCACGGATCTCGACATCCGCCGCCGTCCCGCTCACCGGCTCAGTAAACTGAACAGTTAACCGCGGTGTTGTATCACTGGTAACCGCATCGTTGGCGCTGGCGCCCGTGTCATTTACCACAATCAATGCTGCCACTTCCGGTGGATCTTTATCGATACTGAACTGACGGAAATAATTGTCGCCACCGGTGCCATTACCATCCCCATCCAACGCAATACCAGCCAGATTACGCATTGACGAACCAACAACTGTCAATTGATAGCTGTCTGAAGGCAATTCGCCGTCCATCACCTGTAACAAGACCGTGGTAGCGCCGGAAATATATTCAGGTGATAATTCGTATATGATATCATCAATATCACCCAGAAACACCATTGGGCCCCGCTCCCGTTAACCGATAATTGGCCGGAGCCAACGCATCACTCACCAGCAAAGGTTCATCAAAGAACAATCGGATCGAATCGGTTGAGCTCAAACTGTCAACCGCCTGATGAATAAACTCTGGATTAGTATTAATAATAACCGGCGGTGTAGAATCGGTTCCGCCCAGATATTCATAAGCGCCAATATCTTTAAAGCCGGGCAAGAATACATAATCCAAACTGTTAGCATTAGTTAGAATGGATTGTTCATTATATTCAGCCAGATCATAATTCTTGCCATCACCAATTCGAGATACCAATAGTCGGTGTAAGATTTTGATTGCCACCACCATAATGAAATTCGATTTCTCCAGTATTATGTAGAGTAATGGCAAAATTTATATCACTATTATCTGTGTTCAAAGTGGCATCCCAGCGGAAAGTAATCTGATCCGCCACCGTAGTATCAATATAGATATCATCACCAGTGCCATTGGTTCTTATATCATCCCAGAGTGCGGCAATGCGTTTATACGAAAGGAGTTTTTCAGTACTGTTGGCTGAATCATTGGCATTAGTATTATTAACAAATTGCAGGAAACCTTCCGTGCTGACATAAAACTGAGTATAATCGACTCCATAGAATGGGAAGCTGAATGGGATGGTGTAACTCCATCTATAATTATCACTGCGCCAGTTCTGGGCGACTCCCACCAAAGCAAATTGACTGGTACCCAGATTCTGTTCCCAATAATCATCACTACCCAGATTGACAGTGGCCGGATCATCAACACGGGGCATACCCGTGATATCCACTTTTGGACCAGCCCACGACCAGCCCCGGTCAATCGCGGGAGAATCTTTCTTAATATAGAAGTTATCATCCAGTCCACCATCATACCCCTCACCGGCCGGATTATAACCCAATACATTATCAGCTCCATTGATATCAACAAAGTTTGGATTCGCTGCCACGCTGTTGCCGTCAAATCCCCGGGCAGTCTGCCAGTCAGACAGGGTAGTATAAACGGTCGTACCCCAGATCGCCAGTTTCGCATTGGCAGTGCCACGATGATAAAGATTATAATCAGCCTGGAAGTTAGCCTGACTATTGGCGGCCACATTGAGAGCATACCCGGAATCGACCCAGAAGATATTATTGTAAACATCAACATCCGTGGAACTATTCAGGATCCGAACCGCATCGCCAACCGATTGATAAATAGTATTATTATGAATATGGGGTTGATAAGCATTATAAATACCACCATCTTTCAGCTGAATTCCCGTATCCGTATTATCGTAAATCACGTTATTATCAATCGCGCCATAGTAACGGCTGTAATATCCTGCGGCGGCGATACCAATCGTATTGGAATAGATCCAGTTCCCGCGCGCGCTGGCGCCCTGGATCATATTGATACCAGTAACACTATTGAAAATCCGGTTGGATTCGACCATGGAATAATCGCTGGCATTGATACCAATATAATTGCCATACACCAGATTATCCCATGCCTTGGCCTGATTCAATATCTGTATACCAATATCTCCATTATCGTCATGACCATAGACCTGGTTGTTACGAACCAGCAATAATGAGTCACCGGTACTGCCATTAGCATAAATACCTGTCGTAGCATTATCATACACGACATTGTCTGCGACCAGACTCTGACCGCTGGTATACGCATATATTCCCCGGTTGGCATTTCCATAGACCAGGTTATCCTGAATGATACCATTACTCCCTTCCAAATAAATTCCAGTATCTGAAGTATAGACCGTATTGGTTTCGATCAGGGCATTGGCGCCACCAACCCGGATGGCTTCTCGAGAGGTATCAAAGACCCCATTTCCGGCCACATAAGCGTTATTCCCGGCCAGATAAACACCATATTGATTATCATGCAGTGCGCTGTCAGTCAGCCTGGTATCATGATTCGCAGTACCCAGATACATCGCGTATCGAGACATGGCATATATCGCGGCATGTTGAACCGTAAGCCGATCTGATTGTACATTATTGGCAGCATAGATACCATATTCACCCCCTGTAAGTACCAGATGATCCAGTACGATATCATCAGCCCCCTGAAGCTCAACGACATAAACAGCCGGTATTCGTGTTGGCCCGATCAAGTATGGTTTGATGACCATCCCCGGTCACACCCTGAATTTGAACTCCGCTGTCATCTTCACCCAGCACAATATTAGCCAACATCGAATAGACACCGGTATCCACATAAATAATATCGCCGGGATCAAGATCATAGCGATCCACCAGGGCTTTTATGCTGGCCATGGGTTGATCCGGACTCTTGCCGGTATTGTGATTATCGCCCGGAGCTGTTGTGTATTCGTTATCGCTCAAATCGTCATCTCCGGCCAGATTTACATAATAGGTGATGGTATCATCAGAAATCTGGAACGGTCGATAAGAAATACCGGACGGCCCACTGCCCTGATAAGCCGTTACTCGAATCAAATACTCCTGGTCGGTAACTATACTATCCGGTATGGTCCAATCGAAAGTTCGTGGTTCGATAATATTGCTGGCAATGGTATGAACTACTGTTTGAGTAGTCGCATCCAATAGTTCGATGTTGACTCGATCCACATAAGCGAAATACTGTTCTTTGATCGCTTCGGGGGTCAGGATATAATCAAACACGGCCACTTCATCGAGTGTCAAACCGCCGTAGTTGTAACTGTTTTCCGGATTATGATTCAGATAGAGCGGCTGTCCTGAAGTAGACACCATATCGCTGACACGAACAGAGCCGGAAGCAACCGGTTCACCATTAACATAGATCGCCATTATGCCTTCGTTCCGGTCGATAGTACCGGCAATATGATACCATTGATCTGGTTCAATCGTATCGGACGCAGTGCTGATTTCCTGATACGAACCATCGGAGGAATAAAGATACAACCTCCCATTATTATTCAAAAACAGACTGTAGGCGCGATTTGAATAACTGGTTTGCCCTTTATAAAGTATCGGATGTAGATAATTGAGCTGGTCGGTCTTAAGCCACAAAGAGAATGATACTTCCCGGTCAAAACTCAAATCGCCCTCGGAATCAGGTATTGTGACATATTGATTATTTGCAGTAAACCGTACGGCACTGTCCCAACCATTTCCAAACGCGCCTTCTACGCCCAGTGAAGGACTATTGATGAAACTACCGTTGAGACTATTCACAGAACTATCGGCAACCTGGCTATGATTCGTGTCGTTTAGACGATAATAAGCCGTCGGGCCATCATCCAGAACAATGGTCTGATAGGCAGTGTCAGATACCTGGGCCGCAGGTATTCCCGAGCTATGCCAGGCAATCTGAACTTGCTGACCGACTTCGTATTTCTCCAAGCCGAAGGGAGTGAGCACTTGAACCAGTTCGGTCACACTTAACGCCGCTTCGGAAGTGTTTCCATATGCGCCCAGATTGATTCGGGAACCGTTAGGTGCCGATTCAGCATTATAGGCATCCGTTGGAAAACCACGATCGATACCGGTTGAATCATTTAGCTGGTGAAAATCGTCATCAGCGCCGTAATCACCTTCAATACGAACCAGGCGCACCGCGTCAGCTGCCGCACGATTATTACCAAGATCATCAAGACGGACTTGCAGGGTATCGCCGGTAAGAACAATAGTCGTCAGGATTTCCCAGTTGGCTCCATCAGCCTCAAGGTCATTTGGAGCATAACGTTGATCATACGAGCGCGTAGACACAATCCCCTTACCATTATCGCTGACCCAGTAGCGGCTGTTAGAGGCGTTATTACTGTCTGTCGGCCAGGTTACGGCAATCTGATATGTCGCACCCGGCTGCAAGCCGTCAAATGTCCAGGTTGCCACATCGGAACCAGCCCCGCTGGCCGACCAGGAATAATTTCCGCCATAGCTTCCGGTCTTCGATGAAGTGGTCCACTCGCCGTCCGCACGGAACCCGGGATCGGTATTGTCGATGATCCAGGTAGTACCCAATTGCGACGTGCTATAGCCCAAAATATCATCCAGACCATCAATGTCCGCGAGATGCACGCCACCGATCAAACTGTCACCATCCTGGCCCAATTCGTTGAACCAGTCAGCATGAGTCTCAATATCAACGCCTCCCCAATTCGCCCAGATAACACTGCTGCCTGATTCATAGAGGTTATAATTGCTGGTTAATCCCTGCTGACTGTTGGCCGCTACATTAAATACGTAACCACTTTCAACAATGAAGATGTTATTACGAATATCCAGGCGAGTGGAATTATTGGGGATTTGAATTGCATCACCTGAATACTGATAAACCGTATTGTTCTTGACAACGCCATAATTGCTACTGCTGTATCCGCTATCAGTAACACGGATGGCTATATTGCTGTTATCGTAGACAATATTATTTTCAATAGAACCGAAGAAATTACTGTAATAACCGGCCCCTTGAATACCCACGGTGTTATCGTAAACGATATTACCATAAGCAACAGCTCCCTGGCGGACATCGATACCCAGATTATTGGCATAAACCCGGTTCGATTCGACCCGGCCGTTGCCCTCCGCATAGATTCCCGTAATATTTCCAGTAACCGTATTATTAGCCGCTGTGGCCCAATTGGTCAGCTGAATGGCATTGATATTTCCATTGGTATGACCATACACCAGATTTTCGCTGATCATAACCTGCTGAGACACATTGACACCGGAAGCATAGATACCGCGACTGGTATTATCAAATACTTCATTGAAGCTAACCGTGGTATTGCCGGCGCTGACCACATGCAATCCATTGCCGTTGCCAAAGAGCCTGTTTTCAGTTATCAAACCGTCATAACCAGAATAGTAAAGGCCATAATCGTTCAGATAACTGATATTTGAGGCAATGGTTGCCTGATTGCCTGACACATATAGTCCATATCCGGAATTGCGGTAAATCTCGTTATTCTGAATACGGACGCCGTTACCCAAAACACGTATGCCATAACGGTTGGCGCTAACTGTATTATTTTCTATACAGGCATTATCGTTCGAGCTATCAAGAAACAACCCATCTAACCGATTAGAGATAACCTGACTATCGATAACAGTCAAATTATCGCTGTCAGAAGTATTGTTGGCGTAGATGGCATATTCTGCTCCTGTCATGGTTAGATGACTCAAAGTAATATCATCACCGTTCTGCAATTCGATCACATAACTGCCGGCAGCTGTATTGGCACGATCCAGCACAACCTGATGATCTTCCAGCGTTGTGCCTTGAATGGTTACGCCACTATCTTCTGTTCCCAGAAATATATTCCCCAGCAAGGTATAGTTCCCGGTATCAATATAAATAGTATCACCGGGGTCCAGGTCATAACGGCCTACCAGCGCCCTCAGGCTGGACATGGGCTGATCCGGGCTCTTGCCAGTATTGC
Organism: Sedimentisphaerales bacterium; assembly: GCA_963663965.2. Taxonomy (GTDB): domain Bacteria; phylum Planctomycetota; class Phycisphaerae; order Sedimentisphaerales; family SM23-30. Next base: position 392,031 of record CAXXFK010000001.1, read on the forward strand.
GATTATCGCCGGCCGCAGTGGTATATTCGTTATCACTTAAATCTGGATCATCAGCAATATTGACATAATAGCTGGTCCCGTCGTTGGCAATCTGGAATGATTCAGGAGAAACTCCTTCGGGTCCACTACCTTGATAAGCAGTGACCCGAATCAGGTATTCCCGATCCGGTGTCACCGTACTGGGAATGGTCCAGTCATAAGAGCGCGGAGCCAGCACATTGCTGGCAATCGTTTCCACAACGGCCTGAGTGGCGTTGTCCAACAATTCAATATCAACACGATCAACATAGGTTAGATATTGCTGGCGAATAGCCTCCTGCGACAAAACCGAGCCATAGATCGCTACTTCGTCGAAGGTAACACCTGTATAGCTGCTACTATTTTCCGGATTGCGATTGATATAGAGCGGTTGACCTGCATTAGAAACCATATCATTACGATTCACCGATCCAGAGACGACCTGTTCGCCGTTGATGAATATCGCCATCTGGCCGCTCATCCGATCAATGGTTCCAGCCAGATGATACCACTGGCCGGTCTGAATAACACCGCTGGCAGTATGGATCTCTTGCAGGGTGCCATCAGAGGTATACAGATAGACACTGCCATTACTGCGCAGCCACAGGCTGTAAGATCGGTTACTACTGCTGGTCTGTCCTTTATATAATAGCGGCTGCCATTCGTTCAATTGATCCGCTTGAATCCAGAGCGAGAAAGACACCTGGCGTTCAAAATCCAGTTCGCCATCCGGATCGGCAACCGAAATATACTGGCCGGAAGCATTAAACTGAACGGCGTTGTCTAAACTGGCGCCAAACGCGCCCTCCAAACCTAAACTGGGACTACCAGAATAACTGCCATTAAGACCGTTGGCTGAACTATCAAACGCCTGACTTAGTGTTGAATCATTCAGACGATAATAGGCGACCGGACTATCACCCAAAATAGTAGTTTGATAGGCGCTGTCTTTGGGTTGCGCTGAAGCCAGGCCATAACTGTGCCATGTGATATGAATATTCTGGCCGAGTTCGTATTTCTCCAGTCCGGCCGGAGCCAATACCTGCATCAATTCAGATGGACTTAATGCCGCTTCGGCTGTATTGCCATACGCTCCCAGGTTGATACGGCCACCATTAGGCAGAGGTTCATTACTGAAGGGATCTGTCGGCGCGCCACGATCGATGCCAACCGAATCGGTCAGCTGGTGAAAATCGTCATCACCGCCATGGTCGCCTTCTAATCGTACAACTCGAACCGCGTCCGCTGCTACCCGATTATTTGCCAGATCATCCAGCAGAACTGTCAGTGTGTCGCCTGCTAACGTTACGGTGGTAATGATTTCCCAGTTGGTGCCATCCGCCAATAAATCGTTCGGGGTATATCGTTGATCATATAAGCGAGTAGAAACAACGCCCTTACCATTATCGCTGACCCAGTAACGGCTGTTATAAGCATGTGAACTATATGCTGGCCAGGTCACGGCCACCTGATAGGTGGCGCCGGGTTCCAGATCTGCAAATGTCCAGGTAACATAATCCGAACCATCTCCTTTTTCGCTATAAAGATAGTTGGCGCCATAAGTTCCGTTTCGAACTTCTGCGGACCATTCGCCAGCTGCACTGAAGCCGGTTTCACCATTATCAATAATCGACGGAATCCCCACAGGATCAGAACTGAAACCCATAATATTATCCATGCCGTCAATATCAGCCAGACTGACACCACTGGCTAGACTGTGTCCATCATGGCCCAGTTCATAAAACCAGTCGGCCCGGGTCGAAATAATCGTACCACCCCAATCCGCCAGCTCGACACCCACAGACAGTTCAAACAGGTTATAATCGCTGGTAAAGCCGGCCTGACTGTTGGCCGCTACGCTATAGACATGTCCACCTTCTATAATGAAAATGTTATTACGAACATCCAGTCGCGTGGCGTTGTTCGGCACCTGCAACCCATCTCCAACCGGCTGATAGACAGTATTATTGATTACCGTACCAAAAGCGCTACCGCTGTAACCGCTATCATTAATCCGGATTGCGGTTGTACTGTTATCATAGACCACATTATTTCGAATCGAACCATAATAATTACTATAATAACCAGCCCCTTGAATTCCGACAATATTATCGTAGGCCCGATTCTCTGCTGCGGTTGCTCCTTGTCGGACATCAATTCCAATTTCATTAGCGAAAACCTGGTTCATTTCCACCATGCCATTGCCATCAGCGTAAATCCCAACCCGGTTTCCAGTAGCAACGTTATCGTGAGCAGTAGACCAGTTAGCAATCTGGATACCGCTACCGCTGGTACCGATCTGGCCATACACGAGATTATCGCTGACAATTACCTGCTGGGAAGCATTGACTCCCGCCGCATAGATTCCCCGCCCCGAATTATCGAATGATTCATTGAAGCTGATTGTCGTGTTACCGGCATTACTGGCGTAAATCCCATCGCTGCTGTTTGCAAACGTGCGGTTCTCGGTAATCAGATTATTGGAACCGGTACTATAAATACCATAACTGTTCAAATAGGAAATATTCGATTCCATCGAACTTTGTGAACCGGAAACGTAAATACCATAACTACTGTTACGGTAGACCTCATTTTCACTGACTTGTGATTCCAATCCTTCCAGCCGCAAACCGTAATAATTTTGATAAACGGCATTATTCTCCAGTATCACTTGATCGTTACTGGTCAGCAGATAAATGCCATAACTCGAATTGCCGTAGATCCAGCTATTCCTGATTGCCACATTATCGCTATCGGAATCATTGGCAGCGTATACACCATACTGAGCCCCGGTAATCGCCAGGTGATCCAGGGTAATTCCATCGGCATTATTCATCTGGAAGACATAACTGCCGGATGCCGTATTGGATCGGTTAAGCACCGCCCTGACATTCGGATCGGTCGGACCCTGAATCGTAACGCCGGCGTCATCCTGGCCTATAATAATATTGGAAGGCAGGGTATAAAGGCCAGTATCAACAAGAATCACATCACCAGGCTCCAGATCGTAAGCGGCCAGTACCGCGCTGATGGAAGCCTTGGGCTCGCTGGGAGACAGGCCGGTATTGGCGTCGTTACCGATCGCCGAGGTATAAAAATCACCGGACAAATCGTTATCGTTGACATAATAGAACCGAATCGGCTCACTGATACTGAAATCATTATCGCTATCGTCGGTCAGTGCAGGCGCATCCACGCGGGTAATCCGGATACGATAATCACTACCTGCCGGAATCGCCGGATCTTCCGGAATCGACCAGATAAACTCACCATCATTCAGGGTCGCAGCGGCAATACTGTAGCTGAACATCGGATCGCCAGTCCGGATCAATTCGACATCAACATACAATAATTCGGGCGCCCCCTCGGAAGTCAGTTGTTCTGAACGCCAGTAAATGGGAAAATTCTGATCAGCCGGCCAGATCTCGCCGCCGTTTGGTTTGACCACCAGAACATATTCCAATGGACTGAGTGACGCCTGTTCAGTATTACCGAAAGCGCCAATATTAATAAACTGTCCATTGGGTACCGGTTCTCTGGAATAATCAAAAGTATCGTCACCACGGTCAATTCCAGGTGAATGCGCAGTATCACTGACTGGAGCGGGTAACTCGGGCAGGACAGGCAGGCCCGTCACACTATCAAGGATAGGAGCCAACAAGCCGCCATGGTAACTGCCGGCAATACTTTGCAAATGGAAATCGTCATCGTCACCATAATTCACACCGGAACGATATCCCAGGATTCCATCAGCGCCCAGCGGATCGACAAAAAGCGGTTCCTGGGCCAGGCTGTTATTATCGCGACCAGTAGCGATCTGCCAATGGGTCAAACCTGACTGGGCCAGACTTTGCCAGATGCCGACCTGGCCGGTCGGACCGGTCCAGAACAGGTTATAATCGCTATAAAATCCAGCCTGACTTTCACTGGAGACGACAATCCCAAATCCGGTGTCTGCCTGAATAATATTATTGGCAACATCCACATACGATGTACTGTTTTTCACTTCAATACCCGTACCGACGGATTGATAGATGGTATTATTAATTACGCCGGCAGCGGTACTGCCACTACTGCCGCCCCAATTGATCGATACGCCAACCTCACTGTTATCGTATATCAAGTTGTTGTCAATCCGGCCACGGTAGGAAGAATAGTATTGCGTTGCCACAATACCTATCGTATTGGAATAGATAACATTCTCTTTAACATCCGTAAGGTTAACAGCATAAACGCCCCGGGAGCTGTTATTATAGATGCGGTTATTGAATATCTGGGAATCCTGGCCATAGATACCAGTCTGATTACCATACACAACATTCAACTCGGCGCCTGACCCGTTATATACATAAATACCAGTGCCATCGGTTTGATCATAAACCCGATTTCCTGATACCGTTACCTTACCCGTGGCATATATGCCATATTGGGTATTGTCATTAATTGCGTTCCCTTTCGCGCTGGTCAGACTCTCCCCATCAGCAAATCCAATATAGATTGGTTCCCCAGAACTATTACTGGCGTAAATGCCCGTTTCATTGCCGTAAGCTTCGTTATTCTGAATTCGCACACCGGCTAGATTCGTAAGCCGGAATCCATATTTTTGGTTATTATAGGCCACGCTGTTGGTTACGGCATAATAGGCTCCCATCAGATTAAATCCGTCCAGACCATTATTATAAGCCACCAGATGATCCAGTGTTTCTGTCGCTGCGGCGCTGTCGATATAGAAACCTTCTTTGGAATGACCATAACTGGTTACCCATTCTGCCCTGAAATTATCGCTGCTTTCACGGACATAAATCCCCCGCTGGTCTCCATAGATTGTCAGATGAGCAACCGAAATAAAGTCTGCATTATATAAATCGATTAAAGCGCCACTCTGATCGCCCGGAATCGCTGGATGAAAACTGGCGACTCGTCCTGAGTCAATCGGACCGGTCAGGACAAAGCCTTCGTCCAGATCGAATCCTCGATCCAGTGTTCCGGAAACTGTCAGGCGGTTAATCAATGAATAATCGCCGGTATCAACATAAATCACATCTTCACCCGTACGCAAATCGTACACATTAAGAATATTGGCCGGGTTGGGTTTGGGTGAATCCGGTGTCTTGCCGGTATTACGATTGGAACCAGTTGCCATCGGTGTATATTCATCATTAGTATCAGACAGATCGTCAACGTAATAGTCCGTACCATCTTCAGGAATCGTAAAGCTTTCAGCTGCCCGGTCAACCACTGCGCCGGCGCCAACCAGGGAGATTTGAATTCTTAATCCTTTCATCCCATAATCCAACCCGTTTTCTTCAGGCACGGATGGGATCCAGCTATAGTGCCCGGTATCAGGAACTGAATCGGCTATGGTCAGCAAATACTGTGGACCATCTGGAGTATCCTGATAGAGATCAATCTTCACTGAAAGATCATTGGTATTGCCATAGGTATCCCAAAGAATATCATGGCTCTTTTCCAGTTCCCAGTCAGTATAAAGATCTGGCCAACGTAAATGGATACTGGGTTGAGAACTGGCAATATCGTATGTAGTATTGCCATAAGCACCCAGGTCCGGAGCATTATTTTCGGAAATGATATAAACAAATGCCTCATCCAAGTAGCTGTCGTTAGCAGAACTGGTGTTACGATCGGCCTCAAATCGGTAAGTGACCGAACGGGTGCCGGCAGGAATTGGAACTGCCGCACTGACGAGTTCCCAGTTATTAATAAAATCTTCCGCCTCCAGGTAAACCTGACTGATTGCAGTGCTGGATGCATTTTTAAAAGTCAGAATAATCGTTCCGTGATCTTCCGGCCATTCATTACCGGCTCGTACGCGCCCGCCAAACACCAGAACCAGATCGTTCGAATCAAGCTGGGCCGCACTGTAAGCAGTGGTCAGATTCACCGTCTGTTCGGCAAAACCTTCCTGCTGATTACCGGCAGAAAAATAGGAACTGCCACCATGCGGTGACGGACTACTGGTTTTAATCACTGAAGATGGACTGACATTCCAACCGGAAACGCCACTTTCAAAACTGGGATTCACCAGCAGATTTAACCCTATATCACCCAGAATCTGATAACTGCCTGAATTGCCCGCATCAACGGCCGGGCTGGTTTGACGCAGATTGCCCGCCAGTTGTACCAGGCGATAATCATTACCATTAAGATCAACAAACTGCGGATTGGACCAGCCGGGATTCACAACCGTATGACCACTGGAATGCAAATCGAACCGGTCAATATCCTGCTGCCAGTCCAGAAGATCCACAAAATCTTTTGTCCAGTAGCCGATCCGGCCGGTGTCACTGACATGCAATAGATTATAATCGCTGAAGTAGCCCTTCTGGCTGTTGTTATCAACATAGATATCGTATCCGGATCGAGCCCAGAGTATATTATTCAATACTTCAATATTACTGGAACTGCCGGTGATACGAATATTATCACCCGTTACTGCATACAAGGTATTATTGACAATCCGGATATCACTATCGCCACTGACCAGAATGCCCGCCTGAGTGTTGCGATAGACCAGATTATGGAATATTTTCAGGTTGGAGCCGGAACTGATTCCAGTCATATTTTCGGCAATACGATTATATTGAATCATACCGGTAAACCCTGACACTCCTGTTGTGTTCTGTTCAATCAGATTACCTGTTTCAAACTGAGCATCACCCAATTGGCCAGATCCGGCAACACCGTTTATATTGCCAAAGATATGCTGGTTACGCAGCCAGGCATTATTCATCAGCACACCGGTTGAATTGGCATAGATCTCATTTGCGTTGCTACCGGCCACAAATCCAAGACTATCGCTTGAACCGCTGACTGAAGTACGAATACCTGTCAAATTCGCGTAGATATTGTTGTTGCTTACCTGAGCGGCCGCCTGATAATCAATACCAATATCCGCATCATGGATATTATTATATTCAATCACACCGTTAAAGGCTGCTTGAATATTAATCCCGTTCGTTCCGGCGTAAATATCGTTATTCGCAATAATTCCGCTGGATGCCGTGACAATCTCGATACCTTTGTCGCCGGCAATGTCATTATGAGTGATCAGCAGATCGCTGCCTCCATCAATCCTTAAGGAAAGACCGAAATCATCCAACCGCAAAGCATTATGGATGACTTGGGTATTATCGGCATGAGTCAGTGTAAGCTGACCATCAACCACCGAATCGCGCAGGGTAAAACCGGAAGCTCCGTTGACAAAAATGGCATTGCTCATATAGAGCCGCTGGATAGTCACATCAAAAGCGCCCGAATCGACGGTAATCGTTCCACTCACGGTTGCGGTAGGGGTACCCCATATCGTGACACCGGCGTCATTTGCCGAAACCGAAAATCCTGCACCTGTGGCGCCGGCCGATACGATTATCACATCACCCGCATCAAGATCATATGCATCCAGTATCGACTGGATCGAAGTAGCGCTATCGGCCACAAAAATCCCATGACCGGGATTGGACGCGATATCGAACCGATTACCGCGGACATAAACTTCAGACTGCCCCGTAGCGCTGTCTTGCCAGGTCACAAATGGATGGCCGCTCCCATCCACACTGAGCGCGAGAGACTCAACGCGTGCCGGTGCTGTTTGAATTCCGGCGCCAGTTGCATCGCCGGGCAATTCTTCTATAAATTCCGTTCCGTTCCAGACCTTGGCATATATCGCGCTGGCCGGCGCGTCATCATCGGCTCCACGGCTGTCAGCCCAGACCAGATATAGCTTGCCGTTACTAGAGGCCAGCTGTGGCATGGATGAAAATCCGCCGTTATTAGAAATGCCTCCCCCACTCATCGCACCACTGCCGGCCGTTTGCCAACTGGTACTGGCAGTATCATAACGGGCAGCATAGATCTCACTGGTCATCTCACCGTTAACATTGGCGGCATGTTCCCAGGCCACATACAAATCTCCGTTATGATAAGCCAGGGTCGGCACGGTCCAGACCGAACCCATGCCACTGACACCGCCATTAGTCATCGAACCAGCCAGTTCATGCCAGGCGCCCCCACTATATTCCCGGAGATAGACCTGCTGTTCGCCAGCCACAGTCTCAGTCCAGGCGATAGCAATTTTTGTACCATCAGTGGTTATCTCAAACGCATCAGTATCATTGGAGGATTGACTGATTCCGTTTCCGGAAGCGCCTCCACTGCCCAGGGCAACCCAGCTGGTTCCATTAAAGTAACGGGCATAAATCTGCCGTACGCCGCTGGAGTCATCCAACCAGGCAACCACTGGCCCAAGAGCTGTTTGGATCACTGAGGCGTTGGCAGCCCCACCAGTCATACTGATACCGCCACTATCGAGTGAACCAGCCAGCGGAATCCAGTCGCCCATGCCGCCATTGGCCGCAGGATCAAAACGGGCCACCATGATATCCGCGTCGGACCCATCCGATTCGGTCCAGGCCACCAGAGGTTGGCCGGCTTGATAAAGTGCGATACTGGGATTTTGGGAACTGCCGGCAGTCGCGCTGATCCCACCCTGTTCGGTACTGCCAGACAATGCTTGCCAGTTTCCACCCGAGTAAAACGCCGCATAGATTTCCTGATTCCCGTTGCGGCCATCCGACCAGACGACATATGGAATCCCATCGGCGCCGGTCACCAAATCCGGCTGGATCGATCGGGCAGAGTCGCCACTCAATCCCACAGCGGTTGCTGAACCGTCAAATTCTGCCCAGCGGCCATTATCTTCACTTCCAACCGGTAAGGTGGGACCCGCATCTGGATTACTGGGATCGGGCGATACTAAAACCGGAGCCACAGTGACCGCCGGGGGTATCATACCTGAGGTATCGCCGGCATTGCCGTAATCAATCAGATCACCGCTACCGGTGCCGGGTTGAATATCATCATCGTCGCCTTCGCCATAGAGCAGATCATTCCCACCACCGCCATAAAGTCGGTCGCGACCGGAATCGGCTTCGTTTCCGGCAGTACCATAATCACCAAACAGAATATCCACCTGATTGTCATCTGCCACCACGTCATACAGAAAACTGTGGCCGTAAAGAACATCGTGGTTAGCTTGTCCAACCAGTATATCGCTGCCGGAGTTGCCTTCGATATGATCATCGCCGGCGCCACCTTCAATAATATCATCACCATAACCGCCAATTAAAATATCGTTCCCGGCCAGACCCATCAGACGGTCATTGCCTTCATTTCCAAAAATAGAATCCGCACCGTCATCCGAGCCATATAATACATCATCGCCCAAACCGCCTTCCAGCCAATCACCGCTGCCATACCCGGCATAGATCACATCGTCACCCGATTCACCATACAGGGTATCGGTTCCAAATCCACCATCAATGTGGTCAAAACCCGCCCCGCCATAAATAGTATCGTCACCCAATCCACCGGATAAGGTATCATCACCAGCCTGGCCATAGAGTTCATCATTACCCCATCCTCCATCGATCTGGTCGGCGGCGGCGTCATCACCGTTTCCGCTCAGACTATGGCCGTAAATCGTATCATCTCCGGCTTGCCCACGAATCGTATCCGAACCGCCACCGCCGTATATCACATCGTTGCCGCCGCCGCCATCAATCGTATCGTTGCCTGCGCCGCCATCGATCGTTTCACCAGTTGGACTACCAAAAACAGTGTCTGATCCAGCCCCTCCGTATACAGTCAGGCTTGCTGCCGACTGCCAGGCATTCAAAAGGTCGATTCGGTCGTCACCATCCTGGCCGTCAATCATCGCATTGCCGCTCAGCACACTCCATGGACTATCAATATTCACGGTGATAGAATCATTTTCAGTACCGCCATAAACAGCAATCATCGGTGCCACTAAACCACCGTTAATCACAAGCACTGTCCCAGTGGTGTCCACACTATCGGCATCACCATACAACTGGATCGCAGTTGCCGCTTCGATACGGGCGCCCCGCCCAATTTCAATATCATCACCGGCATATAACAGGACATCCGCGCCGGTTGATTGGACTGAAACAAACGGTTTGATCTCGATATCGTCCCCGGCCAGACTGGACTCAAAGGCTCGATACACAATCCTGCCCCCGGCCAGTACATCTTCTGCAATCGTAATCGGACTGGTCGCGATTGTGTCTATGGAACCACCCGCTGCCATACCGGCATGCGTACTGTCGACAGTACCCCCTATAGTCAGATCACCGATATTGGCAATCCAGGTATTGCCGGCTATCGATCGGCTTTCCAGATTGGCGATCTGGGTTTCTATTGGCTCCAGCGCCGTTCCAATATGCTGACCGGCCACAATATAAGCCCGGCCCGCTACAATATTAGAATCACCAACATTACCATTAATGACACTGCCGGTCAGAGCCCGGACAAAAGCCGTTGCGTTATCGGTTTGAACTTTGTTAACGGTCAGATTGCCCGTTGGTTCAATGACATACGTATCACCGATACTGGTAGTAGTCAGTTTGCCGGCTGCGGAATGGGCCGTATCGATATCGATATCGTCACCCAGAATTCCAATGTGACCTGTTTGAGCCGTCAGAATTAGATAATTACCCACAATATCCAGTTGCGGATTACCAGCCAGTCCTTCATCATCGTCGAGAATCGATCCCTGCACCAGTAACTCAACATTACCCGAATTCGATTGAATCAGACCAACATGAACATCACCGTCAACCTCATGCAGGAATATATCGCCATCGGCAGAAACGTCAAGTACACCCTCGGCATTCAGATCGAGGTCAAAGAAATTATTCGATGTGCCAATCTGACCGCCCGCCTGCAAGATCACCCGGCCGGAATCCGGTCCGACCGCATCGCTGGTATTGGCATTCACGACCGTTGCCCCGGAATCACTGAAGGCGTCAATGATATCATTCTGACTGACCAGATGAATGCTGCTCAATGATGACACCACACCTACGGTCATATCACCTTGCATCACTTCTATCTTCAGATCGCCGCCGCCCTTGGCGCGGGTAATATAAAGATCTGAAATTTCCTGGAATTCACCTCGTATAGTGGCATCGGTTGCAATCTGCCGTATACTCACGTCACTTAACGCTTCCACGGTCATACGGCCGTTATTCGCTTGTTGTATCCGCAACGGATCGGTACCATTTTCTGCTTTGATATGAGTACCGGCAATTAGCGTCAAATCCCCAAATACTGTGATAGCCGCCGTTGCATCGACATAGCGATCCACAATGGCTCCCTGAGCCTCCAGCCAGACATCCCCACCGGCCTTGACACGATTCAGTTGCAACGCGCTCGAAGCCTGGATCGCCGCATCATCTGCGGTATCAATGGTCACCGGACCGGTTGCGTTGATATCGATATCATCAGAAGGCCGCAATGTCAGATAATCGACAATATGTTTATTGGCGGCAATCTGACCATTTTCCAAGTCGATCGTTCCGTCATCGGTCCCATGATCGGCAATCAGACGCAGCCAACGTCCTTCAACACTGTAATCCTCCTGAGTCAGATCGATGGTACTGTTCGCGCCTAAATACTGGTATAACCCATATTCTTCACTGCTGTACTGAACCAGCACCACCTGGTTGGTTCGCAACGAACGGGTATCGGCCGCTTTACGATCCATGGCTGTCAGATAATTCGCCGTTATCTTCTGCCAGTCCGTCGTGCTGAAATCCTGATTGACCAGATCGATACTACCGGTATCAACGCCCTGATATCGATAAATAGCATACTGAACGCCGATAATATTATCAATCGACGCGTTAGCCAGGGTCTGAATTTGAGTGCTGTTCAAACTGCCATAGCCGGAGGTCAGGCGAATCAAAGTGGGAGCGGAAACGCGCCCAACCTGACTGGTCGAACCTCCGGTTATCAGGGTAATGGTATTTCCGAATATATTTTCGACCTCCGCTGTCGAGGTGTCTGGTGATAATCCCAGAAACTCGGTATGAGGATACAAATAACTCATCAAACCAGGCGCCATGGGATTGTTTAAAGCGACGGTGGTAATCACCCCGGAATTGATCAATTGCTGGACCACTGGATCGATGGTACCCCCTGCCTCCATACTGGGATTATACGTCTCATATAAAGCATCCAGAATCGAACCATTCGTCGTTTCCAGTTTAATATTGCCCTGATTGGAATAAACCGAAGCAGTGACCGGCGACCAGTTTTCCGGCCGGATCAGGTTCAGAGTTCCAGTGATTTCCAGAATATTGATATCATCCGTGGCAATGGCGGCCAGACCACCAGTGCTTTGAGCGGAACTGTTAATCCGTAAGGGCAGGACCGCCGAACCAATCGCTCCGTCATCGGCAAACAGTTCCAGACGATTACCCTCAACCAACGAACTGCTGTTCTGAGCCCGGATGCCATCCGAGCCATTCAGGCTGACATTGCCTTGCGAAGAATCGATCTCACCCACAACGATAATACTGGACAGATTGTCCAGAGACACGGCCGAAATGGTTATGTCATTCACGGCGGTTACATTCAAAGACCCTTTATTGCCTTCGACATTGACCCAGACCGTATCGCCGGCGCTGATGGTTGGAGAGGCGCCGTAAATCGCCACACCCCCGGCGGTCTCAACCGATCCATTGATCGAGGTCAGCATAATGGAACTGCCTTCCGGCGCCTCAATATTATCCTGCATATAGATATCGCCGTTCGATTCAATATGGATATGCGGATTGGGATCGCCCTGGATGAAGCTGATGGCAATCGGAAAATCAGCCTTGAGTGTGTGGGTCCAGTAATCTTTGATACCCTCTACAATCGTCACCTCGGTATGAACCGTCTTGGTCCGTAACCAACCACCACCGGTAGTCCATTGATCGACATCGTAATCATAATTGCGATAGGTGTTGTCAAATTTATTTGCTGCCGGATCTTCAAAATCATCACCGGTTACTGTCTCGACATATTCCCAGTCCGGATCGGAACTGTAATCGATGATGGGTGTTACCTCCCCGGTTTCCAGATCCAGATCAACCAGGGCGATCTCCTTGACCGCTGCTCCAATATAACGGTAAACCTTGTTGATCTCATCACCATTATCGCTTTCGACAACGCGTACCTGGGTTACATTGGGCAACACTTCAATGGTGATATCCACTTTCTGTTCATATAATATCGAATAAACCGAACCTGCCGCGTAAGCCGGCGCTTCCGGATCACCGGTCACTACTCGCGATTCCGAATCAAGTAAAGGTTCATCATTGATATACTTGAACTTCTCCCACTTATAACTCTTATCTTTAACCAGCCAGTCGCCAAACGCATTATCGCCAAACAAGTTAAAACTCTTTTTCTCGTACTTCCGAATCGTCGTTTTGGTCTTCTCCTGGCCTTCAGTCCAGACATACATCAATCCGGCTTCCGGCTGATAGTTAATATCATCCGTCAATCCATGCGTGAATGTTCCGCCAACCTGGGTATAAACGATCTCCGAGAAGTAACCATCATCATCATTGACATCCCCTTCAACCAGTACGCCATCGTAGTTCTTCTCGAGCACGCTGGAGCCACTGACTTCATACTCGGTCTTCAATAACCGGCTGGTATCGATAATAGTAATCTTACCCACACGATCTTTGGTAATATCAATCTGGTTCAGTATTAATTCATACGGACTGTTGTTATCAATATCCACACTGGCCCGACCATGGGCCACTCGCAATTCGCCATTGCCGGTACTGAGGATCTGACCGGCCAGTACGATCCGACCCCCTTCCGGTACGATATCGTCTATCACAATGGCTTGACGGTTCGCATCAAAATAACCATCGACCGGCACATTGGCAGATCCAAACGAAATTCCCGACAGATTCACGTTGCCATCATCGCCGACAAAATTGGTATTGGTATTCCCCGGATTGAAATCAGCCGCAATATCGACCTCTATCGTCTCAACACCGCTCTGAATCAATCCATTAATATTCAAATAACGTGCCGTTACCCCAATCCGCCCCTGCGCCAGAATTGCTGATTGGCTCACACCGATGGCTTCATCCAGACCGGCGATTTCATCGACATAATCCATATAGACATTTAATGTCGTCACCCCCGCCTCGTTAAATACGGTATTCCGAAGTGTTTCATAAGTAATATACTGGCGTGGATCGCGATTGGTATGGAACCAGTCATCCGTGTTCAAATTGAAGTCCTGAGCCGCGATAATCGTAATATTTTCAGCCCGCAACTCACCACTGACAGTAATGCTGCCTTCTTTATTGTGAATTAATAGATCGCCCGCTTCATTAATCACATCGCCAACAACAAACAGATCCTGGGCAATGCTGGGCAGATCCAGACCCGGCGGGCTGTACCATTCGGCATTATCCTGAATGATGGTAATCGTCTTTTCCGTCGTATCATCCACTGAGGTAAGCGGGGTATAATTGACATAGACATTGCCCGGCTCCAGCAACAACCGCTCACCATCCACCAGGGCCACACGAATATTATCGCGAATAATCGTATCGTTTACCGTCATTAAAAACGGCGATTCATTTAAAATATCGATCATCGCCCCGGCCCGGGCAATTAACTGGTTATCCACCAGCGAAGCAAAAGCCGAGGGCGACACTCCCTCCGCTTCAATAAAAATCGATCCCGGCGCGGCATAGACATCCGGCAAGCTTACAAACAACATATCCAGTTCCTGCCGAACCACTTCGACTGGTTCACCAGTTACTTCATCAACTCCCATTTCAAACAATCCCAGGTCACGCAGCAATTCATCCAACAATTCCAACTGGATCTGATAACGGGCCACCGCCTCGGCATTGGAACCGTGACTCTTAATCCAATCCAGAATCGTATTACGCTGGTCCAGCAGCAGATTCCCCATATTGACATAGGTCAACGTGGGAGCGGCTTGCTCGATCGGCTTAATCACATAATAAGCGCCATCCAGATTCTCCTGGAACTGCTTGGTAATATTGCTGTCGTAAATATTCAGAGTATCCTGCTGTTCCGTTGTCAACGATGCGCCCAGATTGGTCCAGCGCGATGTGTCAGAAAAATCTTCATTCTGCAGAATGACACTCTCGGCATTTTCAATAATATTTTCAGTTTGATTAACTACCGGCTTGAACTGATAGTAATTCCCGACGACACCGCCGGCATTCGCTCCGGCAATGACGTGGACAACCGTTCCCTGGTACAGATTAAAGGTGATCTGATCGATATCCAGTTCGGCATATTCATAGCGTAAATCCAGATCCAGCCCCAATGATTCCTTAACGGCATTGGGCACTTCCGCGCCATAGACAATCCCGGCTGTCATCGGTTTGATATGGATCAATGACTTGTTATTCAGGCCGGCTTCCACCCGGGCGGCACTGGCAATATTAACAATATTGTGCGTGTCAACGGAATCGCCTTCCGGCACACTCACACTATAAGGGATTAATGATAGCGACAATACCCGGCCATCCGTCTGGGCCATCTTACTACCCCGGATATCCCCCACTGTAATCAAATCGACATCTTCCATCGCCATAACTTTAGAGGCACCTTGGATATCGATCCGATTCGTTTGATGAATTTCAGCGATGGGAGCGCCATAACCCAGGCTGATCCCCAGCGAAACCGCCGTGACTTCAGTATTGGCATGGCTGGAAATAAAATTCGGTACCGCCTTGCGATCTTCACCGGCCGCCAGACTGACATCGCTGCCCTTGATCGTTGCGTTATTCAAATAAATCCGGTTGGTTGCGTTGGTAATACCCTTGGCAAATCCATTGGCGTCACCGGCCAGCGCCGTTGCCACATAAACATTGGCGCTGGGCCGTACAGCCGATTCGGTTCTCGACGTCAAATAGATCTCACCGGATGGATTCAATAATTCCGATCCATTTAAATTAATTCCCGAAACGGATTGGGTATAAATTTCAGATTTCGCGATCGAAATCGCTAATCCGGCGACACTTTCCACTCGAACGCTGTCTACTGTTTCAATATCAATCAGGGTATCGATATACATAATACCCGGCGAGGCGTTGGTTCCTTCCGCCAGAATGGATGATCCGGATCCAACCGTCAGTGTCGATTCAAACGGATGCGAAGAATTACCCACATGTGTTTCGCTCAGAAGCGCCGTTATCGAACCACCGGCTGCGGAACCGGAGTTTAAATTGTTCGTATTTGCAAAACGCGTCTTATCAAGCTCATTTTCCGTGAAAATTGTGATGATATGGGCCGTCAATGTTGAATTATCGCCGATGATCACATCCGCCTTGGTAGTAATCGTATTACCAACGTATGCGCCTGTTCCAGCAGCCAGCCCCAGGGTAACACTATCGACCTTGCTGTCAATGATCTGGCCGTGTACGGCATCCAGATCCAGAGATTCCTCAATATCAATGGTAGCATTATTTCCAATCCGAACCATTGCAGCAATATCGTCATCGATAGTCGCCACGGCCCCTGTCAGCCCAAATGCCCCACCGCTGCCGGCCTTGGTATCTGTCAGTAAATCCTCATCGCTGGTCGCGCTCATACGCAAGTTACTCGCGGTAACGGTTGTTCCCGTACCGATTCCGGCTATTACTTCATCCACACTGTTGCCTTTACCCAGGCTGATATCCGATACGATTGCTCCAACTGCCACCCCACCCGCAGCCGCGCCGATACCATAGGCTTCCCCATGTGTACTCAATGCGGCATTCACATCCACATCCCCGTCGACCGAAATAACCGCATTGTTGCCAATCCGGGCTTCGACATCCGGATTGATATCGATAAAGGCAAAATTCGTTGTAACGCCAACCACACCGGCGGCAATGCCACGTGTCGTAATATCAGAACCAATTGCCGCGTCGGCATCGATCAGAACATTGTTCACCATCCCGCCAACACCGATTCTCGCGCCATTGTCGACATAGGCCTGATTGGTCAGATTGGCCGTTACTCGCACAAATGTCCCGCCCTGTCCAACAAAACCCGCCGCCACCTGATTGGTTTCCCCATTTAAGGTCTGGTCCGAATGCGTCTGGATCGTTACCTGATCGGCGTCCTGAATCCGCCCAGTAGCTCCCAGATACGCCAGTTGAGTACTGGTATCTTCCAGATCCACACATGCCGCACCCAAGCCTACAAATCCGGCTGAGCCTGCAATACTCAGAATTGAGGCCTCCTCATCCACACCCGCATCAATCAGGATATCATCTCCGGCGATCAGTCGGCCGTCGACATGGGCAATGGTATTCACCGCAACATCGACCACCGCAATGCCTGCGCCAATACCTACAAATCCGCCGGCAATCGTACCGGTCGCCACATCCACTTCAACATCATCATAAGCGGTCACCTTGATATCGTCACCCGCCTGAACCACAACATTGGCGGCAATATAAGCTTCTGTCCCAACGGTAGGAGCTACACTATTGATCTGGTCATTTATTCCGGATTGAGTTGGAGCGCTGCCGGATAATGCGGAACTGGCCGCGCCGGTCGCCTCACCCACCCGTTTGGTACTGCTGTTATTGGGATTACTGGTATCTTTTTCAAAACCACCCAGGTTACTGCTGATTTGCCCGGCAGCCGCTTCCGATTGCCGCGCGGCATCATCATCCGCCTGGTTTCCGCCATCACCGGTGGTGGCGTTCATCGATTTACCATCATTATCAGAATACCCCTTATCGACCGGTGCGCCAATTGACCATACCGATACCGAGGCGCTCAAGCCGACAAAGCCGCCGGCGCCGCTGATGGTATAAGCGTTCACATCTTTAATACCCACAGCATGCACTTCGACATCGTTGGCCGCCATCACATCGGCGCCGCTTCGGATCTGCGCACCGATGTCGTTCTTGATATTGCCCACCTCGACCGCACCACCGATTCCTACGAATCCACCAGCCACAGCGCCGGCAAATGAAGTCACCTGAACATTGTTCGACGCGTTGACATAAACACCCTGATCCGGATCGGCCATACTATTATCATCCGACTGGTTGATCTGAGCGTCCGCGCCAATCCACGCGGTGGTATCCGAATCGATCAACGTCACGGTTACCCCACCGGAAACACCCACAAACCCTGCACCTCCGGCAACCGATAAATGAAAAATATTTTCCGAAGACATCGCCTGAACAATCACGCCATTGACGGTTTGACGGCCATAATCGCTGCCCCCCCCTGTCACTGCCCCGGTCAATATGCCGGCAATGCCTGTACCGCCACCCAGAGCATTGACCATAGCGTCATCCGCTATAAACGCCTGGGTATCCTTATCAACCGACAAAACACCCACCGATCCTCCCACACCGACAAAACCAGCAGCCAGAGCTCCGGCAATCCCATCACTGTCGGTATCATCCGTGGCATACACCATCACATCACCACCGGCATAAACATTCGCACCGGCGCCAATCGTCGCCCAGGTAGTATTATCGATGGTCAAGACATTAACCGCGCCGCCCACTCCCACGTAACCGGCAGCGATACCAAATCCAATCAGCATGATATCTTCACTGCCATGCGCTTCTACGGTCACATCATTCTGTGCATTGACAGTCGTTTCCGAACCGATAAAGGCATTGGTGGTATTCGTCACCAGGGTCACATCCGCAGCTGGACTTACACCGACCACACCAACCGCCAGGGTACCGGCCACCGCCAGATGATAAAAATCGCTACCGGCCGCCACATGCACCGACTGGCTGCCATTGGCCCCGCTGGTATCATCGTTAATCAACGCATCTTCAGCGATAAAGGCCTGGGTCGTATTGGTAATCACATTCACAGATGCCGAAATTGCCACGCCCGCCGTACCACCCGCGACACTCACGGTAAAGCCTTCAATATCGTCTTTGTTTGTTGCCGTGACTGCCACACCCCGGAAACCGGTCTTGGTTCCCGCCGTCGAGGTACGCTGCCGGCTGAACGAGGTATCCGTCAGATCGTCACCTCCCTGCCGGTCTACATTCATCACGGCCAGATCCGGCACATTCACTTCGCCATCGGCAGCCAGTGCGGCGCTGCTGGCAGAGGCCACCCCACTGCTGTTGGCCTCCAGGCCTTCACCCCCGGCATTATTCGGATCAAACGCCGGTGCGGATACACTGCCTGCCACAAACGCGCCGGTAGTGACCGTCGAAGTCGATGCGTTTCCATCCCCGCTGACCTTGGCGCCTTCACCAATATAAGCCTCGGTAAATTTATTCGTGATCGTCACGCCCCCGGAAGCCCCCACCCCGGCATAACCGGCCACCGCCAGCACACCCACCACCTTGTCCACTTCGCTTAAATCGTTGGCTGCAATAATCACATTGCCGCCGGCATGGACATCGCCTGGTCCGGCCGAGGCTATCCCGTCTGTTGGACTCTCATCGCCGATAAATGCGCGGGTGGTAATATTCAAGGTATGCACCGAAGCATCCAGAGCCACACTCACCGAACCGCTCGCGCTCACACCCGCGGCCACCGAAGTAATATCCTCTTTCGAATTGGCATCCACAATCACATGCCCTTCGGTATCAACCGTTACCCCTGAATCGATATACGCTTTCGTAGTCTTATCCAGTGTGCCCACATCAGCGCCCAGACCGACTGCCGCTGTTCCTGCGCCGGCCAGCGAGCCGGCTACTGAAATAATAATCGTATTATCATCTGCATCCAGGGTCAGGTCCGGTGTGCCATAAGTACTCCCGTTATCAGCAACCACATGCGCGCTGCGACCCACACTGGCAATGGTGGTCTCATCCAGTATCGTCACGACCGCCGAACCCGCGATCGCCGCGGTACTGGCGCCGGCCCCTGCGGCGGCAATGGTAATTATGTCTTCGCCGGACTGGGCGGCTACCGTAATACCATAACGACCGGTTGAACTTAAAGATACCCGCTCTCCTATCGTCGCCGATACCGTATCATGATGGACCAGCGTCGTATTCGATGCCCCTATCCCTGCCGAACTGCCGCCACCGACCGATCCGGCAATCAATTTAATTTTCAAATTGCCATCTGCAGTGATACTGACATCATCACCGGCATCCACCATCGTGACCGGATCGCTCGCCGAACCTTCAATATAAGCCCGGGTTCCCGAATTAATTATCTGAATCGAAGCCGAGCCGGCCACACCCGCCGAATCGCCCACTCCGATATTCGCTGCTATCGACAGAA
>CAXXFK010000002.1:0-81788 GCA_963663965.2 Sedimentisphaerales bacterium
ATACCTGGAAGGCGATGTTGTTCTGCAAGCCAATTATTTTAAGGGTTTTCAGGATAATCGATTTACAGCGGATCGAGTTTATTACGATCTGGCAAATCATATCGCCACCATGGATAATGTTACTTTACGGATGGTGCTTGAGGAGCAACGGGTTCCTCTCTATATCCGAGCGAGAGAATTGCGCCAACTCAGTCTGAACGAATTTCAGGCTGATCAGGTCTTATTCAGTAACGATGAATTTTATACCCCGCATGTTGGATTAAAGGTTAAGCGTATCTCGATCATAAATCCTCAGCCAGCCATTGGCAATGGGATTTCCAATCAGGGATCCCCTGCGTCATTTCATATGGAAGACATTCGAGTTCAATTGGAGAACACACCGGTTTTCTGGTGGCCAGAGTCCAAAGGAATTAGTGCCCAGAAGCCATCCCCATTGCTTGGAGCCAATGCCAGTTCGGATAATGAATTTGGCATTTCTCTAGAAACTGAATGGGATTTGCCCTGGTTGCTGGGAATTCGGAAACTGGACGGTGTCGATTCCAGGCTGCAATTGAATGAATACAGTAAACGTGGTCCGGGTATCGGGGTAGAAACTGATTATACAAGAAGTGATTACATTGGGGGATTCAAGGGATTTATCCAGCAGGATGATGGGGAAGACCGGCTGGGTCGCTATGCCTCCAGGCGTGATATCGAGCCAGATACTAATTTGCGTGGGCGAGTTAAATGGCAGCATCGTCAGTATCTAACCAACGACTGGCAAGCCAGTCTGGAATTAAATTATCTGTCGGATGAACATTATCTGGAAAGCTGGCATGAACGTGAGTTCGATTCGGAAAAAAAACCGGAGAATCTGCTCTATTTCAAACAGCAACGTGATAACTGGGCTGTTGATCTGTTGCATTCGTTCCGGTTAAACAGTTTTGAATATGCCATGAACGAACAGCCGACGCTGGGTTTTCATGTGGCTGGGCAACGATTGTTTGATGTGCTGACCTGGGATCATGAAGGTTTTATTTCGCGAATCAATGAAGAAGCGGACAGTCGTTGGGTTTCTGCGCCTGGCAGTCAACTGGAAGAATGGATACTGCCGGACAGGGTTGAAGGTAATGAGTATACCTATGGCCTGAGTCGGCATGAACTGGCGTTACCGCTTCAGGCGGGGCCATTAAATATATCACCGACGCTGATCGGCACCTGGATGTATGACGATTCAGAAACTGGCTATAATAATGTGTTTCAGGGGGCAGCGGGAATTCGTTCCAGTATGACACTCTGGCGAGTCAATCGCGACATTAAGAGCCGGCTCTGGGATATCGATCAGATACGGCATATCGTTTCACCTGAAATCAGCGCGTTCTGGGTGGATTCAGATCATCCGGATGATCCGGCGCGAGATGTTTTGAGTGTTGCATTAAACCAACGCTGGCAAACCAAACGCGGGCCGAAAGACAATCAATATACGGTTGATTTCTTCCGGGTTAAATACCTCATTGACCATGGTAAACCATGATTTGGAGGATAATATTCTTCCAAACCGTTTTTTTTTATACTAATCCGGAACCACAATTTGGATTAAGTCCCTTATCTTAACGCTGATCTGGCGAATTTCGATCTGGCGACCCGACGCCGTAATTCGATGACCCAATCGGATTTCATGGAAACCAACTGGTTATGGCAGATTTCCGATACGACCCATCTGAGTGGAATGGTTAATTATAATATTCACGATAGCGCCCTGAGCCAGACTGGAACCGCGTTATCCGTAGAGCGAACGCCACGATTGCGGTATTACCTGGGGCACTATTTTCTTAAGAACGGGGATGCTTTCCGTGATGATGACGGGCATTATATCAGTGGAGGTTTCGGATATCGACTCACGGAAAAATACACCATGGCATTTACGCAGCAGTATGATTTATCGCAAACGGCTTCGAATTACAGTCGAGCGACATTTATTCGTGAATTTCCACACTGGTTTGGCGCGTTCAGTATCGGTTTACGACGCGACACGCGACAGTATGTCATTTATGGTCAGTGTCTGGCCGGAAAGTTTTGGCGACCTGACCCTGGGGTAAACGCAAATTATCCCGACTGGAACCCTGATTCATCGGACAGTCGGGATTGGGATGAGGGCACAGGTTGATGGAGCACCCTCTCGGCAACGATTTTATTAAACGTTATCCGTTTCCACCGGCGGTTTTGCTGCCTTATTGCCTGGCATTGATGGCTGGAATTCTGATTGCGCGATATACGCGACTCCCATCCCGTGTCATGGTTTCTCTGGGCAGTAGTTGTCTGCTGCTTTCGGGTTTATTGTTAGTTTTTAAGGGGCGCGGTCTGGATTATCGGTTAGTGAGAACCATTATTATCGTTGCCATGATGATGGTATTTATCTGCCTGGGGGCGATCCGGTATATTTCTCAATATATTCCTTGCGAGAATCATTTGATCCATTATTGCAAGCTGGATGAGGCGCGATTGGCCACTGTGCGGGGAGTTATTCTGACAGAACCGGTGATACAAGAACCTCAAAGCGTATTTGCCCGATTCGATTATATTCACGGGCCCCACAGCCGGTTTGTGCTGGCATGTCAGAGCGTATTGACTTATCAAGGTTGGCGTCCGGTTCGTGGCATGGCATACGCAACCATCGATGAGCCTGGATTGCAATTTAAGCGCGGGCAGACGATTGAATTGTATTGTCGGCTTTCGGTCAGTCAACCGCCGGCGAATCCAGGTAACCGGCTGGCGGAAATCTGGTATCAAAGCGGACTTCAGACCATTTTTTGCCATATCAAGTATCCGGAATCTGTAACCCTACTGGGCGAACAGGAAACTTTATCCTGGTGGCAGAAAACCAGATTCTGGATCAACGGGAAAATCCAGTCGACTGTTTTAAACGAAACATCATCGTCCGATTCACTGGTGGCGGCGCTTTTGCTCGGACAGCGGAGGTCAATTGCCCGAAACAATAAACGAAGCGTTTATGCGGACGGGAACCGCTCATTACCTGAGCTTGTCGGGATTGCATGTTGGCATCCTCGGTTGGCTGGTGTGGATTTTATTGAAACCATTGACTCCTTCAAGATTGCTGCGGGGATTGGCGGCGATAGTATTTATTCTTTTGTATTTAAGTATTGTGCCACCGCGGGCTCCGGTATTACGGGCCAGCATTATTTTTTATCTGTTTGTGTGTGGGGTACATGTCTCGACGGACCGGTAATCCGTTGAATCTGCTGGCGTTCAGTGCGATGGTGATATTAATGGTTAAGCCGGCGGATTTGTTCAACGCGGGATTTCAGTTGTCATATGTGGTGGTGGGGGCATTGATCTGTTTTGTGCCGGCAATAATAAACTGGCGGATTTATCGTTGAAACGGCGGATTCGATTGAAATCATTTTACCCCCGGAGGATCGTTACCGGGTAATGCCGTGGTGGCAGGATGGATTGCAATTGTTGGGGCGTCGTTTTGTTGAATTGTTAATCGTATCTTGTGTCGCGTGGGTGGCGGGGTTTGTTGTTGACGGCGTTTTATTTCAACCGGATATCGCCATGGGGGATATTTAACTCGATGGTTTTGTTTGTCTGTATCGCACTGATACTGGTTCTGGGATTGGCTCAGGCGTTGTTAATGGGTATTTACGGCAGTGGTTTGTTTGTGACTGATTGGCTCAACCGGGTGGGGGATTTTACGGTGAACCTGGTTGTTCAACTGGCGGATCTGCCATTTAGCGGTATTCATGTTCAATCGCCGCCGGTGGTTGTATTGTGGTGTTTTTATCTGTTGGCGGGTTGGGCGGGGTATTATACCTTGCGTAAAGTGAGGCCACCGGTCTGGTTGCGTTATGGTCTGGCGGGATGTCTGCTGGCCTGGCCGGTCTGGGCGTGGGGAGAGTCATTGCGAAGTGAGTTACGCTGGACCACGCTGGCTGTGGGGCATGGATGCGCGAATGTGGTGGAGTTGTCGGATGGCAAGACTATTGTATTTGACGCGGGGAGTATGAGTGATTTTAATGTCGGGCAGCGAACGATAGCGCCGTATTTGCGGAGCCGGGGGATTGACCGGATCGATGGATTATTTTTAAGTCATCCGGATGTTGATCATTTTAATGGGGCGGTCGATCTGTGCCGGCAGTTTTGAGGTAGGGTGGGTTTACCTGGGGCGTGGGTTTGAATTGAATCGGAATTATGCGGGTGAGTATCTGATCGAGCAATTGGAGCGGATGGGGCAGAAATATAGTTATGTGGATCGGGATACGGAATTGAAGGGATTTGATCGAGTTCGGATAATGTGGGCCGCCGAAGGAGCCAACCGTGGGGTTGGAGGATAACGATCTGTCGCTGGCCATGCTGATTGAAGACAGGGGGTGTTCGCTGGTATTGACCGGCGATATAGCCGAGCGGGGCGCAAGCTGAGTTAATACTTGGGTTTACGGAGGATCCGAAACGGTGCGATATGGTTCAGTTGCCGCATCATGGGGCGTTGACTTCTTCATTGCGTGGGTTTATTGGGGCAACTGGGCCGACCTATTGTATTAATTCCTGTGGGTTTAAAACGGAAAATCAGTTCCGTGCGATTCATGATACGCTTAAGGGGTATCAGGTGATTCATACGGCGAAGTCGGGTGCCATTATAGTCCGTTGCAGCCAGCCGGGTGAGATTCAATTTCGGACTTATTGTAATGATGGCCTGGCCGGCGATTAATACAGGAAGCGGTGGCCGAAGAGGATGAGCAGACCGATGAGGACCTGGATAAAGATGAGGGACCAGAATACTGTTGGGTTGTCGGCGTGGGTGAATTTTTTTTGTTCGCCGCTGAACCAGGAATGGTAAGAGAATTTACCCCTGACAATGTTGACCAGAGCAAGGATCAGGACCGCAATACCTAATAGAATATTGATTTTCATGGGCATACCACATTAGGATTATTATCGCACTTGATATTTAATTATAGTACGTTAGCATTATTAAGTCAATATTGTAAATTGTTTTATTGGAATACGTTATGGCTGTTTTGGGGGCGGTTGGGTTCGTTTAGATTTGGGTGTCTACCGGCTGAGTGGGATTAGTAGTGACGGCATTGTAGGGTGGTGTCGGTTGGGGTGTTCTGGGAATTTTCTGCCGGCGTGAATGGTTTTAAGTCATTGTTATAATTGTGGTTATAGTCGTGATTATTGGTGTTGGGTTCGTTTGGCGTTTGGGGATAGTTGGAGTGGTTGGGGTTGTATTGATGGGGTGTTTGGTTCAAAGGATCGGGTTGGAAATTGTCGGGCTGGGAGTTGAGGTTGCGGTGGTTGTTATGGGTTGGATTGTTTGTTTCTAAGTTTTTGTTATTGTTTGTGTTATGGTTGAATTTGCCGACTTTGGGTTCGTTTGGTATTGGTGGGGTTTCGGGTTGTTGGCCTGGTTCGGGGGTGGCGTTTGGGTCGCACTGGATGGCGGGGGTGATCTGGTAGCCGGCGTCGAAGAGGATGTTTTTGCAATTGTCGATAATCTGCTGGTATTCTTTGTCATTGGGCGGGCCTTCGGGGATGAGGTCTTTGATGGGATCGGTGATTTTTATGAATTGCTGGATGAGTTGGGTGGTAGCGCGGCGGGCGGTGACGTTGTTATCTGAACGGGACTGGACGACGAGGCGCTGGAGGGCCTGGTGGCCGGCCCGGGTGGCGCGGAGTTTATAGTCGCGGCGATCGTAGGCGATCAGGCCGGCCAGTTCGCAGTGGTAGGGGTAGGTGTCGATGATGTACTGGTGCTGGCGGCGGGTGGTGTTGATGGTGGCGAGGAACATGTCATCAATTTCGGGGCGGTGGTAGTATTGGGCACGGGCGAGAATTTGCATGGAACGATTCATGTTATACCTCCTTTTAACCTTAATAATGTTTTGTGTTTGACCGTTAGTGGCCGACTGTTGGGATTATAGGTTTAATTTTAATAATAGTCAAATAAATTATAAAATTATATAGAAATAATACATGATATAAGAATATTTCACCATGAAGAACATGAAGGGCATGAAGGCAAGAGGAAGATTTAACGGCCGATTTATCCGCAGATCCCGATGTACATCGGGACAGATAGACGCAGAAAAAAAGAATATAAACTATTGTAATAAAATAAGATAGAACCACGGAATACACGGAATACACGGAAGGATAGAAATTAAATACATTTTGCTGTGGAAGTGGAGGTCCTGGAGAAACGGCTGGAGAATTTAAAAATTGAAATAGCCGATTTTACTACGGGGAAACGTTGAATATTATTCATGGTGTTTAACAGGATTGTCGTGGGTGGTATGGGGATTAGGAAGGTTATGGAAATGATGAGCGTTGTGGGGGGGATAATATTCACTGGCCGGGATTTGCGTTTTCTAATGCTTGCAAAGTGGACCTGATTGTGGATAATATCGGGTTGCCTGAGCCGGCTAATATTTTTACTCAGGCAGAGCTCGTATTACTTAGAAAATATAGACTTCCGAAACTGGCAACTGTCAGTTTACGTAAGAGGGCAAACTATGAATCAGGTAGTATTACAAACCCGTATTCCCGGCCAGACGCCGCGTCGGGGTAAAGTACGCGATATTTATGATCTGGGCGACCAGTTACTTTTTGTTGCCACGGATCGTATCAGCGCCTTTGATGTGATTATGGCCAACGGCATTCCGGATAAGGGTAAAGTCCTGACCCGGATTTCCCTGTTCTGGTTCGAATGGCTGGGCGCTTCAATTAATAATCATCTGGTCACGACGGAGGTGAGCAAGTTCCCGGCGCCGTTCTGCGATTATGCCGACCAGTTGGAAGGCCGCAGTATGCTGGTCCGCAAGACCGAGGTGTTGCCGGTCGAATGTATTGTGCGGGGCTATCTGGCCGGTTCCGGCTGGAAAGAGTATCAGAAGAAACAGACCGTCTGTGATATCCCGCTGCCGGCCGGACTCAAACAGTGCGACAAGCTCCCCGAACCGTTATTTACTCCATCGACCAAGGCCGAACAGGGTCTGCACGATGAAAATATCTCGCCGGAGCGCGCCGCGGAAATTATCGGCAAAGAAAAAGCGGATTATGTCGCGCGGAAAAGCATCGAAATTTACCGCCGGGCGGCTGATTATGCCGCCGAACGTGGTATTATTCTGGCCGATACCAAATTTGAATGGGGACAGGAAGGCGAGAATATTGTCCTGATCGATGAAGTACTCACGCCCGATTCTTCCCGGTTCTGGCCCGCGGCCAGGTATGAACCCGGCCGCGATCAGGAAAGCTTCGATAAACAATTTGTCCGGAACTATCTGGAAAGTATCAATTTTGCCAAGCAGCCGCCCGGCCCCGAACTGCCGGCCGAAGTCGTGGAAAATACCCGCGCTATCTATGTTCAGGCTTACGAACAGCTGAGCGGCAAAAAATTCTAAGGGATCACCTGGTGCCATTATGCCTGACAATACAACCACAATAAAAGAAATGCTGGATCGAATGGCGGATTTCGTCGCCGAACGGGACTGGGAACAGTATCACAGCCCCAAAAATCTGGCCATGGGCCTGGCGATCGAAACCGGCGAACTGCTGGAACATTTTCAGTGGATCGATTCCGCTGAATCTTATAAGACCGTCGAAAATGCCGAACAGTTTCAGTTGATCAAAGAAGAAGTGGCCGACTGCCTCAGCTATATCCTTGCCATTGCGGGCGTGATGGGGATCGATCTGAGTGATGCCTATTTTGAAAAAATGAAAAAAAACGCCATCAAGTATCCTGCCGATATTTATCGCGGTAAATACAAGGTGGCGGGTGACAATAAAAAATAACCAGCCGTCAAAAACTTTCTGGACGGGCGGGACAATGACAACAGCCGTACTTGATTTACAGTCTGAGGGGCGATCTGGCTCATGGCTGCAATGGTCACAATTACTATTGCTGTCGATGATCCATTTCTGGGCCGACTTGTACATGGGGATGATACCATCGCTCATGCCGCGGATCCGGTCTGTCTTTGATATCACCGTCATCATGGGGATTGCGTTGATGATCGCGCCGACGATGGTGGTTAACCTGGTGCAGCTGGTCATTGGGCATATCCGTCCCGGTAAGGCAATGCCGTTACTGATCTATATCGGCGGTGTTCTGGCTGTATTTGGCAGCGGTTTAAGTTTGATTACTTCATCGGGCGTGCCGGCATTCAACCTCGTCATGGCGCTGTTTTGCGTGAGCGCCCTGGGAGTTGGCATGGTTCATCCGGAAAGCTTTCGCGCGGTTCACGCCCTGGATCGGGTCTCGCCTGCCATGGGGACGGCTATTTTTATGATCGGGGGCCAGTTAGGGTATGGCATGGGGGCCTGGATCGCGACCATGGTCGTTACGCGCTGGGATTTTCCGGGGTTATGGAGTCTGGTTCCGGTAATGGCCTTGTTGATGATTTTAACTTTTCTGATGCGAATTCGCCTGGCGGTTGAACCTGCGCAGAATGTGGAAGTAAAGTCTGAAGTAAAAGGTTCAATCCCGTTCTGGCCGGTTTGGTTTATGAACCTGCCGGCGGCTTTTGGCGTGCTGGCTTTTCTGAGTCTACTGCCCCAGTATCTGAATGAAAAAGGATTCGAGCTGGAATTTGGCGGCTATTGCAACTGGTTGTTCATGGCCGGTTCGGTCGCGGGTTGTTTGTTCTGGTCCGCCTTGAGTCATCGGGTCCATCCTATTTTATGTTCGGTTTTGTCTTTTGGATTTGGTGCGCCTTTTATCGCCGTTTATGCCTGGCTGGCGCATTATCGCCAGGCGTCCTGGCTGCTGGTGCCGGCTGGATTCTGTCTGATGGCGGCATTTACCCTGTTGGTCAAAGAGGCCCGTTTTGCCCGTGGCCTCAACCTGGGGACCCGTATGGCGCTATCCGCCGGGGGGACCTGGGGTTTTTCCAATCTGGTTTTTTTGATTGTCAGTTATTTCATCAAAGAGATCTGGTCCAGTCAGACGCTGATTTTTGTTGGTATCCACTACAGCTGGCTGGCATTTATCCCATCGATTATTTTAGGATTATGGGTTTGGGGGCTGGCCATCAAATTGCAGAAAGTGAGTGAAAAGAATGAGTGATAAAGACTATACCGGCCATCAACGCAAGGTCATCGACTCTTATTATCGTAATATTGATTCCATAATGCTGCAAAAACTTCAGGAACTCGTTACCGAATTGTATCTGGCTAAAGATACCCCCAAGGAAGACAAAATCTGGGAACGGGTGGAAAAAGCGATTAATAACCTGAAGATCCCCGGGGCCATCAAAGAAAATATTCTGGTGAAACGGAATATTGAGGTGCTGGCTCGCAATGTGAATGAATGGCTGAAGAAGGCACGCTGATTTTGACTGGTTATTAGTTTTGTACAGGCAAAAGGCTTATTGTTGCCGTGGCGGGATAAAAAAATAACCCCCTGAGAACAGGGGGTTTATGAAATTCAGGATGGAAAAAAGCCTTGCTGGAACTGATTAACCATCCTGGTATTATGCCAGTTGTGC
Organism: Sedimentisphaerales bacterium; assembly: GCA_963663965.2. Lineage (GTDB taxonomy): Bacteria > Planctomycetota > Phycisphaerae > Sedimentisphaerales > SM23-30. The sequence continues at coordinate 9,489 of CAXXFK010000002.1, forward strand.
TTCTTCCTGTAAAACGGATTTGCGAGTACGTCGTTGTCGGCGTTTTGGTGCGGATTCCTGTTGAGAGTCCATATGTGCTACTTTGAGGGCGTCTCTGGCAGTGGGGGCAAATAGATCGGCGCCGATTTCTTCCCAGAGCCCTTCGGCGCGATTGAATACGCCGCCTGATAACATGATTTTTATATCGGGACAGGAATTGATGCGTCGAATGGTATCCATTAACCGGCGGACATCAGGAGCGCCACTGGGTTTTGTGCCATAAACAAACAGAACGTCAGGGCGGAAATGGCCGACCATTTCGATGACTTCATCGTTGGGGACGCCGCCGCCGATAAATTTGACTTCCCAGCCTTCCGACTCGAAGAGATCGGCGCACATCTGGGCGCCCAGTTCTTCCGGCTCATCGTGGGCACAGGTGATGACAATTTTTTTGTTGTTAGGTTTGCTGCGGGGTAATTTGCTTTGTAATTGATCGACCAGGGTGCGATTGATGCGGGTTGCCATGTGTTCGGTGATACGATCGATGCGATGATGGCGATAGAGAGTTTCAATTTCGACCATGACCGGCCAGAATAAATTGGAATAAATCGTATTGGCCGGGGTACCGGTTTGCAGGGTTTCGCCGAGAATATTGCGGCAGCCAATCCGATCGCCTTGCAGTAGTTTTTCCAGATACTTAGCTTTGTAAAATTCAAAATCCATAGCAAACCTCGCGTTAAAAATGTTAGTGTTTATTCTGTCAACACCAACACTATCGTCAGAGGTCGCAAAAATTCTTTACTAAATATCCCAAATTATCTAAATTAACATTTATGTATTGGCAAAAATTAAGGTAAAATAATATAAGTTATTCAATATTATGAATTTATGATTTATGTTAATTATGTTAAAATAGCTGGTTTATGTTAAAATAGAAGGTCAGGATTGCTTTTCTAACAGGATTTTTTTCACTTTTTCTCCCATAATTTTCAGGGGCGGCTCCTTTTGTGTGAAGAGTTTAAACTGTTCCGCGGCCTGATTGATAAACATGCTCAGTCCGTCAACGGTCATCGCTCCAGCCGTATCGGCCATTTTTAGCAGCCTGGTTCTCAGCGGATTATAAACAGTATCGAAAACGATCATATCTTTAGTAAGATAGTTTTCGGGTACCGGACAGGTATCCATATTGGGGTGCATCCCTAATGTTGTGCAGTTGACAATCAGTCTGGCCTTGAAATTCTTCAGATTATTTACCGAATCGTAGTCGCAGTTGAATAATTGCGCCAGATTTTCGGCTTTCTTAACGGTGCGGTTAAATACGGTGACCCTGGCCCGGGCATCGGTCAACCCGGCTACAATCGCGCGGGCGGCGCCACCGGCCCCGATGACGGCTGTGGGCATGTTGGTCAGATCGGATTTTTTGATATTCAGGGTCTGGTAGATCCCGTTCATGGCGCCGGTATAGTCGGTGTTATAACCGCTTAGTGTCGAATCTGAGTTGAAAATTATGGTATTGATCGCCCCGATTTTTTCAGCAAGCGGGTCAATTTTGCCCTGTCTGGCCTTGATTGCTTTCAGGGCGTTTTCTTTATGAGGGACGGTCACGCTGAGACCGCGAAAATTGAGCCAGGGACGCTGGAGGATATTTTCCAGGAATTGGTTGAAGGTTTCATGATCGGGGTGGATGAGCAGGGGGAGGTATAATCCATTAAAGTCAATGGCTTTAAACGCAGCATTATGAATTGCCGGGCTCATGGAATGGGCCACCGGAAAGCCGCAGACCCCGAAAAGTTGTGTTTCGGAATTAATAGCCTCCCAGTGGTAGATATCCTGGGACTGTTGAATTGTTATCTGGCCGGGTGCGGTTCCGGCACTGGCATTGGGGGCGAAGAAGGATAAAAAACCATTCAGTTTTGGGGTAATCAGACGGGTTTGCAGGCCGGCTTCACCCATGGCGATTGCTATACTCCCCGGATAATTGTGCATGATATCCAGGGCGGTGAAGCTGTCGTTAATCGTCTGGGGCATGAAAGCGACTTTAGGAATGGCGTTGGGGATGGATTGCATCTGGCCGGGAAGGTCTTTGAAGGAGTGGGGTAATGTTTTAAAATCGTGGGCGCTGAGGATCAAACGGGCGTTCCTGGGTGTAAAGGGGGACTGTTGATATGAAGCCCATTCCAGGTCGATGAAATCAGCGCCAGCCAGATCAGCCATTACGAGCAATTCATTGCGGCGATCGGATGGACCGTTAAAATGGCCGCCCTCGGAGATGTGCCGCAATGTGACGATGGTTTTTAGCTGATGTTGCCGGGCCAATTGGATAAAGTCAGGCAGCCGATTCTGATCATTGGGATTGAGATAATCGATTCTCAATTCAACGGCATCGGCGCGGTCCCGGGCGGCCTGTTCGATGGCAGTCAGTGTTGCCAGATCAGTTGACTCAGAAAGGGCCAGCGTTAACAGAGTCATGGGTAACTCCTTAATCTATAGTATGATACGAGTAATATTGTTGTATATATGTGGTGATAATTGTAATGGCTTTAGATATTTAAAACCAGCGGTAATTCCTTTACTTATCTAAATTTATCATGTGCGATTCCTAACGAATTCTTGCAAATACCGATACTTTTGTACATAATGGTTCTATAACCAATTTATGATTTACCTACTAATGCTGAAAGCAATTTATTGATTGAGATCATGACTGGTTAATAACACCAGCAACTTCGACAGGCTTGATTCACTACTTATGTAGCTTGAAATTGATATCAACCTGTCAACCAACCCGATCCAAGGGATTTTCATTATGAATGATAAAATAACTCTGGCAACGTTAAAACGTTTTAAAGAGGAAAGCCGCCCGATTTCGGTATTGACCTGTTATGATTATTCGGTAGCGGTTTTATTGCAGGACGCCGGAGTCGACAGTCTGTTAGTGGGAGATTCTCTGGCTCAGACCGTACTGGGATATCCCAGCACCTTGAATGCGGATATGGATTTAATGCTAACCTTAACGGCAGCGGTCAGGCGTGGAGCGCCTTATGTCTATTTGATTGGCGATATGCCGTTTTTAAGTTATACGATTTCCCAAGATCAGACCTTGCGTAACGCCGGGCGATTCATGACCGAAGGCGGCTGTGATGTTGTTAAATTGGAAGTGGATGAACGGCACGTTGATACTGTCTATCAACTGAGTCGTGCGGGTATTCCCGTTATGGCACACCTGGGGTATCGGCCACAATCGTCTCGGGTCGAAGACCGAATTGTTCAGACCCGGCAGGTTGAAAAAGCGGTTCAGTTGGTGCACGATGCCCAAGCAATGATCGAGGCCGGCGCTGTCGGTTTGCTGCTTGAATGTGTGACTGATATTGTGGCACAGGAAGTGACCCGGCGATGTCCCCAGCCGGTTATCAGTTGTGGCAGTGGCCCGGGCTGTGATGGCCAGGTTCTGGTGCTTCATGAAATTCTGGGGATGCCTGGGGCGGCTAAACCGAAGTTTACCCAACAGTTTGGCGATATTGGTCAACAGATATGTCAAGCCGGCAAGGCTTATGTTCAAGCCGTCGTCGAAAAGCAGTTTCCAACAGAAGAACATTGTTATCATATGACATCCCAGGCCAGAGAAGAATTTCTGGAAAAGATACAGTAACCAATACAAGGAGCCAACGATGACTATTGGTAAGATCTATCGAATTGGAGTTGTTTGTTGTTTGTTAGTTGGATGGACCTTGTTGGCCGATGATACCGTATCCGTTTCAAAGCCTGAGACCCCGGAGGAGCTTCAGCCGGCGGAATTGGCGGATTTATTGAATCGTGCTTATCGGCAGGCAGTAAGGCGCGTGGCACCTGCGGTGGTTGCGTTAAAGATCTATCCATCCGAGAGCCAGCCAGGGGATGCAGATAAGGCGTATTCAATCGGCAGCGGATGTCTAGTCGATAAAGAAGGTTATCTTATTACCAGCTATCATCTGGTACGTGATGCGGGTAAAATAGAGATCAGTCTGGCTGATGGGCAGTTGTATCCATCCATCGGAGTCTGGACCGATCCGGATACCGATCTGGCGATTGTTCGGATAAAACCGGGAGAATACGAATTGCCCGTTGCGAATTTTGGTGATTCGGATCAGGCCTTTGTGGGGGATCCGGTATTGGCCATAGGAAGCCCTTTTGGATTAAATCAAACCGTTACCAGTGGCATAATCAGCTGCAAGGGCCGCGAAACCCCCAACCAGATATTGGGTGAGTGGGGCTATGAGGATTTTATTCAAACCGATGCTGTCATCAACCGGGGTAATAGTGGCGGGCCGCTAATTAATCTGAGAGGTGAAATTATTGGGATCAATGCCAACATATTAACTCCAACGGGTTATTCAACCGGTTATGGTTTTGCCGTGCCCTCGAATCTGGCGCGATGGGTGGCCGGAGAACTGATTAAAAGAAAACAGGTGGTTAGAGGGTATCTGGGGGCGGCTCTTTTACCATTAAGTCTGGATGAATTAAAACGCAAGGCCCGCTCAGACACTTTTGGTTACCGTGAAGCCATTCCCGCGCTGGCACGTATTCCTGACGGGATGAATGGTGTGATGGTGGTTCGTATTACGCCCAATTCACCGGCCATGGGGGCAGGGATGCGGCCCTATGATGTGATATTGGAAATCGATGGTCAGGCCGTATTATCATCGCGTGAATTCCGGGGATATATCGCCCGGCAGAGACCGGGAACTCAGATCAGGTGTAAAGTTTTGCGTATGGGACAAATGTTAGATCTGGCAGTTTTATTGACCGGTCGTGAATTGGCGCGCCAGCAAGCGGATCGTCTGTCGGCTGAGGAAGAAGCCGGCCAGGGGGGGTATAAGCCGCTTCCCGGTATGTCAGAACCGCAACCCAACCCGCCATTCGAATCAGCATCTCCTCTGCAAACACCGACATTAGGTATCAGTGTCAAGACGATGGACGATCAAGTAGCCGGTCAATATCTCTATCCTCCAGATCAAAAAGGAGTTATTATTACGTCCGTTAAACCAGGAAGTCTGGCGGCTAAAGCCGGCCTGCAAGCGGGTATGATTCTGCTAAAAGCAAATGGTCAATCGCTGGAAAATCCAGTTAACGGTCGAGAGATTCTCCGGGTTGCCGTGATGGAAATGGGGCCTGAAAAGCCAGAATTACGTCTGACTGTCAAATATAAAAGCGTGGAGGATTTAGAGATTGTCATTAAATATAAAGAAAATTGAAAACAGTCAAATCCGATGGGATTTTCGATAAGACAAAGGGGACATACCCATGGCTTTGCGAAACGAACGGGCAAAATGTTTATCAGAAGGGTATCCCATACTTTGAGCGATTTCGCCAATCGATAGATTCGTTGATACCAGCAGCTCCGCGACCAGATTGGATTTAATATTTACGATTTCGTCATAGATGGACCGTTTCAGGGTGCGTCGAAATCGTTTTTCCAATACACGCCGGGACAATCCCGTGGCGCTTACCACATCATCAACCTGAATAATTTCACGGGCATGGTTGCGAATAAAGTTAATAGCGGAAGCAATATCCGGATCCTGGATGGCCAGGATATTCGTCGATTGGCGAGTGACTATATGTGTCGGTTTGGTAATGATTTCCATTTCGTCAACCGATTGGCCGTTCATCAGTTTATCGAGCAGGCCTGCTGCCTGGAATCCGATCTTCTCAAAATCAAGGGCGATACTGGATAGTGGCGGGTCTGAAAGTTCACAGATTTGCGGGTCGTTGTCAACACCGAGAACGGCAATCTCTTCTGGAATATGGATACCCGCAATTTTACCGGCTTCGACAATTTGCCTGGCCCTGTCGTCGTTGCAAGCGAACAGGCCAATGGGTTTGGGCAGTGTTTGTAGCCAGCGAGCCAGGTGATTTTGTTCCGCTTGCCAGGAATAATGTCTTTGCGGATTGGGCGGCTGGTAACAATGAACCGGGTAACCTGAATTTTTAACCATGATTTCGAAAAGATTCTGCCGCTCAACAGACCAGCCAATTTGATTAAAACCACACCATGCCAATCGTGTAAATCCACGATTCAGTAAATGTTCAAGCGCTATCGTGACGATTTCTTGTGAGTCGGCAGAAATATGAGGGCAACCTGGAACGTGCAAACCCCGGGTTACTGCCGGCAAGCCGCTGGCGATGATTTTTTTAGCGGTCGCCGGCGTTGGATTATGAGCTATAATGCCATGAGCGCCCCAATGTTTGAGTTGAGGGATGCTCGTTTGACGTCCTCCCGCACCCGGATCACTATAAAACGCCCATGGACCTTGCAGGCGCGAGTAGCGGGCGATTCCACGCGCCAGCGCACGGTCGACACCCCGGCTCATCTCAAGGATCAGTATGACTTTTTTAATCTCAGCCATACCGATGATTGTAATAAGATATCAGGTATTGGGCAATTTGAAATTAAGAAACCGTTCATCAAAAAATACTTCATTTCTCATCCCATCTTGCCGCCATCTTCAGCCGCTTCTCAATCGCGAAATTCTCGACATAGAATCGCACCGACTTCGGTTTCGCTCAAGCGGCGCGACTGAATCTGACAACAAGCTGTGCGATAAATGCAGCACTTATTTATGGACGGCTCCTAACTGAGAACAACACCTTTCAGCGAGATGATTTTTTCTTCAACGGGTATTAACTGTCCAGATTGACGCAGGGCTTCATTGACCAGCCGCGTGGCACCCGAACAACATGGGACTTCCATACGTGCGATCGTAATCGATTGAATCGGATTGTGACGGAAGATTTCTACCAGTTTTTCCAGATAGATATCCAATACAGGATCCAATTTGGGACAAAAGACAATAACCACTTTATCTTTTAAGAATTCCTGATGAAAATTACCATAGGCAAATGGAACACAATCCGCTGCAATCAGGAGATGGGCGTTGTTGAAATATGGCGCCTGGGGATTAAGTAAGGCTAATTGGACGGGCCATTGGCGTAATTGTGAAGGGATATCCGTATTGTTTGAAATCGATGTTGGCTGTTTATCAAATTGCATAGCTCGAGAACCTGGGCATCCTCCGGAAGCATGATGGTGGCCCGAAGCACATACGGTTTCCTTTAAATCTGGAATGGGAATATTGTGTTCCTTGAGACAGGCCATGGCTTCCTGAAGGTAATTTATTTCCTGATGATCTGCCAGATGTTTTAAGTGGGCCTTTATCGTGGCTGGTCCAGCCTTGATTATACTGGCCATAACCTTTCGTTCATTGTAGGGTTCGGCTTCACGCTCTTCAATGCTGATGGCGCCTTCCGGACAGTGACCCAGGCAGGCACCCAATCCATCGCAGGATAATTCGCTGACAATCCGTGCTTTACCATCAATTATTTGAAGAGCGCCCTCCGGACAATTGGGGATACACAGTCCGCAACCATTGCATTTAACTTCATCAATCTTAACAATTTTACGTTTCATAGAGGTCTCCATAACAGCTATATAAGACTATTATAGTCTTATATAGAGCAAAAAGCAAAATGTCATGCAAAGATATGTCACCAAATGATAAGCAATTGAAGGTATTTAGAGATTGAAATTGACATTAACATATTATAAGTTAATATGTTACATTCTTGATATGTTTTGATATTTATCGATAAAAATTGATATGGCCACGAGTAAAAAAACAGAAAAATTAGCAAAGAGTCTGGCGCCACAGCCATTTTACGTCATTGCTGGAAAAGATCGCCGGCGAGCGATTGATTCTTTGCATCATCTGGTGGAGCAGTTATTGGGGGATGCGGATCCACAATTGGCAATGACAAATTATGACGGCGGAGAGGCAAAGTTATCTGAGGTGTTAACCGATTTGAATACATTGCCCTTTCTGTCAGATTATCGATTGGTTGTTGTAAAAGATGCGGATGATTTTATCAGCCAATATCGACAGGCATTAGAAGATTATCAGCAAAATCCATCCTCAACAGGAATTCTTATTCTTCAGGCGGAATCTTTTCCCAAAACAACCAGGCTGGCAAAAGCAATCAACAAAAATGGGGCGTTTATCGATTGCAGTCCAGTCGCGGCGAAAGAATTGCCAGTATTTTTAACCGATTACGCAAAAAAGACTTATGGTTTAATTATGTCAGAGCGCAGCGCCCGATTTCTGATTGAGATGATTGGGGATGAGTCTGGAATTCTGTGTGGAGAAATCGATAAAATAGCCACCTTTCTGGCAGATCCACAAGCACCGGGAACACAGATTACTGAAGACATCATTTTGCAATTAAGTGGCCATAATCGTCAGTATACTGTTTTTAATGTGATTGATTCCATGGTGAGTGGGCAGACCAGAAAAGCGCTCGAGCTTCTTGATGCCATGATGAGACTAGATCGCGAGGCTGAATTTAGTGCAGTGGGGGCATTTGCCTGGCATGTTCGCAGGTTATACCGAGCACGAATTTTAATGGATGATCGTACGAATGATGCTGAAATTTTGAAAAAGGCAGGAGTCTGGCACAATACGAGAGAATTTTTGCAGCAAGTCAGAAAGTTAAATATCAAAAAAATTGCCCAGGCGTTAAAAAGACTGGCAGAGATCGATTATGGTCAGAAGACGGGCGGATGCTCGGTCAAAGATGGATTGGAAAAATTTATAGTGGAGTTTTCGAGTATTTCAGTCCGATAAAATATTCAGGTTATTATAAAAACAGTCTGGACAGGAGAAAAATAATAGTTAATATACGATAAGTTGTTAATTATATGACACTTATCCTCAATTAAATTCCGGCAGTTGCAGGGAGGCAATCGTCATGAAATGTCATGGAAGACTATTTGCTTTTATTTCAGTATTAGTTAGTCTGATACTATTCGGTTGTAACAGCTATTCCAGCTACGATCCGGTACGCCTGGGTGAATCCGGTAAAAATTCTGGAAATAACAGCGCCAATCAAACGGAATTCGGGCAAAATAACCAATATAACCAGTTGAACGGGCAGCGTCCTCAAACGGTTGTTCGAGATACCAGTGGTTTTCCGATGTCACAACAGCCCAATGAGGTTTCCGGGCAAAATCCCAGGAATTCTTATCATTCTCAACCTGATATAACCGCCGATAATAATAAAAGTTATTATGAGGTCTATAATCCATCTCATCCTAACGCGGATAGTCGAGGTTATGTAAGGTACTATCCTCATCCCCCGGTCAATGAACAACCCGTGACTTCTGTTGGTCAGACCAATAACGGGCAGTACCAAACTGCTAATACAAATGGCCAAAATAGTGGTTACTGGTCACATTTGCCTACCAGACAACAAGGCTATGAGGCGAATCATTTTCAAACTCCGAATGTGACCCGAGTACAACCTTCCAATAATCCGTACAATAAAAAAGAAACAATAGTTTCAGGAGAAGGTTCACCGGGGGGATCAGCTATAGCTAGTGTAAATGTTCCTGATGAAAGCAATTCGATTTCAGTATCAACACAGAATGCTGTGTCGCCGGCATTACAACCCATTGTCCAGGTTGGAGGGGTAACGGGGGCTCTGGCGGCCAATCCAAGCAGTACCCGTTTAAATCCCAACAAAACAATGGTTGCGCGGATTGATGATCCTCCAACCATACCCCAAGTCACCTATTATCTGGAACGGTTGGTCAGTGAAAATCCTCAAGACATCAGCGCACAACTGGCTTTGCGTTTGATGTACGCTGCCCAGGGGGATGCCGATAGAGCGCTCAAGACAATTCCGTCGGTACCTGATGATTTGCAGAATTCTGCGCTGGATCTTGCCAGAGCCGTCGTTTTGACCTCCCGGACGATTCAAAAGAAAGACGATCCGGTGGTAGCCAATAAGGCGTTAGAAGCGCTGGAAGCATTGCATAGCATGATTGCCGAAAGAGCAGACCTGAGAATCGAAAATTTGAAAATCTGTTCTGATGTGAGCGGCTTTGGGCAATATAATGAACTCGATCCACAGGCGCTTACGGAAGGCCAGGGACGCAGCATTCTGGTTTATTGTGAACTTGAGAATTTTACTAATGGATTAAACGCAGACAACCAATATTATACCAGTATTCATGCCAGTATTACATTATATGATTCCGGTTTGAATGCTTTGACACAACTCAGCGCGCCGGTAGTCGACAAGCCCTCTTATAATAAGCGTCGTGATTTCTATCTGCGCGGGCCGTTGCAACTTCCGAAACTGTCGCCGGGGAAATATGAGATCGTTACTGTGATCGAAGACAAACTGGCGAATAAACGGGCGTTGCCGTGGCGTTATGAATTTGAGGTTAAAGGCAACCCGACATCAGTAGCAAACATTCCGTAAAAATTACTCAACAGTCTGTCAGTAGCATAACGGACAAGGCCAGAAAGGCAGGAAAAAATGAAAGTCAAACGTCGCGAATTTCTGGCTGAGTGTCTGGCGTTAGGAGTAGCAGGGTGTTCGGGGATTCGTCGTGAGCATACGCCCCGCCAGATCGATCAATGGAAATCGGAGTTGGCAAGACATAAGATTGCCGGATTGGAAGTTGGGACGGTACAGATGCGCTGGCCCCGACTGGTTGGTAAAAATTCACGTCTGGATGTACACGGACGCGGCCCCCAAGTGACGGTTGGTCAATTGACCACAGATCAGGGCGCATCGGGCTGGGGAATGTTTCTGGCGGGCGGAGCGGAAGGCTCGCGTGTTCTGGAACGTTTTAAAGGGAAAGCCGTTACAGATCTGTTCGATCCGGGATTTGGAATAACCGTCGCCGATGCCCGGCCGCTGGATTTTGCCTTGCATGACCTGGCCGGAATGATTTTAGGGATTCCGGTTTATGAAATGCTGGGGCACCGAGGTCCGGATGCGACTTTGTGTTATAGCGGGATGATTTATTTTGATGATCTGGAACCCCCGGATCATCCGGCGGGAATTGATCAAGTGCTGGACAATTGCCAGTTTGATGTCGACTATGGATATCGGCAGCTCAAAGTGAAGATCGGGCGGGGAAATAAATGGATGGAGAAGCAGGAGGGAATCCAGCGAGATATCGAGGTTACCCGTGCGATTGCCAGACATTTTCCACAGGTGGATATTCTGGTCGATGGTAATGACGGATTTACCTGTGATGAGTTCATTCAATACCTGGAGGGGATTGAAGAGGTGCCGTTATTCTGGATTGAAGAGCCATTTGCCGAAGCGTTTGATGATTATGCCCAGTTGCGGACCTGGCTAAAAGCCAATGGGAAACGAAAGACTTTGCTGGCCGATGGTGAGTATCGAACCGACATGGTTTTGTTATATGAATTGCTGCGAAGGGGATTAATCGATGTCAGTCTGCCGGATATCTGTGGACTGGGTTTCACGCCCTGGCGGCAGTTGATCGGTCAGATGAAGGCGATTGGCGCGACCACCTCTCCGCATGCCTGGGGAGAGCGACTGAAAACCAATTATATCGCCCATCTGTCAACCGGATTGGGAAATGTGGTTACGATCGAAGGGGTGACCTGTGCCTGCGATGAAGTCGATTTTGGCGATTATCAACTGATTAACGGGAAGCTCATGCCATCACCGGCGCCTGGCTTTGGCATGAAATTGCTGGGTATGAAACCCGTTAAGTAGGGTGGCAACAATCGCCTGAAGCCATGGCCCAATACGATGTTTATGAATAACAGAATGCGCGGGATCAGGCCCACGCCAGCGGGAAGCAAATCACATCGCCTGCGGTTGTGCCCGGGATAACGCCGGTGAATCTGTCAAGTGAGTTCATGTTGGTCATAATGGATCAAGGTTATCTTCCCAGATAGTACCGTAATATGCCATCTTTAACTACTTTGCCATGGCATGCATCGGGGATCGGTTCACCCGGATGAGTGAACTGAAGTCCCCATCCAAGCAAGAAGGGATGAGTATTCAAGTGGACTTGTATAAACAGCCCACGCTCTGATATCGTGTTGTCCTTTTTGTCTTTTAGAATTGTGGGACAAGAATCGATCAGTCGTATTTGGTTATTCCAAAGTGCCGATTTGATAGGATAGTATCTCGTGCCCGCTTTATAGTCATGCGGTTCAATTAATTCTTCGATTGGTCTGTCGATAAGCGCTAAGGCCCATTGTTGGAGCGAATCAAGGCCTCCTGTGTGGTGAAGAAGATACGCAATGCCTAAGTTCAAGGGATTTAAAAAAAGAGATAACAAGACAGGAGCCAGGATGATTGTAAAGCCATGTACGATTCGCCTGGCCCTAAATTTCATGCTGCGTCCTGACCTGATAAACAAGGATATCGACAAGACGATTAAACTGGCCAGATAAATCAGAAAAACAAAAGGCATTAGAGCGAATCCGAAAAAATCAAATTCTAAATTGGCTCCCCAGCAGAACCATACCAGCCACATGTACAGGAGCATGGCATGTACGATCCAAGCGAACAGGATGTCTGATGTTTTTTCATTTCAGGTTCTGCTTGATCGCTTTTGTCAGGCATGGACCAACTCCAATGTCGTATTATCGTCCGGTGACTCTCGATAGCATTAAGTTCAATTTTCCGGTTCTTTATGTTCAGTCAGTTCATCAGGGGTGTCGCTGGTGTTAGCGCAGGTCGTTGCCAGTTTGGGATAGCGTACCAGGATGGTTGATCCGGCTTTGATGGTATCGCCGGGTTTGGTGAGGATCTGGGGTTTGGGTTCGGCGGGCAGATACAGTTCGGTGCGGGAGCCGAATTTGATCATGCCATATTTGTGACCAGCCTCAAAGAACTGGCCGATCTGGCAGGGGCAGACGATGCGGCGGGCGATGGCGCCGGTGATCTGTTTGACGATGACCTTGCCGGCGGGGTGGTTGGGGCAGTCCAGGCCAATTGTGGTCGACTGATTTTTTTGAGAGCAGGCTTCCGTATTCAGTGCGTTCAGGCAAAGGCCGGGTTTCTCCTGTTTCCAGGCAACTCTGCCGGCACAAGGTGTCCGGTTAATATGGACATTAAAAACACTGAGAAAAATACCAATACGGATTGCCGGACCTTGGATAAAGTTCTGTTCCTCAACTTCGATAATATCGGTGATTTTTCCATCAGCGGGAGCCAGTAGAATATCGTCATCAGTGGGTAATGTTCTTTCCGGATCGCGAAAAAAGGAAAAGGAAAAGAGCACTAGCAGGATAAGAGGGATCTGAGGCCAGGGTGTGGCTATGGGCCAGACAATATGACATAGGCCGGCGGCAAGCATCAGGATCACCGGGATGACTGCCACTTGCGGCATACCATAGGGGGTTAGTGTAACTTTCATATTTCATTCCTATTCGGGTTAATTGGTACTACTTAAGGATATTAAATTGCGGGTAGATTACAATTTTTTTTTGCATGGACTGCCTGAATCCGTTATGATTTTATCGCGCCGCGATGGAGACATCGTTACCGGTACATCCATTTGGCGGTATTAATAGTTGATTTTAATGTAAAACCAATATAATAAAATACTTACGAAAGGTGAGCTCATGTACAGTGAAATCGTATCCATTAAGGCTCGTGAAATTCTTGATAGTCGTGGTAATCCTACTGTTGAAGTAGATGTCATTCTGGCGGATGGTTCTTTTGGCCGAGCCGCGGTTCCATCTGGCGCCAGCACCGGCGCTTATGAAGCGGTTGAGTTGCGTGATGGGGATGAGAAGCGTTATCTGGGCAAAGGCACGCTGAATGCTGTCGCTAATGTAAACAAGAAAATTGCTCCCAAGGTTCTGGGTCTGGATGCCCGGGATCAGGAAGCCGTGGATGCCACCATGATTGCCCTGGACGGAACCGATAACAAGGCCAACCTGGGCGCCAATGCGATTCTGGGCGTTTCGATGGCTGTTGCCAAGGCGGCCGCGGATTATTGCAATTTGCCCTTGTATCGTTATCTGGGCGGTAATAATGCCAATATCCTGCCAATTCCGATGATGAATATTCTCAACGGTGGCAAGCATGCTGATAACAATGTGGATTTCCAGGAATTCATGGTGATGCCGGTGGGCGCCAAGAATTACACGGAAGGTTTACGCATGGGCGCTGAGATTTTCCATCATCTCAAAAAAGTGCTGGGCAAAATGGGCTACAATACCGCCGTGGGTGATGAAGGTGGTTTCGCGCCGAGTCTGAAGGCTAACGAAGAGGCTCTGGAAGTGATTGTGAAGGCGATTAAAGCTGCCGGATACAAGGCCGGCAAAGATGTCTTTATCGCACTGGATCCTGCCAGCACCGAAATGTGGGTGAACAGCAAGAAGGGATACTCTTTCTTCAAATCCGATCCGAAAACCATTGTCAGCAGCAGCGATATGGTCAAATACTGGGCTGACTGGGTCAGCAAATATCCCATTGTCAGTATTGAAGATGGGCTGGCGGAAGATGACTGGACTGGCTGGAAAGAATTGACCGATACGATTGGCAGTAAATGTCAGCTGGTGGGGGATGACCTGTTTGTGACCAATACCAAGAGACTAAAGACTGGTATTGCAAAGGGTTGCGCAAATTCAATTCTCATTAAAGTGAATCAGATTGGTACCCTGACCGAAACATTTGAAGCGGTTCGCATGGCCCAGCGCAATGGCTGGACGGCCGTGATCAGCCATCGCAGCGGTGAAACCGAAGACAGTACCATCGCTGATATCGCGGTAGCCACTGGCGCCGGTCAGATCAAGACGGGTTCTCTATGTCGCACAGATCGAATCTGTAAATATAACCAGTTGCTCCGAATTGAAGAAGAACTGGGCAAGCAGGCCGTTTGGGGCAAGGAAATCTGGAAGCGCTAAGAACCAATACAATTTTGACGCTAAATCTCTCAAGCACGTCTTTGCTTAAAAGGGCGTGCTTTTTCTTTGGCTGGTTCTCCCGGTTGCTTGAATAAAAAACGCAATAGTTCATAGATTTAATCGCTGATCAACGATAAAAATGATATGTCAAGTTCTCAGTCATATAATCAGCTGCTTGATCCGATGGTACGATTCTTTGGATTTATGATCTTTAGTACCATTGGCATGGGGATCATTGCGCTGGTTATTCTGGCCGGGCCCATCACTCAATATTATTCCGATCATGCTATTCTTACTACCTATCGTAAAGACATTGAAGCGCTGGAGAAAGTCTGCGATCAACATCGCCAATTATTAGCCAACCTGGACGATCCATCCGTCATGGAACGAGCGGCGATCAATTATTTGAATTATGTTCCCGGTGATGTTGATCCATCAAAAGTAACGACATTGCCAGAACCCTGGCCAGCCCTGAAACAAGCTCTGGCCATGGTGCGTAAAGATGATATTTTACCCGCCCCGACTCTCCTGCAAGCGTCAACCCGGATCATTAGTGAAAATTCATCCTATCAAATATTACTGATGGCATTTGGGACAGCCTTAATCGTTGTCAGTATGACGTGTTTTTGCCGGGCCAATCCAGCATCGGCTGTCAGAAAATGACAGAGTCATATAGCTTTTTCCGGTCTATATCGACTAATTATCTCAGCAATTTTACCGGGCAGGATCGATCTGACTTTATGGCGTAAACGGTATTTACGATCAAATTCAAGCAGTAGGGTTTTATGCCGCCTGATAATATCAGCCGTGTGAAAATCCGGAGTTTCAATTTTTACTGCCGGCCACAAATCTCGATCATTTCCGGTCAGGTAATGGTGTTCTCTGCAATAACGATTCAATTCGGTTCCGGGATACGGTTGGGCGTAAAGAAAAATAAAGTTTGCGACACCCCAGTCACGCAATTGGCGATAATATTCAAATGCGGTTTTAAAGCGTTCTTCCGTTTCGCCAGGATATCCGATCATAACCATAATATCGACCGGCAGGCCAATATCTATTGCATTCCAGACCGCTCTTTCAAATTTCTCGATATCCATTTTTTTACACATGGATTCTCTGATTGCTGGATCACCATGTTCTAATGCGTAAGTGATTCGAGTACACCCACTTCTTAGCATCAGTTTGAGCATCTCGCGATCAACGGTTTCACACCGGATGCCATTG
The DNA here is from genome assembly GCA_963663965.2 of Sedimentisphaerales bacterium. Classification (GTDB taxonomy): domain Bacteria; phylum Planctomycetota; class Phycisphaerae; order Sedimentisphaerales; family SM23-30. The sequence continues at coordinate 25,424 of CAXXFK010000002.1, forward strand.
GGAATTTCCCAGGTTAGATCAATATGATGCTGATATCTAAGGGCGGTCATTCCATTAAATATTTCTTTGGCTCTTTTGCGATTAAGGGTGAGATTGTCATCTTCAAATTCAAGATGTCTGATGCCATAAGTTTCTATCAGATGCTGAATTTCAATCAAGACATTTTCAGAAGATCGTCCACGCCATCGATAGCCACTGACCGGGTGTACCGCACAAAAACGGCATTTCCATGGACAACCCCGGCTTGTTATGATGCATGCGGTTTGTTTATGGCTGGTCCGGCGTTGAGATAACTTAAGATAGTGTTGCATCGGCAAGAGATCTCGTGCAGGAAGAGGGATATCATCCAGATGTTCAACCTGCCAGGCTTTGCCAGCCAGATTTGGTGATGGCCGTTTACGGGTTAGAATGCCATTAAGTGTTTCAGGAGGATGCCCGTCAGCGAGCGCCATTAAACAATACTCGCCTTCACCAATCAACCAGTAGTCAGCCAGAGAGGTTTTAAAATCATCCGGACAAGATGATGGATGAATCCCTCCCATAATCACCGGAATATTAGCAAAAACAGATTTAATTGCCTTACAGGTAAGCTCTGCTTCTTCAGCCAGATGCGAGAAGGGGACCGTTATGCCAATCAGGCCGGTATCCGGTGCAATTCTTTTAATTATTTCCGGGAAGGGCAGCCCAATCCGGATGAGATGATCATCCACTGTCTCTGAATATCGATAGCCTTCAGCCAAGGCATCAATAATATAGGGAGTATGCTTGCTATATTTACGTAAATATGATGCCAGATAGGCTAAACCCAAGTTATTTGAAAAGACGATGTCTGCCCTGGATAGAAAGCGCCAAGCGGGATTGATTAAGCATACTTTCATAATTGCCCTTCAAAACAGACTGGGATCATTATAACTATCGGACATTTATCAGGCAAGCTTTATATTTTCGGGAACTTGATATGAAAAGGCCCATTTTAGAATCTATCGGGATAGTTATAAAAAAAACTGTTTTTTCCGGTGTAAATCCGATAGAATTGAACGAATCGAAATTGTAAGATTTTAATTGAAAATATATTATATTTAATATGATAGCCATTTATAATAAAATAATGTACAGATTTGAGATAAAAAGTAAACAGGAATGCCAATGATAGCAGTATTGATGGGACCGGGTGAAATCGGCATTATTGTTATTATGGCGGTTTTGTTAACTATCCTGGTATTAAGAGACCGAAAATCCGTACAGCAGGCTATCGAGCATCGAAAAGCCAGTCAAAAGCCCCAGTCATTTCTGTCAATGCAGATAGTTATTGGTATTCTGGTTATCGTAGTGATCGTGTTATCATTGATCCTGGCCTGGGTGCTTAAACACTGGCAAAATCAGGACTCCAAACTTATTTAGAATTCTATCCGCTTTAGACCTAGTAATAAAAATTATATGAAGATAACAATTAATGATAATCCAATTGATCGTTCCTTTTCAGATAAAATGCATTTAGGTGATGTTCTCAATATAATACAGTCTGACATGGTTTCGTCTCAGGATGTTATCACGACTATTCATATTAATGGCCAGGAATTACAAGCCGGACAATTAACCGAATGGCAAGACAGATTTCTTTGTGAGTTCAAGAGTATTAATATTGAGATTATGGCTAAAACGTTATTTGCCTCTTCGGGTTTGCGGATAATGGCAGGTCATTTGGAAGAAAGTGAGGCCTTACGTAATCAAGTGGTTGATGCCCTCGCACAGGGACAATCGCAAAAAGCGATGCAACTGTTAAGCGATTATCTGCAACTCTGGGATATGGTCCAGAAGACATTGATCAGCGCATGTCATTTAATGGATGTGGATCTGGAAAATACAGATTTTGAAATAGAAGGCATAAAAGTCTCCGAGGTGATTGCCAGATTGACAGAACAACTGGAACAAATAAAAATGACATTGGAGGCGGGAGATTCTGTGATGTTGGGCGATATTATGGATTATGAATTTGGAGAGATTTGCGAGGGCTGGTGTGTGGTCATGCATCAGTTGTCTGACCAGTTTGAGCAACGGGATGATTCCAGTCATTCTGATTTTGAATAAATTTGACTTTGGGAATCTGGAATTATTTATAGATTATTAGGCCGATAATATTAATTACAGGTCTCATTCATAGTTGATATGATATCGCATTAACGATATCGCGCAATCATCAAAAACCAAAGCTGATGGAGCTGAACGAACTCGACAAATGGTGATCGCATGCAGCATCTGGCGGAGCGCCTGAGAGGATTAGTAAGCCCATTTAGGATTATCAATGTTACCGACCCGGTATAAGTCGCGTTAGAAAGCAACAAGGCAGGGAAAATGAGTATTACGGCGTCAGGAGGAGATACACAGGAAACCGCCCGACAAACTACAGGGCCGTTGTCTGGGAAGAAGGTTCGACATCGCCATATTCACCCCGCGATACCGAGCCGTTTTTACGGGTGTTTTATAGCAGCCTTTTTGATGCGTTGAATCGCTTCGATGGGATTGGGAGCGCCAAAGATATAACTGCCAGCCACGAGTGTGTCTGCACCGGCTCGAGTAATCAGCGGGGTGGTTTCATGGTCGATGCCACCGTCTACCTGTAATCGTTGATCTGGCCGAAGCATGGCGCGAAGTTGTTCGCAGCGGGTGATACTATCCATGATAAATGATTGGCCGCCAAAGCCAGGCTCTACGGTCATCAATAAGACCATGTCAACCAGATCGATGATTGACTTGAGTGATTCAACCGGAGTTTTGGGTTTAATGGAAACGCCCACCGAGATATTAAGGTTACGCAACTGGGAAATAATGGCTTTGGGATCCGTTGTGGTTTCCAGATGGAATGTGATTCCATCCGCCCCCGCCTTGATAAATTGCGGGGCATAGGTTGCCGGATCGGATATCATCAAGTGGACATCAAAAAACAGTTTGCTGCAGGGCCTCAACCACTTGACCAGGACGGGTCCAAAGGTCATATTGGGAACAAAATGACCATCCATGACATCCAGGTGAAGCATGTTGACCTGCGGTTCGACCTGGGCGACATGATCGGCCAGATGGGCGAAATCGGCGCTGAGGATGGATGGGCAGATTTCGAGGGATGGATTGGATGGGAGTTGGTGTTTAGTCATGATATATTATCCACAGAATTGAAAAAAATGGATGCCTTTATATAATTGGATTGGGTATCGCTCTAAGTCAGTTGGGGGAGAGTCTGGTTCGAATATTATCAGGCCCCAATGACCGATAAAGCCTCCTCCGCCTTTCATAATAAGCCAAATGTATGGTGACTCGTCTTCCTTCCTGATGAGGTCAATGCTATAGGTTACGCCCTCATTATGATCATAACAATTGATAATAGTTTTTATACGGTTACTGATATAAGTTTCTTTAATCCCGCTGTCATTGTCGCCTATAACAACAGAATCGGGATCTTTCTTAAGAATATTCATTCCCCATTCAAAAATTGATTTTATTCCACCGGTTTTCCAGATCATATATCTGGCGCCATAAGCAGTTGGGCTGCCAATAATATGTGATGAGAATGGGATGAGGATCAGAAGAATAATAAGGAACCATCTGGTCATTCTGCCTGATGGGGTGATAATGTTAAAGGGCATTAACAGATTGCAGGTCATTTTCAAAACTGCAATTACCCAGATTATTATTCCGCCAATAATGATAAATGGGAATATGATGAACAGGGAAAAGTTAAAATTGGCACCCCAACTGAATAATTCGTACCAGAACGAAGCATAACACAAAAAAAATATTATGCTTAATACAACATCGGTTTTTTTAACAGATTTCACCTCAGAAGAATTATGCATATCTATCATATGTTAGGCAGGATTCGTTTTATGTATACGAAAAAAGGCATGCGCCGGTGAAGGGAGCATGCCTTTTTATTCGGGTTATAAATTATTTGTCGTCGAGAATTTCCAGGCAGGTAAAGGGTTTGCCTTCGAGGAATTCGAGGCTGGCGCCGCCGCCGGTGGAAATGTGGCTCATTTTTTCGCCCAGGCCCATCTGTTCGACAGCTGCGGCGCTGTCGCCGCCGCCAATAATACTGATGGCGCCATTGTCAGTTGCGTCGGCAATGGCCTGAGCCACGGCACGGGTACCGGCGTCAAAGGGTTCCATTTCAAAGACACCCATCGGGCCGTTCCAAACGATGGTTTTGGCATCGGTAATCTTGCTGGTGAATAATTTGCGAGTTTCCGGACCGATATCCAATCCCTGCCAGCCTTCAGCGATATTACCGGAATTGACTTTGTTTTCAGCATTGGCTTTGAATTCCTGCGCGATGACATTGTCGACGGGCAGAACGATTTCGCAACCTTTCGTTTTGGCAGTAGTTAATAGATTTAAAGCGATGTCCAGTTTGTCGTCTTCACAAATGCTGCCACCGATTTCCAGGCCCTGCGCCTTAAAGAAGGTGTAGGCCATTCCGCCACCAATCAGGATCCGATCCACTTTATTGATCAAATTCTCGATTACCAGGATTTTATCGCTGACTTTGGCGCCACCCAGAATCGCAACGAAAGGACGTTGGGGATTTGAGAGTGCATCGCCTAAATATTTAATTTCTTTTTCAATCAGGAAGCCGCAAACCCGGTTGCCGGCACCCAACGCCGCGGGTACTCCATACATAGAAGCATGTTCGCGATGTGCCGTGCCAAAGGCATCATTGACATAGATGTCGGCCAGCTTGGCTAATTGCTCTGAGAATTCCGGAAAGTTTTTGGTTTCGCCTTTATGGAATCGAACATTTTCCAGCAGGATGACATCGCCATCTTTCATCGCGTTAACCATGCTTTCAACTTCCGGACCCACACAATCGGGAGCCATTTTCACCGGTTTGCCCAGTAGCTCACCCAGCCGTTTGGCACAAGGAGCCAGAGAGTATTTGGGATCAGGATCACCCTTGGGACGGCCCAGATGTGATGCGAGTATCAAGCGGCCCCCCCCTTTGACAGCCGTTTCAATACTAGGAAGGGCCATCTGGATACGACGGTCATTCGTGATGTTGCCGGTATCGTCCAGGGGTACATTAAAATCAACGCGCATAAAGACGCGTTTGCCCTTAACATCAATATCAGCTATAGTTTTCTTTGCCATAAATATATACCTTTCGTAATTGTCCCGTACAGGCCGGTTCCACGGGAACGGGGCCGATCTATTTATCAGAACAGGGAATCGAAACGGCAAGACAAACGACCGGGAACGCGGCTCTCCCCTGTGATCTTAACTTGTAAAGCGTTATTCAAGAACGACCCGCAACTTGACAGTTGCGGGTCGCTTGATTCGTTGTTTTAGAGCGAAGCGCCGACCTTCTTAACCAGATCAACGGTCCGGCAGGAATAGCCCCATTCGTTATCGTACCAGCTGACCAGCTTGAAGAACTTGCTGTTCAATTCAATACCGGCGCCGGCATCGAAAATACTGGAATGACTGTCATGGATAAAATCGCTGCTAACGACACCATCTTCGGTATAGCCCAGAATGCCTTTCATATAGGTTTCGCTGGCCTTTTTCATCGCGGCGCAGATTTCCTGATAACTGGTTTCCTTGGTGGTGCGAACTGTCAGATCAACAACGCTGACGGTAGGGACAGGCACACGCATGGCCATGCCGGTCAGTTTGCCTTTGACTTCTGGAATGGCCAGAGCGACGGCTTTGGCGGCGCCAGTGGTCGAGGGAATAATATTCTGAGCAGCTGCGCGGCCGCCTTTCCAGTCTTTCTTGGACGGACCATCAACAGTTTTCTGCGTTGCGGTGTAGGCATGGATGGTGGTCATCAGACCTTCGTCAATACCAAAACCTTCTTTAAGCAGAACATGAACTACCGGGGCCAGACAGTTGGTTGTGCAACTGGCATTCGAGATGATATTGTGCTTGGCTGGATCGTATTTGTCATCATTTACACCCAGAACCAGGGTAATATCTTCGTTTTTAGCCGGGGCACTGATAATCACTTTTTTGGCGCCCGCTTCGATATGACCTTTGGCTTTGGTAGCATCTGTAAACAAGCCAGTGGCTTCAATGACTACATCAACTCCCAGCGCTTTCCATGGCAGTGCAGCCGGACCTTCTTTAATAGCCAGACATTTAATATCCAGACCATTGACAACCAGAGTATCATCTTCAGATACGTCAGCACCGGATTTTTTACTAGTAACCGTTCCCGGGAATCGGCCTTGAACGGTATCATATTTAAGCAGATAAGCCAGATTATCGGCTGGCACCAAATCATTTACAGCGATGACCTGGATATCTTTGCCAAGCAAACCCTGGTCGCAAATTGCACGGAAAACCAAACGGCCGATACGACCAAAACCGTTAATACCTACTTTGATTGCCATATTGAATACTCCTGTTCATAAAAAGTTAATACTAAATTCAGGCTTATTTCTGAACTCCAAGTCACTTGATAATTAATTTTGGAGTGCAGTTGCAGCTACTCGCAACGGAATTTTAAGGATAGCGATAATATGCTGGCTGTCAAGTGATTTATGGCCTTCCCGGCTTATCCAAACCCCTGAGAAAAGTTATCTGAAATAAAGTTAAATTGAAATTTGAAATTCTCTATGCGTTCAATAAATGTAAAAAGGAGAAAAGTAAGATAAAATGTGAATATTGGAAATGATTTAATGGCAGTTATGTTTATTGATTGGATTCAATAAGTGAGAATGTTGTATTTTTGGTGAAAAAATGTGTAATTTTGATTGGCATTGCGTAGTATCCAGGTTTTTCTTTTTAAGTGCTTTATTTTCAGCGGAATAGGAATATTTCTCCTTATTAAGAATGAGTATATTGTTGATGGGCAACTTATAGGAGCTTTCTTACTGGTATTTCCAGATCTTCTGAGGATTTTAAGTAAGATTTGAAGAGAGTATAAAAAACCCTGATCGATCGCAATATAAGTAATTGCTCGTAAAAGACTTAGTTTGCGGACCAGCGGGCATTTTTAATCGTAAACGGTATGAATGACAATTAAAATTGGATCATAATGGTATTACGAATAGTTTATTGCGTCATAACACGTTGGATATAATAGGATTATGCGATATAAAAGTTATGATGTTTACAGCTTGTAAGGGCTTAAGACGGAATGGGGTAATACCGGAGGATGTAAAAACTGCTGAATTAGTTAATCTGGGCAATTAAAAGAGCATGTATTTTTTATAATAAGCATCAACATAACAGATAATTACTAGAAAAATTATGCCGAATTTTAGTTATAAGAGATTTATTTTCAATATCTTAGAGTAAGATAAATCGTGTATTAAGATTGTGGTATTGTTTTGAATTCTAAATCCTGTTATAATTACGAGTTGGTAGTATTACCCATTGATAAGATTACACGTTGATAATAATTTTATAATACAATGAAGCAATTGATACTTGTTCGCGCCGGCAGTACTGCCTGGGAAGAAGCTTCTGTCGATGATGCTGAAGAAAAGAAATCGCCTGATGACAGGCGATTGCAGGGAATTTTGCCTTTACCGTTAAGCGAGTCAGGCAAAGTTGAACTGCGTCGCATCGCAGAGTTGCTAAAAAAAACTGATGCCACCAGGGTTTATAGCAGCGGTAATGAATCCTCCGGTTCGACCGCTTTATTTTTAACGGAACTTTGTGAATTAAAGGCTAAAAAGACACCTGCATTACGAGAGCTTGACTTTGGATTATGGCAAGGATTGCGGATAAAAGAAGTGAAGCAACGTTATGCCAGCGCTTATAAACAGTGGCGATCCGATCCATTCAGTATCTGTCCTCCTGAAGGAGAAACACTGGGGCTTGCCTGGTTGCGAATTGAAGAAGCGCTGATTCAAATTAACAAACGTAATCGGCAGAAAGTTGTTGCAATTGTTGCGGCCCCGTTTGCGGGTGCGATTCTGGAGTGCCTGGTTACTCAACGCCCGAAAGAAGAATTATGGGCAATTATTGATCAGGGGGGTGAGTATGCTGAGTTCGATATTCTGGGGAAATCAGAGTATGGCATTCCACTAGGCCGTCTTATCAAGCGCGATTTGAATGAAACAACCGTATCCACCGATAAATAGTCACCAATCTCCTTTATAACCCACTTTATCTAGATCAAATACAACGAAACAATGAGCAAGACAAAACCACTATCCTGGGATGGCTTTTCACTTAAGAAAAAGCGTGAGATGCCTGAAGGTCTCTGGCAGAAATGTACTGGCTGCGGAGAAATGATTTTTTCGCGAAGTATCAAAGAAAATATGGGGATATGCCCCAAGTGTGATTATCATTATCGTATTAGCGCAAAAACACGGATTGATCAACTCTGTGATGAAGGCAGTTTTGAGGAGATGTTTACCAATTACAAACCGGTAGACGCCCTCGAATTCAACGATCAGAAAACCTATTCCGACCGTTTAGAGGCTATGCAGAAAAAGACCGGGCTAAATGATGCCGTAGTGGCCGGAAAAGGATTTATTAAAGGGCGCCCGGTTATTCTGACCGCATTGGATCCTGACTTTATGATGGGTTCAATGGGATCCGTGGTAGGGGAGAAGGTGGCTAAATCAGCCGAACTTGCCTGTGAAACCGGGTATCCCTTGATTGTTGTCAGTTGTTCAGGTGGAGCGCGTATGCAGGAAGGAGTTTTGAGTCTGGCGCAAATGGCCAAGACCAGCGCCGCGATCGGGAAATTGCATGATAACGGAGGGATGTTTATATCGGTTCTTGCCGATCCTACCAGCGGGGGAGTGACCGCCAGTTTTGCCATGCTGGGTGATTTTATCATTGCCGAGCCGGGGGCATTGATCTGTTTTGCCGGTCCTCGTACGATCTGGCATACCATAAAAGTCGAACTGCCGGAAGGTTTTCAACGAGCTGAGTTTTTATTGGAACATGGATTTGTGGACCGGATAATTAATCGTAAAGAACTTCGAACGGAAATCGCCCGGATGATTGACTATTGCGGCAAATAATCCACTTGACAAAATAGAAATTTGGATTATTCTTACGTGTCTCGAAATTAATAAAACAAGTTCTTGACTGGACTTGTGAGTTTAACTTTTTGATAATTAAATAGTTAGATTCAGTTTAAACCTGACGACGGTGAAAGTAGCTCAGTTGGTTAGAGCACCAGGTTGTGGTCCTGGGGGTCGGGGGTTCGAGTCCCCTCTTTCACCCGTTATATGACGGCAGTTCATGTGATTATGACCTGTCGTTTTTTTATTGCAACTATCTGAATCATAAGGATTTACATTTTTATTATCATCTATACTGTTATCGGGTATATTGTCAACGGAATGTCCATTTTTGTCCTGTTTTGTGCGCCCAAAAGGCAAGCTACAGGGCAAGGTATTTTCAGCCGGTAAAGTGCCGGTCATTTTCATTTGCTGCCGGTCGATAGCATCTTGGAAATCGGGCAATCTTTCCACCGCCGCCCGGTCGTTTCCTTTGAGAACATGAGTATATTTTTGCATCGTCAGATTGATGTCTGAATGCCGCATAAGTTCCTGTGCCGTCCGGGGGTGTACTCCTGATTCTGCCAGTGCCGTTGCGAAGCCATGACGTAATGAATAAAAGACCACGCGTCCCGATCCGTTATCTTTGGTTTCAATGTTAGCTGCTTTGCAATCTTCCTGTAAAACTTCGGACAGCTTTTTTGTTCGCTGGAATCCAAAGGCTTTTGACTGTGGGAGTTTTCGCCCAAAATGGGCCTTGAGTAATTCCGCTGTCGATTCCCGTAAAGGCAAAACAGCTTTTTTGCGGTTTTTGGTATTCGTACTGCCAACCTCAACGGTCAAATGCTTAAAATTGAAATCACCAACTTTCAGGCTGTTGAGTTCGCCGGATCGCAAACCCGTTTCACTGGCAAGCAAATAGAGTACATACCGTTCAGGTCCATCCATGTATAACATTGTCTTATCACTCCGCCTTGTTGCGTCGAGCAGGGCAACCATTTCAGCTTGCGTTAAGGGCCGGTATTCGTTCTTTTCGTGCTGACTGGTGTCAATATCGCCCACGCCGTTCAAGGGGTTCTGTGACGCTTTTCCTGACTTTATCATCCAATGACAAAACTGTTTAATTGCGCCCAGATAGTAACTTTGCGTCATGACTGTCATTTCAAGCCCAGCGATATAACTTAAAACCTGGTCGGAATGGATATCGCTAAAGAAGGTTGCTTTGATTCCTTCACAGACCGCCTTCGCCCGATCATACTGTCTCTTAATGTGAACCTTGGATTTACCTCGATTTTCCAGTGATGCCTTAAAGGCATCCAGGAGAACCGTTAGCGATTCACTACCCGTTACGATATGGCTTGAAACCAACCCCGCTTGCGCAATTTTTTCTTTCAACTGCTTCGGGCATCGTTCCAGCACCGCCGACAGTTCCGGGCCGGGCAGTTCCCGCCTGATCTGGCAAGCGATTAACGCCTCAATCATGTCGCTATACCCCTGCGCAATCTTCTTGCTGGTGGTCTGTAAAGGCCACCGATACCGCCGCCCATCCGGCATTCTTATATCCACACGCCATGTTTTTGAGCTAGTTAGCTTATATAATCTCATCGTTTTATCCTTTCGCAAATGAATCCACATCTATTATAACACTTAAATACAATTAGCGCAAATATTTTCATGTGTGTGATTTAGCTTTCCTTTAATGCCGTCATCATAATTAGATATAAATTTGACACATATCGGGCAATAATTTGACACAAATTAGACAATAATTTACTCCTTATTGGCCTCAAAAAAGTCCACCAATCGTGTAATTACCTCTCGATCAGACGGATCTATCGCTTTTGGATTTGTAAACAGTTGAGAGATGGCCTTTTGCACTTGTAATGCAGTGGTTTTGATTCCAAAACTCTTTAATGTGTCAGTCAGTTCCTGAAACTGGCGATCTGGGCGGCTTTTAATTGGGTTTCTGTCCTGCTTTTTCTGATTGAACAGTACGGGATGTCCCTGGAAATCTATACCGGTTTGTCGGATCTGTTTACACAGTATGAACTGCTCCAGGGTATAACAGGGGCGGCGGTTATCAATACAGTAGACCGGCGGTGGAAATACTCCCTTTGTGAGTAACTGATAAAACCGGGCCCTGGATAGTTGCACCTGGTCTAACACCTCACGAATCGTGTAGAGGTATTTTTTGTCTTCAATTGTTTTCTTGGGAGCCATTTTTACGGTATTTATCCAAATAGTTACCTGTTATGGTGTGTCATGTGTTTTAAGCCTTTTTCGGTAATGATCCGCAGGTATGATTTCCCTTTGCTGGCATACCCAGCCCAAATCAAGTAAGGTTCGATGACTTTTTGAATAGTCGAGGTCGGGAGTGATATGCCTGCACTGATTTCTCCCAGGGAAGCGTAGCCCCGCCGCATAATAATCTGTAGATATTGTCGATCCCTGACATTTAAACCCTGTTCATCAATTTGCAAGTGTTCAAAAGCTTCGCGGACATCTTCCAGCCAGATGGCCGAGTGATTGTGAACGATGGAAATATCCTTGGCAAGTTGCAGATAATTATTTAATGCCAATCGGGGAGTTCCTTTGGAACGATTCGCCAACATTTGAAGGACAGTTTTATCGGTGTAATCCCAGCCCAATCCTTTTATTTTTTGCTGAATAATCTGAACGATTTCCTCTGTGGAGTAATAAACCAAATCGCAATGTAATCTCATACGATTTCGTAACGGCTCTTTCAAACGATACTCATCAGTCGTCGCCAGAATCATGACAAAATTGGCCAACGAAATAGGATGATGCTGACCGGGCAGGTGTAATTTATGTTCTGACAAAGCGGTCAATAGTACATGTTGTGACTTAGTATCTAAAGCATGAGCTTCGTCAATGAATATAACCTGGTCGTTCGTGGCTTTTATTAAAATTCTGTATAAATCAGCTTTTGTCATGGATTCTCCGTCCTTCATAATGGGATCCAGGCATCCCAATTCCTGGTTAATGACTTCAGCCAGCAAAGTTTTTCCTACCCCACTTGGACCGGTTAATAATATCGGTCCGAAGATAGAATTCCCATGGGAGGATCGTTTTTGAAAATAGGCATCCAGGTAAGTTCCCAGTAATTTAACCGCTATTCGCTGGCCAATTATTTTTGATAGGCAAGTCACTCGATAATTGGTGACATCATTGTTATTTTTTTCATTCATGGTTTTACTGATATCCGGTTTTTTCTTTATTTCTTTTGCACTGTATGATTCAATCGTTAAGGGCGTTATTGATTACTGAATAAATAAATCATGAGGAATTCATGGAAAGTACATAAATGACATTATGGCCTTTGTTTTTTGATCAGCTCCCACTTATCGCCGGTGGGACAACCGGCGGTAATCCACTGTTTCAGCTCCATTACTGACCAGAGCAGCCGTTTGCCGAACCGAATCGGGCGTGGCAACTGGCCCCGGTTCATTAATTCATAGAAAAGAGTGCGGGAGATCCCTAAACAATGAGCAGCGTCCGTGGCACTGAGAAGGAGCTGGTTACCACTGGTCAGTTCAGTCAGCTTGGTTAATCGCTCCATGACCTGGTGGATTTTTACCAGCATAGCTCTGATTTCATCTTGTTGGTCGGTCATCGTTATAGTCTCTGCTACAGGATTCCATCTTTGGGGACAGTTTATTACGCAAGCCAGATAACGCCGGCGTCATCCGCCTCAATGGCGGCACGGTCTTCGGCCAAGAGCCGGGAAGGGTAGAGTAAAAACCTCAATTGATTGATATCGTAATGCCTTCGAATACTGGTTTGGATATTTTTAACCAGATTCCGGACATAGTGTGACCATCTGGCCTGTTGCCGGATATGAGCGATCTGGGCGGCATTTTCGTCAAATCCGTGGTCCTCCAAGGCCTGCTGAGTCAGTTTAAGGCCCGGGCCCCGGCTATTGACCGCTTCGGCGAAAATTTCTTCCACGCCGCATTGAACCAGGGTCCTGACCAGTTCATCGATTTGGTCAGGGGCATCGGCAATGCCAGGTAAAAGAGGGCATAGAATGGCATAGGTCCGCAAGCCCAGTTGATAAGCCTGTTGCATCGCAGCCAAGCGTTCTGTTATCGGCGATGCCTGGGGTTCGATACAACGGATCAGGGCTTCCTGATTGGGAGTGGCGGTAAGACTTAATCCCAGCAGGATGCGGTTCGAATAGGTTTGTATCAGATCAAAATCTTCCTGGACTGAGGCATTTTTCGTCAGGATGCGTACCGTCCACCCTGGTTCTGCTAAGATGCCTGCCAAACATTGACGGCCTAAGCGGTATGAGTGGGCGGCCGGGCTCCAGGCGTCGGTAATCGTACAAAGCTGAATCAGGCCGCGTTGCCGTTTGTGTCGGGCATCATGGGCGACCCGTATCGGGGTTTCGGGATCAATAATGGCATAATCGCTTTTGAATGGATTCAAACCTAAATGATGGAACGATTCATGCATGCGCATCATGGAACCGGTTGAGCAGTAGGTACATCCATGATCACATTTAGTGCCACAATTAACGGCAAAATCCGCCAGTTTCTTTTCCGCAAACGCTGGAGATCGATTGATGCCGGATTTACCGGTCCAGATATATTGGTTCATGATATGCTCCTTAAAATGAGTTGAATTGGATTAATTGGTTTATGGATTACACGGATCAGATTTCTTCAGTTGAGTCTTATTGAGGCGTAGATCCCAATATATTTTTTGGGTAAGAGATGAAATCTTGAGTAAATCCTCAATGAGAAAGGATTGAGTCTGCTTCCATTCCCCATTCTTATTATAATTTTTTTCAATTTTCACTTTGTGGAAATTCACCAAACGACCGTTCATTGGTTTGGTTGATAGCCAAACAGAGACGCAGATGGCACCGTCTCGGTATGATATTAGAGGTTTAGACATAATTTAGCTCCTTATTATGAGAAAAATATTATTTGGGAAAGGCAATGCCGCAGGAGGCCATCTCAAATGGCGCCCGGGCGTGACAGTTTTCAATTGCTGAACACCGGAAACAGCCATAGGTGCCGGAGTCTGACTGGATTAAATGAGAGCAGCGGACCGGGTGATAGCCCATACGCCGGACCCGGTCAATCAGTTGCTGAGTTTCTGAAAAGGTATAACGCTGTTTATCCAGGCTGGAAATCTCATGTATCAGTTGATCGCCACCATGGAGGCAAGCCAGGTTGGTGATCAGGCCAAACCACTGAGGTTGCGAAACCAGATGTGGGAAGCGGCGGCACCACCGGATGAAATGACAACGCTCCAGTTGGGTCAGATTGCCAATAATCAGTGTTGTTGCCGGCGGTATCGGCGACGGTGCCACCTGATCTGGGGTAATGTCACAATGAGTGATCTGCCTATGAATATCCATTGAGGGTGTTCGTGCAGGATGACTCAGGAAGCAGGAATGGCGATGAATCCGGTCCGGTGGCTGGGGGGTGCCTTTTTTGTTGATGGTCCCAATGACCCGCATAACCCGGGAGAGATTACTGACATTATCGATGCGGACCTGTTCGACCTGGCTGGAATATTGTTGTTGAAGGTTACGATAATAGGCTGTATATTGCTGGCCGACTTGGAGTGAATCGATCGGAACGGGAACGATGGGAACAACCAGATAGGTGCCATTTCCGCTTCGGGCCATCACCGGATTGGCGTAGCGGAAAGCGCCAGTGGCAATTATCGCGGCCAGTTGATCCGTGGCCATTAATTCCGATGGCGAAGCCGGCAAACCTTGCCGGCGAATCGGCGATATGGCATCGATATCAATAAAGACGGTAGAAAGCCATTCAATGTCCTTGTCTGCTGCACAGTTGGATGTGGGGTATGAGTGAGCCCCAACCCAGCGATTAGGAGCCCACTCGAAAAATGGATCAACGGGCCGCGGATTCACACCAACATAAATCCCGGTAGTTCGTCCATCCCAAGCCTGGCAGAGCCGAACGGAATCGTCGGCATTATCCGTATACGCGACCATGGGGCAGGGGGTGAAGATTCTTAATTCCGTGCACCCCAGGTCCCGATGGCCGAGTAGGTGGTAATGGGTTGCTATGGCCTTTTCAGGAGGCAAGGATGAAATGGATTGGGTGGAAGAATAAATCATAGGTTTAATGTGAAGCATTTCAAATAGGAACAACAGGGTGAAGCGCAAACATAATACAATCAGAATGAAAAGATCAGCGGTGCTGATGATCAGAAAAATTGGGTTTGGGACTAGGATTAAAAGGGGGCTTGGCAGAAGAAGGAGTCCGGTTTTGCCGGCCGCGATGAAGATAACGGAAAACAGCATAAGGAACCAGAATGACCAGGCCGAGCAGGCTAAAGGAAAGCAGCCAGGCGATAAGATCAAAATCGGTAGCATTAGGTTGATCTGGCGGCATGGCGTGGGTCATACCAATTACCGTCAGCACACCAACTGATAATGTCAGCAGAAATACCGGTTTTAGCCAGGCGGCCAAAAGACCGAAGGCCTTCTTGCCAAGGATAACTAAAACGAGCAGAATGATAAACACGAGGAATACAAGCATGGGAAACTCCTAAAACATCAGGTGGACCAGGCTGTGAAGCATCAATTTAACCAGAATCAAACCGAGTAAAAGCAAGCCTAAGAGCACATTGTCTGGTAGAATCTGACGGTTAAACCGGAAAATACGAAACTGGAGAAAGTCAGTTAAAAACTGAACCAGGGATTGGGTGGAATTAAGGATGGGTATGAGGTGGTGATTAGGCCGACGGTGGAAAATGAGATGCAACAGCATAATCATCAATAACAGATCGATGGCAATTGAAATCAAATGAATGAAACTGACAAAGAGGGGGGATAGTAAGCCCATAAGTTTACTCCTTCCAGGGGTTGTCCGGCATCTCATACGATGGGGCCGGCGGTGAGGTTGGTAGATTTAATGATACAGGAGGGATATCGTCAAGGCTCCATTGGGGTGGGGCCTCGACCGAAGGCGTATTGGGTGGAACCGGGGAATGAAAATCGGGTGGTTCAGGAGGAAGTGCAACCAGGGGCGCTGATGGAGTGGCTATAATAACAGATATCGGTACCGGTAAATTGGAGGGTAAATCCGGGATCTCCACCCGATCAGGATGGACAGGGGGCATGGTCCTTCCACCAGCATCAAAGCAAGACAGCCAGGTATCGGGGCTGGGACAATCCGCAAAGGAATTGCTGAACAAGGCCTGCTGGAACAGAATGCCTGCATCTGGATAGCGAACCTTTAAGGCATCGACAGCATATCGGATAGAAGCGCCAGCGCGTTGATCAAGATCTGATTGGGTGAACAGGCCACCTTCAGGCCCCAAAGGAGCATGGGGTTCGATAAGTAAAAATTCAACACACAGAATTGCTAGGGCAAAACGGTCTGCATGGCAACACCAGGTTGTCTGTACATTCCGAACGAATGGAGCGATGTATCCCTCTGTGCCCATGGTGGTTGAAGGTGGCAGGGTCAAACTGGAGTGGTAGAGCGAATCGAAATCGATCAGTGCAATCTCATTGTTGGCAATGAATACATTGCCACCGGAGAGATCGCGGTGCGAAATGTTGTGCGATTCCAGTTGTTGGACAATACGGATCAGGGTCTGGCACATTACTCGGCGGTGGTCGGATGACCATTGCAGGGAACCATCGCGCAGGCGACTGATCAGAGCATTCCAGTCGTATCCTTCCACCTTGGGCATAAGAATAGCCTGATTCAAATCGTGAGCCAGATCTTTGCTGTAAAAATAACCCAACTTACGGGTTAAGGAGTGGTCTGAGAGAATCTGACGCGCGGTTCCGCAGCGAAAGGCTGGATCGGCAGGGAGCAGAGAACTAATACCATTCAGATGTCTTTGACCGGTCAGTTTGCCGGGCAGCAGGATCTTCAAAACCCATTGACGACCCTGCTGGTCGGTCAAAAAATAGGATTCGGCCTGGCCCCGCTGAACCGAGAGCGGTTCGCCGGAAATGATGAGATGGCCCCGAGGCTTCAGAGGTATTCCATTAATCAATGCATAGCGACGCTTGCAAAACCAGTTGACGATGGATTGGTGATATGCCATTAGGAATTCCTCGTATCAGACCTGGGATGGATCCAGATAAAAGTGATATCATCATCACCAACGGTTTCCTGGAGATTCAAATGAAGGCGACGCTCAAGATCGGTCCTATCGGTTGCTTGATGATAATCGTTCAGAAAGGACCACATGGCTTCGGGCGTTTTCTGGCTATGATAGAAGCCATCGGAACAGAGCAGGATACTGACATCCAGCGGGACTTGTTCTTCGATAAATGACCAGCGCCCCCGGTTAAAATCATCAGGGAGTACCGCTGTAAAATTACCGGGTCGGATCAATTCAACCGGTTTGAAGGCAGAGAGGGTATGGACAGGATGAATCTGGCGCGAGTAGATAACCGTGCCCAGATCGCGGTAGTCAGGATCTTTTAAGCGTGAGAACAGATGGTCTGGAACGGCCAGGAGATCTCCCGCATTTAAAGAGGGGAATTGAGGGTGAGCGGGGAGGGCGTTTGTTGGATTACTGATCACTTGGCACAGGTGCCCTTTTTTGATACGATTCCCTTTCACTAGTTCCGGAAATTGATCGAGGGGACCTAAAGTTCGGGTTAAGATTGGATGATCAGGATCATAAATAACCCGGTAGGGACTGGGAGCAATAAAAGCATGATCCGGGGCCCAGTTGGAACAGGAGAAATTGGAAAAGAGCAGATCACCAGCAGCAGAATAGATAAAGATACCGGAATCGCCGCACCAAATCATTTTCGCCTGCAGGTGATTGGTTTGCGGCCGGCATTGTACGGCGGCCAGAGTGGTTTGAAAACTGGACTGTAATTTCTGCTGAAGAATATCCTGATACATACCGGTAGCAGTACCGGCAGAATCGGGGATTTGAATTCCTTTAGCCATGGCCATTTGCCGATGGTGGTTCAGGATTTGGACCAAATCATTCAAGGAATGTTCCGGTTGATGGTTAAAGAGGACCAGCGAAAACAAGACACCCAATTCGGCGGCCCGGTCAGCGTAAGGTGAGGAGGTGACGCCATCACAGACACAGGCGGAGAGAGTCGGGCTGACATAGTCAGCCCGATCCTGATTTTTGGTTTCTCCCCCCAAGATGGCGGGAGAAATCAGCTTGGTAAAATCAAATTGTGGTTTCATATTAGTTACCTATCCTGTCGATCGTGCCGGCTACCCCCGCTGCCGGCTATCTGCAAACAATTCTTGACCATCTCACGGGATCTAATGTCAAAAAATAATCGTGACTGATTACGAATATTGGGAAAAATATTTTCGTTAACCAAATTCTGATGAATGGTTTCCGGCATCACACTGCTCATATTGAACAATCTGATGTTATTGACAGAGGGACCCGCTTCCGATTCCATAACATAGCCGGGGAAATCCTGAGGCCCCTGATAGTTCAAACTGGTTTGGGAACCGATGAAGGCGTTAGCCACCAGCGCATTGCCATCTTGCACTGACAGTGATTTGATTTTTTCTGCAATGGGGCTGGCATCGGTGTGACTAAGGCCATCAGTGAAATGAAAAACCAACGGAGGAAAGGAATTTTGAAACCGGTCATCACGCAGGTGTTGCTCTAACGATTGATAAGCCATTTCAAAAGCAGCTAAGGTGTCAGTCCCGCCCAGGTGGCCTCCTTGCCCAAAGGAATTACCGGCTTGGCTATAACGATCCACTACGGTTTGGATATCCATCAAGGGATCCCCCCAGAAGTGGGGTGATTTTCCATAGAAGATAATCCCGATGTAATAACGAGGCTTAACAATAATCGAGTCGCCCTGAACATCGGTAGAGCGGGTCAGCATTTCTTTGATGATATGGCCCATAAATCGCGCAATCCATTCCCAGACGGGGACATCAGAACCAGGAAATGAATCGGCGACAGAACCACTTTCATCAACAATAAAAAAAACAATGGTAGGCAAAAAGGATGAAACTATTCTTTCATACATGATAGGACCTTTCAAAAATAAGAACAGATAGAACAGAAAACACGAAAAAGCTATAGAGCAAATGATCGGTTAAAACAGATAGGCGGCGCATGAGATAGGTTATCAAGAGGAAACATGCATTATTCCTTGCGATTGGGGAAGTCGAAGAAAAAACGTAAAATGAAAACAATGAAAAGCAGAATCAGACTCATCGCCAGCAGACTGCGGACAATCGGATTGGATTGGTTAATCGGCTCCAACGCATCAATCAGCCAAGTAAAGAAAGGTTTGCCAAGTTCGATCAGACGATCATATTGAAATGCGAGCATCAAAAGGATGAACAGCAACGTAATATTACGAAATTTAAGCTTTAATTGACTCATAGCAGCTTCTCCCAGTTGCCTTGACGTAAATGGGCGAAATTAAGAAACGAAAACCGTGCGGTGAAATCAGGGGGCAGGACGGCAGAATTCTGAAAAAAAGATTTGACTGCTGTAGCAGTGGTATAATCTCGGCACAGCCAAATAACCTTATCAAAACCGGCGGTTTGCAACCTCGCAGCATTACTAAGAAGATTGCTGGTGGATAGAGTCACCTCAATGGCAAACCGGATTCCGGCTGAATCGGTAGCCACCAAGTCAATAGTGGAACCTTTGGAACCATGCGGGACTTCACTTTGCACCTGATACTTGGAACCTCGTTGAATGAAATAAGCAGCCAGGTCGACTAAAAAAGAATGTTCCAGACTGACAGAGCGGAGGTATGGAGAGTGTATGTTGAATTTTTCATACGCCGCTTTGGTCGGAACCAGGTATTTGACCCGGCCGACACTGATTTGAGTCAATAGATTGGCGGAAAGAGCGGTTTTCAGAGCGGCCTGAAATTCGCGGACAGAAGCAAAGTTAGGTATTCGTTCACTGGAGGTCACGAACCGGTGGGTGATACAATCGAAAACCAGCCGATCGTATTTGTCCGAAATTATGGGTGTAGGATCCTTAGGTTGAGCTTGAGCAGGAGGATTCGAAGGAGGAGTGACGGAAACTGATGGTAATTGGTCGAGGGGATGCCAGGGTTTGATCCGGTAGGATAAATCATTGTTTAGAGATGAGGTAATAGGTAGATCAGGGACGGGTGGCGTCCAGCCATGAATAGGCCGGCGCCAGGGATGGTCGGCGATGAACGCCAACATCTCCCGGTTTTGAAAACGAGTAATGGCAGCGGTCTGTGGGTCGGACAGGGACATGAAATTCCGGATGACTGACAAATTTTCATTGCCGTGAATATTGCCTGTGACGATCATATTGCGGCAGAGGCTAACAAGCGGTGGATCGATTTGGGCGGGCAAATGCGAAACCAAAATAACAGCGGTTCCGGTGGATCGGAGGGTGGCCAACATGTGGGCAAGCGGTGAGATATTGCCATCGGCAGACCGGTTGGACTCCAGAAACCGATTTCCATCATCGATGACGATAAGATGGTGGATCTGATTGGTTTCCGGTAAATGACGGGCATTTTGGTATAACCAATAAAGCAAGAGGTTTAAAAAAGATTTGGATTGAAAAGAATTCGTTAAACCCCTTGCATTGAGAATGTTATTGCGACTGAATAACCAGCTTGGGTGCAGGCTCTGGCGGCAGGCAAAAAGATTTGAGTTATCCACAATCAATCCGATGCCGGTTTTAGTGGCATCCAGATAACCCTGGAGGCGGAAATTCTTGAATTGCATCCGATCCAGTTCATATAGCAGATCTTTAAAGCAGATCTCGCAGGCTTCTCCGGTTTGACTAGCATATCGGTCGCGCTTTTCCAGGCAGATTCGAGCTGCCTTATTTAGAAGATCAAGGCCGTAGATCAGACCGGTGTCACCTGCCAGGGTGGACATGAATTCTAAAACATATTTCTCACGGGATATCGAGGGCGGAGGGGTCAGGTCAAAGCTGACCGAGGCAAGATCGATGGGAACTGCATTAATAAATGGAGCGAGGGTGGATAACCCGTTTTTGGGATCAATAATCGTAATGGTGACATCAGGGCGAAAAATAGTGAACGCTTGCAGCAGATGAATTAAAAAATATGTTTTCCCACTGCCCGGAGGACCGACCAACAATAAATAGGTCCTAAGGAAATCAGTGTCGATAAATACTTTCATGTAATTCATCAGGATGGTTAGAAGCAATGGTCCAAGGCGTGAAAACGAAAAAGGGAGTAAAGGCCGGAATAGATCGGGCTTACGGATTGATTCGAGGTCATCTTGATCAAGGATGAGTTTTAACCGAGACAGGAGGGATTCAACAATATGTGGTAGGCGAGAATGTTCCAGTTTAAAAAGAATATTTTGGACAGTAGCATTATGGACCAGACCGGAATCGATGAGTTTACTTTCCAAGTCCCATGAGAGAAAAGGATATTCTTGGGAAGGATCAATGCCAAAAATAACCCCAATGAAAATGGATATTAAAATTCCGATAAGTAATATTGTCATATCAGTTTTCATCTCCATCTACATCTCCGGCCGGTTCATCGATAACCTCATCATCAGTAATCTCTTCCACAAAAACAGCTGCGAGTAGCGAGCCGAGTTTCTGCCAAAACGACGGTTTAGATGGAATCAGGGATTGCTGGCAGGCCACACAAATCAACTTGGGCTCACTGTTGATATTAACCAGCTGACAGTGAGGCCGGCATGACCACCGACCGCAAAGTTCGCAAAGCACCCCTGATTCCCGGTCATAAAGAGACTGTAAGGACGCCTGTTCCGGAGAAATTAACCCCTGCAAGAGAAGAGCCTGAGCTTGAGCCTGGCAGGCAAAGCAAATACCGCCGATTTCATCCGCTCGATTGACAACCCGACCAGAACCAAGCAAGAAGGAAACTTTATGATTGAAAGAATGAGAAGATTGGTTGATATCATCAAAGACCACTCCTGACCGCTCGAGGAATTTCACATTAGTGCCGTGAATTTCGTGTATAGTGTGTTCTTCTTCAGAATATGAAGGAGTGGAATAGGGGGCCCCAGAAGGATTGGAGAGCTGCTGCGGTGGTTGAGGAACATAAGGCTGATATAAAGGGTGAGCTTTTTTGCTGATCAGACGTTTTAAAAAATCTAAGATTTTTGACATAATCGGTGTGCCTTTTTTGAATTAAAAACATACATAAAAGAGAGATCGCTCATAGAATTATTTATCAAAAAGGGTGTAGTACTATTCTGTATAATTAAACACCCATATTAAACACCGAGATTAACCAGGGAGTGATTGTAACTTGTTGTATTATATGTGTTTATGAATTTGCTGGATATGATGTGGGAATTTGGTATAAATAAACAATGTAGTAATCACTATTCGAATATGATGGGCAAGAAAAGTCGCGGATAAGGCCCATGATACTAAGCCTGTTTCTGGTCCGATCTGAATAAGGCTCAATGCAGAGTTTGTGGTATAATCCTGGTAATAAAAGGAATTCGGCAAGATAATCGGATAAGGTCGTTGCCGATGACTTACCGAGGAAAGGATTGGCGATGGTAGATGATTTTCATCCGATCAACCGCAGTCAGGCAAATTGGATTCTGCCCGGTTTGGAGGATTGGCTGGGGAAAGATCATCGGACTAGGTTTATACTGGATGCGGTCGAACCAATGGATCTGAAGGGGTTTGATTGGGGGTGTCGCAAGGATGACTGCGGTAACATCTCCAATCATTCGCAGATAATGATGGCGTTGCTGCTGTATGCTTACTGTCACTGCATGACTTCCAGGCGGCAGATTGAGCGACTGTACCAGATGAATATCGCCTGCCGGCCTATTTCGGCCCGGATGGGGATGGTGGCGTTAGAGGATACCAAGATAAAGAGTAATGCTTACCGGGCCTTCAACTTGACGAAAGAGGGTCCAAAAAAAAGGAAGATCAAACGGATGATCCAAACAGCAGATGCGGAGGACAAGGCGGGGGGGGAACTGGATGACAAGGGCAGCCAAAGTGATGAATGGCAGGGTAAGTGGCAAAACCGGCAGCAGGGTAGGGAATGGTTCAATCCCTGCCTGGACCGGTTAAATCATAAAGAAGCGCTGGCGGAGAATCCACAGCTGGACCAAGCGAAGCCGCGCCAATCGCAGGGAGAAAAACAGGGCCAGCTGTTGCGCAGCTGCAATTCCAAGGCGGATGTTCCGGAAAAGGATGAGAATCGAAACGCTCATCTGACCGATCCGGACAGTGGGATCTTCAAGGCAAGGGATGGCATAGTGCAGGGATACCGTGACTTGGCGGTGGTCAGCGAAGATCCGTTGATTCTGGTGGCGGATCAGGTCGACGATCGAGGATTATTGCATCCGATGATCAGACCGACGCAGATAAATATAGCAGCGGCGGATTGGAGCGAAGCAATCGATCGGGCGATGGTAAATGCAAGATTTTGTAACGAGGTGGATTTATGTCAGGTGTCGGCAGTCGGTCCGGCATTGAATGTGGCGTCCTGGACGGCCAGTAAGGAGAGCCGGCAAAAAAAGGAAGCACCACCACTGTATAGGCGGATCCCGTCAGATATGGCAGCGACCGCCTGGTGGGTCCGTAAGTTGTCTATCCAAGCCGGGCGGGCGTTGTATAAGTTTTATAGTGAGACTGGAGAGCTGAAGTTAAGCCAGATCAAGTGGGGGCTGGATATTAACCGGTTTAGTCGCTGGTTTATGGAGATGTGTCTGGGCAAATGGTTGCTAATTAGTACGGTCGGTATGCGACTTTTACTATTCCACAGTTGTCAGGCGCGATTCGGAGTATATAAGGGTATTGTCTCCCTGCTATTTACGGATGCAGGGCTTGCCCTGATGACCCGGAAGTTACCCACAGTAAATATGGTTTAAAATGAAAGCAGAATCTGAAAGTCTGCCATTCAGCCGACTCTATTCGTTTTTGAATCGAAAAATCGATTGTACAACAGGCTTAATGAAAGCAATAAACAACTGAGAATAATGAAATGAGTAAAAAAGATTTACCATCAAAAAATAAATATCGGGAAACTTTTTCAAAAAATCATCTGACTCAAGATTCAAGAACTGTATATTTGAAATACGAATATCATATAGAGATCTGTTGTGATTTCGAGAGAGCAAAGCCGGATTACCATTATATAAAAATAGGAATATATGATACTGCACGGCGAACACATATCAGGGAAACAATTATCATCAATTCGCATTTATCCTATGAAATAAAGACTTCCATTAAATCAACGGTAAAAAACAAATGTGCTGTGTATGAGGATGTCAAACATTTTGCAGAGCTTATATATTTACTTAATCTTAAATACGATTATGATAGACTAATACGAGGATATAATTCAGATAATGCCGGTTTTTTACATACCTGTGAAATATCAAAATTAAATGATGTAGAGAAAAAAACAAGAGTTGGGAAATCTTTGTATGTTACCTTAGGAAAGTTCATAGTATCAAACCAAAAGGACAAAGCATGGAAGCTGTTAAATGATGTTTTTGTAAATCCTGACCAATTGTATCACTTGATTTGCTATATCGGTGTGAGTACTTTGAGAGAAAGAGAAAAAGAGGAAGCACAACTTCTCTGGTGGCTTAATATTAGTAAGGATGACAATATCTGTTTAAGATATTTGAACGGTGATAATATTGATCGAAGTAGCGAGAGTTATAAAAGATTACTCAGCGGCATGTTTTCTTGTCTTGATGATGAATTAGAAAGTTTGCCGGAATTAATAAAAAATGCTGAAGACAAAATAGGCACGTTAAACGGCACAGAAACCAATGTTGGCAAAAACACAATAAAAACATTTAAACATCATCTTAAAGCAATTGCTGAGGCTCATCTTCAGGAAAAGTTGCATGGTAAGGCTTGTATAAAATTTAGACTTGAAATTGGTGAATATGATAACGAAAATATAACTTCGATGAATTCAATCAGGCCAGGTAATGAGAGAGAGCGAAGATGGAAAGATTTAACCTGTGAAGACTTGGAAGATATCAATGGAATAAATGTTCTGAGTTCTGACGCAGGATGTGGTAAAACAACTTTATTGAGAACGCTCCAGGTAGATATAATTGAGAGAACGGATTATATTCCCCTCTACTTAGAGGCTGCAGAAATAGTCAAATGGACATTTGATAAGTATGACTATATGTCCTTTAAGGATAAATTATCTGAATACTATAAAGCTATCATTGAAAAGGATAAGATGGGTGATTTATTGGATAGCCACAAAGATAAACTGTATTTTATAATTGATGGCCTCGATCAAATCGAAGGAGTTGGTAGTGAATATGCAAATTTAGTAAATAGAATTATCAGCTTATTTCCAGATAAAGGAGAAAAAAGGATTATTATTGCCTCAAGACCCTTTGCCTTATCGGCCATCGAAACAAATGCACAAACTAGTCTGCTTAGACTGAAAAAGTTTAACGATAGTGATTTACTGGCATATTTTGGATGTAATTATGATATTGCAAAGAAGTTATGTCAGAGATGTATGGAATTGCTTTGCGTTCCCATGCTTGCATATATGGTAAGATATCTTATCGAAAATAATGAGACTGAAAGCCTCAGCAATCGCACCGATATTTATCGAAGATATGTTAATTATATTCTCAATAATTCAAACCTAAGATACAGGCATGATAATCTCAAAATATCTGACCAAACCAAAAGAGGCATACTGCGAGTCTTATCGGAGATTAGCTATAATGCAATAGCCCAAGAACGACCTTTATTTCAGGCAATACCATTTGATATTGTAGATCGATGCTCAAAAGATAATGGTATTGTTACGGATGAATTATTTAAACTTGGTATGATAAATCAATTGGGTAATAATATCTATTTTTGTCATCAGTCATTTCAGGAATATTTGGCTGCTGTTTATATTGCACTAGACGATTCACTGATTGATAAAGTTCTTCTTGAAAAATGGAATCCTAAGTGGGAAGAAACACTCAAATTTCTAACAGGAATAAAAGGGCAAGTAATTATCGATAAGATATTGGCTGAAAAGGATAACATTATTCATGCGAAGACATTTCAAGCAGCAAAATTTGTCCTAGAAACAGATGTAACCAAAGTATTCAAAGGAGAGATTATAAGTAAAGTTGAAGCTTTATTATGTATTCCTTTCTTTTCTGATGATGCTTTAGGATGTTTAGCTTATATTGATTATGATAAAGCAATGGATAGCCTTAAATATCTAATCATGAATGACAATGACTGTCTGGGCATACCGTCTATAATTCAACAATTAAATGTAACTATCAGAGATGATATTACTGAAATATTGGCTGATAAACTCTCGTATAATAATTGTGAAAATGTTGATGTGCTATTATTTATAATGGCAAAATTAAAAATTAAAATTAACCAATACATAATTAGTAAAATAATTGATGTAATTCCATTTGCTCATTATTTATCGTTTCATGAAATAGCATGCATATTACGAAAAGGTAATGGTGATTCAATAAATAGCATAGTAAAGCTATTAGGTAGTGTAAATTATCAAATAAGAGATGAGGCATTAAGTATCATTAATGAACTTAAAGACAGAATTAATGAAGACTCATTGAAGATAATTATTTCTTACATAAGCAATGATGATGATGATATAGTCGAATCTGCAATTAGTGCCCTTGAAATAATAAATTATAATGTTAGTGATACTATCATTGAGACTATTATTGGATTGCTTGAAAAGAATAACGCTCAAATAATTCTATCTGTGTCAAGTATTCTTGCTAAGGCAGAGATAAAATATCGCAAAAGAGCATCGCTTGTAATAATGAATTATATGGAATGTTCAAGCCTAATAATTCTCCAGGCATTAATTCGTGGTATAGGGATATTAAATATAAGTCTAGATAATAAAATACTAAATAAAATAGCCAATTATTTACATCATGAAAGTGGCGGTATTGTTCTTGAATCTCTAAAAATACTTAGCGCACAAAAAGAAAATATCAATACCCAGATTATAATTGAAATAATAAAATGCCTTGAACGGGCAGAGCCTAATGTTATTGAGGAAACAATTAATATAATCCTATCCAGTGAAGAATTAATCACGGAAAAAGTGTATCTTGTATTAATAAGCACTATCAAGAATAATAATTCTCGTGTCAAAGGTATTATTAAGAAAGTATTGTTGAGAATAAATGATGACACTGTTCTGAAAAAGCGTCTTCTCGATATACTTATTTCTATGAACCATGAGATTGCCGCAAATAGTATTAATTCTATAAATAAATATATTTATAAAGAAGATAATAATAATCTTGCAAATGTTATTAGTCTATTACAATCTGAGGATGAAGAAATTGTAATTACTTCAATTGATACGCTATGCTCTCTCGGTATAAACATAGATAATGAGTGCCTTGAAAATCTTATTAGATTGTGTGATTCGGATAATCCTAGAATCGTTCTTAAAGCGGCTGAATACCTTAAAGACAAGAAATACAATATAAATGAATATGTCCTTAATAATATGACATGGGCATATGATGTCAATTCAATCTATAAAGTGATAAATGGTGTTGAAGTGCTAATAGATATGAATATGAGCATTGATGTTAGAATCATAAAAAAAATGATAGAGGTGTTTATAGAAATGGATGAGAGTGCTCAGATTACAATTATGCATGCAATCATAGATAATAAAACATCTTTAAGAAAGGACGACATAGAGTGTGTAATTAATATATTAAAGAAATGTCCTAATGAGTCAGTTAAATATCTCTTAGATATACTAATTGGTTTAGTTGAAAATCTCGACGAGGATATGATAAATAAACTCGCCATGCAATTTAAAATGTTAACAGAAAAGGCCATAACGCCTCAAATGTTGGGATTTCAATTCATCAAAAAATCTTTAAATGACTATCACGAAACATTATTACAATATTCCAGATATAAAGAGCTATGGTTATTATTATATCAAAACGGTAAGCTTGAATCTTTGGCAGTATAATTATGAGTGTACTATTGGCGAGCGCGAGTAAATAAAAAACTGATTATGATGGATTTTGGGAATATGGTAAAATATTTTTCGGTAGCGCCATAAAACTGGCAAGGAGTTGCGAACGCTTGAGATGTACTTAAAAAGGGTTAGCGACAACATTGGCCCCGAGTCATATGAGTATACCGGCTACGGTATACTGTGTCTTTCCGGCAAGGGTGCGTGAAATAATTTTGGGCGGGTGGTATCATCGGGGTCATCAGTCTGGATTCGCCTGAGGTTGGCGGAGGCTGAGGTAAAAATGTTCAATCGAGGATGGCCCATGAACAAGCAAAACGCTGAATTACCGGCCGAATTGGCATCGGCCCTGGAGCAATTTACTCATTGGCGGGCAGAACATAAGCCTCCCACCCGGTTTCCTGACCAGTTATGGTCGCTGGCGGCCGAGCTGGCCAGCCGGCACGGCCATCACCGGGTCTGTCGGGTTTTGAAGCTGGACTATTACAGTCTGAAGAAGCGTCTGGAACCCGGCTCAGCCAACCCCAAGCAAAGTCAAGCCCCGGCCTTTGTCGAGTTTCTGCCGGATAAAACCAGCTCAACCCGTTCCTGCACCATTGAATGCGAGAGCGCCCGCGGCGACCGTATCCGCATCCATCTGGATGGCAGAGACCTTTCGGAGCTGAGAATATTCTGCTCAGCGCTCTGGAGCGGTCTTTGATGATCCAGGTGACGCCCCAGATGCGGGTGCTGGTCGCGACCGGTCCGGTGGATTTCCGTAAAGGCATCGACGGTCTGGCCCGGCTGTGCCGGTCGGTCCTTCAGGAAGACCCGTTCAGCGGTGGTGTGTTTGTGTTTGGCAATCGCAGCCGCAAAGCCATCAAGATATTGGTCTACGACGGCCAGGGGTTCTGGATGTGCCAGAAGCGGCTGTCGCAGGGTCGGTTTCGTTTTTGGCCCGGCTCGCAGATGGCCGGCCAGCGACTGGAATCGTATCAGTTGTCCGTGTTGTTATCCGGCGGCGATCCCGATCAGGCCTGCGGGGCAAAACCCTGGCGGCGGATCCATTAAAGCCTGGCCCTGTTCCGGTCCGATAAGGTTGCCATGGTCAAGTTGAATAAAATCAAAAAGCGACGACGCAGGCCGGCTCCAGCCCCGAAACCCGCTTCACCGGCCGAGCCGGTGATTGAGCTGGATATAGAAGAGTTGCAGGCGCTTCTTGAAAAAGCCAGAACCGAACCCTTGAGCGATGAGGATGCCACAAAGCTTGGCGCAGCCCTGGAGATGTTAGGCAACCTGGGCTCTGAGCTGGACAAGAAGAAGGTGTCGATCCAGCGTCTCAAGCAGATGTTGTTTGGTCAATCGACCGAGAAGACCGAGACTGTCTTTAAGGACAAGAAGGATGATGAGGGTCAGGATAAGCAAGCCAACCCAAAAGAGAAACCGCCCAAAAAGCCGGCCCCGGGTCATGGCCGTAATGGCGCGGACTGTTATACCGGCGGGACCCGGACCGAGGTCAAGCATCCGGAGCTGAAAGCCGGCGATCCCTGTCCGGACTGTCAGAAAGGCACGGTCTACCAACATTCCAAACCGGCCCGGCTGGTGCGGATCAGCGGTCATGCTCCTTTGCGGGCCGGGGTCTATGAACTGGAAAAGCTGCGGTGCCATCTGTGCGGCAAAGTCTTTACTGCGCCGGCTCCCCAGGGTGTGGGCGAAGACAAATACGATGCCGAATCGGCGGCGATGATCGCATTGTTGAAATACGGCAGTGGGGTTCCATTCAATCGCCTGGCGCGTCTGCAGGGGAATCTGGGCGTGCCCCTGCCGACATCAAACCAATGGGAGATCGTCCAGGAGGCATCCGATGACATTGATCCGGTTTACCGGGAGTTGATTCATCAGGCGGCGCAGGGCCAGGTGCTTCATAATGATGACACAACGATGAAGATCCTGAAATATCAGCCGCCTGAACCGGGCCGCAAAGGGATCTTTACCTCCGGGATCGTCTCGGTTCTGGAAGACAACCGGCGGATCGCGTTGTTCTTTACCGGCCAGAAGCATGCCGGGGAGAATCTGATGGAGCTCTTACGCCATCGCGATGAGCGTCTGGATCAACCGGTGCAGATGTGCGATGCCCTGAGCCGGAACATGCCCGAGGGCATGAAGGTGATGGTGAGCAACTGTCTGGTGCATGGCCGGCGCGGTTTTGTGGAGGTGGCTGATAACTTCCCGGAAGAATGCCTGTTCGTACTGGAGACCTTGAAAACGGTCTATCATAACGATGACCAGACCAAAGGCATGACCGATTCGGAACGGCTGGCCTGGCATCAGGCTCATAGCGGGCCGGTGATGGAAAAACTCTATAACTGGATGAATGAGCAGTTGGATCAGCACCAGGTGGAGCCCAACAGCACACTGGGCGGCGCGATCCGTTATATGATCAGGCACTGGGAGAAACTGACGCTGTTTTTACGCGAGCCGGGCGCTCCGCTGGACAATAATATTTGCGAACGGGCGTTGAAGAAGGCCATTCTGCACCGCAAGAACGCTTACTTCTACCAAACAGAGAACGGGGCCAGGGTGGGCGATCTTTATATGAGCCTGATTCATACCTGCGAACTGAACCAGGTCAATCCATTCGACTATCTGACCGAATTGCAGAAGAACAAAACCGCCATCATCACCGAGCTGGCAAAATGGCTGCCCTGGAACTATCGGGACAATCTCCAGCCAGTCTCGCCAGACTGACGCCAGACTGATATCCCGCCGTATCCGGGATTTTTTCGGGAATTTCAGATTTTTCACCCTTGCCGGAAGGACACGGTATACTTGTTGCGTTGACAGGGGAAGATGCGAGGGCATTGAGTTGTCAAGGGGCGGTCCAAACGGTCATGTTGAAGAATGTCTCATAGACCCTTTAAAGATGCCTACGAAAGGTGCTTTATAAGGCCAACAAGTTCAGCATGGTAGAGACAAACAAGATTCTAACTCTTTGAGAACATGGCAATTCCCAGCGGAAATGGCCTATCGGCTCGGCTTGCATAGTCATAAGGTCAGCCGGTATGTACGGCTTGTAAGTGAGAAGGTAAATATGTTCGTATTGCCAAACAGATAAGGTAAAATATTTTTCGGTAGCGCCAGGTAACTGGCAAGGAGTAGCGGATGCAAGAGCCGTACAATGAAGGTTTAGCAAACCACATTGGCCCCGAGTCATGTGGGCATACCGGTAACGGTATGCTTGAAGCGTTGACAGGGGAAGATGCGGGCTGGGTATTGAGCCGCGTAAGTTTGTACATTATAGAACGGAGTGCCGACGCTGTCGAAAATGTCGGAAGGCAACACCGGATGTCTTATTATCGCGAGAGACATTCCGGACTCCGCGCGGTCGAAGACCCCAGGCACGCATGGACACTTCTTGCACAGGAACTGGGAGATCCCTTGTTTGGCCTCAGGACACATTATCCTGTGGTCCGCACAGAAAATCCAATTGGAGTACTGCTGTGATGAACGAACAGGGGAAGTCGGACAGGCCCATAGTACCTAAGAAGTTCTCGAACAAAGAGGCTGGTTGCCATGCCTTGGCGGAGAGGATAGAGGGAAGGGGCCTGACCAAGGGCAATTCGTCTCTACTGCACAAGTGCCGGACACCGGGCCGGGAAAGCTTGCCAAACGCATTAGAACGAATACGACAGGCAGCCACCCGGGATAAACAGCTAAAGTTTACTTCCCTGTGGCATCATGTCTATCATGTCGACTACCTGAGAGAAGAATTCTATCGCATTAAGCGGCAGGCTTCCCCGGGTGTGGACGACCAGACATGGCAAGAGTATGAGGCCGGGTTAGAGAACAATCTCAATAGCCTGGCAGAACGACTGAGAAAGGGGGCATATCGGGCAAAACCGGTAAGGCGGGTATTCATCCCCAAACCGGATGGACGCCAGCGTCCCATTGGTATTACTACCATTGAGGATAAAATCGTCCAGCGTAGCACGACTACGGTATTGAACGCTATTTATGAGGCTGACTTCAAAGGCTTCTCCTATGGCTTTCGTCCCGGTCGCAGTGCTCACAACGCCTTAGATGCTCTCTATGTCGGCATACTCAAGCGTAAGATAAACTGGGTACTCGACGCTGACATCAGCGGCTTCTTTGATGCCATCGATCACGATTGGCTGATTAGATTCGTCGAGCACCGAATCGGAGACCCGCGAGTAGTACGGCATATCAAGAAATGGTTGAATGCTGGAGTCGTGGAAGAAGACAAACTTCTGCAGATCAAGGAAGGCACCCCGCAAGGTGGGAGCATATCGCCATTGCTGGCGAATATCTACCTTCATTATGTATTTGATCTGTGGGCTGACCAATGGCGAAAGCGTAACGCCAAAGGGCATATGATTATCGTTCGATATGCTGACGATATCGTTGTCGGATTCCAATATCAATCGGATGCCAATAGATTTCATACGGACCTGCAGAATCGATTTGGCAAGTTCAAGTTGAAGCTTCATCCGGCCAAAACCCGGCTCATTCAGTTCGGCCGCTATGCGACAGAACGAAGGACTACTCAAGGTAAAGGCAAGCCTGAGACATTCGACTTTCTTGGCTTTACGCACATCTGTTCCAAGTCAAGTAAAGGTCGGTTTATGTTGCTCCGGTTGCCGATGAGAAAGCGGGTGCAGGCCAAGCTAAAGGAAATCAAGGAACAGCTAAAATACCGGCGCTATACCTCGATTCCGGAGATGGGCCAGTGGCTTCACTCTGTTATCAGCGGCTGGTACCGATACTACGCCGTTCCTAATACATCTCGCTATCTTGGCACCTTTCGCCGTAGGGTCGCCTGGCTTTGGTTCAGAGCGTTAAGAAGACGCAGTCAACGAAGCCGCATGACCTGGAGGCGAATGTACCAACTGATAGCAAGATGGCTTCCGCAGCCTAAAATTCTGCATCCGTACCCCCAGGCACGCTTACAAGCTGCTCGTTATGACCCGAGGTAGGAGCCGTATGCGGTAGTTCCGCTCGTACGGATCTGTGCGGGGGGCTGGGAGTAATCCCAGTCCCTACCGCGACCACATATTATAGGACACCGTAAAAACAGTCCTTCATCTGGTCGATGAAGTTTTTGAAATAGTAACCGAAAACCAAATGAAAGGACTGACTATGAGTCAAACAGAAGAATCGACCAGTGACGTTAGGAACTTGAACCAAATTTTAAAAATCGACCAATCCCAGATGAAGGATCAGTTGGGCCAGATGGTGCGCCAGAGTGTGGAAGACACGCTCAATGCCCTGCTGGACGCCGAGGCGGACCAGCTCTGCAACGCCCAGCGTTATGAACATACCCAGGCCCGCACCGATACCCGGGCGGGCTATTATCCGCGTAAGTTTCATACGACGACCGGCGAAGTGAATTTGAAGATGCCCAAGCTGCGAAAAACGACCTTTGAAACCGCCATCATCGAGCGCTATAAACGCCGGGAGTCTTCGGTAGAAGAGGCCCTGATCGAGATGTATCTGGCCGGCGTTTCGGTCCGGCGTATCGAAGACATCGCCGAAAGCCTGTGGGGCGCCCGTGTCAGTGCGGGCACCATCAGCAATCTGAATCAGAAAGTCTATCAACAGATCGACCAATGGCGCAACCGCAAACTGGAAGGGTCGTATCCCTATGTCTATCTGGACGGCATCGTTTTGAAACGTTGCTGGGGCGGCGAAGTCAAGAATGTTTCGATTCTGGTGGCCATTGCCGTCGATCAGGAGGGCTATCGCGAAGTGCTGGGTTCCTGCGAGGGCGCCAAAGAGGATAAAGCCGGTTGGGGCGGTTTCTTACGCGATTTAAAGCGCCGCGGCCTGCAGGGCGTTCGCCTGTTTGTTTCCGACAAATGCCTGGGTCTGGTGGACGCGCTGGCCGAGGTTTTTCCGGAGGCCGACTGGCAGCGCTGCACGGTCCACTGGTATCGCAACGTGTTCAGTCATGTGCCGCGCAAGAAGGTGCGAGAGGTAGCGGCCATGCTCAAGGCCATCCATGCCCAGGAAGACCGCCAGGCGGCGATCCAGAAGGCCGAGCAAGTGATTGTCAAATTGCGGGAGATGAAACTGGGCAAGGCCGCTGAATTGGTCCAGGAAAGCTATCTCGAAACACTCACTTACTATCAATATCCCGACAAGCACTGGCGGCAGTTGCGAACCAATAATCCACTGGAGCGGATCATGCGTGAGATTCGTCGTCGTACGCGCGTGGTGGGCAATTTCCCGGATGGTCACTCGGCCCTGATGCTGGCCACGGCCCGCCTGAGACATATTGCCGGCACCCAATGGGGTACGAGGCGTTATTTGAATATGGATCATTTGTATGAGTTGGAGAAGGAGAAAAAAGCTGAAAAAGAGGAGGTGGTCATGGCATGATCGTCCGATAAATTTTTGCCTCCCCTCGGGGAGGCAGGGCAGGGAGTTGTCCCTCCCTCCTCCATTGAAAGACTCTACCAGATGAAAGACTAATAAAAAATGTGCGAAAGATTCTTGACGCTACCGCCAAACAAGATGTGATTATTTCAAGACCGATTTGAATCGGTATTGCAAAAATGTCTTTGTATTTGCATGGGAAAGAATTAATGCATAAAATGGCGGAAATCAGTGATCCGAAATTGAGCTGATATTAGTTGTGTGCAGGATTGAGTATCCGAGTATTGCTATTTGTAATGTATTATGAAATAAAGAGATATGAAAAAGTCCGGCGTGAAATCAATTTTAGTTTCGTGGTTGGGATATGCTGATTTAAAGGGCATGGCGTCATCATTGCCTCAGAAAATGCAAGCCGAAATTGCCCAGATTACTAAGCATAAGGGGGATTGGCCTACTGGTGGGATGGGGCCGGTTCAGACTTGTATTGGGCAGATGGCTTTTAAGAAGGTATATCTCCTAAGTAATTTTCCTGCAACCATTAACAGTCAATGTGCCAAGCATTATGGTCCGCAGGTTGAGATTATTCCGGTGACTTTGGAAAATCCAACTGATTACAAATCGATTTACCAAATTTCCCTAGATGCACTCCAGGCTATTACACAACGGGAATCGAAGTCTCCACTTGAACTGTCAATGCTGTTGAGTCCCGGCACGCCGGCCATGATCGCGATTTGGATTCTGCTGGGTAAGACAAAATTCCCGGCTCGATTCTATCAAACCTTCGATGGGAAAGTTTGGGAAACAGAAATCCCGTTCGATCTGACTCTGGATGTAGTTCCGGATCTGATGAAGGGGAGTGATGCGCTTTTTCAGCACCTTGCTTTACAAAGTCCGCAGGAAATCCCCGGCTTTGAGTCCATAATCGGTGAAAGTTATGTCATAAAAATGGCGGTTGGACGGGCCAAAAAGGCGGCTATTCGCAATGTTTCGGTATTGATTTCGGGTGAGAGCGGGACTGGAAAAGAGATGTTTGCACGAGCCATTCACCTTGCCAGTCCACGCCGTGACAAGCTTTTTGAGGCGGTCAATTGTGCTGCGCTGCCCACCGCATTGCTGGAATCGCAGCTATTTGGGCATAAAAAAGGAGCGTTTACCGGGGCAGACAAGGATCATATTGGGTTATTGAAGTCTCTGGATGGCGGAACCCTTTTTCTTGATGAGATCGGTGAAAGCGAACTGGTTTTTCAGGCGAAATTACTGCGCGCCTTACAGCCGCCGGCTGGGTATTCAGCCACCATACGGGAGTTTTTCCCGGTTGGGGCGGTCAAGCCGGTACGCAGCGATGTCCGGATCATTGCAGCCACCAACAAGAATCTGCTGGAGGCGATCAAGCAGGGAGCTTTCCGGGATGACCTGTATTATCGTCTGGCGGCATTAACGATCAAATTGCCGCCGCTGAGGGATCGTCAGGCTGATATTGTGATGATGGCGGAACAGTTTCTTAAGCAGATTAATGCCGAGTTTCAGGCCCTTGACCCGGGGTATAAACAAAAAAATATTTCTCCTTCCACAAAAATATTTGTGAAAAACCATCCCTGGCCGGGCAATGTCCGGCAACTTTACAATGTTCTTTTACAAGCGGTAATCTTGTCTGACAGAGATACCATCCAAAAAGAGGATTTAATTGGGGCTTTGGCTGAGATGCCGGAAGCTGAATCCGATACCGGGTTGTTGGACCATCCTTTGGGAGAATCGTTCAGCTTGAAAAAAGTGATGTCCGAATTGGAAGTCCATTATTTGCAAAGAGCTATGAAAGAGGCGGGGGGCAAGAAAACCCTGGCGGCCAAGTTATTGGGAATGGATAATTACCAGGCGCTGGATGCCAAACTGAAACGGTTAAATATCCAATACTAAGAGGTGGAATCAATGACTGGATTTCAAAAAAATCGTGATTTTGATTTTGTGGCATGGCGATTGCTTTATCTTCTGGCATGGACAAAACCCTGCAACATAATCAATCAGAAGCCAGCCAACCCGAGCGACGGGGGGGCGAAGAGATCATGAAATCGATCAACTTTGAATTTCTTCGCACGGACTGGCAACAACTGGCCTCTTTGGCTGGTTTCGCGGAATATTACAGCCATCAAGATCCGGTCAGCTCCTTGATCAAGATGCGAACCTATCTGGAGCAGATCGTTGAGTTGGTTTATGACCGCTTCGGCTTTTCCCGGCCGTATAATCCCAGTCTGCATGAGTTATTGAATGCCGATGAATTTAAGCGGGTTATTCCTACCACCGTGCAGACGATTATGCACGCTATTCGGGTTAATGGCAATCGGGCCGTCCATCGCAACGAGGGAACCACAGAAAAGGCATTACAGGCTATCAAGGATGGATTTCACCTGGCCCAATGGGTATTTCTGACCTTCACCCAGCAGGATAAATCGGCTCTGCCGGTTTACCGTGAACCCACCCCTGAAGATTTTGGCCTGACCGCCAAGGCCGAACTCAAGCGCCAGAAAAAGAGTCTGCTGCAAAAGCTGGAAGCCCAGGAAATCCAGATGCAACAGCTTCTGGATGAACTGACCCTGGCCCGCGAGCAGGCCCAGGCCGCTCAATTATCTGAGCAGGAGATGCGGGCACAGATTCAGGCCGCCCAATATTCATGCAGCGTGCTGGATTTTTCAGAGGCTGAAACCCGAAAGTACCTGATTGATGTCATGTTGGCCGAAGCCGGGTGGCAGGTGGGCCAGAATGGTCAGAATACCACCGAGGTGGGGCAGGAGGTGGAGATCCCGCACCAATCCACCCAAACGGGCATTGGGTATGCCGATTATGTTCTCTATGAAGAGGATGGCCATACCCCCCTGGCGGTGATTGAAGCCAAGAAAACCGCCAAAGATGTCAACGAAGGGCGCCAGCAGGCAAAATCTTATGCCGATGGTTTGGAACAGGAAACCGAACACCGTCCATTAATATTTTATACCAATGGATTCGATCTATGGCTTTGGGATGACAAGCAGGGATATGTTCCCCGTCAGATTTGGGGATTTTATTCCAAGGATAGTATCCGGTTTGTATTGCGGCAACGATTGGCGGCTCAGGATCTGCAAACTGTCGATCTGGACTCAAACATTATTGACCGGACCTATCAGACTGAAGCAGTCCGGCGTATATTGGAGACCTTTCAGAACCGCCGGCGTAAGGCGCTTATTGTCCAGGCAACCGGAACCGGTAAAACCCGGGTGGCGATTGCCCTCAGTGAGGCGTTGATCCGGGCCGGCTGGGTTAAACGAATATTATTCCTGTGCGACCGGCGGGAGCTGAGAAAACAGGCCAAAGATACTTTTACCCGATTTTTGCCCAATGAGCCGGTGGTTTACATCAACGCCTCCACCAGTCTGCAAACCCATCACAAGGTTTATCTGGCCACCTACCCGGCGATGATGAAGTGTTACACCAACTTCGATCCGGGCTTTTTTGACCTGATTATCGCGGATGAATCCCATCGCAGTATTTACAACCGCTACCGGGATCTGTTTTACTGGTATGATGCCCTGCAGGTAGGTTTAACGGCCACGCCGGTCAGTCAGATCCTGAAAAATACCTACGATTTGTTTGAGTGCCCGGCGGACAATCCCACCGCCCATTACGACTATGACACAGCCGTTAACGAAAAATACTTGTGTCGTTTTGAGGTCAAGACCTTTACCACACCGTTTTTACGCAAGGGAATCAAATATTCCCAGATGAGCAAGGAACAGCGTGAGCAGCTTGAAGCCCAGGAGGCCGTCCCGCAGGATATCGAATATGAGCAGAGCCTGGTTGACAAACATATCTTCAACCGGGACACCAACAAGCTGATCCTGAAGAATCTGATGGACAATGGGATCCGGATCAAGGATGGCAGCCAGATCGGCAAGACCATTATCTTTGCCCGCAGCCACAATCACGCGATTCTGTTGCAAAAGCTGTTTGATGAGATGTATCCCCAATATGGAGGTAATTTCTGCCGGGTAATCGACAATTACGATCCCCGCGCCAGTGAACTGATTGACGATTTCAAAGGGATTGGCCGCAACCATGACCTGACCATTGCCATATCCGTGGATATGCTCGACACTGGCATCGATGTACCGGAGATTGTGAATCTGGTGTTCGCCAAGCCGATCTATTCCTATGTCAAATTCTGGCAGATGATCGGGCGCGGAACCCGGTTATGTGAAAACCTGTTTGGACCCGGCCAACACAAAACGGCCTTTCGGATTTTTGATCATTGGGGTGTGTTTGAATTTTTCGATGAGAAGTACCAGGCTACCGACGATGCCAGTACCGCCAAGAGCCTTCAGCAGTTGGTGTTTGAGGATCGCCTGAGACTGGCCCAGACCGCCCTGGATCTGCAAAAGCAGGAGGCTTTTGACTTGGCCACCCGGCTGATTCTAGAGGATATCAAGGGTCTGGATGACAATCCATCCATCGATATCCGCAGCAAATGGCGGGATATCAAGCTGCTGCAACAAGATGGTGTGATCCGGCAATTTGCCCCGGCCACCCGGGTGGTATTGCAGAACGAGATCGCCCCGCTGATGAAATGGCGGAATATTACCGGTCACCAGGAGGCCTATAAGTTTGACCGGTTGTGCTGTCAGTTGCAGCGGGAACTGCTGGTCGGAGGGAGCCGGTTCAATGACCTGAAGGATGAATTGCTGAATCAGGTGCATGAACTGCCCATCAATCTGAACGCGGTGCGGGCCAAAATTGCCACGATTAATCAGGTTAATTCCGGTGAGTTCTGGACTCAGCCGACGGTTGAGGATTTTGAAGCTGTCCGTGTTGAGCTCCGCGGCGTCATGAAATACCGGGACAGTGGTTCCGGACCGGGTCAGGGATTCCAGCCCAAGGTGATCGATATCGCAGAAGAAGAGGATTTGATCGAGATCAAGGATTACAAGCCCAAGATCAAGGGGCTGCAATTGATTGAATACCGTCATCGGGTTCAGGCGGTTTTGGAGGGTCTGATGGAAAGCTCGCCGGCGTTACAGAAAATCCGGCAGGGCGAGACCATTACCGAAGCCGAACTTAAGGAACTGGCCGCGCTGGTGGTGGCCCAGGAGCCGGACCTTAAGCTGGAGGAGCTCACCGACTATTTCCCGCAGGCCGGCTCGATTGAGGCGGCGATTCGCGGGATTGTCGGACTGGACGCCGGTCAGGTTGGCCAGCGATTCAGCGAATTTATTCAAACCCATACTCTTAACTCCACCCAGATGCGTTTTCTTGACCTGCTCAAAAACTTTATCGCCCGGCATGGCAAAATTGAGGTAAGCGATCTCTACGAGGATCCCTTTACCGCGCTTAATCCCGGGGGGATAGACGGGGTGTTCGATGGCACTCTGGCCGATGAGCTGATCCAACTGGTGGAAGAATTCAACGAAAATGAAACTACGGAGCTATAATCAATGATAACCGGTGCCTTAAAAAACAAGATTGACAAACTCTGGGAAGAATTCTGGACCGGAGGGATTACCAATCCGCTCACCGTGATCGAGCAGATATCCTTTCTGATGTTTGCCCGCAACCTGGACCAGCTCGAGAGTATCAATGAGCGTAAGGCCCGGCGGATCGGCGGCAAGGGTGTCAAGCGGGTCTTTGACGGGCCGGATGATCCACGGCGTTGGAAGAACCTGATGCAGATATCCGAAACCGACAAGCTTTTGCGCACGGTGCGGGATGAAGTCTTTCCCCATTTCAAAGAGATCGGCGGTGAGGAGACCACCTTCAGCGAGTACATGGCCGACGCCCAACTGATGGTCCAGAAGCCATCGCTGCTCTACAAGGCGATGAAAATGGTGGATGAGCTGCCGCTGGTGCATTCGGACGCCAAAGGTGACCTGTACGAATTCCTGCTCAGCAAGCTAACCACCGCCGGGATCAACGGGCAGTTCCGCACACCCCGTCATATCATCGACATGATGGTCGAGTTGCTCGATCCCAAGTCGACTGATACCATCGCCGACCCGGCCTGCGGTACGGGCGGTTTTCTGGTGCGGGCCTATGAATATCTGCGTAAGAAATATACTTCCCAGGAAGGCCAGATCGAAAATCCGGATGATCCTTCCGGCGAGCCGATCTACTCAGCCGATATGCTATCCGCCGAGGAGCGGGCTCATATCCAGAGCGGGATGTTCTACGGCTTCGATTTCGATGTCACCATGCTGCGGATCGCCTCGATGAACCTGATCCTGCACGGGCTGGAGAACCCCAATATCCACTATTGCGACACTCTCTCGGGAAAGATGACCGAGCTGTTTCCCAAGCTGGCGGTCAATAAGTTCGACCTGATCCTGGCCAATCCGCCCTTCAAGGGGTCGCTGGACGCCGAGGATGTGGCGCCTTCCCTGAGTGGCAAGGTCAAGACCAAGAAGACCGAACTGCTGTTCCTGGCGCTGATGGTGCGGATGCTCAAGCTGGGCGGCCGGTGCGCGGTGATTGTGCCGGATGGGGTATTGTTTGGCTCTTCCAACGCCCACCGTGATCTGCGCAAGATGCTGGTGGAGAACAACCAGTTGGAGGCGGTGATTTCGCTGCCTTCCGGGGTATTCAAGCCTTACGCCGGGGTTTCCACGGCTGTTTTGGTCTTTGCCAAGGGGGATGACACTGCCGAAGGCCAGACCGAGCGAGTGTTTTTCTTCGATGTGCAGGCGGATGGTTTCAGTCTAGATGATAAACGAACCCCGATCGCTGACAATGATCTGCCGGATGTGGTCAGCCAGTGGAAAAAGTGGAATCATGGCGAGAAAAAGGCACTGAAGCATTTTTCGGACCGGACCCAGAACGCTTTTTTTGTGACTCGGGAGGAGATTGTTCAGCAAGGATATGACCTGTCCATCGGCCGGTATAAAGAGCATGTCTATGAAGAAGTGCAATACGATCCTCCGAAGGTTATTTTAAAGCGGTTGAAGAAGTTGGAAGAGGATATTGTTGCCGACCTCAAGGAGTTGGAGGCGATGATTTAATGAATCAATTCAATCCCCAATTTACCATAACCAACGCCATGACCGACGCCCTGACCCGGATCGAGCGGGCGCGGGGTTTTCTGGAGGCGGCCACGCTTTCGGAGGATTGGATTGCCCGGATGAGCCGGCGGGCGCTGTTACTTGAAGCGCATCATACCACGCACATCGAAGGCACACAGTTGACACTGGAGCAGGCGCAGAAACTCTGGGATGGCGAAACGATCGACAATGTCAATGCTGACGACCGGCGGGAACTACTGAACTATCGCAACGCGTTCAATCTGGTGGCGGAGTATCTCACCGGGGGCGCTCCCATTACCGAGGCCCTGATCCGGGAAATTCACCAGCGGCTGGTCGAGGGGGTACGCGGAGGCCAGGGTCAGCCGGGCCGCTATCGCACCATTCAGAATTATGTCGTCAACAGCCAGACCGACCAGGTGGTTTACACGCCCCCGGCCCCGGGCGATGTTCCAGGAATGATGCGGCAACTGGTCGAATGGCTGGCCGCCGACAGCGAAATCCACCCGGTTTTGGTTTCGGGGATCGCGCAGTTTCAACTGGTTCATATCCACCCGTTTGTCGATGGCAACGGCCGAACTTCGCGGCTGCTTTCAACGCTGTGTCTCTATCGCAGCGGATACGACTTCAAAAGGCTGTTCACCATCAGCGAATATTATGACCGCAACCGCGGGGAATTTTATCAGGCGTTACAGCAGGTGCGCGAACGGGACATGGACCTGACTATCTGGCTGGACTATTTCCTCACCGGCCTGGCCACCCAACTGGAAGAAACCAAACATATCGGAAAAACCGCGATCGAAATAGACATCATCGCGAACGAAAATAAGCTGAACTCCAGGCAAAAACGGGCGCTTGAGTATTTAATTATACAAGGCTCATTGACCATTGCCATCTATCAGGAACTCTGCCCCGAGGCCAAT
The DNA here is from genome assembly GCA_963663965.2 of Sedimentisphaerales bacterium. Lineage (GTDB taxonomy): Bacteria > Planctomycetota > Phycisphaerae > Sedimentisphaerales > SM23-30. The sequence continues at coordinate 67,674 of CAXXFK010000002.1, forward strand.
CGGCGGACATTGCAGAGAGATCTTAAAACGCTTATTGACAGTGGTTTAGTGTTGACAAGCGGGGCAACCAACAACCTGACTTACACATTAAAAGGCCGGAATTAATGAACTTGCGACATACTTGCGACATGACTCGCGACAACTCGCGACAGAGACTTGCGACACATCCCGCCAGTATTATTGAACGGGAGTCGAGAATATGATGACTCAAATTGTTATAAAAGAATTAGCGCCATCAAGAGGAAGCGGACAATCTTTTGGACCGGATCAATCAATTTGGTTGCTTGGTCTAGAAGATATAGAGCAGAACACCGGGCGAATCATAGAAAAAAAACGAGTTCCCGCTGGTATAGCAGGAGGTTCAACTTATGCTTTCTCAGAACGGAATGTATTATATTCAAAATTACGCCCTAATTTGAATAAGGTTGTTTGTCCAACAGAACCGGGACTAGCTACTACAGAATTGGTGCCTCTTTGCCCGGATCCTTATCGTTTACATCGCGAATATCTGGCCTATTATCTCCGTAGCCCCAATTTTGTAGCTTGGGCAAGTAATGCTGTGTCTGGTGCAAAAATGCCAAGAGTACAGATGACCGAATTTTGGCAGCAGACTATCCCGATCCCTTATGCAGATAATCCAAAAAAGAGCTTAGCCGAGCAGCGGCGGATTGCGGCGATCCTGGACCAGGCCGATGGTATCCGGAAAAAACGGCGCCAGGCCATCGATGAACTGAACAACCTGATCCCCGCTATTTTTTATGATATGTTTGGGAGCCCAATAAATAGCAAGAAATGGAAAAAAGGCAAAATAGCTTCAATAGCAAATATCATTGTTCCAACGAGAGATAAACCGAAATCATTTACAGGAACAATACCATGGATTACATTGCCTGATGCGAACAATGATAGTATTTACATATCGTCTTCAAATTATAATTTGAAACGACAAGAGGCAGAAGAAGTTGGGAATCGTCTAATGCCGAAAGGTGCTGTTATATTAAGTTGTGCAGGCAGCATGGGCATTGTTAAAATTGCAACAAAAGAGCTCTATACTAATCAGCAATTTTACGGTCTTATTCCAAAGCCAGAACAAGTGACTTCAGAATATCTTGCATATTGTTTACTTCTTAGATCTCCTGAATTCTATAAAAATTTGTCGGGAACGGTAACAATTAGTTTTTTTAGTAAAGCAAAGGCATTAGACATATTGGTATCCATTCCTGAGATTAAAATGCAAAATGAATTTTCGCGGAAAGTTCAGGCAATACACCAACATATGAATAAACAATATAATTCTTTAAACATAGCAAATGATGTTTTTAGTTGTTTAGTACAATGTGCATTTAAGGGTGGGTTATAATGAGTTATTTTGAAGATCGCTTTAAGAGCCATGCAATTCATACAACCCTTGAACAATGCGTTGAGGCAATCAAGTTGCATGAATTGAAAGACCTCAACGAGGAGCAGGTTATCGCGATTAATCGTTGTGAGCATGTTGTAAAGTTTGCCAAAACCATGCTCAATCGTTGCGATGCAGATTTGGTTGCTCCTGCAACGCTTGACCAACTAAATAACGCCTCTACTCAGGTACGAAATCATTGGAATCAGTTTGTCTCAAATCTAAATTGGAACATTCTAACGGCTCCATGTGATTCATTGCTTATCCAAGTATCTCAACTTAGCTCGAAGCTGCGTCCAATTCCAAAATCTTACGACGATCTGCTAACATCCCTTCGAGACAATACCGCCGCTATGCTTCGGCAAATCCGCAAAGCTAAACAGCAGCAGGATGGAGAACTTGAAGATTTCCAATCACGGCTGGAGGATTTCGCTCAAAAGCTCGAAACACGCGAAGCTGAGCTGGAGAAACAAAAGACTCGAATTGATGCATTGACTACTCAGCAGCAGGAAACTTTTTCAACTGCCCAGGAGACCAGAAACAAAGAGTTCTCCGCTTTCGTGTCTGAAAGAGAAACCATTTTCGAGGACAATCAAGCCGAGCATGCCTCAAAGTTTGAAGCACAACATGACCAGCAAACCAAAGCAGGTCAGGAACAAATCGATAAGCTCCAGGCCCACTGTGACCACGCAAAGGAAATTATCGGTATCATCGGCAATATCGGCGTAACGGGAAACTATCAGCGAATTGCCGATCAAGAAATGAAGGCTGCAAACACTTTTCGATGGATTGCTGTCGGGTGCTTCGGGGCGATGCTGGTTGCGGTAATTGTTGTTCTGTTTGGTTCTTTTAAGGCGGACTTCTGCGATTGGAGCATGGCGTTGTTTCGAGTATTGACAGCAGCAATATTTGCAGCTCCAGGTATCTACTGTGCTATGGAATCGAGTAAACACAGAAAAAAAGAACAACAAAATAGAAAGCTTGAATTAGAATTGGCAACAATCAGTCCATTCCTTGAAAAACTGGGCGATCCGGATAAGTCAAAGGTAATACTTGAAAAATTAGCGCCTGAATATTTTGGTAAACAATTAGGTGATGATAATGGAGTTCAATTTACAAATATCGATTCTAAGTCTATTGAAGCGGCATTAAAACCTATATTAGAGTTGGTAAAGATACTGAAATAGTCATACGGTATAATTAATATTAGGCAAATGAAAAATATAATTGATAGTATCGTTCAGGTTTTGGTACGGCAGGCCTCGTTTTGGTCGCATGCACATGGCTGGGCGCCCAGGGAAACCGCCGAGTTATTGGAAATATGCCGGTTGGACCGCCAGGTATCTCTTGCCCATAATCTGAGGCGATGGGTGGATCAGTCTGAGGAAGAGATGCAGGAAGGGGCTTTGATATTGGCTTGGGCCAATCTGGGAGCATTAGTGGAAGGGAATATGAAGTTGTTTCTGTGTGTTTATCGGGGGGATTATATGAACTCAAGAATACTGCCTTTTGATAGAAACAGGAACGTTATAGAGCCTGATGGCCTGTTTTTTATGAAAATGATTGATTTCTATGAAAAGGAGATTTGGGATGACGCTGGAAGTAAAAAATGGGTGGATTATGCTCATAATGTGCGTAAAAGGCGAAATGCGATTCATTCCTATCAGGATAAGGAAATTGGAACCTTCGGAGACTGGGATGCTGCCTGTCGGGATTATCTGGAATTGATTCAGCAATTGGATAGTCAGATGCCATACCCTTGATCAAAGGGGCATAAAAACTGGTTATGTTAAGCATAGAGACAAATAGGTAGTTGTGGCTCAAAAAACTCGAAAAAGAATGAGAGGTGATGATGGAATCGACCATAAAATGTCCGAATTGTTCGTATCAGATTGAGATTACCGAGGTGATGTCGGCGCAGTTGGCGGAGAAGATGCGGGCTGAGATGGCGGAGGAGATGGTGCCGCTGCGGAAGAAGCTGGAGCAGGAACGGGCGGAACTGGCGCAGCGGGAGGCCAGGCTGGCGGATACAGAAAAGGTGGTGAGCGAGCAGGTGGAGGCGCGGCTGGAGGAGCAGGCGAAAAAGCTGATGGCCCGGGCTAAACAGCAGGCTATCGATGAGATGGCGGTGGAACTGCGGGACCGGGATGAGCAGGTGAAGGAGATGCGGCTGAAGCTGACGGCGGCCGAGGACAAGGAGTTGGAGCTGCGGAGGCGGGAACGGAGCTTGGCCAGTGAGAAGGAGGATTTGAAAAAGCAGCAGGGGGAGATGGAAGAGGCGGGGCGGCGGGCGGCCCAGGCGGAACGGGAGAAGATCGCCCAAGAGGTCCGGTTAATGGCGGAGGACCAGTTGGCTGGCGAAATGGCCGCTCAGCGGGAGTTGATCGCCAAACAGGATGACCAGCTTAAGGCAGCGCGCGAGGCCGAGAAGGTGTTTCTGCAGCGGGAAATGCGGTTGAAGGAGAAAGAAGAGGCTCTGGAGTTGGAGTCGCAGCGGCAGATCAGCGCAATGCGGGACAAACTGGTTGAGGATACCCTCAAAAGGGCGCAGGAGGGCTTTGATCTGAAAGAGGCGGAGCATAACAAGCGGATGTCCGATTTGAAGGCCCAGCTGGACGATGCCCGCCGCAAGGCCGATCAGGGCTCTCAGCAGATGCAGGGCGAGGTGATGGAACTGGCCTTGCAGCAGCTGCTGACGGAGAGCTTTCCGGCTGATTCGATCGAAGAGGTGCCCAAGGGCGTCCGGGGTGGCGATGTGGTCCAGCGGGTGCGGACCGGGGCCGGGCTGGATTGCGGTACGATCTTGTGGGAGTCCAAACGGACGAAAAACTGGTCCGGCCAGTGGCCGGCCAAACTGCGCGAAGACCAGCGCAACGCCAAGGCCGAACTGGCTATTCTGGTCAGCGAGGTTCTGCCCGACGGGGTGGAATATTATCAGCAGCAGGAAGGAATCTGGGTGTGCAGCTGGTCCATGGCCGTTTACCTGGCGGCCGCGCTGCGCAACGGGCTGCTCGAAACCGCCAAGGCCCGCCAGGCTCTGGAAGGCCAGCAGACCAAAATGGAACAGGTGTACAGCTACCTGGCCGGGACCGAGTTTAAGAACCGGGTGGCCGGGTTTATCGAGCCGATTGTCGGCATGAAGACCCAGCTCGACCAGGAAAAACGCGCCCTGACCAAACACTGGGCCAGCCGCGAAAAAATGCTCGACCAGGCCATCACCGGTATCGCCGGCATGTACGGCGATTTCCAAGGGATTATCGGCGGCACCCTGCCGCAGATCGAGGCGATGGAGCTGTTACGGCTGGAAGGGGATGTGAAGTAAACTAAATTCAGGAGTAGCCCGGTTATGAGCAGACCACAATGGCATGAAGATAATCTAGGTCAGCATTATGCCAAGAGAAGTGATGTTAACAGAGATTGCTGGCTGGTCCAGAGTAGTTGTTCGCATAATCCGTTTACCAGGGATGAGTATCGAGCCCGCAGCGAAAAGGTATTGGATACTGCCTTTTTGATCTATAAGGCGGAACAGTATGATGGCAAAAGACAATCCTATCGGGAAATATGTATTTACCATTATGACGATCAGTTGGTGTTGACCATTTGCGACATAATGGGGCGGAGAATCATTACCTGTTATCATCACCACCGGGTGGCGCGATTCTGCCACGATATTCTTGCGATGCCTGTGGGCGAAAGACGAATGCATTTTATAGACTGGTTATATAATTCTGAAGATGGAAAAATCATAAGGAATCTGGAGATTATCAAAGGTGAAAAAGTTATCAGAAAATATCAAAAGAAGACTCGAAAGTCTTAAAATAGTCTTGGGGATATTGAAATCGCTGGATGATACTTATCCTCCTGACGCAATTATCGATGCCGATGAATTGCTAGGGCCAGACAGCCCGGTCCGCTTTTGGGTATTAGTAAAGCATCTTCTGGAAGATTATTATCTGCTAAAAGGATATCTTGATCGCTTGTGCCGACTATATGGCCAAAACTGCGAAGTTTGGCCGGGTGGACAGATCGGCATGACTCTGAAACGATGCGAAGAGTTTATTCGGGAGATATGTCAGGCGCCAGTAATCGACAGGATTATCGAAAGCTATCAGGAGCCTGTTGGCCGGGCGACCGGTAATAATCCAGATGAGGTATTCGATGTTCTTATTTATCGGCATATCCGCCGGGAAGTCCTAACTGGTTTAAATGGATTAAAGGGAGAGACTTGGAAGGCAGATGTTACTTCTGACGACGGAACTCTTGGCGATTGGATACCAAGGGAATGGAACGATAAGCAACAAACGGATTTAACCTATTTTGTCGGAAATTACTGTCGTACCTATTGTCTTTATCCTTGGCAGTATAACGATGAATCGAATGACAATGTACTGATCAATTATTTGAAAAAGAATGGGAGAACCTTTATGAAAGATCGATTAAACTGGGATTCATTGATGCCTGGGGCTTATGAATTGCTGCATGGCATAGATGTTTTTCTTTATGAAGAGGGTTATGATGAGTTATTTACAATATTGACAGATCCGGATTACCGGGGGGGGCATTCAAGTTTGACCGGGCGGGTAGGAGAAGCCATTAATATCATTCCCGGACAGGCGGGTGATAAATGCTGTCCGACCTTGCTGGCCCTTTCAAAAGGTGGTAAAAAGGGCAAATATGGATTTGATACTATCATGAAACAGGTCAAATTGCATTTGATTAAATGCTCCGGTATAACAAATCAGGTTATATTTATTTGTAACTTCTGGGACAGCAAAACATTCAAGAGTGAGCATATCGATGAGATTCGTGCTTATGAAAAATACAAAGAGATTAAATTCCTGTTTTTAATGGTTGGTTCGGATGGTAGGAGCATAAGCCAGGTCAATATATAATGCAATTGTATTTTCTGTCAGGTGAGCTATGTTAACAAAAATCGAGATCGAAAACTTCAAAGGGATTGGCGACCGGATATCGGTGCCGATCAAGCCGATAACGCTGCTGTTTGGCGCCAATAGTGCCGGCAAGAGTACCATAATGCAGGCGTTGCATTATGTGGGCGAGATACTCGAACGGCAGAATGTGGATGCCGGCAGAACCGCCCGGGGAGGCAGCGGTATTGATTTGGGTGGGTTTGCCGAACTGGTTCATAAAAAAGATATCGGTCGAGCTATTGCCATTCGGCTGGAATTTGAGTTAGATGGTGAATCCCTTAAGGACTATTTGGCCGACGATAAGTATGTCAATGCGTTTGAAATTCGTTTTGAGGAAGACAGCGCCGCGTTGGGCGATACTGATTATCAGTTTAATCGGGTACAATCGTTTTGGGTAGAATTGGAGATCGGCTATAGCTATTTTGTTAAACAACCTAATGTGACAAGATATTCAATCGGTGTAAATGGAAAACGGTTGGCAACATTACACTACAAGCCAGGAAGTATTTATGCATATATTGAAAGCATCGACGAAGATCATGAAGTGTTCAGGGTAGATAGTGTACCATTTGATAATCCGGGAGGCGGAATCTCTGTGAATATCGCCACCAGCGCTTATGCCCGTTGTGGATCGCAAGCACCTTCGTCAAAATTATCCAATGCTCCATTGCAGTTTAAAACCAATGCGATTTATGGCGCATTACCGCGATTGAATGAAATTCTTGAGTTTCCTGATTTAGTGCCGGATCCCTCCATGTATGAATCTGGAAACGGTCATTCCTCGCATGACGAAAAAGGACCAGGAGGAATATGAGGAACAGGATGCCTATGTAGCCGGGAAGGTGTTGATGCGGTTGCTGACTCAATATCTGGTTGCGCCGGCGGAATATGCCCGGGATTTCTTAAAGGGAATACGATATGTTGGGCCCTTACGGGCGGTTCCGCCAGCCAATTACCATAAGCCGAGGATTGTTGATGAGTCGCGCTGGGCCGATGGCATGGCGGCATGGGATTGGCTGGGTACGGCCGGAAATGAGTCGTTTTCGGCTGAGGTGAGCGAGTGGTTGAGCCGAGAGGATCGCCTTAATACTGGTTATGAGTTGACCGTCACTTCAGTCAGGGAAATTGACCAGAAAACCCAGGACTGGATGATGCGCACAGAATGGGATGAAGACGATGATTCAAAATCTGACAATTCGCTGGTGGTGGATTTGGACCGAATTCCAGCCAAGCAAAAGATTCAACTTTACGATGTAGCCAGGGATACCTATGTTTGCCCCAATGCAGTGGGTATTGGGATATCGCAGGTAATTCCGGTGATTGGAGCCATTGTGGCCGATGGCGCCTCCCTGGTTCAGGTTGAACAGCCAGAGTTGCATTTGCACCCAACCCAGCAAGCCGCTTTGGGCGATTTGTTGATCGCGGGTATCAGGCAATACAAGAAGTTGCTGTTTATTGAGACGCACAGCGAACATATGATCCTAAGGCTTCTCCGCCGAATTCGGGAAACCTCCAAGGAAATGGTTCCAGACGCCTTGTTAAGTCTGACACCTGAGGATGTGGCGGTTTTGTATCTTCGATCTAAAGACGGACAAACGGGAGTCAGGATTATTGATGTTGATAAAAATGGCGATTTTGTCCAGCCGTGGCCGGATGACTTTTTTGATCAGGATTTTCATGAGAGGTTTGCCTGATGTATACTGAAATAGCGTTTACGCCGCAGATATTCGATGAGGAATGCAATCCAGACCATGAAAGATGGCGCGAAGGCCTTCGTGAGTTTGGCAGAGAAATCGCGCCACGAAATGCTGCGGAGCCGATTATAATCTCCGATTTATATGGCGGCAGCTCCCTGCAGGTGGCTGCTGAAACTATTCGGGCCATCAGGGATCATAAGGCTAAAGATTTGGCCCAACGCTGTATTTCAGTAATGCGGCAACGTCTGTCAGTGGTTAGGCCAGTTGTAGGCGAATGGCCCCAGTCTGAACCAGACTGGTTGGACGAATGTAAACTGTCGCACGCTCAGTTAGCATTGGGAAAGGTCCTGATCAGCGATTCACATTCACAAGATAACCTTCACTCAATGCCATCCTGGTCCATTTACGATCCGGCGGATGACCAGAGTGGATTCTGGAATGGTATTCAAATCCAGAGTCAAGTGAATATGAACCTTGATGACCAGGTGAACCTTTTGAGGCCGATCTGTGTTCATGCGGATTACATTGCCATAAAATCGCCGCAGATAAGAGGTGGCAGCGACGATGAAACGGTTTTTGCGGCCAGAATTATTCAATCTGCCCTTAACAGGCCGTTCGGCTATCCAGATATCAAAATGATCGAATTCCATCTGGATGGCAAACACAATCCCAATCATGATAATTCTATTAACAATATTATCCAAGTTGTACGGCAAAATGTTGGGAGGGAAAGGAATGGATTGGAAATCCAATTCTACTTTTGGCCGCATTATACTGACCGTGAATTAGTGGCTGGAATTTTCAAGCAAGGTATAAAAAGTCTTCGTTGGGGTATCAGCATGAATCATATTGCCAGGCCAAGAGATGCTACGGGGATCTACGACTTGGAATATAATTGCCCAAAAGAAATTGACAGATGTGGAAGTTGATACAAGCAATAGTAAAAATTATAGATCACAAGACTATACTTATAAAGCGGGATGATAACTGGCATTATATATGAATTCACCCATGAAAAGAGTTGCAATTGTGATATTCAGATGTGTTAGTAAGATAGCGAAAAAACTCTGTTCTATTTTATTCGCCTAAAATTTTAGAGCAGTCTTCTGGAAAATCAAGAAGCCCTGCTAACTTGATTTGTCACCGCTTTCAGAAGTAATCTCACGAGAGGGGGGTAAGCTGGGGGAGTGGTTTTCATTGGACAAGGGGGCAGGGGCATCATAATCGGGTAGGGTTAGATGAGATAAACCAGGGCGGCAGGTAGAGAGAGCGGGCCGGGCGGTGATAGTGTCGGATATTTTCTGTCTTGAAATAATACAGTAACGCCATCTGGATGGTTTTACTGGGCAGGGGTAGCACTTTCTCATAGAGTTCAGTTATTCAGGTAAATGGATATGGTTGGCATCATTTACTGAAGTTATCTGACTATATAAGTATGTCTGTGATACAATATATATTCTGCAGCACCGAAAAGTATATAAATATGTCTGCCTTAGATATAGTATACGGAAAAAAGGAGGTTCAAGACAGAATGAAAACAAGATATACGATCAAAGGGGAGCTGGTCCAGGAGATCTGGGAGAGCTTTAACGGATGTTTACTGGTTCATGGTGCGGGAGTTATTCCGTCAGGACAGTCTGATTGACGGGCGGGTGTATCCCAATGACCAGATTATGTGGGGGCTATGTGCGGTTGTCCGGTCAGCCGGAAAACGCCGAGTTTTGGCACGATCTCGCGGGCTGAGCTGGAACGGTTGAAGCCCTGGGTCTGGCGTGTGCCAGAGCGGAAACTGGTGCGGGTGTCCAGAGATCGAGGAAAAGGGCCAGCCTGCTGGCCCATCCTCGGCCCAGCCGGGCCGGGTGGGGTCTGATTTTGAACGAGTGAAAGGAGGTAACAGAGTAAAATGGCATGGAGACCAAACGATTGTTTAATTGCGGGTGAGCTGGATAATACGATTCCGGGCCGGGTAACTGGTTGGATTCGTTTTGCGGGTTTGGCCAAGGCGGTCCGGTTGAATTTGACTGGTGATTTTCACCGGGATATCCGGGGCGCCAAGCTGCGGTTCTGGGGAAAGGGCCGGCAGGTCAATCCGGAACGGGCGCGGTAGTATGGCGGGTTTTGGATCCCACCAGGTGGGAAAGGCCGGCGATATGACCGCTGGAAACTGGCCGAGAGATTACGGTAATTGGCCGTATCTGGAGTGGTATAGCGAGGCCAACGGCCGGGTGGTGTTGGAACCGGGCCGGGATTGTGTCCGGGTGATCGGGACACCGTTGCCAGGTGTCGCAGACCGAGCCGATTTCGCGTACGGAGCAGGCCCAGAATCTGGCGGATTATATGGCGGAGCTTGCGGTTATGTGGTTAGGGAAAAACTGATCCGGTAACCTTAACCAGCAGGCACCAGGAGGGGGGCGGGCCCTTTCCTGGTGCTTACTATTCCAATCAATGTAAGGAGGTGAACAAATACCATGGAAAGGAATCAAAAGGATATCGTGGAAAATTATACCGAGCTCTTCGATCAGATCCGGGAACGGACCGAAAGCGATGAAGTGGCGATCGCGATTTTACAGGAAATCGGCAAAGATCACCGGTCCAGTCAGGTCCGGGAAGAAAAGAGCCAGAAGGTCAGTGAGCCGGCGACTGAGAAGCAGAAGCGGTTTATGAAGCGGTTGGGGATCGAGTTTCCCAAGCTCATTACCAAGAAAGAGGCCTCGGTTCTGTTGGATGAGGAGCTCAAGGCTCTGGAGTAGATCCGGACAGGTCCAGCCGGGCCGGCTGAAAAAAATGCTGGCCCCCGGGGCTGGTGTAGGGAGGGGCGGGCCCGCCCGCCACCGCTAGGGTGCGGATGGGGATAGCGAGTGCGCCCGACAGTTGGGGGAGGGGGCGGTCGGGCGTGACCCAAAGGCATAAAAGGCGCCTCGTTTGCTCGGCTAACCATTTAAGTCTTTGGGTCTATTAAACGGGGCCGGGAGGAAAGCGTAAAAGGCGCTTCACTGGCTCAGCTAACCTTTTAGGCTTTCCGGCCTGAACAGTTTTCCGCACCATTGCCCCGGGACAATAGCGCAAAGGGAAACAGGTGCCGGAGGGGGTCCGGTCAGGCGAGGGACTGGGATCAAGCGGTTGATCCCATGATGCGGTTCGGATCGAACCGGTGGGAAGCCAGTGGTGCCGCTGGCAAGAGTGGGCCAAGGGGTACCAGTGCCTGGAACCCTGGCCTGGAGGGCTGCTCAATCAGTCCAGCCAGGCCTGAGGGCTGGGTAAGACTCATTGCTAAGTAACGGGTCAAAATGATTCTGGCCAGACCACCGATTGGAGGTGGGTCTGGGAATCAATTTGACTGAGTAAACCCGTGCCGGGTTTATCGATAATCAGGCCGGGGCCCTTGGCGGTCGGCCTGATAGGAGTCGGGGTCCTTGGTGGGGCGATTGGAATCGTCCCCAGGGACTCCCGATATTTTAAAGAATCATGTCCGGTCGATATGAGAATCGGCCGGTTGAGGGAGAGATGAGTCGCAACTCCAGTGGATTCTCCGCCTGGAGCAGGGGCTCATCAGAGGGAGATAATTGGACCGGCCATACCGGGATGGTGGTCCATTATGGAGAGAGGACCGGGTGCCTGGTTCTCCCGGATGGGAGTTCCGAGGGTACCCGGTAAGGGATGTCAGAACCAACCGGTTCAGGACAACGGTTCAGACCATCTGATCTGTTACCGAGGGTCGGGGATCGGATGGTGCAAGGAGAAGAATCGAGGACGTATCGAAGGATCCATTGCTCTTGGATACTGGCCGGGCCAGATGAAAAGGGAGAGATAAAACGGGGTAAAAATTTGGACCTCTTCGAGGTCTTATTTTATCACCCGCGGCCTTCGGCCGCGGGAACGAAACTACGCAAGCGAGCTGCTCAAGATAAGAAAGAAGAAAAATTGGATTAAGGAGATCCTCTCCGCCAAAGGGGGGTCGGATGATGGGTTGGAGGGGTGGAAGGGGTGATAAAGCCCCTGGAAACGGAACCGTAGCTTTTACTGTAAGTCCTTATCAAATCAGCAACTCGTTATGTTTCCGGGTCCAAGTTATTCACCGGCCCGGAAACGTAGCTTTTTGGGTGTTTCCGGGGGCTATTTCAGCCGATTAGGCGCCTGGCTGATTGGCAATCGGGAGTCAATACCACGGTGCCGCACGGATCGAACCTTTTAAAAAATTGTCGGTATCGATGGATTGTTTAACCAACTTGTTTGACGCGCTGATTGGCCCCGTGGATCTACCCTTGCCAAGCAGAGGACTCGGGCTAAAAGCAAGTCTCTGGTTGAACCGGTGGATTAATCGTACAAACTGAGTCAGCAATAATAGACAGTGGTTAGACCAGACGGTAGTAGCTATCCGACAGCTTGTCAGGCTGAGAAGAAGGATCCGACTTACAGGTCACTGAGGGGCGATAGCGGGAGTTTCTGGCGAGCCCGGGCCTGGTCGATCAGAGTGGAGGCCATCGGCCGGGTCAATCCTGCAGGAATGGTAACTCCCAGCCTTTTGAGATACTGAAGCTGTTTCTCGGTCGCCGGATTGGCAGAACGAACTGACGGTTTGGTTTGGGGGTTCCGGTTGGCTATGGCGCAGCTCCTGCTGAAGGGCCTGGAACATGACCAGGGCGATCTCATCCCGTTGGAACCGACGCTTGAGCAGGTCGTATTGGGCGGCGAACCGTTCCAGAATTGCGTAAATATCCATTGCCATTTTTATTGCTTCAGGACTCCCTCGCCGCTGAGGTTTCAGCTGGATGGGGCCCGATAGTGTGAAGGGTAGAAGGGGGTTGGACTATATAAAGATATCGGTGGTGGAAGTGTCAGGTTGCAGGATGGATATCCCAGGCGGGTCAGGGCCAAGTCACCAGTCAGCCTGACTTGACAGCCGGGATCAGACCGAAACATTTATAAACATGCGATTCTCTCTATTACTACCTTGAAGTTACGAAAATGACCACCTATCTTCCTTATCCGGCACCGGCATCAATTCCCCTCACCAGCGTGGGCCCTCACTACCCGCTGGTATTGACGGCCGGTCCGGATCCCTATGAATCCTTATTGAAATTCCCGGACCAGGGCTATTGGCAGCCCTTGCAATGGGATGCCACAGCTGTTACAGGAGGCCTTGGTTGGTACTCCTTCCAACTCTTTTCTGGCCAGTCAGATGGTGTTTGGCAATGAGTTAAAGCAGCGGCAGTGTAATCTTAGGCATCAGGCCAACCTGTTCTACGAACGACTCGATTTACACCAGCAGCATCTGCGGGAGATCGACCGGCGTCATCTGCAGGTCCAGGAGCGGCTCTTTGGAGTGGAGATCAACCACTTCCCTGACCGGGATAAACAGCTGCGTACCCTGGAAGGCCAGCTTATGCAACTTGAACAGCAACGGCGGGAGTCAGAACTGACCTTCTGGCATGATACCGTGGAACTGCGGGGAACAACTCTTTGAGAACGCCGGGGAATACCGGCAAGCCCGTCAGCGGTATCGGATGCTGGGCAATCTGGAGGGGCCAAGATGGTCGACCGATTCGAACGGATTGATGTCCGGCAGCATTTGCCTGCAATTAAAAACCGATTTTGGGTAACCAGATGGACCAGATCTATACCGCCTATCAGTTTGAAGATAGTACCGGCCGTCAGCAGATCGAACAGTATCTGATGATTCTGTCCGCCCAATATCTGGGCAGTGAACTGGGTCAGGAGCAGATCGAATTGATTCCGCCCAAACCGGAGCAATCTGTCGGTTCCTATCCTGTCGGCCAGGTCTATTACGCCGGCCAGGAGATCTTTCCATTTGGCCTGCGGGAAGAGGAGTGGATCCAGCACATGGCGATCCTGGGCCGAAGCGGGGCGGGTAAGACCAACACCGGATTCCTCTTATTAAATGAGCTGCAGACGCGGGGCAAACCTTTCCTGTTATTAGACTGGAAACGGAATTACCGTGACCTGCTGACCCTGCCGGCCTTTGCCGGGGTGGAGGTCTATACCATTGGCCGGGATGTGGCTCCGCTGACATTTAATCCCCTGATCCCGCCAGCGGGTACTGAGCCGCGGACCTGGCTCAAAAAAATCA
>CAXXFK010000003.1:0-52858 GCA_963663965.2 Sedimentisphaerales bacterium
ACCCAACCGGCCACGCCCGCAGAGCCCCTCTGCGCATTTTTTTGGGGTAGGCTGTGTGCTGGGTGCCATCCTTCAAGCGCAGCTTGTGGGTGGATTTATCGCCTTGTGAATTCCAATATGAAATCTGGTATCCAACCAGCCAATTTGTCGTGGCTGTTATAACAATACGAATGAAATGGAAATCAACAAACTAAAACAACCTGACATGCTGATTGTAAAAGGCCCGAAGGCCGAAGATCCGCCTCAGGAGGAGCCGACCATTTCTAGCCGGGGTCGTGAGACCGCCGGTCAACGATTGTTTTTAATTTTTTCCACGCCTCGTAGAGGCGTACCGCCAGGATATCTCGCAAAAGAGATAGATAAAACCAACCATGAGCGCAGCGAATACCAAACCAAAACGAAACAAACCCAACATGAAAAAATATCACTCTAACCTCAGCGTTAAAATGAGCTTAACGAAAATAATAATTTCATCCGCCAAATGGCGGATACCCAAAGCGGCCCAACGGGCCGGCATAAAACAGCCCGGGGCAGAGCGAGTCCCGATCCATCGGGACGAGCGCCACCCTGGGTACCAAACCCGAATTTGAAAATTTTAAACCCACGCCTCGCAGAGGCGTACCGACAGGATTTCGCACCGGAGGCGAAAAATAAAACTAACCATGAGCACAGCGAATACCAACATAAAACGAAACAAAGCCAATGACAAAAAATATCACCCTAACCCCAACAACGAAATGAGCTTAACAAAAAATAAAAAAAAATCCGCCGCTGGCCGCAGGTCCGCCTCAGGAGGACGGATACCCAAAGCAGCCCATCGGGCCAATATAAAACAACCCAGGGCAGAGCGAGTCCCGATCCATCGGGACGAGCGCCACCCTGGGTACCAAACCCGAATTTGAAAATTTTAAACCCACGCCTCGCAGAGGCATACCGACAGGATTTCGCACCGGAGGCGAAAGATAGAACCACCATGAGCGCAGCGAATACCAAAACAAAACGAAACGAAGCCAATGATGAAAATAATGGCCCTAACCCCAACAAAGAACCAAACTTAACCAAAATAAAACCAACATCCGCCACTTGGCGGATACCACAATTTTAAATTCGTAATTCGTAATTAATAATTCCCAACCAAGGAGGTACCAACCATGTCATCTTCACTACGAAGACTCAGAGCCAACCGTCGTAACGCCCAGAAATCCACCGGCCCCAAAACCCCCGAAGGCAAGGCCATCTCATCGAAAAATGCCATCAAGCACGGCCTCAGCGGCCAGGACCCTGCCCACCTCATCGTCCCTGGCGAATCCGAACTCACCTACCTCGAATTCCGCGCCGCACTGCTTCAGGATCTCAAACCAACAACCTATCTCCAGCGCCACATTGCCGACCAGATCGTCTCGGCCGCCTGGCGATTGGAACGATTAGGCCGTATCGAAGCCGAAATGATCGACGCCCGCGTCTATCAACTCCGCCTCACCAACGAAGAAATCCGCAAAGACACCGTCATCGACCAGCCCTTCGCCCACTCCAGTATCTACCTGCCCCGCCACAACGAGGTCGGCACCGCCTTCACCCTCGAAACCCCCGCCTTCAACTGCCTGGCCCGCTACGAAGCCCACCTCAACCGAACCTTCCAGGCCAATCTTAAGCTCCTGCAACAGTTGCAATTACAACAAAAACCAAACGAACCCAATGGATATCCCCCAGAGTACCCATTTCCCGACCTGCCCCGCGTCCACATCCCCGACCCGCCCAGAATCCCCACGCACCCCAGCGAAGCCAAATTGGCCCCCGAATACATCAAAGACCGACTCCCCGAATTGATGAAAGACCACAGCGCAACTGACGACCAGGTCTTCAGTTACGCCTGCAACCGCTACGAAGCCCTCAACGATTTCGCCAACCAGAACGGCGAAGAAGCCCTCCACGCCCTCGGCATCCCCACCAAACCCCCGGCCGACATCCCCATCCCGGAGGATAAGAAATAAGATAACATCAGCCACCACAACCAGAGCATAACACCCATGGATTGATCAAAATAATCGATCCAGCCGGTTTTGCTGCGCACTCAGATAAGGATCCCATTTTCAAATACCACTTTAATCGGATCAGGTTTCGAGTATAATCACAGCCTGACCTATAAATTGTTAGTCTTATTCAGAAAGAGGTTATGACCATGATTACTTATCTCAGGTTTCGTCTTTTCATCTTGGCTGCCTGTCTGCTTTCCGGCCTGATATTAACTACGGGGTATTCCCAGACTCCGGCCCAACCCAATATCGTATTATTTTTTGCCGATGACATGGGATACGGCGATCTGGGCTGTTTTGGCAATCCCAATATCCGCACCCCCCATATCGACAGTCTGGCCAAGGGCGGCATCCGTCTGACCTCCTTTTACGTGGCCGCGTCGCTCTGCACCCCGTCACGAGCAGGATTGCTGACCGGGCGTTATCCTATTCATACCCTGCCGGGCAACCTGGGACCAAGTTCAACCAACGGGCTCCCACGGACTGAACCGATTATAGCAGAAGTGCTTAAAGAAGCCGGTTATCGGTCGATGGCCATTGGAAAATGGCATCTTGGACATGCCAACAAGAATATTCTTCCCACCGGACGTGGATTCAGCCGGTTTTACGGACTGCCCTATAGCAACGATATGATCCGGCCGTGGGTCAATACGGATGTCCCACTGAAACTTTATGTGGATGACCAGGCTACCAAAACCGTGGATTATGACCAGGAAACCTTGACGGTCGATTATACCCGTGAAGCGGTCAAATTCATCAAAGAGAACCAGGGTAATCCGTTTTTCCTTTATATTCCATACAGCATGCCCCATCTGCCGATCAGCACAACCGATCAGTTCCGTGGCCAATCCCCCGGCGGACTCTATGGCGATGTCATCGAGACCATCGACTGGAGTGTCGGCGAAGTGATCAAAACCCTGCGCGCGCTGAAACTGGAAGAAAATACCCTGATGATCTTTGCCAGCGACAACGGCCCCTGGCTGGATCTGCCCGAACGCATGCTGCAACGCGGCGTCAAACCCTGGCATCAGG
Organism: Sedimentisphaerales bacterium; assembly: GCA_963663965.2. Classification (GTDB taxonomy): domain Bacteria; phylum Planctomycetota; class Phycisphaerae; order Sedimentisphaerales; family SM23-30. Next base: position 3,066 of record CAXXFK010000003.1, read on the forward strand.
GCACAGCCGGGCCCCTGCGCGATTCTAAAGCCTCAACCTATGAAGGCGGCATCCGCGTGCCGGGAATCTTTTATTGGAAGGGCATCATACCCGCAGGCCAGGTTTCATCCGAAATCGCGTCGAGTCTGGATATATTTCCAACCCTGGTAGCTATCGCCCAAGCCCAACTGCCTGAAGGGAAAAAACTGGATGGGTATAACCTCCTGCCGTTTCTGACAGCAAAGGCATCATCACCTCGACTGGACTTTTATTATTTTCGTGACCGTACCCTGGAAGCCGTACGGGAAGGCGACTGGAAACTACGCTACTCCAACCACCGCAAACCCGGCGTCAGCGAAAATGATCCGGTAGAACCCGAACTGTTTAACCTGAAAGATGATCCCGGCGAAAAATACAATCAGGCACAAGACCAGCCACAAATCCTCGAACGACTTAGGAAGAAACTGCAAAAGAAAGCCGAAGAAGTCAATGCGCGTCTGACTTTCTAAATGGTTTGGAAGCGACGAAGCCCCCTAGTTGAGTGTATCCATGTGCTATGGCAGAAAACGGATGCAAACCGGTTTGCCTACCTTGATTTTATAATCAGTAGGCGTTAATCGGCCGGTATCCAAATCGATCCGAAAGACAATCACCGAGTCGCTATCCATATTAGCAACCAGACAGAAGTTTCCGGAGGGATCAATATTGAAATTACGCGGAGTTTTGATATTGGCCATTTCATGCTCGACAAATGTCAGCTTGCCGCTGGCCGGATCGACTTGATAAACCGCAATGCTGTCATGTCCTCGATTGGAACCATAGAGGAATTTGCCATTGGGGTGAATGCAGATTTCAGCGCATTTATTAGCGCCCTTGAAAGCATCCGGAAGCGTGGAAACTGTCTGGATTTCGTTCAGTGTGCCTGATTGAGCCTGCCAGCTAAAGGCGGTAATGGTGCCGTTCAGCTCGTTGATAACATAGCCAAACTTTCCATTGGGATGAAAGGAAAAATGACGCGGGCCTCCGCCGAGCTTGACTGTAGCAAAAGCCGGTGTATTGGGCGTCAGGATACCCGTGGTATGATCCAGTTGGTAGATCATGAGTTTATCCAGTCCCAGGTCGGCAACGATTACAAAACGATCGTCCGGAGAGGGATTGATGGAATGGGCGTGCGGCCCCTCCTGACGCTGTTTGTTGACACTGGAGCCACTATGCTGCATAAAGCCGGTCGGTGCAGCCAGGTGGCCATCAGGCTCTATCGGGATAACCGACGCACTGCCGCTGCCGTAATTGGCCACCAAAACAAATTTGCCATCCTGTGTCATGTTAACAAAACACGGGCCGTTGCCACCGGAGGATTGGGTGTTCAAGAGCTGGAGAACACCGGATTCCGGATCAATGGCAAACGCACTGACCGCCCCGGACCTGCCCGACTCGCTGACGGCGTAAAGATAATTACCGGAGGAATGAATTGCCAGAAAAGAAGGATTGGGAGTCTTGGCTACCAGAACCGGCTCGGAAAGCTCACCGGATAACCGATCCAGAGTACTGCGATAGATCCCCTGACTCAAGCCATCTTTGGGGGTATAAGTCCCAAAATAAACCGGAATTGAATCAGCCGGGAGCAAGGTGGCACAGAATAATAACAGGATCGCTATAATGATTATATTACGCATTCGAACTCCCTGAATTAAAGGCAATATTAACAAACTACATGAGCTGCTATAAATGCCAAAGCGAACATTCTAATCGCCCTTTACTTTGCCCATTGATAAACCCGGACATAATCAACTTCCATAATCTGTGGGAAGGCGCTATCAGGCAGATCGGTGGATTTCTGGCTGGTTCCACCGAAGAATCCGCCATCGACGGCGACATTTAAAATCATGTGGAACGGTTGGTCAAAAGGCGCGGTTTTGCTATCCGGAGCGCTTTCGGAAGACCATTCATCACTGGTGCGGGTCTGGAAGCAGACGCCATCGACATACCAGCGAATGGCGTCTTTTTCCCATTCGATGCTATAAACATGGAACGCCTCAGCGGCATTTTTATCGGGAAAGGTATAGCTGTCGCCCAGGTGTTTATTGCGGGGCCAGCCACCACCAAAATGGATCGTACCAAGGGTTTCGTGTACATTGCTGCCGCGCGATTCCATGATATCGATTTCGCCACAGGCCGCCCAGCCACCGTATTTACTATGGGTAGGCATCATCCAGATTGCCGGCCAGATACCCGAACCACCCGGGACTTTGGCACGGATCTCAAACCGGCCATAGGTCCACTCACCTCGTTCCAGGGACCGAATACGGGCTGAAGTGTAAGGTTGGGTTTTACCATCCATGGTGGTATGAGGTTCACGATAAACAGCCAGATGCAAGCGGCTATCCTTGACATAACAATATTTGGGATCCACGCTGTAAAACTGCTTCTCGTTATTACCGCCCCCGTAGCCGTTTTCTTCTTTAGACCATTTGGCCGGGTTGAGTTTATCGCCTTCGAATTCATCAGACCAGACTAAAACCCACTGGTCATGCAGCTGGGTAACCCGATATTTCGCTCCGGGTATGTTTTTTTCATACGTAACGACCTCCTGTCCGGTAGCCTGGCTTGGTTGGCCGATATTTTCCCATAAACCAGAACCAGTCAGGCGTTGCAACTGATAAAACTGCCCTTCTTCCCCCAGATAACGCACCTCAGTTACAGCTTGAGTGGTTACTTTTACCTCCGCATCACAATATTGTGATACTAAAGACAAAACTAAACTTACTGCCAGCAATATCTTGAATAATGGTTTATATCGCATTATTATAACTCCAATATTATTATGTACATATCAACATTCGCATAGGTCACGACACTTAACTAACTATATAACTGGCTTTATTATTTCTTGCAAGCATAATCATCTTAATTCAGATTACTATTGGGGGGTGTGGAAATATTCAGTTAATCCAGCCGTTTAAGTAAGATATCAGTCCAACAGATCATGTTTTGAAAGGTATTTCAATGAGATATATCTCTATCCATGGAGTAATTCTATTCTTTCTCACGGCGCTTATTGTGCAAGCCGCACCCGCTAAGAAGCCCAATATACTGATTTATCTGTCGGATGATCATTTACTACTGGATTCCAGTGTTTACGGCGCGACCGATATCCCCACACCCAATATGGAGAAACTGGCGGCGGCCGGACTGACTTTTAACCGGGCTTTTGTAGCCTCACCGGCGTGTGCCCCAAGCAGGGCCGCCATGCTGACCGGCCTGATGCCGGCTCGGAATGGCGCTGAAGCCAATCACACCTACGCTCGACCGGGAACAAAACGATTACCGGCCTATCTGCATGAGTTGGGATACGAGGTAGTCGCTTTTGGAAAAATTGCCCATGGGAATGATGTGACCGATTGCGGTTTTGATAGTTTTAAGAAAAATGCCGAAGTTCAGGTACTTGGAAAAAATGTAACGGAATTCCTGACGCAACGCAAATCCACTAAACCGCTGTGTCTGTTTGTTGGGACCAGCAATCCGCATGTGCCCTGGCCGGCCAAAACCAGTTTCGATCCCGCTAAGGTAATCCTGCCGCCCAAGCATATTGACACACCGGAAACCCGGGCCCATCGGGCCATGTACTATCAGGAAATCAAAGACCTGGACATTTTGCTGGGTGATCTGATGCAGTTATCTAATCAGTACCTGGGCTCTGAGACGATTATGATGTATTCAAGTGATCATGGCGCTCAATGGCCGTTTGGCAAATGGAATCTCTATGACGCCGGTATCCGCTGTCCGCTGATCATTGCCTGGCCTGGTGTGACAAAGCCCAATACCCAAACAGAAGCCATGGTCAGCTGGATAGATTTTCTGCCCACCCTGATCGAAATTGGTGGGGGACAGCCGCCTTTGGATATTGATGGCCAATCCTTTGTAAAGGTATTAAATAATCCGCAAGCGACTCACCGGGATCGTATTTATACGACCCATAGCGGTGATGGGGACAAAAATGTATATCCCATTCGTTCTCTTCGTACGGAACAATACAAATATATCTGGAATCTGCATCCGGAATATGCCCATACCAATCATTCTGACTTACTGCTGAAGCCGGGCGCCGGGGCATACTGGCGGTCCTGGGAAGAAAAAGCCAAAACCGATCCTGAAGCCAGGGCCATTATGGATAAATATCATCAACGGCCGTCTGAAGAGCTATATGATATCACCAAAGATCCGTGGGAAGAAAATAACCTGGCTGAACAACCTGAGTTTCAAGCCCTTAAAAAGGAAATGCGTCACGAACTGGAAAAATGGATGGAAGAACAAGGCGATCAACGCACAGTGTTTAATACCCCCCGGCCACTGAACAAACCGGAAACCTACGCAATTGGTGCAGATATCAACAAATAAGAAAAATTGGCCAGCAAATAATCTCGTGGCAATTCAGCATCATACTGGATTACCTTTTTCGCTTCATGGCATATCAACCTGTTCAATCGCAGAGTCAAGTTGCAGAAAATAGTCACGGTTATTCGACATGATCCGTACTGCCAGGGTGGCAGGCTGATCACCTTGATATTGATCGGAGGCTATTTTTATGAGAAAATGGTTCCAGCCTTTGGTTAATGGCAGATGCTGATATTGATTCAATGTTCGGTAATCAACGGGCATGGATACTGTCGGGGTGATTTCTTTGCCATCCAGCCATAACCGGCCGGCCTGTGAGACATAACAAAACATGGTAAATGTCGGCGCGTCTGGGCCATCCTGTAAAAGATTATCCAGCGACCGGAGACTGCGAATCCAGAAGCTCAAATACTGGGCAAATGGTTTTTCGGGCTTATCTTGCGATTCGATCTGATTGAAGATAAAACGATCCCGGCTGGGGCTGTTTACGGATTGCCAGCGATGTCCGTAGGTCATTTCATTCTGTTTTGGCCGGAGGATTAGTTCCGGGATATATGATTTATTCAGGGCCGAATCCATATTATCCGCCTCAAATCTGCCCAGGTATAACGCATTCAATAGCACACCTTCTTCGTCAAACGCGGCGGTTGCCGTTTCCTTTGATTCATGCAACCGAATACCCATCTGACTCAATAACGATTGCCAGAATCGTTCAACTTTTCGGCTGCGATTTCGATAATCCAGCGTACTGAGCAGTAGACGGCCCCGGCCGATGGGAACCTCAATCATAGCTACGCCGGATGGTTTTTGCAGATGTTCATATAAAACTACCGCGGCACATTTGGCTGATTCAGGTGCAGTATTGAATAATGTCCAATCGGTATTACTAGCCTGCAATAAAACCTGACTCTGCCCGACCAATGGCCCTGATAATCCCTGTTTCATTACAGTCCGACTGCTGCCTTCTTCAGCAAAGTAAAGTTGAGGCAGAGTCATAATACCCGTCCAGGGATGAGTTTCATTGGAAACCAGCGCGGTGGCGGAACGATTGGTCAAACTAACGGGCGCCGGCAACAGAGCGACCAGTTCTGATGGCAGTTTTTCCCCGCTTGCCATCAACCAGATAACTCCCCCCTGCCGTTGAATCGTATCCAACCGGGCTTTAATGGATGCAGTTTGTGTCGGATTTATACTATCGACATCTACTATTGAAAAAGAGGTTGGCTGATCGGTAATCACGACTCCCAGTGTTTCCAGCCTCCGGGCAAGTGGATGTTGACGGTTTCCGATCAGTTCGACTTGATCGATTGTTGGTTCAGGATTTCGGACCGGCTGATCTGGATCGCGTCGGCGGATATGATCCCATGGGCAAGCCTGGGGACCAATGGGTGCAAGGGCCGCCTGCTGGGCATGGAACATGGCAAGTGGTTTATATAGAGGTAAATCAGAGTCCCAACCCGGATTCAAAGTAGCAACATATGGGGGTATGCGTTCGGGCTGTATACCGGGTTTACCCTCAACATAGGCCGCTGTCAATTTGATACCATCCTGTAATCCGGGCAAACGGTTAAAATCATCATAACCGAAATTCAGATGCTCCAGTCCAAACCAGGCAGTTTCACTGGCGGAATAATAGGCCAAATGGGGACGAGCCATCTTAACAATATTGTCGTAAACATCGATAGCCAGTGCCTCATTTCGACCGGCATAACTGGCAAAAGCCTCTGAACCATTGAACATTGCCAATTGACCAGGGCGGGCGTAATAGGTACCGCCGGATTCGCCGACCATCAGTGGTTTTTGTATATCGGGTAATTCTTCGGCATGCGTACCGTGGCCAAAATGCCGGCTCCAGACTGGCATCGTACCCCGTAAATCCTCATCGCCATCACAGGAAATCCATGGCCGGGTAGGATCCAATTGTCGGGCTCTAAGGCCTAATTCAGCTAATTGGTTGTACCAGCGGTTGGCATCTTCTTCTGAAACCTGGCTCAAGTTAAATATAGCAAACAGTTCATTCCCAAAACTCCAACCCAGGACACTTGGGTGGTTGCGATCACGTAAAATCAGACCGTCATAATGATCCGTAAATCGCTGCCACGCGATGGGTTCTTCAAAGTTGAGCGCGATAGAACTGCCGAAAATTGCCGTTTCATCCAAAACGACCAGGCCCATTTCATCGGCCAGTTCAAGATAACAGCGTGGATGAATCTGGGCATGGGGACGAACGGCGTTACCGCCCATATCCTGAATCATCTTATACCAGGCCCAGACGTAGCCGCGTGACTGTGTAAAGGGACCGAATGGATGCAGTAAATCGCCGTAAAGCTGTATCTTTTCACCGTTAAGCAGTAAATCACTGCCAGAAATGTTAAATTGACGCCAGCCGAAACGAGTCATTTTCTTATCAAGAATATGACTATTCTGTTTCAGGGATAGAACCCCGGCATATAAACTGGGCGATTGGGGAGACCAGAATTTGAGTTGACCGTTAATGACCTGATTGATTGTGACTGTTTGGCTCTGGCCAGGGGCAATCGATACCTGATTATCTCTTACTTTTAATACGGGTGCGTCTAATTGCCAATTGGGAGTATATACATCTGGGATTGTCTGGCCGGCCAGGTTCTGCCAGGGGCAGATATCACCGTTAAGGGTGATCTGTTGGACCGTATCGGTATCATTGCGGATTGTAATATCCAATTCAAGACGGTTTTGATCGACCAGTGGTTTGATAAAAGTATCTGTGATCCGTACGGATGGTAAGCCTAGCAGGAAGATATCCTGCCAGATGCCGGCCAGACGCTCTGTTTGCGAACCACAAGGATAGGACAGCCCCATTTTGGGGTATTTTTTGCTTTGTATATTAAACAGGCTGTGTGCTCGTACACCAACCAGTAATTCATGAACCTGCCCGATTGTAACAAGATCCGTTATATCCAGTTCAAATGGCAGGTATTTATCAAAATGGTTGCCGGCCGGCTTTTGATTGATACGTATTTCGCAATCGCCGGCGACTGCTTCAAAATGCAGCATAATACGGCGACCGGCCCAATCTGAAGGGACGGTAAATTCCCGCCGTAACCAGGCCATTTCGACCTGATCCCACAACTGGGGATAGCTGGGATAATAAACAGAATCCGGCCAATAGAGATGATTAGTCCCAGGACCGACATTGCGACCGTTTCCCCAGGTATTAACATTCCAGGGTGAGGGGATTTTAATAGGCGTTTCAGACCAGCCATCATCTACTGGCTGGCTGAGCCGGGGTGGATTGCCCTGATTTCGAATCCAGGTATCCGGAATAGATACCGGTTGGAATTGCCACCGGCCATTTAAACAGATTTCAGCACGATAGGATTGTTCCGGATCAGATACCATGCCATGTTCCGGAGCAAATTCGCCGGGAAATTCCTGGGCAGCGCCTGTCCAGGTACAGAGTTGGAATAAAATTAAACCGATAATTCCAATATTCGAGAATTTAGTTCGCAAGGTATACTCCATGTGTTGATGACGCACATTCAGACCAGATTGCTAAGTTCTCTTCCTTCCAGTCCTGGTGAATAATCAAATCTTAATCGGCAATGGTTATTTTCAAATTGGATCATTACTATGTCAATGCAGAAACGATTAGTAATAGACAAAAGAGATTGTATGAAAATTTAACAGTAATTTATTTTTGTATGAAATTATTCATTATCAGGGTAGTATTTGTGAGACAATTTTATCTTGATAAACAGTATCTTATTATTTTATAAGACATTACATTGAGCGTCCGATGATGGATGGTATTAATGGCGTTTGGGAGTGTTCCTTAATTCCTTTTTGGGCTTTACTTATCAATTATTATCAGTATTCTGATAGGCACAGGAGTTACAAGCGCCCGTAGCTCAGCAGGATAGAGCAACGGTTTCCTAAACCGTAGGTCGTGGGTTCGAATCCCGCCGGGCGCAATTTGTTTAAGTCGTTATTATTAATCTGGTTACACAATTCATTTCTCTTGTTGACCTGGGATCATGCCCCCGAAAATGGGGCTTTTTACTGTTTTTATTATAAGTGTTTTTTTCATAATTAGTTAAATCAATATCTGGTATCCAGATCAGTCTCGATCAGTTTAGGTGAGTCGCCCCACCTGACGCCCTGTTGCTATGCGCCAGCACTGACACTAACAGCTTTATCTGTGGCAAGGCTCTCAAAGTCAGGTAGTTTCTCAATTGCTGATGCTTGATGTTCTCTTAACGAATGAGAATATCTCGACATCGTTAAATTAATGTCGCTGTGCCTCATTAATGTCTGAATGGTTTTTGGGTGTACTCCGCTGGCTGCCAGCATGGTTCCAAAAGTGTGACGCAGACCGTGAAAATCAATATGGCCGCTATCATTGTTTTGCAGAAAGGTCGAGTCCATGCGTTCAGATCTCTGCTGGGGACTGACGGCCTGTTCGATCCATGCTGCCCTGGCATCAGCACAATCTTTTCTTAGCATCCTTGCCACACTGGACGGATCAGCCATCTTCTCAAATAAATTGACTTGCGGTTTTTTGATTGAGATATGGGATTGAACCAACTTCGCCGTGCCCCGTTTCAAGGGCAGGGTCGCTTCTTTTGAATTCTTCGCATGAGTCGAGCTTATTGTGACTGACGGATCACCTAAGTTAAAACTGGCCCCGGTCAAGCTCCGAAGCTCGTTCGACCTCAAGCCTGTTTCAAGAGCCAGCCTGTAAAGCAAGTGTCTCTTATCAGGAGTCATCTTCATGTAGGTTTTGTTTGACTTCATAGTTGTGTCTAACAGCATGGCAACCTCAGTCGTCGTCAACGCCCTTCTCTGTTGAACCTGGTCTTTGTGAATCATTGGCAATTTGAGATATTCAACCGGGTTGCTGCTGATACGGCCATCTCTTACAGCCCATCGACAGAATTGCTTGAATGAGCTTAAATGATGTTTCTTGCTGGTGGGTGACATATCACCCACAGGCTGGCTTTTGCCACCAATCAGTTTACGCCTGCCCTTGTTTTTTTTGTAAGAACCCCCAATTCTATGGGTCGCTTTGAAACCGGCTATGACTTGTTGAACAATTGACGGCTATCTGACCAGTATTTAAATTTAGTCGCATTCAACACACGTTTAACCCGATCCTTCTCAAGGTCGGCATGTCTCCCGGTTACTCCGCTTGCAAGCTTGGTTTTGTGATAATCTTCAAGGTGTTTGATTAACGGCATGGTATTGGCAACCCGTTTTCTGTCGATCAGATTATACTCGATCAGTCGGTCCTTGATCTGGGGTGGTAGAGTTTCGATCCATTGGAGTATTTCCGGGCCGGGGTGATCGCCTGCGATTTTAAATTCAACGACACGTTTGAGCTTGTTTTTAAAACTATCGGCTGCCGGTTTATTAGTAATCTGGGTTGACATCCTGCGCCGTTGCCCAGTGTGATCTCTGAATACTGTGATATAAAACCCGGTCGGCTTTCGCCCGCCCCGCGCGTTCGGTTTAGTGTTCCTAGTCAAATACATCATGGCCATTTACTCCAATGTCTATTTGTTATCCATTAACATTTGCTAAAGTATGTGTACAAAAAAGCCCACCGCCGAGATATGAATGTTACAATGCATGTTTAGCAGTAGGTATAAATTTTTCCAGACATTCCGTCGGTTTTGACCGGTATTAATTTGACGCAACCGAGCTGATGGGGCCAGAAGGCCTGGTTGATTCAATTCATGCATTGACGTAACTGCATCCACGGCGGGCATATTAGCGCAACAAAAAGCTGTCGCCAACAAGAAATTCTTATCATTTCAAAAAATATTTAATGGTCTAATCATTCGTAATTAATAAAACTATAGACATTATTGCATATCAACCTTATTCTCCAAACCTAGTAATTGTTCAGAGATATTTTCAATACTGTTAATCATTTCATTCAGCATTGCTCGTACCGGGTCATCCATTTGAAATGACTCTTCCTGACATTCTTTTGCTAATTGCCTACTTATAACATATGGCCATTTATCAGGTTCATGCCAAGAATTATCTTCCTCAAATGAAGAGAGATATATTCTACCAATCCAATGGGAATCCAATAATGGTTTAATAAATTTATAAAGACGAATCATTTCAATATATGTTTCATATTCAGCATAACGATATAACATAAATCGCTCTTTATTAAACCTTTGCTTCTGGATGTTTTCTGGATTAACTTCGTCATCATCCATGTCATATATTTGATCACATCGCAATAATAGTTGCTCGTGGAGAGATGAAGGCATGGATAATTGATTTATATCCGGAAAAGTTTCTCTTGCCATCCATTTCGTAAGTCTTTCTAAAGTCCAGCGATCAAGTAATTTTAGAACAGTATTGTCTTGAAAAGCTTCAAAAAACTGGCTCCATCTGGCGCTACATTTTGGATCTTGACAATCATTTGCATTGTTGATGTTGGGATCGATATTCAAATTCATAATAGTAAACTCTAAAAAAAGGTGCTTTTCTAACTTTTCACATTGTTTCGCATTACTGACTTTATTCTTCTGAGTAGCAATAATTATGTACCAGTCTTTGAACCACCCCTACAAAATCGATTAGACATTACACTGTAATCAGTTATAGAAGACGCGCCAACCTACCACCCATTTTAAAGTTGGTCTTCACATTACATATAATTATGTGTTTTCTATAGTAATATTATCTATAATCAAAATAACTGATATATAGGGTGGTACGGATGGTACGAATAATATAATAAATTACACAATATAAGCTTATGGATTTTAACAGGATGGTACAAAGGCTGATATAAGCTGGTGTAATGCTGGCACACTTTTCTAATGAAATCATAAAGTTGCCCCCTCAGCGATTCCAATGCCAGTATAAATACGGCAACGATCAGGGCCACGACCACGCCGTTGAGTTTTTATTTCAGGATATGCTGAAACGAGTTCTTTAATGAATTGATCGGTAGTTTTCGGATTTCGGTATCCGTTGGCATAACACCAGTCTATATACCTCTGGTATAAGTGAGTTTTAGTAACTTCTGCACCAGTAATAACGATACAGCAATCATCTACAAATGCTGAGATCGGACTGGTCGCACGATCGATTTGCTCGACCATATCTAACGACGTCGATGGCACAGTAAATCTCCCATCACGATTCAGGCGCTCGAATCCTTGTATAGCCCAGTTTAAAATTCCCGCCAGTTCCCCATATAGGCGATTGTCAAGTCCTGCATCCTCACGTCCAAAAAATGATTCGGAAAACACTAATGGTAATAATCGCCCAGCAAAAGCTCGACTGGAATCGTATATGTTCGGGATGACGTTAGTGGCGATCAGTATCTTGGCTGTTGATTTCACATTTATCGGATCACGATATTTGCGATCAACACGCAAGGTATCACCACCACTAATAGTTAGTATTCGCTCCACTGTCCCTTTATTTTGAGTTATGTCTTTAATCCGCGCGTCTGGTATCGCAACTATTCTTTTACCTATTATGTCTTGTAATGCAAATTGTGTATGGACCGTTCCCATTTCCATTACACCAAAATTATCAGTGCCAATTAATTGTTCTAGCAATCGAACAATCGTGCCCTTCCCACTACGTCGTGCGCCAATCAATAATAAAATTTTGTGATGATCTGTTCGCTTAGTGAGGATATATCCCATATATTTCTGTAGCTGTCGAATCGATTCATCGTCGCCAGGAAATACGGAGTTGAGAAAATCAATCCAGTACGGACATTGCGCTTCCGGATCATAGTCATACGCAGTACATCCGGTAACGAAAACACTGGATTCGTGCTGTTTAAAAGTTAAGCTATTCAAGTCCAGAACACCATTGTTTAACGCCAACATATCGGCATTAATCGGATCATGAATGTTAAATGGGGCGTCTAATTCATTAGGCAAGATCGCCACATCGTCCACGGACACCAGGGCGTGCAAGGCATCATCAGCTAATCGTCTCGATGAAATTACTGGCTCGATGTTACCCTTGGGTTTAACTATCTTCAACTGGTCAATAAGTTGATAAATTTCGCGAATTATCAATTCTTTCGGTACGATTTTATAACTCTTATCATTCCATCGATAATAGTCACCACGATATCGTACTATCGGATTGCCTTTAGCCATGCCCAACCTAACCAACAAACCAACAATATCCCGTCCTGTCCATCGTTCGGATACAAATGGGTTTGCCATTTTCTGTGGCGGTTCTTTTATTATAGGAGTATCAAAAACCATTCTATGCAATTCTTCAATAGTGTTGCCGGATTGTAGCCAATCCGTCACATCTCCTTTGATGGGTAATCCTGGCAGGTCAATAATCTTTATCGACTTCGCAATACCAACAAGCTGCCGTGCTATTTCATTTCCATGTTTCGTACCTGCCTCGTCATTATCAGGTAACAGGATCACATCACGGTCACGTAAACATTCGGAGTATTCTTGCCTCCACTTCCCTGCGCCACCTGCATTGGTTGTTGCCGTTAAACCAATTTTCCGGAGCGATTCAACATCCCGCTCACCTTCGACAATAAAGACTGTTTCAGCAGCCAGCACTTCCGGCAGACGGTATAACAGCATATCGATCTCTTTCAAATTCCAAATCCAGCCGTTGCGACCATCTGGTCGACGCTGCCGAAATGATTTCGGATCATACCTCACGACTTGAAATACTATCGTCCCATCCGCATCAACATAGTCGTAAGTTTCGACAACTTTTTCACGCTTTGCATTTTTCGTACTACTCGTTTTAATACCCCGTTTATTGTTCGTAAATAGACAGGTCATGTTCAATCCTAATGCCTCGACTACAGCATCAGTCAAACATCCAGCGTGACAATACAGCAAAGTTTTGCCACCGCGTACAGTAACAGTTAAGGAGGCCTGCCTATCATCATGGGCCGGACATTGACATTGCCAAACACCATCGGCAGTGGACCTAATCTCTTTACCTGTCTGACGTAGAGCCTGAATTATTTTGTTGTCAGAGTTCATTTACAGTCCTGAGCTTGCTGCATTGCAATCCAGCGGCTTCGACAAGGGCACCCAGCCTTTATCCATTCAGCTATTTCATTAGCATAATATCGCACCACTCCACCAATTTTGATAGGTTTCGGACCGATTAAACCACGAGCATTATGGGCATGAAAAGTTGACCGTCCTACTTTTAATTTCTGAGCTAATTCTCTCACAGTGAGTAATTCCGTCTGCATAATATTGATAACTCCAACATGAAAGCATAATTAATTATCAGAGCCTTCAAGCATCTGACGGACTCAATCATAGCTATACAGACGTGAATTTTCAGTGAATGTGCAAAATAATTTCTTTACTATAATACCATATTTCGTAATTAGTTAAAATCAATGCCAACATTTTCACGCTGTGAATTTTTTGTGAGTTTGTGAATCTTAAGTGACTAGGCTCTATTTTTCGACCTCAATAGCACATTTTTCAGAGTCTGGGGCTCGATACAACCTAAGGCCATTTTTTTTATAGCTTTCAAATCCAAATGGTTCTATTTTTTCAAACTGTTTTCGCAGGTTACTATCATCATAATTATTACCATTTCTATACTGCCCTACCCTATCATTCAGTGTTTTAGTATCAATCGGCATTTTAGTTTTAAATAAAACTATTGCTACCAATACAATAAATTTTGGCAATTTGATTTTCTCGCCATTATAAATAATATAGTCGTGCGATTTTGGAATAATTAGTGTACTGGGTGTTGATTCTCCATTTTTCTTATCCCAATTCCCCGAATTATTACCTGGCCCATGCTTCGTCACATCAGTCACCATATCAATATCAACTTTAATCCCTAACTGACCAGCTAATCTTGTCAACAGGTCACCCACAATCTGATTACCATTGTATTCAATTTGTGAGCAATATTCCTTCCTTGAAAGATACACTTGTATTTCCCATAGTTTACGACAATATCTCCTCTCTGTATCTGGCCTATACGTCCAGTTAATGCATAATGTTTTTGTTTTACCTGTTAAATCTGCTAATATAACCATGGCCGTTATTTTTTGAAAAATTTCACTCTGGCGTAAACAACTAATTTCTGCTTCAAGATCGGTTATATCGCTTATTAATTCACGTAAATCATTACAAGAATCGTCAATCACACAATCCGTTTCCGTAATGGCTCCGCGTTCTACCTCAGGCCGTTTTGTTATAGCATTTTGTTGGCTCTGAAGTTGATGAATAATTTCTAATAATTTCCGCTTCTGTTGATACAGATCATTAATACGAACCCTGGTTTTGTTTTGTTGTTCAATATTATCAAGCAAAGCAATTGCGGATAATTTCACAAATTCTGGATCGTCTAACTTCAACTTTAATTTTTCAACCAAACCAGGAAATTTTTCATTAATTGTAAATTTTAAATGAATAAAATCAATCGTATTGGATACCATAAATGGGTCTTGCTTTCTCATGCTTTCAGTAAGGATATTTATTGATGATCAGGAATTATGGGGCGTGAAAGCAAGAAATACGCCCCATCATAATCCTACAAGTCTTGATTGATTTATTATAATAATCCCGATTGTTGCCACCAACCGATTCAACAGTTTTAGAAAAATCACATAACCCTTTTAGTATATTTCAGTTAAGAACGAACATAAGGAAGTAGCAAAAAAAAATTGCCAATTAATCCATACTATAAATTCTTATCGACTTCAACGTTCCTGGAATTCCCAAAGTAACAAATGATATGGAATCTTTCCGATCCGTAAGAATAACTTTTCCTCCAATCACCACATTTTTAATTTATTATCTCCTCTTTAATTTTAATAATTCGGATAATTTAAATTTATCAAATATTAAAATAATTGTGTTTACCTAGATTTATGAATAACGTTAAATCTTTACACTTTTTTCGAAGTAATATGTCTCAAAAATCACACATGAATCTGAAAGATTTTTATAGTATTTTACGCCACAGTAGGTTGCGACAAAGACAATTTACTGTATTATTTATACTTAGATTTAAAATTGAAACAAATTGAAAACATCGCTTCTTATGTAGAACCATACAAATTATGGTATTGTTAAAATCGTTCGGATTTTATGCTTGATTTATAATCTTTTGTAGCCATATTGACTTATTAAGTTGATCAGTTCTATAGACTAAAATATAAACGACAAATCACATTGGAGATAATAAGAACGATGAGCGATATATCAAATCAAAAAAATCTTAAGCCCCTGAAGATGGATCAGTATTTATCTCCCACGGACATTGCCCAGGCCATGAATTTAGCCAGCAGCACAGTACGTGAACACCTTCATCGGGCCATGTGTCGCGGGTATGCTGTGATCCATACCGGTCGCATTATTCGCATCAAGAAGGAAGACTGGGAACGCTACATCACCGAAGACATGGGAAATACTTCATCAAATCGAAGTAAGCGAAGTAAACCATCCAGACATAAAAAATAATACTTCACACAGTTCAATGTTACAGATCGATGAAATCACGAATGTAGCTTTATTTTTCTCGACAGATGATTGTATCATGATTGTTAGGCTCAAAAAACTTTTAAGAGTAACCACTAGTTCCTGATTATTCGAGCCTTATACTATCATTCAATCCAAGGTCTGCTAAAATTTGCTGAATATCAGTATGAAAATTCTGAGCCAAATTAACATCAATATTTACTTTTAATTCAATCTTAATTTCAAGATCAGAACCACTTCTAAGTTTGGGCAATATTTTTGTTCCTAGACGATTCCAGGTTTCTGGAGGTAAACTGCCATATAATCGAATGCTGCGAACTGAAGGTCCAGATGAAGGCTCCTGGTCAGATGTTTGCTCTGATATCGGCCAGGGTTCACCAACGTCTACTCCAGGTTCAGACGGTTGAGAGGAGGTAGATTCAGGTGATGTTGCCGGTATCACAGGCGTTTGCATGGCTTTAGCTTTGGTTTTGAGGACCAAATAAACACCTTGCTCAAATGTCACTTCTTCAACAGGTATTGGTTCCTGAAACCATAACCTGTCACAGGTACCATCAGATCGCAAATTTGAAGCCAAACCAAAATCACCATTTTCAATCCATTCAACTATCTTTGTTTTCAAGGTTGCTTCAGGGTCCAAAAGCCTGGTCAGCGATCCATTAAGAAAACTCTGCCTGAGACTTGCCAGGGGCCACGCTCCCGATTCCTTTAATGCGGGTGGCCAATGGCGTTCAATATACCCGGCTCCCACTGAATTGTTAAGCAATTCCTGTGACTTCAAAGCAATCAGTACGCGTCCGGTCATGGAATCACTACTGCTGGAATGCCCTGCACCCAGGTCAATCGTTCTTAAACCACTGGTTTCTTTATTGTCTGATATCGCTGCAAACCGATATCCACCCCACACCTCATCTTTAGCGGCATTTTCAGCATCCACTACTTTAGCTTGAATGTCAGCGATATCCGAGCGATCGAAGTCGCCCCCCAGGGTTCCTTCGGCCAACTCACGGGCAACCCGTTTCCAGGCCAGCCACATTTCAACCTTATCGCGCAGATCGCGCCCAGGCCGCTTCAAGCACCAGACCAATGCCCCCGGATACAATCGTGGTGACTGTCCCCTCTGTTTTGTCCAGGCAGCGATTTGCTCCCTGAGGGCCTTGTTCCCGTTCCATTCCATTCCAGGATCGCAAATCACCATAATCAATTTAGGTGTGTCCTGCACGGCACTCCCATCGGCCGGAAAGGGCACAAGGGGGATCGTCGCGTTTCGTTCAAATTCTTTCTGTACCAAGTTACGCATAGCTGGCAATATCTCAGTCTCTTCATCAAGCGATGCGCGCCGATCACTAACCACCTTTTTCATAGTTGGCTGGTGACTGATCTTATACCCATCTGAACCCACTCGCCGGATGAAGTATGATTTACTTTCCAGGGCCGAAGCAGCCGAATCGATTGAAGTAGTATCAATTTCCGGTTCACCCAAGGCAAATCGCAACTCGGGCAGATGGGCCACCTTATCAATCTGACCGCCCGATGACTCGAACATGACCGTCGTTGCCACGCGCTGGTGGATATTGCGCAATACACCCTTGCTGTCAGCATCCAATGCACGCGCATGAGATTGTTTACCGGAAATGTCGGCATCGATAGCCGCCAACAGTCGCGTCTCACCCAATTGTCCCAGTACGATACTTCTAAAATCCGGCACATTTAAAGGGGCGGACCCTATCGTTATTAACGGTTCGTTGCGCGCCTCTTTATAACCATCCTGGTATGCCCAGGATATCCACTGTGCCAGCATAGCCAATGTACCACGGGTCTGTTGATATTGTGACAATGCTTGCCATTTCCGTTGAAATACTGACAATGTGGCCGGATGGAACGGGTAGCAGCTTGCAAACCTCTGGCATAAGTACTCCCGCGCGCCACTCTCAGTCGTGGCAGAGTCCACCGCGGTCCATTCCGGCGGTAACTGAGCCCTTCGTTCAAAGCACCAATCAGCATAAGCCTTGGCCACATTATTACGGATACGCTCGCTGCCGATATCTTCAAATAACCGCCTGCGTACAACCTCACTGATTTCCGCTTCATCATTGGCAATCAGGTCCTTGGCCACCCGTTTCACCACTTTGGTTATTTTTTCTTGCCACTGCATATCCCATTCCGTCATCTCTACCTGGCTGCGCGGCAAACTGATCACCGCCGCGCCGTGAGTCGTGCCGGTCATGGCAACAGTCAGGTTCTGGATAAAGGCATGGAACTGATCGGCCATACCGCGATGACGATTGATAAAATTCAACACCTCATCAAACAATATCAAGACGGGAGCATTGGCCGCCTTAAACACCCGATCCAGGGCCTGGGTGCCCGGTGGCGTACTTTGCGCCGTTGGGCCCAACTCCTGAATACCTTTTTCACCGGCAAGCTGCCAGGCTACATCCTGCCAGGGGGTTTCACGACCGGGTTGCGGGTCCCAGGCATTACCCACAAATACAGCGATTCTCGCCTTGGGGATACTGTCAATTCCGGCGGCATTGGCCAATACGCCCACCCCATTAAATGCTTCGGCTTTGGGTCCGTGATTTGTCAGATGATACAAGGTCGCCAGGGTATGAGTTTTACCACCACCAAACTGGGTAATCAGGGTCATAACCGGCGCGGTCTGAGTCGTCTTGCCAGACAATCGTCTCAGAACCATACCGGTATGCTCGCTTAACGCACGGGTAAAACAGGTCCGGGCAAAAAACTGCTCTGGCTTGCTGTAATCTTCCGGTGCCGTTCCTGCGATAACCTGTTCCAGATGGATGGCAAATTCATCCGGATTAAAGGAACGGCCCTGGCGTACTTCTTTACGGGGTGTAGTAATTTTATACCATGCTTCCATAGATGTCTTTCCTATTCACTTACGAAACCAAAATGAATGTTAATCTTTTTGATGATATCGATGATATCGTCCGGACACATATCATAGGACTTACTTAATCGGCTATTTGTCAAGGTAATATTGTGTTTTTGCTGAGCCCACTCCCGAATCTTTTTCAGAACAGCTTTTCCCGGACAGCGGCTGAATCTCCATTGCTTATCTTTCCATTGTTCTTCAAACCAGTCATTAACCCTTTGCTCTTTTGTTGAGGGATCAAGGTCGCTGCCTAAAGTCTCACGATATTGAGGCATTAGCTGATAACGAAGAGTGTTCTTTATTGCTGGTTGTTCAAGTATCGATTCGATAGCCTCTGTAATTTGCTCTAAAGTAGGCAGGGGAATAGGCTCAAGTTCTCTTTGGGTTCTATCCTCGTTGGCTTTCAGGAATGCACGTTCAATAACATCAGGTTCGATTAAATAGTTTTCTATTTCTTTTCTTGCTAACGCATGTATATGAACATTGCATTCATCAGTGTTTTTGTCATCAGGATTCGTTAGCCCATAATCGTTATCTACGATACAAGCAATGGGCATATTTAAATTAAATACATTAGTCAAAAGTTGTTGAAAAGTTTTTAAATGTTGTGCATCACCCTTGCCGTTCGGCAATGAAGCAACAACAACAGAGTCAGAAATTAACGGATTATTACAACCACTTTTATTGATCAACTCACTCAATGTTCTTTTATCAAAAGCACCTTCCAAAAAAATGATATTCCTGGCATGTGGCAAGAATATGGCGTCATATTTTGAGATCGCGCCGAGATCGATTAAAACCTTGCTAAGTTCATTGCATGATTTGCTCTCTTGTTCTTTGCGATCAATCCAAACAATTGACTCAACCGGCACACTTGCCACAAAATCAGGGGCATGAGTTGCTACGATAATCTGACGACCATTTTCAATCGAATAATCATACAACATCTGAGCAATCGCATTTTGTAAAGATGGATGCAAATGCGAATCTGGTTCGTCACATAAAACACAGTATGAATTAGAAAAATGAAGCAGCGATGCCAAATTCAAAATTGAACGCATTCCTCCTCCACTGGTGCTGATATCGAAATCGATTCCATTTTCCTCATATTCAATTAAAACTTTTGGATTGCTTTCATGCGTTAATCGAGGAGGTTTAATCTTAGCGTCTGGTAGATATCGTTGCACCATGTTAACTATGTCGACAAATGCTTCCTTGTTGCCATCATTGTAGAGCCAGTGTAGCTGAGAACGCCAACATTCTACCAAACGCCCCTCGTTCAATTTATTTAACATCTGAGGATATGCCATAAATACTTCGCTAGGTGATACTACACCTGTAGGTGGCATATATACGGGTTTTAGATTAAATAGGTTTTCAATTATATTTCGAGCATTAGGTGTGATCGGATTTGGGATGAGAGTGCCGCGCTCATCTATCGAAATTGAATAAGAATTTCGCCCTGATATGTTCAAATTTACATTAATGCCCCCCGATAAACTCGCACTAATACTACATGGCTCAGCAGTTTTCTTATTAAGCCATATTGCATCCGGGTCACCATAGTTGATTCGTTGAAATACTTGTGATGGATTCGCCGCCCATTGTGGGCTGCTAAAGTCTGGAGTTTCTTTATTGCCAAATGCGAATTTTATAATGTCATACAATATTTGAATAGCTTGTAGAACGCTTGTTTTTCCGCGACTATTCAAACCAACAAGACAGGTAAATTGCTGAAGATTAACCTTAAACTCTCTGAACCCCTTGAATGATTTAAGATTTAGTTGCTCAATAAACATATTTCATAACCCCCTATTATCTTGGCACCGCCAACAACATGGCGTCCAGTAGTCGTTTTTCTTCGCATTCTTTAGGATAAAGAGCCGATAACGCATTGGCCAGGCGCAGGAAGTCCGGGCCGCGTTGTTGTTCCGACTTGATCAGGTTACGCAGGGCGTTCGCCTGACCACCCGACTGAAGCAGCATGGCAGCATGAATCCGGTCCAGGGTTGTCGCTTCAGGCTTATGCTGAATACCGGATTCATCTATTTCGATAGTGGTCTGCTTACGACCGCGCTTGGCCTTTTTCTTGGGTTCCATTGCCATCTCCGGGAACAAAAACGGCTGAATGTTATGACTGGGATCTTCTTCTACCCAGTCGGCGACAGTACGAACACTGTCCTGGCCAAAAAGTTGTTGTGAACGTTCTTCAATCGGCAGCAGACGCACTACGCCTTTTTCTGTCTTGATGATCCGGTTTTCCCAGCGAGTCAGGTCGATTCCCAGCGGCTGCGCGAATCGTCGCACTACATCGTAAATCAACGAAAATCCCTTAGCCTTGCCACGCGCCGGGGCTTCATCGTCATCATCGCTATCGCCATCATCACCGTTACTGGATTCGGCACTATCACCCGGCCCTCCGGTCGCCTGCATCGTCCATAAAAACAGAGCCGTCAATCGCGCGTCTTCCTCCAACGCTCCCGCCGCGCCATTACGCGCCCGGGCCTCGTCAGTGCCTAACACCTGCTCCAGCGCACTGCGGCCAACCACTTCCCAGACCTTCTCCAGATAAGCTCCCAGTTTCACTTCTTCACCTTCTGCGGTTTCAACTCGACTATACCGGCTGAATATCTCCAGGGCCGGTCCAATACAGGCAAATACCAGGTCGGCTCCCCGTACTCCTTCATCCTGTAATCGTTCCATCCAGTCGCCGACTTTTGTGGGTAGTTCGCTAAGAACTTCGCCCCATTCACCAACGCCAGCATCGTCAGAGCGTGGACGACATACAAGGTGTACACTTGTAGCTAAAGAAGCCGTATCTCGTGCATTTAATCGAGTATGTAACTCTGTTGCAATAGGCCAAGAAGCCGATATGTGCCAACCTCCGTCAACAATTCCAGTTAATAACGATTCCCATCCTTCAGTTGTCTTGTGAGCAAATACAATTGATCCACATCCTGACTTTGAAAGTGTTTTCTGGCCAACTAAGGCCGCATCAGATATTTTGGTTTCAAAAAAATTCTTGTCTTTCGTAGAAGAACTCAACCTGTGAGGACGATCAACAACACATTCTGCATCTTTTGGTGTTAATGCAGTGGAAAACATATGCGATATACTATTATGATTAAGAGATCGCTTTATCCACACATAAAAACAATCTGCTAGATGAGCATAAGGTATAGAATCGTAGTATGGTGGATCGGTAAACCATATTTGGGCAGACTCGTCAGGCAGATATTGCTTCGTAGCATCATGTTGAATACATTGTCCAACAGACAGTTTAGCCTTCATGCACTCTTGAATCACTTGGCAGTATTTATTTAACCAAATTGTAAATGAATTATCTTTTCCAATCCTTGGAGAAGATTCGGCAAAATCCCAAACCATCCCAATGTCATGTCTGCCAAACATATCAACAATAGATTCGCCAGAAGATTTCCACCTACAATGTGAGCTTGATATTATTAAAAGCCGATCTAATGCAAGAGAGCATAATCTCGAACATGCCTCAGACATGTCAATGTTTTTTATGGCTTGAGTATATGAGTATAGCAAAAGATTTTGACGCATTGTATATAAATCCCCCCAAGTCGTTGCGCCATATAGTGGTACAGATATCCTTCTGATTTCATTCAGAGAAATCAACTCGTTTGGTATTGGGCATTCAGAATTGTTATTCTTGATCTCCCAGCTTTTCAATATCTTTTCTAACTGCTGTTGCGCCTCATTAACTATTTTATAATCACAGGAAGTTGGAAGGCGATACTGCCGTCCCGCATTTTCATTATTAGTAGTTACTATTGCTAACAATATTGCACCACCACAAAGCTCTCCTCCATCATCAAACCTTGGATTAGCACCACCGCGTTGTGATTTAAGCTGAGAACGGACTCGGTCTGGCGTAAGCACAGCCTCACAATTTGGATTCATACATTTCGCTTTAGCATTTGCAATGGTATTAGGGGGTACTTCCTTATCAGAATTTGGTACAAATATTTCAAATTGTGGATACCTATTTTTCATACCAATAAAACGAAGAGCTATTTTTTTCTTAGCTTTTTTACTTAACCAAAACGAACGGACTAATGGTATATATGAACCACAATTTGGAGCTTCACACTTGACAGTTCTTGCCCATAGATAAGCGATTGGCATACTACCATCAGGGTCTAATGGATAGTAATTGGCAAGCTCTATTTCAGCCTTTTCTTTAATCAAATTGCCAATAACTTGAAGTTCGTCAACTAAATCTTGCCCATAGCGAGGAATATCTTCTAACAATACTTTGAGCACTAAATTTGCAACAGGATTCAAATCACTAGCATACGATTCGCAGCCTAGTCTTGAAGCTTCTAATGGAATGGAACCTCCTCCCGCGAAAGGATCAACAACGAGCGGCGTTTCTGTCGGATGCGCAGCCTTAACCAGACCACGGCTAACCTCTAAATATTTTTGATCAGAAGCAAATTCCCAATTGGCATAATAACCAATAAATTCCAGCAGTTTCTTTCGCAGGTCGATGTTTTCTTTGCCGATTTTACCTTGAATGCGGGGTAACAGTTCTCGCGCCTTACTTTTAAATTCTCCCGGACAGTTTGGGTCACAAGGATCAGGCAGCAATAATGCCATCAACATGGCCCGGCAAGCCCCCAACGGTCGCCTAGCCCACCACTTGTGCAATGTATGAGGATGTCCCAGACGCCCTGTGTTCTCCCCCGCCGAATACTTGCTTACTAATGCAATCGGAAAATCCACTTCCGCTAATCGTTTGCATTCCTTTGGTATCATCTATACTCCATTATCATCGTTAGTGGGGACCGTGTCGAATTCATCGTGTAAAAATGAAACACCCGGCATAGCTTGGCGGGCAATTTCTAAAAAGTCACTGTCCACCAGTGATTCATAAGCGACATCTTTGAAAACAACTTTTACTTGCATATTTTTAATCAGTTCTTTCGCCGTTCCAAACGCGTCAGAGATATCTTCTTCCAACCGCTGTTTGAGGTAGTTTTCAGGAACAACAGGTCCATGAATCTTTGTATAGGAATCTGGAGGATTCTGCTTGACCGATGGAAACAATGCTTCAGCTAACTTATTTTTACTGGTTTTTATTTGTTTCTGTAATCCTTCTTCAACACCCTGGGCATAAGCGGAAACCTCATTTTCTAATTCTTTCACTGCATTCATAAAACGCTCTTTATTCGCGCGTAACAATACCATGCCATAGCCTTTAAGGTTTATCAAAAATGACTTTTCAATACTCTTTCTCTTTTTCAATAGCGACCGTTCTGAAACAATTTTGTTATTATCAGTTTTAACTTCTATCTGGCCCTGCTGAACAAGATTAAAATGAGCATGAAACTGAGACGCGATATCCTCGTTACGTGCCAGACCGACAAGGGAACTGGGTATGGGGACTCTTTTTCGCGATATATAACACCCAGTCATTTCCAGTTCCACAAATTGAAAACGAGTTGTGAAAACACGAACACGCCTGGCAAGATCAAACTTGACTGGTGGTGCAGATTTCAAATCATTTGCAACTTCATCAATTTGGTCGGGTTTTATTGGATCAAGCCCAATGACTCGTTCTATATTGGGCTTTTCTCCTAATCCGGTATCGCGCGTCACTTCAGGTGGCGGTGCATCTAACTGGATCGCATTGGGCCTATGAGGATTATTCGATCCGGCTTCTATCAATAACGGGGTTGGGCTGAATATCAATGTAGTATCATCACATATCATCAAACCGATTCGAACCCCAGGTTGATGGCAAACCATAGAATTGGCCTGCGAGGCGGCTTGACGAATTTTAAATAACCCTTCAACAGTACCAAAACCCAGGCGGCAGACTTCAGGATCGACATCCAGAATGACCGTTAATGTATTCGGACCGAGTTGTTGCCATCTCTGCGTTAAAGCATCTGCAATTCGTTCAGATACGCCTGGCGCAAGATACAAAATACGACGTTCAGCACGGTTGATCAGATCAACTAGTTTTGCTTCATCAGCATTGGTTATACATGGATTATTAACTGGATTCACTTTTTACTCTACTGATTGGCTATGCTTTATTATCCTATATGATAAATTGATGACTTTGATCAAAAAAAGGTATTTGATTATCTTCATAATCGAAACGACGATATATCTGTGAAATTAATTCCCAGGCAACAGTCCCGGGTAATGATTCACAGGCGACGGTAATGGGATGAACTCGAAGATGGTTTTCTACATATTGCGAAGTGGACGAATCATTTCGCATTTTTAAGATTTGATAATGAACACTTTCGGGAGCATAGGGTATTAAACGCCTACCATTGATATTGTAGAGGTTTAATCCAAATTGAATATTGCCAGAATATTGACATATATTATATAGTGCTTGTGCTAAATGAATAAAATTCACAGCAGGTTCGATAAATGCTAAAGGAAATAAAGAATCCTGGCTTTTATTCCAGCAAAACCCTTCATCGTCGGCTGCCGTGCGAAATTCTAAATAACCATTCCAAAATAATCTTAAGTGACGGAAATCTAATCCTCTTGTCATGAGACCATTTTGTGTTTCAATGATAGGGGTCTGCGAGTCCAATGTCCATCCATTGCTACGTGTGGATGGTGGATTACTTAATAATTCTTTCAAGTTTTGGCATAAACGAAACAAATTCAATGGAAAAGCATCAATCGGTATTGCATATAATCGATAAAAAGGTCTTGAACCAATATCATTCACAAACAATTGATTCATAAAATTCATAAAAACATCGATCGTTTGAATGGATAAAAGATTACTTTCATTGATGTCTAAACTCGATTCTCTGGTGGCTATGAGGGCCTGTTGATTTGACTCAATTGTTCTTCTTATTTTAATGAGCTCTTGTTCAACACGATCTCCGGCAAAACATTCACGAATCTCAGCAGTAGTCATGAGTTTATTGCCATCTTCATATCGCCGCCAGAAATAATGATGTTCCGCATCAGGTTTAGTGCAATGCGGCTTCCGATCTGACTCGGGTACCCGAACCACCAGGATATCACAGCCATCAATTTGAAAAGGCCTTATGTCAAGCTCTTGTATTCTTGGTTCAATTTTGGCTAAACATCTGTCGATCATTGATGTTCGTTCATTCTCCAAATCATTAATGTGAACAAATCGGTTTGCCCTCCGTTGATCATCTTCTTCTATCCCAATAATGATATAGCCGCCGTCCGCATTGGCAAAAGCTGATACATCCTTGATTAATTCCTTAGTTCCACCGTCAGTTCTAAAATATGGTGATTGCTTGTATTCAATATAACGGTCTTCTGCTACGCGATCAATTACCAGTTGTCTGATTTCATCTACGGTTATGTCTCTAGTTGGTTTGCCTTCAAATATCACGATAAAGACCTCTCCTCACCTCAGGATAAATCACCAGTATTAAGCCAGTAATGTTGAATCGTTGAAACTTCATGCCAGGGGAATTGCGCCGGATCTTTAATGGTTTTTTTTAGTGTGGGTTGGTTGGCGCAATTCGTCACCACATAGAGCCAATAGCAATCGCGCCGATCCTCAGCCACGCGCCGTTCGTTAGGCGTCAATAGGATGGTGCCTGCTGGAGCGGCCAGACCCTTGACTTCGATCAGGCGTAATTCCCCGGAATTGATATCCAGGCTGGTAATGTCGTACCCTAGATTCTTTTCATGAATATCATAAACCTGGCGGCCCTGGGACTGTTCATAATCCATTACCACTTGCATGGCCGTTGCTTCGGTTTCCAGATTGGCGCGCATCTGGCGCGCTTCAGGAATCTGGCGATCCGGATGAGGCAGGATTAACACACTGGTTAACCGCTCGACAGCCTGGAGCGTCAGGGCTCGTTGTTGTGTCAGTTCACGGCGACGGCGTTCACGCCGGGATAAGAGTTCGGCATGACGGTTTTCAGCCTGAGCCAGGCGGCCTTCCGCGCCCGGAATGCCCTTGGCAACATCTTCACTGACCTTGCCAATTTCGTCATCCACCCGTTGCATAAGTTCAGTCAAAGACAGTTCCACATGATCGGCGACACATTCAATTTCGTGTAATCGATCACTACGCGTTTCGTCCAGGAAGGCTTGTAATACATTTTCATGCAGCCAGTCCAATGGTTCAGGCATACTGACAACTTGGGGCAATGGGGAAGAAACCTGGCCAGGTAAAAAATCACCTATCATGCCAGGTTCGCGCAACGCCGATGATCCATCCTCTTGGATTTCGACGGCAAATAGCTTTTCGTGAATAATTTGGCCCAATCCATCGACTATCCGGGCACGATAAAAATCCATTCGAGAGGGCGTTTCATGTTTAAGGGAATAAAAACAAGCCCCTTGAGCAAAACACTCCTGCCCCGATTTCAGGGTATGCCGTCGGATGGCCTCAAACAACGGATGGCCGGGAGTAACCCATTCCAAATTGTTTGATTCGGCTGTTATTCGATCCGTAGAACAACGGGGGTATTTATTGGCGAGTTCAGGATATTTCCAGTCAGGATCACGCTCAAACAGTTTTAAATTGGGTGGTGTTCGTGCTGGCTCAAAGGTATGCGGCATATTTTCGATAGTTTTCAACTTAAACGGTACAAAATCAGCAGCGTCTTTCAGAAAACGGGCGATGGTTTCAGGAACTACCCGGCGTTCCTGGGCCCGCGCCCGTCTCTCGATCAACATTTCAAGGTTGAGTTTCTTGGTAGCCAATCCTTCCAGGGCATTCTGACAGATTGATCGAAATCGATTTTCATCGACTGGATGCAATAACCGTTCTTCTAAATCTGCGTCCCCCATCTTGCCCGCATAATAATCACGCAATATTCGTTCGATATGGCTGGCAGGGAGTATTTCACCGACCACATTAAAGACGGCATCATCTTCCAGGGCATCGCGAATTTCTTGAAGTTTATCCAGCAACTTTTGCAGAACACGTCCTTCAATAGTATTATCCGCAACAAAATTAAATATCAGGCAATCTTTATGTTGCCCGTAACGGTGGATACGCCCCATACGCTGTTCGAGCCGGTTAGGATTCCAAGGGATATCGTAATTGAACAGGATATTGCATACCTGAAGGTTAATACCTTCACCAGCCGCCTCCGTGGCAAGCAGTATCTGGATATTGCCTTCTTTAAATTGCTGTTCGGAATATAACCGGGTGCCGGGTTCATCACGAGAACCAGGCTTCATACTGCCATGGATACAGCCAACCGTGAATCCCCAGGCCTGGAATCGTTCCTGAAGATAGAAAAGAGTATCTTTGAATTCAGTAAAAATTAACAACCGCTGGTCAGGTCGGTCAAAAAAACCTTCTTGATGCAGCAGTTCTTTTAATTTAGCGAGTTTGGCTTCATGCCCTCCGTCTTCGACAGCACGAGCGTCTTTAGCTAATTCTTTGAGTTCGTCAATTTCCTCACGCACTTGATCAGAATTATTGGCCAGGGTAATGGCATCAAGAATATTTTCCAGTTTTTCGCGTTCAGATTCCTCCATTTCTTCCAGATCATCCTGGTCAGGGAGTTCGGGTGGTGCCGTTCGTATTAAATCATGAGCACGACGTAGCATGTCTTCCAATCGACGGACACGGTTCTCAAGGCTGCACCGCATGGAATGGGTACTGGAAGCCAAACGTCTCTGATACATGGACATTAAAAATCCAACAGCTCGGGCTCGGGCATCATCACCCTGGGCAATCGCACGGGCACACTGCCGTTTGACGAATCGTGTTACATCTTGATATAGATCAAATTCCGAACCGTCAATTTCAAAATTCACGGTATGTGGAATTCGTTTTGTGAATATCTTACGTGCAATCCAGCTTCCATCGGTTTGCCGTTCAGGGAAATAAACCATGGCTTCTTTTGTACGCCGCAGGTAGAACGGGGCGCGCTGCCGTTGCATGGCTTCCTGAATCGACCTGACATCGGCATAAACGTCTTCATCAAGTAATTGCAGGAATAGAGTAAAGTTGGCTGGGCTACCTTTATGTGGAGTAGCTGTCAGCAGAACAATATGATCGGAACAGTCGCGTAGAAGTTCACCCAGGGCATAACGTGCTGTTTTCTTGGATGGAGGAGTCCAGGACATCCGGTGTGCTTCATCAACAATAACTAAATCCCACTGGACCTGTTTAAGTCCTGGAAGTATCTCCGTCCGTTTAGCCAAATCAAGCGATGTAATGGTCTTCTTTTCCTTGAGCCATTGATTAACCCCATACTGTTCCCTGACATCACCGCCACGAATCACCGTAAAATGCTCATCAAATTTGTCTTTCAGTTCGCGTTGCCATTGAAAAGCCAGATTGGAAGGGCAGACAATCAATATGCGTTCAATTAGCCCCCTCAATTGCAATTCGCGGATAAGCAGCCCTGACATGATGGTTTTCCCGGCACCAGCATCATCCGCCAGCAGGAAACGCACACGGGGCAACTTAAGTAGATAATCATAAACTGCCTCAAGCTGATGCGGCAGTGGATCAACTCTCGAAATAGAAAGCCCAAAATATGGATCAAACTCATAAGCGATACCCAGACAATGAGCTTGAATAGCCAGTCGTAAAAGTTGACTATTTGCTTCAAAACTGGGAGCTGAATCGAATATGGTCATCTCCGACAATTCAGTAGCTGATAATGTAACCCTTCGAAATTTTTCTGTCTGGGCTCCAACTAAACCAAGTGACCAGGTATCGTTAGCATTTTTAGCAACAGTTTCAATCCGCATCGGCTCACTAAACAGTGGTCCAATGATCACTAAACCAGGCGAAAGATCCCTTTCGGACATGTTAACCCCCATTTATCGATATTATTATCGGATAAGCATAATAATGCCAATTAGAATGAACCCAGCCATTGATTGCCCCTTTTTGACAGCAAAGGATCAATGAACGTAACTCAATATTACTTCGATTTAGTCTGGATATAATAGACATTTAATTATTCTTATAAAAGACCGGTGGCCCCCAAAATGGGTCTCCCGTTTTGAATTAACTAGTCCAATTTAATCCAAAATTTAGTCTATTGTAATTTGTCAGTCAAGAATGATTTTATATATCCGACCTTAAGATGTTTATAAATTTTATGGTTTAATTAATGATATTTATAAACACCGGTTACGATGCCAGTTTTTTGGGCAGCCCTGATTTTTTTTGAAAAATATTATATATTTTTTTTAGAAAAGGCGCAACACTTCAATTTGTTGTCTGAGTCAAAAAATATCTAACCAGCCAATACACATACACTGGCTAACAAACGATCTACCTACCCCTGACTAAGTTCATATCAAAATCACAGAACATCAACCGATCCAGTTATCCATAAAAGATTATCACTGATTAATGGAATCAACACCGATCTGCAAAAAAATCAGGACGGAATTTTTATTTAATCCGTCCTGCTGGTTTGCTTCTTATCGACAAATACCCGGCCTCTCATGGCATATTAGCCAATCTATAACCAGTTTTTGATGAGACATTCCCGAATCCTATCCTGTGTAGCCTTATCCATTTGACCCGCTTCAATCAGGTCCCTGAATTTTTCCATCGGATCATATGGATTAATGGGGGTATCAGGCCGGTCAATCCGGCTGCCGTCAGCCAGACCGACGATATACCCTTCATATTTTTCAGGATGATCTGGTTGAAAATCCCACCAGCCACCGGGGACGGCTGCCCTTTTCCTGGGAGCATCCTTACCTTGCCGCCTGAGTATCGCCCTGGGACTGCTGCCACGGCTGGCCGGAATGGTCCGGTGGCAAGCCTGGCATCCCATGTACTTTTGATGTAACGGCAAATAGAGTGTCCTGGCTCTGCGTCCACAAGATTGACCGTTTACCGTCAGGGGGCATAGAAAAACTCTTTCACTCATGATAGTCTTGCCTTTATTCAGGTTCCTGCGGTCGATGTATCCAATATGAATCCGGTATTCATACAGATGGACAACAGGCCGCCAGTGAAGCACGTGGGGCCTGAATTCCAGCCACTGGCGTCCGTTCTGGGTGATGGGGGCGATTTTATACTCATGAATGATTGTGTCGTCAAAGGCGGCCCTGTAACGCAATAATCCGGGTCCACAGTCGAACACCTTATGAATTCTGAATATGGTTGATGTCAACAAGGGGGCTGACTCCTCGACGATGGGTTTCTTGCCTGGTCGATGTTCTGGGGGGATGTATAGCATATTACCGTTACCGGTGTTTCGTGGCATAGTGATTTACCTCATTGCTGGATAGGTCAGAAAATACAGTAAGACGATTGGACGCCCCAACTGACGCCCAGCGTCGTGTTTTCTTGTCGTCGTAACATACCGGCCTGCAAGTGGTTGCGACATGACTTTTGTTCCTTCCTAAACCGTAGGTCGTGAGTTCGAATCTCGCCGGGCGCAATGTAAGAAAAAGCCCGTAAGTATTTTATTGTGAGACGGTTGCAATATCACTTATCAGAAGCATGGATACTCTTAAATTAGGGTGACGGCGTATACCAGTATACCCCCTGACCTAACGGAGTGTTATGCTATGAAAAAATTCCTACAGGCTATCGCAGACAAAAAAATCGGACGGTAATGATCTCGCATTTTTAATTCACAAGGGCAAACGGCACTATTTGGGTCGTTATGGAAGCCCTGAAAGTCTGGCTTCATTTCATCGTATTCAGGCTGAAATTGCAACCAATTGTGGTATGATGCCGTCGGATGATCCGACAGACCTGTTCTGCAACGGTTGTTAATTAAACAAGACTAGTGAACACCTACCCAAACGCTTAAAACCAATGGCCAGGACCAAATTACTTTCAAAGCCACGCCGGGAGATTATTTTCTAAGAACTTCCTAAAGAAACTGATTTTGCCGTGGATCACGCCGGAAAAGTGGCTGTTGTGATCGCTTTAAACTAATACGCTTCCCCGGCAGCCCAAAAGCAAACAGGAGCAAAGCCGCACCCTGTGATCAACTTTTTTTCGAAGTTCATTTATTTTTTTGTTTTTCAGTCCCCATTTCATGTTCATACCGCAAGGATAGTATGAAACGAAAGCTTTCTGTTTCAATGTTATTATTACTACCTTGTTTCAAAACAACTTATTGAAAGGATATGAACATGAAAAATCAAATCACACTGATTGTTATGATTGTAGCGGTTATGTCATCTGTAGGGCATGCCGCCGGTCGGAATGGTATTTATGGCATGAAAAATGGGTTTGCCGATGTAAAGGGGGGTGGGGCTTGGAGATCTGGCGTTTCTATAACCGACAATGCTATTGAAAAAGAGACACAAGGATCTAATGGATATGGTCTGTTAAACGGGCAAAATGGCGCGGGACATTACAATCCGCAAATAGCCAGAAAAGGTCGTGGTCATGGCCACGCCGGAGGTCCCCAAGGCAAAAACGGATCCGGAGGACCGAAGGGTAAAAATGGCGCAGGAGGCCCCAAAGGTAAAAACGGAAAGGGTCGTGGTCACGGTGGCGGATCTAAAGGCCAAAATGGCACCGGTCATGTCCGTCCGATGGCATAAAATGATTTTTTCACGATGTTTCGACGGTATCATCCGATAATGGTCCATAGTCAATATTCACTATTATGAACAAGCATGACCAAAATCTGTTTGCCGCTTTGGTACACGAACATGCCGATATGCTGTTGGCGTTCATTCGTGCAACGATACGGGATCCGGCAACCGTGGATGATATCTTTCAGGAAACGCTGTTGATTACCTGGCGGCGTTTTGACGATTATGACCCCGCGAAGCCACTGGCGAAGTGGCTTCGCGGGATAGCTCGCAAGTTGATCCTGGCTCATTACAGTCGACAGAAAACGAATCCGGTGTATTGTCAGGACACGGTTTTGCAGGTGCTGGATGATCGCATTGACTATATCGACCAGAAACCGGGAGATAGCTGGAATGATAAAGTGTTTGCACTGAGTCATTGCCTTGATCGACTGGCACCCTCGTTGCGTCAGTGTATTGAGCTATTCTATCATGACGCTCGTAAAACCGAAGAGATCGCCAAGGTATTGCAATGCAGTCGTGAGGCCATCAAAAAACGACTGCAGCGAGCGCGCCGCGTGCTGGCTGAATGCCTGAGAAATCAGGGTCTGTTTCAAGCGATTGCAACGGAGGACAAGCCATGAATGAGTATGGCCGGCCGATTGAAGATGATCAGGATACCCCATTGGAGGATGTCGATCGTCTGGCGGATGAGTTGTTAATTGATGCCATGTTGAAAGGTCGTTACCAGGATACCCCGCAAACCACGGCTGAGCGTATCGAAGTGGCATGGCGCCAACAGGAGCTACTTGTCAAGATACATCGCCGTCGCTGGATCGCCGGCATGTCTGCGGCGGCGGCAATTGTCCTTCTGGGTTTGGGCCTGATATCCATTTTGTTACCGAGCGCTCAGGCGGATCTGGGTCCGATCCTTGCGGCCTTTGAGCAGGGAGACAAAACCTTTCAAATTGATATCAGTAGCGAATCGGAGGTGACTTCGGAACACCGCCGGCTAGGCCGACGCCGGTTTGGCCGGGGCCCATCCTTTAAGCCGCCTCAGCGCGATATGATAACTCGCCGTCTGGCCGATGCCATGTTATATACTCGCGGACGAAACTATGTTCTGACTTGTCGCACGCCTCGAGGAGGGAAAATAGCCAAAGGTTTTGACGGTCAGACAAGCTGGCAGGTATTGCCATGGGGGCGTTCCATGTCCGTTGACACACCCGATCTGATGCAAGATGAAATTCCAGATCATATCGCTTCATTACTTTTTCTGGATTTGTGGAGTATGCTTCATCAAATCAAGGGCAACTATACACTGTCCGGCCCATCGTCCGGCTGGATTAACGATGGCGCTACTCAATTGGATTATTATACTGCCGATCGTATCGATGGCGTTGACAATGTCCCTGGTCGCATCGAGTTCTGGTTCGATGTGAGTTCCAATCAATTGCAACAGATTACCTGCACTGATGTCTGTTTCGACCGGGCACATGATAAGCATTATACTTTGCAGATACGGCTGGTCAATACAGATCCCTTGCCTGAGAACTGGTTTACGCCAATGGCTCATCGTTAAATTGAGTTCTGATGATATGGCAGGGATGAGTAAAAGATTATGCCCAGTCTTTCCATTTTAGTCTAACTCTAAAAATCATTTTTAGAGGTCTAAACTATCGTTAAACATCAATTTTGAAAAATTTTGTACACCGTCATTCAAAAAACGGAATATTTTACTGCCATTGGCGGCTCATTCGCCGGTTTTATTCCTGTGTTGTCTGGATTGGGGGCACCAATTAGCCCCTGTGGACTATTAACTGGTCATCAACAGACTATACCGGTCAATATTGTAAGCCAAATTGCGCAGTCCAATTTTCACTTTCGCTCGGATGATGCCTACGGTTCGGATGATCAAGCTGCTGGCCCGCTGAGCCTGAACGACATAAATATGTTCGATGCGGCTGCGGATTTTCGAACGAGTATAATTGCCCTGCTATTCTCGCTCGCTCAGCTTTTTGTGCCGACAGCCTTTGCGTTGCAGATGTTCGCGAAATCCATTTTCTGCCAGATAGTCCAGTTTCTCTTCGCTGCGATAGGCCGAATCGGCCCAGATATCTTTGCTGGTATTATGGTCATCAAGAAGGTCTTCAATCACCTGACTGTCATGGGTAGCCGAATCCGTCACATCATAGGCTCGAATCAGTTTGTTTTTGTTATCGATCTGGGTATGGTTCTTGTCACCATAATGGTTCTGGCCATTCTTTTGGGTCCAGCGTGCATCAGCGTCCTTTTGGCGCTTCTTGTTTTCGCTCCAATTATCGGGAACGATGTCCTCCTTGATTTGCTAATTTTCTTCGCGGCTGTTGCGCTGACGAGGAGCGAGCACAATACTGGCATCCACAATCTTGCCTTTTGGGGCCGCAAACCCATTTTGACGTAAAACTTGTCGAAACGCTTAAATAGCCTTTCGGCCAGATCAGCTTCAGTCAACTGTTCCTGAAACAACCAGATCATTTTCGCATTCAGCACCCAGTCGCGTAACACCAGATCCAAAAACCGAATAAAAGACAGGCGGTTATGGATTTGAAACTCAGTCTGATCATCAAACAAATTGTACAACGATTGCAGAATGAGAATTTTGAACATCAAGATCGCATCAAACGACTTGCAGCTGGTATTGATCTTGCGTTCATTATCCCGCAGTCGGTTCAGGTCCGACGCAAACAGTTTCCAGTTGACAATGTCGTTCAACTTTACCAGCGGATCGCCACCGTTGCCGAATTGCTCAGATCGTTCGTGCCAATCAAAAAGTCCAGCATGATTCATCTGTACAAACTCCGTTTCGAGTGAATTGCTGTGATTTATTTGTCAACGAACGTAGTTTAGCAGACTGTGTTAATAATTGCACGAAATACCTCTAATTTTTAGAGCTACCCTTAATGATAAGATCACGTTATGGTTTTCAATCAAGCTCCCACGTTTTTAGTACTATCGTCCGGTATACCAGAATGAGGAAACATCATCACCGGTGGTTTCATCGATATTCTCGACGTGATTATCAAGCCACAAGACATTGGCCCTGCCACCGGTTTGATACGGTTTGCTTTTGGTTATACCGTGCCGGAAGATACCTCGATAGAACTGGGATCGATTACCACCCTGACGATATTGTCTTAAGTTCAGTGTTCCCGGACCATTATTATAGAACATATCATTGGTGCCATTTTCCATTTTGGGTTCAACGTGGTCATGAGCAACAATATAACTGGAATGAGAACGAATTTCACTGAGTCGTTTATTGTTGATATTGGAATTAAGACCGAAAGCGGCCTGTTGAATCAGTGTTGGATCTACCGGGTAAATTAATTTGGATACCAATTGAAAGCCCGGACACCCGAATATATCCGGCTCTTCGATATATTTCAGATAGGCCAGGCCCCAGTAGGAGTCATTCGTATTGGGCTTTAGATAATTTCCATTGGCATCTTTCCAGAAAAAACCGTTAGAAGACTGTGCGTCAAACACCCTCTCATTGTTATTATCAGCATAATGAAATAAGGCCATGCCAATAGCGCGCAGATGGGTTTTACAAACTAATTCACGCGCCTGATCCCGACTTTTCTGTAGAGCAGGTACTAATATCGCGATCAATAGTGCGATTATTGATATGACTACCAGCAACTCAATTAATGTAAAACCTGTTTTTTTGTTGTGCATCTCGGTTTTTTCCAGTCTTATTAATCACTGTTGAAATTGACATGATTTGACGCGTTGGATATGCCAACCTGTTATGTATTAAATATTTATATTATATTTAATTAACACTTTTGGCGTCAGAACATGCTAGCTAAATTTATTATAACAAAATACCGGCCAAATTAAAATATTTTATCATTTTGGGTAATTGAGGTATTATAATCATAAAATAGTATAAAATTCTGAATTTACATTTTGTGCAATTAAGGATTATTTGTTCTGAATTGAAATGTATTTTAGCTTCGATTAACTTTATCAACCTTCAGTATACTTTATAACTTAAAATTTAGAAAATCAGGTCAACTCATGAAGATCGTCTTTATAACACCCGGTTCAGGTGATAATTTTTACTGTGAAAATTGTATGCGAGACCGTGCCCTGATCCGCGCCTTGGGCCGGATCGGTCTGGATGTCATTTTCATGCCTCTTTACCTACCTGTTGAATTGGAGCGCCCTGAACAGCATGTTTCGGTCAGCCCGATCTTCTTTGGCGGCATTAATGTATACCTGGAACAAAAAAGCGGCTTATTCCGTCACACGCCTCGCTGGATCAATAAACTCTTTGACAGTCGTTTTATGTTAAACCTGGCCGCCCGGAAGGCTGGTATGACCGATCCATCGGGTTTGGGAGATTTGACACTTTCCATGTTAGAGGGAAAAAACGGTAAACAAAAGCGGGAACTGGACATGCTGCTGGAATGGCTGGCTCAACCAGCCCATAAACCAGACATTATCTGCCTGTCCAATGCCCTGCTTAACGGCATTGCCCCGGCTGTCAAACAACAATTGGGTATTCCGGTTGTTTGCCTATTACAAGATGAAGATGGTTTTGTGGATTCCCTGGGAAGTTGGTCTGAACCGGTCTGGCATCAGATGCAGGCCAACAGCCAGTCCATTGACCGATATATTGCTGTTAGTCAGTTCTATGCTGACCTGATGCAAAAACGATTGAAACTTAAGGACACCCAGGTTGATTTCTGCTATAGTGGTGTGGAATTATCGGATTATGAAAATAGCGATACTCGACCAACAGACTCCAGGCCGGCCATTGGATTTCTTTCCCGCATCTGTCCGATTAAAGGATTCGATAGTCTCATCCGTGCATTCACAACACTCAAACAGGAACCGGACCTGGTTGATTTACAATTGGTTGTCAGCGGAGGTCAGATTGGAGATGATACCTTTCTTGAAGAACAAAAACAATATCTTGCCAGGCACAATATGCTAACCGATGTGCTTTTTATGAATGATTTCGTTCATCAATCTGATCGCTTAAAGTTCTTTAACACCGTTGATATTGTCTGCGTTCCAGAGCAGGCCCCTGTCGCACATGGCCGCTATGCCATCGAAGCGTTCGCCTCCGGCAGGCCGGTCGTTGCGCCAGATTGGGGAGTATTTCCTGAAATCATCTCTCTAAGCCAGGCAGGATTACTCTACCGGCATGATAATGAAACCGATCTGATCGCAAAGCTGAAATTAATATTAACCGATCATGAACAGCAAAAACAACTGGCTGAAAACGCCCTCAACAAAGCGAAACCTTTATTTGACATTGATAGAAATGCCCAGACTATCACCGAGATATTCGAGCAAACAATATAAAATGTAAATCCTTATCTAAGAAACTGTACAGCGATATCATCGTAAAAACACTCTAAAGCCTTTACATATCCTGAAATACTGGAATCAATCTGTTCTGTATATCGATCCCGATTGGTGTCAAGTTCATCGATTGCCTCAATCAGCCAGTCTATTTCTAAATCTGCCAGCTTACGATTAAACCGTTCCAATCCCATTGACAACATAAAATCACGGCATTTGGGGCGGTATTCCATCATGACTGCCGGTACCCGGCCACAACAGGCCAGAACGACCGCATGCAATTTCATCCCGATAAATACCCGGCAACTCTGTACGGAACGAATAAACTGCATGCCATCAATATAATGAGATTCAATCGAACCAACATCCATACCTGCTTTTTGGGCCAATTCTTCACAACAGGGTAAGTCTTTGGGCCAGATACAATAAAGCCGGATTTTCCAGCCTTTCTGGCGATAATGAGTAATAATGCTTAGAAGCTTTTCCAACACGTCTTTTCCCTGGTCTTCTTTCACCATAACACCCACATTAATACCCAATACCGGCTGTTCGGCTTTGATGGGCAGTACTGCCTTCCCCAGATATAAAGCCAGATCACCTACCAGTTTGGTATTTTCAAATCCCTGTTCCTGCATGAGTGCCAAAGATAACGGGCCCCGGACCGAAATGCCGCAACATTGTTTTAGAATTTCATTCCAGCAAGCTCGATGTCTGGGAATATCATGGCGCGGATCCGTCACACCTTCTACTGTTCCGGCTCCACATCCCAGGGTAAAAACCGGCCAGCCATGTTCCAAAGCGACCTGCATTGATTTTAGATTACCCAAACCGCTATATATCAGCGTGCCACCTCCCAGACATCCGGCTTTGAATCCACCCAACATCTCCAAGCCACGTGTCAGGGGATTTTTACGCGATTCACGGTGCCAGGGATAGATACTATATCGTGACATCAAAACTATGGCAGCCTGATACATCGCTTCATCACCGAGATTATCATGCCCGGTCCAGCCGATATATCCGATCCGGGGTTTACCCACCTGCCCCAGAGAACGCGCCATCCTTGATAAAGTCACAAATTTCAATGCCATATGTCGTTTAACCTTAAGCTATTTTTCAAGCACCTGTCATTTGTATCCAGCATTTTCGATTCCGGGGACCATCGAACTCGCAGAAATAAATACTCTGCCAGGTTCCCAGAGCCAACCGCCCTTCTTCCACGATAACCTGTTCGGAACAACCCATTAATGAGCTTTTTACGTGGGCATCGGAATTCCCTTCGGCATGAAGATAACCGGCGCGGTGTTGCGGGAATAATTCATTTAATGTCAGCAATACATCATGAACGACATCCGGATCAGCATTTTCATTGATGGTAATTCCTGCCGTCGTATGCGGACAGAAAACGGTCACAACACCATTAGTAATACCACTTTCTGTGACAGCCTGAGCAATATCTCTGGTGATATCGATCATTTCATTACGTCGATGTGTTTTTACGGAGATTATTTGTTTCATAGCTCACTCTTGTTTAAACTTGCGAAATATAGTTAACGATCTATAATATTGTCCATTATGATACGTAACATCCTATTTTGCAAAGGATTCTGTAAAAAATAGCTTCCTGATCCATTCAGGATTGACTCTTTAAATAATTGAAAGGATTCAATGCCAACTCCCAATCTGGCAAAACTTGACATAAATGGCTTAGAAATAAGAGGTTATTCAGTCGCTGGTGAAGAAACCGTGATTATGGCCCCGTATTTTAATGTTTGCTTTGATATTGGCCGTTGCCCCGAACATGCCCTGAATATGGATCATGTACTGCTTTCTCATGGCCATATGGACCATGCTGCCGGGATCGCTTATTACTTTTCTCAACGGGATTTTCGTGAAATGCAGCCCGGATCGGCGCTGATGCCGGAAAAACTGGTTGGTCCGATCAACGAATTGCTGGATTGCTGGGGGCGGATTGATGGGAATCGCCCCCCCGCCAACATTATTCCCATGAAGCCCGGCCAGGAATACGAATTACGCCGGAATCTGTTTGCGTTTGCCTTTGCCACCAACCATGCCGGCGGAGCGCTGGGATACACGATTATTGAACGGCGTCAAAAGCTAAAATCAGAATATTTTGGTCTGGCCGGCCAGGAGATCGCCAAACTTCGTCAAAATGGGGAAGAGGTCACTTACACGCTAAACCTGCCCATGATCACATTTCTTGGCGATACGATGGGTGGCGAGTTTGAAAATCTGGCGTGTGTCAAACATAGCCAGATTATACTGGTTGAATGCACTTTTTTCGACCCTGACCATCATGACCGGGCTGATGCCGGGCGGCATTATCATATCGACCGTCTCGCCCAGGTGCTGCCCACCTGGGAAAATGAAACGATCGTTTTGACACATCTAAGCCGTCGAACCGACCTGCGGGAAGCCAAAAAGATTCTTAAACAGAAACTGCCTCCAGAGGTTCTCGATAAGATCGTTTTTCTAATGGATCGTGGCCGTCACAAAAAAAACCGCACTTCGGAAAGCGCGGTTTAAACGGGCATGTTTAATACAGACGGGAATCTATGTTTATTTCGTATTGGTTAACGGTCTATCCTTTGCAGGATTAAGCACTATCATTTCAATTAACACAAGGCGGCATAGCTGGCCAGGGCCAGGAACAGGAAACGCCATTTGCGTTGCATGAATAACCAGAATTTGTAACTTACTACTTCCATTATTTTCCAAACTCCTAAGGTTGGTTGTTGGTCTCTTGTTAATCATATTGCAAGATGCGTGCCTTGAAAACCCTAAAGCGTAAAATATATTTAACCAATTGTAATTCAATGGGTTACTAACACTCTACCCCAATCCTTAAAATAAAAACTACGCTTCCATTCATGCCCTTATGATGCAAAAAAAAGACACCGCATCAACCCAAAACAACATATCTCATTAATTTATATAATCTTATGCGTAATTAAACGCCAATATTTCTTTATTCGCTGTTGTTCGGAAGCAACACATTATCTTACCTGCCGGATTGATTCCGGGTAAGATGTTCTGACATCATTCTGGCATAGCCATAGCGTAGATATTCCAGGCCAGTTAAATCCAGTTGCCCCAGAACCTGCCGGATGGTTGATTCATCCGGACCTTCTATTTCGATAAAACAGCCCAATTCTTTCACGGTATCCAGACAAATCAGGCAATTGTTCATACGCCAGTGTTGACGTTTTTTTTCGATGGTCAGGCGGATCACAAAATCGAGTCGATCCAGAATCGTTTTGAGCGATTCGAGATTGCTTACCTGGGTTTCCAGTTCTTCCCGTTTTTTGAATGGGCCCGCCTGACGCGGGCCTTTATAACAGAGTACGGTAGTAGCACTACTGTCTTTGGCTTCGTATCTTATCCGCAGACCACTGTCGGCATTTAATAACCTGCCATCCGAGAAATCATAGTAGATATCTACCTGAGTCACCGTATCCAGCGGCTGGGCATTTACTGCGGCCAGTCGTTCTAAAACGGCATTATGATCAGGTACTTTTACTTTGGCTTCCAGTTCAATATTCATAAGGATTAATCCGCCGGCATACAGCGGCCATCGGCCCATGCCCGCAAGTCATTGACGCGTTCAGCCATTGTGACAGATAGTGGTGGTGACAATTTCATTACCTCAATCAATATTTCATCGTTCAACGGGACATTGCGTGAGATGGATTCATGCAAACCCCCGATAATCACCTGTTCAATTTCCGCCCCACTGAAACCTTCGCTGCATTTGGCCAATTGGTCCAGATCGAAATTGGATGGATCCTGTTTACGGCGGCGCAAATGAATTTCAAAAATTGTCTGGCGCGTTTTCTGGCCGGGCAGATCGACAAAGAAAATTTCATCGAACCGGCCTTTACGCAGCAGTTCGGGCGGCAGCGCGTCGATTTCATTGGCCGTTGCCACCACAAACACCGGTTCGCTATGTTCCTGCATCCAGGTGAGCAGGGTACCGAACATCCGCTGTGATAAACCGCCATCGGTGCTGCGCGAAGCGGCGGAAGCAAATGCTTTTTCGATCTCATCGATCCACAGCACAAT
This sequence comes from Sedimentisphaerales bacterium, assembly GCA_963663965.2. Lineage (GTDB taxonomy): Bacteria > Planctomycetota > Phycisphaerae > Sedimentisphaerales > SM23-30. The sequence goes on from CAXXFK010000003.1 coordinate 44,742, forward strand.
CGGCGCCATCACCTGTGCCTGATGCAATGCCCGGCGCAGACGTTTTTCCGATTCACCGATATATTTATCGTAGAGCGCCCCGGTATCCATCCTCAGCAGCGGCAACTGCCAGGCGGTGGCGATCGCCTTGGCACACAAGCTTTTGCCTGCGCCCTGCACACCCAGCATGAGCACACCGCGCGGCGCATTGATCCCCAACTCGGTAACATCACCGGCCATGGCATGCTGACGCTGTTTGAGCCAGCGTTTTAAACGTTTCATGCCGCCGATCTCATCGAGTTCGGCCGGCGCTTCGACATATTCCAGCAAGCCATCCGCGTGCAGCATCTGACGTTTCTGTGCCATGACACAGTTAATATCATGATGGTCGAATGTGCGGTCCTTGATGACCACATCGGTAATGATCTGGCGCGCCTGCCGGCGGCTGACGCCGCGCAGGTTACGAATGATGGTATTCAATTGTTTTCGGGTAATATCGATGGTAATCGGCTGACGCAGATGGATCTCACGCAAGGTATTGCGGACAATTTGCTGAAGCTCTTCTTCATCAGGCAGTGAGATGGTAAAACGGGTGGCAATTTCATTCAGGGGCCGGGGCAATTCATCGTGATAGTCGATAATTATCAACGTACTGCCGGTCCGCTCAAAATGGATCAGTAAATCCCGGAATACCCGCATGGTCCGGGCGTCATTGAGGTGCTCAACCAGATCGAGCATGACAGCCAGGCAACGTGGCTGGATACTGGTCAGATACAACAATGCCGCCGCCGCATGCTCTGTCCCGCCTACGCCGGGCGACTGCGATACCAATCCGTTACGCACGCCGTCAATCACCGTCCACAAATGAAGATCCAATCCCAACTCAACCGCGACGTCCCCCACGATTTGACGCGCGTAAGACTCTTCGCCCGTTGATATAAACACGCAGTTATGCTGCGCCTCAATGATTGTTCGCAATTGCTCCTGATTGTCAATCATTCTGATTCCTCTAAGCAGAATATAATGCGTTTCGGGTGTATAACGTTATGATAGTCAAGGAGCCGCGAATGTCAATCGAAAAGGGAACGATCAGGATTCTCCTGTTTTACAACCTGATCTGATAGAGTAAATTTAAAATTGGGTTCCATCTGCTGATATTGATTTTTAATTGACTTGATAACAGGTATTTTTATGATAATCCTGTAAAGATATTACTAAAGATGAGGTAACATTATGTTTTTAAGACGATTTATTGCTTTGGGTATATTGGCTGTGACTCTGGTGTCTGGTATAGCAGGCTGCAAATTCACGCATGGTCCTGACGAGAGAGATCAGGGTGTGTGGTTGCTGGCTTATTTTCGTCAACGTTATGACGCCCGGGTTGAGGTTGACGCGGAGGGGGCTGTTCATACGGTGCCGTTACCCAATCCGATGAAAGAGGAGCAGCTGCACCTGGCGCTATCGACCGATGGCCGCCACTGGACACCGTTGAATGGGAACCGGCCGGTCTGGGATCATTTTATCCGAGATCCTTATATTGGCCGGGGACCGGATGGGGTATGGCGATTGCTGGCCACGGGCGGCGGACCGGGTAAAGATCGCCGGATTGTCGGACCAAGCTGCCTTTACGCCACCTCGACGGATTTAGTACACTGGCAGGTGGAAGACTATCTGACTCTGATGAAAGATGCTCGAAATGAAGAGGGGCAACTGGCGGGTAATATCTGGGCGCCGGAATGGTTCTATGATGAGACAACGGGAGAAGCAGTGCTGATCTGGTCATCATCTTTTAAAGATGCCGGCTGGAAAGAGAGCCGGTTGTGGTACGCACGCACGAAGGATTGGCGTACGTTCACAACCGCCAGGGTTCTGTTCGACCCGCCCTACTCGGTGATCGATGGCACTTTGTTGAAGCATAACGGCATTTACTATCTATTTCATAAGGAAGAAGAATTTGGCGTTCGAACCGGGGAACGGCGCGCGATTCGTCTGGCGACTTCTGACAAGCTGGAAGGGCCTTATCAGATTTATGATGGTCCGTTGAATCACGGCCAAATTGTACCGGTGATTACCGAAGGCCCGGCGTTGATGCCTGATCCATCGGGAGCGGGATGGTTGTTGCTATATGATTACTGTATGAGTAACGATTATGGCGTATCGGCCTCGGCGGATTTGAAACACTGGACGATTGAACGTGATATTGCCATGCCGCCTGATGCCAGGCATGGCAGTGTCAATCGCATCAGTCAGGCTGAAGCCGCCAGGTTGAGACTGGCATTTGAGGACAGCCAATAATTATCGATTAAAGGTTATGCCGACTGATAAACGAACAGCATCCGGGCAGATTGATTGTTGGGTTCAATCCGTTCGTATCAGTCAGTTAATTTATGAATGAGGCTACCCTATTTCTTATCCTCCTGGATGGGGATATCGGCCGGGGGTTTGGTGGGGATACCGAGGGCGTGGAGGGCTTCTTCGCCGTTCTGTTGGGAGAACGTGTTGAGGGCTTCGTAGCGGTTGCAGGCGTAACTGAAGACCTGGTCGTCAGTTACGCTGTGGTCTTTCATCAATTCGGGGAGTCGGTCTTTGATGTATTCGGGGGCGAGTTTGGCTTCGCTGGGGTGTGTGGGGATTCTGGGCGGGTCGGGGATATGGACGCGGGGTAAATCGGGAAATGGGTACTCTGGGGGGTAGGCATTGGGTTCGTTTGGTTTTTGTTGTAACTGCAAATTTTGCAGGAGCTTAAGATTGGCCTGGAAGGTTCGGTTGAGGTGGGCTTCGTAGCGGGCCAGGCAGTTGAAGGCGGGGGTTTCGAGGGTGAAGGCCGTGCCGACTTCGTTGTGGCGGGGTAAGTAGATGCTGGAGTGGGCGAAGGGCTGGTCGATGACGGTGTCTTTGCGGATTTCTTCGTTGGTGAGCCGGAGTTTATAGACGCGGGCGTCGATCAGTTCGGCTTCGATACGGCCGATCCGTTCGAGGCGCCAGGCGGCCGAGACGATCTGGTCGGCGAGGTGGCGTTGGAGATAAGTAGTCGGTTTGAGGTCTTGCAGCAATGCGGCGCGGAACTCGAGGTAGGTAAGTTCGGATTCGCCGGGGACGATGAGATGGGCGGGGTCCTGGCCGCTGAGGCCGTGTTTGATGGCATTTCTGGATGAGATGGCCTTGCCCTCGGGGGTTTTGGGGCCGGTGGATTTCTGGGCGTTACGACGGTTGGCGCGTAGTCTTCTTAGTGACGATGACATGGTGGGTACCTCCTTGGTTGGGAATTATTAATTACGAATTACGAGTTACGAGTTACGAATTACGAATTTAAAATTGTGGTATCCGCCAAGTGGCGGATGTTCGTTTTATTTTTAGTTAAGCTCAATTCTTGGTTGAGGTTAGGGCGATATTTTTTCATGTTGGGTTTGTTTCGTTTTATGTTGGTATTCGCTGCGCTCATGGTTGGTTTTATCTTTCGCCTCCGGTGCGAAATCCTGCAGGTATGCCTCTGCGAGGCGTGGGGTTTAAAATTTTCTACGCTGGTTCGGGTATTCCCGCCAATGAATTGGCGGGCTATGCGCTTTTGATCTCTCCGAGATATTATTTGTATCCGCCATTCGGCGGATGATTTTTTTATTTTTAGTTAAGCTCGTTTCATTGTTGGGGTTAGGGCAATATTTTAACCCATTGGCTTTGTTTCGTTTTCTGTTGTTATTCGCTGCGCTCATGGTTGGTTTTATCTATCTCTTTTGCGAGATATCCTGGCGGTACGCCTCTGCGAGGCGTGGGTTGAAATTTTAATTTCGTGTTTGTTACCCAGGGTGGCGCTCGTCCCGATGGATCGGGACTCGCTCTGCCCTCATAGGTTATACTAATCCTTAGAGTATATGTTATTATTAATATCAGTATTCTTTCTTTTTGCTTCTTTTTCTTTCTGTGAAATCTGTTAAATTCTGTGAAACTTGTTATTTCCCCGAAACACGCCGGGGTGTGGCGAGGTCCGCGTTGCCCAGACCTTCGAGGGCCCAGCCCAGACTGACCCGCCATCACCCCACACCAACAACCATGAGGAACAATAGATTGTCTTCCTTCGAGGAACACTATGAGGCTGCCTGGGTTGTTCGGCTTGGCGTAACACAACCACTAGAAAGGAGATGAATCCATGCTGTTCGCCGGAATCGATTGGTCCGATCAAAACCTGGATTATTGTTTGTTGGAGGAACAGCAGGACCCACCATTGGCCCAGGGCCAAGCGCCCGTTAGCGCCGAGGGCCTGGCCGACCTGTTCGTGCATTGGGAACAATACGCACGGCCTGACCAAATCTTGCTGGCGGTGGAAACCTCCTGCGGCTGCTGGGTTCAAAGTCTGCTGGATCGCGGCTATCGCGTATATGTGGTTCATCCCGCCGCCATTAAAAAGTTTCGCGAAGCCTTGTATCCCCAAGGCAACAAAACCGACAAGATCGACCGGTATGTGATCGCCCGATTTCTGAAAATCATGCATGCCGAATTGAAACCGTTGAAGCCCGACGGCGACGACATGATCGCCTTGCGGATCGCTACCCAAAACCGGTTGCGGCTGGTAGAAGAACAAACCGCCAAAATCAATGAACTGAAATCTCTGCTGAAATGCCATTATCCGGCCTTCCTGACGCTGTTTGGCAGCATAAAAAGCCATATCGCCCTGGATTTTCTGTGGGCGTTTCCCACCCAGAACCGAATGATGGCCCTGACACCCAAACGACTGGGAAAATGGTTGATCAAACACCATTATCCCAGCATGGGCCGTTTTGAAAAAATGGCCGCCATTCTGAAAGCGCCGGCCTTGCCCATTGCCCCCAATTTGCAAGAAGCCCACGCTTCGCTGATTGGCTATTTGGCTAAAAGTCTGCAAGCGCTCACGCGCGAAATCGATGACTATGATCGGAAAATTAACGACCTGCTCGACAATATGCCCGAAGCGGATTGGATCCGATCCCTGCCGGGTGCCGGCAATGTGTTGGCCCCGGCTTTGCTGGCCTGTTTGGGGCGAGACCCGGAACGCTTTGACAATCCCGCCCAAGCCCAGGCCTTCTTTGGCACCGCGCCGGTTACCAAACAAAGCGGCAAATCGTGTCAGGTCCATTTTCGCTTCGGCTGTTGGAAATTCGCCCGTCGCACTTTGCAGCTCTTTGCCGCCAGTTCCTGTCTCTTTTGTCAATGGGCCAAAGAATTCTACCATAAACAACGACAGAAAGGAAAGTCCTACCATGCCGCCCTGAGAAGTCTGGCTCACAAATGGGTAAAAATATTGCTGGCCATGAAAAAAACCGGCCAACCCTATGATGATAACATGTTTGTTAACAGTCAACATAGATATCTCGAAAATCAATCGCAATTAATAGCGGTAACTGGTTAATTTTTAAATTAAGATTTGACATAGATTGTCTGGGCTATTTTATGCCGGCCCGTTGGGCTGCTTTGGGTATCCGCCATTTGGCGGATGAAATTATTATTTTCGTTAAGCTCATTTTGTGGTTGAGGTTATGGTCATTATTTTCATCATTGGGTTCGTTTCGTTTAGCATTAGTTTTCGCTGCGCTCATGTTGGTTTTATCTATCTCTTTTGCGAGATATCCTGCAGGTACGCCTCTGCGAGGCGTGGGTTAAAAATTAAATTTCAATCTCTATCCGGGGCCTTACGGACCCCGGCTAGGAACTTTCGGCTTTTCAAGCCTTTTATGGCTGGGTTGCCGGGTTGTGTTGTTTTTGTTGGCTTCCATTTCATTCGTATTATTACAACAGCCACGTTAAGTTGGCTGGTTGGGTATCAGATTTCAAATTGGAACTCACAAGGCAACAAATCCACCCACAAGCTGCACTTGAAGGATGGCACCCAGCACACAGCCTACCCCAAAAAAATGCGCAGAGGGGCTCTGCGGGCGTGGCCGGTTGGGTGCGGGGCACGCCGGGGATTGGCGGGTGGTTCGGGGGCTATTGGGGCGACTTTGGGATTATAGACTGGTGTTGTGAGAAAGTCAAAATAAAAATATAGTAATGTGTTATAAAAACACAAATATATTTAAGTTGCGTTATGATTAAATGTGGGGCAAATGGGACCGATGGGATGTATGTGAGTGTAAGATACTGAAATGTAAGTTGTTATGGTGAATATGGCGGTGGGATTGGGTGTGGGAATAATGGGAGTTATGGGAATTATGGGAGGAGAGCTTTGGGGTAATGTCTTTAAACTAGTATTCACTGTGATTCATAAAAGCTGGTCGCCGGGGTTCTCCGCGTACAGCCGGTAGCCGCTGCGGGTGATGGCGGTCAGGCGGTAGGTGGTTCCGGTTGGGCCGGCGGTGAACTGGCCGGCGGGGTCGGTAGTGACGGTGATGGTGCGAGACTCGCCGCCGTCAGGCGGGGCAATTTCCAGCCGGAGGGCGGCCTGGCCGACCGGTTCGCCGTACTGGTCCACAATCCGGTCGGCGCCCTCGGCCGGCCGGGGCAACAGGGTCAGGATGGTCAGGATCAACCCGGCGGACAGCGAAAGGATGGTTCGTTGATGGTGCGGCATATCGGACTCCTTTATTTTTAGGGCTGGTTGGAATTTTGCTTCATTGTTTGCGGAATTTCTATCAGGGTATTATTGCACTCTTTGTTATCACTGGTTTTATTGGTTCGTCTTTCTGATTTGTTGTCTTAATCCATCCACAAGTTTCACTGCGTTACGCTTGAAGTGTTATGTAAATTTTGGTCTTTATTCGAAACTAAATGAGAATAATTTATCTGTAATCAATAATAATACTGACCGACATTTTAATTCAAAACTATTTTCGTCATCATGCAAGACACAAAGATGTTCATCTTCCATTTCGTTATTAGAGTATTCAATAGTTAATGTTAATTCATTATATCTAAATTTTCCACAAAAGAAATCGCATCCTAAACAGCATATATACAAATGTTCTTCTTTATCATCCCTACTCAAACGAATAGCAAATCTTCTCCCTAATGATATAGTATAATGCCATAATTTTGCTTCTGACGCCTCCCATTGTCTTAATACAGGTGGTATTTGTTGGGGGGAAAAAGTAGAATCTACTTGTTTATGAACTCTGTCCCATTCCATTTCACATGATCTCCATTTTTTATGAATTTTACTTTGTCCAAAAGATTTTCTTCGATCAAATAATTTAGTTCAGCATTCGTAATATTGCCACATGAAAAACCTTTAGATCTATCTTTTAAAAATATCTGTACATCAAAGTTAGACACATCAAAAACAATCTCATCTGCATTTTTAACGGCCTCTTCAAATGATTTTCTAAAATAAAAATCATTCCCCATGCTCTCCCCCAATCAACTCTTGTCAGGCCAGCTTTTTGCCAACCACCTTCATAATATTTTATAACACCTCTTGGCAATCGATGAAGATCATCATCAAGGCCTAATCCAATTATTCTCTTTTTATTGTTAGAAGTCAATCCGTATTTACTGTTTATCAGTTTATTTCATTAACAAAATCATCTCCAATTTTAATCCATTCTTGTCGATTGATAGCAGGAAAATCGTCGATTGATCCACTAATATAATTTGTGCTCAATTTTGGAAATCTGGAATTTGTCCATTGTAAAGACTGTAATTTGGCTCCTATCTTTTGAAATGCAATATTCTCAATAATACCGTAAGCAATATTACCACTCGCCATACCAACAACCGGAGCGTTACCACAAGATAAATCAGCTTTATATTGACTGATCATTATTGATACATGTTCAGCTGATACATTTGTTAATGCCGCCATAAATGCCATCTCTTGAGTAGCATAATTATTTTTGCATTTATCGTATTCAATGAAAAAGGCGTGGCGACAGTAGTAACAACTCCTTGAAATTTATTGATAGTCTCCGGCGGAGGGGTTTTAAAGAAATTATCTACACTCTCAACAGTATTCGCCACATTAACAACAATTTGTGCTGCTCCAACTTTAATTACAGTCTCAACATTATCAGAGAATTGACTTGCTTTTCGTGTACCTGGGCGAAATCCGTATTTATTGAAATAAGGAATCTTCGTAAGATTTTAGCCAAGTGAAGCAGGTAATTGGGCTAAAGTAGGTAATTTACCCGTTTTGGAGATAGATTTGCAGTGCTTTTTTGACAGCGGCGACCGGA
>CAXXFK010000004.1:0-36623 GCA_963663965.2 Sedimentisphaerales bacterium
CAGCTGGGACAGGGCCGGCCGGACCGTTCGGTGCGAGTTCTGGCTTTATCCCACAGGCTCTGGACAATCGTACCCGGTATCGACCGCCGCAGTACACCCAGGGTGGCCATCCGACCATTACAGCCGGGGCAGACCCACAGGATGCCCTGGGGCGTTTGATGACGAACCAGTTTGACCTGGCAACCGGGACAGAGCATGGTTTCACCTCAGGGATTAATGGTCAGTATTATCTAACAGAATAGTATTCACAAATGGATAGACGAATGTGGGAAGGAATTATAACAAAATGAGTGCCTCTTATACGCCGTCTGCGAGATTGGGGGCCGGATTTTATGGCTCAATCGGTTGCTTTTTCTTTTCCGCATGATCGATCAGGTTGATCATTGCCTTGGCCATGTGTTCACCGATCAGGCAATAGGTTTCGGCATTGGTATTCCAGTGATAGGCCTGGCCGGTAGGGGATTGATCCGATGGACGGTAGAAATCGCGGGTTGGTACAAACGCGACATTTCCTTTAAAGGGTTCATATTGGGCGACGGCTGCCTGGGCCTTCATCAGTGATAACGCGCGCGGGTGTTTTTCTTCCGGGCCGCTCATACCGGTTTCTGCGATGACTACCGGCATATCCGGTGCGTCCAGGTCTTTGCGGATATCTTTGATGAAGTTGATCATGTTGGCTTCATATTCATCATTGAAGGCCTGATTGATCCGGTCATTCCAGCCCTGATGCCAACCGAGACCGGCCAGTTGGTAGCCCTGGCCCTGATAATCCGGAAAATATTTCTCGAGATGGGTGAGTACTTCCCTGGTTTGTTTGACAATTTCCTTATAATAGGGGCCAGTCTCGCCGCCTGATGAGGGTGGTCGAAAATCTTTAGCCAGACTCTTGCCGCCCCAGGCCAGTTTGATCAGTAAAACCTGCTGCTGATAGTGGTCACCCAATACATGGCCGAACTCCAGTTCCGGGCCGATTCGTTCCTGGTTGGCTCCATAGCCGGCGGTCAGGTTGCCCTTGCGATCAAGATACCAGATCCAGACATCTTTTCTGATGGTCCAGTTACCCGTATCGTCGATCAGGTGCTGATATTTTTCTGCGGTTTGAGGATTCTTGACAAGATACTCCAGTGATCCCTTCCCGTCGTTTCGTTTGGGGTCCGCCACGATAAAACCCTGTCCCTGCATGTTGGATTGGCCGGCCAGAATAAAAACCTTAACCGGTGGCACTTCAGATGGTTGTGCGGCGCAGAGCAGCAGAGGAAATAACCATACGATCCATATTATGCCAGAAGTTTTCATGATAGAACTTTCTAAAATGAATTGTCAGCCATTATTTTTACGTTTGTCTTCCAGTTGAATCCGTCTGGCCCAGTCATCCCAGGCGTCGGCCATTTCTTTAGCTTTCTCCGGATTGCTTTGGGCCAGGTCGTTGGTTTCGGTGCAGTCTTCAGCAAGGTTGTAAAGTTCCCATTTTTGCGGTTTATTTTTATTGGCGACCAGTTTCCAGTCGCCGATGCGAATAGCCCGGCCGTGTTCATGTTCGAAGAAGATCGGTTCACGTTTGAATTCGCCCTGACCGGCAATGACCGGGACCAGGCTCTTGCCCTGAACCGGTGTGAGCGCGTTGCCTTGATATTCGGTCGGGCAGGTGATCCCGGCCAGTTCCAGGCAGGTCGGCATGATATCCATGGCGTGGCCAACCTGATCGGTCAGCGAACCGGATTTGGTTTTGAGACCGGCCGGCCAGTGGATAATCATGGGGGTATGGTTGCCGCCTTCATAGGATTGCGCCTTCCAGTAGCGGAACGGGGTGTTGCAGGCATTGGCCCAGGGCGCGCCAATGCCGGTATAACTGACTTCACTGCCCAGTTCATCAATGGGGATATTGTGATATTTGAGCGGTGTGCCATCACGTTTCTTACTGGGCCGGTCATAGCCGGGATTACCCGGGATTTCCGGTGAGGCGCCGTTATCGGCAAAGAAGATAATTATGGTATTGTCATACTGACCGTGGGCTTTGAGCGCATCGAGGATGCGGCCGGTACTCTGGTCGACCCGGTCAACCATGGCGGCGTGAACGGCCATCTTGCGGGCTTCGTAGGCCTTTTCATCGGCTGACAATTTGTTCCAGTCCCAGCCGTTGGTCTGGACCGGGGGCAGGGGGGTATTGTCTTTGCTGAACAGACCCATTTTGAGTTGGCGCTGGAACCGGTCGGCTCGCAACTGGTCCCAGCCATCGTGGTAACGGTCTTTATATTTTTCGATATCTTCAGGGCGGGCATGGATTGGCCAGTGTGGCGCAGTATGGGCTACATACATAAAGAATGGCTGGTCGGTCCGGCTCATATCATCGATATATTCGATGGCCTTGTCAGTGATGGCGTCGGTAAAGTAAAAGTCTTTGGGAACTTCTTTGATCGGGGTTTCACCATCTACCAGTGAGAATGGATCAAAATGGTCAATCACGCCCCAGATCACGCCGTAATGGCGTTCGAAACCTCGGTTGATTGGGTAAGACTCTACCGGGCCAAACGCCCGGTCAAAATCGATCTGATGGTCGAGCCATTGCAGTTGCAGTTCACCGGTGGGTTCCTGGTCGGTGCGGGTCAGGTGCCATTTGCCCACCATGGCGGTACTGTAGCCGGTTTCTTTGAGCGCTTCGGGGATCGTGATCCCGTTACGGGTCATACTACGGCCGTTTAAGGTAAGACCCACCTGATGGGGATACTGGCCGGTGAGTAAACTGGCGCGAGTGGGGCAGCAGCGCGAACAGTTATAGAACTGGGTGAATCGCAGTCCTTCATAAGCCAGCTTGTTCAGATTGGGGGTCTGGATTTCGCCGCCATAACAGCCAATATCAGAATAACCCAGATCGTCGGCCATAATGACCATGATATTGGGGCGTTTGGGCTTGCCGCCCAGATGCGACAATGACTGGCAACCGGCAGTGGTTAATGTCAAAGCGGCAGAGGTCATACCGAGTTTTTTGAGAAAGGAACGACGGGTGATATGGGTATTCATGGCAAATCTCCCTGAATCATTAGGTTCGATTAAGATTGAGTTGATTTAACTGATTTAATGCAAGCAGGTTATGCTCTAATTTTAATTCAGGACAAGAATGGATTATAGGGCAGGTAGATATGAGATGCCATGAAAAAAGGCCGGGTATTGGTTAGAATTTTGATAAATGATATTGGAATGTAAAGATATCGATTGTCATATCCGGGCGCCGGGCTATAATTTCGATGTGTAAAAAAAATCAAATGGACTTAAATATCAGATTTATAAGGACAGGCCAATGAAAGCGTTTATGTTGACCGGTTTGCATCAAATGGAAATCCATGAGCTAGCTGATGTTAAGATGGAACGTCAGGATGATGTGCTGTTACAGATGAAGCGAGTAGGCGTTTGCGGCAGTGATATTCATTATTATGAAACCGGCCGGGTCGGTTCTCAGGTGGTGCAATTTCCTTATGCGGTGGGACATGAATGTTCTGCGGTGGTTAAAGCAGTAGGGCCTGCGGTTAAAAAGGTTAAGGTTGGTGATGAAGTGGCAGTCGATCCGGCGATTATATGCCATGATTGTGATCAATGCCGGGCAGGCCGGGAAAATACCTGTCGCAAATTGCTCTTTCTGGGTTGTCCGGGACAGATTCCAGGTTGTCTTTCGGAGTATTTAGTCATGCCGGAAGATTGCTTATATCCGTTATCGGGCAAGATTAATCTGGATCAGGGCGCTTTGTGTGAGCCGCTTTCAATTGGTTATTATGCCGCCGTCCAGGGCAGGCTGAATAAAAACAGCAATATTGCTATTTTAGGCAGCGGTCCGATCGGGCTGTGTGTGATGACCTCGGCCCGGTATCTGGGATGTGGTCATGTCTATGTGACAGATAAGCTGGATTATCGGGTAAAACTGGCCGCGGAAAAGGGGGCGAACTGGGCAGGTAATCCTGATAAAGAAGATATTATCGCTGCTATTTTGGAGCAGGAACCAGAGGGCATGGATGTGGTATTTGAATGTTGTGGTCAGCAGGAAGCGATCGATCAGGCGGCCGAATTGCTCAAACCTGGTGGCACTCTGGTATTGGTGGGTATTCCACGAGAAGAACGAATTTCCCTGAGCATTGATAAAATGAGACGCAAGGAGCTGGGTCTGGTCAATATTCGCCGTCAGAATCGCAGTGTCCAACCGGTGATTGATATGCTGATATCGGGTAAGGTGGATGTGGATTATATGATTACGCATCGGTTCCCGTTTGACAAAAGCAAAGAGGCTTTCGATCTGGTGGCAGCTTATGCTGATGGCGTGATTAAGGCGGTTATTAGTTTCTGATATCCGAACAACGAACAATTTTTAAGTTTATCGCAACCGTTGTCTGGTCGAAGACAGCGGTTTTGTAGCAATTTGCCGTTTAAGCCGGTCTGGGTATAAACCGATAATTATGATGTCTTTACACCAGGTGTAAGTGCCAGATATATGTATGTAAGATCTATATCTGTAAATAGTTACAGATGGATACCGTTTTCTGGCGGTTGATCCTGATGTGTGATCAGTCATAAATTTAATCTGACTGGCAGTTGGCCAGTTAGAGTTTCATATGGCTACGTCCGATATGTGATAATCCTGGCAGATTTGTTGTATAGACCAATTTTTTTTTCAATTTTATGAAAACGGAACATAACCAAATAGTTATTAGAATTGGATGCCTGGTTCTAGCGCTGATCCTGTCTTCGCTGATGCTGGCCGGATGCAGCGCCGGATACCGTCGGGATCCCAGGCTGGCGGATCTGAGCAGTAATGATACTGCCCTGCGTATCCGGGCGATTCGCTGGGCGGCAGATAATGGCCGGGTTGAAACCGGCCCGCAACTGGTGTCCATGTTGCTGGATGAAGATCGATCCGTCAGATTTTATGCCATTCAAGCGCTGGAAAAGCTGTATGGAACGCGGCGCGAATATGATTATAAGGCGTCGGTCCAAGACCGGTTGGCGGCAGTGAAACTCTGGCGTGAAGCACTTGGATTAGCTACGGAATCTGATGAGAAGGACAACAATCCCATACCACTGGATGATACAATAGACGGGCAGGAAATAGAGAAAAGTTCCTGACGATTGTAAATAAAAATGATGCAGACGACCATGAACACGATTGAGAATGCCAGCACTTTGGAATTAAGCATGCGGTTTCCGGCCCGGCCGGAGTATCTGTGTTTGAGTCGAATCGCGGTTCGCCAGGCTTTTATCCAGATGGGTATGGATGAAAACCGGGGGGAAGCGATTGTGCTGGCTGTGGTTGAAGCGCTGACGAATGTGATTCGTCACAGTTATGGCGGGCCGTGTGATCGGCCGGTCGATTTTATGATCAATCGGTATCGTAATCCAAAAGATGGACGGGAAGGATTGGAGGTTATTATCCAGGATTATGGGCCTAAAGTGGACCTTTCCCGTATCTGCAGTCGGGATCTGGATGATATCCGACCGGGGGGATTGGGCGTGCATATTATTCAATCGACCATGGATGAGATTGAATATTCGCATGGGGAGACAGGCGGTTTGAAATTGAGGATAGTGAAATATAAATAAGCGAACAAAATCAACCTGAAACGATGGAGTGATAACAATGGGATTCTTGAATACAATGGGCGAACAGGCCGGCAGAAGCGTGATAGAAGAGGTCCGTCAGATCGAAGGCGCGGAAGTTCTGGTTTTACAGGGTGAAATCGATATGCAATCTTCACGGGAACTGCGTGAGAAATTTTTTGAACTGACCGATCGCTCGCCGGACAGTCTGGTTGTGAATATGGAGCATGTGAGTTTTATGGATTCGAGCGGTCTGGCAACGCTGGTGGAAGCGCTCCATCGCTGCCGGCAGGCCAACAGCCAGTTAAAACTGGTTGGGCTATGTCAGCGGGTCAGGAGCATCTTTGAGATATCCAGGCTCTTGCAGGTATTCAATATCTATGAAAAAGAGGAAGATGCGTTGACTTAGATGATTGCCGGGACGGATGGGATGAGAGGGGATAATCCCTGTCATTCAGACGGTCCCGGTCAGACGGAAATACAGCGATAAAAGAACAAAAAAGAGCCATTATGACTGCCACTCAAAATAAATGTGATAAAATGACACTGCTGGAAAAATTCCGGCAGGGGGGGCATTGCGCCTGCTGCACAATTGGCGGATTTTTGAGCATGATCGGCGGGGTATGGCTGCTGCTGGTGGACACGAATCGATGTCTGTTCAAGCGGTTACTGGGAGGGCGAGAGCGGATTGGCCGTTATGCCCTGATCGAACAGATGATGCGCGTGGGTGTGCGTGCGGTACCGATTGTTATGCTGATTCAGATGGCGATCGGGATGATATTGCCCTTACAGATGTATCCGAATCTGGACGCGTTTGGTCAGGCGGATCAAATCGCGACAATCAACGCCATTGCGGCGTTTCGTGAATTGGGACCGCTGATGACAGCGATTGTCTTAAGCGGTTTTGCCGGCGCGAGTATTGCCGCGGAACTGGGAACCATGGTCACCAGTGAAGAAATCGAAGCGCTGGAAACCATCGCGATCAATCCGGTTCGTTTCCTGGTATTGCCGCGATTGCTGGCGACAGTGATTATGACGGTTTTTCTGTCGATTATTGCCGATGTGGTGATGGTGATGAGTGGTTTATTGACCGGGATGAAACTGGGATTGGATCCTTCTGTTTATATGTATATGACCTGGCAGGCGGTAACGGTGGTTGGATTCATCTCCGGATTGATTAAGGCGGCAGGTTACGGATTGCTGATCGGCCTGATATCGTGTCACCTGGGACTCTCGGTCAAACCGTGGGAAGGCAGTAACGGCGTCGGGCAGGCCACCACCAATACGGTGGTGTATAGTATAGTATCAATTATTGTTGCGGCCGCAATTTTCACGATGGTATTTTACGCGTATGGATTATTCAGCTGATGATGCAATCCCAAAACACTAAAACACAAGAACCGGTTATTGCGGTTCGTAATCTGGTCAAGAGCTTTGGTTGCCAACGGGTACTGGATGGTATCGATCTGGATGTTTTTCCCGGTGAGATTATGGTGATCATGGGAGGGAGTGGTTGCGGCAAAAGTACATTTTTACGCCATTTGATCGGATCGTTAATGCCGGATTCGGGTACGGTCGCGTTGTTTGGCGAAGATGTCACTACGATGAATGAAGCTCAGCTCAATAAAATTCGCAAGCGGATCGGGATACTGTTTCAAAGTGGCGCGTTGTTTAATTCAATGACTGTCGGCGAGAATGTCGCGCTGCCATTACAGGAACACGCGTTGCTGGATCCGGCGACGATTGAGATCATGGTGAAAATCAAACTGGAACTGGTGAATTTACGTGACCATGCGGATAAAATGCCGGCCATGCTGAGTGGCGGAATGAAGAAAAGGGCCGGTCTGGCCCGGGCGTTAGCGCTGGATCCGTTGATCTTGTTTTATGATGAACCCAGCGCCGGCCTGGATCCGGTAACCAGCGCTCAAATTGACCAGTTGATTATCGATCTGACCCGTAAATTGCATGTGACCAGTGTGGTGGTGACCCATGAAATGGACTCCGCTTTTACGATTGCCGACCGGATGTGCATGCTGGATAAGGGGCGGGTATTGAAAGTGGCGTCACGTGCGGAGTTTGAGGCATTGCGGGATAGTACGGCCGAAAACCCGCTGAGCGATTCGGATCGCCTGATCCGGCAATTTTTACGTGGTGACGCGGATGGACCGATTACTGAACGGAAACTGGGCAGTGACTACGAAGAGGACTTGATGACCATGAATTTGAAATACGATACGTATTGATCGTAAAGGAGCAGGCTGGGGAGCAGGAAAACTGACTCGTTAAAATACGAATGATAATATTGATCACAGGAATCGAATAACCCATGGCTAAAAAAGCGCGAAATGAATTGATGGTGGGCCTGACGGTGCTGGTTGGGCTGGCGTTGGGAGTCTATATTATTGTCATGTTAGCGGACTGGTCGAACATGTTCAATAAGCAACAGGAAATTACCGTGCGGTTAGGGTGTCAGGAAGGCCTTAAAGGGCTGGTAGTGGGCAGCCCTGTTCATCTGGGTGGAATCAAGATCGGCCAGATTACCCGCACCTGGATTGACGATGATAAAGCCTGCGGGGAGAATCCCAGCCGGTTTCGGGTTATGTTTACCATGAAGTTACCGGCACAGTACCAACTCTACAGTGATTGTGTTCTGGTACCGCAAACGAATATGCTGGGCGGCCAGCCCATGCTGGCGATTGAAAGCCTGGGCGGCCAGACCGAACCAATTAAGCCGGGAACGGTGGTAGATCTCAGGCTGGCTGATAATGTAATGGATGCGTTGAAGCAGGAATTTGATCCAACGGATGAAGCCAGTCTGCTGGGAAAACTCAAGCAGGAATTTGACCGTGATAAAAGCGATTCGATTATGTATATGCTGGCGCAAACTTCAACTAATTTACGGGATATAACGGAAAAGGTTGAAAACCAACTCAGCGATCAGAGCGAAGCCAAGGGGACCTTGATGGCCAAAATGCATCAGGTCATCGACAATCTCAATACGATTACGCAACGGGTAAATGTTCAGTTGGATACTGGAAATGATGCCGCAGTGATTGTTAAACTGGCCGGCGCCCTGGATGAATTGAACGCCAGTCTGACCAAGGTTAAAGGCCTGGTTACCACGAACGAACCGAAAGTCAGCGCCATGCTGACCTCTTTGCAAAATACTTCAGCGACATTGGAGACCGATTTGCCGGTTATCAGTCAAAAATTACAGGCTAATCTGGACTTGGTTCAAACGGCGCTGACTAATGCCAATGATGCCCTGGTAAACTTGAAAGAGATAACCGTTGGCGTTAAAGATACCGTCATCGTCAATCAAGACCGACTGGATCGAATGATTGGTGATCTGGCGGAAGTGGCGGTCAATATCAAGTTGGTCAGTCGCGAAGTGCGCCGCGCGCCCTGGAAATTGCTCTATAAACCGAACGAAAAAGAACAGCAATTACAAAAGGTGGTTGATTCGGCTGGATTATTTGCCGCAGGAGCTGAGAGGCTTAACGATGCCGCGATCCGATTACAAACGATTTTAAACAAAACGGGTCGATCCGTATCGGATGCCGCCAAGATAGAACAAATACTGGCAGATTTGGAATCCAGTTTTGATAAATTTCATGAAGCGGAAGATCAGTTCTGGCGTGATATGGAATAAGGATACCCGCAAATTCATTTCCCGGATTCATTTAATATGGATAAAAATCTATAGCCAAGTGGTTAAAAGAGTAATTACATTGCCATAACCTGCTAAATTGGCTTGAGAAAATATCAGGATGTCTGTAAAAAAACCTTATTTTAATTGGTTTTTTTGGTAGATTATTTACAGTATTTTTAAAACTTACTGGATTTTAACTACCCAATGACTCTACTATCGTATATAGTATTGATAGGTAGAAATAATTAAGCAGGGTGGAAAGTGTTTGTTAAACGGTTGGATCGTGTGTTTAGTGTCAGGATCTGAGGACGAAATGTTATTTTCATTTTTTTTATTATGGGTGTTTTATTCATTTCCTTAATGTTGGAGGTATTGTTATGAAAGCACAGAAGTTGTTGTTAGTGTTAATGTTATGGCTTTTTATGGCATCAGTGCCAGCGGCCTGGGGTATCCTGGCCGGATGTAATCCAGATATTCATATGGATATCCAGGGAGTCATAGCGAATGATTTTCACATGGAAGGCCGCATCAAATCGGGTTTCTGGGGAGGCAATTGGTCGATGCCGCCCATTCTGGTTCATCATGTGGATGGTGGATTTCCGGATTTCAGTTACAGTATTATGCCGGACTATTCCAGCGCCGGCCAGAATGAATTCATATTCAAGGCTGACTGGAAAGGCAGAAAGTTTCAATATTGTGAAGTGTTGCATCTGGGTTTACTGTTCGATCTGGAGTGCCATAATCTGGTGATCGATCTGGTTGGCTGGTGGACCAGAGATGGTGAACGTATTCGGGAAGGCCAAAATGGTGGAACGGTCTTGATTCCCGGTTTTGATGTCATGGATTTCCAGGAGCAGTCACCTCAGAAAATCCAGTTCCGCAATGATTCACATCTGCTTGGTCGTGGTATCAGCGGCAAAATCATGCAGTTGGAACTGGCACGCCTGAAAGCATCCGAAGTGGAAGAGCGATTTGGTTCATTGGTCGAACTTTTTGATGAGCTTCGTGAAGGCGGGCGTCAGGCGGAATTGCCCTGGATACCGGTGGGTCAGGTTTTCGGTCAGGGAGAAATAGTGCCGATCAATGAAAAGAATCCTGCTGATTTTCAAGTAGACAGTTTCTTTGATGTTTTTGTTGAAATCGATCTTTCTTCCGGGGGTGGTTTCGCAACACTCGAGCCGATGCCGCTGGAACCGGGCGATATCCTGATTTCACGAGTTGGCACAGAATATCCTAATAATGCCGGTGAACCGGATTTCCGCTGGACCTGGCATATGCATGAATCGCATCGTCTGGATTTTGGCGATGCCCCGGAAATTCCCATCATGATGTCTTATCCGACGACTTTGGTTAATAATGGCGCCCGTCATATTATCCAGGGGCCCTGGCTGGGTGACTGGACTGACCGGCCCGATCCCGAACCGGATGGCCAACCCGAACCGCAAGCTCTCGGTGATGATAATTGGGATGGTAACGATGATGAAGACGGCGTGAAAATCCCGGTTTTGAGTCCCGGTGTTGCCGCAACGATCACACTGGAAGTGAATGGTCCGGGCGGTTGGGTGGATGCCTGGATCGATTTTGATCAGAATCAAACCTGGAGCGATCCTGCTGAACGAATCTTTGGCAACTGGCTACCGGCAGGTGTGCACAATATCACGGTAACGCCACCCGCTGTGACGATTCCCGGACAGACATTCGCGCGATTCCGTATCCATCTGGAACAGGGGAATCTACCGCCATATGGGCTGGCGCGCAGTGGCGAAGTTGAAGATCATCTGGTCAATGTCAAAGAAAAACCCGATCCGCGTTCCGATCTCGGTGATGCGCCGGATAGTACCAATTCCTGGAATAATGCCGCCATGCTGGCTTATCCGGGCGTGGGGGCCCATTATCCCACCGTCTTTGCGGCCGGATCGCCGCCGCATGGTCCCAAACACTGGTCACCGCAACAAGTTGCCTGGTTGGGTCAGCAAGTAACCCTTGAGGATGAAGCTGACCTGCCGCCGGATCAGGATCCGACGACGAATATCATCCCTTTAGGGCCAATCGCAGATAAAGATTTGGCCGATGACGGTGTGATTTTCCCGATTGTCGTCAGGAACTGTCGCTATAATCGGTTCCAGTATATCGTGACAGTTGTTAATCCACTGAATGTCCCGCTTTATACCAATGTTTGGTTTGACTGGAATAAAGATGGAGACTGGGATGATGTTCTGACCTGTCCGGATGGTACAGCGGTAGATGAATGGGCCGTTCAAAATCAGCAGTTGCTGTTAGGCCCCGGAGTCCATACGATCACCACACCCCCATTCCTGGCGCTGGTGAATTCTTCCAGTGACACTCCGGATATGTGGATGCGTATTACTCTGGCTGAGCGTAAATACGATCCTACGGCAGTTGGCGCCGGTATGCTGGGTTATGGCGGCGCCGGTCCATCCAGTGGTTACAAGATTGGTGAAACGGAAGACTATCTGTTCGTTCCGGAAATTGAACCGGAACCCGAACAGTATGATTTCGGTGATGCCCCGGATAAAGTGGATCCAACCGGTGTAGCATTATCCGGCTATCATACCTTGCTGATCAACGATGGCGCCCGCCATTTATTGGGCGGCAAGCTTTTCCTGGGCAGCCTGGTGGATGCAGAACCCGATGGCCAGCCCAATGCTCCGGCCACGGGTGATGATGATAATCCCAATACGGCTGATGATGAAGACGGTGTGAAGTTCCTGACCTGGCCGCTATTGCCTGGTCGCCCGGCCACCGTAGAAGTAGTTAGCACCGAAGATGGATTACTGTCAGCCTGGATCGATTTCGATGGTGATGGCACCTGGACCCAGAGTGTCGACCAGATATTTAATGATGTGGCCGTGTCGGCCGGAACCAACACACTGACGTTTATAGTGCCTTTGGGTTCCAAGGCGCCACAACGGACCTACGCCCGTTTCCGTGTCTCCAAGAATGGCGGTCTGGGCTATCGTGGTCCGGCTCCGGATGGCGAAGTCGAAGACTATCTGGTTCTGATCCAGCGCCGGTGGGGCGTCAAGTGGCTGCAAATGCCGGATGTCTCACCGTTTGGCATTGATATCTGTCTCGATGGCAATGACGATTATCTGCGCACGATAGCTGATGACTTCCAGTGCACCAATATTGACCGGATTACCGATGTCCACCTGTGGGGGTCCTGGAAAGGTGATGTGAAAGGCAAGATTCGTAAAATCCATCTGAGTATCCATAGTGATGACCCCGTTGGCCCGGGTGGCAGCGACAAGGATAATATTTATTCCAAACCCGATAAGCTGCTGTGGCAATGGGATGTCTATACGGGTTTGTTCCGCGAGAAAGTCTATGCCAGACTGGATAAAGGCGAATACTGGTGGGATCCGGTTAAGAACGAGTTGATCCCGGCTGGCGATAAGACCATCTGGCAGATCGATATCCGTATTCCGCCACGGTTTGCTTTCATACAGGAAGGGACTCCGGAAGAGCCGGTTATTTACTGGCTGGATGTTCAGGTGGAAGCCGAAGACGGTGAATTCGGTTGGAAAACCCGCCGCTGGCCGCGCCACTTTAATGATGACGCCGTCTTATCAGTCGATGCCGGTCCGTGGAAAGAACTTCGCTATCCCAATGGCCATCCTTATCGTCATCTGATGTTCGAGGACCTGGTTGCCGGTGATACCTATCTCGTTGGCGATACATTTGTCAGTTCCGGCGTAGCCATTGATGTCAAGCCGTTCCAGTGGTCCAGCGGAATCTGGACCAATAACGGCAGAGTTACAGTGGATGCGGCGAATATGGCTGGTGGCACCGGATTGGAACTCAATTGTAACAATGCCAATGTGGCCTTCAATTTCCCGACGCTTTATAACCTGGACCTGATGTATGGCGATTATGGCGGTAATGTCAACCTGTCGATCAACGGTGACTTCCGCAATGTCAATGATCTGTCCGACTTAAATGGCATGACCGTTGGAGGCGTATTGGTAACCGTATTACCCAATCCTTCCGGAGTCGTCGCTCAAGGCATTTTGCATCTGGATGGTGTGATTAACAATCTGATGATTGGCGGCCAGGAATTCTGGATCGACAATGTGGGTTCCGGTTCGATCGATATGGCCTTTGCAATTACCGATCGGGCTTTCGTGACCGGTACTGCCGATATTGACGCCAATGGCTATGTCGATCTGCAAGACTTCCGGATTATGTCAGCTGAATGGCTGACCTGGCCGGAATAAACCATACTAAGATCTAAACACAGAAGTAGTTTTTCAGACCTCGCTCTATTCGGGCGGGGTCTCTTTTTTATATGGGCTGAATATCTTCTGATTGTGGCCGGTTTTTCTTGTAATATGTCTGATTTCACGCAACAATACTGACATTGAAACAGTTTATGCAAGTTATGAAATAGACAATAATGACCTGTGTGAGAGTATTCTATGAACATAATTAAACGAACAGTGCGACTGGGATTAATAGCAGGAATGGCCATTATTTTACTGGCGAACACTGCCCGGAGTGGATATGCCGCTGAGCCCATTACGTTGTTTGATCTGCGTTATTGCGCAACGCTTAAGGGGGATGATTCGGAACAGGTTCAAAAGATCTGGGATCAATGCCATCTGGCCGCCGCGCTGCAGGGACTGGTTAACCGGGACGCGCCCAGATTATATCTGTTGTATGTTGAGTCACAGCATGGATCGGGTAATATCGACGAATACTGGCTGAAGAAGCTCAGGCAACCCGGCGGGTGGCTGGCGGACCGCCCCGTGCAGATTATTAATGGAATAGAAAATCTGGTAAAGCAGTTTCGGGATGATTTTTCCGGTGTTGTGGTTTATGATCCCGCTGTGGCGGCTACCAGCAATGTCGCCTCTACGATTGCCGGCGCGGAGAACCTGCTGCCGATACGTTATGATCCGACAGAATCCAGTCTTTATCACCAATTGGTTAAAAGTGGTCTTCAACTGCCGGTTAAGGTCTGGCTGGTCCATCCGGATGGCCAATCAAAGTTTACCGGTCAGGGGACCATACCCGATATCGATCGGCCATCAACCGGTTCGGCAAAGTGCGATGCTTATCTGTGGATGAAAACGAATTATCTCGATAATGGCCGGTGTGATGGCGCTTATGGCGCTTATTATCTGGATCAATACTGGGTAAAGACGCCGCGCCATTCGGTGCTGAATCACCACTGCCTGACCAATCATGATTTTTTCATCAGTAAAAAAGCCTGGTTCTTTGATTTGCATGTCTGGGGCGATGAAGCGCCCGTCGATAATCCCAGCCAGAAGCATGGCACCGATCTGGATACACTTAAGGAGCTGCTCTTAAGCGCTTATCAGCAAGGCGGTCGTGAACGCATGATTCACATAGGAGGTTTTGTACCATGGGGGTATAAATATACGAATCATCCCGGCGCCGGCGGTCAGCATGAACCGGTCGCTTCCGAATGGGAATATGCCCGGATCATCAGCGCGTATAATGGGTTTATGGATGCCGATGCCATCGGTTACGGCGCCATGGCGAATGCCTCATTTTTCACCCATTTCCCCTTGAAAAATCAATATCCTCAATCCTGGGTTAATCGCCGGCAATTGCGGGAACGTGGCTATCTGACACCTGATGGCGATGTCAATTTTGATGGCCGCGAATTTATGATATTCTATGTCGGCGATTATGATTGTGCCGCCTGGGTCTATCAGCGTATGGCGGATATCTGGGATGATCCCAATCGGGGGAAAATCCCCCTGATGTGGTGTATCAGTCCGGTTCTGGATCGCCGGGCTGCCATGGCGCTGGCTGCCATGCGTCAATCGGCGTCGGCGAATGACTATTTTGCCTCGGCCGATAATGGGGCGGGATACTGTTTGCCGGGGATGTTACAGGAGCCAAGAGACGTCTCCGGCTTGCCATCCGGACTGAATGCCTGGTCTGATCATTGCCAGAGTTATTATCAGCGCTGGGGTTTGTCCATCACCGGATTTATTATCTACGCCCACGGTCCCGATTTGAATTCAGCCGGACTGGACTGTTACCAGACTTTCAGTCCTGATGGGATTGTGCCTTCGCGTGGCCCTTTGGCGATGATCCATAAAGGGATGCCGGTTTTACGTCATGATTATGATCTGGTTGATAGCGATCCGGCCAAAGCGGCCCGGGTTGTTCTGGACCGGATCTCAACCCGGCGCCGGGAAGGAGCGCCACCCTTTCATTGGTTCCGTGATATTCTCAAAACTCCCACCTGGCATGTTCAGTTGGTTGAGGAACTCCATAAACAGAATCCAAAAGTTGAATTACTGGATGCGCCCACCTTTTTCGAACTGTTGCGTATCCACCTGCAGAATCAATAAGTGATCCGCGAACAGCAATAATAACATCATGAAACAGAGCGCTGGAATTATACTGTATCGTCATGGAGAGGAAGGCCTGGAGATCTTTCTAACGCATCCGGGCGGGCCGTTCTGGGCGCGTAAAGACCTGGGAGCCTGGTCGATCCCCAAGGGGGAATTCGGGCCGGAAGAAGAGCCGCTGGCCGCGGCCCAACGGGAATTCTTTGAAGAAACGGGTCTTGAACTGGCTGGTGATTTCCTGCCGCTGGGAACATATCGGCAATCCGGCAAAAAAACCGTCCATGCCTGGGCGATTGAAGGGGATTGTGATGCGAGTGCTATCAAAAGCAATACGTTCAAGCTCGAATACCCGCCTGAATCCGGTTTATGGCGCGAGTTCCCGGAGGTGGATAAAGCCCAATGGTTTACGCTCGATCAGGCCAGAGAAAAAATTCATAAGGGGCAGGTAGTTTGGATTGGGCGACTGGTTGAGCGGGTAGAAATTAAGTAAGCTTATTGGGAAAATGTGGAAATTCCGATTTTTGCATAGCTAGAATTGGTATCAAGATAAGATTCGGTTATTCCATTCTTGCAAGAATAGCTCTACCGAATTAGAGACCAATATTAGTTTTTAGGAGGTACCCATCATGCAATTTGTAAAAAAACCAGTCCGCCAGGTTGTGCCAATCCGTGCTATACAGTTTCAACGGATGTTCACGCTTATAATCTTAATATGTTTGAATAAACCGGTTCATTCGGTTACGGTTACTGAGTCAGGCTATCATCTTGAAACTTATGCCACAATGTCGCTACCGTTTAATCTTTCGATTAATTCAATGGGATATTTGTATGTCAGCAATCAGAACAACGCCGGGTCAATACGTCTGGTGGAACCGATCAATCGAACCATTTGGGAAATTGGTGGATCTTTTAATGATCCGGATGGAATTGTATTTGATCGTAACGGTGTGATGGGTGGGGTCGCGGGTTCTATACTGGTAGGAGCAGGCGAGGAACTCTGGGCGATCCGTCCTGATCACAGCATGGTCCGAATGGCGGGTTCGGAGTATGGCCTTGCTAATATCCAGTCTTTATTAATCGATTCTTCGGGCCGGCTACTGGTGGTGGATCAGGGCGCTATGAAAGTCTTTCGCAGTTCGGGTAATTTTCTGGATAGCTGGATCGAAATTTATCGCCCTCTTTCAATGGCAATTAATCCGGAAGGTCACATTTACGTTGGTACTGAAAACAGCATAACTGTTTTTGATCATAGAGGACAATGCAAAGGTTATATCGATTCCGGTTCCTGTTATGTGACCGGTCTGGCATTTGGTTGGGATGGCGATTTATTTGCGGCAGGTCATGGCAGTGCGGAATTACATCGGTTTGCCCCGGATGGCACCCACACAATACTGGCTGCCGGCTTCGATCTGGAAGGCGCTAAAGGGTTGGTATTTGGTCCTGACCATGCTTTATACATCTCGGATACGAATAATCATACCATCTATCGCCTGAGTCGTAAATCAACAGATCCATTGGTATTGGTCTTATGGAATCGACTGGATTCTGTCCAAAGCGCCCACGCCAGCGAGGTGGGACCTGCAGGGGCGATATTAGGATCTTATGAGGCTTTTGAACCGGCCATGTTCGGCAATGGTTATGTACGACTAGCCGTAGGAGAATATCTATCTTTTCCAGCCGGCATTTTAAACAATCTGATAGATGCCGGAACAATTGAAATGTGGATAAACCCAAAGGTTTCCGCTCCGGTTCCTTATCTATATGGAATTTTCAGTTTCGTAGGTTCTGTGTTTGGGCATTATGAAGTGCCAGGATCTGAAGTTGAAATATTCTGGGGAGATGGCGTTTCCGGCCGTGGTTTCTGGGGAGTTGTGCGCTTTGGACCTGTTGCCGTAACAACCAGCCTGGAATCCACGCAATTTTATGCCACGCCGGGGATTCCATTCCATGTGGCAATTTGCTGGGATATCGATGGTATCGACGGCACCACTGAAACCGCCCGAGTTTATCGCAATGGTATTAAGGTGAGCCAAGCCTCCGGAATATGGGATTCAGCTTATATTCCCACCAAACCAATTGTGCTGGGATATGGAGCGGATAGTGGAGGGTATAATAAATTTATTACCGATAATATCAAGATCTGGAATAGGGCAATCACCGATTTCTCTCATCGGTTCGAAGAAGACTATGATGGTATAATCCACTGCCCTGAAGCAGATCTGACTGGAGATTGTTTTGTGGATTGGAATGATTTTTTAGTATTCTCATCTCAGTGGCTTCAGTAATTCGAGCCAGATTCAATATCAATCCAGAATAAATTTTAGTCTAGTGACAATACCAGTCGATCAGTGTTTCAAGTTGGCCAGAGAGGTAATCCAGGCGCATGCGGGCGGGACCGGCATTAAGGGCCTTGCCGTAACCGAGGTTGCCATCGATGGTGATGATGGCGCGGTGGGCGTCGGCAAGATCGATAGCGTCGCGTCCGGCGCCGGAAGTATAAATCCGTAACAGCCAGCCGACAGTGACCATGGCTAATAACAGGGTATTAAGACCTTCAACCAGACTGTAGCCATAAAAGTTAGGGCCGCAATAGTTGAGTCCGGCCAGACGGCAGACCAGGTAACGTTCGAGGAAATCCTGGACATCGTCGGGCCAGCCATCCAGGCTGTTTTCCAGATCGGCCATATCGCAGGCGGGCCAGTCGGCGCAGAGCGGCGGGAGCGGACCGCTAGTAGCGGAAAGTTTGCTCATGATGGCTGTATCGCTGAGCCGGGATTTCATTTTGTCGATAGGAGAACGTTTGACGCAGGTGATCAGTTCCACCGGATGGCAGAGCAGGAAAAATATCTGGCCGAGTGTCTGGCGGGCTTTACGCTCGGGCGGCTGCGGCTGGTCGTCCATCTGCTGCATTTCGGCAAAGATGGCGTTTTTAAACATACCAATCAGATCATCCAGTTCATTGGGCTGAACATTGTGCCATTTGATCCGGCTGATATGCAGACCGAAGCGATAGAGCCAGATCAACCGGTCGCGCAGATCGACAGTGTTGCTGGCGGCAATCTGGATCAGAGTTTCGTTAACCGCGTTAAAATAATCGGCGGAGATTTTGACTTTGGGTTTCAATTCGGGTGGATCGACATTGGCGCCCCCTTCGGGGACGATGGCTTGGGCCAGGCGGTGCAGGTCTTTCATATTAGATGACAGAGCCGGCCCGTCACTCTGACAGACACCGGGGCAATCGAAACGCAATCCAACCCGCAACTCTCCGGCAAAAGGGGTCAGGACAAATGGAAAAAGCTGACAGGCAATGGGTTTGGCGGCCAGACCATGATGTTTGTGAATGAGACAAAGATTGTTTTCATCGAGAAAAACACAATCGCCATTGGCTCGTTTTTGCAGGCCCAGTTGAGACGGTCCGGCCAGTTTCGATTTGACAAACAGGTTGTCTGTACCTAGTTCTGCCGGCCAGTCGCGCTGTTTAAGAATAGATTCTTTCTCTTTTTGCTTTACCGGAACGAGAAAGCTGCGACAACCCCGGCCGCAATTGAGGCATCGGTAAAACTGGGCTTCTCTGATTTCGGGATGAATAACGATTTTCATGATCTTCTGACTGTTTTTCAGTGATTTCGATTCGGTCGTAATCTCGGGCCCGGCGAAGCGCCAGGGCCATCATAGCACTACTTATAACCATTCCTGCCAGAAATAGCAATGAAGAACCCCATAAAGGCAGGGCTATCTCTGGATGGGCTTTACGGAGATAGTAAGTGAGATGGTAGGGCCAAAAGGCCAGATAATAGAGGGTCGGATGCGTTGCACTCACCTGGAATTTTTCATCTGAATCGGGCCAGGGAGCGATGCGGTCCTGCCACATATCGGATAACGCCTGGGCAAGGTTGGTTATCCGGTGTTGGAGAAACCGGTTTTTCCGGCTCGAACATCGTCCAATGACGGGCATTCCAGCCGCCTTCAGCCGCGTAGGCGATATTGACATCACTTAACTCACGGCAATGATGAAGTGAGACTGCCAGGATCTGGACTACTATTGACGCACTAATTACCGTGCGACAGAGGATCCGACGCCAGAGTACTGGAGAGGGTTGAAACAGAAAGAACGCGACTGGAATCATCATCAGACCGAAATAGCGAGTCAGGTAGCGATTGCCCCAGCAACAATTGCCATGGAAACAGGATACGGATGAGAAAATGCAGAGATTGATTGTCAGAACCGCTCCAATTAGAATTATCCAGGCTCGGTGTTTTTTCCAGAGATAGAAAAATCCTGGGATAGACAGCAAGACGATGGGATTATACAGAAAAAGGCTTTTACCTGGACTGAGGGTCTGGCCGATAAATCCGGTGGTAAAATGCTTTAAAGAGAAATAGTGGTTGCCGGTAATCGGGACAGGGGAAATCAGGTGGCCGTAATGGTGATAGTTTAACCAGCAGAACAGGATGGGAAACGGCAAGGCAATCAGGGCCATCAGGGACCAGCGTGAGATTATTTTTGGCCAGGAACGGGATTGACCGGTATAGGATCGCCATAGCAGATAAAACGCGAAAATGAAACAACACAGGACAATAGGGGCTACTTCGGATCGAATAAAGAAGGCATAACCCAGACACAGACCTGATAAGGCGAGAGTCCAGAGTTTGCCGGAGAGTTCAAACCGGCGAAACAGCCATATCGTTGCCAGGAAAAGGAATGTCAGATGCGCGTCGTTCTGTGCTTCTTTATGGATTTCCCAGACACCGGTTGCGAAGACCAGCAAAAGCCCGGTGACAATCGATTGCAGCCGGGTAAAGCCAAACTGACGCGCCAGATCGCTCATGATTAAACCACAGAACGTCAGGCTTAATGGAAATAATATCAGGGAGATAATAAAGCGAATAACGGTATGGTTCTCGATACCACCGATTCGATGCAGCAGAAAATAAGGCGCGGCGAAAATCAAATTCTGGCCATAGCAGGGATAGCGGGAATAAACCTGACCGGCGTCATTGGTATACATACCGGGTTTGTTATAATAGTCACAATCGGGATTATATTGCAGATTACCCTGATCAACCATTGAGGTGGCAAAATGGTATCGCAAAGCCGGATCGATAGAAAAGGTGCCGTGTGAGGTTATAAAAGCAATTCCAAATATACCCGTCAGGAGCCATGCATAGATTATTGGGCGTTTGTACATCTGTTGCAATCCCCGTATTGAGATGTATCATGAAGGATATCATGGTTGGTATTAACCTGGGTGGTCGTATTTGGTGGAATTATAGTGGATTCGGATAATTCCCAAGGTTGGATGCGTTGATGGGCTTGTCGAATGGCATAGCCGTACCAGCGGAGGTATTTGGGCAGCCAGTGCAAGAGGCGGAAACGAGACTGACCGGCGGTCCGGTCGAGCCAGGTGGCGGGAACTTCGCCAATTCGAAAACCGGCAAGCCAGGACTTGATCACAATTTCCATTCCCAGTTCAAAACCACCGTCACTCTCGATCGTAACCGTATCCAGTACGCGACGGGAATAAAGCTTGAAGCTGTTGGTGATATCATGGGTGGGGATCCCGGTGAACCCGTGCAGTGAGACGCCGGCCAGCCGGGAAAGTGTTTTTTTGAGCAGCGGCCCCCCAATCTGCCGGCCGCCCCTCATATAGCGCGAGCCGCAGACAATGTCGCAGGATTGGAGTCTGGCCATATCCAGCATGGTATCCACTTTGGCCAGATCATCGGACAAGTCGGCCATGACCACCAGGGTCCAGGGATGAGAGGTATGGTGCAATCCGGTTTTGATGGCGTTGAGCGCACCGCGGCCGCAACGGTTTTTCAGCGGCTTGATCGGATGCCCCTGTTGCATGTAACGTGCGGCGACCGGTAAGGTGTTGTCTTCATCCATATCGTATACGATATAGATGGTATGGGGAGTATGAATCAAATCGGCAACAGCATCGAGGGTGGGTCCGATAGACTCGCCTTCGTGATAAACAGGGATGACAATAGCTAATTCAGTATTCATGGTTTTTGCGCCACAATAAACATCTGTTTGCCAAACCAGCGCCATAAAAACGGACAACTCAGGTAAAGTCGCGCCAGTATTGGGTTAAACGGCAAACTGTCACAGGTCGTATAAGGTAAAAAACGAGGGATCACTTTTTCCACTCGAAAGCCGGTTAATCGCAATGCCTCGCATAAACTGTGATGACTGAGCGGTAAAAAGTGGTCAAGAAAATCCCAGTAAACCGCATAGGCATATCGGATGTTGGGCATGAGGATAAGAATTTTTCCGCCGGGTTTTAAATGGCTGTAAATGACCTGAAGGGCCTTCAAAAAGGTCGCTTTATCGGGTAAATGCTCGAAGAAATTGCTGCTGAATACTCGATCAAGAGAATTTTTAGGTACCGGCAGCGTTTCGGTAATCGACTGTATAAAAACGGTTACATCCGGATTGGCAAACTGGCGGCAATGTTCAGACAAATCCAGGGCGTATTTGGTATGACATGTGATGTGATTGATGAATTCGCACCGTCCGGCGCCAACATCCAGTACGGAGGCGCCGACCGGTATCCAGCGTTGAAAAAAACGCTGACAGAGGAACTGCCAGATTTCTGACCTTTGATCCTGAGAAAAGGTAAACCGGTTACTATAGATACGCTCAAGGTGTTCGGAATCGAACATGGCGTCAGATGCCTCCCAGTTCGATCTGGGTTTTTATCCACGGGATGATTTCATCCAGGGCATCGTTCAAAGAGGTGGTCGCTTCAAAACCCAGCAGATCGCGGGCCTTGGCGACATCTGGCACCCGCCGTTGCACATCGTAAAGGAATGGTTCATCGCTGACTGTCGCGAAAGGCAGTTCCGGTTGAATCTTTTGCCAGAGCAATTGAGCCAGTTCAAGTACCGTTGTGGATTCGGCTGTGGAAAGATTGAAATCTTCGCAAGTGGCTTTTTCATTTTCGATACAATAACGGATACCCCGGGCCAGATCGCCACCGTAGGTATAATGACGGATCTGATTGCCCTGGCCCAGAATATGCAATGGATTCTGGCCTTTAAGAATTTTTTGGGCCAAATCGGGCAAAACATGGCTCATCGCCAGCTTGATATTACCGCTCATGATCTCAGACTCACATAACGCCCTTTTTTCACCGGTACCAATGCAATTGAAGGGCCGGACGATCGTATAGGGCAGGCGATATTGCTCCCAGGCGCCCCGGGCAAAATATTCACAGGCCAGTTTCTGAAAGCCATAGGTACTCTGGGGCGGCGGGCACTTGAACTGTTCCCCTTCGGGAGTGGGAAACAGATCGGTTGACTCGAAGACCATAGAGGAAGAGATCACGATGATTTTCTGTAACTGTCGATGCTGGTGTGCCCAGATGGCCGCGTCAAAGGTAGATGCAGTAATTCGTTCATTTTCGGCCAGAAGATCATAAGCCAGCTTGTGAAACAGAGTAATCCCGCCGATGATGGCCGCACCGGCGACGACCTGATCGCAATCGGCAATTAATGCTTTGAGCAGATCGGTGTCTTTGGCATCCCCTTCAGTAAAATGATAGCGGGGATGGCTGTCGTAACTTTTCTGGATTTTGCCGTATTTGCTGTAGTTATCGATACCGACAATCTCATGGCCGCGTGCCAGCAAGTCTTCGATCAGATAGCCGGCAATAAAACCGGCGGCGCCTGTGACGAGAATTTTCAAAATAAACCCCCTTTACCGTAGAAATCCCAGATATCGATCAGAACTTTGTCGTAAGGAATCGTCAGATCACGGTATTCGGCGTGAGGTGCGGCCAGAATAACAATATTGGATTTGTCGATTAACCGGTCCGGATTGACAAATCCGGGATCCTGGATATAAACGTCGCTGCAAAAAACCTGACCCGCTTCCACTTCTAGGATTTTTTTGAGTTTGTAGGCCAGCGATTCTCGTTTATCGTCGCAGTTGGCTTTGAACGCCATACCCAGAATACCGGCAGTCATTTTGTTGAGCGGATATTGCTGTTTGAGACGCCGGACAATAAAATCGGGCAAGCCTTCATTAATAAGCATGGCCGTATGGCCCAAAAAGAAATTGTTATGGGTGAAGGCCGCCAGTTGCATGGTATCTTTAAACAGGCACGGTCCGGCGGCGAAACCGGCTTTACTCATGGCCTGCATACGGGGATAGTCGTCAGTAATCGCTTCGTACACTTTGTAAAAATCAATATTGTGTTCGAGCGCGATCTGGAAAAACTGATTGGAAATGGCAAAATTGATATAACGCCAGGTATTGCAGAACAGTTTGGCCAGTTCTGCTTCCAGCGGATCTAACTCAATTGTTTTTTCAGCAACCAGACCAAACAATTCCCGGATTTCGTTCAGACTGCTTTCACTGAAAGATGAAATAATCTGCGGCAGGCCGGCCAGTTCTTCAATTGCTTTACTTTGCGCGATACGCTCCGGGCAAAACGATACTTTCGTTTTGAGTCCCTTAGACTGGAGGAATTCTTTAACACGTCGACTGGTACCGGGAAAGACAGTGCTGCGCAGGATCAGGTGATGCTGGTCGGACAGATGAGGAACCAGCTCTTCGATCAGTTTCATGAAACTGCCAAAACGGGGATTAAGATGTTCATCGACTGGGGTTCCGATAACCACAATGATAAAATAGCTTTGGGAAATTACATTATTATCATTCGAGACGAACAGTTTTTTGTTAAGTTGATCGCGCAGGACGCGTTCGGCGCCATGCTCCAGAAATGGCATATGTCCAGAAGTTACCTGATCGATCGCCTGCTGGTTGATATCCAGTAAGACCGTGCGTGACCCCGCCTGGGCCAGGGATAGACCCAGCGGCAAACCAACATGCCCCAGCCCTCCGACAATACAAACATCATATTGACGGGATTTTGGTTTGGAATGTTTCGGTGGCAGGACAATTTTTTCCAGTATGGCCTGGCATTCCTGTTCGATGGTTTCTTGAGAATTGAGAGTCGTGGTATTCATAGTAAAGCTCTCATAAGTTGTTATCGGTCGTTGTTAAACTATCAGAATCGATTCGATTGTTATGATCGATACACCTGTTATATCGGTCAGGATCAGACTCTACTGAAGCCGGGGGATTAAGTTTTTGCTATGTCTATGTCGATATAATAATGCTTTATGATTTAATCTGATGATGAAGAACGAAATGAAACGAAGAATCGCTTTTGGATTGCTGTTTATCGGAACCGCGATAGTGGCATTGATGACCTCGCATGGTACGATGAGCGTGGATCCGCCCAATCGATATCTGGTCGCCAAGGCTATGATCGACCATGGCGACCTGAAAATTCGCAAGCTTGAAGGCGAGCCTCTGCCGCCGGGTGTTTTAGCAGGAATCGATGGTCATCTCTACTCGCATTTTAATGTTGGACAGTCCCTGATATTTGCTCCCTGCTATTATGTTTTACATGATTGGCTTGGAATCCAGTCCGATAAATTGATTCGATCTATTATTGCCTTGACGGTCTATCCGGCTAATCTGGCCTTGTGTGTGGTTTTGTTTTGCTATTTACTGACGCTTTTTGGCCTGTCCACTCGTCAGGCCTGTCTGGGTGGCTTGCTCCTGATGATGGCGACTGGAGTCTGGCAGGTCCACAAAGAATGCCAGGAATCCTGCCACTTGGTCCTGTTATATATCGTTGCGGCGATCGGTTTGCGGCGTTATGAACTGTCGGGTTCTTTGCGAAATTTATTGTTATCTGCAGTCATGATGGCATTGGCCTATCTGATGCGTTTCGATACCGCGCCGGAAATCATCGCCTGTTTGTTTTTTATGGTTTATCTGGTTATCCGGGTGGAAACGCGTTTCTACCGTTACTATTCATTGAAATGGCGCATCACGGGACGTTTATTGCTGGTGGTGGTGTGTATGCTACCGGCGCCGATCATCAGCCACTGGATATGTTGGAATCATTTTCATCATTTATTACCCCCAGCCGGTGTTCATCTCAGTTTGAATGTATTGCTGACCATGGGTTTGCCTGGATTATTGATCAGTCCCGGGCGGGGGTTTTTCTGGTATAATCCGATTTTGATTTTGTCCATTCCGGGATTCTGGCATGTATGGAAAACACAGCGGCGCTGGGCGCTATTCATCATAGCGTTTTTTGCTGGATGCCTGTTGCTGCATGGTGCGTTGACCTGTTTTCATGGCAATTGCAACTGGGGCCCGCGTTATCTGTACCGGACCTTTCCGTTACTCTTGATTCCCGGATTACTGTTTGTTTTTCGAGAACGCACTTTGCCAGGGCGGATCGTTACCCGAACAATTGTCACCGCCAGTATTGTCATACAGATTATGGCAATCAGCCTGCATCATAACCGCGAACTGGCGGACCTGGGACGGGCTTATGGCGGATGGGAAACGCGTCAATGGACGATGTTTGAACCGGAATCCAATTTTCTGAAACAACGCATTGTTAATCTGGCTGACAGTATCAGGCGAATGGTAACGAATACGGTGCCGGCCTGGCCGGATAAACCCGCCGATCAGGTTGCCGAGGCCGAAGCGGCAGATGACGCGGTATTGTATTATCTGGCGTTCTGGCCCTATCATCTGACCTATTATCTGGCAGCAGTCAGGCCGCAATGGGCCTGGCCGGTCTGGGCCGCTACCTTACTGTTCTTAACTGGAATGATCGTCGGTCTGACAGTTATTTGGGGCAGTTACCGGTTATGGGTACAAATTGAAATGGAGCAAAATCGAGCGATACAGGAAAAGGCTGAAAAATATGGCTGCCGTCAAATCAGCCAACTACTTGAAAGTAGCCGGAAGAGTAGTGAGGCACACCAACAGGAAGATACCCGGGAGAAGGTGTTAATCTAATCGATATTCCGGCACAAGGTTAATGCAATGGAGCAAAAAAATAACTCATCTTATCGATACGAGCGTAAAGTAACCTGTTCTGCGATTTATGACACGGCAGTGACTGTCTGGCTTCACTGTCATGATGCCCTGTTCCATGAAGCGTACCCCGCTCGATATGTCAATAATATTTATCTGGATACTATTCGCTACGATTGTTATCAGGACAATCTCAGTGGCGCTCCTGATCGTTACAAGGCACGGATACGCTGGTACGGCGATTTATGTGGTATCATTGACCGACCGGTGCTGGAATTCAAGATTCGTAAGGGGGAGGTAGGAACTAAAAAGACTTATGAGCTTCCCTTATTGGAAATGGCTGAAGGCATCAATCTGGCGGTTCAACTCGAACAGGTATTTTCTCAAGCACAACTTCCAGAGAATGTGATGATTAAATTATCAGGACTCAGACCGTCGTTGATTAACCGTTATCTGCGGCGTTATTACCAGTCCGCCCGCAACGATTTTCGTCTTACCCTGGATAATGATTTAGGCTATTACCCGGTCGATTCTTTCATGGCAGGTTTTCTGCTGGAACGACGTCTGAATGATCTGATGGTCATCGAATTAAAGTACGCGCCAGAAAATAACCAGGCAGCGGCTAAGATCATGCAGTCGCTGCCGGTACGGGTATCACGCCATTCCAAATATGTAAATGGCTTACAACTGCTTTATCCCTGACCAATCATAATTCAATCGTCAGGTTTCGGTAAATACTATTCCCAAAGGTATCCCGTAACCGGATCGTCAGAAAATGTCTGCCGTTTCGTTCGGGTTGGATACTCAGTTTGAAGTCTTCCCGGGTATTGTCAAAGATGCCATCGACAGGCAATCCTTTCTGCCAGTCCGTACTCGAATCGAGGACATAATCCAGTGATTCAATCACGCTGAGCTGATCCTGTGCCTGCAAATCGATCCTTATTTTATCACCTTCGGATTGCCAGTTGAGTTGAAGGATTTCCGGAGCGGTATTATCGATGATTAGAGGCTGACTGATACGGGAAGTGGTTAAGGCTGAATCGGATGGATTGGAAGCCCGGTCACAGGCTTCAACTTTGAGATCGTAATGGCCATCGGCCAGAGTCAAGCCGTCAAGGGTATAGTTCAGGTCTTCAATATCTTTTTCCAGTAGAATCCAGCAGTCGCTATCGAGCGCGCGGATGTACAGATTATAGAGCAGGTCATCGTCATTCTGATCTTCGGCCTGCCAGGAGATGACAATCGTATTGGCCGGATTGGGCTGTTCGGGTTGTTTAGGCTTGGGCTCGGGACGTCGAGCGCTCAGATTTTTAAGAAGCGGCGCCAGGTTGGGAATCTGGCTGGCAAGTTTAACCTCACTCACACTGGGCGTCACTGCAGGATTGGTTGTTTCAAACAGGAGCTTATATTGCAGAAAACGTCCCGGCGCGGATGTGACAGGATTAAGACGTTCTACCGGATGGAATGGACCCCAGTCCTGCCAGCCGCCTTTTTCGGGATCGGCGGTATTTCCCGTTCGGGTTTGAATCAGCAAACGGGTCTGATCGGGAGACTCGGATTGAATCTGGATCAGGCCCCATCGGCTGACCTGTTCAGCGTCACAGGGCTGGGAAAGATAATAGCCGTTTGGCTGATACTGGCAACCAAGGCGAACCAGAACAAAAGGATTGGACAGGCCCAGCAGGGTGGTTTTGCCGGCTAATAGCGCCGTTATCTGAGAACAATCGGGATTTTCGAATACGACAGCCGCTTGCCGGGTCTGGGGATTCAAATGGATCAGGCGGGCGTAATCCCCAATCCCAATAAGCAGACTCTGATCCGAATCGAGCGCCATGCAATGGATGGTAACGGCCTGTTTGAAAATCGATGTCACAAAACCTTGCGGATCGATTTTGAAGATTTCATTGCCTTCCTGATCGCCGTTGCCATTACGATTATTCGAACGCGGCGGCATTCTGGAAATTCGCACAGCGGGAGTGGGTCGTGAAACAGGCGGGAAATACATGGCATTGCCGTTTTCTGGTCGGCTGTCATCCTGATCGGCCAGCACCAGACGGCCGGCTATTTTGGCCGCCATCATATCCGAAGTCGCCGCGTAGAGAACACCCTGGTTATCCAGTACGAGCCGGCTGATTTCTTTATGACCGGTATCGTAAATAATCGTTGCTTTGCTGGTGGAGGGATCGATCCGGTAGATCAGGCCGAATTCATCCCCGCCGGCATAAAGCCGGCCTTGCGGATCGAGTACGAGAGTCAGAATATTTTTTTCACCGGCTTGATATAACACTTGTTCATTGGCGCCATCGGGATCCAGCGTGATAATCTTGCCGGTAGGGCCTGTCGCCAGATAAATACGTCCGGCCGGCCCGGTAACGATGGACCAGATATACTTGATTTCATTACTGGACCAGATCGTCGTGGGTTTCCCTCTGCTGTCAAAACGGATAAGTTGGGCCTGTGCCCCTCCGGTACCGGCCAGCAGTTGGTTTTTCTCATCACGTCCCAGGGAAAAGATATGACGAGCCTGATCCTCTTGATCGCCATAAATGGCGACTGGTTCGCAATCTGGCTGTGCATCAACTGGAAGTTGATAAATGGTTCCCTGACCACTGGTGGCAAGGTAAATCTGATCATCGATCTGAATAATATCGTTAATCGTCCATTCTCCGGTACGTGTCAGGATCGCCTCTGTCTGATAGCTTAATTGGATGGTACCCGTGCTCGTAATGGTGACACCATTGGGATCGCCCGTTTTAAATTGCTCTTCGGTATTGTAGAGAGTATAGACGGTTTTCACCGCATAAACAGGGGTCGAGGTAGAGAACATAATCAGTACTATGGTGATTAATGTGATTTCAAAAATTTTATGCATAGGTTACCTCATATCGGGTCATTAAACTTATACTTTCAAACGAAAGCTGGACTCAGGATCATACATGCCGTTTACGATTAAAAATGCCCGCTGGGCCGTGATATAAGTTCTACACGAGTAAAAACTTATCTTGCGAGCGATCGGGAATTTTCATACCCATTGGGTATAATATCTCAAATTGAGTCTTTTGTTAAATAAATTGTGGATCAGATTAGTCGGCTGGATAGTCATTATTGAGAATACCAATATAATCCAGTTCCCGATAGCGTTCCTGATAATCCAGGCCGTAACCGACCACGAACAGATCCTCCACTTCCAGCGCATGGAAATCAATCGGAACGGTATGTTCATGACCGCGATTTTTAACCAGCAGAACCGCGGTTTTAATTTGGGCCGCGCCTTGTTTATTCAGCCAGTTAATCAGGGCTGTCATCGTATGGCCCGTATCATAAATATCATCAACCAGAAGAATCTCTTTGCCTTGGATAGCCAAATCAGGGGGCGCAACAATAGCAACCTGTCCGCTGGATTGGGTGGTGCCATTATAACTGCTAGCTTTTACATGAGTTATCTTAAATTTAGGATTGGTAATACGCTGAAATAAATCCGAGGAAAATCGCCGCGCACCTTCCAGCAGCACCACAACGGCCACCTCATCTGTATCGACATAGGCCAATTCGATCTGACGGGCCAGCCGGTCAATCGCCGATTGTATTTCGGTTGAGCTGATCAGTTCTGTTATCTTCAGCGAATTCATTCTTATATTATCGGTCATATTCTAAGACCTGAGCAAAGATTAGACTATTATTTTCTTACATTATTTGATACGAATGATCTGATCAGGGTTAGGTTTGTTAAACCTTTTTGCGATAGGGATTAACACACAGATAGATGACCGGCCGTTAAATCATAAGTTAGTAAACAAAAGGGATATTGTGTTATCAAATATAAATTCTGATTGATTTTATGACGATCCATGGAAATAGTCAAGAACCCCATTCAGTAAATAGGATAATTGTGGGGATAGCAAATTTTCAGGAGATTGAGAGATGGCAGAGTGCGAATGTATTTCTGGGTGCCCTTTTTTCAATGGGCGTATGGCACAGACGATGGGTACCGTTGTTGAAAGTATGAAAAGGCGTTATTGCCTGGGTGATCAAACCAATTGTGCCCGCCACATGGTTAAACGCACACTTGGTAAAGAACACGTCCCGCCCGATATGATTCCCAACCAGATCGAAATTGCACAACAGATGATCGAAGCCGCGGGTTTAACTGTCAAGTAAATGTCAGGAAAGGCAGAAGAAATCGCATTTGGGCCTTCCAGTGTAGGGCTATTATTCAGAAATAGCGCCGGTTATTGAATATCTACAAATAGACCGGTTAGGTAAGCTCTGATAAAACAAAGCCAGCATTTTCGTAATATCATACGGTCTGACTCGTCATGAATAGTAATTGTGTTGGCCTGAAACCGGGTCAATACCCGATAACTGTTTATGAAATAATAAATTAAATCCGGAGTCAACTATGCGATATTTAATGAAGCAGAAATTCTGGGCTTTGGGTAATGATTTTACTATCAAAGATAAACAGGGTAACGATATTTACTTTATCGATGGTAAAGCATTTTCCCTCGGCGACAAACTCTCCTTTCAGGATATGGTTGGAAACGAACTGGCTTATATATCGCAAAAAATCTTCAGCTTCAAAAAGCGTTATAATATCTATCGCAATGGCAACCTGTTTGCCGAAGTCATCAAAGAACTAAGTCTTTTCAAAGATAAGTTTACCGTAGATATTCCCGGTCCCAACGATTATGAAGTCCGTGGTAATTTCTGGGATCATGAATACAGTTTTTTACGAAGCGGCCGCGAAGTGGCCCATGTGTCCAAAGCCTATTTTACCCTGACTGACAGTTATGGGATCGATGTGATCGATGGCGAAGATGATATTACCATCCTGGCCACCGCCGTTGTCATCGATCTGGTCAACGAAGATTCGCGCAATCGCTGAGAATTAGCCTTGTTGCTGTACTTTGGCCCAGGTATCCTTAAGGGTTGCGGTTCGATTAAAGACCAACTTGTTCGTTGTACTGCCCGGATCAATGCAAAAGTACCCTAATCGTTCAAACTGATACCGTGTCAGTGCCGGCGCTCCTTTAACCGCCGGTTCAATATATGCTTGCGGTACCACCGTTAGAGAATCCGGATTCATATTGGCGGTAAAATCCTGACCTTCTTCAACCGCTTCGGGATTTTCTTTGTTAAACAAATGGTCATAAAGCCGAACTTCCGCTGTCAGGGCATCTTTGGCAGATACCCAGTGCAAGGTCGCTTTAACTTTACGGCCATCCGGGCTGTCTCCCCCCCGGGTCGCCGGGTCATAAGTACAGCGTAATTCGACAATATTGCCGGCCTCATCTTTGATCACTTCCTGGCAGGTAATGAAATACGCGTAACGTAAGCGGACTTCACGCCCGGGCGTCAGGCGGAAGAATTTTTTCGGAGGTTCTTCCATGAAGTCTTCACGTTCAATATAGATCTCCCGGCTGAACGGTACTTTACGGGTTCCGGCTGAGGCGTCTTCAGGGTTGTTCACTGCGTCCAGTTCTTCGGTCTGGTTTTCTGGGTAGTTGGTTATCACTACTTTTAATGGATTTAAAACGGCCATGACACGCGCCGAGGTCTTGTTCAAGTCATCCCGCACGCAATGCTCCAACAGAGCAAATTCAACAGTGCTGTTAAACTTGTTAACCCCAATTTTTTTGCAGAATGTCCGGATCGAGGATGGTGAATAGCCTCGCCGCCTCATACCCGAAATCGTCGGCA
Organism: Sedimentisphaerales bacterium; assembly: GCA_963663965.2. Classification (GTDB taxonomy): domain Bacteria; phylum Planctomycetota; class Phycisphaerae; order Sedimentisphaerales; family SM23-30. The sequence continues at coordinate 32,144 of CAXXFK010000004.1, forward strand.
TACGCGGATCATCCCAACCGTGGACCAGTTTGTCTTGTACCAGGCGCAGCAGTTTGCGTTTACTCATCACCGTATAAGTCAGGTTTAATCGGGCGAACTCGATCTGTTGGGGATGATAGATGCCCAATTCATCCAGAAACCAGTCATACAAAGGCCGGTGATTCTCAAATTCCAGCGTACAGATTGAATGGGTAATGCCTTCGATCGAATCTTCCAGACCATGAGCCCAGTCGTACATGGCGTATATACACCAGGCGTCACCGGTGTTATGATGGGTGGCATGTAGAATCCGGTACATGACCGGATCGCGCATATTCAGATTCGGATGCGACATGTCAATTTTAGCCTTCAGAGTCCGGCTGCCATCGGGAAACTCGCCGTTTTTCATCCGCTCGAACAAATCCAGATTTTCATCAATCGTCCGGTCACGGAAAGGGCTGTTTTTGCCTGGCGCCGTCAGAGTACCGCGGTACTCGCGGGTTTCTTCGGCTGTCAGGTCACAGACATACGCCTTGCCCTTTTTAATCAGGTCAATAGCCCAGTCGTACATCTGCTGAAAATAGTCCGAAGCAAAGAACAGCCGGTCTTCCCAGTCCCAGCCCAGCCAGCGAACATCCTCCTCAATGGATTTGACATATTCATCCTCTTCCTTGGTCGGATTGGTGTCATCGAAGCGCAGATTGCATTTGCCGCCAAATTCACTGGCGATCCCAAAGTTCAGACAGATGCTTTTCGCATGGCCAATGTGCAAATAACCGTTCGGTTCCGGAGGAAAACGGGTATGGACCCGTTGGTCCCATTTGCCGCTTTTTTGGTCTTCAGTGACTATCGTTCGGATAAAATCAAGAGATTGACGTTCATTGTTGTTGGCGTTGGCATCGTTCATGGTACTACCCTCTTGGGTGTGGTGGGATGGATAACATCTTATTGTATAATGAATTAGGTAAAAACAAAATATAAACAAACCATTATAAAGCCAGATTTTTATCCGTCAACAAAAATAGCCGCCGATACCTCGGCGGCCAACATGCTGTGGCTTGTAACAGCGGTTATGATCTTAAGGTTGTTCTTGATCATATTGCCGGTGGAACCGATTCGATTTCCAAGACATTGATAAGTCGTTCCGCCTGTTCCAGTTCCGTTTCCAGATTGGTAATGTATTCGGTGATTTTGTGATAGGGCGACACTCGAATATTAGGCGAGGTTGACTTTTCTGGTTTTGTCGAAGGCCTGGCGTGAATCGATTGCAATTGTCTGAGTTGTCGGCGGCAAACCTTACCGGCTCGATCCAGTATTTCCAGCAGGCGTTTGTATTCCACGGCCTGACGGACCGTGGTTAAAATGTCCAGACCGTTGCAGGGTTTGGATAAATAACGATAGACTTCACCCTCGTTAATGGCACGGTAAGCCGAATCCGTGTCGCCGGCGCCGGTAATCAGTATCCGAACAATCTGGGGATGATTTTCCTTGAGATAGAGTAAAAATTCGTTCCCTTTCATGATCGGCATCCGTTCGTCGGTAATCACCACATCGATGGTTTCATTTTGCACGATATGGATTGCCTTGCTGGCTGAATCAGCGCAATATATCCGATACGATTCTTCTGCCAGCAGACGCTGAATCGACCGGGTGACCCGGGTGTCATCATCCACGATTAAAATGGTTGGTTCCATAATATTTTACCTGTATCAAGTATCAACGATTCATTCCAAACCTGATTTTTCAAGCCTGTGCGATATCAACCCGGCGGTCAAGGTCCCCAATAGGTTTCCGGATTGTTCGGTTTTTCTTGTTTGCTGCCTTTTCCGCCGCATGACCAGTCGGAAAAGAACTCACCATTGTTTTTAATCTCACGGTCGATTTCGGCGATCAATTCTTCCACACTTTCTTTGATTTCATCGATTACCACCAATCCGTCGGAATTGGTTTCCACTTGCGATAAACCCGGATGCGCTTTTTCCAGTTCTGTCAGCAATCGATTCTGTTTTTTGGCGGCGTTCATCAGTTCCAGGCTCTTTTTAAGCAGTTGCCGATGTTGCAGCGCCTGGCGAATGGTTACGGCCATCTCGACTACATTGCAGGGTTTGAGCAGATAACGGTAAATCTCGCCCTCATTGATTGCGGTAACCGCGGATTCCAGTGAAGCCTGTCCGGTCAGAATAATACGGACCGTATCGGGATGTTTATCCCGAACGATCGATAATAATTCACTGCCGTTCATACCCGGCATTTGTTCATCGGAAATCACCACATCAACCGGGTGTTCCTTGAGAATCTGAAGGGCTTCCGGGCCCGATTCCGCCGAATAAAAAGTATAGTCTTCTTCGGCCAGCGAACGGGTCAGACTTCGTGTTAAACGCGGATCGTCATCGACTAACATAACTGAATATGGCATGATCTTGCTCCTGTTCTTTATGGGACCATTGTTGGTATAATTGCATCCATTGGGCCAGTTTCTCCGGTGAGACATGTTGGCCAATCTTTTTTAATAAACTGTCGGCGTCCGAGGTCGCGGCCAGCATGGTTTCGGCAATAGCCAGGTAACGCACAGGGAGAGAATCGCGCAATATCTGGGGACTATGATGCCAGTATACGCTTTCAACGATTTTTCGCGGGAATCCCCAAATGCTGAGCAGATAGGCGCCCAGTTCACTGTGCGAAATACCAAATTGTTCGGTTTCTGCCTGGCGACCGACATGGCCGGCTACTGTGAGAGGCGCTAAAATAGTTCTTAGTTCTTCAGGGCGATTATCCAGTAGAATCAGCTTGCCGACATCGTGCAGGGTCGTAAATAATTCCAGTAATCTCAGTTGACTGGGTGATAAACCATCAATCCGGGCCAGGCTGACGGCTAAGCTGGTGATCCGGACACTATGTCGGTTTATTTGATTGAGATATTCGATGAATATCGAATTGCCTTCCATTGGCTTGAATATACTGCCTTGTTGTACCAGTTCCCGGAGAAAACCAATATCATAACGGGCCAGTATGCTGGACAGGCCAGCAGACTCGGCGGCTTGAATACTGAATCCTGCGCCGGCGATATGCAGTAAACCGCACAAAAGGCCGATATCGCTTCGTAATATTTGTGATAAGCACTGCTTATCCGGATGATCAGAGTTGATTTGTTCAAGTAGTTTATGATAAACAGAAGGGACGACCGGAAGTGCCGTTTGATTGGCGACCATGTGGCGATATTCTGGATTTTTCAGGGAATTCCTCATCTGATGGATGGTGTCGATGCTATCGGTTAAATGTCCCAGATCGTACGGTTTGGGTATATAGTAATGGATACGATCTATCGCTTCGATCAGTTTTTGCTGGGAGGTCTGGCCGGATAGTATGATTCTTACGATATCAGGATAGCTATGGCGAATTTTATCCAGTAGAACGGCGCCATCCATGCCTTTCATACGCATGTCGGATATGACAATATCCAGGGGATTTCTATTGAGAAGTTCCAGCGCTTCCGGGCCATTTTCCGCAAAGAATATTTCCCAGTCCGTTTGCAAGGTGAGCAGCCGGCGAATGCCGCTTAACATGCGTGCATCATCATCAACAAATAATACTCGACATTTGTTGCCCATTGCTCAGTTCTCAAATTCGATTAAAAAGACAGTTATCAGCCCTGATAGAGTATCTGTTGTCACTTTTTTTATCGTAAGGTTTTCAATGCGATATTAGTTGAATTTATTGACAGGCATAGAAATGCTGTAACTTTTGTCAGGATAAGGAGCTGTGCATCAATGAAATATACGGTTTCTGTTGGGAGGGTACATTTCGTCCGATAAAAGATCTTTATGGATATGCCAGCCAGTCAGACTGTCAAACCCGCAGTATGACTTCCGATAACTCAATCGTAGTGCGTCTTCTCCCAGGGTGATAAAATCAATCTCTAAATAATTCAGAGGTAAATTATTCGATAGAATCGTGCGATAATATAATAGTATGACGATTCTGAACAGAGCTGATGGCAAACTTAAATGCATCTTGATTCACTTAAAATTATGACAATCATGGAACCCAAATAGGAAGCGAAAGTCTCGTTGATGAAACCGGTTATCGTGTGCATAGATGATGAGCAGATTATCCTGGATAATCTGAGTATGGAATTGAATGAGCAGTTTGGTCCAGACTATGAAATCGAACTGGCTGATAGCGGGGATGATGCTCTGGATCTGGTCGATCAATTAATCGGACAGGAACGCAAAATTGCTGTGATCATCAGCGATTATCGTATGCCGCAGATGACGGGCGATGAACTGCTGGAGCGTCTGAATCAGAAACTGCCCCATACGGCCATGATTATGCTGACCGGTCATGCCGATATGGATATGCTGATTAAAACGGTCAATAAAGCCCGGTTGGATGGATTATTGAATAAACCCTGGAAACGGGAAGAACTGGCAACCATGGTACGCACTGCTTTGAATAATTTTACCTTAAAGGAAGCATTACGCACTCAGACGCAACGCCTGGA
>CAXXFK010000005.1:0-22433 GCA_963663965.2 Sedimentisphaerales bacterium
ACCCTAAGATTGATGGAGACTGGGTGGTCTGGCAGCAGGAATATGCCGGACAGTCCGATATCTATGGGATCCAACTGAGCACAATGCAAGAAGTGATAATCTGCGAGAAAAGTAGTAAACAGGCCAGTCCGGATATTTACGGAAATTTGGTGGTTTGGAGTGATAATCGAAACAGTAGCAGTACTGGATTTGATATTGTGGCCTTTAACCTGGAGGATAAATCTGAACTTGTTGCTATCAGTCGTGTTGGGGATCAGAAAGTGCCAGTGATTTGGGATAAACAGTTCGCCTGGAAAGATATGGCTGGAAATGGTGATATCTGGGCCGGGATGATGGGAGAGTCGGTTAAAATTGAATTGGTCAGTCCAGTTGATGGAGAGATGATTCTAAATGGAGTGGAATCCGAGATTTGCTGGACTACCACCAGACCGGGAATCGACGCAATCGACATTTTATATCAATTGGAGGAGGGCGTTTGGAACGATATGGTGTTAAATATTTTGAATGAAGGGAGTTATGTCTGGACATGGCAGTTTGCCGGTGAAAAGGTGCCGGTTCGAATTCGTATTCGGAATCATGAGGATCATTCAATTCATGACGAGAATCAAAGCCCATTTTATGTGTTTCATTGCGATACTGCTTTGACGGCTGATTTGACTGGGGATTGTCAGGTTGATTTTGCAGATCTGGCAGTGGTTTTAGGGCAATGGCTGGCATGTGGAAATCCGTGGGATGTGGGGTGGTGTGGGGAATAACGTACTAGAGAGGCTGCTTTATCTGGTCGATAAATAACTAGTATAATAGAGCATGTTGCACAATTAATAGTAATTCTCATAAGTCCTTTATTTACGTTAAACGACCAACGTAAAATAAGGACTTACGTTAATTGGCTGGGTTTATGCAACAGCCTCAATAATGTAATTAATTATGAATATTGATGTATGAATTACACCCGAAATATATATAGATTGATTTATTTCCCAATCGCGATAGTATTGATCTTTGGAATAGTATTCCTTCTGACAATGTCAGGTTGTAAGATTTACGCTCAGTCTGTCACGGTATCTGATCAATATTTAAAGTTGTATCAGGTACGTTATGGAAATAGATCACTAGGAAAACCAATTGAAAAGGTAGAGTTTACTATTGGGGGAGATCCCTGGGATGGTGTCCCCAATTTTTTTTATGTTGCTTTTAAAAATATTGGTAGCACGGGGGAACTCCGATTTCAAAAAGAAGGTGATATCTGTGCAGTTGATTATGCGATCGCTTTACCCAAAATAACATTATTGAGTTTGTTTAACGGTCGTAAGACGATACCCTTATGGGAATTGCGTAGAGCGGATATTGAAAAATTCCATTTACAGATGGTTAAAGAAAATCCTGATTGGTATCTATATGGTACAGACCTGAATTATGGGGTAAAATGCGACCAATCTGGGTATCCCATATTGGATAAAGAAAACAGGCCTACTCCGGATAGTCCGATTGAATTCTATCAACAGGGATTAACCATCGTACAACCTCCGGCATATAACGAACGTGAAAAATATAATTTTTTCCTTAATTATAATAATCCAACGGTACGTGAATATGTTATTCGGCAAACCTTGAAATTGCTGAAATTTAGTAAGGATAATTGTTTATTTATCGATTGTTCTGGAATGCTTAGTCATCAGATTTACCCTTCAGATACTCAAAAGGACTATGGTTTTATTGGCGTTGGAACTCGCGATGAACAAGCGGATCGTTATGCTGCTTTATCCTGTAGTATCTATAAGGAGATAAAGAAAAGAACGAATAACGCCCAGATCATCTTAAATGGATTTCGAGATTGGGATTATTTTAATTTACGATTTTTTAAATACCTATTAAAACCGGAAAATAGCGACTGTTTCGATGGGGTGATGATAGAGAATCGATTCTGGATGGATGATTACTGGTATGAGAAGGGGAAACGCGTTTCTCAAACACCTAAAGATATCCATCAAGACGGTATTTCTAAAATGCCCTGGTGTACACATATTGAATTTTATCAGGAATGGGTAGAGCGTTTTAAAAATGAAGGAAAGATGGTGCTGTTTTGCGCATCGTTGCCGCCAATAAATAATGAAAATCCAAGCAACGAGCAATTGGCAAGTCATATATTGAACTGGTATTATTTGATAGCAGATGAGAATACCTATTTTTATATGAATGACAGTTATGTAAAACCAATGTATGCTTTCGAATGTTATAATCGCGTTTTGGGGGCTAGTAAAATGAAGGCGAGAAAGAACGATTCCACCTGGATAAGGCAGTATGAACGGTATTCGATTGAATTTGATACCACATATGGGGAATTGAAAAAGATAGCCATCGTTCCCAAATTTCGTAATAACCAGTGATTAATAGATTTTTATGTCAATAGCTAAAACAATTTTGAAAAATACCCTGTCAAACTGGGCCGGTATGGTTATCAATACTGTAATCATGTTGATGTTAACGCCCTATTTATTGCGTCATTTAGGAGACGAGCGATATGGGATTTATCAAATTGTTATGAATGTCATTCAATATTTAATATTGCTGGAGTTTGGCTTACGCGGTGGGATCGCTCGATTCGCATCAAAATTTATTGCCGCTCAAGACATAGAATCATTGAATAAAACACTATCTTCTACTTTTTTTCTGGGTATATCTATCGGAGGAATAACACTTGTCATTAGCTATATCCTTGGGCGATTAGCTCCATCCTTTTTCGATATTTCTCAGGAATATCATCAGCAGGTCATAATAGTATTTGTGGCTATGGGTATTCATACCGCTCTTTCATTTATCGGGTATAGTTTTGGGGGAATTATCACAGGATATCAACGCTATGAATTGCTTAATTTACAGTTGATTGCTATACAGGTCATAAAAGCAATTTTAATTGTTTTATTTTTCACGACAGGTTGGATTTCGTTGACGAGTTACGCCACAGCAATTGTTTCTTCCAGCATCTGTGGTTTAATCTTTCTCGTATGGACGTCATTTAAATTACAGAATCAATTAAAAATCAGTCCTGGATTTGTTAACAAGCAATCATTGCGAGAACTGTTAGGTTATAGCACGTGGAATATGTTAATTCAGCTATCCGGATTTTTTGTGCTTTATATTAACCCACTGATCATTGGCAAATATTTAGGGCCTGATCGTGTGCCTTATTATTCAATTCCTTTTATGTTGATTACGCGATTACAGGCGCTTGTACTGGGATTATCAAGTACCTTGATGCCAATGGCTTCTTCAACGTTAGCCACTGGCGATAAAGTGTTGTTACGCAATTTATTAAATAAAGGTTCTTCGGTGGCCAGCATGTTGGTATTTCCTTTAGGCGGCACCCTGTTAGTCATGTGCCGCGATTTATTTCGAGTATGGCTCCCGGAAGGATACGAGAGCAGCTGGATAATCTATGCTATTCTAATGATAACATTTTTCGGTTCTATATCACAGAGCCCGACATTGTATCTGATTCTTGGCGGCAGTAATATCAAGCCTCTGGCAATAGTAAATTTTATTGCTGGGATCCTCATCGTTGGATTGAGTATCTATTGGGTTGGATATACGAAATTGGGTTTAATCGGGGCCGCCTGGGCGATAGTTATACCCAGATTTTTTTCATCCTGCCTGTTTTTACCCTGGTACGCATGTCACAAGTTTGGTCAGGAGTTTTTTCCCTATTTGATTAAAACTTATACCAGACCAATACTTTGCTCATTGCCATCTATCCTAACTGGATATCTCCTTTGTCATTATTATACGCCAAATCATGTTTGGAGTTGGATTGTTGAATTTTTAATCGCAATGTCATTCTATTTGATCTTTCTTTTTTTCGGGATTTTAGATTTTCCATACAGAGAGAGATTGATAAGTTATCTATTTTATCGGGCACAATCTGCCAGTCATTAAATTGAGAGTATCCTTTGGTTCATCATCTAAATAATTTAGTGATCGATAATCAATTTTGTGTTGGTTGTGGATTGTGCGCGGGTATCTATTCGGATTATCTGGAAATGCGATTCAATGAAATGGGTGAATATGTTCCACAATTAAAAGCTAAAAAGCAATGGGGACAATGGTCTGAGGACGGACTTAGAATTTGCCCTTTTGGCATCAATACAGAAAACGAAGATACTTTAGGGAAGGCACTATATTCTGGACACAATGCTATCCATCATCGAAGTGAAATCGGTTATTACCTTACTCTTTATGCCGGTTATGTCAGAAATAAAACAGAACGTTTAGCATCAACTTCAGGCGGAATTATTATCTGGATCGCAAACATGTTGCTGAAAGAGAAGCTTGTTGATGCTATTGTTTGCGTAGGAGCATTAAATGAGGGAGACGGTTTATTTGGTTATCGATATATAACGGATATTGAAGAATTATCCGGTTGTCGAAAAAGCCGTTACTATCCTGTTGAGATGTCAAAGGTTATTCAACAGATTTTGATTCAAGATCAACGAGTGGCCTTTATTGGTCTTCCTTGTTTTATCAAAGCGATTCGTTTGGCGATGCAAGAAAACACCTTATTGGCTGAGCGCGTTCGCTTTTGTGTCGGTCTGGTATGCGGCCATTTAAAAAGTAAATATTATATGAATTATCTGGCACGTCATGCCGGTGTTGAAGAAGAGTCCGCTATCCTGAGAGCCGATTTTAGAAAGAAGGTTGAAGGTTGTCCGGCCAATGATTATGCTTTTGAAGTGATAGAACGTTCTGAGGGCAAAGAATCTGCCAAATCTGTCAGTATGAAAGATGTGTGGGCAGGCAACTGGGGTTATAATTTGTTCATGTTAAAAGCGTGTGAATATTGTGATGATGTGCTTGCTGAAACGGCTGACGTTACGGTTGGCGACGCCTGGTTAAAAGAATATGTGCAAGATTCCTGTGGAACTAGTATTGTGATTACTCGACGTCATGAAATAGAACAGTTATTACAGATGGGTATTGATAACAATGAAATACATTTGGAATCATTAACTGTCGATCAGGTTGTTAAATCTCAGGATGCGGGCTTACGTCAGAGGAGACAGGCATTAAGCTTTCGATTGTTCTGTGATCAGAAAAATAGAATGTGGCATCCTGCCAAACGAAGGCAACCCGATAAACATAGCCTCGATTTTTTCGATCGACTTGTCCAACGAATGCGAATTCGTATTCGAGCTAAAAGTCATCTGGCATTTAATAAACAAAGAAAGTCAGCCGGTTTGGCGCTATTTAAGAAAGAGATGAGATTCCTTATTGGTTGTTATCAGTGGATCTATAAGGTCAAATTGCCGATTAATCGTCTGTGTAAATTATTTAAGAACCAGAAAAGGCTTTCGTTATGAAATTTATACTTTATGGTAATTCATCCTCCATGAATCGCGGTTGTGAAGCGATATTGGAATCTACCATTGATATTATGGACAAGGTCTTTGGCGAATCAGAATATCTGAATGCCCCACCCAGGTATTTTTCACCGGAAGAACTGGGATACTACGGCGTCCGGATCAAACACCTGCCGCCCCCGATCCGAACTCGTTTTTCATTAGCCTGGTTTAAATATCAGATCTATCGAGTTTTCTTTCAGACTACAGTGGATCCTTTTTGTCATTATCTACCTGAAGCAAAAGCGCTTCTGGCTATTGGCGGAGATAACTATTCGCTGGACTATGGCAAACCAAGGCGTTATCTGGAAGTTCATAATCGAGTACTCAAATCGGGAGTTCCGTTAGTAATCTGGGGTGCTTCCATAGGGCCTTTCAGTAAAGATCCGGATTATGAGAAATATATTACAGGCGAGTTGCGTAAAGTTAATTTGATTTGTGCCAGAGAAAGTGAAACTGTGGACTATCTGAAGTCCATAGGAGTTGAAGAAAATGTCAGATTAGTTGCTGATCCTGCGTTTGCGTTATCTCCAGTTAAGCCGGAAACGATAGACGCTAATCTATCTGACAGACTTGAAGAAGGAGCCATCGGACTTAATTTTTCACCAATTATCCAGCGCTATATGGGAGGAGAAAGTGACTGGATGACGGTGGCGTCACGTTGTCTGGATGAATTACTGGATGTGGTTGATTGCCCATTGATCTTAATCCCCCATGTTATACAACCGGGCAATGATGATCGCGAATTTATGAAGAAAGTTTTGACATTAATTAAACCGGAAAAACAACAAAAGGTAATGCTGATAGACACTCCCTATCGTTGTCGGGAAATGAAATGGATTATCTCGCAGTTGAAGGCTTTTATCGGGGCCCGGACTCATGCCACGATCGCTGCTTTATCAAGTTGTGTCCCTACGATTTCGATTGGCTATAGCATGAAAGCCAGAGGGATTAATCAGGATATTTACGGCCATCAGAAATGGCTGGTCCCATCCACTGAGATTAAAGATTCCGGCCTGGCAAAGGTGGCCCAGGCTTTTATGTCAGATTTAGAAGGAACCAAAGCACAATTAACCCAAACAATGCCCAGCTATCGAGAAGGAGCCTATCGGGCCGCAGAGTATATCAAGGAGATATACGTTTAACATGATGATAAGTGTTGTCATACCTCTTTATAATAAAGCCCGGTATATTCGGCGTGCCATCGAATCGGTTTTGAAGCAAACGTATACCGATTATGAAATTGTTGTCGTGGATGATGGTTCGACAGATAATAGTGTTCAGATGGTGGAACAGCTTAACTGCGATAGGATTAAATTGGTTAGTCAGGATAATGCGGGGGTTTCTGCGGCCCGTAATCGGGGCATTCAAGAGGCTGCCGGAGAGTGGATTGCCTTTCTGGATGCGGATGATGAATGGCTGCCTGAGAAACTGGAGCGTCAGATAAGCATTCTGAAGAAGAATCCTGATCTGGTTTGGGTGGCGGGTAATTATATTCGTGAGTATCAATATTATCGTGTGCATAATGGAGAATCATATCGGCCAGAGTGGTTTATTCGAGAAGGGGTTGTTAATGATGTGCTGGATTTATTGGCTTATGGCAATCAAGTCTGGACGAGTACGGTATTGGCGAAGAAGGAAATGTTATCTAAAAGTCATGGATTCGATGTTGGCCTGACGGTTTCGGAAGATATTGATTTGTGGGTACGGATTGGTCTGAATTATCCCTGCATAGGATGGGTGTTGGAACCTGTCGCAATTTATTATACGGGTATTCTGGATTCTCTGACGATATCGACATCAAAAAGGAAAGATCGATCGGCAATGATATTTATAAATAAATTAAGGCAGTATGCTGATAACGCTACCGATACCCAAAATGCAAAATTGAGGCGTTACACTTCAGTTGTTCTGGATGCCTATCTATATTGTCTGCTTTATTCAGGTCGCAATAAAGAGTTGATGCTCTTGCTGAATACGGTTTCCTGGTGTGAAATCAATGAAAAGCATAAATGGAGGATGAAAGCCATATTACCCGGATGGTTCTGGTTCTGCCAGAAACTACTTAAACGAAAAGTAAAACAAGCGTACTATCGAATAGCTAAAGGTGATTAGAATGCTAGCTGCCAGTAAAGTAGAATCCAAGTTAGATTACGAATTAACTACGGATAATTCGAATAGCCTTCGTATGGTATATTTCTTCTGGTTATTGATAGCCAGTCTTGCCAATGTGATGGTCTATTTATCATACAAAGGGGATAATGCCGAATATTATTCCAGTTTGAATACTGTTGTTGGACTGATTATCCTTCTCGGACACTTTGTCTATCGGACGCTCAGTAAGCAGACAAACTGGCTGGCGCCGGACATCCTCTATTTATTGGCATATTTTTTATTCCACTACAGTAGTATAACGCTTCAATTGTTTGGCATTGCGGATGATGTGGATATCGATTATTTGAGTCTTGAAAGGTTTCCGCAAGTCCTGTTTATTGTTAATCTTGGTCTGATCGGTTTCGTCGTTGGATATGAACTATTTTGTAATCGTGTAGCGAAACGCATTACAAAGAGAATTCCGGGTAATGGATGGGGAGTATTTGGAATTGTCTTGATGGTAGTGGCATTGATAATCCATATTGTTTATATGCTCATTGTAGGGATTGATACTTTTGTGCGTGAGGGTTATACGGTTTCTTCCAAGATGCATTATTTCGTTGAGGAAGCCAGATTCTGGAGATTGCATTTTCATTTATTTACAATGGGTTTTGCCGTGTATATTATTGCCGTCGCACTAAAGCATGGACGCATATTCAAAGGGAGATTAGGGATCTCATTGTGTGTTTTATTTTTGTTGTTACTAATTATGGAAGGTGGACGGTCACAGATTGTGACCTTGATATTGGTTTTGATCCTTGTTCGCCATTATTTAATAAAACCGATTGGTTTTAAATATCTGGTTGTGATATTCCTTGGCTGTATTTTCTTGTTCAATTCAATCAAGATCGTTAGAAACCTGACTGCATACGATGTTGATTTAATGAAGAATGAATTGATCTATGCGTATGGTCAAGGTGAAGCACATTGGTATGATTCGTTTAGAGAAATGGGAGGATCTGTTCGTACCATCGATATGACTTTGGGGCTTCTGGAAGTTCAGCCATACTGGTATGGCAAGGGTTATGTTATATCGATCGTTCATATTATCCCATTTTTACAGGGATTATTGAATGACTATTTAGGGCCATCACCGGGGCAATGGCTTACTTATACGCTGTTTGGTTATGGGGCTGCGGGGACGGGTTTTTCGATTGTTGGCGAGGGGTATCTGAACTTCGGATATCCTGGCGCTTTTTTGCAGATGTTTATCATTGGATGGTTTCTCAAATGGCTTTATAAAAGTACCACAGAAAATTTGTCTCCTGCGAAAATGTTGGTTTTCGTGGTAGGGTTAGGTATTATAATGATTGCCGTACGTAATGATTCGAATATTATTATATCCCCTTTAGTAAAAGTAGCCGTTCTAGCATGGTTTCTGAACTTTCTATTCGGAAGCGAAGAAATAACGCTCGACTCTGTTAACGTTGATGAAAAAGATATGCTGATAACAGAGGGCTAATCATGTCAAATCATAACATACAGGATAATTCTGATTGTAAGAAAATAAAAGTATTGCATGTCGTAAAAACAATGGATCATGGTGGCATTGAAACGTATCTAATGTCCGTTTTACGTAATTATGATCGTGAACGATTCCAGATGGATATTATGTATACCGGCCCCAGAGAGGGTTCGTATGCGCCTGATGCGCGGACATTAGGGGCCCGACTACATGGATTGCCTTTGCATTATGATCAAATTAGATTTGTGTGGAAGTTTTATCGATTTTTACGCCGGAATCACTATGATGCCGTTAACGTTCATTTAGCCGATATCAGTGGAGGGGCTACGCTTGCCGCATGGTTTGCCGGTGTGCGATCAAGAGTCGTGAGTTATCATTCGCAATTAGATGATATGGGATTTTTGCGAAATTTATATTTAAGAGGTATGAGAACCATCGTTCTGAAAACCAGTACATCAATAACAACTTCTTCACCCGCTGTGACTGAATCTCATTTTTCCAGAATCAATACCAGTAATAAGCATATCGAACCAATCGCATACGGTTGTGATATAAAACGTTTTTCGACGGCGCCTGAAGCGTTATTAGATATTGATCGCAGTAACTGGAAAGCTGATACCGTGGTGATTGGTCATATTGGTAGTTATCGCCCGCAAAAAAATCATGAGGCTTTAATTCAAATAGCGCGTAATGTATTGAACAAGGCGCCGCATACTCGTTTTGTGCTATGTGGCGCAGCCAGTTCAGGTTATGATGATTATAAAAATCGGATTGATCAAATGATCGATTCCAGCGGATTACGTCCTTTTTTAAGTCAAGTGCAAGGATTGGATGATGTACGTAAATTGCATTACGCTTGTGATATTTTTATATTGCCTTCACGCAATGAAGGCATGCCGGTTTCTCTTATCGAGGCACAGGCCGCCGGCCGGCCGGTGGTTGCTTCCCGGATTAATGGGATAGTTCTTGCGACTGCGCCGGAGATGCAGCAAAATCTGTTTGAGATCGACGACGTGGAATCTTTTGCGAATTGTCTGGTGGATTTAATACGCAATAAAGAAAAAAGAATACAGCAGGGCATTGCCGGCCAGAAGTTTGCGCGAGAAAATCTGGATATAAAAGTCAGTGTGAATAAATATCAGTTATTATATGAACAAAAAAGCCAAGGAGTATAGTATATGGACTTAAAGAATAAAAAGGTATTTGTGACTGGCGCAGGCGGATTTATTGGTTCGCATCTGGTGGAAGCGTTGTTAGAACGCGGGGCTCAAGTCAAAGCGCTGGTGCGTTATAATGGCAGGGGTGATTGGGGGATGATCAGCGATATGCCCATCGAAACGCAAAAAAGCCTGGATGTCCTGGCCGGGGATATCCGGGATCCGTTTTTGATGAGAAGAGCAGTAGCCGGCTGTGATTGTGTGTTTCATCTGGCGGCTTTGATCGGGATCCCCTACAGTTATATCGCGCCTAACGATTATGTGGCAGTAAATGTGCAGGGCACGGTTAATCTGTTGCAGGCATGCCGGGATGAACGCACACCGCGGATGGTTCACACCTCGACCAGTGAAACCTATGGTACCGCCATATATGTGCCCATTGATGAGCAGCACCCACTCCAGGGACAATCACCCTATTCGGCGAGCAAGATTGGCGCCGATAAGATGGCGGAGTCTTATTTCAACAGTTTTGAATTGCCTGTCACAGTCGTTCGTCCGTTTAATACCTTTGGTCCGCGTCAGTCGGCTCGTGCTTTTATCCCGACCGTTATCAGTCAGGCTTTGACTCGCGACAAATTGGTCATGGGGTCCTTGGAACCCGTGCGGGATATGACGTTTGTGAAAGATACCGCTGAAGGTTTTATTCAGGTTGGCTTGAGTGAAAATACAATTGGTCAAACCGTCAATTTAGGTACCGGTCAGGGAGATACTATTGGCGATATTACCCGAACCATACTGAAGATTATTGGCAAAGAGGATATGGCCATTGAACAGGATCCGGCCCGGATCAGGCCTGGAAAAAGCGAAGTGATGCGTTTGATCAGCGCCAATCAGAAAGCCTTGGAACTGGCCGGCTGGCAACCGCGCTTCAGTCTGGAACAAGGTCTGGCTGAAACAATCGAATGGATCAAAAAGAATATTAATCGTTTCAGACCCGATCAGTATGCCGTCTAGAAAGGAGGTAATCATGGAAACTAAAGATATCAGGGTTGTAATCCTTGCCGGAGGCAAAGGCACTCGACTGAAACCTTATACAACGGTGTTTCCCAAACCGCTAATGCCCATCAGCGAGATGCCGATTCTGGAAGTGGTCTTGCGCCAATTAAGTGGCATGGGTTTTAAAAAAATAACATTATCAGTAAACCATCTGGCCAACCTGATCACAGCCTTTTTTGGTGATGGCGAGCAATTGGGATTGGAGATTTCCTATTGTGTGGAAGACAAGCCCTTGGGAACGGCCGGTTCTATCGCGTTGGTGGAGGATCTGACCGACTATTTTCTGGTCATGAATGGGGATTTGTTGACAACTCTCGATTACGGAGCGATGATCGGGGAACACATTGACAGCAAGGCCGTGGCGACCATTGGGGTATTCCCGCGAGAAGTTAAAATTGATTTTGGTGTTCTGGATGTCAGTGCGGCGGGCGAATTGATCCAATACCGCGAAAAGCCGCGTTACGAATATCTGGTGAGTATGGGGGTCAACGCATTTCATCGATCAGCCCTGGATTTTATACCCAAAGGGGAATATCTGGACATACCAACCCTGATGATGGCGTTAAAAAATGGCGGCCGTAAGGTTATGACCTATCGTTCGCAATGCGATTGGCTGGATATCGGCCGGCCGGATGATTATGAAAACGCCATTGAGATTTTTGAAAGAGATCGTGGGCGGTATTTGAAGGAAAAGATATGAGTTATCGAGTGTTAATAACCGGAGTCAACGGTTTTCTGGGCCGCCATCTGTGTCGATATCTGAAGGCACAGGAGGAGGTAGTGGAGATATGGGGGGTAGATATCGGGGGTGAAAAGGGAGATTGCTCGGAATTTTTTGCCGGTGATATTGTCGATGAAAAGATGATGGCTGGTTTGATCCGGCAAATGAATCCAACGCATATCATCCATCTGGCCGGGACTTTTGGTACAAATCTGGTCCAGGATATTTATCGCATCAATGTTCTTTCCATGAGCGCATTGCTGGAAGCGGTTAAAAATTATGGCCAGGGTGTGGTGATTGTTGCGACGGGTTCTGCGGCAGAATATGGTTTCGTTACTTCCGATAATTTGCCAGTACAGGAAAATACCCCCTGTTTACCTGCGATGCCCTACGGAATCAGCAAATTGCTGGCAACTCAACTGGCATTGCACTATCAGCGATTATACAATGTTAATATTACTTTAGTCCGTCCTTTCCAGTTAATTGGTCCGGGAATTTCAGAACGGCTGGCTCCCGGAGCCTTTGCCAGCCAGATCAAGCAGGTTATAAAAAATGGTTCTGGAGAGGTTAAGGTTGGTAATCTCCAAAGTAGCCGTGATTTTCTGGATGTTGTGGATGCGGTTCATGCCTTATGGGTGTTGTGTCAAAAACCAGCTCCAGGTGAGATATTTAATTTGTGTTCCGGTTACCCGACAAAAATGTTTGATTTGCTGCATAGTATGATAGCCGCATCAGGTCGGGATCTTGAGGTAACGGTTGATACTAATCGGTTGCGTCCGGAATCGGATGTATCTATCATTTATGGTAGCTATCAGAAGCTTAAAAACCACTGTGGGTGGCGGCCCAATGTTGAACTGAAAGATAGTGTCTGCCATCTGCTTGGTAATAATATTTACACAGAATAAATCCTATAAATAATGATCGAAATCCGCAAAATGAAACATACTGATTGTGCTTCAGTAGCTCAAATGCACCGCAAGGCAATACCTACAAGTTTTTTGAGTTCATTAGGGCAATCGTTCTTGCATAATTTATATAATGCTATCTTAGCCGATAAGGGCAGTTTTGGATATGTAGCTCATGAGGATGATCAGGTTGTGGGTTTCATTACATTTACTGAGAATCTCGATAGTTTACTGAAAACCGCCATGAAGGCCAATCCGCTAATTAATCTTTGGGTATTAATCCGAAAGATTTTTGACATAAGAGCAGTTAAAAGGATCTTTCAGAATCTACTCTATCCATCAAAAATGAAAGGAATGAAATTGCCAGGTTCTGAATTATTATCGATTGCTGTATCCGACTCCTGTCGAGGTCAGGGGGTGGCTCGAAAATTGATGAATGAAGGTTTAGTGGAATGTAAGCGAAGAGGTATTTGTCAATTGAAGGTGTTAGTGGGAAGCGAATTGGATGCAGCCAATGCATTGTATATGAATTTTGGTTTTGAAAAATTATATACGATTGAAAGACATGGCAGTCAGAGTAATATTTATGTAAAGCAAATAATTTAATTTGTCAGAAATTATTTTGTTCTGAATATTTTGATTTCATATAATGTAAATAAGGTAATTAATGTCACGGAACAATAGAATTATATTTAGCTTGGATACAAGGTTTTATGAATATCAAGGTGAGTTATATTCAGAAAAGACCGGGTATGATAATTATTGGGATCGATATTTGGAGCATTTCGATGAAATTTATATTTTAGCAAGGGTAAAAAGAACTGACGATTTGCCCAATGGATTAATACGTTCCACGGGTCCCAGAGTCAGATATTATTCTCTTCCTTTTTATTCCGGACCGGTTCAATATTTTAAGGTACAAAGTGAAATAAAGCGAGATATAAGGAAGGTTGTTGCGGAGCATCAATGTTTTATTTTAAGAGGTCCTGCCCAAATCTCAACTCTGGTATTTGAAGAGGTTAAAAAACAAAACAAAGAATTTGTTTTAGAGATTGGAGGTGATCCATGGGAAGTTATGAAATATTTAAATATCCCTGAGCCCATTAAATCTGTAAATCGTTATCTATTTACAAGAAATCTTAAATTAATGGCTCAAAAAGCAATTGGAGTATTTTATGTCACTCAGACTGCATTGCAACGTCGATATCCAGCTTCTCCATCGGCAATCTGTGGTGCGGTATCAGATGTCTTTTTGCCCGATGATCGAATTGTTTCCGAGGTAAAAAGCCGATTAGAAAATATTGATAAAATAGCAACTAATTTGATGGATTTTTCGACTGCTCCAATAAGACTGGGCTCGATTGGTTGGCTCTATTCTGTCAAGTCGCCAATTGAAGTAGCCAAGGCAGTTAATATTTGCATAAAAAGGGGATATAATCTTGAAATGCATTATGTAGGGGGGGGGCCATTAGAAAATCAATTATTTGGTTTTGCGAAAAAGGAAGGGATACAGGACAGAATTGTCAGCCATGGAAAAATGGCTAGTGGTGATGAAATATTTGCTTTTCTGGATTCGCTTGACTTATATATTCAATTTTCGAAGTCAGAAGGATTACCGAGGTCTCTCGTCGAGGCGTTAAGCCGAGGATGCCCCTGTATCGCATCTCGAGTCGGGGGAATTCCTGAATTATTGCCTGATGAATTATTGGTAGATCATCATAAGATTGGAGAATTGGCCAATTTGATAATGAAAGTATTAAATGATCAAGATGTCTTGAAAAAAGCTGTTTTGGACAATATGCATAAGGCTTTAGAATTCAGAGCATCCGTATTGACAAAAAAACGTTCAGATTTTTATCGAAAAATATATCATTATTATTCTGATAAACGGTTTTAAGATGGTACGCAATTCGCAAACTAAAATCGTCCGGCAATTATTGAAATTCCAGCGGATAGCAACTTCTCTATGGCGTATTACGCCCAAATGGTTATCTCGAAGTTGCCTGAGGTGCTTTCGATATGGTGAAAGCGCATTTAGTTTTGGAATACGATATTTGGCTGTGAACAGGTTGGCAAAATCATGTGGCGCCAAAGTTATCATATTCCCGGGAGTTTATTTCAAGCATATTGATAAATTATGTCTTGGCACGAACATTTCTATTCATGAATTTTGTTATATCGATGCTTACGGAGAAATTGAAATTGGCGATAATGTAGCGATTGCTCATAATTGTTCAATTTTAAGTTCTGATCACCAGGTAGATGATATTCAAGTATGTGTAAAAGACGCTCCGGCAATAGCGGCAAAAGTTACTATTGCATCAGATGTCTGGATAGGCTGTGGTGTTAGAATTTTAAAGGGTGTATCTATCGGTGACGGAGTGGTTATTGGCGCTGGTTCGGTCGTTACTAAAGATATTGAATCCTGGACCATCGCTGTAGGTGTTCCAGCTAAAACAGTACGTAACAGGTCGTAATAGTACTATCCAACAAATATTTTCTATATTATAGGATATGTTAAAAAACAGACTTATTCGTTTGTAAATATTTATTAGAGACTATGTCAGAAAGAAAAAAGAGACTCTGTGTTATTATTGGTCCAGCACTATCATTGTTATTATTGCGTAAGCAATGGTTGTATTGGATAGAAAACGGGTGGGAAGTTGATTGCATTGCCGGTCCAGGTGAAGTAGAGCATGGACGAGTAAGGGCAATGGGAGTTCGTTCTTTTCCAATTCCCATTGAACGTCAACCCAGCCCACTAAAAGATATCATGTCCCTTATTAGGATCTGGTGGGTCCTGCTAAAAAATCGTTATGACATTTTGCATATTTCTACTCCCAAGGCGGCTTTACTGGGTGCTATTGCCGGCAGGTTAAGTTTTCATCGGCATTTATATTATTTAGTACGTGGACGGGCTTATGAGGATATGGTCGGACTTAAAAGACGCCTTATGAATCTATGCGAATGGCTGACCTGTCGATTGTCATCAGTTGTTGTTCCGGTCAGTCGTGAATTGGGGCAGTTCTTAGTGTCCGATAGGGCTTGTTCCAATAAAAAGCTCCGATATATTGGTATCGGTTCAAGTGCCGGGGTCGATCTGGAACGATTTACCAGGACGCCAGAACTCGTAAAAACGGGAAGTGAATTGCGTCATGATTTGGAGATTCAACCTGATGATATTGTTATAATGTTTGTCGGACGGTTAAGGAGAGATAAGGGAGTCAATGAACTGCTTTATGTCTATAACAGGCTTGCAGATAAATATGATCATATACATTTAGTCTTAGTGGGTAGTTTTGAAAAACAAGATGCCCTTCAGGTAGAATCCCAAAGAATTTTAAAAGAATGTGACAGAATCCATCATGTTGAATGGTGTGAAAATCCTGCGCCTTATTATGCGCTTTCGAATATTGTTGTATTACCCAGTTATCGTGAAGGATTCCCGAATGTACCTTTAGAGGCAGCGGCAATGTCATTACCGGTTATTACGAATGATGTGATTGGATGTCGCGAATCAATCATTCATGAGCAAACTGGTATACTCGTTCCTAAGGAAGATCGTTCTGCGTTGGAAAATGCATTAGAGCGATTGATTAACGATGAAAAATTGCGCATAGAAATGGGGAAAACCGGAAGAAGGCGTATAGAAGAATCATTTCGGCAAGATATTCTTTTCCAAGGAACTTTAGGGATATTTGATAGTATGTTATCGAAAGCAGTAAAGCCGACGATTAGCACAGATGAACAGATAAAATGAAGGTAATCGTTTCATTACTTCACCATTTTCGTAAGACACCGGATGGGATCGTTTATCCTTACTCGGTATTTGATTATCCATTCTGGCAGCGGTATCTGGAGGTGTTTGATGAGGTGAAGGTGTTTGCCCGGGTAGAGAGTGTTGAAAGGATGGAGGGAGATAAAGTACCAGCTCAGTCCAGTGGGCCGGGTGTAACATTTTGTGAATTACCGGAATTCCTGGGCGCCAGACAGTATCTGAAAAAATATTTTAAGATCAAGGCCTTTGCCCGGCAAGTGCTGAGTGGTCAGGATGCTGTGGTTTTGCGAGTGCCGGGGTATATGAGTACCATGTTATGGAAAATGTTGAGGCGAGAGGGGCGTCCGTATGCGGTGGAAGTGGTGGGTGATCCGTGGCAGGCGCTGGCGCCGGGGGCGCATCAGAGTGTCTTGCGGCCGTTCTTACGCCGGCAGTTTTGTCGTCAGCTTAAAAAAGAATGTCAATATGCGACGGTTGCCGCTTATGTGACTAAACAAGAATTGCAAAAGCGTTATCCGCCAGGTGGATGGACTACCCATTATTCCAGTATCGAATTGCCCGCTGATTTCATTATCAGTGAAACGCAGGTTCAAGAACGCCTGGTTCGCCTTGAACACAAGGCGCACACTAAAGGTCCGTGGCGGTTATGTCTGGTGGGTAGTTTGTGGCACTTGATGAAATCACCGGATGTGGCGATCGATGCGGTCGCGTTGTGTGTTCAACAAGGCTATGATATCAATTTGACTATTGTGGGAGATGGCAGTTTAAGGGGGCAACTTGAGCAGCAGGCATCTCAGTTGGGCTTGAAACGACGGATTGAATTTACCGGACAACTTCCTCCCGGCCGGGCTATTAATGATCAACTGGACCGGGCTGATGTGTTTATTTTGCCTTCGCGTTCAGAAGGACTGCCTCGTTCGATTATCGAAGCGTTTGCCCGGGGTTTGCCCTGTATTGGAGGATATGAAGGCGGATTTCCAGAACTTTTAGAAGAAAAATATTTGGTTCGGCCTGTCAACAAGGAAACGCTTGCCAAAACGATCATGAGAGTCATTGATGATCAAGAAGGCATGAAGCTGGCAGTGAGAAGAAATATTACCAAAGCCGGCGAGTATGAATCGGCAGTGTTGCAAAAACGTCGTGTTGAACTTTATACCCGTCTTAAACAAGAAACTGAACGATATTTTTCCAGATAAGCTTATGAGAATATTAAAGGCTTTAGCAACCTATTTACGATATGATCTGCCGTTATGGCTTGCAGGAATTTTTACGGCCTGGATGCCTGAATTCGGACCGGTTCCGGAAATTCGCGGGATGCTGATGCGGCTGTTTATCAAGAAATGTGGCCGAAAATTTGCCGTAGGCAAAGGGGTAACTATTTTGTCACCGGACCGATTGCAGGTTGGTGATGACGTCTATCTGGCCCGGGGAACCTGGGTTAACGCTTTTGGTGGACTGATCTTGGAAGATGAAATAATGACAGGCCCCTATGTCGTCATCTCTACCAGCAATCATGGGTTCAAGGATGGTTCTGTACGGCATGGCGGGACCCATCCTGCTCCGGTACAGATTGGTAAAGGGAGTTGGATTGGCGCTCATGCGGTGGTAACCGCCGGAGTGACAATAGGCAAAGGAGTTGTCGTGGCAGCTAATGCTGTGGTAACAAAAGATATCGAAGACAATATGATCGCGGGAGGAATACCGGCAAAGCCAATTAAAGAACGAATCGATAATCCGGGCAATGTCAAATCGCGACATGAGTAAAGAAAAGAAACGTCTTTGTATTATTTTAACTTCAGCGCTGTCCATGAATCTATTAAGGAAACAGTGGGCACACTGGATGAAGCATGGTTGGGAAGTGCATTGTATAGCGGGACCGGGAGATGAGGCTCATAATCGAGTTCGTGCTATGGGCGTCAAGACCTTTGTTGTTCCAATAGAACGCAATCCCAGCCCGATCAAAGATATACTTACATTGATTCAGTTATGGTGGTTGTTGCTATGGCATCGCTATGATATCCTGCATCTTTCAACTCCCAAAGCCTCTTTTTTTGGGGCTTTGGCGGGCCGCTTGAGTTTTCATAGTCATTTGTACTATCTGGTCCGCGGCCGGGCTTACGAAAACATGACAGGTTTGAAAAGGAAGGTGATGAATATCTGTGAATGGCTAACCTGCCATCTGGCCACACTAGTGGTGCCCATTTGCCGGGAATTAGGAGAGATACTAGTGACCGAGCGATTGTGTCCACCGGGTAGAATTCGAATAGTGGGTCACGGATCAAGCGCAGGTATCGATCTGGAAATATTCTCCCGTACTGAAACATACGAAAAATTTGGTAAGTATACCCGGCAAGAACTAGGCATCAAACCAGGACAACTTGTGATTTTTAATATTGGGTGGTTTCGCCGTGACAAAGGTATTGATGAATTTGATTGAGGCCTTCTGTGGGCTGGCAGACACCTATCCTGAAATTCATCTGGTATTATTAGGAGGTTATGAGGCGAGTGACCCCGTCAGAGAAACAACCCAAATGGCAATAAGCGAGCATCCCAGGATCCATACGATCAACTGGGTCAGCGATCCGGCCCCGTATTATACTCTTGCAGATATCGTAGCCTTTCCAAGTTATCGTGAAGGTTTTGGCAATGTGGCTATAGAGGCATCTGCGATGTGCTTGCCGGTGGTCGCCAGCGATATAATGGGTTGCCGGGAGGCGGTTTTGAATGAGGTGACCGGCTTACTAGTACCCAGTCAAGATAGCCAGACATTGAGAAATGCACTGGAGCGGTTGATTCAAGATAGAGAGCTCAGGGAAAAAATGGGCAAGGCCGGCCGATTGCGTGTCGAAAATTGCTTTCGTCAAGATATGATTTTTCAGGAGACTTTAGTGCTGTTCGATGACATGCTTGGTGCTTGAGTGTCAATTGACAGGGATGAGATTGGATATTTCTTTTTTATGAACGTTATTGTTACCACGCTGGAACATTTTTATAAAACTCCGGATGGAAGGATATATCCCTACTGTTTTGGCAACTATACCTTTTGGCAGCGATATTTGGGGGTTTTCGATCAAGTAGTCGTAAATGCCAGAGTGCGGGCTGTCGAGTCATTGAGTCATGTCAAGAGAACGGAAGAAGCTGGAGGGATGGGTGTTATTTTTCATGAAATTCCTGATTTCCAAGGGATAGTTTCCTGCCTGAAGCATTATGGTAGCGTGCGACGTATGGCTCGCGAGCTGCTATCAACTCACGATGCATTAATATTGAGAATTCCCAGTTTTATCAGTACTGAAGTCTGGAAAATCGCCAAGGCTCAAAACCGGCCTTATGCTGTTGAGGTGCTGGGCGATCCCTGGCAGGCGCTGGCTCCAAGTACAACCAATAGTCTTATGCGCCCTTTGATACGCAGACGGTTTCATCGTCAAATGGTCAAAGAATGCCAACATGCGACGGTTGCCGCTTATGTGACTGAACGTGAGTTGCAAAAACGATATCCGCCGGGGCAGTGGTCAACTCATTATTCCAGTATCGACTTGCCGGCAGATGATATTATTGATGATATGGCCACCCAAGCTAGAATAGCCCGGGTCGATCAAAAGGTACGGAGTCAAGAACCGTGGCGTCTTTGTTTTGTGGGCAGCTTATGGCATTTGTGTAAATCGCCTGATGTCGTTATTGACGCCGTGGCTTTGTGTGTTCAGAGCGGCTGTCAGATTGACTTAACCATAGTCGGCGATGGCTCCATGCGCGCCCAACTGGAAGCACAAGCCCGCCGGTTGGGGATCGGGGCCAGAATTGAATTTGTCGGCCATCTTCCACCGGGGCAGGCGATCAACCAGCAGCTGGACCGGGCCGACCTCTTTTTGCTACCATCCCGATCCGAAGGGCTGCCTCGTTCCATCATTGAAGCATTCGCACGCGGATTACCCTGTATTGGCGGGCATGCGGGAGGATTTGCTGAATTGCTCGATGATCAATATATGGTTAAGCCTATCAATAAGGAAATGCTTGCGGAAATGATTTTGCGAATCCTTCGCAATCCAGAAGAAATGAAACTGGCCATCAGGCGCAACGTTGAAAAAGCAAGAGAGTATGAATCATCGGTCTTGCAGGACCGCCGTGATGAGGCGTATCGGCGTTTGAAAGAGGCAACACAAAACTGGATTGATAGCTGAGTATGAAACCGGGCAATAAGAAGAAAATTTGTGTAATCATTAATCCTTCTTTTGCTATTGCCTTGTTAAGCCAACTCTGGGTTTACTGGCAGGTGCATGGCTGGGAAGTACATTGTATTACCAGCCCCGGGCAGGAAGATCATGCTCTTGCGAGTAGTTTAGGAATAAAAACTCATCCTGTTCATATTGAACGATATCCATCTCCTTGGAAAGATATGGTGTCTTTGATGCGAATCTGGTGGATACTGCTCTGGAATCGTTTCGATCTGGTGCATGTTTCAACCCCAAAAGCTTCTTTTTTAGGAGTATTGGCGGGACGATTAAGTTTTCATTCCAGAATTATATATCAGGTGCACGGTCGGGCGTATGAACATATGACAGGCTGGAAGCGCCGGTTCATGAACCTGTGTGAATGGCTGACCTGCCATATGGCAACCGTGGTTAATCCAGTCAGTTTTGGTTTGGAGAGCAACTTGTCGATGAAGGATTAGTCCGCGATCTAAATTACATGTAATCGCTAATGGTTCCAATCTTGGGATTGATCTCAAGCGGTTTTCTCGATCAACTGAAGCCATAAAAATTGGTGAAGACATTCGAAGTAATTTTGCTATAGCATCTGATGATCTGGTTATATTATATGTTGGATGGTTACGGCGCGATAAAGGGATTAATGAGTTAGTGAAAGCATTTGAGCGTCTGGCAAGCCGAAATGGCCAAATACATTTAGTGATGTTAGGGAACTATGAGCTTTCCGACCCACTCGAGGAATCCGTTCAAAAAATAATCCTTGAACATCCACGAATTCACAATATTCCCTGGTCTAAAGAGCCGGCGCCGGTATATACTGTTGCTGATATCCTGGTATTACCCAGTTATAGAGAAGGATTTGGCAATGTCGCACTGGAAGGCTCTGCTATGGAGTTGCCGGTTGTTGCCAGTGATATTGTAGGGTGTCGTGAAGCTGTGATTCATGGTGAGACTGGCTTGCTAGTAACTCGGGGAGATGACATTGCCTTGGAAGGCGTTCTGGAAAATTAATAAAAAAACCGGAATTACGCAAACAGTTAGGAACACAGGGGCCGGCGGCGGGTTGAGACTCAGTTCCGACAGGAGATCATATATCAAGGGACTCTTGAATTATTTAATGAGATGATATTCTGCCATTTATAGGAGTGGTCAATACTATCAAGTTTAAAAGAATTTAAGTAAAAACTGGGGAAAAGGCAACATATTATGCAATCAGGCACCAAAGCAATGGTTCAATTCTTTCAGAGTCTTGGGCACCGGGTTATTCAGAGTGAAAATAGTTGGTGGTATGAGGTGCAGCCTGGTGTGATGATGTCATTTCCATATCATCGTTTATTGATACCGCGACGGGAAGAATTGACAAAGATTATCGAAGACCATCACCTGAAAGCATTACGCTTCCGGCACCGTTGGATAACTATGGTGTATTAAACCATTTGGAATTAAATACTAATCCAGATTATAGCCTTGATAATTTAGAAAGAGAGGCTCGGCGCCAGACGCGTCGTGGGTTGGAACAATGTCGTTTTGAAGAGATCGATTTTGATTATCTGAGGCGATATGGTCTGGAATTGAATCGAGCAACGGCTGAACGTCAGGGCC
>CAXXFK010000006.1:0-308890 GCA_963663965.2 Sedimentisphaerales bacterium
TCATCGACAATGCCATCCATGCCAAATATGATCTGTTCGACATCGGGGGTGTCGGTGACATTGATAAAGATGACTTCGGTGAGTCCGGCCATATGGGCCGGAGAATCGCACATAACCGCTCCCTCGGCGACCAATGGCTGACATTTGCCGGCAGTACGGTTATAGACGAACAGTTGATGGCCGGCTTTTAAGAGGTTGCGGGCCATCGGAGTTCCCATGATTCCCATGCCGATATAGCCAACTTTCATGGTATTGCCTCCGTTTCGGTACGGATAGTATTTTCCAGGCGGCCGAGACCTTCGATTTCGATGACAATAGAGTCACCGGGTTTCAAGGTTACTTTGGGATTCCGCGCATAGCCAACACCCGGTGGTGTGCCGGTCAGAATCAGGGTGCCGGGCAGCAAGGTCATGCTCTGGGAGATAAAGCTGACCAGGTGAGGGATATTAAAAATAAAATATGAGGTACGGGATTCCTGCATGGTTTTGCCATTGAGAATCGAACGAATGGCCAGGTCACTGGGATCCAGATCGGTTTCGATCCAGGGACCGACCGGGCAGAAAGTGTCAAAGGATTTGGCCCGGGCCCATTGTTCATCCAGGATTTTCTGCACATCGCGGGCAGTAACATCATTGGCAATGGTATATCCAAAGATGTAGTTCCAGGCATCTTCCGGGGAGATATGTTTGGCGGATTTGCCGATGACAATGGCCAGTTCGGCTTCGAAATCGACAAAATCAGGGCGATTTTCGGTAACAGAATAGGGCTTTGATGGCCGGTGAGTGAAGTGCCTGCTTTGATAAACAAACAAGGATGTTGGGGGAGTTTATTGCCGAATTCCTTGACATGATCGGCATAGTTAAGACCGACAGCCAGGATATTGGGGGGGGTAACAGGAGGCAGCCAGGTTTGAATATCCTGAACGCTGCAGGAAATACCAGTCATTTCGTATTCACTGAAAATATCACCATCAATCAGTTCAATGTGATCATTATTAAGAATGCCCTGACAGGGCAGAGAGAGCTTGTCTAAAAATCGTACTATTTTCATGAAGCATCCTTTACTCGTTCAATTCTGGCGCCAACGGCGTTTAATTTGATTTCGATTTTTTCATAGCCGCGATCGATATGGTAAACACGCAAGATACGCGATTCGCCCCGTGCAACCAGCGCGGCCAGCACCAGCGCGGCTGACGCGCGCAGATCGGAAGCCATTACGGGGGCGCCGATTAATTCTTTGACTCCTTCGACAATAACAATGGCGCCTTCTTTGCGTAAATGGGCGCCCATTCGATTCAGTTCGGCCACGTGCATGAAGCGGTCGGGGAATATTTTTTCGGTGATAATGCTATTGCCATCGGCCAGGCAAAGCAGGGTCATGAGCTGGGCCTGCAGGTCGGTTGGGAAGCCGGGAAAAGGTTGCGTGACAATATCCGTTGGATTCAAGCGGCGGGTGGAGCTAACGGTCACGATATCGCCGGGTTCAGGTTCAATAATCACTCCGATTTCATTCAGGCGGTCAATTACGGCCATGAGATCCTGCACCCGGCAGTTTTTGAGTTTCAGTTCCCCGTTAGTGATCGCGGCCGCAACAATAAAAGTACCGGCTTCTATCCGGTCGGGTATGACTGAGTGGGTTGCGCCATGCAGTGATTCGACCCCTTCAATTATGATACGCGGGCTACCGTGTCCGGTGATATTCGCGCCCATATTATTCAGGAAATTGCCGAGATCAACGATTTCGGGCTCACAGGCGGCCGATTCGATGATTGTCGTACCCTGAGCCAGGCAGGCCGCTGACATAATATTCGCAGTGCCCAGTACTGTGCTGCCAAAAGCGCCGCCCATAAAAATGTGATTACCCTGTAATCCCGAGGTTTCCGCTTTAATATTGCCGCCATCGAGATCTATGGAAGCTCCCATTTTTTCCAGGCCGCGCAGGTGCAGGTTGACCGGCCGGTCGCCAATGGCACAGCCTCCGGGCATGCTGACAGTTGCGGTTTTGCGGCGGGCAAGCAACGGACCCAGAACGCAGATGCTGGCCCGCATTTTGCGGACGCTTTCGTAGTCAGCCTCGCAGAACGATTCATCCATAGTCTGGCAATGCACAGCCCCCGTGTCATCGCGCCAGATTTTAACGCCGAGTGTTTCCAGCAAAGCGATCAAATGCCGGATATCGGCCAGGTCGGGTACATTGTGTAAAATGATTTCATCGGTTGTCAACAGCGCCGCGGACATGATTGGCAGGGAGGCGTTTTTGGAGCCACTGATTACTACCTCGCCTTTTAACCGGGTTCCACCTTGAATGACAAAACAATCCATTGTATGCCTCTTTCTAATAATGCTGAGTCAGGTAACGGGTATCCGTGATACCATTATCGAACCTTGAGTTTCAGGTGTTGGTTACGATTTTCTGTGCCTTAACGATTCTATGATGCCCGAGATGGTCTTTGACGGCTCTGATATCGGTCAAATAGCCGGCGTGTTCCATAAGATTTGTGATCGCATCGGCCTGGTTGTAACCTACTTCCAGCATCAACCAGCCGCCCCCGGCCAGAAACACTCCGGCATCCTGGATAATGCGGCGATAATAGTTCAGGCCGTCCGTCCCGCCCTGCAGGGCGAGTTGGGGTTCATATTCTTTGACGTTGCGGTCCAACCGGGAGAATTCTTCTGTGGAGATATAGGGGGGATTCGAAACAATGATATGAAACAGTCGGGAGGATGGCGGAGTGAAATCGTTGAAAAGATCTGATTTTAGCCACTGGATCCGATTGCCTAGTTCCAGGGTTTGCGCGTTTTGCCTGGCAATATCGAGCGCTTCATCGGAAATGTCGGTTGCGACCACCCTGGCTTCGATGGCTGAATTGGCAATAGCCAGAGCGATACATCCACTGCCAGTACAAAGATCAAGAACCCGGCATTCTTCGACATCCAGCCATTCATTAATCACTGTCAGCGCCTGTTCTACCAGCAGTTCTGTTTCGGGCCGGGGGATGAGAACGGCCGGTGTTACTTTCAGAGTCAGGCCCATGAAATGTGCCTTGCCGGTCAGGTACTGAACAGGTTCATGGGCGGCGCATCTTTTAATTAAGGCACGATAGGTAGCCAGTTCCTGGGGGTTGGGACAATAGTCGAAGTGGGTATAGAGTTCGATGCGATCCTTTTTCAGGACATCCGCCAGCAGGATTTCGGCGCATAACCGACCATGCTCAATATCGGCATTGGATAAATAGGTGCTGGTCCATTGTAAGAGTCGCTTGATCGTCCAGGGTTGACTTGATTCGGTGGCAGACTGGGTCGGCATGGCGTATCCTCAGAGTTTTTCGATTCGGGCCATCGCCTGCTCGACGGTTTCGCGGTTGCCAAACGCACTGATTCGGATAAAGCCTTCGCCAGCAGCACCGAAACCGGCGCCGGGTGTCACAACTAAATTGGCTTTGTTCAGCATGATATCGAAAAATTCCCAACTGCTGACTTTTTCGGGGGTTTTGACCCAGATATAAGGCGCATTTTCGCCACCATAAACGGTATAACCCAAACGGGTCATTTCCGATTTTACAATTCGGGCGTTTTCCATGTAGTAATCAACCAGCGTCTGGACCTGTTGACTGCCTTGGGGTGAGTAAATCGCCGAAGCGGCCACCTGGACAGGGTAGCTGACGCCATTGAATTTAGTGCAGTGACGGCGGCTCCAGATGGGATGGACCTCGACCTGATTGCCGTTTTCCGTCCAGACTTTCAATTCTTTGGGTACAACGCTAAACGCGCAACGGGTACCGGTGAAGCCGGCGTTTTTGGAGAAACTGCGGAATTCGATGGCGACTTCACGGGCGCCGGGGATTTCATAGATTGAATGGGGAACCGATGGATCGGTGATAAAGGCGTGATAGGCGGCATCGTAAAGAATCAGGGAACGGTTGGCCCGGGCATAAGCGATCCAGCGAACCAGGTCATCTACTGTGGCGACGGCGCCGGTTGGATTGTTGGGGTAGCAGAGGTAAATGATGTCAAGCTGGGTTTCGGGTGGATTGGGTGTGAAATTGTTTTCAGGGGTGCAGGGCATATAGACAATTCCCTGATACTGGCCGGATTCGCCGGCCTTGCCGGTTCGGCCGGCCATGACGTTGGTGTCTACGTAGACCGGGTAAACCGGATCCATAACCGCGACGATGCAATCCAGTCCGAAGATTTCCTGGATGTTGCCGGTATCGCATTTGGTGCCGTCGCTGATAAAAATTTCATCGGGATCGATATTGACGCCGCGGGAGACATAGTCATTTTCTGCAATTGCCTGGCGTAAAAAGGGATAGCCCTGTTCCGGACCGTAGCCGTGGAAGGTATCACTTTTGGCCATGTCATCCACGCCGCGATGAAAGGCCTCGATGATGGCCGGGGGGAGTGGTCTGGTAACATC
The DNA here is from genome assembly GCA_963663965.2 of Sedimentisphaerales bacterium. Lineage (GTDB taxonomy): Bacteria > Planctomycetota > Phycisphaerae > Sedimentisphaerales > SM23-30. Next base: position 4,417 of record CAXXFK010000006.1, read on the forward strand.
ACCGATGCCCAGTCGAATGACATTTTTGTCAGGATTTTCTGCTTGAAAACGGGTAACGCGACGGGATATTTCTGGGAAAAGATAGCCTGCTTTTAGTTTCAGATAGTTCTCGTTAATTTTTATCATAATAAAACCTTATCTTCTTGTCTGGCATAAGCTTAATAGTGATGCTAACTAGGCAACCCGCAAGCATACCACGGGTATTGTGAAAGATCAAGGTTAGAATCGAAGCCTGTTTGTGTCAATTATTGGGTATTTGGTTTGGTAGGATAGTAGCCTTTTAGCTGAAATGAGAATGGCCTGAACTGACGGATTATGATGGAATCGTTTGATGAACTACTAAGGTTGGGTTCGTTCGGAATCGGGGGGAAAAGATGCGTTTCTAATTTGACTATATTAACGCTTAAGTGAAAATATAACTCTAGATGTGTTAAGTTGGGTATGATTGGGTTTGTTTCGCGTGAGGGTGTGGTACGGGGGGCCAGCCGCAAGCGGAGTTTAAGATGGCTTACATGAAGTCTGGATAGCCGCAATGAAAAACGGGGAGGAAGGTTGATTACGAATGAACGCGAATTGATGCTGATTGATATAATACCAGGTTAAGTGTTTGGGAAATATATATTGTATGTCAATGCCAGATAATTAGTTATAATAATTTTGACTTGGGTTGGGTTTGTTTCGCGTTGGAGATACGTTTAATTTGGCGGGGGCAAAGTGAATATATTTAAATCCTTATAATATAAGAGGTTAGAGCCACGGAATACACGGAATACACGGAAGGGAATTTGTGTAAGTGTTTGTAATAAAAGAAGTTAAATCATAGAAAGGGATGGAATGCATGAAAAAATCAGGAAGGTTTCTGGGTGTGGTTTACGGAGGGGGTATTTGGTTGTTAAAGAGCGATTTAAAAAAAGCACGCTAAAGCGGTGTACTCCATACGGTGGGGGAAAAAGGCGAAAAGACGAAAAAGACAAAAGAGACGAAAAGGGGAAATCACGGGCAGGGATGGTCGTGGTATGACGGGGGATACAGGGATTGAGAAAGAAATCACGGGCAGGATGCCCGTGCCACTGGTTTTTTTGTTGGAGAATGGGGGGTGGGTTGGTAAAATATATTTTATGCCCGGTTGAGTTGTTTTGGCCGGGATTTTAGCTTTGGGATCACTGGCTTTCATAAATTTTACCGTGAATAATGGAGAGAACTGCCGGGGGGGCGATGGAATTTGATGGAAGATTTCACACGAAGGCACCAAGACACGAAGAAAACAGCTTTTTAGACAGGATAATCCCGATCCCGATGGCTCGGGATTTCGCTTTGCTCAATATCCGGGACTTTCAGCTGATTTACAGGATAAAGCAAGGAAAGATTAATGCTGAGTTGATCTGTCAGAATCAGGTTTTGTATCAGGGGATTGATGCAAAATGGAAGAATATAAGAATTTATACCATGAAGAACATGAAGAGACATGAAGGTTAACGGCCTGGGGGGCTGGTTTTTGTTGCCGAGGTTTTCGAGATAAATTGTAATCGTTTCGATTATTCAAATAGAAAAGGAAAACATTACAGGAGTTTGAAGATGGTTTGTAAAAGAGTAGGTGTCCGGCTGGGATTGGTTGGGATTGTGGTTGCGTTGCTGGCCGGGATGTCTTTGGGGCAGTATTCGGGGGGAGCGGGGACGGAGGGGGATCCTTACCAGATTGCGACGGCGGCGGATTTGATTGCGCTGGGGGAGAATACGGGGGATTATGATAAGCATTTCATCATGACGTCGGATATTGATCTGGCAGGAGCTGGTTCAGGGGAAGATGGTGTGTTTACTCAAGCCTTGCTTGCGCCTTTGAGCACTAAGCCTTTTACCGGTATATTTGATGGTGGAGGGCATATTATTCATAATCTTGAGATTTTTCAAATAGGCAGTAATTTCACCGGATTGTGTGGCTTACTTGGACTTGGTGGGCAAATTAATAACATTGGATTAGAAAAGGTTGTTATTAGGGGAGATAATTATGTAGGTAGCATTTGTGGGTATTGTGAGGGAGAAATTTTTAATTCTTATGTCAGGGGGACAGTAAACGGTTCCGGATGGGGTGACTATGTCGGGGGTTTATGTGGTAGAAATTATGGTATTATCAGGCGTTGCTATTCCTATGTTTCAGTTAAGAATAGTGCCGGGCGTGGTGGATTCTGTGGGAGTAATTCATTGGGTATAATCACAGAAAGTTATTCTGTTGGTCAAGTATCGGGTAAGTATACTGAATCTGGTGGATTTTGTGATATAAATAGTGGTACGATTGAAAAATGTTTCTGGAATATAGAAACCTCCGGGCAATCGATTAGCAGTGGAGGGACCGGATTGACAACAGCAGAGATGTTGGATATGCAGGTCTATCTGGATGCTGGATGGGATTTCGGAAATGATGGTGAACCTGCCGATTGGATGTTGTATGAAGGGTATTATCCTACGCTGGTCTGGCAACCAGAAATTTTTTTACCTGATGTAGTTGGGTGCGAGTGGAAAGAGACAGAAACAGAATTAACAGATTCTGGATTTTGTGTTGAGTTTCAAGAAGAAATGTCTGTTGATGTTCCAGCGGGATATATTATCCGACAGTATCCGACAGGCAACCAAGAGGTTGCTGCGGGATTGACTGTCAAGTTGGTGATTTCACGGGGATTGCCTTGTGCCGGCAGTGGCACGGAGCAGGACCCGTATCAAATAGAGACGATATTCCAATGGAAGTGGCTGACGGAAACACCGGAAGTGTGGGATAAGCATTTTATTTTAACGGCGAATCTTGATTTCAAAGGAATGGAAATTCAGCAGATTGGACGCTTTTTGCGCACTCTTGTGTATGAACCTTTCTCTGGGGTAATAGAGGGCAATGGGCATGTTATGAAACAGATTAAGATGGTGTATCCAGGCAACCTTACCTATTATAATGAAGGTTTTGGTTTGTTTGCTTTTCTGGATGGCGCGGTTATTCGGAATCTGGGTCTGATGGACTTTGATATGACGCTGGGAACTAATGTATATCATATCGATGCGGGTTGTCTGGCAGGACATATAAGTGATCTGGAACCTTATACTAACGGCGCAATCATTGAGAACTGTTATGTTACCGGTAAAATTACTGGATCCATTAATGATGGAGGAATCGGTGGATTGATTGGTTCTAATCGATACGGTAAGATAAAGAATTGTTATTCTGACTGTGTTATAGACGTAGTGACGCCTGATACGTCAGGGTATACGGCATCTCTGGTTGGTTATAGCATTACAGAAGGCAGTTTGATAGAGCGATCTTTCTGGAATATTGAAAAGGAAGCTAATGGAGTAGGATACACGAGAGATACTGAGGTGGTTGATAATAGTGGTCTTACAGCGGCCATGATGTCCGATATCGGTTTGTATCTTAATTATGGGTGGGATTTTATTGGTGAAACTCAAAATGGCGCTGAAGATATCTGGCATATGCCCTGGGGACAGGACGGGCCACCTAAGTTATGGAATGAGAAGGATATTCCCGGTGATGTGGCGGGGCGGTATGGGGTTGATCTGGCCGACTTGGATCGGTTGTCGGCGGACTGGCTGAGAGATGACAGTGATTATCAATTTGATGGGGTATCTGGGTCTGATGGTTGTGTGGATACTGTTGAACTGGGGATGATTGCGGATAATTGGTTGGTCCAGCCGGAACTGGGTGAAAAGGTATCGCTGGTTTCGCACTGGCCATTTGATGTGGATGGTGTTGATGTTGAACGGGGGATAGAGGTGGTGATGAAAAATGGCGCCACGCTGGTTCATGATCAGGGGGATTTCCGGATTGGTACTGGATCTGTTAAATTCGATGGTGTTGATGATCTGCTGGAGTGTGTGAGTGAAGAAACGCTGACAGACAGTAAGTGCTTTTCTGTTGCCATGTGGATCAATGTTAATCAGATAATATTTAGCCGAACCATGCATATTATCGGTCAGCGTGATGGCACCGATCATTTGTGGAGTTTGCAACTCTGGGGTGCGAATGAGGCTCATTTGACAGGTTTTGTTGGCGGAACCAGTGGTTATGCTTTAACTGAAACCAGTTATACTCCTATCAGAAACAGCTGGATTCATGTGGCAATGATTTATAACGACTACGGTGACCGTATGGTGCATTTGTATATCAATGGCGAGGAAGTTTCCACCGTTCAGCAGGTTGCCGTGGAAGGAGAACTCCAATCTAATGGGTCGATTCCAATGACATTTGGTGATCGCATTGGAGGGGGCCGGGCGTTTGCAGGTATGATTGATGATGTCGTGCTTACTCAACGAATTTTATCAGAATATGAAATAGATAAACTGGCAGAACTATATGCGCCCATCTCATACTGGCCATTCGATACGGATGGCAGGGATGAGAAGAATCGAAATGAAGCGGTGTTGCAAAAAGGCGCATCCATAAGTCAGATTTCTGGTGAGTATCGGATCGGGCAAGGGGCGTTGAAGCTGGATGGCGAGGATGATATCGCCGTTTGCAGGACAGTGGGCATACCTAAAGACTCTACTGCATTCAGCGTGGCGCTGTGGTTCAAGGCGGATGAAGTGTCCGAAGATAAAACTGTGCAGTTGATTGGGCAACGGGATCTGTCGGAACATGTCTGGAGTTTGCAGATATGGGGCGCGAACAGCAGGCATTTGACGGGATTTGTGGGGGGAAGTAGTGGTAATGCCCTTACTGAAACGGCATTTGTACCAGAGGTGGGGCGTTGGTATCATGTGGTGATGGATTATAATGATGCTTCCGGGCGAATGGTGCACATTTATGTAGATGGGGTAGAAGTGGATACCATTCAGCAAACAGCACTTACTGGCGTTTTGGCTACAAAAAATACCGAAGTGAAATCATCTATGGGAGATCGTATTGGAGGAACTCGGGCACTTAGCGGCAGCCTTGATGATGTGCGGATTTATCCCAGAATATTATCGACAGGCGAGATTGCAAAGTTGGCGGGGATGGGGGGGTGATGGTTTGGGGAGGATAGCCGGCCGGCCGGTAAATAAATTTGGAGTGATAAAAGAAGAAATAGACAGTGTTAATATGGTGAATATAGACGTAAGGCACCTTTTTGTATATAGTTATGGTGTGATGTGATATGGTAAATCGAAGCGGGCGGAGTGTGAGGCCTGGTCGGGATTTTCTTGATCTGGCGGCCGGTTTTCTGGTAGAATGGTTATGGTAATTAAAAACTGTTCATATAGGGTGTTTTTGTGAAAACAAGATAACGTTTTGATATGTCGTATTTTAAACAAGATATTCACTTTATGTGGAGGAACGAAGAATGAAAAAAGTATGTGTCGTTTTGTTGGTATTCACGATGAGCATGGCGGCCTGGGCGGATTTTTTGACGACACCGCATATTGCCGGTGATTTCAATGGCTGGGCTCCGGGCGATATTCCGATGGTAGAGACCGCGCCTGGAAGCGGGATCTGGGAATATACGATTGTCGGACTGAATCCGGGCCAATATCAGCAGTTCAAAATTACCCAGGGTGACTGGGATTCGAATTTTCCCCCGGCGAACAGCTGGTATACCGCCGATTCAGCCGGTGAAGTCACCGTGACATTTAACACCAATATTGTGTCTGACGGTTGGTTGCCCGAACAGGCACGTCTGGGTTTGAGTACCGATCCGGGAAGCTGGTCGGTGGTGGGTGACTATAACGGCTGGAACAATGCCGATCCAACCCAGCTGATGGCCTCGATGGGGGGTGGGATATACATGCTATCCCAGACATTGACGGCCGGGGTGTATAACCTGAAACCGGTCGTGACCGGCACGTGGGATGGTATTGGCACCCAGGGGCGGTCTATTGACGCGTGGAACTATGCTCTTACGCTGGATACGGACTCTGAAGTCGCGGTCTGGGTAGATGCTCTGAGCGGCACGATGAAGGTGGAAGTAGTTCCCGAACCGGCAACGATGGCTTTGTTGGGATTCGGATCTCTGATGGCGCTGCGCCGGAAGAAACTGGCCGCATCGAATTAGAAAAAAGTAAGTTATAACCGGCCCGCAAAGGCTGTAAATTATATTTCTGAGCCCAATATCCACGACAACCCATCGCCGGGTTGCCTGTGGGTATTGGGCTTTTTGTGTTTCGCCTTCGGGGAGGTGTTAAACGGGTAGAGAGGTCACGCAAACTAATGCGTTGGCCTGATCGTTATTATGGGGAATCAAGGATAGAGAAGAGCTTTTTTTATTTTCGCCGGGGGTAGTGTCGCATTAACCAGATTACATCGGGATTGTCGGGCCGCCGGTCACCTTTGGCAAAGGTCAGGGTTGGATCATCGCGATTGGCAAAAAAGGCAATGGTGTCTTTCGATTCCCATTTGTGGCTTTCGGCGTGGCCATCTGCGAAGCTGAAGGTGGCGGCGTCGCCATGATACAAGCCGAGGTTGTCCCAGAGGGCGTAATCGTCGCCGGTAATTGCGGTGTCGAAATACATGGACCAGCCGCCGTGGCAGAAGTTGGCGGCCTGGCCGTCGTAGCCATCTTCGACAAAAACGAACGATTCGGCCGGGTTCTTGATCGAGGTTATCCGCTTGATATTCTCATAGGTATAGGTGCTTAAGTTGTCCGGTAATGAATAGCTGCGAAATATCTGATAACGGGACGAACTGCCCAGGCTGGTTCCTTTGATCAGGCGGTTGTCGCCGGGACAATGATAGACATCGACGGATTCATTGTATTTGAACAATTTGCCGGCCTTGATGCCATTTTGCCGGGATTCCAGGGTAACGTTATCGTCCAGGGTATCGACTTGAGTGGCGCCGTTGTAGACCAGGGGAGGGCGGCACCAGGCATAGCGATTCCATGGCGCGTTATTATCCTGATTGATAAAATTGACATAGCCGATGACTAACAGATCGTCATTATCGCCGGCGTACATCGTGTACGACAATCCCAATGATTTCTGGTTGCTGACGCAGACGGCCATGGTGGCCTGTTTTCTGGCCAGTCCCAGGGCCGGCATTAAGATGCTGACCAGCAAAGCAATAATCGAAATGACCACCAATAACTCAATCAGAGTAAAACCAACGTTTCGCTTCATTGCTAATTACCTTTCAAATTATGCCATATTAAGGAGTCGGCCCACCCGGAGTGGGTTGAGCCGCTTTCCAGTTGATAACATCGTTGCCGTAGGCGGCCGGGTCGATTCGCTGGAGAGAAGAGCCATCGCCGTTTTTGCCGTCGGCGGCGGTGGGCCAGGGCGAATCATCGTCATAATCGACTTTGTCTTCCCGGACATAATAACGGGTATGGGTATCGGGGTCTTCGTCGGCAGGTGAACCGAGTTCAATGGGTTCGCCGCCGTCGGACAGACCACCGTCTGACCATTGCAGTACACTGTCTGGATTGCCGGGGAAGCTGGCGTAATAAGCCAGAAATTCGGCTTTATTTTCGACCAGGATCAGGTATCCGCCGGCCGGGATGGTGGTATTATCCGGGAAGATCAGATCCAGTTTGGCGTTTTCATCGGTAAAGCGCCAGGGTAAGAACTGGCCCAGCGGGTTGTCCCAGCATTTCAGGGTAACCGGGTCATTGGAATTGTTATAGAGTTCGACAAATTCGCCACCGGAGTTGGCGCTATTGGGATTGTACATGATTTCATTAATCACAATCGGGCCGACACGCGGGGCGCTGTTTTCTTCACCCGGAGTGGGATAGGCCATTTCGACCAGGCTGTATTTGCCATTACTTTTCAGATAGCGGCCCATAGAGGTATCAGGGCGTGTGGCCCCGAAATTTTCCGAGTCTTCGTAGCCGACGGTAGTGGCGGTCAGGTAAACCGTTTCGCCATTTTCGGTCAGGCCGAAGGGGATATTGGCCGGGTCGGAGGGCGGATTCTGGCCGAAACTGGAATCCTGATAAAATACTTTGAAACCATGACGCGGAATAATGGTAGCGGGCGGAATCAGGTATTTGTATTTGTTGCTGCCATCATCACTGAGATACCAGCCACCGATATTGATGTCGCTGCCAGTGGTGTTTTTCAGTTCGATCCAGTCGTACGGATAGAGTTGGTCGGAATGGGCCAGGACTTCGTTGATCAGGATGGCATTGGGCGGGAGCCGATCCAGATCGGGTTGGCCGGGAGTGCCTTTGAGGACGGAACTGGGCAGCCAGGCGGTTTTTACGTCCCATTCGACCGGGTCGGCCGTATCGTCCCAGATGGTCAGTGAGAACCCTTCGCCGTCGGTCAGGTCGAACCAGCCGTCCTGATATTTGAAGTCGTGGATGACGGCGCCCAGGGCGTCGACCAGGACGATACGCTCACCGGCGTTGTCGAGTGAGCCTTGGTAGACGCCGGCAATCTGTCCACTGAAAGTTGGGTATTGGGTGTTGAAGGCATCCAGGTTACGAACGAGAACGATGTATTCGCCGGGGGCAAGAGCCATATCGGGAAATTCAAAGTCGATCCCGTTGGTGAATTTCGCCAACGCCGGATTGATGGTTTGGGTGGTACTGATATTGCGCAGTTCGATAAATTCCGCATTGGGATCACCGGCGGGGGCTTCGTCCGGATGGTACATAATTTCGGTAATCCGGAGATAATCCACGACCGGTCCAACAGCAAAGGTGGCTTCATGCAGGGCGGACCAGTTGCCATTGGTTAGTGAACGCGCCTTGATATGAACGCTCTTATTTAGAACCGGCGGATTCAAGCTGGAATAAACCTTGATGTTATTTGTAGTAGTGGTTTCGGTTTTGGTTCCGATGAGCTCGATGCCCATGAGAAAATCATTGTTGGTTGCGGCCCTGTTCATACCGTGAATGGCCAGTATATGGGAACCGGAAGTCAAGCCACTGATGATGGATGGATCGGTAATCGTAAAGGTTTCCTGTAAAACGGCCAGGGAGTCACTGTGAGAAGCCGTGGCATAGGCATCCCAATCTTCATTATTGGCGTTAACCGCATAGAAGGGTGCTCCATCCAGATAGGCGATAAAGCCATCGTCGTAGCGGACCTTGAGTTCCAGAGATTCGATGGCTTCATTTCCCGTCAGGGTAAAGGGGATGCGAATAAAACAGGAGGCGTTTTCACGGTACATTTCGCTTCTGACATTAATATCAATCAAGTTGGCGTAATCGGCCGGGTAGCTTTCGAAGCCGACGATTCCAGATTCGAAGCGCCATTCAGAATCCGGAGTATAGGCTGGTAATTGCCAGGAATCGCCAATGTCCTGGGTGGGCACCAGAACGTATTTCATGGCGTCTTCGGGGACCAGGTTGATTCTGATTACGTTGGAGCCGGCATAGTCGCCGGGATCGGTTATTCCGTCGGTGGTATAGATAATGGTATTGCCCTGATGGTTGTCCATGGTTAGAATCGCGCCGGTGGCGGCGGCGCCGCCGTGCTGAAGCGTACCATTGACGTAAAAATCAGGTGGATCGAAGGCAGGATACCAGCCAAGGGCGCGGAACTGGCCGATCATGTCATCCCGACGGACCGGCAGGTAGCTGTTGACCAACCATTGCCGCTGGGTCCACCATTCATTGTTGCGGGTATATGGAGTGGCACGACGGAAGTCGCCCCAACGGGCCGATTCGCCGACGATGGCCCGGTCGATTTCATTGGCTATCTGGATATAATGTTGAATCACTTTAGCTGGAGTCAATTCGCCATCATTGTAAAGATGGCGGTAGATCCGATCGCCAAACAAGGTGGCATATTCGGGGTTTTCCATCCATTTATAATGAATACCAACCGGTTTGTCGGCTTCATCGTTGGCGGTTTGATTTTCACCAACACCTTCCATGATATGTTCGCCGTCCCAGCAATGGAAACGCCAGCGGCCGTCAGGGTCCTTCGGATTGCGCGATGCGTACCAGTTTTTGTGTGACCAGTCCCAATTACCCAGATAAAAATTCAAAATCAGGTAGTCGATAAAATTGGGCACATCCATGGCCTGTTGAAAACTGGTATAATCTGTGGAAGGGATATTGAGCATCTGATTGTAGTCTGTGGCCGAGCCATTGACGACAATGGAATTATCGTGTTTGAGGATATCGTAATCATCCGGTTCGCCGCCCAGATAAGCCGCCGCGAACGATTCGTCGGGTCTTTCATGGAGCCAGTACAACCCCCAATACAGGCCATTGAGATAGAAATGGACCGGCCTGCCGTTGGGCGCCCATCCGCCCATGTCATTTTGCATATCGGCAATAAACTGGTCGCGAGTGTACTGGGCCCGGGTCTGCTGTCCGGTATCGCTGTGATACCAGACGTTGTTGGAACGGGCGTCCAGGACGAAGGTGTCGAACCAGTTGGTGGCGCCGGGATCTTCAAACAGGTCGTACCGCAGTTTGCTGGGGCCGTACCCTCCGCGGAATACCACCCGCATGGAGAGCTTGGGTATTTTCCAGCGGTCCAGACTGGTGCCGCCGGAAATTCCGGCACCGCCCTGCATCCGGACACCGCAATTGACATGAAATCCTTCTTCCTGCCCGGCAGGGTCCATTAATTCCAGCGAACAGGTCCGCTCGGTGCCATCCTGGGATTGGTTGGTATAGATACCGGTGGCGCCAAACAGGAAATCGATGTCCGTCACCAGCGATACGGTTGGGATGGCTTTCAGATCGTCGACAAAATTATTGGCGTAAAGACTTCCAAACGTTCCCGAAGGATTAGCGATATCGGGATCGACCTGATAATCGCCGGTAATGGCCGGACCACCATCAGATATCCATTGGGACGGATAACCATCCGGGACGACGGTTCCGCCGGAAGTATTGGTGCCCTGGTTTTTGACGTTTGCCAGATACAGGTAAGTCTGAGTGTCGATATTGGTGGACAGATAGTTTTCTTTATATGCCATGACTCTCAGGCAGGTAGTTTTGGTGATATTGATCGGATTGCCAGAGACATAAGTTGTGCCATGGGCCGGTCCGGGTTCGCTGGAATCCGTTGTGTAGCGGATGATCGCTCCTGGGGTATCGCAACTCAACTCGACAGAGATCGGATCGTTATAAAAGCCTCTGTCGACACTGAAGTGAGTGTCGGCGACCACGCCTTGCCAGGCATCGGCATTATCATTGCCAAACGTTCGGGATTTCAGATATCCGATTCGATCATTTGCACCAATACCGTAACTGATCAGGCCGCGCTGAGAGGGATAGTCGACGTATTCATGGGCAATGGTGACGCCATCCGGCTCGACCAGGGCCAGATAGCCGCCGTCCCCGTCAAGATCGAAATTGGTATGCAGGGCGCCATAGACATCAATATAAGGGTAGTTGTCGGGATAGCGATCCTGGTCTTTGTTGGAGGCCCAGACGATAAAATGACCACCGCCGGCAATCTGATAGCCAGTGGGGAATTGCCATTTGGTCAGGTTGTCCGGGTTGTCGGTCAGATACCAGCCGTCCAGACTGATCGATTCCTGGCGGGTATTGCGGAGTTCGATCCAGTCGGCGTAATCGAAATGACCCTCGACATTGGTGTAATTCAAATCGGCAGGGGCCGGCCGGAAATTGGAAAGATTGGAATTGATGGCCAGGAATTCATTGATAATTAAGGGTGAATCGGGCAAGCCGACGTAAGTGCTGGTCAATGTCAGGGATTGATGCCGCGATAAATAAATCGTTCGATTTTGCGGTTCGCTCCAAGTGACTACGGATTTAAATTCGATGGTATGATCTCCTTCACGAATCAAATCCAGTTTCTGGCCGCTGTTTTGCCATACCCCTTCATCGATACGCCATTGAGCCCCATCCGTTGCGGCTTCGGGTGGCAGGATGTTGACCTGAACCGAACCGGTCCAGTCGGCCAGCCAGTTTTCGCTCAGCATGGCGTAATCCGGCAGATTGACCCCATCTTCGCCCTGGAAGTCGGCGTCAACGCCGATTTCTCCCAGCCATTGTTCGACAAAAAGGGCGTAGTCGGCCAGATCGACAATGCATTCATGGGTTAAATCGCCCACCGGGCAATCCGGAGGTAAAACGGAAATGAGTATCTCCTTTTCGCGCGACAGCAAGCCATCGCTGGCCCGGAGTTTCAAGGTGTAATTGCCCGGTCCGGGGAAGATAACCCGGGAATTCAGGGTATTGGCATCCGGGTCGAAAACCACCTGGGCAGGACCTCTGACCAGTGACCATCGATATTCCAGAAAGCCTTCCGGATCTCCTTTGCCATCATCCTGAACCTGGCCGGTGAGGTTAATATAATTTTTGGGCCACAGGATTTCTTCGTTATTGCCGGCGTTAACCACCGGGGCATGATTGACCGTACCCAGCGGCGTGATATCGATATAACACACATGGGCATTGATGGCCCATTGGGTGGGTTTGAGGGTCATTCTGCCATCTGTGACCTCAATCGTCGCTTCGAATTCATCAAAATAGGTCTGATCGTAATCTTCCAGCAAAGTCCCCTCCAGGTTGATATCATTGATCGGGGCTTTATTGGTCGGATCGCCACAAACCAGAACCACGTCATAAAGGTCGTTTTCCAGTTCGATTTCCCAGACTGCCGGGGGATTCCCGCTATATTGCAGTGACGCCAGGGTATCCTTGCGTTGATCCACATCTTCATCGTGCCGGTCGTAAAACCCCCAGATCATTTCACTTTGCCAGCCATAGGTATACCCGTTATTCCGATCGCCGAACGCCTGGCCGCTATCGACAAGGTAATCGGGGGGGATCTCGGAATCGGCCGGCTGGAAATTAATCTTGATCGTATTCCCCAAGGTAATGCTGCACAACAATACACAAATAATGAATATCCTGGTTGTCATTTCAGAGGTTCTCGTATAGTTCTCTTTTTGTTTTGATACATTCTAAACCGGCAGAACCGGCGCCAAACTGGGGCACAGCAGCATGCCAGTCTATTGAAATTTCTTTGCTATTTTATACAAAATTATACTCGTTAAAGACAAAACCGGCAACGCCGACGCCAAACCGTATTTCGACGGTATATCGTCCGGCTTACTGGTTATTTTACGCAAGCTATTTTGTCAGAGGTCCAGGCGAGAAACAAGGTACAAGGCACAGGTCACGTGTGTCTGTAACTTTTCTGGTGTGGTTTGAGGGTTGGCTGGGCTAAGCAAAAGACCTGCCGGGCATATGGTTTGAACCATACACCCGGTCAGGTAATTTTGATATTATTGGAAGATCATAGACCTGTTAGAATGGCCATGTGCAGTCAGGATTTTCCGGATCATTACACAGTAAGAAATTAGCGGCAAAGATGAGAAAATCATCAATATCCACTTTGCAGTCCTGATTCAAGTCGGCAGGCATAATCAAGCCGGCTGCCTTGACATCTTCGCAAGTGGGACTGATCAGTTCGATAACTAACGAAGCAGTAATGGTGGCATTGGCGGCACGATCCTGGACAGAAAGCTCCAGGGTATAGGTGCCGAACTTGGTAAAGGATACATTGGTGTCCACCATAGTGGGATCGGTGAAACTGGCAAATGAAGTGCCATCCGCAATTTCACCTTCAGGAGTCAGATAATTGCTGACTGACCAGCTGACAATGTGGTCCGAGGTCCCGTTCAGGCCATTATCGGTGACTGTACCATCCAGGCCGATTTCCTGACCAATGAAATATTGCCAGGGACTGTCAATGTTTTCATCGGCGAACACGACGGAAACCCTGGGAGCCAGAGGCGCCATGGCGGTGATGGAAGCGATACTGTCGGCGCCGGTAGTGTCGGTTTCGAGCAGCGTATAGTTATAGACACGCAGGTCATCGATCAGGCCGTTCCACTCTTTGGTATTGATGTTGGCATTGTTGGGGTCCGCCACAGCACCATTATCAGTAGGGATAGTGGCAATCCCGGCGCCGATAAAGGCATGCTGCATACTGGTGCCGGACAGGTCATAACCGGCTGAGACATAATCAGTATCTTCCAGAATGCCGTCTACATAGACCTTGTTCTTGATACCATCGCTGACACCGATAATGCAGTGCCATAGATTGTCATTTATTACGGTAGAGCCTTCCGATTCGAATTTGGTAATATTGTCATCAGTGACAAACCGGCCATGGCCACGATAGGTCTTGAGCAGGTAACGGATACCATTCGACTGGTCGGCGCCCTTGCTGAAGATATTCATATAACCCAGATTGTCATTGAAGGCGGTGTCCGCCGGAGCCATTTTGACCCAGGCTGTAACGGTGAATTCGGTGGGAGCCGGCTGGTCCAGTTTGGGAGCGTCCATGTCGATATGGATGTAGTTGGGTTCGTCCTTATGTACCGGAGGATTGACATCCGCGTCAAAGGAGTTGATGAGCTGGACGGCCTGGCCAATAGCGCCATCCGTGTAGGTGACTATCCCAACGGGAGTTCCATCGTAACTGCTGACCGAATCGATCAGGTCATTTTCAAAAGCCCAGTGACTGATTAATCCGTCGGTTTCAGGATCGTAGGGGCGGACATCGACGACCGCGTTGGCATCAACCGTGCTTGTGCCATCTTCGGCTCTCAAACGCAGGGCATAATAGCCATCGGCAAGCGCAGTGATAGTACTGGTTACGGTGGTAACATTGCCTTCAGTCGTATCAGTGGAAACAATTGACAGACCGCTGGAAGAACCTGAAGCGAATACCCAGCTATAACTCAGGGGGGCGAGCGGATCCCCTAGAATGGGGCCGCTATCGGTGATGGTGCCCACGATTTCAAACACATCGCCCACCCGGCCCATGCGATGCCAGTCGGTAATTGATACTGACGGCGGAGGATCGATCGTTGGATCGAACGGGATGACCGCGATGCCAAACATGTTTCTGGCATCCTGAGTTCCGGCCGTAATCGTTACTGTACCAGGGGCGAAATGCTGTTTGAAGAGGGTAGCTGTTTGATCGATATCGCCATCACCGGCTTCATCATAACCTATTTGCAGGCCGGTATTCTCAAAATTTTCCTTTACCCAACCGAGCAGAGCCGTATTGGCAATTACCCGGTTATCGATCATAAGAATAACCTCGGCCCAGTCGGATAGCACAACGTCATATTCTACATCAGCATCGCCTTTGTCATCGTTGGCGGTTTTGACATACTCGGCGCCCAGGATAAGAGCGGGAATATTATTCCACTGGTGGGTCCGGTCAACGAAACACAGAGAATCTTCTGCAAGTGGGGTCGCAGAAATCTCTGGCGCTGTTCGAGTATAATACTCCCCAAAAACTGGACAAAAAAACGGTGATTTTTAGATGGAATTGCCGCCTGAACCGATTGAATAATTCGTATTCAGGAGACAGTTTTAATGAAAGGCAAACGGCGAAATCACAGTGCCCAGTTTAAGGCGAAAGTGGCCCTGGCCGCCCTGAAGGGCGACAAGACGCTGGCGGAGTTGGCCAAGGTTTACCAGGTACACCCGACTCAGGTTACCCAGTGGAAAAAGGAGCTTTTGAATGCCTTGCCGGAGATCTTTTCTCTGAGGCGCCACCAGGATCAGCGCGAGCAGCAGGCTTTGGTGGATCAGTTATATCAGCAGATCGGCCAACTCACGATGGAGTTGGACTGGCTTAAAAAAAAATCCGGGCTTGACACTTGAGCAGAAGCGCCTGGCGATAGAGCCGGGCCATCCCCGGATTCCGATCGATCGTCAGTGTGAACTGCTGGGCCTGGCCCGCAGTAGTTACTATTATCGTCCCTGCCGGGACACGGAGTACCATGAGAGTCTGATGCGGCTATTGGATGAACAATACCTCAAAACCCCTTGTTACGGGGTTGACAAGATGACGCAGTGGCTGCGTCGTCAAGGCCACATCGTCAATCCGAAGCGCGTGCGCCGTTTGCTCCGGCTGATGGGCTTAGAAGCGATTTATCCGCGCGTTAAGCGGCATTTGAGCCAACCGGACCCGGCCCACAAGATTTATCCCTACCTGCTTGATGGGGTGGTGGTTACCCGGCCGAACCAGGTCTGGTCGACCGATATTACCTATATCCGCATGTCTCAGGGCTGGGTGTACTTAACGGCGGTCATGGATTGGTTCAGCCGTTATGTGTTAAGCTGGGAAGTTTCGATCACGCTGGAGGCCGATTTTTGCGTATCGGCGTTGGAGCAGGCGCTGGGCCAGGGCACCCCGGAGATCTTCAATACGGATCAGGGCAGCCAATTTACATCAGTGGATTTTATCCGGCCCTTGAAAGATGCCGGGATTTTAATCAGCATGGATGGCCGGGGCCGGGTATTTGACAACATATTTGTCGAACGGTTATGGCGTTCGGTCAAGGTGGAGGAGGTCTATCTGCGAGATTACCAGACGGTGGCCGAGGCGGTGTTAGGCCTGGGCCGCTATTTTGAGTTTTACAATCATGAACGGCTGCACGAGGCCCTGGGATACCTTACCCCGGCCGAGGTGTTCGCCGGGGCTGTCGCCCCTCCAGTCGCCCTCCGGGCTCCTTCCGGGGCGACAGCCCCCACCGTGGCGATAACTCCATCTAAGAAAGTCAATATTTTTGTCTAGACAATGGGGAGGGGTACAGAGTACTGTTGCGCCGGTCTATCGAAGAGATGAGTTGGGCGTTTACGGTTCCTGCCAGAATTAAGAGGCAGATAATATGTGTGAATGTCTTTTTCATGTTAATTTCTTCCTCAATATATGAATGGATGCCAAAGTTAATTTGTTTTGCTATATAAAAAGATATTAATGGTGTGGAGCAGGGAAGGACGGTGTGGCCGGATCGGCGGGACTGGCCCGGGGAAACATAATAGACCGCAAACACCGGTTTTTCCGGTTGTCATTCCAATTTATCTGAGGCATAATTTTCATAAACCGTTATTATAAATGGATTTAAATATTTAGTTTTGGTGACCCATTCTCAGAATAGACAATGCTGGGAAATCGTATTAATCTGCTGGACTTGTTTCAACATTTCAATATATTCCTTTGCGGCATGCAAATAACGCATGCAAGTATTCAAGACCCAATATAAAATTTGTATATTTGTATTATCTTGAATATCAAGTGGTAAGTCAAGAAAATAATTCATTACTTGAGATAATTCTTAACATTTTATTAACACGACTAGAAAAAACCCTACAATCATTAGAATCAGGGATCAAAAAGAATTATGGAATGACAAATCAGGATAGGGCGGGAGGTAAAGAATTTCTGACAAAGGTTATCCGGGTCGAAAAAGACAGGCCCCGTGATTTTAAATTCCAATAGTGACGAAAGCGCAGCGGGAACCCGGCCGATGTGCCGGAAAGTGTGAATTGTTTCCGGAATAACCAATGATATCAAATTTTATGTCCTATAATTCGATGATTATCGATACCAGAAAATCCGGTTTGTCGTCAGGTGACAGGCCGATAACGCAGAGGGTTCGTCTGATAAGTGTGTTAAAGTAGGAGGTATGCGTAAAGGGGGTTGGGTGCAAAAAAAATATTTAAAAAAATTCAAGTTGGGGATTTGCATCGAAATGGATTTAAACTGTATATTTAACGTGTGGTCACGAGCTTATCGTTACCCGAGTCTCACATTTAAATAAGTAAGTGTTCGAAAGCGGTTTTCGCCGGCCGTTGACGATTCAGTCAGTAAGATGGAATTTTTTAGAGAACCGCCAGCTGAATAGAGTTTGGACCCGACTTGTATGTTCTGGCGGCAAAAGACGCAACAGGAGGTTTCATGTTACGTCAGAAAACCGTAGTACATATCCTGGACCTATCCAGCCGGCGATTGAGCCGGGTGGTTCGCGCACTGGTGGAAAGCGACGCTTATCGCGAGCAGGTGGAACGGACGATTATTGTCGGACTGGCTGACGCGAATTGCGGGTGCTGGTTTGATGTGAACCGGGCGGGTTCCAACCGGGTGCATTACTGGCGTGAGGGCGGCGTGTCCGATCGGCGCTACAGCGCAATATTTGAAGGGTTGGAGAAAAAGTTCGGATCTCAATATGTGTATGGTCAGGTGGATGGTGAGCTTAATGAAGAGGGAACCGGTCGATCCGTCGAATTTGTTTTAATCGATGTCAGACAGGTTAATATCCATCCTGTTAACGCGTTAAAGGGCTGGTTATTTGAAGAGTTTGGTATCGAGAGTATCCGCTATGAGCATGAAAATGACTATGAACGGTTAATTCGGCTGGCGCCGGCGGCCCTGGGCGCGATCCGGGCATTATTGAAACCATCGCCGGCGAATCCACCGGTTATTATTTCGCATGACATGACCGGAATGCCGACCGCGCTGGCGGCAGTACTGGATCCACTGGTACTGTTTAAAACGATGTACTGCGCCCATCGGGTGCCCATGGTGCGAACGATTGTTGAGGGTCACCCCGGCCATGATCTGATGTATAATACCTTGCGCCGCTGGGCACGGGAACACGATTATTATTTAAGCGATCTGTTTGGCTCTCAGGAGTTCAATTACGAATACGCATTGATTGGCGCGGCACGTTTTTGCGATAATATTATGGCGATGAGCCGCCGCATCAAAGAAGGCCTGCATTTTTTAAGTCCCAGTTTGAAAGAAGCGCGCATCGAGTTGATGTACCATGGCGTGGTAGTGGCGCCGGTGAGCTATGAAGCCAAGAACCAGGCGCGCCAGAAAGTGCGTCAGATGGCATTAAAACGTCTGGGTGTTTGTCCGGACCATATCGTCACGCGCCGGGATCATCTGGATACCGCCAATGCGATCTGGCGCGATTTTCGCGTGCTGGCCGCGTTGAATCAGGAACTCTTGGATGCGGGCAAGACGGCGGTATTTGTATTGACGCCGCCAGGTGGAGACGGCGCGGACCGTTGCATGGCCGGCGCAGACGCATTGCAGTCGATGTCAGCCCGGCAATACTGGAAGGAATGGTTTGATCAGTTTAATCAGCGAAATACCAATATCAAGATTATGATTTTCGATACGGGCAGTCTGGAAGACTATGAGAGAGAACGCGTGACTGCTGAAGACATTCTGCTGGCGGGTGACATTGAACTGTCGCAGAATATTTACCGGCCCAGTTGCACCCGTCCGTTGCAGACGGTGGCGGTGGGTGGGTTATGCGTGGCGAGCGATTCGTGCGGATTGAATGATTTGCTGGCGGATATCGCCGATCGATCCGAAGGCGGAACGCGGCGCTTTGGACCGGGGCGTTTGACGGCGCTGGATCTGGTAATCCGGGCGGATTATACCCGGGAATTTTCCGAGGTCAATGACCGGGCCGCCATCATGCAGATCGGGCAGGCGCAGCGGGATCAGATGGAAGATGAGGTGGCCCGTCAGGTGGCGCAAATTATTTACGAGCGCTTGCCCCGGAGTGAATCGGAATTGGCGGAACGCATGGAGTACGGACGGGAATTGCTCCAGGCTGTCACCTGGGATGCCGTATGCAAACGGTATTTTATTCCCGCCCTGGAGTACGCGTATACGCATCATCAGTTTCGTTCAATCGCCTGAAAGCCAGGCTGCTGACGCCGGGTTATTTATCCCGGATCAGCAGATGCTGGGGAAGTGAATCGAGCAGGCCGGTCGATTTCAGGTCGGCCAGGAACCGGGTGCCATCCTGATAGTATCCGGCTGTTGGTTTGAGGGTTGGGCTGAGTTTCAGGAAATAGTCGTTCAATACCTCCATAAATAATTCACGCAGGTATTTGCTGGTCATGGAGGCCAGCGCGATCAGCATGTTTTTCTGGTCGCCTTTTTGCAGGAAATGAACTTTCATAAATCGCCGGGCGGCAGAAAGCTGATAACTGCTGACGGTATCGGTTTCTTTCAGGATTTTCATGGAGAGATCCGGGTACATTCTCTGGAGATGCTCACGATAATGACTGCGTCCGCCCTGCTTGTCCAGAATGGCTTGAAGATTGTGTTCGGGATAAGCCGTCCAGATGTGGTGAATGATCTGGCAGGCGGTATTAAACAGGACGGTCGCTTTGTTCTGAGTACGGTGAACCATCTGGTTATATGATCCCGCCATCAGCGGGCAACTGGTTACCTCTTTCAATTCAAGATAATGCTGTCGGCAATCAGAACGCAGGGAGGATCCCGCAGTCTGGATATCATCTGAGTCAAAATGGAGAGGCCAATGGGTCAGCCTGTCCCGGTACCATGGGTATTCGGCTATGGAATCCAGGCCCTGGCAGTTCAGCCGGGTGAGCAAGTCAGCGATCGTATGGGGAATTGAGTTGTGGATGGCATAGAGAGCGGCGAGCGTTCCGCGTTGCAACAGGTTGGTTTTGGCAGATTTCTTATGCAGGAGTTTACTGTCATTGATGAGAATCCTTCCGGAACTTCCTTTGGCTGTCCGGGCAATACTCAGGCGTAAGATCTCCCACAAATCCTGTCCCAGGCAGGAGTCGGGCAGTTCCATGGTCACGCCGGAAACGACCAGCGGGCCCAGAATCGGACCGTATCCGGCTTCATCAATACCTAATAATAATGTCATCGTATTTTCCTTGATTAGAGCAGGCAGTATAGCAGATAGGAAAGGGGTGTTAAAGAAATTGTTCATAAAACCATTCTTTCAGGGCTGCAAGCGAGCACTTCGTGTGCGGTGAGATAATTATTTGCCAATGTATGGCGTCACAAAGAACCGTAAATATTGTCAAATATGCCCGGTTCATTGCTTATTGCCAGAGAAAAATGTCATTGCTTTCGTCTCTAAAGAACCGTTCATCAATAACACCTTCATTTCTCATCCCATCTTGCCGCCATCTTCAGCCGCTTCTCTATTCTCGACATAGAATCGCTATGCCTTCGGTTTCGCTCAATCGGCGCGACTGAATCTGACAACAAGCTATGCGATAAATGCAGCATTTATTTATGGACGGTTCCTAAAGCAATGTTTAGCGGTGCCCTTAACGTTTGGAGGATACTATTGTTATCATTTTCACAGGTTTTTAGTTGATTTTGTGTATCAACCTGTCTATGATTCATATTTCCGTAATTATTCATAAACCCTATGTCATTATCTAGCAGTAAGTTATAATAATGAGCGATAGCAATAACCAGGTCTTCGGCAAATGTACGTTTAAGCGAGGCGTTCATCCCCCGCATCGAAAGATGTCGGAGATGGACTCGATCAGTGAAATTATCATAAAGCCGGGCCAGCTTTTTGTGCTGCCGATGGTGCAGCACATCGGCGCTCCCTGTCAGCCATGTGTCGAAAAAGGACAGGACGTTGAGGCGGGACAGGTGGTCGGTCAGGCGGAGGCTTTTGTCTCTGCGACAGTACACAGTTCTGTGCGGGGAGTGGTCAAAGAGGTGGTCGATATGCCTCATCCCAGCGGCCGACGAGTCTTAAGTGTGGTTGTCACAGCCGGGGAAAATCAACCGGGGATTCCTGAATGGCAAACGGTTGAAGATCAGCCGGTTGAGCCAATGGATCCTCATGGGATTGCCACGAAAGCTCGAGAGGCCGGTCTGGTGGGACAAGGGGGCGCGGCTTTCCCAACGCATGTCAAGCTGGCCCGTAATCCGCAAAAACCGATTGACACGATTCTGCTGAATGGTTGCGAATGTGAACCCTATCTGACCAGTGATCATCGGTTAATGCTGGAAGCCGCTCAACCGATTATCAAAGGACTGGAACTGGCCGTGCACGCCACCGGGGCTCGAAAAGGGATCATAGCCATCGAAGATAACAAGCCCGACGCAATAGAGAAAATCAGGCGCTTGATTACGGGTAAATCCAAGCTTCAACTGGCGATTTGTAAAACGAAATATCCACAGGGGGGCGAAAAACAACTCATCAGCGCCGTTTTGAAACGCGCGGTTCCCAACGGGGGTTTGCCATTGGATGTGGGAGTGGTGGTGATGAACGCGGGTACCGCGGCGTCGCTGGCCTTTGCGGTGATAGAGAGCCGGCCGGTTTATCGCCGGGTGGTCACTGTGACCGGCAGGGGCATCAAGAATACCGGTAATTATCTGGTGCCGGTGGGGATGCTGCTGGAAGACCTGTTGAAGGAATGCGGCGGCTTAACCCGCGATGCCGGCAAAGTGTTGCTGGGCGGTCCGATGATGGGGCCTACTACCTCCCGTCTGGATGTTCCGATTCTGAAAGGGACCAGCGGGATAACCGTGATGAGTCAGGAAGAGTTTCGTGTTATTCAAGAAACCGCTTGTATACGCTGCAGCCGTTGTGTGGATGTCTGTCCGATGAATCTGGTGCCAACCCGGATCGCACACGCGGTGAAAGCGCGTGATATCGAAATGGCCCTGGATTGGGATTTGACGGCATGTATGGAATGCGGATGTTGTACCTATGTGTGCCCGGCCCAGATTCCGTTATTACAGTACTTGCGATCCGGCAAGGTATTCGCGCGGCAGTTACAAAATCAAAAAGGATAATCCCTCATACGATAGAAATTCAGATGACAGACCAGGCAGAATCCAAATCCAGTGTATTGATTGTATCGTCTTCTCCCCACCTATCCGAACCGGCGACCAGCCGGCGCGTGATGATCGAAGTGTGTATCGGGTGCATTCCCGCAGCCATTGTCGGATTCATCATGTTCAAGATGGCGGTCCTGATCTTGCTGGTCAGTTGTATCGCATCAGGATTAATCACCGAATACCTGTTCAATATGGCCCGTAAAAAAGTCCAGACGATTAGTGACGGCAGCGTGGTCGTGACGGCAATTATCCTGGCGTTATCATTGCCGCCGGCCTTTCCCTGGTGGGCGGCTGTCATCGGGATGGTAATCGCTGTGGCGATCGGGAAAATGGTATTTGGCGGATTGGGACATAACATTTTCAATCCGGCCATGGTGGGACGGGCGTTTTTGATGGCCTGTTTCGGAATGATGATGACCACCTGGACGGTTCCGGATGTGAAAGGTTTCGATCAGGATATTCAAGCGGTTACCGGGCAGACGCCGCTGGCGCTGGCCAAACAACCGATCAAGGATGCCGCCAATGTCGATAAGCCGGTCCAAGAAAAGACGACCGCCCATCCGGCCAATGAATTGCTGCAGGAAGTACTGCTGGGCAAATCGATGGGATCGGTGGGCGAGACCTCGGCGCTGGCCTGGCTGATTGGCGGATTATTTTTACTCTGGCGCGGAACGATTACCTGGCACATTCCCATTGGCGTTCTGGGCTCCTCTTTGGTGATTGCCCTGATTGCCTGGCTCTCGAACAGCGAGATCTATGTCAATCCGTTGATTCACCTCTTTGGCGGGGGTATGATGATGTGTGCGTTCTTTATCGCCACCGATCCGGTCAGTTGTCCGTTACCCCGTCTGGGGCGGTTGATCTTTGGTATTGGGGTGGGGACCCTGATTATGTTGATCCGTCTGAAGGGCGGCTATCCCGAAGGAGTAATGTACGCGATATTATTAATGAATTCTGTGTCCCCGTTAATAGGCCGCTGGACGCGTCCGGCGCCGTTTGGCGGACGTCCCAACCGGTAATATTTGAAAAATCAATTAAGCAAGATTGAGTGATTATGATAGCGAACTTTATTAAACAATCCTGGCTGGTAATCGTTTCGGCGCTGGTATTTGGCCTGCTGGTGGCGCTGGTACAGGGGCAATTGGATCCGATGATCAAGGCGAATGCCGAAAAGAAATTGCTCAAGTCAATGGCGGGTCTGTTTTTACAGAAGGCAGAGGTGACAAAAGACGACCTGAATAGTTTGAAAGTGAATCCGGTAGTGGATCCGGATACCCAGCAGGTTTTGTATTACAAAGTCAGCAAGGCGGATACTCTGGCGGGATACGCTTTCGAGGCGGAAGGCGGGGGATTTGCCGATAAGATCAAACTGCTGGTGACGCTGGACGCGCAAAAGGAAAAGCTGATGGGAATCGGGATTTTGAAGACAAACGAAACACCGGGATTTGGCGATAAAATGAAAGAGTCGGCTTTCAAAGATCAATTTTCCGGCAAACCGGTTCCGACCCTCAAAGCCAAACTGGTCGTGGTGAAACGGCCGGTTGAGGCGGATGTCGAAATTGAATCGATCACAGGCGCGACCATTTCATCGGACGCTGTTGTGAAAATCGTTAATACCTCGGTAATGAATATCGCAGATCAATTAAAATAACCCAATAAAGCAGTTACTCTTATGAATGAATCCAGTCAACCATCCAAAACCGCTGCCAGACCTGAAGCGATCGTACATTTTATCCGGGGTTTATGGGCAGAAAACGCGATCTTTCGACAGTTGCTGGGCATGTGTCCCACACTGGCGGTTACGGCGGAAGTGCAACCCGCCCTGACCATGGGACTGGCGACCATGTTCGTGCTGATCTGTTCGAATGTAGTGGTTTCCCTGATGCGTAATTTGTTGCAGGGCCATTTGCGAATTTTGATGTTTACCCTGACGATTGCGGCGTTTGTCACGATCGCGGATCTGGCTTTGCAGGCGTTTGTGCCGGATATGTCCGAGAAACTGGGGCCTTATGTGCCGTTGATTATTGTCAACTGCCTGATTATTGGCCGGGCTGAAGCGTGCGGCAGCCGCAAAGGGGTCTTTGTCAGCCTGATGGACGCCATCGGGATGGGATTGGGCTTTACTTTTAGTTTATGTGTGCTGGCCACGGTACGCGAGTTGCTGGCGGATGGCGAATTCTGGAATATTGCCATCATGCCCAAATCGTTTGTCCCCTGGAATGCCATGAAATTACCGGCGGGCGCGTTTATCACGCTGGGGATTCTGCTGGGACTGAGCAATCATTTTCTCAAGAAAAAATAACGAGTTGCAACTATGGAATTATTTAGCCATTTAATTGTAGTCTTTATTTCGATCGCCGTGGTGAACAACCTGGTGCTGACCAAGTTTCTGGGGATCTGCCCTTATATCGGGGTTTCCCGTAAGGTGGACATGGCCTTTGGCATGGGTTGCGCGGTGACTTTCGTGATGACGATCAGCGGATCGATGACCTGGATAATTAATCAGATGGTGCTGGTTCCCCTGAAACTGGATTTTCTGAAATATATCGCGTTTATTATGGTGATCGCCAGCATGGTGCAACTGGTGGAGATGTATGTCCGGAAGTTTTTCCCGCCGTTATATAAAAGTTTTGGGATTTTCCTGCCCCTGATTGTGACCAATTGCGCCATTCTGGGCACCTGTTTGTTTATCGACCTGTGGGGCTACGATTTTCTGGAGGCGCTGGTCGCCAGTTTTGGCGGGGGGCTTGGTTTTACCCTGGCGATCTGTATTATGGGCGGTATCCGTGAGAGTCTGGAATGGGCGGATGTCCCGGCCGCTTTGAAAGGGGCGGGGATCACCCTGATAACCGCCGGAATCATGACCCTGGCATTTATGGGCTTTTCGGGCATGGTCAAAGGATAAGCCTGCAATGGCACTGAGATAACCTATGAGTGAAATGACTGCAATGACACATACCATACTGGCTGAATTGGATATGACGATTGTGACCGGGTCAGGCCTGTGCCTGCTGGCGATCGGATTATTGTTTGTAATTATTTTGACGATTGCCTACAACAAACTCAAAGTGGAGCGCGATCCGATCGTGGAAGCCATCGAGGCGGTTTTACCCGGCGCGAATTGCGGCGGTTGCGGGCTGGCGGGTTGTTCGGCCTATGCCGAGGCGGTGGCGGTGGATCATGGTTTGATCGGGCGCTGTGGTCCCGGCGGTGATGAGCTGGTCCGTCAGATCGCGGCGGCGCTGGGCATCGAAGCGGCGGCTTCCGCGCCGATCCGCCCGGTCGTACATTGTTCGGCGCATACGGATGATTTGATTAACGCAGCAAACTATTTTGGCGTCAGCAGTTGCGCAGAGGCGCAGATGATTGGCGGGGCAATCGATTGCCCTTATGGTTGCCTGGGCCAGGGAGATTGTGTCCGGGCCTGTGAATTTGACGCGATTCATATCGTGGATGGTCTGGCTGTGGTGGATTATGCCAGGTGTGTGGGCTGCGGGGCCTGCGCCAAGGCCTGTCCCCGGATGCTGATCGAGATGGTGGCCATGCAGGAAGATCCGCTGTTGGTGGTAGGCTGTTCATCTCGCGATGGCGCCAAGGAAGTACGCGGCTACTGTAAGGTTGGATGCGTTGGATGCAGTTTGTGCGCGAAAATGGCGCCTAATATGTTCCAGATCAAACAGAAACTGGCCGTGATCGATTACGAAAAATATGGCTTGCCGGAAGAACGAGATAAAGCTACAGGCAAGTGTCCCCGCGCCATGCTGGTATATGTGGGAAAAAACGCAAGTCAAACGTCAGCCATTCCTGACAATGACAAGGCAACCAGCGTATAACAAAGTTGATTCTTCATGGAAGGATTATTAAGTGTTCTTTCATATACCCTGGTTAGAAGAAGATCAAGAAACGTCATCCTGACTTTATGCCTCTGTTGATAATCTGACGTTACCGTTTTGGGAGAACATAGAACCCGAGCGGTTGAAGCGCTAGAAGAGTTGGGTAATTGTTTCGAAAGGTGTTGGAGGCAGAGACTACGATCTGTTTACAAATTCGAGTCGGAATAAAAAAACTGGTAAAGTGATTACTAATTTCCATCAAAATCACACGATTATCTATTTTCACTTGCAATTACCCTGATACAATAAAACGTACATATATTATATAGGTCATTAGTTGCTTTTGAATGCCGTTCTGATTTGACGGTTTAAATGCGGTTCAAGTGTATCTAGCAGGTTGAATTGTGTCCGGTGTAGTGTGCGCATGGTGATAGATGCCTGTGCTATGTCTGCGGATGGTTCGTGAAGTCATGCCATCTGTATGAACAGGTCGCCAGGACGATAGAAAGATATTTTTTGTAACAGGTATTGAAAGAAACATACAGGCGGATGAAATGCGAGCAGATCGAGTCTGGATGATACGGATTATTAGACCATCAATCAATGGCGGGACTGTTCAAGTGGGTATATCTTGAATGATGGTCATGATATACAGGACTATAAGGAGTGATATTATCTTGAAATATCAATCACAACCTGTCAGCAAATCCTGGTTTTATGCGGATAAGCGCTGGTCAGAACCCTGTCTGGATACGATCGAGAGGCGCTTTTTAAAACGAATGAATCTGGCCATCCGGCCCGGATTGGCCAAAAAACCGGAAAGGAGGTGTGTTTTCAGCTAAACCACAATACTTCCGTTGATCGATGTGACTGGAACATTGGTGCCCTTAATAGTAGAAGCATCTTAATGGAGGATCCGAACTATGAAAAATTTATTGAATCGATTTGTCTTGATTGGAATTTTATTAATTGGAATAGGGATGGCAGGGCCAGGCTGGTCCGAATTGGGAGTGGCCCGGTTTGATTACTGGTTGAATATTACAGGCGGGACCATCGCGGACCTGACCGGCATCGACGCATATCCGGACAATCCGGATGGTGGCTTTACGACAACGAGCATGGTAGGCCCACGCCAATTTGATGAATCTTATGGCGCCCGTCTCAGCGCTTACCTGATTGCTCCAGTAACAGGAAACTATACTTTCTGGATTGCCAGTGATGATGCCGGTGAATTGTGGCTCAGTCGCGATGATAATCCGGCGAATATCAAAAAAATCTGTGAAGTGACCACCTATGTGGAAAGCAATGCGTTCGATACTTACCCTGAGCAGAAATCTGGTCTGATTGCCCTTCAGGCGGGTGAAATTTATTACATCATGGCGCTGGTCAAGGAAAATACCGGAGAAGACAATCTTTCGGTGGCCTGGTCATATCCCGGCCAGGAACGGCTGATCATTGGCGGCAATGTCATTGCCGACAGTAATCCAAGACTGGCTTCACAGCCATCTCCCGTGGATTGGGCCGGCGATATTCCCATCGAAGGCGTTGACTTGAGCTGGATCGGGCCACTGGAAGGTTTTGTGGATAATCCGGCTTATGATGTTTATCTTTACAGTGATCCGAACAATCCCATCCAATTGCTGGAGAACAGTACGGAAACCACGGTATCTACCGGAGCGCTGGACTATGAAACTGCCTATATCTGGCGGGTGGATGTTCGGGATCCCAATAATGGCGTTCCTGTCATCCGAACAGGTAAACTCTGGCATTTCACTTCAGTATCGCCCAAACCGTTTATTACGCAACAGCCTCAGAATACCTGGGTGGAGGCGGGAGGCGATGCGACACTGACCATTGAAGCCGAAGTCCCGGTGGCAGAATACCCTATTACCGGGTATGCCTGGTTTGAAGTGAGCGATCCCAATAACCCGGTAGCGACTACCCAGAATCTGGCATTAACCAATATCACCAGTGACGCGTCGTACTATTGCGAGGTGACCAACGCGAATGGAACCGTCACCAGCCAGATTGCCAATGTCATCATTAAACTCACTATTGCCCATTGGCCCTTTGAGGGGAATTTCACCGATATTGCCGGTGAACATGACGGAACGGCTCTTGGTACCGGGACTCCGACCTTTACCCAGGGTGTTATCGGTCAGGCAGTGGAATTGAACGGAACAGACCAGTATATTCAGGTTCCCTGGTCGGCCGATCTGAATCCGACCAGCAGTTTTTCCGTGTCAGCCTGGGCCTATATCGAACCGGCGAGTGTCGGGCTTTATCGCACGGTCGTCAGTTGCCGCGATGACGGGCCGCAACGTGGCTACATCCTGTACGCGACCGATGCCAACATCTGGTCATACTGGACCGGGCCGGGCTGGAACGCGACTAACGGCAGTACGGTGGCCACCGGAGTCTGGAATTTCCTGGTCATTACCTTTGACGTAACCCAGCGCGTATCAGACACACAGATCATTGGTAACAAATCGTTGTTTATTAATGGCGAACTGGCCGCTCAAACCCTCGGTGAGACCATGGACCTCAATACCCTTCGGGCGTTCCAGATCGGCGCCGGCGCGAACGAAGGCGCCAGCAAGAATTACTTCCTGGATGGACTGATCGACGATGTCCGGTTCTTCAATTACGCTCTGGACGCGCGCGAGGTCGCTCAGATGTATGTGGATGTTTATGAAGATGCCGTCATCTGTCTGAGCTATTCTCCGTACGATCTGAATGAGGATTGCGTCGTCGATTTTCTCGACTTACAGGCGCTTGTTGCCAATTGGATGGAGTGTAACCTGATTCCCGAATGCCAGTAACCCCGTAGCAAAAATTATTTTTACGGAAATAATTTTGGAGGATATAACCATGAAAAAAATATCTCTGATTTATTTAGCGCTGCTTTTAAGTTTGGTATTAACGGGAGTTGCCGCAGCGGTGGCGCCCGTAACAGACGGCCTGATTTTGCAGTTGGAAGCCAACGCGATTTCCGGCCTGGCCGATGGAGACTCGATCGCGGTGTGGCCGGCCAGTGTCGGCAGTGACGCGGTGGCCACCGGACCAACACCAGTCGTTTACAAGAGCAATCTCATTAATGGTTTGCCCGTTGTTCGTTTTGACGGCAACGGCGGCTATGTCAATTTTGATCCGATCGATGACATCCGTACGGTCTTCTGGGTGGTCAAAGAAGATGCCGATGTCAATAAAATCGATCAGGGCCAGTGGCGCCATCTGCTCGATGACGACGATACCTCCCATTTCCATCGCGGCACGGTAGCGCAGTCCACCGATGATTACTGTGCTATTATCTCTGATACGTGGGGCGGCTCGATCGGTTCCGGTGAAGGAGCCGATCGAATTCGAAACGGTATTGTTCAGATTAATGCCGTTACGGTTGATCCGCTCACCACATCGGTCCCGCGCGACCTGTCGATTCTATTCGTTCAATCCAGCAATGTGGTGAGCGCCAGTAATTTTTCTTATGATGTCGGACAGAGCGTGCTGCGCAGCTGGGATGGCGATCTGGCCGAGTTGTTGATATACAATCGAGTGTTAACCGCGGAAGAAATTCGTAATATCGGCGGTTATTTAACAGCCAAATATGGCCTGACAACCAGTTATGAAAGCTGGACACCTGTGACGCAAACGGCTCCGGCTGATGGCGCGATGGATGTCCCGCTCAATGTCTTGCTGGAATGGACCCCGCCGGCGGGAACAACATCACAAACGATTTATCTGGCGCAGGAACCCAATCTGATCATGTTACCCGTTGCCACGCTGTCCGGTTCGGCGAATTCGTTTGATCCAGAGATCAAGTCAAACAGTACGTATTACTGGCAGGTTGCCAACTACGTCGGATCGACAAGCGATCCGAATAATTTATTTTTAAGTCCGGTATGGACATTCACTACGTTGAATGCCATTCCGGTATTCGATCCACCTTATGGTCAGCAGCCCCCCAGCCATGACGGCGGTCCTGGAAGGTCAGACCGTTCAACTGACGGCTATGGCAGGCGTTTCACCAGGAGCGGATACCGAGATCGATTATCAATGGTATAAAAATGATACGCTGCTTGACGGTGAAACTAATAGCAGTCTGATTATTACCGATGTATCCGCAGCGGATAACGGCAGTTATGTCTGCAAAGCGACCAATAACGCTGGAACGGCCCATTCCGATCCCGCTGTATTGAAAGCAATCGTATTGATTGGTCACTGGCCTTTCGATGGCAATTATAACGATGTCGTGAACGGCAATACGGGTACGGGTATCGGCAGTCCGGTATTTGTTGAAGGCATTGCAGGACAGGCTGTCAAATTCAATGGTCTGGGAGATCAGGCCGCCACATTGCCTACGGCCGCGATGGGTACCGATACCAACTTTACCTTGATGTTCTGGGAACTCCAACCAGAAAATGCCCCGGCCAACAACCAGTATATGTGCGCCTCGGGATCTCCCAGTGGTCACGAAAGATTATATATGTGGGCCTGGCGCAATCCGGATTACGATTGCGATTATTATGGTAATCTTTACGTCAACTATGGCGGAAACTGGGGGGCGATCCCGAGTCTGAACCAATATGCCCGGGGGCAGTGGCATTTCCATGCCCTGACCTTTAATGCCGAGACCATGAACTGGCACTGGTATATTGATGGCATTGACAAGGGATATCGTACCTTAACCTCGTTTCCCGGGCTCGATACCCTGATCCATCTGGGTAATCGGACCAACATGCAGCGGCCCTTCACCGGCGCCATTGATGATTTCCGGCTTTATAATCATGAACTGCCCCGTGAAGCGATTGCCGCCATTTACGCGGAGATTTCCGGTAAGTCTGTTTGTCTGGACCCGATCAGTGGCGATTTGAACGACGATTGCAAGGTCAATCTCGAAGACATTGCCCTGTTGGCTCTGGATTGGTTGGCATGTAACAAGGTCCCCGAAACCGCATGCAGTGAATAAATACTACTAAACAGGCTAGACTGTTTATCTTTTAAAAAAGGCTCCGGGAACGATTTCCCGGGGCCTTGTTTGGTTATAAGAATAATGACCTGATCAGGGGGGCTCCGCGTGCCGGAATTCAATCAGGATCCGGATCTGTATTATTGGAGCGATCTGCTTTGGCGATCACTTCAAATTTCTTTTCAGCCTGTTCAAGAATAGACCGGCAATATTTGATCAGTTCCATCCCCTGGGCGTATTTTTCGATGGTCTGTTCAAGCGACACTTTTCCACTTTCGACTTCGGCAACGAGCTTATCCAGCTCTTTCATGGCTTGTTCGAAGGTTTTTTTTGTTTCTTTTTCGGTCATGGTATTCGGTATCTGAGTAAAAGACATTTAAAAGAAACAGGAACCGAACGCATCGGTTCCTGTTTCCTGGTTTATGGATTGAAATGACTAAATATACTGGTTAAAAAGATTTTCGAGCATTTCCTGGCGGCCGGACTGAATTTCCGGTTCGCCATTCTTAATGGTATACTCTTCCAGTTCTTTGAAACCGACCTGACCTTTTTCGATTTTGGCGCCAATGCCCTTATCCCAGCCGGCGTAACGCTGTTTGATGAACTTTTCAAGTTTAGCATCTTTGAGCATATTAGCTGCGGATTTCAGACCACGGGCAAAGGCATCCATACCACCGATATGGGCATGGAACAGATCGACCGGATCGATCGATTGTCGGCGGACTTTGGCGTCGAAATTAAGACCACCAGTAGTGAAACCACCACTGCGTAAAATATGGTACATCGACAGGGTGGTATCATAAAGATCGGTGGGGAACTGATCGGTATCCCAGCCCAGGAGCAGATCGCCACGGTTGGCGTCAACCGAACCCAGGATACCATTGGCGATACAAAATTCCAATTCATGCTGGAAGGTATGGGTCGCCAGGGTGGCGTGATTGGCTTCAATATTCATTTTGAAATGATCGACCAGATTATATTTCTGCAGGAAGGCAAAACAACTGGCCGCGTCAAAATCGTACTGGTGTTTGGTGGGTTCCTTGGGTTTGGGTTCGATATAAAACTGGCCTTTGAAGCGAATCGCTTTTTTGTAATCGACGGCCATTTGCAGCAGGCATGCCAGATGATCCAGTTCACGGCCCATATTGGTATTAAGCAGCGTTTCGTAACCTTCCCGGCCGCCCCAGAAGACATAACCGAGACCACCGAGTTCTTTGGTGATCTCCATGGCCTTTTTCACCTGGCTGGCAGCATAAGCAAAGACAGCCGGAGATGGATTGGTGCTGGCGCCTGACATAAAACGGCGATGGCTGAACAGGTTGGAAGTTCCCCATAACAGTTTCACCCCGGTATCGCTCTGTAACTTTTTAGCTATTTTAACGATTTTGTCAAGCCGCTTATTGGTTTCAATCAGATTGTCCGCTTCGGGAGCGATATCGCGATCATGGAAGCACCAGAATTCTACCCCCAATTTAGTAAAAAACTCAAAGGCCGCTTGCAGGGTGTCTTCAGCGATTTGCATGGGATCGCCAGAGGCATTGTATTCGCGGATAATGGTACCCGGTCCGAAGGGATCGCCGCCCAGACCTTTGAAGGTATGCCAGTAGCATACGGCAAAGCGGAGATGTTCGGCCATGGTTTTGCCCATGACCTTCTGGCGTGGATTGTAATGCTTGAAAGATAATGGATTTTTGGAATCCGGGCCTTCATACTTAATCTTTTTTATGCCGGGAAAGAATTCTTGCATGGGTGAAACCTCCATAACAGGTGTCAGGACAAGATCAGGCCGTCAGGCCTGTAACAAATTACTTAATTTCGAAATTCCAGATGCTAATACTATATAAAGCAGATACGATTTGAGGCAAATAAATAACGGAGCTATTATGAGGTTTTGTCGAAAAAAAGCGTTCAAATTTGACCATTGGGATATTTTTCGCCATGGTTTGCTGGAGGGCTGATAAGATCAGGCTGACAAATAACTTATTAATTCAATTGCAGTTATGTAATATATCCTGGCTTGTAATTCTAACGAGTTATTATTTGACCTGTTGTGATTAATCATAATCCATGGGTTCCAGTCTGGCATATTTAAGGACGAGTGTCTTTCGCTGGCCGGACTGGAATTGAACTTCCACTTTGCTGTTTTCACGCAATGGGATGACTTTGGTGATTTTCCCAATCCCCAGCGATGGATGACGTACCAGTTGATTGATCCGGAAGTTGGGGATGGCTTCATCATAGGAGGAGGGTCCGGCATCGATATCACTTGAATCGTAGGTTAAATCGGAATCGTAGCTGTCATTGGAGCCTGAATCTTCCACCAGATCACGGGTGGAGGCTACCGGAGTGAATTGCAGACCGCTGAGGTGGCGGACGAACTGGGAACGAATCGTGGCGGCAGAAAAGCCATTGGTGGTTCGATTACGGGCACAGGTCAGATTTAAGAGACGCTGGGCTCGGGTAATGCCGACAAACAACAGCCGGCGTTCTTCTTCCAATTCTGCTTTGTCGTTTTTACTGCGGCTGTGGGGTATCAGGCCTTCTTCGACGCCAACAATCACCACCACCGGGAATTCCAGTCCTTTGGCCGAATGCAGGGTCATGAGTGAAACCGCGCCGCTTTCACTGTTATAGGCGTCTGAGTCGCTGGCCAGGGCGATCTGATGCAGGTATTCCGGCAGGGCAGGATTTTCGTTTTCGCTTTCGAACTGGACAGCGGAGTTGATCAATTCCATCACATTCAAATGCGGCTCTTCGGTTTTTTCTGCTTTAAGGTTTTTTTGCAGACCGGTATTTTCGTACACGGTTCGAAGCAGATGAGAGACGCCGCCTTCCATTTCTTTTTTGAATCCGGCGATCATATCCGTGAAGAGCCGGATTTTGGATTTGGCGGCAGTATTGAGCGTGGCGATCTCATCAAGATGCTGAAGGGTATCCCAGATCGTCAGGCGGTTATGATGACAATGTTCCAGGATACGCTGGATAGTGGTGTTGCCGATACCGCGCGTCGGTTTGTTAACGATGCGAGCGAACGAAACCTGGTCGGCCGGATTGACCAGAAAACGCAGGTAAGCGATCATGTCCTTGATTTCGGCGCGTTTAAAGAATTCCAGCCCTTTGACAATCTGATAGGGAATCCCGGCGCGGCGCATCGCGTCTTCCACCACCCGGCTCATGGAATTGACCCGATAAAAGACCGCCATGTCACGGTAATCGATTCCATCGGCACGCCACTGTTTACAACGGCCGGCGATCCCGTCCGCTTCTTCGTATTCATTATAAAACTCGAGCATTTCAGGTTGAGCGCCGCTGGGGATGGCCGTGAAAAGGTTTTTATGTTTGCGGCGCGAGTTCTGGCGGATCAGGTCATCCGCCATTTGCAGCACTTCCGGAATACTGCGAAAATTTTCTTCCAGACGAACGACTCTGGCATTGGGGTAATCTTCTTCAAAAGCCAGGATATTGCCGATATCGGCGCCACGCCAGCCGTAAATAGACTGGTCGGGATCCCCCGTAACGAATAGATTGTGATGGTCGATGGTCAGGCCGCGGGCAATCTGGTACTGACAATGGTTAGTATCCTGATATTCATCCACCAGTACGAACTGATAGCGCCGGTTCAGTTCATGGCGAATCTCCGGCCGGTCGCGTAAAAGAAAGGCCAGTTTCATCAACAGATCATCAAAATCCAGCGCATTATTCGTGGTGAGTTGTTCCTGATACGCCTCATAAATCCGTTTAAAATGAGTAGCCCGGAAATCGTACTCGAATTGTTTGGCGACATCATCAGGCAGCTTGAGATCGTTTTTCATGCTGCTGACTTTATAAAGCATGGCATTGGGAGGGAAATTCTGGGGATCGAGATCGCAGACTTTGATGGCTTCACGCATGGCCGTTTTTTGATCGGCATCATCATAGATACTGAAATCGCCGGGTAGACCGGCTTCGGTGGCAAATTCACGTAATAAACGGGCTGCCAGGCTGTGAAAGGTACATAATAGAGCGCCGCGAGGTACGCGCATGCCGGCCAGTCGATGTCGCATTTCTTCGGCAGCCTTGTTGGTAAAGGTAATCCCAAGAATATTCCAGGGCGCAACGCCCTGGCTGATCAACCAGGCGATTCGATGAGTAATTACACGAGTTTTGCCGCTGCCTGGGCCGGCCAAAACCAGGGCCGGGCCTTCAAAATGAGTAGCAGCTTCATATTGCGGCGCGGTCAGGCGCGACATCGATTCTTCAAGGGTGATCGCTCTGGTCATAAGTCTTTATTATATAAATATATGGTTAAGTTTCGAGTTAATCGATAAAACTTCAATCATACCATCGAAATCGATGGCTGGCAAGATGTGGTTTTGAGGTTTTTTCCTGGACAAGATCAAATTTTACCATCCCGACTAAAATCAGTATTTTATCAATATAACGTAAGAATGAATATTATCCTGTTAAGACATCGCCAGAAGTCTATAATAGAGCATAGAAGTGACATCGGTCGTGAAGCGGCCGGCATGATTCAGGTTTTGATTATGACATTACAGAAATTGCAACGATATACCCTGGGCGAAGAAGTCGCCAACAGCCTGACACATGGCGCCGGGATTGGTTTAAGTATTGCCGGTCTGGTGATGCTAGTCGTTCAAGCCGTCAGGTTGGGTACTGTTTGGCATATTGTGAGCTATTCGATTTTTGGTTCGATGCTGATTTTGTTATATCTGGCATCAACGTTATATCACAGTTTTCCCTGGGAGAAAGCCAAACGGATCTGCAAGATCCTGGATCATGCCGCCATATATCTTTTAATAGCTGGAACTTATACGCCATTTATGCTGGTTTGCCTGCGAGGCGGATGGGGGTGGAGTCTGTTTGGAGTGATCTGGGGATTGGCGCTTTTGGGGGTGGCGATGAAGATTGTTTTCATTGCCCGTTTCAAAGTGATTTCTTTGGTAGTTTATCTGGCAATGGGTTGGCTGTGTATTATTGCCGGTCGGGAAATGCTGCATAAATTGCCTTCGGTCAGTCTGGGCTTTTTACTGGCCGGGGGGTTGATCTATTCAATCGGTACGGTTTTCTATGTCTGGAAAAAACTGCCCTATGGTCATGCGGTCTGGCATATGTTTGTATTAGGCGGAAGTGTATTGCACTTTTTTGCGGTCTGGTATATTTTATAATACGTCAACGTGCAATTTATTCGTAAAACCAGCATGAAAAAAGGATTGCTAATGGATCGTCGAGAATTTTTGCGCCGCGGATTAATGGGCCTGACTCTGGCTTCTGGATTACCGATGAGCCAATTAAAGGCTGCCGATAAGGCCAGTCGACCGAATATCCTGTTTTTGTTTACGGACGATCAATGTTTCCGAACCATTAACGTTCTCAATAATAAAGAGGTGCATACCCCGAATATGGATCGCCTGGTGCGTCGGGGCGTGACCTTCACGCATTGTTTCAATCAGGGCGCCTGGAATGGCGCGATCTGTATAGCCAGCCGGGCTATGTTGAATACCGGGCGTTATGTCTGGACCTGTGGGGGGAATGATTGCGGGAACTATCCGCTCTGGGGAGAAACCTTTACCCGGGCCGGTTACGAGACCTATGGCGTGGGCAAATGGCATAACGGCAAGGCAACTTTCCAGCGAAGTTTTAAGCATCAAGGCCCTATGGGGGCAGGGATGTATGCCTCCAAACCCGTAACAAAAAAAGACGGAGATCGGGAAAAAGTCTATGATCCCTATAACCGGCCAAGGGAAGATGATTTCTGGTCGCCATCGGATACATCGCTGACCGGACACTGGTTTGATGTAGAAGGCAACAAGATCCATTCCAGTCAGTACTGGGCGGATCATGCCATCGATTTTCTCAATACGACGGCAAAGACCACCGAAAATCCCTTTTTCATGTATGTGGCGTTTAATGCCCCGCATGACCCCCGGCAATCGCCTCAAAAGTATGTCGATATGTATCCACCGGAAAAACTGACTATTCCCCCCAATTTTATGCCGGAGCATCCCTTTGATCAGGGCGATCATAAAGTCCGCGATGAATTGCTGGCACCTTTTCCCCGTACCAAAGAGGCTGTTCAAGTTCACCTGCAGGAATACTATGCGATCATTACCCATGCCGATTATCACATCGGACGGATACTGGATGCTCTCGAGGCCAGTGGCAAGGTGGATAATACGATCATCGTATTTTCCTCCGATCATGGCCTGGCGTTAGGGCAGCATGGTTTGATGGGCAAACAGAATCAATACGACCATTCCATCCGCATGCCTTTGGTTCTGTGTGGCCCCGGACTGGAACCAGAACGCAAGATTGATGCCCTTGTCTATTTGCAAAGTATGTTTGCCACCACCTGTGACCTGGCCGGGATTACGATTCCTGAGTCGGTTCAGTTTCCCAGCCTGCTGCCGCTGCTGCGCGGGGAGAAAAAAAACATTTACACCAGTATATATAATGGCTATCGCGATTTGCAGCGTTCCGTCAGGACCGAACGATATAAACTGATTCGCTATCCCGAGGTGGATGAAATACAGTTGTTCGATTTGCAAAACGATCCGTGGGAATTGACCGATCTGGCGGAAAAAGAACCCTATCAGACTTTAAAAAAAGAATTAGACAGACAATTACATGACTGGATGAAAAAAACGGGTGACAAACTCGAATTGGCGCCATTGTGATCCTGAAGGGCAGCATAAAAGTTTTTGGCGAATTTATCAGAGAATTTCAACTTTTTGTTGCAATATAGTTCTTTTTGAGTAAGGTATTGTTTTAAAGTGAAAATGAAGTGACGAGATTTCCGGTTTGCTCCCGCATTTGGGTGGTGTGTTAATTCGGGAAATTCTTGTGTAAAATTGGTTGTTACTTTTGTTGAGAGGGTAAATACTACCCAGTGACAATTGAATAGATGGAGGTATTAAGATCATGTTGAAACGAAGCATTAAGGTTATTCTGGTTGTTGGAATGGCGTGGGGGATGGTTTCCTGCAAAAAAGAAACCACCACAGACGATTCCCCGGTTCCATCGGCGGCCCCGACCGCGTCGGCGCCGGTTAGAAACGCCGCTGCGACTACCTCGGGAAGTGGCCCGATTGAACTGGCCCTGAAAATGGCGGCGGATACTACATTCCGGATTCGTACCCGAACAGAAGTGAATCTGGCGGAAAAGGGATTGATGGGGAAAACGCGAAATTTCTGGTTTGAAATCGATGAAACGTATACCTGTACCAGTGTGGATGAAGATGGTACGATGACTATTAAACAAAGCTGGGATGCCGGGCGAGGCAAGGGGGAAGTCGGGGGTGGACGTTTTGAATGGGACTCAATCGAAGGTCCAAGGGCAGTACCGGAGATTGCCGCAAAGTTCAAACGGTTGCTGGGCAAGTCGATGGAAACGGCCGTTAAGCCCAATGGCGAATTGGTCGATATGTGGGACGCCGATATTCTGGCGGATGCGATCCTGCTGGAAAATGGCGTGGATGGCCGCAAAATGGATGAAGAATTCTATCGTCTCCATCACCTGGAACCGATGATGGATTCGATCTGGGAGAGTCACGAAATGCTGTTGACTCCGGCGCTTTTTTCCTATCCGGATAAATCCCTGAAACCGGGTGATTGCTGGAGCTATCGCAGTAAAGCATCCGCCGTCAGTGAGGGATTCGAGTTGGTGTTTTTAACGCTGAAGGAAGTTCGTAATGGCAAAGCCATTTTCGATGTTAAAATCGGCGTCGATCTGGGCGATAATCCCATGGACAGCGACGCGGTGGCGGATAGAAAAAGCGAAACCGGGATAAATTCGACCGGTCGTATGACCTTCGATCTGGCCAGCGGCATGATCGAATCCGCTGAGTTGAAAGGCGAGATCAAGATCGAAAGTGATGTCAAAAACAAACTGTTTGACCAGTCGTTTGAACAGAATATGCAGGGAACGATCAAATTGTCCATGACACGTATTCGCTGACCCCATTAACGTGTACGCCAGGCGTGCAGGAGCCACTATGTCTCAGGAAATGCTGGATTATTTTGATAGTGATATGAAATATCTGGGAACGGCTGATCGTGAGGTCGTGCATGAAAATGGCTGGTGGCATCAGACGTTTCATTGCTGGGTGATTCGTTCTTCGGGCCAGATCCTGTTTCAGCGGCGCAGCCGGTACAAGGCTGAGCATGCCGGCCTGCTGGATATCACCGCCGCCGGACATTTGCTCAGTGGTGAATCCATCATGGATGGTGTCCGGGAACTGGAGGAAGAAATTGGCGTGCGTGCCGATTTTGAAAAGCTGATCAACCTGGGCCTGCGAATTAATGCCGAAATGCTGGGAATGAAAATCAATCATGAGTTTTCCCATGAGTATTTTGTGCTGGATGATCGCGATCTGGATGAGTTTGTTTTGCAACCGGAAGAAGTGGAGGGGATTTTTGCGGCGGATATCAACGATGCAATCCGGTTTTTTGCCGGTCAGGATGATGTACTGGCCATGCAGGGTGTGAAATTAAGTGACAATAATCAGATGAAGCAAGTCGATATCCATGTCAGGCCGGTGGATGTGGTATCACGAATCGGACCTTATTATCTGACGGTTTGCCTGATGGCCCAGCGTTTTCTGGCTGGTGAAACGATTTTATCCATTTAGTCTCTTAGTAATGAATCTTGCGCAAAATGGCCAGGAAATCAATAGGGGGCGGTGAATATCCTGTGGTCCTGTTGGGTTAAGTATTACCGGATCAGATAACATGAATAGGTTAGTCGCTAACGGTGGCATTCCATCCGCAGTAATGTTGAATGAAACGATTCAGATCGTTTTTTTCGAACGCTTGCGGATCCCAGGTCTGTGGTAGGGCCAGATGACGAAAAGCACTTTTAAGTCGGTAAGTCCAGGCATTGATGGGTGTGCAGGAGGAATGGTCGATAAAAATATCAACAGAGATACGTTCGTAGTAATCGCCTTCAAAACGATCAAGCCGGTTAATTTCCTGGCTGGTCAGTTTAAAATAAAGAACTCCCGTTACGTCGTGGGCATTCTGTCCCGGTAATATGACCGGATAACTGTCATCCCGGATTTTCAGGCGCTGATAACCTGGCAGTCTGCCCCGGCACTGTTTAACCGGACGCCGGATTAATAAATTCCATACGCTGGGATACATTAACGACCCATAAACGAACAAGTGTGAATCAGGATGAGTCATGAAGGATAGTCTCTATATTAGCGGGTCTCTTTCAATTTTCTTTATCCGCGATAATATCATAGAACTGCTCATCATTCAACAGGGATCGGTAGAGAATTCTGTCTGTAAGGATTATCCCGTTCATCGATAAGAAAAATAACGGTATATGGTAAGATTGGGTCTGGTTTGGCTAAAGGATTTGGATTAAGTTGAGCTTGATTCGTTTGAATGTGTGATGCGAGAAATGAGTTTTTCCCCCTCAACCCGGCAGACCTTTTTTTACCCTCCCGGTCTGCCGGGATTTTTTGGGGGCAGGTTGTTCGGGAATCAGTAATTTAATCAGAGGCTTGACGGGTTATAAGTCGCCTGCTAAAATAGCTGGGGATATTTTCTATGTTTATTTAACTGTTTTAAGCATAAAGGCTTATATAATATGGATGAAAAAATTACCGGCCATGCCATTACCTTTGACGATGTACTCTTACTGCCATGTGCAAGCGATTTTCTGCCACGTGAGGCGGATGTAAGGACACGCGTAACCAGAAATATAGGCATCAACATCCCATTGCTCAGTTCACCAATGGATACGGTAACCGAATCCGCACTGGCTATAGCACTGGCACAGGAAGGCGGTATTGGTATAATTCATAAGAATCTGACGATAGATCAGCAGATCCGAGAGGTTGACAAAGTTAAACGCAGTGAAAATGGGGTGATTCTCGATCCCGTCACGCTGGGACCGGATGATTCGGTCAATACCGCGCGTAAGTTGATGACCGAACAGAATATCTCCGGGATTCCCATTGTTGATGATCAAAACAAATTGGTTGGTATCATTACCCGACGTGACCTGGCTTTTTTCAAAAACAGCGAAGATCTGGTTAAAAATGTCATGACCAGTCAGAATCTGGTGACCAGTTCGCCAGAAACAACGATCCAGCAGGCTGAGGCGATACTCAACCAGAAAAAAGTGGAAAAACTATTGTTGATCCATCCGGATGGCACCCTGGCCGGATTAATCACCATGCGGGATATCGCCCGGGTGTATCAGTATCCCAATGCCTGTAAGGATACCCGTGGCAGGTTAAGGGTTGGCGCTTCGGTCAGTGTGCTGGATTTTCCCCGGGTGGAACAATTAATCAGTAAAGATGTCGATTTGATTGTGGTTGATTCCGCCCACGGCCATTCAAAAAATGTGCTGGAAACGGTAAAAGAGATCAAACGGAACTGGGATATCGATGTGATTGCCGGAAATGTGGCGACCTATCAGGCGGCGCGCGATTTGATTAACGCCGGCGCCGACGCCATTCGGGTCGGGATCGGTCCCGGATCGATCTGTACCACACGGGTGGTCTCAGGTGTTGGTGTTCCACAGGTGACTGCGATTATGGAGTGTGCCAAGGCCGGCGATGAGAATGATGTTCCGATTATTGCTGATGGCGGTATCCGCATGAGCGGCGATATTACCAAGGCCATTGCGGCGGGGGCTTCCTCTGTCATGCTGGGTTCCCTGTTTGCCGGATTGGATGAATCTCCGGGCAAACTGGTGATTTATCAGGGTCGACGATTCAAGGAATATCGCGGTATGGGTTCAATGGGGGCCATGATCACCGGCGGCGGCGCGCGCTATGGCCAGGATACCCGGGAAGCCGACAAGCTGGTGCCTGAAGGAGTGGAAGGCCGGGTGCCCTATCGCGGTACTCTGGGAGAGTATGTCTATCAACTGGTGGGCGGCTTGCGGGCCGGTATGGGCTATTGCGGCACACCCGACGTTGAATCCCTGCGGAAGCATGGCCGCTTTGTCCGGATCACCTCTGCCAGTGTTCGTGAAAATCACCCTCATGACATTAATATTACCCACGAAGCTCCCAACTATTCGCTTCGAACTCCCCTGGAAGGCTAGACCATGAAAGTAAAACTAACCGGCGCTATTCTGGTAAATCTTGTTATGATCCTTTGTCTGATGGGGGGGTGTTCCCGGAGCGGTTTTTTGAAAAAACCCGCTGAAACGGTTGTACAGGATGATCCCAATTCCATCTCGATTGTTTCCCTGGATGAGAGGAACATCACATCGGCAGAATCCATTCAGCCCACCGGCCGGAATCGTCCCTGGCGTGAACAGGTGGCGTATTTTCAAATGGGATCCGTCAAGCACGAGCCCATTTATTTCACCGGCGTTTACGATGATTGTACTGAATTCCCTGTGAACTTCCGTATCTGGAATCGTAACGATATCGAAGCCACCCTCCTCCCGCCGGCTGAATTCCTGGTGGATCTGGTATTCCTACCCTGGCAGCTTTATCGCAATCCACCTATTGAACCGGATACCAGCCGAAGTGTCTATCCCTATGTTTCACCCTGTTATGAAATTCCGTGCATGCCCGCCAGTCTGGAATGTGGCCGGTAAGCGATTAATGTTCTCTATCAGCCCGTTCAAAGGCCTGTAATATTTTGTCCAGCGCGTCATAGGGCGTTGCGCCGATATCGACCGTAAAATGTTCCTCGGTGTTGTCAGCGGTGACAACCTGTCCATTGGTGGTCAGTATATTACAGGTTTTTCGTTTGTGACTGGTCCTGGTAATCACCTGAAACGCTGCCAGTGATGGATGGGCCAGGAACTGGACATCCATGGCCAGCGCGCTGATCGGGTATCCGTTGCGGTTCATGCCTAATTTACTGAGTCGGATTTTAAACGTATCGGGCTTGCCCGAGAGCAGGGCTACCGACGCGTGCCGGTAATAATAATCACCCTGGGCCTGTTTATGGCCTACGCGCGCCAGTTGTTCATCCGCATCAGAGAGTTGATCGACGCCCGGACAGAACAATACTTCAGGCTGGTCGTTCAGATATTTCTGTAAGAGCAGCCCCAGGCCAACCGGATCGCCGTTTTCCAGCGATAATAAACTGGTTACATTCCCGGTAACCGTATAAAAGTTAGATCCCGTGACAGGTCGTCCACCCGGTCCAAAAGGAATCATGTCATCATAATCGCCGGCATAGACATGAATCGCGATACCGATCTCACGCAGGTTCGAACTGCAAACCACGCGCCGGGCCTGTTGG
Source organism: Sedimentisphaerales bacterium (assembly GCA_963663965.2). Taxonomy (GTDB): domain Bacteria; phylum Planctomycetota; class Phycisphaerae; order Sedimentisphaerales; family SM23-30. The sequence continues at coordinate 47,757 of CAXXFK010000006.1, forward strand.
CGGGCCTGGCCCAGCGAGGGCAGCAGAATGGCAACCAACAACGAAATAATGGTAATAACGACCAGTAATTCGATCAGGGTAAAGGCCCTCAATCGCAGGTTTCGCCGCAGGCTGAATCGGGTTGTAATATCAGGGTTCATAATGAAGCCAGGCATCGATCCATAGGATCAGGTCCTGTATGTTAATGCATCGATCGCCGGACATATCGGCAGTATCGGTGTCGCAAGCGAGCCAATGAACTGACATTTCAGCCAGGTCGTTCAGGTTAACTTGATGGTCAAAAGTGAAGTCAGACACGGTTTCTGAGTCAAGACGAACTGCATCGATGTCCCAGAAACCACCGGGCATTCCCGTGGAACGGATGGCAATGCCAATAGGCCTGCCCGCCCAGGGATCTTCAGGTTTAACTGCCGGCAAGGCGACCGAAAAATCCTGTAAGACGCTGGAAGACAGCGTTTCAGGGGAAACAGAGTACGAAACGATTTCAATGGTATTAGGATCGTTATCCTGAAGATAATAGAGTGACAGTTTCAATGTATTAGGACTTGTTGGGGGGAAGCGCATCGAAACCCCGACGGCTACCGTTAATTCATAGTTTTTGCCGGGTATATAGCTGGCCTGTAAAACCTGTAAAATGGCGTTACCCTGTTCGCTGCCGATAAAGACCAGTTGACGCCCGTCGGCATTGGTGATGTGATCATTATTGGGGCTGTTCGGTTCCGGATTTAAAAAGGTTCCAGTATTCTGACTGTATTCCAGATCGACATCCAGTTCGGTCCACATCGGGATAACCGGAATGGCATAAAATGGATTGGTGATCGGATCGATTTCAGGAATTTCGAATGAGGCGTTGGCTATTGGAATCATTTCAGAATAAACAAAATGCCCCGGTAATATCAAGAGCGCAACGAACAATAAAGTTTTTAAGAGACCAGTCTCAGAATTCACGGTAATCTCTCCTTTGAGTTTAAATTTGAAGGGATCTATCGATATTTGTGATAGTTGTGTCGGACATGAAATATCTGCTTAATAATATTGTTGTGATCCGCATAATGCTGAAAACTTAATAAATTATATGCCTCTGAAATGGCATGTCAATTCATCCGCAATTTCAACTCAGGTAATATACTTAAGAAAAAGCTTATCGAGGCATGATAAAACTTAGCAATAATTCATGGTAATAATCGATATGCCGCTGCCCGATAACAGGGTTCAATAAATGGATTCTTGAAGTCTGTAAATTTATAACATGTTATAATACAATGTGTTAAGCGTCTTTAGTCTATATTGGAATCTTATGATTTAACAGGAAAGTCAACCAGGCAAAGCTGATATTAAAATACGGGTATATTACGAAACATTTGATTTTTTCGCAAAGCAGACTATAATTTAAGTAATTGTAGCGCTCAAAGTCTGAGCAGTCTGACCGATCTCAGTTCATGATCAGGGCTGGTGGCCTTGTTCAGGGATGTGATCGGATGCTTATTTACGGCTTTGAGTTGGTAAATCGATGGCTGATGTAAGAAGGAGCCTAAATATGTCAGTAATTTCAAATCAAAACGGAGCCGTTGCGGCCCCGAGTCGGAATCATTATTCAACCGAACAAATGCAAGGCGCCAAAGTTCTGTATGAAGTCTTGCGTAAAGAGGGTGTCGAAGTTGTTTTTGGCTATCCCGGCGCAGTGTTGCTGCCCTTGTTCGACCTGTTCTACGATGGCCCCATCGAACTGGTGTTAAGCCGTCACGAGCAGGGCGCGACCCATATGGCCGATGGATATGCCCGGGCAACGGGAAAGCCCGGAGTGGTATTGGTCACCAGTGGTCCGGGCGCCTGCAACACGGTTTGTGGTGTCGCGACCGCGCATCTTGATTCGGTTCCCATGGTCGTTATGACCGGACAGGTCCGGACGACTTCTATTGGCAATGATGCGTTTCAGGAAGCCGATATCACCGGTATTTCGCGTCCGATCACCAAACATAATATGATTATCAAATCGCCCGATGAAGTGGCCCGCTCCATGCACGAAGCCTTTTATCTGGCGCGTACCCGCCGTCCGGGGGTGGTTTTAGTCGATCTGCCGGCTGATGTCCTGGGCGGTCAATCCGGTACTGAGGATATCGGTTATGAACCGGATCTACCCGGATATAAACTGCCTGGATCTGCCAATATCCGTCAGGTCAAACGGCTGGCTGAGGCTCTGAATCAGGCGGAAAAACCTGTCATTTATGTGGGTGGGGGAGTGATCATTTCCGGCGCTTCCAATGAGGTTCGCCAACTGGTTGCCAAAGCCAACGCGCCGGTCACCACGACATTAATGGCGCTGGGCGCAGTGGATGAATCGGATTATCATTCACTGAATATGCTGGGTATGCATGGAACCGCTTACGCCAATTTCGCCGTACAGGAATGTGATCTGCTGGTATCAATCGGCGCCCGCTTCGATGACCGGGTAACAGGCGATGTCAAACGGTTCGCCCCCCATGCCACGATTGCCCATATCGATGTGGATCCTTCCAGTATCTCCAAGAGCGTTAAAGTCGATATCCCGATTGTCGGTGATGCCAAATCCGTGCTGACCGAGTTGTTGCCGTTTGTCGAAACCAAACCGCGCAAAGCCTGGTTCCAGTGGATTGATGATCTTAAACGGACTCATCCGCTGAGTTATGAAACCAGGGGTGAAAGTATCAAACCGCAGGCGGTTATTGAGGAAATCAGTCGCCAGACACAGGGCAATGCCATATTAACCACCGGTGTCGGTCAGCATCAGATGTGGGCCGCACAGTTCTATCAATTCAAATATCCTCGCCATTTTCTTTCTTCCGGCGGTCTGGGCACCATGGGCTATGGTCTGCCTGCCGCGATTGGCGCTCAAATCGCTTTTCCGGACAAACAGGTGATCTGTATCGAAGGCGATTGCAGTTACAGCATGACCTTAAACGAACTGCCTACTGCCGTTGAAAACAAGCTGCCGGTTAAGACCTTTGTTTTAAACAATGGCTATATGGGTATGGTTCGCCAGTGGCAGGAACTATTCTATGGCCGGCGTTATTCGAAAAGCCATATGCAGCATCCGAGTTTTGCCAAAGTGGCCCAGGCCTTTGGCGCGGTCGGAATCGAAGTTCGCAAAGCCAGTGAATTGCCGGCCGTCATTAAGCAGGTTCTGGCCGAGAAGCGGCCTTGCGTAGTCGATGTCTTCGTCGAAACCGAAGAAAATGTCTGGCCGATGGTGGCCTCCGGCAAGGCGCTTGACGAGATGGCCGGGTTGGCTGTTTCAACCATTGAACCGATCTGATCAGTTTGTTTTAACTTGTCTTATCGCAGATTTATACTATACTTATTGGTTTAAATTCTTTTGAGTTTGCATCCTGTGAGCCAATTATCCGTATCCATCTCATTGCCGCGGCCTGGCTGGCCCGGTGCGGGGAGATACGGCCGCTCGTGACTTAAATGCTTATTGCGTAATAAGATACAGGTGCATGTCTTGGAAGCTGTTTTTTGTAAGGAGTCAGTTATGACCGACAAAACAAATGTATCGCCGACGATGACCGGAGCAAAGGTTCTGGTTGAGTCTCTGCGTCGCGAAAATGTCGAAATGATTTTCGGCTATCCTGGCGGAGTTGTGCTGCCGCTTTTCGACGAGTTGTTCGACGGCCCGTTCAATTTTATTCTGACGCGTCATGAACAGGGCGCTACCCATATGGCCGATGCCTATGCCCGCACGACCGGCAAGGTAGGTGTCGTGCTGGTGACCAGCGGCCCCGGCGCCTGTAATACCATCACCGGTATTGCCACGGCTTTTATGGATTCAGTACCTATGGTGATTATCACCGGGCAGGTAAAAACCTTCATGATCGGTAATGATGCGTTCCAGGAAGCCGATGTGACCGGCATAACCCGTCCGATAACCAAACATAATTTTATAATTAAGGATCCCCGTGATCTGGCTCGCACTGTGCACGAGGCGTTTCATATTGCCCGTACCGGCCGACCCGGTCCGGTCCTGATCGATCTGCCGGTGGATGTGACCACTGCACAGGCTCCTCTGGGACGTGGATCGGAAGATATTGACCTGCCCGGTTATCATCCGCGTACTGAAGGGCATATGAGACAGATCAAGCGGGCTGCCGAGGCGATTAATGCCGCAGAGCGGCCAGTCGTTTACTCCGGTGGCGGGGTCCTCAGTAGTGGGGCTTCACAGGAACTCCGTGATCTGGTAAACAAGGCCAATATGCCTATCACCACCACGCTGCTGGGCCTGGGCGCTTTTGATGAAAATGATCCCAAATCGCTGCATATGCTGGGAATGCATGGCACGGCCTATGCTAATTTCGCGGTACAGGAGTGCGATCTTCTCATCGCCATAGGCGCCCGTTTCGATGACCGCATTACCGGTGATGTCAAACGGTTTGCCCCCAATGCCCGGATTATTCATATCGATATTGATCCCACCAGTATCTCTAAAAGCGTTAAAGTGGATATCCCGGTCGTGGGCGATGCCCGCAATATTCTGCAACTGTTGATTCCCCTGATTGTGTATCGGGAGCGAACACCCTGGTTTGCCCGCGTCAACGAATTAAAACAGAAATATCCGCTGACCTACGATAATAGTGGCGAAGGAATCAAGCCCCAATATGTCATCGAAGAACTCAGCCGTCAAACCGCGGGCAAGTCGATTATTACCACCGGCGTTGGTCAGCACCAGATGTGGACTGCGCAGTATTACCGGTTCAATCAACCGCGTCATTTTGTCAGTTCCGGCGGTTTGGGGACGATGGGATTTGGTTTCCCCGCGGCGATTGGCGCCCAACTGGCCAATCCGGACGCTCAGGTGATCTGCATCGATGGCGACAGCAGTTTCAGTATGACGCTTTTTGAACTGCCAACCGCCGTGGAGCATAAATTGCCGGTGAAAGTCTGTATCCTGAACAATGGCTATATGGGCATGGTCCGGCAATGGCAGGAGTTGTTCTATAACAAGCGTTATTCCAAGAGCTATCTGAAACATCCCTGCTTTGCCAAAGTGGCTGAATCGTTTGGCGCGGCAGGTTATGTCGTTGAAAAGAAATCCGAAGTCCCGGTCACTATTGAGAAAATGCTCAAAGAAGACCGGTGCTGTGTGGTCGATTTCCATATTGAGCCGGAAGAGAACGTCTGGCCGATGGTGGCGGTGGGCAAAGGATTGCATGAAATGTCAGGCTTGCCAACCTCCGATAGCGAAAAGGTTTGATGATCATAAAACTGAAATCGGGCCGAAAGACCCGCTGACAAGATAAAGATAAAAAGGAATAACCATGAAAAGGACAATAAGCGCATTAGTTCAAAATAAACCCGGGGTACTGGCGCATGTAGCCGGTATGTTCGCGGCTCGTGGATTTAATATCGATTCGCTGGCCGTTGGCCGCACCGACGACCCCAATTTAAGTCGCATGACGATTGTTGTGATTGGCGATGACAGTGTGATCGAACAGGTTCGTAAACAGTTGGGCAAGATCATACCCATTGTCAAAGTGTATGATTATACCGCAGAACGCCTGGTTCAGCGTGATCTGATGTTGATTAAAGTTGCGGCTACTCCGGACAAACGGCCGGAAATTCAGTCTCTGGTTGAAATGTTCCAGGGGCGCGTGGTTGATATTGATCCCCGTTCGGTCGTTGTCGAAATTGCCGGACCGGAAGAAAAAATTGAAGCCTTTATTGACATGTGCCGCCCCTATGGAGTAAAAGATTTGGTCAGAACCGGCATGATTGCCATGCCGCGCTATAGCCGCGAGGGATAACCTGCTTGTGGCCAGGACGCGGTTTTAAATATAACTCTTTTAATTTGCTATACTTAAGGAGTATAAAGCATGAGCGCTAAAATTTATTACGAAGCAGACGCACCCAAAACGGCTCTCGAAGGAAAGACCGTTGCGGTGATCGGATACGGCAGCCAGGGCCATGCCCACAGTCAGAATCTGCGTGATAGTGGTATCAATGTGGTCGTAGCCGAACTGGAAGGCACCGCCAATTACAAACTCGCAAAGGAACATGGTTTCAGCCCGTTGACTGCGGATGAGGCCGTCAAACAGGGTGACTTGATTATTATTACACTGCCTGATGAAGTGCAGGCCAAAGTCTACGAAGCCGCCATCAAGCCCAACCTCACCGCAGGTAAAACCCTTGGATTCTGTCATGGCTTCAATATTAACTTCAAATACATTGTGCCTCCGGCCGATGTGAATGTGGTGATGATCGCGCCCAAAGGTCCCGGCCATCTGGTTCGCAGCGAATATGAAAAGGGCGGTGGCGTCCCTTGTCTGATCGCTGTTTATCAGAATCCCGGCGGCAATGCCAAAGAGATTGCCTTGTCCTGGGCCAACGGTATCGGCGGCGCCCGTGCCGGTATTATCGAAACCACCTACCAGGAAGAAACGGAAACGGACCTCTTCGGTGAGCAGGCAGTGCTGTGTGGTGGTCTTTCCGCGCTGATCAAGGCCGGTTTCGAAACCCTGGTCGAAGCCGGTTACCAACCCGAAATCGCCTATTTCGAATGCATGCATGAAGTTAAATTGATCGTCGACCTGATGTATAAGGGCGGCATCGACTACATGCGTTACAGTGTCAGCAACACAGCCGAATATGGTGACCTGACCCGTGGTCCGCGAGTGGTTACTGAACAAACCAAAGCGGAGATGAAGAAAATACTCGGCGAGATTCAACGCGGTGAATTTGCCCGGGAATGGGTGGATGAATATAAGAATGGCTGCAAGAACTTCAACGCGCTTTATCAGAAAGACAAAAATCACCCCGTTGAAGTTGTCGGGCGTAAATTACGCAAGATGATGGCCTGGATCGATGCTAAGGAAGTGTGATGGGAACAGAGCGGCTTTTAGCCGTTTCGTTTCGATTACATTCGAGTTTTGGGCCCCTGTTCTTTATTGTGACGGGGGCTCTTTATTGTTACCGGTTGATGATGTGAGTTGAGTGGATCATGACTAATCAGGAAGAAAAATTTGAAATAGTCGAACCCATTGGCAAGCGTGTCTTGATCCGTAAGGATGAAGACAAAAAAGAGACCAAAGGGGGGATTCGGCTGCCGGACAATATCGAAATTCCCACGATTACCGGGCGGATCATGGCAGTATCGGCCGAAATCGAGAACGATCCACTTCTGCCGCTCAAACAGTATGACAAAATCCTGTTCAATCCCAAAAATGCCATCCCGGTCGATTTTGAAGGTGATAACCGTCTGTTCGTGATCGAACTGGAAAATATTGTGGCTGTCTTTCGCCGGAAATAACCGGCTTTTTGGAAAGGGATGATATGAAACGTCTTTGCGTCCTGATCGTGCTGGTTTGTCTGGCGCCAGTGGCCCGGGCCTGGCATGGCGAAGGGCATCAGGTGATTACACAAATCGCGGTGCGGCATCTCCCTGGGGAAATGCCCGCTTTTTTTCGTGAAGGCGCTCTGACGATCGCCGATGCTTCCCTGGATCCGGATATCTTTAAAAAACCGCTTTGTGCCGATGAACTCCACGCGACGGAATACCCCGAGCATTTCCTCGATCTGGAATTACTCAAAGGCAATCCCTTGCCGGCCAATCGTCAACAATTTACCGAGTTGTGTTTTCGCATCGAGGCCCGGCCGGACAAGGTCGGCACACTGCCCTGGGCCATTCTCGAAGGCCAGCAACGGCTGGCAGTCTGTTTTGCCGAATATCGCCAGTGGCCCGAAAATCCGCTGGTACAGGCCCGCACCTTGATTTATGCCGGTCTGCTGGCCCATTATGCCCAGGATCTCTGTCAGCCGCTGCATACCACGGTCAATTATGATGGCATTGTTCACCCCGATGGCGCCAAATTGCATAAGGGAATCCACCGGAATGTCGATGCCCTGCCCGGCAAATTCAGCGATCCAAACTCAATAGGATTGCCTCCCATGGAATCGATTCAGTCGGATGTATTGGGCGCCATCAAGCGGCAGTTGATGGATAGCCATCAGCTGGTTTCCGAGTTATACCGGCTGGCGGATTCGATTCCAGCACAAAAGGATCCTATTGTACCGGATAGCGCCGCCGATGCGCTCACTCGTCAATATATTACCTGTTCCGCCAGTTTTACTGCCCAACTGTATTGGGCCGCCTGGCAGCAATCCGAAACGATCGAAATACCCGCCTGGCATTGTCGCCAGGCGCCATGAAATTATGGAGAAGCCTTATGAAACAGTTAATGATTATACTGATGATGCTGATGTTGGCTATTTATGGTTGCAAACGGACCACTGAACCGGAAACCGGGCCGCAGGATCAAACCCCGACGCCATCAACCCATACACCGGAAACAATAGAAACGCCAGCGCCGGTGGATGCCGACGATTCTAAAACAGAGGAAACAACGGTCTCCGAACCGGAAAGCGGTCAGATCGGCTGCAAAGCGACTCCCCTGGATGGTCTGGAATGGGTCAAAGGCCAGCCGGTAACCATCACTCCCGGAAATATCTATGTTGTGGAATTCTGGGCGACCTGGTGCGGTCCCTGTCGGACCAGCATCCCACATCTGACCGAATTACAGAAAAAATACGCTGATCGCAAAGTGACCTTCGTCGGGGTTTCCAATGAAACACTGGACGAGGTGAAGCCGTTTGTTGAAGAACAAGGCGATAAGATGAATTATGCCGTGGCGATCGATCCGGATGGTAAAGTGAACGCCGGGTATATGGAAGCTTTTAAAATAGGCGGGATTCCGAATGCGTTTCTGGTGGATGCCAGTGGGCATATCGTCTGGCAGGGTCATCCGATGGGGGATCTGGAGTCGGTTCTGGAACAGGTGTTGGCCGGCAATTTCGATTACAGGGCTTATGAAAAAAAGAAGCAGGATGAAATTGCCGAGCGTCAGGCTGCGATTAGAAAGGCCCAGGAAGAATTTGACAATGCAATCGCCGCGATGGACGCGTTAATCGAAAAAGAGCCCGCCAATCCCGCTCATCGGGTCAAACGGGCCGAAACCTGGCTGGGGGAAAGTTTCGTTACCGATTTGCGCTACCGTCCGGAATATCTGATGAAGGCCCTGGAGGATTATAAGACAGCCTTGGCCCTGGATCCGCAGGATCCTCTGAAAGTGGCTGACGATATTGCCTTCTTTAAGGCCTGGCAGGGGGCCGAAGACGCCAGAATCCCGGCGTTGAAAGCCTTTGTTGAGCAATATCCGGACAGTATCCGCAGTCCTTTTGCTCACTATGCCCTGTATTATGATGCGCGTACCAAAGGAAACCTTCAGGAAGCGGTCGATCATCTTAGTGTTATGGAAAACGCTAAATTAAGCGAGGGGTTTGCCACGTTTGTCGTTAAAACGAAAGAACAGTTGGTTAACCAGATTCAAAATGTTCAGGAGAATGCCGGACAGGTTGAATAAATCAATCTCAGTTTAAGAAGCGGATGAGAATAAGCCGTGGGATTAATCATCCTGCGGCTTTATTTTCGAGCGGGGCAACTGACCGGCCAGCAACTGACCGATGGGTTTGAGCGTGTCAAATTGCATCAGAATAATCCGGATAATAGCCGTGATAGGCATGGCCAGCAGCATGCCGATAATCCCCCAGAGCAATCCCCAGAACGATAGCGCCAGTACAATGGTGACCGGATGAAGATTCATTCCCTTGCCCATGAGTTTGGGCTCAAGAATATTGCCGATGGAGATCTGAATGATCCCGGGGATCACGAGGACCCCGGTTATCATCCAGGGATTGTCGTATTGGGCGAACGCAATGGGCAATGGTAACAAGGTGGCAATAATCGAGCCGATTGACGGAATGAAATTCAATAAAAATACGAACAGGGCGAAGACACCCGCCAGTTGTAGCCGAAACAGCAACAGGATGATCCATACTCCAATAGCCGTGGCCAGAGAGACCGCGAATTTGGTGGCGATATAGCGCCGAACCCGGGTATCCACTTCGGCATAAATGCCTTCCTGGATCGCGTAAGGATTGCGGCCGGCCAGCAGGAATAATACAAAAATCGTAACCAGGGTTAACACCGACAAAACGCTCATTAAGGATCCAAACGAGTTGCCGATCAGACCTGGAATGAGACTTTTTAATTCCTCGGTGAGCATTTCTTTGTTCAAATCGATTCCCATGGTTCCCAGTTTGTCCAGCCCGGTGCGAATCAGCCGGGTAAAATCTTCACTGTAGGATCCGGCTGTGGTAATAATCGATTGAAACGATATCATAATGACCAGGCAGATCGTCGTAATGACGATGAATACGGCCAATAAAGTTACTGTCAGTGCGATCGAACGGGGAACTTTGTACTTGATGACCTGTAGATCCAGCAAAGGACTGGCCAGTGAGGAAATAAACATCGCCAGCACAAACGGCACCATGAACGGACGGGTAAAATAGAGTATGAATCCCAGCGCCAGTGCCGCCAGAATCACAGTAGATCCGGTAATCAGCCAGACGGCCTCTTTACGAAATTGTGATATCATATCTTGTCCTCAAAGGTGGTTGACTTAGCCGAACCACTTGTGCATCCAGTTTTCCAGAGGGGAACCAAATATCTGTTCATGGGCCTGTTGAAAGGCTTCCTGAGAGCAGATACTGCTTTGGATCATTTCTTCCTGATACAGCCACCAGCCGCTGGGCTTCTGTTGCCAGATGAGCTTCAGGGCGCAAAGAAATTCCTGTCGGCTTGCCAACCCCGGCAGGTTGTCGCGCCAGCCGATGCGAAATCCGTTTTGCTGTAACAGGTCTTTCTGGGCTTCCCGTTGACGCCGGACACCACGCAGCATGAAGCTGACCTGATCGGGAGCGGCCCCGTGGCTTTGCAGGCGTAATAGTTTTTCCAGATTATCCAGTGAATCTGCCATAATAGGTTAGGTATCATACGGAATTAACGGGCCGGATAACCCGCCGTGGACATATAAAGTACGCTCTCATCAATGCCGTCTACCTGAAGCAGATCGTTAATCCGGTCATCAAACAGCGCTGCGATCTGACAACTGCCCAGTTCGAGGTTTTCGCAAGCCAGCGCCAGATTCTGGGCGATATGGCCGGCATCCAGATAAACATAACGATAGGCGCGCTGCCGGTATTTCCATTTGCTGCGCGGGAACACGCCCGTCCAGATGAATACGGCCGCGGCATCCGCGCACATCCGCTGTCCCAGCGCCGCGTTGGCCACAATACAACGCAGGTCATCCTGCCTTAATAAATGCAGGCCATGTTCAAAAACACCGTAATGATAAAGTCCTCGTTCCAGTTCGGCGATGTTATTGGCAACCAGGTAAGTTTCTACTGGATAAAGGGCGCCGGCCGATGGCGCGGTTCGCAAGGCGTATCCCCGGGTTTTTAATGTCACTCCATTGGCAGCCCATAACAAATAGGATAACGATTCCAGACTCAGCGCCCGGTTACGGTAATCCCTGATGCTGCGGCGCCGGCGCAAGAGCTCGGAAAGGGAATGATCCTGAACCTGAGGGACCGGCGGCAAAGGAATGAATGCAGCCTCAGGATAATGCTTGCAGGGCTCGGGCTGACGCGACCAGTCCAGGGGTTCACGTGGGAGCGTATCAGGGCTGTATTTCGATAAACGCTGAAATTCGTCGCCGTAATGGGACATCGCTGCTGGTTTCCATTATGCCGTTCAGTGTGCCGTATCCATCGCCTGGGTATCATCCGACGATTCATCTTTGGCCTTGGCTTCTTCGGTGAGTTGTTTGATCCGGTCGCGTAATTGTTCGATTTGCTGCCTCAGGGTGTCGATGATCTTGTCTTTTTCCTGCTGCTGTTGCCGGGTGCTCTGGCTTTCTTTAACGGCGGTTTCGACTTTCTTCCGTAAGGCGTCGGCTTCCTGTTCGGCTTTGGCGATGGTGGCTTTAAGTTGGGCCTGGATCTGCTCAACCTGAACACGAGTCTTTTCACTGAGTGTCTTTAAATCGCCAGTTTCTTTTTCTTTCGTCTGAAGTTGTTCTTTTAATTGCGCGGCTTCCGCGGCAGCTTTATTCAGGGCGGCCTGCAATTGTTCTTTTAACACCGCCACTTGTTGTGTCGTTCGGTCGGCCAGGCTCTTTAGTTCCTGCTTTTCCTGGGTGGTGACATTGGTTTTATCCTGCCAGGTTTTCACCTCTTTCAACCGTTCTTCCAGTTGATTTCGAAGTTTGGTTATTTCCTGATTCAGTTGCTGACCGGATTGTTCTTTGTCTTTAGTCGCCGTTTGTAATTGTTTGGCCGAAGTCTCAAGCTCGGCCTGCAATTGCTTGATTTTTGCCTCGGCCATTTCATGAAGACGATTCTTTTCGTCCGTGGCGCTTTTCAGTGCGGATTCCATTTTCTTCAGGTTCTGCTGCAACTCATTGAGCCGGTTTTGATTCTGTTCGCCGGCGCTGTTTTTTTCCTGGGTTAAGGTCTCATTCTGTTGCCGCAAAACCTGAAGTTCCGACTCAAGTTTTTGATTGGCCTGGGCCAGCGCTTCCTGTTCATTCTTGAATCTTTCCGCCGTTTCAGTCAAATCCATTTCCAGTTCATGGATCCGATTGGCGCTTCGTTCACCGGATTGATTTTTTTCCTGTAAAATGTCTTCATGCTTTGCTTGCAGGTTTTTAAGTTCGACTTCCAGTGCTTGCCGGATTTTTGTGGTTTCAACCAGTTTGGCCTGGGTGTCAGCCAGTGTCTTATTGGTTTGGTCCAGTTTGGTCTGCAGGGCCTGACTGTTGCCGGATTCTTTTATTTCCTTTTTTAACTGCCCGATTGCCGCTTGCAGTGCTTTAATCTCTGCTTCCAGCCGGGATTTCTCTTCCATGACGCGGTTCAGTTTTTCGACCATATCCCGGCATTCCATTTCCAGCCGTTCCGCTTTTTCTTTGGTCTCCAGACTCCGCTGGGATGATGCTGAAACTTTCTCCATCATGCCGTGAATCTGCTGATTGATTTCATTTTGAATCCGTTCGATCTGAGCGCCCAGCCGTTCGCGAATCTGTTCGATCTGCTGACGGGTTTTTTCAATATCGCCGTGCGCCTGCCCCGATACCTCTTCCAGCCGGTTCAGTTGTTCGGCCAGATGCGATGTCTGGTTCTGGATGTCATTGGCGCGATCGGTCAGTTCCTTAACCACATCCCGGGCATGCTGCAATTGACCGGTGGCCCATTCCCGAATGTCTCGTTCAGAAATCTCCAGCCGCTGATGTAATCCATCAAACCGTTCGTTTTGCTTGTCAAACTGCCGTTCAAATTCCTGGATCTGGCGGCCAAACTGTTCTTCCATCGCGCGGGATTTTTCCTGAAGTTTTTCCAGTTCCGCGCGGGCGCCTTCCTGCAGTTTCTGGATGGCGTTCTGAATCGAAGCCAGCCGTTCTTCCAGTTCTTGCTGTTGGGCTTGCGTTTGCTGCCGCAGATCCGCCACGGCAGTATCCACCTTTTCAAACCGGTGATCGTTAGTCAACCGACTGGTTTCCGCCGTTAACCGCAGATCTTCCAGGCGTTGACGCATATCGCCGAAGGTCATGTCCACTTTCTCGACCGTTTTTTCGATCTGGTCGAGGCGGTTGCCCAGGTCCGCGTTCCAGTCATCCAGTTCATCGATCCGCCGACCGGCATGGCTTGCGTCTTCACGCAAAGCCTGCATATGTTCCCGCAATTCATTCATCTGGCCATTTAACGCCTCGCGCGCGTCCGCCAGTTGCTCGACCATCTGTTGACGCATTTGATCGTTTTGTTCATTGAGGACTTTCTGAATTTCACCGATCATGGCGTGTTGTCGTTCCGCCGCTTCCCGGATCGAATCGGCGATTTTTTCAATGCGTTGCGCGTTGCGTTCCTGCGTTTCCGCCAGTTGGGCTTCGAATGCCGCACGGGTTTCATCCAGTCTGCCAGACAGGGCTTTCTGTTCTTTCGTCAGAGTTTTGACCGAGCTGGACAATTCTTTGTCTTTGGCGTTCAAACGGGCCACCGCGTCTTTCATTTTGGCAGCCAGTTGTTCGCTGCGTTCCATCAATTCATCATCGCGCTGCGCCTGTTCCGTCAGACGGGTGGTGTTGGCGGTGATCGCCTTTTCAGCGCCCGCCTGCCAGCCGGCCATCTGCTCTTTATCACGTTCGTGGCGCGTGATCATTTCTTTCAAAGCAGCATCCTGATTCCGGTCATATTTCTCAGAATCCAGAACGGAGCGATCCAGTTTTTTGTCTGTGGTTGTTATTTGCACGGCCAGTTCATCCCGTTCCCGCTGGGCTTCATGCAGCGTTTCCTGGGTATAGTCCTGATGAACCTGCTGTACCTGCATCTGACCTTGCAAATCGGATATCTGGTTTTGCAAATTCATGATCTGGTCGTTGTAGCAACCTGTCAATACGGTTGCAAGGATGATGGATATTAGCGCGCTGAAATATTTCATGGCTGCCTCCTGGTTATGGGGTCACAATCTTGTCTGAAGGTTGATGTTGTTTAGGCGTAACAGGGATCGACTCAATCGTTGAAGAGCGAAGACGGTCCGCATGACAAAATGAACAAAGATACTCCTCCTCGCCATTGCTGTTCCTGGTTAGCTGCAAATCAGCCGGCTGGGTTTCCCGGCCGCAGCTATCGCAGAAAAAACGGCTGGAGTTGGGCGATGGGGTGCTCAGGTCGGTTGGAAAGTAGTTAATCAGCCTGGCGACCAGTTCGCTACGCATATGACGCGTGACCGGTGAATCCCAGCGTCTCATCCGAATGAAAAACCGGATCAGATAGCCAATGACCACCAGATTAATGATAAGAAAGAGAAATAAAAATGCCTGCATGCCCGGCGTTAATTGTCCGAGCAAAAGTGAAATGCTTAAACCGGTAAAGGTCAAAAATAAATACTCGCACATCACCCAGACAATCAACATTAATGAGGAGTCACCGCTCTGGCGGATTCGAAAGATTCCGAAACCGGTTACTCCCATCAGCACCAGTGTAATTATGACCAGCATCAGATAGGCATATTCGACCGGTAACGCCTGAACAATCCATATGCTGCCAACAACATAGGGTAGCAGACACACGATGACAAGAATCTCCCAGAACAGTTCTTTGACCATCGTCACCGCTCTCTCAATTCGAATCATCCGCGCGATTCTGATAAGGCTTGATTTTATAAAGTGCGTTCATCAATATCCCGGTTTTATTTATCAGGACCGGTTTCCAGTTTTGCCGGTTTGAATCACTGGTTATGCCGATAAATCATCAAAACGTTATTAGTCATTATATGATAATGGTTTCAGATAACTTTGGCCATAACATTCTTAAATAGCTTATTTGACAAAATGCACGCTGTAACTTGCTATAAAACAGAGTGTTACAATACGAGGAGATGCCCGGCTGAGTTTAATTGTCAAAGACAAGATTCTTGATAAACGCATTGGTCTGAATAGCCGTTTGGGATAAGGCGGTTATAATTCGCCCGTTTGCACGGACATTCCGGCAGGTAATATTGGTAATATTGTCCTGGTCACTGGCGCCGCTCAATTGGTTTCCAATGTCACTGGCATCGCAATTCAAGGTGATATTCTCCATACTCAAATCGGCTACCCGGCAGATTTCGGCATCACTGTCCAGTCGATCCGGTAAAACAATGTTGATCAATCCGGAATGATCCAACATGCAATTTTGAATAACAATGTCATCGAGAATACCTCCGGTGGGCCGGGCCGAAATAAATCCCATTTCACTGTTACTCAGACTATGCAGATTTTCCACGACGATATGATGCACTGACTGATGACTCAGGCGACTCAATACCAGATCGCCACCCATGCGTCCGGTTCCCCACAGCAATGATTTGCGGATCGTGACATTTTCAATTCTGTCGTCAATCCGATTTATCGTAGCATTTAAACCGGCTTTGTTTTTTTTATCCAGGTCGGCAAAAACAATTCGATCCCGGTTGCTGGCAATGACACAATCCTCTACGGTAATATTCTGTCCGTTGATATGAATCCCATCGCATCCTTCTACTCCTGCTCCATATAATTTCAGGTTCCGAATCTCGCCGCCGGCACAACCATCCAGATCCAACTGACAACCCGGACTTGAAATAATACCAATGCCTTCAATTCGGAAATTCTGGCAATCTCGCAAAACAATGCCGGCCTGATCCGTTTTCTGATCCGGCACGCTGGCGCCCGCGGCAAAATCCTGCGCCAGTACCCCTCTGCCCAGTATGGCGACATCGCGATAACCTCGCGCTTCGATAGTCGCTTCCACGACGGCGCCGGCTTCAAGGTACACTGTTTTAATCCCGTTCTGAAATGGATCCCATCTCTCGCCCATGCGATGAATGCCCGGTTCCAGGTATAGCACACTCGCATCATGATGGCTGGAATGTTTTTGGGTGGGCATTTCAGCCGAAACGATTAAATCGTGTGTTCCGCCAATCAGCAGATCCGCTTCGAAGATAAACTTGCATGGCTTATTCAGGGTTACTTGTAATTTTTCATCGGCTATTTGTCGGACCGCTCCGGGCTCCGGTTGAAGTGTCCAGCTTTTTATCGGACTGGCCGTTCTCAATTCCACCGTGACCGGATCGGTCATGGCAAAACTGCAAAACGAAACACCCCGGCCGGAAAACCCATTCCCGTTAATTTCCCGGCCATGATAGACGAAGGCATTTTCGCCGTTGACCAGCAGATCGAACCAGGCTGATTCGTTCAAGCCTTCCACCTTGGATAAGTCACCTGGCAGTGGGTAAAGCACAACTCCCGGTTTTGACTGTTCAGTATGGACGCACCCGCTGACCAGAATCACGCATCCAACTATGAGCACTGGAATATAGATGTACCGCATTGAAGTATCTCCAATTTTTAATAGGTCGCAGTTGCGAATCATTCAAATCCATTTGTTGAGCCTGCGAATTTCAGACGGTTATCCTGTTCGCTTATTTCATGAAATTAACTGTAAGAAATCAGGGGTAATAAAGCAACACCTTTACCTCCTGATCGATAAAATCCATCTTTATATGTTAAAGTTGCAATTTTATTAACTGATACCGATTATCAGATCAGCCGGTCGGTGACAGAGGCAGATTTTAATGAGGAATATCCCTTGCATATAATGGGTTTCGGCTACTATATGTTGTATGTTTCAGACAACAAGACTCTGTTAACAATCTCAGAATGTCTTGTATAACTGATGATTCAGGAGTATGTTATGATCAATAAGCGTTTAGTTGTCTTTTTTTTGGGCTTGACCTTGTCAAGCAGTATTTTTCTGATATCCGGTTGTACCAAAAACAACCCTGAAGAATCCGCCTCCGGAAGGGAGAGGCAACAGACTCCAAAATCGAAAAACTGGTGTTGATCAGTCCCCATAATGAAGATATTCGAAACGAGTTCGAAAAACGGTTTATTCAGTATTACCAAGAAAAATATGGTAAAGACATTGAATTGGAATGGCGCGATGTCGGCGGCGGCAGTAGCACCATTCTGGCATTCCTGCGCAATATGTACAGCCAATCCGATTCCAGCGGCATCGATGTCCTCTTTGGCGGGGGCGAATTCCCCTGTCAGTTCCTGGCCGCCGAAGGTTTGCTGACTCCCCTCGAACTGGATGCCGATGTTTTGGAAAACATCCCGGACGAATTCTGCGGGATGCCGCTGTACGACAAAAATCTCCTCTGGTGCGGTAACGTACTGAGTGCTTTTGGCATTTTATATAACCGCGATTTGTGTCAGCGCTATGATCTCAAGGAACCGAGGTTGTGGCAGGATCTGGGCCAGGACAAACTGTTCGGCCTGATAGTGCTGGCGGATCCCGGTGAATCGGGAAGCGCCGCGGCAACTTACGAAATGATCGTGCAATCCGCGCCCGATTGGCCGCAAGGCTGGCTCGACTGCTCGATATTCTTTCCAACGCCAAAAAATTTACCATCAGTTCCAGTGAAGCTGCTAATGCGCCCAAGGCCGAGGCGATTGCCGCGACAACAATCGATTTTTACGGGGCTCAACGTGTGGAAGAAATGAAGGGTGTACTGGCCTACGTCAATCCGAAAGGGCAGACTGGTTTCACTCCTGATCCTGTGGCTGTTTTGAAAAATCCGCCCCATCCACAGGCGGCGCAAGCTTATGCCCGATTTTTGTTGTCGGTAGAGGGCCAGGCTATCTGGGGCCTGCAAGTCGGCAAACCCGGTGGGCCGACTCGAAAAGCCCTGAACCGGATTCCGATCCGTAAGGATTTCTATACGAAATATGAAGCCGATCTGCCACCCTGGTTGCAAAACCCCTTTGCTGAAGGCGTAGGGATGCAGGTCGATAGCAGGATACGCGAAGTTCGCTACGGAGTTCTGGCCCAGCTGGTCCGCGCTGCGGCCATCGAAAATCTCGATATGATGAAAAAGGCCCGCCAGGTGCTGAAACAGAATCCGGACAATCAGACTTTGCGTCAGTTATTTTATGCCCTGCCGGAAAATATGGATGCTGAAGATGACGTATTTACTGTCGCCGAAGGTCTGAAAGATAAAGTACAGGCAGACAAAATTCTTTCAGGATGGATTGAGTTTTTCCGCACCAATTATAAACAGATAGTCAATCGCTAATGACGACCCTACCCATTGAGACTCCTATTAAATCTCGCAAGCCGATTCTCGCAGTCGTCTTGAAATACCTCCCTGCTTTATTACTGCTGGGATTTCTGTCTCTCTTTTTTCTCTATCCCTTATTCCTTTCGATCAAGACCGGATTTGTTTTGGAAAATAAATGGAGCCTGTACTGGTTTGGCCGGGTGCTGACCGATCCAAATCTGATGGGCCAATTTGGCAACGGACTGCTGGTGGCCGGTGTGACGACGCTGGTGTGTTTTATCATCAGCATGCCTCTGGCCCTGCTGGCAACCCGATGCGAGTTTGCCGGCCGGTCACTGATCAATGTATTGGTATTGCTGCCTTTGATCCTGCCACCGTTTGTCGGGGCTTTGTCCATCAGACGATTCCTCGGGCAATTCGGGCTTTTTAACCTGCTGTTGGATAAACTGGGCATTATTGATCTGTCCGCCGGTTTGCCGCCCGACTGGCTCAGCGGGGGATTTACCGGATTGGTGATCATACAGTCATTGCATCTCTTTCCGATCATGTACCTGAATATTGCCACGGCCCTGGCCAATCTCAATCCCTCCTATACCCAGGCCGCACGTAATCTCGGCGCCGGTCCCTGGACGACGTTTTTCAAGATTACCCTGCCTCTGCTGCGGCCCGGTTTGTTTGCCGGAGGGACGATTGTGTTTGTCTGGGCCTTTACCGATATTGGCACCCCGTTAATGGTTGGTTATGACAATATGCCGGCCGTGTCGATCTTTCGCGATCTGGTTCGGGCCAATTTTTCCCCCAAGACCTATGGCGTCACTTCCCTGTTATTGCTGGTATCCGTGCTGCTCTATTATCTCAGTAAAACCGTTTTCCGGCCGAGTGTACCGGACGATGCTGTCAAAGCCAGTGTTTCCAGCGAGACTGTCAGGCTTAAAACACCGGCGACGGTTGCGGTCTGGCTGTTATTTGGCTCAGTCATGTTTCTAGCCGTTTTGCCTCATATCGGGGTGATTCTGACTGCCTTTTCCGATAGCTGGATCGACACCATGCTGCCGCAAAGTTATACCCTGCGGCACATGAAATATGTCATTACCCGCCCCGAAACTTTCCAGAGTATTATCAACAGTTTAAAATACGCCGGGATATCTACCCTGGTCGATATTGTTCTGGGGTCAGTCGCGGCATGGCTGATTGTGCGTGGGCGCATTAAAATCGCTTCGTTACTCGATGGATTGATGATGATGCCGCTGGCGGTTCCGGGTATCATTCTTGCTGCTGGATTTATCGCGCTGACGGCGCCCGGCACTGCGCTGGAGGCCATCGGCCGATGCGCAATCCTTTCTGGATCATTGTGATTGCCTATTCAATCCGTCGCATGCCATTTGTGATACGAGGTATGGTCAGCGGTTTGGAGCAGATTCCGGTTACGCTGGAAGAATCGGCCCGTAACCTGGGCGCCACCACCCTGGGCGCGATCCGTCATATCACTGCGCCCCTGATCCTTTCGAATATGATTGCGGCCGGAGTTCTGACTTTCTCTTTTGCCATGCTCGAGGTGAGCGATTCGCTCGTTCTGGCCCAGACCGAAGGCCATTACCCGATTACCAAAGAGATCTATCGACAAGCCATGTCGGCGAATACCGACGCCTATAATATTGCCGCGGCCATGGGCGTCTATGGCATGATAGTGTTAACGCTGGCTTTGATCGTTGCTGTTGTTCTGCTGGGCCGCCGTCTCGGCGCGATCTTCCGTTTTTAAAAAATGAATTTTTGTTATCAACAATGCACTGATTAGATCAAGGTTTCACTCGCAATGACCACCAGAATCGATATCCAGGATATTACAAAAATTTATAATGAGCGAAAGAACCCATTCAAGGCTTTGGATGCGGTCTCTCTGACTATTGAACCGGGTGAATTATTCTTCCTGCTGGGCCCCAGTGGTTGTGGCAAGACTACCCTGCTGCGTACGATTGCCGGTCTGCTGGAACCCACCAGTGGGCGTATCTTCTTTAATGACAGGGACGTTACGCAGCAACTGGTCGAACAACGCAATACTGCCATGGTGTTTCAAAATTACGCGCTCTGGCCGCATATGACCATACGCCAGAACGTGGAATTTGGCCCGCGCATGCGCAAAGTGGAATCCGTGGCCCGAAAAGAACGCGCGGAATCCTGCCTGGAAATGGTAAGCATGAAAGAATATAGCCGGCGCAAACCCAACCAGTTGTCCGGCGGCCAGCAGCAGCGCGTTGCCCTGGCGAGGGCCTTGGCAGCCCAACCGGATTGTCTTTTACTGGATGAACCCTTAAGTAATCTGGATGCCGCCTTACGGCAGCGGATGCGCCTTGAATTGCATAACATGATTAAATCACAAGGAATTACTGCCGTTTATGTCACTCACGACCAGACCGAAGCCCTGTCCATGGCGGATCGGATTGCCGTAATGAGAGATGGCGTGATTGAACAAATTGACTCTCCCGCCCAGGTTTATTTTTCTCCAGTATCGAAATTTGTGGCCGATTTTGTCGGTGAAGGCAATTTTATAAAAGCCACTTTCGATCCCAGTACGCAACAGCAATGTGTGCAAACGGAAATTGGTACCCTTAAAGTAAAGCATCATAATGCGTTACGCTCTCAGAATGTCCTGTGCTGTATTCGTCCCGAACATGTACAAATTGTATTACCCGGTTCATCGAACCATGAATGGAATGAAATTAATGCCATGGTAGAAAATGTTGTGTTTCAGGGAGATACCACCCGTATTATTGTGAAATTAGATAACATGGATAAATGGAAAATTACGCAGGTTTCGCATTTTAACAGCCTGACTGTAAAAAACGGCCAGACTGTAAAATTAAAATTTTTGCCTGAGTCTGTAATTATTCTGGACCATTAACGCAACATGTGATAAAAGCTAATAAAACTAAAATGCAACCATTATAGAAATCTAACAAATTAAGGATATTATCATGTGTCTAATGTGTATGGATACCAGTGATATCCATTTTAATTTTTCTCTAATCTTTATTCTTCGGAGGAACAAAATGATGAAGAAATTACTGTCTTTTGCTGTTGTGTTAATGCTGATTTCGTTGGTGAATGCTTCAACCGTATACGAATACGGATGGGAAAATGGCGGAACGATCTTTGGTTTATATGGCAATGTTGTGAACCCGGAAAATGTAACCGATTTTTATCGTAGTGGTTCTCACGCCTTAAAAGTTACAGAAGCCCCTCACAGTGGGACTCCCCAGGCTTACATCGCCTTTGTAACGGGATTGACCGATGGGGATCAGGTGACTGCCAGCTTTTATGGTTTTGATGAAACCACCGACGCCTCTCCATCGGTACGAATCTGGGGGCATTATGCCTCTTCCGCTGATGTGCTCAGTTATTTTGGCAGTGCTGGCGGCAACGATGCCTACACGGCCGGTACCGGTTGGGATCCGGTTGACTGGACCTGGACGTTTGATTCGAACGCCGGTGAACGGGATGCGTTGGTAATTGAAGTTCGTTTGTACAGTTCTCCCGCAACCGGTGATTACAGCACGGATTACTATATTGATGATTTGTCTGTAACTGTCCCGGATACCGCGATGGTTACATTTCCGGTTCCCGAACCGGCTACTCTGACAATTCTGGGGTTGGGAAGTTTGTTTATGATTCGTCGCAAAAAATAAGCAATAATGCTGATAATCACGTGCTTCTGGTGTCAACCAAAGATTAGTTTTATAGAGTTTATTCTCAGGATGGGGTAGCATTTGCCTCATCCTGTTTTTCTGTGATAAAATTGATTAGTGTGCAGATTAATACCTAGCTGAGAGAAGGCGCATGGGATACGACATGATGAACAACACTAAAAAGGGTTTTACTCTAATTGAACTGCTGGTAGTTATATCGATTATAGCGCTTTTAGTGGCAATTTTGATGCCGGCGCTGGGCAAGGCCCGTGAACAGGCCCGTAAAGCAGTCTGTATGGTCAATACCCGCAGTTGCGGAACCGCCATGGCGACTTATACCAGTTCCAATGATGACTGGCTGCCCGGCCCCAATACCTCGGGCATGTGGTATCACCAGCAGAAATTATTGGGCAATTCCGGACCAGGCGTTTATCCCGCCACGCTTTCCAGTACGACACCTATTCAAAATGTGGACTGGATGTCTCCCATTTTCGGTAAGGAACTGGGACTCCACAATGATCCTGGCAAACGGTATATGCAACTGTCCAATACCGACCTGTCCTGTCCTTCCAATCGCACCTATTACGACGGTACCTATCCATCCGGATCCACGTTTCTCACTCAGGATGATTTGTCACGCACAAAAATAACCAGTTACAGCGCATGCCTGGGATTTCAGGTTTATTTTGAATCCACGGCCGATCAGTCCAACCGGGTGCGCGGTGTCACCACCGACACGATTTCCAGCCAGATGCTGGTACCCAAAAATTATTCTCCCCGCCTGACTAGTGTTGGACGCCAGAGTGAAAAAATCTTTGTTGTGGAAGGGGCTCGCTATGTCGCGCCGTCCAGCGGGGGATATCAGATTACCCTGAATAACCTTTCCTGGCAGGATGATGGCGGCAATTACATGTTGTATGGTCCGGCGACACCACATATGACTGGTGATCCCTATAAATACGAAAATCCTGCGGATCCACAAATTGTTTCGGGTACCGAAAAATTTGCCTATCGTCACAATAATCAGTTATGCGTGATCTATTTCGATGGCCATAGCGAAGCGCTGGGCTTGAAAGAAGCCCTGAATGTCCGGCTCTACTGGCCCAAAGGGTCCATGGTCCGTAACGCTACTTATACCTGGGATACCTCCGATTACGATGGGATGACAATACGATAATATGAAAATCTGGCAAAGGAGAATCTGGATACTGCTGGTCCTGTTGGGGGGGGCCGGCATGACAAATGCCGCGTTGCGGATTGCAACGTATAATATCGCTTTGGGCGAAATCCGGCCGGGTCTGGATACGGTTCTGCAAGCGATCTGTCAGGAAACCTATCAAGGCTATTCCCAACCGCTTGATATCCTGCTCCTGCAGGAACAGGATTCCGTTCAATCGACGACTCAAGCCATTGTGGATATCATAAACAGGATTATGCCATCGGTGAATTATCGGCGCTCGCAAACCAACGGCACCGGTCCCGGAGGTACCATGGCGGTGGTCTACAATCCTCAAACAGTCACTTTGCTGGATGAAACGGCCTTGCCGCCGCCCACCAGTGGGGATCGCGCTGTCATGCGATACCATTTTCAACTGGCCGGTTATTCGACATCCGATTCCCACCTTTATGTTTATGTCGCGCATCTCAAAGCGACAACGAATTCGGACTCTCGTGACCGACGTGCCGTTCAGGCCGCTCAGATTCGAGCCGATGCCGACGCGCTGGGTAATGATGTCAATATCATTTATGCCGGTGACTTTAATATCTATACCAGTTCCGAACCCGCTTATCAGAATCTGGTCGCTGAGGGTTCGGCCCGCGCCTATGATCCGACCGGTCTGGTTGACTGGCAGGGCAGTGAGTATCGCCGCTGGCATACCCAGGCGCCCGCCATGGACCCGGCCGATGCTTCTCTGGTCGGCGGCGGCATGGATGACCGCTTCGATTTCCAGATGATTTCGGATTCACTTCATGATGGTTCTGGTCTGGATTGGATTGAGGGTTCCTATCGAACCTTCGGCAATAATGCCACCCATGCTTATAATGGGAATATCAGTTCCGGAAATGGGGCATCGGCGGTTGTCCTCAACGCCCTGATGACCGCTTCCGATCACTGTCCGGTTGTGCTGGAATATCGACATCCCGCCCGAATGTCGGTTTCTGCTTCTGATTTACCATCGCGGGTGATTGCCCGTGGTTTCCAATACCAGGTCCAAGTTACCAATACCGCCCCTTGTCAGGTGGGTACTCAGGGCGCCGCCGGTATTGACTATTCGATTCAGACCAATCTGACCGGTACCCGTCAGTACGCGTCTATGCCGTCTGAATGGACACTGGCCACGATAGGAACGCTTGCTGGTGAACCTTTTGCTCAGTATCTGATTAATCCGATTGGTTTCGAAATGAGTGGGGGGGGGAATATCTCTTCCACCTCCGACAACTTCCCATTCTTGTATCGTATCCTCCATGCTGATGGCAGTCTGGAATTGAAAGTATCGAATCTGCAAAGTGATTCACCCGGCGCCAATGCCGGTTTGATGGTTCGCCAGTCGCTGGAACCCGGTTCGCCCTTTGGGTATCTCTATCTGACCCGGGATTTCGGCCTGAAATGGCGTAGCCGGATGAGTCCCGGTTCGACCGCCTTTGTCAGCAATGGTCCGGCGGATCTCAACTCGGCCTGGTTACGTATTTCGCGACAGGGAGAGCAGGTCCTTGCCGCCTGGTCCTCTGACCGGCAAAGCTGGACCGAATGGCAATCGATGACACTCTCAGGAATGACAGGCCCCGCGTACCTGGGATTGGCAATATCCTCGCTACACCCCACAGCGACAGCTTTCGCTTCTTTCGATACCGAAGACGCAGGGGGTGCTAATAGTGGTACGGCTTATTATGCCCCGCCTGCCGCCGGCCCCAATATCCATACCTTTTTGCTGGGTCAGGGCCAGACCGAAAACCGGACCTTTAATATCGAAATAAAATCGAACGATCCAACCGTTCAAAATAATCACTGGCAGACCACCTGCGTCTATCGTTACGCTGATTTTGACGATTTTGACCAGGATTGCGATTTTGATCTCGACGATGTCAATCTGCTATTAACTCACCTCGGTTCGATAAACACGTTATACGATCTGGATCGCTCCGGTCTGGTTGATATGACTGATCTCCAGATTCTGTTCGAAACGGTTCTTGACCGGCCTCTGGGCGATATCGATCTCGATGGCACGGTGGACCTGTCCGACTTTCTAATCCTGGCAAATTTTTTTATGACACCTTCTACTGGCTGGAATCATGCCGATCTGAATGGTGATCATTTTGTGAATATTTCAGACTTGAATATTATTGCTCAAAACTGGATGCGTTTCTTTCCTTAATCCGTTGAAAGGAGAAATCAAATGAAGAAGTTGAGTGTATTGGCCCTGATCCTGCTGGGGGCATCCCTGGCCTCAGCGAAAACCTTTTACTATAGCTGGGAAACCGGTGACGGGACGATCCTTGGGACAAATGGCGATATTACCGGTTCAATCACCACCGCAGAAAAAGTTCACGGTGCCAGGTCTCTCGAACTCTTTGATGGAGGCAAGCCCGGCACGCCTCAGGCTTACGTCGCCTGGGTCAAAGGCCTGCAAAATGGCGATACGGTTACTGCGTATTTCTATGCCAAAAAACGACAGGGGTATGGGGTTCGTATCTGGGGGCACTATACCAATGATTTAACGAATATAGATTCCAGTACCGGATCTGCCGGTGGCAATGATACTTACAGCGGTGATGACTGGACCAAACTGTCCTATACCTGGACGATGGATACCTCTGATGGTAAGAATGGTCTGGTGGTCGAAGCCCGCACTTATACTACCACCAATGACGGCGGCTGGGTCGATGCCATTGTGGTGACCGCACCGGATTATGCCGAAATCGTATTCCCCGGCCCCGGGATTGAAGGCGAACCGGATGTCAATATTGGCGAAATCGATGAAGAATGGGGTACACCCACCCATTCTTACAGCTGGGAAAACGGTCAAACTGTCGTTGGAAATTATTATACCTATACTGAAAACGTGGAGGATCCCGTTTACGATGGCAGTCAGTCGCTCAAAGTCGTCTCCGGAAACTATACCGGCGGTCAGGCCTATCTCGCCCTAATCAGTGGTCTTCAGAACGGCCAGGAAGTCAAAGCCCGGCTTTATGCCCGCAACGGTCAGACCAGTGGTCTCAGGCTCTGGGGTATTTATGAACAATTTGGGGCTTTTGCCGGTAGCGCCGGTGGGAATGGGAATTATAGTACCACTGACTGGACTAAATTGATTTATGCTTGGAATTTCGACGACGGACCCGATGACGCGATCGATACGCTCATCGTTCAGGCCCGTGTTTATGGCGGCCAGAATAACTACGGCTGGGTTGACAAACTCGATCTATGGGGTGCCTGCCAACGCCACTGTTCAGCTACCCGAACCCAACGAACCCGCCGATAATCGAATCGGGGTGTACAGCTGGGAAGATGGTGGCACGGCTTGGGGCAGCTACAATTACCCCGACGTCATGCAGAATTCCGCGCAGGACTCCTTCGATGGCGCCAAGGCCTTGCGTGTTGTTCGCGGGTCCGCTTCTGGTGATCCCCAGATCTATCTCGCCTGGATCAAAGGTCTCAAACAGGGCGATAAATATACGGTTCGCCTCCATGCCAAAGCCACTCACGGCGCCGTCCTGTCCGGCCACTATACCTCAACGGATGATCCGGATGACTACTCCGGCCGCGATATGATACCTTATCAGATTACTGGTACAGACTGGACCGAACTGGAATACACCTGCTGTTTAATGTGGGGGATATTGACAATTATGACCCGCGCACCGGATTTATGGTTGAAGGTCTTGTTACCGGCGAACAGGGCGATGAAGCCTGGTTCGACCTGATTGAAATTTTCGCGCCCGATCATTGCACGGTTGAATTCCCGCCGGCCTCCACAGAACCCATCTGTTATGCCGATTTTGATCTGACCGGAGACTGCATGGTGAATGATCAGGACCTTATCGCCTTTAGCCAGCAATGGCTCACCAGCGGCATCGAATCCACGCTCGGTGAAACAGGCGATCCCAATAACGTGCCCGAATTCTACCGTTACTACAAATATGACTGGTCTGATGGCAACAAAGCGCTGGGTACTTTTCCCTCTGCCGATGATCCCAATGGCATGCCGCGCGTGGCCAATATTCTCAATCCCGAAGATCCCAACACCTCTCAGGCCGGCGCGCGCCAGTTGGAAATCACCTGTGGCGATTATGATGGCGCTTCGGTTTATCTGGCCCAGGTTAACGAACTGCAACACAATGACCGGATCTTCGTTCAGATCAAGATGAAAAGCGGGGGAGCCGATGGCGCCGACTTACGTCTGGCCATGGATCACCACCGCAATGGCGCTTACGCCGGGGGATTATTTACCCGGCCCATTTACAGTACCGATGAATGGGGGACCTATGCCACCATCTTCACTTATGATGTCGGTGATCTGACCCAGTTTGACCCGCGCACCGGTATTAAAATCCTTGTACTGGCCAATGGCAATCTGGATGATCTGGCCGGTTATATCGATGAAATTATCGTCAGCGTACCCTATCATGAAGATCAATGGGGGAATGAGAAATCCGGCTGGGTGCAGTTTCCCGATAATGGCATCCTTATGAATCGCGGCAAAGAAATATTCCCCAAAGAAGGCGACCTGCTGAAAGTCTGTGTCTCTCAGCCTACTGCCGATTTCGGTGGCGTGTATTGCTTTGTGGATATTTCCGACTTTGCCGGCCTCACCAGCCAGTGGCTCGAATGTGGCTGGAGTGATAGTGAACTCTGTCCGTAAAGCCAGCTGGTAATGTAATCATGTTTTATTAAAACGCCGGGCTTCTAAACCCGGCGTTTTTTCTTGCGCATGTGGAATCCGGACGACGCAACATTTTCAGTTGCGATTCCTTTCGGTCCGGTTATAATCAAATAAACTCAATCGAAAGGAAACAACCATCATGAACATTACCAATCGAATTCTCATCGTTCTGATAATAGCGACATCAAGTCTGTTGCCTTCCTGCGCGAAGCGCCCATCCATCGAACTTACCTGGCAGAATCCCGTCTGGGATGGCTATCTGGCCGATCCCCATGTCTGGCAGACTGGCGGAGTCTATTATGCCTGTGGTACCGGCAAGGCGCCCGATGGCAACCAGTTTCCTATTCTCCGTTCAAAAGATCTGGCCCACTGGGAGTTCGTTGCCGGTGCCTTGCCGCCGCTGACCGATCCCAAACTTACCGAATACTGGGCGCCCGAGGTCGCTGAACGCGATGGCAAATTCTACCTCTACTACGCCGGCGATCTTAAAATGCGCGTGGCAGTCGCTGACCATCCTGCCGGACCCTATCAGGATGCCGGTGTTCTGCTCTTTCCCGAGCTCGAGTTCTCTATCGATGCCCATCCCTTCCACGACCCCGTCACCGGTCAGTGGTATCTGTTTTTTGCCCGCGATTTCTTCGATCAGAAGCCCGGCACCGCGCTGTCCGTTGTCAGGCTCAATGATGACATGA
This sequence comes from Sedimentisphaerales bacterium, assembly GCA_963663965.2. Lineage (GTDB taxonomy): Bacteria > Planctomycetota > Phycisphaerae > Sedimentisphaerales > SM23-30. The sequence goes on from CAXXFK010000006.1 coordinate 76,519, forward strand.
TCTCCACCTCCGGCCCCATGCACACCGTCATTCGCGCCTTCGCCGACTGGCAGATCTACGAACGTAACCGTACCCTCTACAATAAACTCTGGCCCGCCTGGTACACCGTCGAAGGCCCGACACTCATCTATCGCAATGGCAAATACTACTGCTTCTATTCCGGTGGCAACTGGCAGACCCCCGGCTACGGTGTGGGCTGTGGGGTTTCCGATACCATCACCGGCCCCTATACCGATCCCTGGAGCAAAGAGGCTGCCTGTGTCCTGAGCAGCATTCCCGGCAAACTCATCGGTCCCGGCCACAATGGCACGATTCTCGGCCCGGACGGGCAGACTTATTTCATCGTCTATCACTCCTGGAACCCGCAGCGCACTGCCCGCCAGATGTGCCTTGATCCTATCATCTGGACCGAAGATGGCCCGCGCGCCTGGCAGCCCTCCCGTGGTGAAAAGACCGTAACGATTCCACTTACTGGCAATATGAAATAGCTATGTTAAGTATCTCCTTTCAGGTATTTCCCCGCACCATACTGCTTCTGTGCGTTGTATTGGCAAATACACCCAATCTCTTTGCCGCCGACGTATCGCGGAACATTCAGCCGACTTCCGCCGCTCAGTCAACATCCAAAATCTTTACTTATCACAATCCACTTCCTTTCGAGTATGAAGCGGGCGGCCAGACCCGCCGAGAAATCCGTGATCCCTGTATCATTCGCGAAGGGGATACCTGGTACCTGATCTTTACAGTCTGGCCATTTGCCAATCGGGAAGAAAACCGCCTGCATCTTCCCGATCAGGGTGGTTCTCCCGGTATCAAACTCTACGCGTCCAGGGATCTCACCCATTGGACCTTTGTTAACTGGCTGGTCAAAGCGGATGAACTGCCCGACGATTGCCCCTATAAAAACCGTTTCTGGGCGCCCGAAATTCACAAAATCGGCGGTCGCTTTTATCTGATTTTCACTGCCGACAACTGGCTGAAAAAACCATATAATCCCGCCGGTTCATGGGGTACGGCCGGCTATGCCTTTGTGAGTGTTGCCAACCAGATCACCGGCCCATACCAACACATCACCTACATAGAAGGGGGGGGCTGCGATACTTCTTTGTTCGCCGATACCGATGGCCGGACCTATGCCGTCATTCCCGCTTATGACATTTTCCTCCAACCCATAGATCTTAGTAAAATTGATCAGGGCCAGGTCCGGTTAACTGGCACCCGTCAGAAAATCGTATCCTGTAAAAACGATGATATTCATTTTAATGCCGAAGCGGATTATCTCGAAGGCCCCTGGCTGTTTCGGCGTGACGGTCGTTATTATCTGATCTATGCCGGTCCCTATCGAGATTCGAAAAATACCACCGAACACCTGGGCTACTGGGCCAGCGTTGCTTATGCCGATTCACTAGATGGCCCCTGGCACAAAGATCCGCGTGGCCAGGTCTTCTTCGGTGGTCACATGGCTGTCTTCACCGGCCCGGATCACCGGCCCTGGTTCTCATACCGCTGGGAAAAAGATAACGCGCACCGCGGCCTGCTCTGTATCGATCCAGTTACCATTGATCCCGCCGGCTTCCTCCAACCCCACGGGCCATCCGATACGATAACGAAAATTCTGATCCCCTGAAAAATTTATTTGAAGCCATTCATGCTTCTGATAGCGGTTATATTCATATAAATGTCAAAGTCTACACCAGATATCATCCTGCTCCACGGCGGCCCCGGCGTCTGGGGTTATCTCGGCCCCATCGCCGAATCCCTGTCCGGTTACGGTTGCATCCACCAGCCCGTTCAGCGCACGGATGATAGTAACCAACCCATCACCGTGGCCGCTCATATTGCCGATCTGGCCGATTTTATCCAGCAGCATTGTTCTCAGTCTCCCATCCTCGTCGGCCATTCCTGGGGCGCCATGCTGGCCCTGGCCTTTGCTGCCGCCCATCCCCGGTCTGCCCGTGCCCTGGCCCTGGTTGCCTGCGGCAGTTTCGATAAACGCGCCCGGTCCCGCATGCACCTGATGATTGCCAACCGCACAACCCCGGCCATCCAGGCCGAAATCGAGCGGATCCAGGCCGAACAGCCCGACCCCGATCTCCGCTTGTCCCATTTCGGCCGTGCCATCCTGCCCATCTATGCATATGAACATGATCGTGACCCCGGTTCCATCCAGTGCAGCGCCCGCGCCTTCGACCAGGCCTGGAATGATATGCTCAACCAGCAGGACCGAGGCGTCTATCCCGCCGCCTTCAGTGTTATTCCATGCCCGGTCCTCATGATCCACGGCGACCACGACCCGCATCCCGGCTCTATGATCCGAGACAGCCTCCTGTCCCATATCCCTCAGCTCCAGTACCACCAGCTGACCCGCTGCGGCCACTACCCCTGGCTCGAACGCCACGCCCGCGAACCCTTCTTCCAATGCCTCAAATCCTGGCTTGACCAGTTCTAGCAGATCATCTTTCGTTTGTTATTGTTATGTAGCAGCCTCTTCTTCGGGCGTATTATTCTGATCAGTTTTCGGCCGTTTAATCAAACTCAGCACTGCGCCCGCGATCAGCAGTAAAAAGCCCAGTATCACATATCGCCACTGTGCCATATGTCGCGACAGCATATACAACCGTACTCCCGGCGCGATCATCAGAGTTCCCGCTACGAGCCAGTCTCGATGCCTTATCCAAATCGCCCATGCAAGCGCCGCCGTTAGTAACACCACAATCAGATAGCTGAAATGCACCTGGTTTGGCAGTAGATCGTACAGGCAAAGCGTTAAACACCACGCCGCCACGATCCGGAATCCCCGGTGTATTTTCGCGCCAAAGATCAATCCCAGAATCAAAGTCGCCAGCCCGAAAAATCCCGCCAGGCCGCTGACCGGTGCCAGATTCAAAGCTGATAAGAGCTTGCCGGAACCTCCCAGGAAACCAAAATCGACACACAACACCCCGATACTAGCCAGACAGAAATAAGGCTGCCATTTAATCAGCCCCCAACTCATCAATGCCGCCGCCAGGGTCCAGGCCGCCGGATGATAATGTAATGCGTAGGGCGCTTCCGGCCGGAATCCCATTGTCAAAATCACTCCCAGCCCATAGGCACATGCCACATAGCTCAGATACTTTAACCGGTGACGCCAAGCGATCCAGAGGACTGCCAATCCAGACAGGGCGATAAATACCGGCGGATACGCAATCAGATCAACCATGACCTTCCCGGATACTACCACCGATTTCTGATCGATTGCGACTAAAATTGCGGCCAACGGCAGTCCAGCCAGTATGAATTCGATCATGCCGGCCCGTTTTCCACTTAACCGAAAAACCTCAATCAGTAACAGGCACCCTAGCGTGATAGCGGGGCAATAATCGCCCATCGTCCGTTCCAGCGTAAAAGTAAAAGACATTGAATACTGGTGAACACACGCCGCCGCCAGCAGTATCAATCCAAAGAGAACCGCCATCGCCGGCGATTGCAGGTACGCCGGCCGACTTTCGTCCGATTGGGCTCTCGGCGTTGACTGTAACGCGCTCAGCAGCATCAATCCGCCGCCGGCCAGCAATCCATACCACAGCGCCATCCAGATCCCGCGTCGTTGCATCTCTTTGGCGGCGTTACTTGCCAGCGAATCCGTTAACCAGACCGGCCCCAGGTAATTAATTACCACAATTAAACCCAATCCAGTGAGCATCGCCGCGTTAAACGGTACCCGTACCCATCGTTTCAGAACCCCCAGCTTAATCAAGCCAAGTGCCACGCCGGCAATTCCGGCCGTCAGCGCGTTCGCCATATTCTTCTCCGCGATCGATCCCACCGCGATACTCGTCCCGATCAGATACAACGCGATCAGGACCATCAGCGAAATCGCGTCATCCACTACCTTTTTTCCCACAATCAAAATCAATACCGCCAGCAGCGCGATCTCATAACCATGCAGTGTTAACAGGCACGGCAGCGCCTCCCGCAGTGTCTGACCGGACGACAGAATTGGCCCCAGCATGTTAACGATCCCGTACGTAATAAACACCGCGCTCAGGCAGTAAAACAGGCTACCCCCGGTCAGGTTAAAAAAAGCCTTCCAGGTCAGGTCCTGATACGGTTTATTTCCTGTGGCTGCCGGGAATATTTCTTCCACTGGTATATTACCTTGGAGGCCATCAATCAATGCTTTCTCAAAGCTGGTATCTTCCGGCAATTTCTGTTCAGGGGTATCAGGGGTATCCATGTGTTTTACCTCGTTCGATATTGATTTTCATCTATTCCCGGCGGTTCCGTTTCCTTATCCGCCCACGCCCATTTCAGGTTACCCAGCGGATTATCGCTCCTGCTGTTACCGCGTATCTGATCTTCATATTCGATCCTCTCCACATGCCCATCCAGCATGACCACGTTCCCCCAGCCATAATCCAGCTTTTTCGCGTTATTGACTCCATGATAGGTCGCGATACAATCCTGCGGTGTCTCATCGGCGCTGATCTGCAATACCGTATCATCCAATCCTGCGCTGCTCAGGGACACCGATCCCTTACTGATAAACGAAGATGACCTCGCCCGGCCCCATATTGGCCATGAGTTTTCCTCACCAAAGAAAAATACTTCATCCGTCTTTTGTACCTGCGACAGCCGCCTCACACCGCCGGCCTGATCGCTGCCCAGGTACCCGTTCATCGTATAACTGTTTTGCGGCTTGAGATCGATCGATTTCACATGCTCGGGATTGGAACACCCCCGGCTGGGCGCGTAACGACGGAAGGTCGGGCACGGCCCGTAATAACCCCCGTCAAAATAGCTCCACAGCGTACCCCGAAAACCCTCGGTCTGCGCCATGACCTCACCATTGGGCGCCATCACTATATCATGCCAGCGGCAACCCATCGGATGCTCCTTGCTGACCGAAGACTCATGGTACAGCCAGCCCCGTGCCTCCGGAAACATCTGATTTTGATCATCCAGATAGACTGAACCCGCCTGCCCGTACCTGTGCAGATAACTCATACACACGACTGCAGTTGACTGGCTTCTCGCTTTATTCAATGACGGCATGAGAAATGCCACCAGCAGCATAATCACCACGATGATGCAGAGCAGTTCAATGATCGTAAATCCGTTGCCGGCCTGTTTAAAACACCGTTTGTTCATGACCGGGCAGGTCCCTTATAATGTGCGTTAATGAATACTCTATTCTAAAATATGCAAATGAAACTACTTGTCATAAGTATACTCTGTTTTTTTATGAAATGCAAATGCATTCAACAATCTACGGTAATGATACAGCTTGTAACGGGAATCATGTTTGCCCTGAAGTGACAAATTATGGTGAAGAGTATAAGTGAAAACATTTTGCCTGTTCAATTGAGGCTGGTAGCGTGAAGTAGATATCCCGCAGACAGATGAAGTGCTTCTACCAATGAATTGTTCGGGATACGATTCGATTGATAGGCAGCTCAGAGAAGTTGGAGGGTAATATTTCCCATTCATAATAAATGGCGTTGTCCCTTCTGAATACCTTAACAGGAATGTTGGGATTATGCCATGTTATCTTCTCATGACTGCAATTCGAAAGAGAACAATCGGACGATTGATTGAAGTCCTCTGGATATCCCGGGCATCGGCGGGTGACGGCAATTGGAACTTCGGGAACATGCAAGGTAAAGGACCAGTCAACCATATGATTGATGGATATTCCCTGTCCCGTATTGCTTAACTCGCAACGGGATATCTTTCGTTCAGCGAGATGTTGCACAAGCTCGGATTTGTCGATACTGAGGGATTGATAATGTTGCCGAAGTTCATCGGTGGGGGGGCGATACTTTAACAGACAGGTCTCGCCATCAAAATTTGTTAAAATTCGTTGAGTCGCATGCTGATACATGCTGTTGTCGAACCGCATGATGCGCGGATCAGTTTGCTGGCCGGCCAGCCATCGACCGAGGACAACCTCGCAAACATCCAGGCGGCTCAATACATCCAGAAGTCCCCAATCGTTACAGACGACTTCAAATTTTTGTTGTATCTCCCCAAGCGTTTTCACTAATCCACTGACCCTATCCAATCCTGAATTGGTTAACGGTGGCGTGACCAGAGTAATCTCAATGCCATTTTTTACCAGGTATTTCCCGAGTTCAAGCGCCACCTCACAGGATGGCAGGAGGCGTTCACAGGTTTCGTGGCCGAAATAGACCCGGTGAGAATTAAAATCGCAATTCTCGGCCTGCCACCAATCTATCCAGATTGCTTTTTCCATGTCCAACTCAAAATAATCTTTTCGCCTTATTGGTAATAACAATTCGACTGCTCACAAGCCGCTCCGAAAGTGTCCAAATATAACCTCTTTAATTTTTCCGACACAGTATCATCAGTCTTTATCGTGTTCCATAAACGAATGGATTCTTTCAGGAAATTTGCCGACCTGCATATTATTTCCGAGTCATAACCCCGGCCGGCGATTTTGAAAAGACTGACACCGGCGTTCCATAATTCCCTTAATCGACAAGCGCCACAATGCGGTTTATAAAAATCGTCTCGGGTTAGATTAGAGACCCTGCCGTTCGCTGTCTCCCATTCCAGCTGGCAGCCATGACCTTCATAACCGGGATCCGGCGAGTATACGGTTTTAATCGGGCCTTCTGTAATGACTTTATCGATGAATACGGGGGCGTCAACCGGTAACCGTACGCCATGGTAGAAATTGCATAATCCATCGATGAACTGGCACTTCTGATTCATGACCAGCATTTCATATTCGATATCAGGCCCTCGATTAATGATACTTTCAATTTCCTTTAAACTCAGGTGCCTTGGCAACACGACTCTGCTGACACCAAAATTGGCAAAATAGTTTATGGCGGCGCTGTTAAAGGGGGCGGCCACAATAGACAAATGATAATGAATCTTCCGGCAGTAATTTTGTAATGTGATTAACAACCCGGCATCAGCAATAATCATTGCCCCGCCTCCCGCGTCTTCCCACTGCTGAGCCAATTCAATAATAGCGTTGACCTGCTGAGAGGAGTAATGACTGTTCAGAGTCAGGATGGTGTTAATTCCTCTGGTTTTGCCGATCTGGGCAATGCGGCTAAGGTCTTCTGAATTTCGAATGTGCGAAGATCTTCCCTGACGCCGACTGATAGTATCCGAATCTCCGTATTTGTCGCACCAGGCATCAGGCATGACGCCAAAATAGACTTCATTCGCGCCGGCGTCAATGACCCGCAGGGCTTCCGTTTCCGAACAGATAGGGGCGACTATTCTGGGATTTATCGAAGCGATGTCAGTTCTCCAGATTCCATCTTGATCGCCGCAACCAGCTCTTCCAGCGAGTGAAAAAAACCTCCCGAGACCAGCATTCGGGCCCCCTGGATGGCTTTGTGGTAGTTGTCGTTGCGAATGGGGTTGATTGCGGCATGACTGGCGTTGCCCGATTCGTGCATCGAAAGAACTTCAAAAAAACTTCTGGCTACTTCATGGTCAAGATAACTTAATATGTCTTTAAGTTTCAGAAGGGAAGGGGCAAATCGATCGTCAAAACGGCGCTTGGCGAGCAAAGGCGGTAAAGCACAAACCGCCTGCATGGAGGGGGCGGCCAGGGGATTAATGGCATCCAGCAAATCACGGTGGAAGGAATCAATTTCTGAGTGAATATAAGGGATAGGCTGAGGTCCCGGATTCGAGGAATGATACTGACCTGAATTGACTCCATCGATATAATACTGCGATCCAGGCATGGCGTCCATGCGGTTTCTGGCGGAACGATATTCCAGAAGATGAAATTCTTTGAGTTTCAGGGCAAAGCGCTTGATTCCTTCCAAAGTGGCGTGAGAATGAAACATCATGACCCCGACATGAATTTCAGCCCCTTTTTTCCTGATCTCATTAACCAATGGCCATGGATTCTGGGTATAGGGCCGGTGCCATCTGCGGAGATCCGCCGGATCGTCAGATTCCAATCCCATAAAGACATAGGTGAGACCCGCCCGGGCTAACAGGTGAATAATCTCCTCATTCAAAGAATCCGGACGGACCTGAATCCCAAAGGAGATCTGTAACTGTCTTTGACATATCTCATCGGAGAATTCCCTGGCCCGAATGGTTGAATGATGATTGTTACCCAGAAAATCTTCATCAATAAAATTAAAAGACCGTGCTCCCATGTTCCGATTCAGGTTTTCGATTTCGTCCACAATATTTTTAATGGATCGTCCACGCCAGCGATTGGATGAATTCAGGGACATACCCGGGGAAGAGCAAAACATACAGGCCCCGCAACAACCCCGTGAACCCTGAAGATTGAAAGCCCAGCCGCTCCCCAGTATCTGTTCTGCGTAGGGCCGCTTGGGAAAAGGCAGCGTATCAAGATCATGGACTGCATGACCGCGGTATATTCTGGATGGGTCAGGCTTGACTCCCGGATTTTTTGGTCCGGTCCAGTCATTCAAAAGTGATTGAACCAACGTTTCACCCTCAAATTGTGCCAGTAAGAAATCGGACGGCAGCATCTTGTCGGCGGCATCCAGTTCCGTCGAAATAAAATTTCCACCGGCCAGCCAGAGCACGCTTTTATCGCCCGAAAGCTTTTTTATTTCAGCGTAAATCGTCAGGACCGACTGGATTTCCTGGGCGGTTGTAATGGAAAAACCGATGACATCGGGTTCAAACGAGGCGGCTCGACGGGCTAAACGCGCATCAGTTAATCGATCCAGCGAACTGTCGAGTATGAGTACAAGACCGCCGGACGATTCTATCAGGGAGGCCAGGTACTCTATTCCAAGCGGTTCTTGAATTTCCGGATCATAATAGGGAGAACAATTTTGCGGGCGTATCAGAACCCATCTCATTTTAGGAATTGGATCGCACATACATCTCATCTAAACAATCATTGGAACATCTAATGTTATTCAGCGTTTAGCGTTCGCGCTGTAGAAGATGCTTATGAATAACGTTGTTGAGGCGAATATAATCCATCCTGAACCGGCAGGAATGCCCCAGCTGATCAAATATAATATCGAATAGCACAGGCCACAGGCGATAAAAGTCCAGACCTTGGATCTTCTAATAAATAATATACAGAGAAACAGGCTGATAATCCCAAATATAATGATAAATACCACACGATTCCCTGTGGTGTCTCTACCTCCCCAGTGCCCGATGAGGCCGGTTTGTAAAATATCCGGAAGAACAGTGGACGCTTGCATCAGTTGTTTGTATTTAATGGGAACATCCTTGTCAACCCATGGGATCAACAGGTTCCGGGCCTCGCGGAAATCACCCGCTCCATGTTTGTACCAGGCCAGGTTAAAAGCGGCCGATGGCATGGTGAGGCATTTTTCATAAGCTTCCCGGGCGATAAGTTCTGCCTGGCCGCTCTGGTGAAGTCTTTCGTAAACCACCGTTAAATTGATTAAGGATGGGATATAACCTGGGTTTTGTTTTCTCAGGCATTCAAGGTTTAGCTGGGCCGTAAGATCTTCGTTTCGATGCAATTCGGACAAGGCCAGATTGTTCCTTGCGTCAAAGTGATAGGGCTTCGCCTGTAACGCGAGAGTATACTTTTCAATGGCCCCGTCAAAATCGCCATTGCGGTATAATGTATTGCCCTCTTCATAAAACGTGGCGCCCTCATTACTTTCCACGCCGGGGTCTTGATACTCCTCAACCATTGAAATCCATTCCTTTACGGCATCCTGGACTTGTTCGCATTTTCGATATGGATTTAACTTGTACAGTTCCTTTCGGACGCCAATGGACTCGAAGGTAAATCCTTTGACGACCATTTGATTGATCGTCGTGATCGAATCGCCCGCAATGTCATCGTATTCTTTGAGCGGGCCTGTCAGATACATTTTGTCGGCGCTGACAAAATCGTGGGGATCCGCTCCAAACTGATAGTTTCCAAATTGAGATTCCTCTGTGTTGTCGGCGTAACAGGATGATCCGCCGCCAATGAGAATAACGCCCCCGGACAGAATCAAGAGCAGAGATAACGCAATTTGCTTCGCAGCTTTAAAATAATTCATGACAATCCCTTTTTGCAAATACTTGATACTGTTACTTTAATGCACCGGCGCGCAGCGACACCCATAACCCCCCTCCTCCGCTCCGGTGACTGTTGCAGGAACAACTCACATGACCCACACAACTGCAGGCCGGAACGCAGGTACATACCTTATTGCATGAGCAGTAGACAGCGCCTACGGGATGACAGGAACACCCGGTTTCAGTGCGTTCTTCGTTGATGAGACCGGAGGTGTCCGAAAAGAACGTGTCTAGACTTGGACGTGGAAATTCCTTGCCATTGATAATCATGGTTATTTGGGGGATGGAATTGTCATCCTCGTTGCTGTCAGTTAAGTTGGGACGATCATTGGGCCTGTCGCTCATGGGTTTCATTCCTGTCTTTTGGGCATTCAGCCGATTCGGATAAACGGATTTTAACTAAATGTTCAAGTTGCAACCGGGTTAACGCTCTGTTCAGGTCGCAGCGGATAGTGCCACAGTGCGGACTGTCATTATCTCGATTTTTAAACACTTTCGCAAGGCAATCCCCGGCGCAATGCCATTTACAGAAGCAATCGGCACAGTAGGGGTGGTTCTCGACCGACAATCTTCGCAGCGCTTCAATTCGGTTATGGTCAAAGCAAAACATCGATTTCGCTTGATCGTATCGCCCGTAATGAAAAATCCCGGCTCGAGGATCGGCACAGTCCATTACTTCATAACAGGAAGTGACAATGCCTTCGGGAAGGATCGTGAAGCCATCTCCTGAGGCGGCGCAAAATTTACTTGTGATGACATCGAGTCTTGCGCCGCTGTAATTCACATCGACCCCCAGTTCCCGTCCGCGTTCATAAGCTTTCATGAAATGCTCAATAAAAATATCGTCCGGGGGGGGCGACTCGCCGCTGATGGCGCATCGGCCGCAAAGGAAAACGGGCTCCATCTGCAAATAGGCAAACTGAAATTGATCGCGCAGCTTTTCGACGATTTCCACCATTCGCGTAACGGTTGACCGGGTAATCGTCGTTCGAATGCCATAGAAAAAGCCGGCCTCGTCAAAATATTTCAGGGTCTCGGCTATTTCAGCGTAAGAACCGTTGCCGTCCGTTTTGGGGCGATTATAGTCATGGATGTCCTGGGGGCCGTCCAGGGAGATGTTGACCGTGGAAAAATGCCGGGCGATAAATTCCCGTTGCTCTTTGGAAAGTAAACCATTGGTAGCCGCGAACAGGTTCACATCAAGCCCTTTTTGGGCGGCAACCTCACAGGCATATGTTACGGATTGTTGAATAAAATCCCAGGCCTGGGTGGGTTCGCCCCCTCCATGATAGCCTACGGAAAAATTTTTGCTTCCCAGCCGGGCCGCATTTCTTGCGACAAAGTCGATGGCGGCTTTTCCGATCTCAAAAGGCATTTCTAAAAATCGGGTTCCGGCGTTCGCGTAACAATATCGGCAGCGAAGGTTGCACCGCGAGGTGGGAAATAGAGTGACCTCATGTGGACTGAATTCACCTTGTTCCGGAAATCGGGGACTGTGCAGGGTGGGGGGATCGATGATTCCCTCTTGTCTGAGCTGGTCGATGATGGCGGAAGCCTCCGGGGACAATTCTGATCCATTGTTATTTAAATACGCCGACACAATTCTCGCCGCGGCGCGATTAATTACGGCAACACTCCGCAGAAGGGGGGCGTATAAATAATAGTCATCTCCAGAACGGGGAATTAAAAACAAATCATTGTTTTCTCTTGGGGACATAATCATTAACTGTAGCTTTCTGTATAATTATCGACAATACAGGCATAAAAGGGCTCTGCCAGAAATCCCATCGCACCGAGTTGAGATATGAAATAGGCGATTTGTGCACAAAACCGAGAGTGCAATGTCAATCCATGCGAACGGGCTGTTAATCTGGCGATATCCTCCACCGTGTGTCGGCCATCTAACAGTTGAATGACTTCCGCCCCCAGTTTATTGACGACACACAACGAGGAGTCGGCATCATTTTCTTGCTTGACAACCAGATCAGATTTATCGTTAGAAACATGCACATCTGTCTTGAGTTGCGGATAGCAGGGTTTTTCTAAAGCAGGGTTTCCGGAATGCATCTCATCTGAAGGGGGCCTGGTAAATGCAAAATATCCGACTATTGATCCCACCGATCCAACACCCAGGGTAATGATAAAATTTCGCCGGGTATAATCTTTAGAAACGGGATGACTATCTACTTTTTTAAAAGCATGCAATTGGTTGAGTTCTGAATGGTCATCATGTTCAGACATTGACAGCTCCTTCGAAACTATTTTTTTATCGATAGTTATATAATAAATCCAATCAAAGACCATTTTTTATAATATATCAAACAGACAGCTGTTTGTCCAAAAGAAAATATTGGGTTATTTTAATCTCTGTTTGGTCTGGCTCTCACTTTCTATCTGCTACGCGTAACCGATGAAAATTATCCATGTGTTTTCCCTTGCATATCCCCTTTCAGCAAGTATAGTTAATGCCTTGCAAACCATTTAAACCATATGCCTCAAAGGAGTTAATGCCATGAAATCCAGTTACTTACAGTTACGCCCCATGCTTGAATCCGTTCTCATAATCGCGCTGGCCCTCACCACCATCTCCTGTCAGCAGTTCCAGTCTGCTTCCTCAACCGGCCCAAATACCCCCGGCCTGTCCCAGTATATTCGCCCGATCATCGGCACCAAAGGCGAAGGCAACGTCTATCCCGGCCCCTCGGCCCCATTCGGCATGATTCAGCTCAGTCCCGATACTGACAAAGTCCTCTGGGCCACCGCCTCCGGCTACGAATACTCTGATCCCACTATACTGGGCTTCAGCCTGACCCACCTTTCCGGTACCGGTATCCCTGACCTGGGTGATTTTCTCTTCATGCCCCAGGTCGGCACGCCCGAACTCGTCAGCGGTACTAAAGACCAGCCCGACCAGGGCTATCAATCCCCTTATTCCCACGATGACGAAGTTGCCTCAGCCGGCTACTACAAAGTCAAACTCCAGAAATCCGGCGTCACCACCGAACTGGCCGCTACCGTCCACGCCGGTATTCTGCGTTTCACCTTCCCGGCCAGCGATGAAGCCTCCATCATGACCGATCTGGCCCACGTCCTCAGCGGCGGCCGCTGGAAAGCCGCCCAGTCCCATGTCCGCATTGAAGACGACGCCACTGTGACCGGTTACCACCTGATCAACGGCTGGGCCAAAGAACGCCATCTTTATTATGCCGCGCGCTACTCCCGTCCCTTCGACGAAGGTGTCATCTACAGCAACGGCAAGCGCGTCTTCTATGACAGCCACGCCAATTACCGCTTCCGCAGTTGCAAGGAAGCCGCCGGCACCAACCTGCAGTTCCTGGCCAAATACAAAACCAGAGCCGGCGAGGTCATTCAGGTCAAAGTGGCCGTCTCCACCGTCAGCGCCGCCAACGCCCTGGAAAACCTCGACGCCGAAATCCCCGGCTGGAACTTTGAAAAAGTCGTCGCCGACACCTGTAAGCTCTGGGACAAAGAACTCGCCTGCATGACTATCGAAGGCACCCAGACCGAAAAAGAGACCTTCTATACCGCGCTCTATCACGCCTTCCTCATGCCTAACACCCATCAGGATGTCAACGGCCAGTATCGCGGATTCGACCAGAACATCCATACTGCCGATGGCTTTACCAAGTATACCATCTTCTCCCTCTGGGACACCTACCGCGCCACCCATCCACTCTTTGCCCTGGTCCAGGCCAGACGTGATTCCGATATGATCAACTCCATGCTCGCCCACTATGACCAGAGCGTGGACCACCTCCTGCCCGTCTGGGAGCTGCAAGGCAACGAAACCTGGTGCATGATCGGTTACCACTCCGTTCCCGTGATTGCCGACGGCTATCTCAAGGGCGTCAAAGGCTTCGATCCCGAACGCGCCTACCAGGCCATCAAGACTACCGCCATGAACCCCCATTACGATTCCGTGGCTGAATACGCCCGACTCGGCTGGGTTCCCTTCGATCACGAAAACGAATCGGTCTCCAAGACCCTCGAATATGCCTATGATGATTACACTATCGCGCAGATGGCCAAAGCCCTCGGCAAAACCGAAGATTACACCTACTTTATGAAACGCGCCGGCCATTATAAAAACATCTGGGACAACGAAACCGGTTTTATGCGCGGCCGCGATTCCCAGGGCAACTGGCGCACACCCTTCGATCCCCAGGGCTTCGTCCAGGGCGGCGATATCACCGAAGGCACCAGCTGGCAGTACAGCTGGTACGTCCCGCACGATGTCCCCGGCCTGATCCGGCTGATGGGCGGCAAAGAGGCCTTCCTCAAAAAGCTTGACACCTTGTTCCAGCTCGCCGCATCCGAAAACAGCGATTCTGGTGTCGATGATATCTACGGCCGCATTGGCGAATATTGGCACGGCAACGAACCCAGCCACCACATTATCTACCTCTATTGCTACGCCGGCCAACCCTGGAAAGCCCAGCAGTTGCTCCATACCGTCGTCAAGACCCAATACGGCAACCAGCCCCAATCGCTCACCGGCAACGATGACTGCGGCCAGATGTCCGCCTGGTACATGTTTACCTGCATGGGCTTCTATCCCGTCGCCCCGGCCAGCGACTATTACGTTATCGGCGCGCCCCAGATGAAGAAAATCGCCATGCGGCTCTCCAACGGAAAAACCTTCACCATGACCGCCGAAAACCTCTCCGAATCCAACCTCTACGTCCAGTCCGTCAAACTCAACGGCAAAGACTGGGCCAGCCCGTTCCTGCCCTACGCCGAACTCAAAAACGGCGGCACCCTCGAATTCACCATGGGCCCAACCCCCAACAAATCCTGGGGCGCCAATCCTGTCATCCCACAATAACCAACCACATTATAACCCCCAATCAAACACTGGCCGGCTCCTTAAAAGACCGGCTTTTTCATTCTCCCGCCCCAATAGTTTCGCTGATGATCAATTAAATTGGAATGAATGCTTACATCGTCTTTATTCTGACGGTCAAATCCATGGGATTATATCGTTGTAATTCTGTAGATAAACCAATATGTCCCTTCAGCCTGAGATGAAGTTTTTTAAGGTTCTTGCGGTTGATCACGATCCGAATATGGGTTTCATAGTCGTAGTAATCCGGCAATTGGTTATGAAGATATTCTTTGACCCGCTGATGAGAAAGGAACCGGTAAATACTGGAACGATCTTCAAGGGTAAAAACGGCATCTGGAAAATCATCGATCATAGCTAAGGCATCCTGAATACCATGGACATCCTTTTCATAAACGGTTTTCCGGCCCAACAGCCAATCGATCATTTTCATCGGAGCGCCTTCTCTTGAATGATTTGTTTCAAGACTCAGTTGTCAGCGTATGTCAGGTAAAATGCTTTGTCATTTATAGTTTCTGAATAGACCTCGCCGCTTGTGATCAGTTCTTCCAGATATTTTAACGCTTCATTGAGATGCAGGCCTAAACCATTGGCAATGTCGGCAACGGAACAAGGCCGCCGCCTCAATAATTCAGTGATATCATCCCGGTGTGCGATAAGATCAGGCTGATGATGGACACCGTGAAAGTCGGCGATAACCTCTGTTGCCGGATACAGTTGAGCCGCAATCTCATCCAGCCGCCCGGCCGAAACCGCTTTGGCCGATTTTTCAGCGGGGGGCCGCACCACGGTATTCAATTGAAGCTTGTCCGGGGCAATGATTCCAATGTAACGTGACAGATTATCCAGCGCTCGCGGTGTTGTATTGATGTGATCCAGTATCATAACTTCCAGCCAGATCTTACCCTGGTAATCCTGTCGAAATGCCCTCAGACCGTCAAGCATCCGCCAGAATGGAATCGTTTCAATGGGACGGTTGATGAGGTGGAACATCTCTGGATCACCGGCATCCAGAGAGGGAATGACCAGGTCGGCATGCGTCAGATGCTGTCTTACCTGGGGCAGCCACAGCAAAGAACCATTCGTTAAGACTGCTATGGGAATATCGGTCAGATCTTTGAGTCGGTCAATCAGATCATGTATGGGCGTATAGAGTGTCGGTTCTCCTGATCCTGATAAGGTGATATAATCTGGACAGGTGGCTAATTGACGACGGACCTCCCGAATAATCTCTTCCAGCGGAAACCAGGTATGTTGCCGGGTTGTCTTAAGGGTGGTGCGGCCCAGTTGGCAATACACACAATCGTAGGAACAGGTTTTATAGGGAACCAGGTCAACCCCCAGGGAGCGCCCGAGGCGACGGGATGGGACCGGTCCAAACACATTGTTTCTCATAACCATCTCCCGTTTGTCAGGTGTGGGGTGGTTCGTTCACTCATCGGTTGTAGTTCCTTCAATGGGATGGTTCAATTTCATAAATTTGCCGGTCGCCACCACTCGAAGCTGATCGTCTTGAATAATTTCTGCTTCGACCACATAAATCGGAGGGGTTTCGCGCACGATCCAGGCGCGCACCTGTCCATAGTGGCCCGTCAATATTGGATGACGAAAGCGAATATGCAGATCGGCGGTAACGGCGACACAATTCTGTGCGAATAGGCAGTTCGCCATGGCGCCGTCCAGGATGGCGGAGATCACCCCGCCGTGCAGTCGATTGCCGTATCCCTGGTAATTCCGGTCAAATTGAAACTGGGCCGAAACTTCCTTCTCGCCGGTGACGCGATAATCCATCTTTAGACCGCTCAGATTATCCGGGGAACAGACAATGCAACCCGGATGAACCTGTTGGCGTAGATCGACCAGTTGAAGGTCCTGCTGGTTTAGTGTGTTGATAATCAATCGATTCTCTTTCAATTTAATGGTAATATAACATCCCTGTGAGTCAGGCCATACCTTGCTCATTGGGTAGATCTGGGCCGCTAAGCGGAGTTATTGGGCGCTGCTCTTTTCCAGTTCACTGATTCGCTGTTTGATCTCATGAATGGCTTCTTCATGAAATTGGAGTTGCTCATTCAGCGCTTCGGTTTCCTGCTCGACAGTCGGCCTCTCTCTATAAGGCAATCCATAGCCCCAACCGGCGCCATAGCGGTAGGCGGCGCCCAGCCGTCCCCGGCCGCCCGGGCCCATCATGCGACCCCTGCCGCGCCCGCGTCGCGCAAAACCAGATCCAACAAGAAACATTCCATGAGCATATCCGGGAGAGTCAAAACCCGCACAGAATCCGGCTGCTCGTCCAGTCATAGGCCCCATACCCATAGGGCCGGTTCCATCGCCGCCTGGCATAATCAAGTCCTTTCAATAATCGAATTTTCATTTGTTGATATCGTATATCTATCCGCAATCTCACCCATTGCGGTTGGTTGGCTTGTTATTCTCTTTCCCGCAGTTTGGATCGTTACTATCCGGTTGTTGGCAACCCGGCATAAAAAAGCCCGGGGCGTTGATTTCTCCAGTCAGATAGGCTGTTACAATCGATTCGATAAGACCGCAGCGATTCGCCAGAATCTCAATTTGATTGGAGCGTAACGCCGCTTCATGCAGTTGCGAGATCGCGCCGCATATCACCAGATCAACCCCCTGTCCGGATAAGACAACGGCCCGGCCCCAATAATCCTTTGTATCCAGTGCCAGCGATTGCCGTTGCGTTTCCTGGTTTTCTTCAACATCCACCAGTAACATGGTGGCGGCTTCATCAAATACCGGCGAAAGCCGGTTCTGCCATTGTGGTAAAGCAACTTTCATATTTATCTTAATGCATTTTTTGTGCCAGATGATTTGTGTTGATGTAAAATATTTAAATACAATAAGATAAGGTGTGAATGCTTGCGATTTGCCAGTTTTATAAATTGCAAATTGCAATTATTAGGCTATATTATAGTTGCAGAATGCCATACTTTTTATAATCGAAAGGCTTATCTTGAATTCCTTGCCTGTTAATCAATACGCCGCTGTCATGCTCGACTCCATCAACGAAGGGGTATTTACGGTGGACAGCGACTGGCGCATTACGACGTTTAATAAAGCCGCCGAGCGGATTACCGGCATAGCCCGGTCGGATGCCTATGGCAAATTATGCTGGGATGTCTTTCATGCGAGTCTCTGTGAGAAATCCTGCGCGCTGAAACAAACCATGGCATCCGGCAAACCGGTTATCAATGCCCTCGCCCATGTCATCGATATTCATGGCAAACGAATCCCCATACGGTTGTCCACTGCTCTGTTAAAAGATCCGCAGGGCCGTGTGATTGGTGGGGTAGAGACCTTTCAGGACCTGAGTCAGGTTGAGCAATTGCAGAAGGAATTACATGCCCAATATTCCTGTGAAGATATTCTGGGTCGCAGTCCGGAAATGCGAAAGCTGTTTGAAATCCTGCCGCAAGTGGCCGAAAGTTCCAGCACGGTACTGATTGAAGGGGCCAGTGGAACCGGTAAAGAGCTTTTTGCCCGCGCCCTGCACAACCTGTCCCCGCGCAAGTCGGGCCGGTTTGTGGCGGTCAATTGTGCCGCCTTACCCGATTCTTTACTCGAAAGCGAATTATTCGGTTATAAAGCGGGCGCCTTTACCGATGCCCGCAAGGATAAACCGGGGCGGTTTCTGCTGGCCCAACACGGCACGATCTTTCTGGATGAGATCGGTGATATTTCGCCGGCCATGCAAGTCAGATTACTGCGCGTATTGCAGGAACGCGAAATCGAACCGCTGGGGGCGACCCAAACCATTCCCGTGGATGTACGCGTTATTGCCGCTACCAATAAAAATCTGTACCATCTGGTCCGCAAAGGCAAGTTCCGGGATGACCTCTATTATCGCATTCGCGTGGTTGCGCTAAAACTACCACCCCTCTGCCGGCGTCGGGAGGATATCCCCATGCTGGTGGATCATTTGGTGGATAAATTCCGCCACCTCCACAATAAAGATATAGTCGGCGTTTCCAATGAAGTCCTGGCCATTTTAATGAATCATGATTTCCCCGGCAATATCCGGGAACTGGAAAATATTATCGAACAGGGATTCGTCTTGTGCCAGAGTGGTTTCATCCAGACCCGGCATCTGCCTCCCGAACTGCGCGGATCCGATCAAAATCCGACCGGCGACCTGCACCCCATGTCATTACGCGCGATGGAAAAACACCTGATCACCGAATCCCTCCGCCGCCACAACGGCAAACGCTCACTGGCCGCCCGCGAACTCGATATCGATCCCAGCACTCTTTATCGTAAAATGAAAAGTTATGCCATCGAGTTCCCGGCTGGGAATAACAACTCAAACCCGTGATTATGTCTGCGGTAATTATGCTGATACAACGTGACCAGACACACCTGACCGAAAAACATGTCATTAGCGTTTTAACCGGATATCGTTTGTGATGAAATGGCATTTTGCGCCCGGCAAAACGCTTCCTTAAAAAGTTGGAGATTACGGGCTGGATCTTGTTTATAGGAAATAATACGGAGCGACCTGTTGCCTTCGATCCCTTTGAGAAAATAACAGTTTTTAACATGAACCTTAAAAAATGGTCGGGCGAAGTCCGGATAGTAATCCAGATTACCTTCGGATGCCCAGAACAGGATAAATGCTTTATGGATTGGCTCATCCAGTAATATCTCTTGCATAATGGTGCCGTCAAAGCAGTCTTCAACCGGTTTTGTCTGGACAATATTCATATTATTTCATTTCAGGTATTCAACGTGGTCAGAGAGCGTGGATCATTTGTTTCAGTGCATCGATTAGAGTTTGTATTTCTGAAGCATGATTCAAAAACGAGCAGCTGATCCGCACGGTTCCGCCACTCGAACTGCCTAGATAGGAATGGATCAGGGGCGCGCAGTGCAGTCCGGTCCTGCAAATGATACCAAACGAATGTTCCAGTATAAATCCGCATTCTTCAGCCGGAATCCCTTTGATGTTAAAACTGACAATGGCATCGAAATGGTCTGAATCTTCGGTAAGCCGACTGCGGTACAATGTCACCCGTGGTTCATCAAGCAGAAACTCCAAGAGAGGCTTGATCAGTTGAGTCTTATGCTGCTGGATAGATGAAGGGCTGTTTTGCCGGCAGAAAGTTACCCCGGCGCCCAGGGATGAAAATCCCGGGCCATTCAACGTGCCCGCTTCATACCTGGCCGGGCGTTCGATCGGTTGCAATTGATAATCACTGCGCGTGCCGGTGCCTCCGGTAATGAGGGGCGCCGGTTGAAAAGTATCCGCCAGATATAACCCTCCGGTTCCCTGATAACCGAAGAGATTTTTGTGCCCGGCAAAAACCAGCGCATCAACAGGAATGTCTCGGATATGAATGGGTATTGATCCGGCGGATTGCGATGCGTCCACGACCAGGCAGGCTGGATGATCTTTGACGAGATGACCGATGGCTTCGATATCCTGAATAGCGCCGGTAACATTACTGCAGTGATTGACCACTACCATCCTGGTCGTTGGCGTCAGGGCGTCACCAATGGCTTCCGGAGATACAAAACCCAGTTGATCGCATGGAACGATAGTGATATCGATTCCCCGCTCAAGCTTGAGATGGTTAAGCGGCCGGTAGACGGAGTTGTGTTCGATGGCGGTTGTGACAACATGATCCCCGGGCCCCAGTGACCCCAGCATGACAAGATTAAGGGCATACGTGGCGCCTGGTGTCAGGATGATGTCAGACGAATGCTCGGCGCCCAGTAGCCGGGTTAAAGCCTCACGGCAAGACCGGACCGGATCTCGATCATATTGTTCGACCCCTGCGCGCCCGGCATGAGATGGAAACGAACAGATCGTCTGTTGAACCGCTTGCAGAACGACTTCTGGTTTGGGGTAGCTGGTGGCGGCATTATTAAAATAGATCATGAATAGCGACGATCGTCTGTAGCGTTATCATGCGCGGGTGATAATAAATTCTCCGTAGGAATCGCCCATTTCAATGCCTTTGGTCTGGGTGCACTTGAAAGTCCCCAGGCCCTCTGGATAAGCCTGGCCATACGCAATATCCATAAAAGCCCGGCAAACGCCGCGAATCATATAGGCGCACGGTTTCTTCACTTGAAACGTGTCCGTGATTTCAGACTCATAATAGTTATAAGCCCTGACCACCATTTTCTGGTTCGGTTGCAATTCGACGATTTCTGAATTGGCCCATCCCCAGGCCGTGAAAACGGCGAAAGCGCCATGTAATACATCTTCCGGAACGTTGGTAATCATGGGACCGACTATCGACTGGAACTCCTCGGAGTTGACAATGCCATATCCGGTGTGATAGCCGCATTCTGCCGCGGCCCTTTCCAACCCGGTTTCTGCCTCCTCGTAATATTTACTGCCGGCAGCCTTCAATATTTTCTCTGTAAAGGTGTTCCAGAAATAAGCGGGTAGAAATTGCACCAGCACCCCAAACGCCGGAATCAGGCCTTCCTGGTTGCCTTGGACTTTTATTTGAGAAAGGTCATGAATTGCTTTTTTGCGATCGATAGCCATTGCTCATTCTCCCTTTAAATTAAGAGTGAATTCTGATTGTTTGTGTCCCATAACGATGCTGCGTGTTTCCTCGACCTCATAGCTGCCGATTGGTTCATTATAGATAACGGAAAAGGCCCCTTGCAGATAGCCTTGTCCGATAAAGTTGACCGGTTGATTATGCCTGTTCCATTTTTTTAACCACCCTTCATCGAGGTGTGAATGGGACATAACCGCGTTGCCGCCCTTACGCCCAAAACAGGTTAATTCCAATTGTCCCAGACCAATCAAACCGAAGTATTGCGTGGCAATAGCGATTTTATCTTCCGGATCGGTAATGTTGTTGGAGATCATGTATTTCTGTAATACCAGGAAGCTGGATTCTTCCATGGCTTCCCGCAGCAGGACGGTTCCGTTAAGGTTGTCCAGGTCAAATGCTAATTTGGTAAAAAGCGTGGCATAATGATGACAGTGCAGCACCGATGTTTCATTGTTGACATATTGCAGCATCTTAAGGTTGTCGAATTCCTGAATAAATTGGCATTCAGCGCTCATGAATTATTTCCTTTCTGGTCAATGGTGAAGGCAGCCCAGCAGTCGTTTGGCTCGAACGGTGACTCGTCCTAGTTTATTGACACCGTCGATGATTCGGAACTTCTCCTGACAGGTTCGATGGGTGTCTTTGTCGATGTTCTCACTGATTCGAACCAGATTTTGAATCGCCTGCTTGATTTCCTGATTGGCGATGGATTGCGCATTCAGACTTTCTCGTAACTCATCATTAATGGTCATCAGGTTCTTGGTCAGTGTGTTGAATTCTTCTGCCGCTGCCGCCTGAGAGGTCATGTTTTGAGAAATCTGCTGGGTAAAATCTTTCATTTTGGTTGTCAGATCTTCAATCGATGAAAACGCGTTAATCGCTTTGGAGGCGCTGGCTACGGATAGTTCGACATCTTTTAGGACATGCTCAACAGATTGAGTGATATGTTGCACGTTGTCCGCGCTTTGATTGGCCAGATTTTTGACTTCGTCCGCTACGATGGCGAAACCCTTGCCAAACTCACCGGCCCGGGCCGCTTCAATCGTGGCATTCAGGGCCAGCAGCTTGGTTTGTTCTGAAATCTCGGATATGATTTCAATCGCTTGATTAATCTCTTTGGATGATTCCACCACGGAATTGATCGAGGTAACGGTTTCAGATACGATAACCGATCCCGAACGTGCTGAATCGTTGAGTTCGCCCGCGATGATATCTGAATTGGCGGCTTGCTGACTGGCTTCAGTAATCGCCAGGACCATCTGTTGGGTGCTATCGGCAAAATGATTGACAATTCGGGTTTGTTCTTCCATACGATTGCTGATCGATTCAATACTGGCAACCATTTCTGTTACTGCCGCGGAACTGGTATTAGAGACCTCTCTCTGTTCTATCATATTCTGAGAAATATTGTTCAGCGCGTTGATCGTGTTATCGGTCATTTTGATAAAGTATTCGAAAGCGTTGTTCAGAACGTTGACATTCATTTCCAGTTCATTGTAATAAGTGTTATTGCTCTGATGCTGTTTTCCTGACCAGAAGTTGATGGCTTTGGATAATAATAGCACAGGTAAAATGAATAACCATTTGAGTTGAATATCCCCTTCAAACAGGATTAAAGAAATAATGGCAGTTTCAATAACACTGACGACAACGATAGAAATGAGTCTTCTAACCATCGATACACCTTTCTGAAGTTTCTCTCTTTTCTGCCCTGTAAAGAGTTATCTGCCAGTTAGGAAGGGTACTTAAATCGGTCTCAAAATAATTTTTGTATTTAGCAAGGTAGGCATAAAAAAGAATTTAATTATTATGAGTGTTCACATATTCATTCTGGTGCTAGATGTCCCGGCTTATAGAAAGGGTATCGGTATGAATGACCTCCGGATATCCAAAAAAACAATCATAATACTTTGAATCATAGTAACATACAATTATTAGAGTGTGGCCTCTGAGTATAATAGGGCATGAATACCACCCACTAAGGCATCAAAATCATGGCTTAAGGATAGACAAAACGATCACCTTAACGGTATATGGGAAGTGATTCTCAATCCCGGCTACTCATAATTCCTCCAGACGGCACCATCGAACGGGCTGCCCGCGAACAACAGTTATCAGCCTGTTCTGCGCAGGATATGGGACCTGCTGGCAACCACAGATTCAGCCCGATGTCTGACAAGTAGCTCAACCATTTCTGGTTAAGATTCTTTCACGTACAACGACAATCACCTCCCAGCAATTCTCCACCAATCCAAACCTTACCTTGTGTATGGGCACACCTCCTTACCGTCGTTTTTCCAATTTATTCCGTCCAGGTATAGACACAATGCGTTGTGTCTCTTACTCGCTCCCGCAAAGTACAATTTATTAATAATCCTGACGGTATGGTCAGTTCGCGAACCGCCTATAGATCCCCGTGATCCCCGATATCCAAATAAGGCTCCGGCTCAAAACAGCCTTGATTAGTGTCCTTTCATGGTCGTTTATGGGATTTTTTTGAAGTTTCGCAGGTTTATAAAAAGCTCTTTCAATATTTGCGATACAAACTTTTTATATAAAATAAAAAAAAGAAAGCCAAGAGGTATTATAACTTCTTGGCTTTCTTTGATTTATGAATGGGCGATACTGGACTTGAACCAGTGACCCCCAGCTTGTCGATTAATGGAACTTATTGGTTCTAAGTAATTTTAAAACAAGCGAATATAATTGTGCAATGTATATAAATATCTGGAAACATTGGCTTAATATCAATTAATAGCGTATTATAGATAATTGAAACTTACTATAAATTATTCTATTTTCCTGTTTTTTCTTGCATTCTGTCTAAATAATGTCTAAAAGACTTATGAACCTTTTAAACAGGGAGAAAACCATGGCAGGAAAAAGAAAAGCACCTAAGCTTCGGATCGATGGTTCTTATTATACGTCGAAAATATACACTCCGAAAGGGAACCGAACAACGATTAGTTTTGGGCATGTTAATGATAGGCCGGAACCGGAAGTTTATGCAATTTTTGCAAAATGGATTGATTTATACCAGAAGCAGCCTCAGAAAATGCTTTCTTTTGAGAGCCCCTATGAAGCTGTTGAGCAGGTAATTAATCCGACAACATTTACAACAGTGGAGGATTTTCTCGAAAGATATCTACAGTGGGCAAGTGAGAATGAAAAGGGATCTCGTGCCAGTAAGGCTGTTGATATCTATAGAATTAATCGAATAAAACGATTTCTTGAACCTTATCATGATTGGCCAGTAAATGATTTTGGACCAGACGAGTTGAAAAAAGTACAGAAAGCGTTAAGTCAATACAAATATAAGACCGGAGACAAAGAGAAGAAATATACGCGGGGTGCTATTAATGATACGATAAAGTATATTCGTAAAATATGGCGATGGGGTTTGGGCCGAAGAGTAGTCAGTTACGAAGTTGTGCAGAGTCTGGAAGAAGTCAGGCCTGTACGCCTTGGTCAAGGGGAGGTCTATGATAAGCCAAAACGGGCTCGGGTTACTTACGATGAGTTCTTTAAGGTTAGTGGGGCGGTGAATGCTACAATCTCAGATATGCTTCAATTGATCTGGCATACAGCAATGAGGCCCTATGAAGTCTGCGAAATGCGGCCGTATGATATCTTGATTGAGGATGAAGAGTGTTGGCTCTATATTCCGGGACGGGATATAACTCCATATGGCAAACATAAAACTACACATATGGAGCGAGTTAAAGTTATTCCTTTGACCAGAAAATCTCAGGATATATTGAAGCGGCGAATCACCAATTATGATTCTAAGGATTACATCTTTAGTCCAAAAGTGGCAGTTGATGAAATTTTGGAGGAAAAGCATCAAGGGCGAAAAACGCCCTTAAAATATGGTAATCGGCCTGGAACAAATAAAAGGGAACATCCGATGATAAAGCCGGGTGAGAAGTATTCACCTAGTGCGCTTAGGATTGCTTGTAAACGTGGTTGTATGCGGGCTGAAGTTGAGGTGTTTACACCTTATGATTTACGTCGAAGTGTAGCCACTGAAACTAGAGCTAGTTTAGGTAAAGAGGCGGCCAAAGTATTACTTGGACACACGAAGACAGATACGACAGATATTTATCTATTGGATGAAGTCAAAGAGGCTGTAAAAGTGGCCAAGTTGTTGGCTAAGATTAATGGGGAATAAAATGAATGCTCACATTGGTTGATTTTAGGATGGGTTAGTGGTCCGTTCCGTTCTGATAATATTAGGGATTAAAAGACCATAGCGGAATTTTGATAAACGACTACAATACAAAATGTTACGATAATAACGAGATTGAGCGTGTCCAAAAGCTTGCCCAATGCCTGTTATCCGACAAACATTTTATGACACTTGCAGAGGAATGGGAAAAGCTTACAGAAAGCCAGAAAATTGCAGTGAATGGTATTGTTCAGGTGATAATGACACTTTGATACTTTTTGAAACGAACGGTTTGTAGATATTATTCCGCACAGGAACCAGCAGCCGATATGGCAGCGTTTGCCCCAACCACCGCTAAACCCTATTACCATCGTAAATCCTGAGAGATCCGTTGCCTAGCCCAAGTTCCACAGTTAGGGGGTAAAAACCGTGTTTTTGACCCCGCCAGGGCCGAAAGTCTTCACTACATGACTTTTAATTTTCCATCTGGCAGGGCAGGTCCAGGCCCAGCCGCTCCAGCAAAATCGCCTGATGATCGGTGGGTCGGCGGCCACAGCGCCGGCGGATAGATGGGCCGTTGCGGGTGGGTAATATCACATCGACCAGGCTGATTGTGCCCAGTTCGTCGAAGATACGGCGGGGTTCATCCCCCAGACCAGCCCGGCAGGTCAGCGCCGCCAGGGTTTGCCACAGCGTATAGGCCAGGAAGCAGACCAGGATATGGGTCAGCACCCGGTCCCGTTTCTGATGCCAGACAGGCCGGATTTTCAAATCGCTCTTATGAATCCGGAAGGCAGCCTCCGCTTCGGTCAACTGGATATAGGCCCGCCATAATTCATCGGCGGTCCAGTCGGTGACATTGGTCCGCAGCAGATAACACCCTTCGTTCAACTCGGCCCAGGCCCGCCAGGACTCATTTTTGCTCCAGCGGACCGTGGCACATCCCTGCGTTTCGGTTACCTCGACGCTAAACAATCCGGCCGCCCGGTTGTTCCGGGCCAGGAGACGGCCCACCCGGCGGTCGAGGGTTTCTTTCTTATGACGCCGTTGTTCACAACTGGCCCTGAGCTTTTCCAGGGCGGTTTCAATTCGCTGTTCAAGACCGCTGGTGCATCGCCTTTTCCTTCTCCCGCCGGTCCCGGGCTGCGGCACAGGATAAAAAGCTCATCGGCCGCCTCCGGCGAAGGCACCGCTTGACCTCCAGGCCGGCATGCACCTCCCTGCCAGTTGTCTTCCAGCAACTCCCGTTCGAATCGTTTCAGGGTGTTTTTCGAAGCGCCAATGATATACTTTCGCTGATCAGACCGCATAAATTCGATATTCGCCTGGCTGAGCATGTCCCCGGTCGCCGCACCAGATCCGGTCGGCTTGGCCATAACGGGCCTCCAGGGTGGTGACGATCTCCTGCCAGGTCTTGACATCATGGCGGTTACCCTCGAACACTTCATAGCCCAGCGGCATGCCGTCCCGGGAGACGACCAGGCCAATGCACACCTGTTTGTAGTCCGGTCGCTGGTCGCGGGAATACCCCCGCTGCGCCATCGGATTGCCCGGACACTGGCCTTCAAAATAGGTGCTGGTCACATCGTAGAGCAGTAAATCATATTTCAGATCAAAGAGGGTGCCCAGCCGGTTCTTGAGGTGGGTTTCCAAGGCTTGTTTATGGGGCAGCAACTCATCCAGCGCCCGGTAAAGCCGCTCATCATAGACCTTGTCCGCCGGGACGCCCATCAACTCCGGCAAGGCGGTGGTGCGATAATAATGCTCGGCGATATGCAGTTCGCTGGAGGGGTTACATAACCGGCAGATGGCCATCACCTGAGCCATCCGGGACCAGGGGATCTCCTCCCGGCCCGGCGGCATGATTTCCTCCAGAACCTTATCGAGTTCCAGCAGATGAATCAGTTGCAGGGCCAGCCAGGGACCGCCAAAGGCCAGTTCGTTCTCCACCCGAATCCCGGCGGTATCCACCTCCACCCACTGCGGCCCGGGGCGGAGCATGGGTATCGAATAAGCCCGGTTGCCGGAACGAAGAACGAGGGTTTCCCCGGGCCGCCTGTTCATCCCCAACCGTTCTGCTTCGGTCTCTGGCCCAGATAAGCCACCACCCGCTGACGCGGACCCCGTGCGGTACGATATGATTCCACCAGCATCCAGTATGCGTGCTTTTTGCCATTCTTCTTTTTATGACAGGGTCGAATAAACATACCGCCATTGTAAATCTCCAACCCCCCGAAACAAGGGTTAAGGTCTTCACTACAACGGGTTTAATAGCGATTTATAAGGTTTGTTTATGGTCAGTACAATCCCAATCCCGCTTTACGACTCAAAAAGCAAGCCTCTACCAAAATTTATTTTTGAAATAATTTTCTACAGTGGAACTTGGGCTAGATCAACTGAACTTGGCCTCAATAAATGTGGCATACGCCCGGGCAAGTGTTGTGGTATCGGGTCAGCCAGCAGCCGGTGTTGTTGGTTATCAGCCGCGATCCGGAAGGCAAAGAGAAGGATGACTTTTTCTTTACCACCGATGTAACGATGAAACCTGGCGAAGTGATCGGGATTTACGCCGACCGCTGGGCCATCGAAGACACCTTTCAGTTCGTCAAGCAGTACCTGGGTGGCCAGCAGCCACAAACCTATCAACGCAAAGAGCCGGAACGAGCCGCGGGGTTGAGCCTGTGGCTCTACTCGACGGCCTGGCTGTGGTATCTGCAACAGAAAGAATCCAAGCGAACCTTTTGGGTGCCGCCCTGGTATTGCCAGAAAACAACACCCAGCTTTACCGACGTGCTGACCGGCCTGCGCCGGGAACTTTGGCGCGAACGAATAAAATGCATGTTCGGAAATACTGCCGTTCATGATAAAAATTTGAGTTCTTAGTAGAAAAACCTGGCAAAAAGCCGTTTAGATGGTTACAAAATGTGCGAAAGTTTACCAGTAATGTGATATGAATAATATTGTGTTGACTCTGATACCAAGTGAACGCAGTGTTAGTGTTTTTGTTAATTTGCAAGGTTGTGTGTTAGAATTTGGTTACTCTCTTGCAGCAAGACTTGAAAATTCCTTTAATAGGTGGATTGTTCTTTAAATGACTGTCATCATCGATTGTGAGAGAAGCAATGAAATCAGTTTTGTATATTTTTATTATTTTGGGTGCGTGCGTTGCCGCATTAGCCGGTGCGACTGATGAGTCGAATCCGGTTAGTACACGGGCAGAATCTGGAAAATATCAACAATAACTTAAGCGGACATTATCATCTGGTGAATGATATAGGACCTTTCCGGAACAACTTATGATCAGGCCGTGATCGCTGCCGACAGTGTGCCCTTTACGGGAGTTTTTAATGGCGGGGGGTTTATCATCAGAAATCTGACCATTAACAGTGAAGGGGATCAAGTAGGATTGTTTGGTCAGATTGGTGATGGGGGTATTGTAACAGAGCTGGGGATGGTCGATGCAGATATAGGGGGCAGACAGAATGTCGGAGTTTTGGCGGGGAGTACGCTGGCAGGAAGTTCCATTGTTCAGTGTTTTTCAACCGGAGCAGTTGTCGGGACGGGGGATCATAGCGGTGGATTGGTCGGCAGCAGCGCCGGCGCCATTCGCCAATCATTTTCAATAGCAGACGTTACCGGGGTGAATCATGTAGGGGGGCTGGCCGGGTATAATATGGCCCCGGACACTATTTCTCAGACTTATTCAACCGGTCAGATTGTCGGTACGGGAACGGAGGTTGGCGGTTTGATGGGTTGCAGTCCGGTTTCCAGTCGCAAAGCAGTGATGTTTGATGGGGATGCCGACTACATTGCGCTATCCAAGCCGCTATCGATTTTTAACAGTTCCTTTACAATTGAGATGTGGGCTTATTTTAATGATGACGGCAGGGGTATTTTGCTGGGTGATTATAGCCTGTCAGGCGCTATCAATACCAATTTTGAACGGTATACCAGTGGGCAATTACGGATATACTGGAATAATGGGGCTTTGAATTATTATACCGATGCGGATGTTGTCGGGACGGGGCGATGGGAGCATCTTGCATTTCAAAGAGACAAAGATGCCAATGTGTTCCGGATTTTCGTCGATGGGAAGCTGGTCAGTACATTTGACGATGCCGGCGTTGATCTGGCGGCGTCAATTCCGCATTATCTGGGGCGTGATAGCCGGACCGGCTCGACGGCCCTGAATGGCAGGATGAGCGATGTCCGGATCTGGAATACAGTGAGGACGGAAACTGAAATCCGGGCCGACCGGTATCAGCCACTGTCTGGCAATGAACCGGGTTTGGCAGGGTACTGGAAACTGGATGAAGGAACCGGGGCGGTTGCTCATGACAGTACCGCCGGTGGGAACCATGGCTATTGTTCGCTTTCGGTTGTACCGGATTTAGGACCGGGCAAAAATGATGGCGCCATCAACGGCGCCTCACCAACTCCTGTTATCGATCAGTCTTTTTCTTCCGCCATGACATTTAACGGTGACTCAGATTGTGTTATTTTAAGCAAGCCGCTCCCCATTTTTGGCGGTTCCTTTACGATAGAGATGTGGGCTTATTTTAACGATAGCGGCCGGGATGTTCTACTGGGAGATTACAGCCTGGCAGGGGCCATTCAAACGAATTTTGAAAAGTATACCGATGGCCGGTTGAGGATCTACTGGAATGGCGGCAATCCCAACTATCTGACGAATGCAGGTATGATAACCACCAATACCTGGCAACATATCGCATTTCAAAGAGATAAGGCTGCCGGTCTGTTTCGGGTCTTTGTGAACGGAGCGCTGGTGGGTTCCTATGCAAATATTGGAAATGACCTGAGCGCGAGTATTCCGCACTATCTCGGGCGCGATTCCCGTACGGGTACGACAGCTATGAATGGACAATTGGCTGATGTGCGTATCTGGAACTATGCTCGCACCCATGGGGATATTCAGGCTGATATGAATGCGGTACTGGCGGGCAGTGAAGCGGGTCTGCTGGATTACTGGAGATTTGATCAGGAGGAGCTATCGGCTGATTTATCCTGGGATGAAACCGTATTGATGACGGACAGTTTCTGGGATAAGGAGAATTCCCTTCTGACCGTCAGCAGCGGCGGTATTGGCGTCAGTACGGCGCAGATGCGGCAAATTGATACGTTTCTTGGGGCGGGATGGGATATGGAGAATGACTGGAGTATGCTGGCAGCATCGTATCCTGTCCTGGCGTGGCAGATGTTATCGGCGGATCTGGATAGAAATGGAATAGTCGATAGCAGGGATTTTGCCAGTGTTGAATCCGACTGGTTTAAGCGGGCGGATGAGTTGCCGGAATATCCTGAGTTCTCCATGACGAACCCGTATGCCGAGGTCGACTGGGGTACAGCCGGGCAGTACAAAGCCAATATGCATACCCATACCACCATGAGTGATGGCAGTGACGATCCAGCTACCGTTATCGATGTTTACCATTCATTAGGCTACAACATCCTGGCGATTACCGATCACGATACCAGTTCGCCGTCAACGCCGACCTGGCCCTGGACGGATTATGGCCGCGATCCCGTGGCGCTTGACATGATAGCAATCGAGGGAAATGAGATAAGCAGACCCCATCATACCTTGAGTTATTTTTGTGATTATGGCAATCCGAGCGAGACATTATGTGAACAAGCTATCATCGGAATTGGCAACCAGGGTGGGTTGGCGGTTCTGGCCCATCCGGTATATACCAATCATTATCTGGGAACGCAAGGTCTGCCGGCCGGTATGACCTGGACGTCGGAAGTATACGCGAATTTATTTAAACAGTACACCCAACTGGTCGGTATGGAGGTCTATAATCATATCACGCATATGGACGCGCACCGGCCGGTCTGGGATGCCATTTTGACATTGACCATGCCAGACCGCCCGGTTTGGGGTTTCTCTAATGATGATTCACATTCCCCGAGTCACCGGGGATATGGGTATGAGATATTCCTTTTGTCTGACCCCAACGAACAGGGGGTTCGTACTGCTATGGAAAACGGCAGTTTCTATTTTGGCTATGCGTATGAGGTCGGCAAGTCCGGTCCGACGATCCATTCAATTGATGTAGACGTTTTAACCGGCCATATCCATATTCATGCTTCGGATTACGAACGTATTGACTGGATCTCGCGGGGGAAGGTGGTGGAGATCGGGGATGAGATCAGGATTGATGCCAGTTCCAGCGTCCAGAATTATATCCGCGCGGAAATAATCGGCTCGAGTGGTGTCGCATTCACACAGCCGTTTGGCGTTATAAATCCTTGCCGTTATCTCCATGAACACGGCATGAACTACGCGGGTGATATCGATCAGAATTGTAAGGTGGACATGAGCGATTTAAAGATACTGGCCACGCAGTGGCTCGATACGGTCTGGAGATAATTGCTCCTAATGTATAGGGCCTCTAAAGCAATTTCAGAGGCCCCTTTTCTTTTAGTCCCTTAGGGTACAAAAATTAACATTCCATAATCTCATTGAAATCAGACACTTAAAGAATGTTCGGTCGAACATGATTGTGGTTTTTTCCTGAATTGATAGACTTGGGGGACTATGAAACAGAAGATATGGATCACCCTTGCGACATATATTGCCTACTGCATCAATAAAGAGGGGAGTTCTATCAGGCGATTGAGTATCTCAAAACCCAGGAAGAAGTCTTGATTGAACAACAGGAGCAACCGAACAAAGGCATTCTGTTGGCCAATCCTGAATGGATAAGAATCTGACCATTCGCCCGGAGGATTTTGAAAGTGCCGGTCGAGCGGTTGAGGAATTGGCCGAAAATACCACTTTGACCGATTGACACCATTTTGACACCGCAGGGGTATTTCGGGCAGTAAAAGAAAAAGCCTTTATTTGTAAGTTACTAGAAATCAAGGCTTTACAAAACGAGGCCGACGAGGCTCGAACTCGCAACCTTCGGATCGACAGGCTGGCATTCTATTTGTAAGTATGTTGATAATAATATGTTAAGGCGAAATTTTGACGCCTTTTTTTGATATTCAGGTACATAACAACCTTATTTTGGCTCATCCGGTTAATGAGTAGTTTTGGTTATGGATATGATGGATCCGGAGATAGAAGTATTCCTGATCGCGGTAGCCATGAGCCATTCGTTGCAGGAGGCCGATTTTACGGTTATTGACTTCGACTTTGCTGGTGCTGATGGGATGGTCATACCAATTGAGCAGGAAGGGTTTCCAGAGTTGCAGTTGTTTGGCGGCATCCAGCAGGATCCGAATCCCGCTGGTTTGCGCCTGGCTGATCCAGCGTTTAAGTTCCTGTTCAGCCAGCGGAGCCGTGATCGCATCAAAAAGGAGACGGAGCCGTTCTTTCATGTAATAGGCGGTGGCCAGCGGCTGGTTGAGTTGCAGAGCCTCCTGCAACCGGTGCCGTTCATCTTTGGCGCTATCGGCATGGGATTTAAGGTTCTCCGGCGCTTTGAGCAGCAGCCAGCGGCTGCCTTTAAGTACCGCTTTGCCCATGGTATCGGCCTCCCGGTACAAATCCCGGCGTAAACTGGTCAGTTTGTCGTTAAACCATTTGACCAGATGAAAATGGTCCAGCACCAGTTTGGCTTGCGGCAGTTCTTTCAGGACACTGGTCATAAAACCACTGGCCATATCGGTAGCCACCGCGGCAATCACCGCCCGGCTGCGTCGGACACGCCCCCAGAATCCCACCAGGGCCTCTTGGCCTTTGCCCTGGCCGATATGCAAGATTTGTCCGCTTTCCAGGTCGGTTACCAGCGAGATGTATTTGCTTTTCCTGCCCAGATACAATTCGTCAATCCCCAGATAACGAACCTTTTTCAGGGAAATCTTTCGGTACCGTCGACCTAGCCAGGACTTATGAATCGATTTGATGGTATCCCAGCTTAAGCCGGTCCGTCGGGCCACCTCTTGCAGGGAAGCCGCCTGACATAAATCGATGACATACCGTTCCAACGCATGGGTGTAATGCTTCTTGGGGTCGGCAAATGGCAGATGAGGCTGACGAATGGCCCCGCACGCCAGACATTTCAATCGGGGAATAGTGACAAGCAACTCCATTTGACGCAGACCGGCGGGTACCATGGCAAACCTCCGGGCCTTGTGACCGAAGTAAATGAAATTACGGGAGTTACAACAAGGGCAACGCAGACTATCCGCCGGCAAGATGCCGTGAATCACGCTCTTGCCCGCAAAAATATTCTGTCTTTTGGTATTGAACACCTCGAACACCAAAAGTATGATACAACATACTTGTGGACATGACTTTAGCTCCTAATATGAGGTTTTATTTTTTTCCTCAAACAGTAAAGTCATGTCTCTCTTTTTGCAACATTAACTACTCATTTTTCGGAAGAACCCTTATTATTCAAGTGAGAAACAAGTGAGTTACCAGTGACGATTGACACTAATTTGACACCGAAAAGCTATAAGCCAGGAGTTTAAGCTCCATTTCGGCTGATTTTCTGAAAACAAACTGTCGTAGGGTCACTTATTTAGCTGCCGATGAATTTTTGCACTATAAGGAGCAATATACTCAAATGTATCGGTCTTTTTTACAGGTCTCTTTCTGGGTTGGCCTGGTAGATTCCGCCGAGATTGATGTGGCCCCAGGGGTCTGAAGACTGATCGATCACCAGGAGGATCAAAGGGCGTGCCAGAAAAGCCTGGCAATCGATTTGAACCGGTTCAAGCTGGTTGCTGTTATTTCCAGTGGTTTTAAAATAGACTGTCCCATTATTGCCATCGATTATTTTAATTTGGAGACGCTCTGTATCCTGGCCACCAGAAAGGTAAAGCAGGCAGTGCGGACGGGTCAGGTAAAAAACCGGGCTTTCGATCTGTCCGGTCAAGCTGTCATCGAACGTATCGGGTTCGGTTTCTGCAGTAGCGATAAAATATTCGGTTCGAGGGTGAAACCAGGTGCGAATAGAGTTCGTGAAAATGGCGTTCAGGTTACCTGATTTAAGCTGCCAATGCGAACGATGATCCGGATTATCGAAGTCGAAGACGGGCTGATCGTAACATTTCCAATGCAAGCGGGTGATCCTGATGCCATCCAGATTGGGATTGAGGGCGGCGATGTAATATTTGTCATCGAGTTTAACAATTTCCGGGGCGCAGAGATTGAGCTGGCAGACATAGCCGGAATCATTATCGATCCCGAAATGCAGGGGATTGCCGGACTGGTAGATGGTGGTTTGCGCGCCTGGGCCGTAATACTGGGTGCGGAAAAGGAAATAGCTGTCGGGCATGAGTTCGACGACATGCGGGCATTCACAGGAATAGGGATTGTTGCCGGCCTTGCCGCCGTAACTGACGATAAAGGAATCGGACCAGTTCAGCAGGTTATCAGAGGTGCGGCAGAAGACATAGCCATGACGCGCGGGAAAGGCGGTATAATAACAATGCCATTTATCCTGCGTGAACAGCAGCATCGGATCGCGATTGTTGACATTGGGGCCTTCGCTGAAAATGACACCGGCGTCGGTCAGGCGGGTAAACTTTTTACCATCGTTACTGGTTGCCAGCCGGATGTTATCCCAGTCGCCATAGATCATCCAGTAACGGCCCTGGGTTTTAATGACATGAGGCGCTTGCAGGCCGCCTAGTGGTTCACCCAGTTGGGGATTAGCTTCCATGACGATCCCCCTGGGAGCCCAGCCTTTATCGGTCAGTTTCCGGCCCTCCCAGCGGTAGAATAGCCGGGTATGGCCGCCCAGATTAGTAAAACGGATGCAGGACCAGATCTGCCAGGAGCCGTCGGCCGCCTGCCAGAGAGCAAAATCAACCGGCTGTTGTTTATCGCTCTGGTAGCGTTCCAGTTCAGGAGTTGAAGCGACTTGCCACCAGTTATCGTCGACAGTGGGAATATAGCAACGATCAGCGATAAGCATTGCCGTCAAAGATAGTATGATAAAACAACCGGCATAGAAATTAATTTTTGTGTTCATACGAGTTCCAGAATTTACATTAGGCATTGTCAATTAATGTCGTTATAAAAAGTTCCTCGTGGATTACGGGTTACGGTGTGCAGTTTTTTTTGAAGTTGGCATAGGTTCCGGAAGGTGCACATCGGCTGAAGCGAATGGTCCAGGTTGGGAAAATAGCGGCCAGTGGCGAGCAGGGGAGTGACTTTAACATTGATTTCGAAGTTAATCAGCGAATCGTTGCCCTCGTTGACGACTTCTTTTTCGACCCAACCGAAGAATATGAAATCAGGAAATTGTTGCCGCAGCAACATCAGATCGTTGTTGGATTTGGCTTCCACTGGATAAATGCCATTGACGCCCAGTTGATGGAGTAAGGGAACGAACTCCATGACATTGCCATCCGTATCCACGACTAAACAATCGCAATCAAGATGATGGGCTAATTGAACAATTTCACGATAAGAGTCACCGCAAAAGTCCAGAAAATGTTGTGGAGCGATCATCATGCCATGATTATAGCAGCAATCTTCACCGATTTTGAGTATTTCGGGCTTGAGGCGTTCGACCAGTGGAAAGAGGTATTTTCTACGCAGATTGGCCTGCCACTGAATGATATCGTGGGCCAGTTCCGGATCGTCGTATAAGAGGGTACAGGCAGTCTCCGGTCCCATCAGGTCGCGGATTGCTCCCCAGGTGGATAGCAGTGAGATGAACAGGGGTATGTCGCGATGATCATAGGGGCTACAGACCTGATCAATTATTTCAGAGGGCCAAAGCTGTCCGGGTGTGTTCACATCACGATAGAATTCCCAACTGGCGCGATCTCGCACATGATAAACAGCAAACTCGGGCATGGAATAGGCATTGTCGCCATCAAGAATTTGACGAGTTATGGCGCCGGTATTGTATTCGATGATCTCATACCCATCTCGATATGTTTTTTTTGACTGAATGCCTGGACAGGGATCGCAGGGCCAGAAATCGATGGTTAACGGGGTGAGAGTGCCCCAGTAATCTGACCAGGATTGAGCGGCGATCGGATCCCATTGGGTTTGATAATTCCAGCCTTTGACGTGTTTGGGCATACCGGTGTCCAGCAAACGTTGGTAGATCTGGCCCCAAGCTCCGCCAAAGGACAGGCCGGACGCGCCCGGCAAACCGATCAGGGGAATATAATCCACCTGTTGGCCCCGACAGATTGCCTGGAATCGTTCTTTTTCGTTCATGGTGTCAATGGCCCGGGCTGAACGCTGACATGGGGCCGAGTTCGAGGCCTTGAAGGATGGCTTCTTTATCATCGACCCCGGTCAGGTGGATATTGATTATGCCGTTTTGAGGATTGATATCGGTAAAAGTCTTATCTATCGCCCGGAAAATGCCACCCGCCGCATCGGGGATATTCATTTTTTCGATGACGGCCTTGTCATTGATTTTGACGTTGACGGCATGCGAGAGACGCTGATTGTCTTTATCCCGTTCCAGGAAGGGATGCAGGGGGGTATCGGCGAACTTGAGAGTCACATAATAATCACCGGGGCCTACGGTCAGGTTTACCCAGAAATCCGGACCGTGAGCGCCGTATCGATAGATTTCGGGATCGGGAGTATTGCCGATATACATACTGCGGCGTTGTGTCCACCAGGCCTTTTCCACGGTATCATTGCCATAGCCGCTACGAATGATCCACTCAGTGGCCGGCCGCCAGGCGTTACCTTTAGAATCGATATAGTCCTGACGGAGCGGGTATCCAAATATCATACGTTGATGGCCGGTGGGACCGGAACCCTGACCGAAATCGGGTTCGGCCAGCGCCTGGGATGTCTGGAGATAATCGATGGCGATTGTTTCACCGCTAGAGATCAGGTTGCCCTGACCCCGGACAATCATCTTTAAGGTGTGTTCGCTGTTATCCAGTCCATTTTTAAAATACAGCAATTGCCGGTTGCGGAATTGTGGATTCCAGCAATCAATCAAGGTGGATTGTTTCTGACCGTCCAGATAGACATCGGCCAGACCGCCATCAGGTCCAACGCGGCCGAAAACCCGGATCTGATTTCCGGTGAAGTTGAACTCCAGGGCCGCATCTTTTCGGGATGTGATATGAAGCTCATTGTTCAGGGCGCCGGTATCAGTTGTTGCTTTCCACTCTTTGTTAAAATTCAGAGTTGAATCGTCGATCTGTTCCTGAGGATCGTTTGATCCGATGACGATGATACGGGTGGCCCGGTCATGTCGAATGGTGATGAGATAATCAGAGCCGGGCAGCGGTTTGATGGTGTACCCATTGCGGTTGAGGGTTGCCAGTTCCGGCAGTGGCTTGGTATCGGCAGTGATTGAATCCGGCAGGAAGGATAGTCGCAGGATATCAATGGTTTTTTCGGGCGCGTCGAAGGTGGTGTATTCGATCCGGTTCTGCAGGTATACCACATGGTTGACAACGGACGTGCTGCGCATGATATGATTTTCATTTTTGGGTCCGAACAGTTCCGGTGTCCAAGCCAGGGCTTCCATGACCTGGCAGAGGGGCCAGGGATGGGCCAGATTGGACCATTCCTTGGTGGCGACAGCGTCGCCGAAGATGCCATCCCAGACCACACCGTTTTCGTGGCTGTCGTAGGTTGCCATAATCATCATGCGCCGCCCGATTTCGAGGATGCGGTCGTTACTGGCCAGGACTCCGAAGCGCAGCAGAGTGGGGCCGGCGGTATACTGGTTGTAGGACAGTGAGGTACCGCAGCAGGTCAGGGATTCAGGGAACGCCCAGGCCCCATGATAGACATCGCCCACCGAGTAAGGATCGGCGCCGTTGCGATTAAAAATAAGCGTCAGGATATTGCGTAAATCGGTTTGCCAGTTGGGAAAAGCCTGGGGATTTTTCATAATATAATCGCCGCACATGGAGACTATCCCGCAGATTACGGGATTGTCCCAATCCCAGTAATTGCGGCCCCAAGAGTCGTTTTGGAGCCATTCGGGCAGGAGGATCTCGCGAATATAACGCCGGCCCGCGTCGCGCGCTTTCAGAATCTGGCGTTCTTTGCCGGTGTAACCCATTCGAATAAGTTTGTCGAGGAATTCCAGGATCAGGGTCGTACTGCCGGTCAGTTCATCGGACCAGCCGACGACTTCCGGATGGGAATAACGGTTCCAGGGCGGCATAGAGGGATCCAGATTGCATTTTTCGGCAAAGACATCGCCCCAATGTTGAGCGGATTCGAGATAACGTTCGTTGCCGGTCAATTTATAGGCCCTGAGAATTTCAGTACCGACGATCGCGCAGAGATCAAGTTGGGTACGGGCCTCCTGGATACATTTGCCATAGGCCTTGCCGCTGGTCGGAGTGGCGATGGGGAACCGCGGCCAGTCGTGATCCTCGCTGGTCTGGGCGTAATCAAGAATATAATCGGCAGTGAGCGGGATATAAAGAAACGCGATAGGGTCACCACTGTATTGGTAATAGGCAGTAAGGCCTTTGATAATACTCCAAGCCCGCTGACTGAGATCGCCGCACATCCAGTCATTGGTTGAGGGTATCAGGATAGTGCCGTCGGATTCAATGCTCCAATGGGAGTTGTAAATAAAATCGGGCGCGGCCATAACCGCTTTTTTGTCATCAACCCAGGGATAACGTTTCATGGTTTCAACCGCTATACGCAGACGGGTATCCAGCGGGCCGTTTTGACCAGGATGCCAGGGGGCAATGACCCCTTGTTCATCTTGACGGACACTATGGGCGTAATAGCTGGATCGGGTCTGAGCGGATTGGGAATGGCTGCATGACAAGCAAAAAAACAATAGTGTTACGAATACTGAACAGGCGCCTGATTTCATGGTTGTCTTTCTCTCTTATGATCTTGATGACGGGTTAATGAATCGAAGAAGACTGCATGTGTCGACTGAAACCTGAATCAAAACAGGAGCGGCAGGATTACGGCAGCAGTCCTTGACGACTGGTGTCCCAAAGCAGGTTATAACGGCGAAGCGAAATATTGAAAGGGGGTGGAGCGTTGTCTTGATCCCAAACTTTTTCTGGCGGTAGAAAATCGGAATGGCCGTCGAAATATGCCAGAGAAGCGGTTCCGGCGTGGCGGTAACAGGTCATGCCTATATTGCCACGGGTAATGCTTTCGCCGCCCGGATTACCACTGATTAAGCCATTCCAATAATCTGGATTGGATCTTACGTATTTAGCCTGATAGTAATTACTGTCGATAAACATCATGACGCTGGCGGGCTGTTTGATCGAACTGGCTCGATGCCCGTAAAAAGTACCCCGGGGCCACCAGGTGGCATCGTCGTTCAGGTTGCCGTTGCCACGCCATTGTTCGGTATTCAGGCCATAGCTCTGAACCACTTTCCAGCCTTCTTTACTCAGAATGTCGGCGGTATATTCATCGAGATCCCTGATTTTCTGGGCCGGGCAGCGCAGTTCATCGGGATACAAAAACGCATCGTTCCAACCGCCATCTTCAATTTTGACACGACTGGAAACCGATATAATTTTACGGTATTCGAGGTTTTCGCACCAGCGTTCATCCCAGGTTTTAGAGGGACGAGGTTGAGAAAAGGGCACAAAATAGTCGTTGTTGTTGGCTGAGTAAGCGATGTTGGCCATGCCGTAGGATTTCAACAGAGCCAGACAGGCCACACGCCGGGCGGATTCCCTGGCTTTACCCAGGGCCGGCATCAGGATCGCCACCAGCAACGCAATGATTGAGATTACCACCAGCAATTCAATTAAGGTAAAACCGCGTTTCAGCCTGTCATCAGACACTGGCATAAGAACACTCCCTATTTATTAGCGGATATTCCTGGATAACATAGGGAAGCCAGATGAGCCATTGACGCTCAAAAAGCCCCCTTTGACTTGTTTGAAATTCAAACAAGCTACACATTTTCTCTTTTTCGGGTGAAAGGAATTAATTTAATAAAATCAGTTTCTACTTTTTTTTCGCAGTAGCACGCTGCCGCCCAACGCCAGTAATGTCAATGTTGCCGGTTCGGGTACAACACTTACTGTCAACGGGGTGGCCGTATTATTATAAAGCGCAGCGACACCATCGGCGTCGAGATAGCAATCTCCCCAGATGGCGACGTCGTCCAGAGCGCCCATAAAGAAATCTTTATCAGGCCAGGTCTGACCACCAATCTTGAAAACGGCGGTATCCCAGCCATCTTTCCATATATCGTTTATTTCCTGATCCGCAATAGCGATGGAATTGCCCACGCCGTTGATATAGCGAGTCAGGTTTTCGCCATCGTAAGTCAGGGCAAAATGGTACCAGGTGTCCATGGGTCCGGTTGTTCCGATATCCAATTGGAATTCCGAAGTACCGTAGGGCCAGAAGTAGTCGTGTTTCCAACCGGGAACACCCAGTTCGATTTCATAATTCGGACAGGAGATCAGTCTTTGATAACCTGCACCGTCTCCAACATTCATTGCTACGCTGTCTTCATCCTGGCGGATCCAAGTAGACACGGACCAGTTGGCCCCCAGATACCTGAGAGAATCGCTTTTGAGTGCGGCGACATAATTGAAGTTCTGGCCGTTGGGTGTGCCAAAAAGCAGGGCGCCATTGTTCACTCCGGTCGTCCAGGCGGGCGAAGTAGTACCGCTTAGAGGGGATGGAGGATTGCCAGCCTCCGTGGCAGCGATCAGCTGGCCATGATTGCCATAGGCCGAAGCGTCATAGGCAATATCGCCCTGACCTTCGTCAAAGGCCCAGTAGGCGCGCAAATCGGCTTGAGCCGTTGTTCCAATTAAAAGAGCAGCCACCAATAATAACCATATCACTTTCATCTTGTTAACCTCCGTACAAAAGAGTTAAGAGTACCCCCGGACACACACCGGGGATCCTTCATATTGTCCGTTACGGGCAAATCGCCGGATCGTTACAGGTCAGCCAATGCGCTGCAAGCAACAGGAGATCATCCAGGTCGACTGAACAGTCATTATTCAGGTCGGTGCTAATCGTTAAACCGGAGATTTCCATCTGTTGTTGACAGGTATAAGGCCCGACTGGAGTTCTGGGTTCTTTACTGAGGTAAATTTCTTCAAAAGTGGGGTAAAGTACGGCGGGATCGTCGCAGCGGGCGCTGACATAGAAATAATTTCCTGCCATGGTCGCGTCGGCGGTAAAACTGGTTTCCGCTGACAGCCAAGGAGTATATGGGCTATTGTTGTAATCGGGATTGCCTACCAGGGGACCGACTATGGGAGCTTTGAGCGACGCAATCAAGTTCCCGGCGAGAGGTTTGTTTTGCCTCGAGGTCAGCCAATAGATATCTACTACCATATTAGGATCTTTAGCGGGCCAACTAGTGCCCGATACATATTGTGAGCCATTAATACAGGCAAGGAAATCAAGATAGTAAGTCTGTCCGTTCTGGATGGTTTCGCCGGTTATTTTCTGTTCGATTTTATTGGTAAACCAGGCGGAAATCCTGCCGGTAGCCGGTTGCGGGGCGGGCGCCCAGAGCATACATTGCAAGCCGAAATAATAAGCGGCATTGGAACTGGTGTCCCAGCCGGGAATATTGTTCATAGTGAAATGGTTGACATAGGAGAACAGGTCGAGCCAGCCATCATTGTTATTGGTGCCCATCGACAGCGAACTATAATCTTCGAAATCACCATTGACCAGCAGATTGTTTCTGCGACAGGCAGATGGTTGACTGATCGTTATAGACGCTTTACCAATCACGCCATATCCAGCAGCGGTAGAGTCCGGGAATGGGTTGGGGCCGAACTCGAAACGTAATCGTAGAAACCTGCCATGGGCATCCGCATCGGCGGTAAATTCGGTTGATATTTCGCGCCAGACCAAGTATTCCGGCATGATGTATTCAGAGCTGGCGACCGGAACTACGATGCCTGGATTATCGGGATCATCTACATATTCCAGGATCATTGTCAGCATACTCAGGTACGCACCACCGGTCCCGGCAATCATTGCCGAACAGTTGTAGGTTTTTCCATTTTCGATTGGTGTCGCGGTGACGGTCTGCTGTAAATCAGTCGTGGCATCGATATAAGCGGCAACCGACCCGCCGGCGGGTTGACTGGCTTGGTTAGCGGCAGCGCCAGATTGACTGACATTCTGGATGCCGGCAACCGCCGGGTCGTCAGTTGGCGGAACGAACTGCCACCCGAAGGGCGTCATTCCGGTGAAATCGCCATTGCCGGGGACCTGATCGAGATTATAGTAAAAATCGGGATTGATCAGCAATTCTCCATTTTTGATATCCGGTTCCGGTGGAAAGATTGTCTGCCATTGTTCAGAGAGCAGGGTATAATCGTTTAATTCAACCTGACAATCGTTATTCAGATCACCCGTCAGACCGCTATTGCCAAAATTATAGTCAATACGGGCCTGGCAGGTCATGAAGGCTACCGGGTCAATTCGGACAAAATCGAAATAGCCAAAGGATTCCCCGCGT
Source organism: Sedimentisphaerales bacterium (assembly GCA_963663965.2). GTDB lineage: Bacteria > Planctomycetota > Phycisphaerae > Sedimentisphaerales > SM23-30. The sequence continues at coordinate 119,494 of CAXXFK010000006.1, forward strand.
CCCGGTCCGGTTCCCTGTTGGACATAACAAACCGCCTTGAATCTCTGGTTGTGGTCCGTCGCCGTTGAGGTATAGAGCGTGCTGACGTCAAACCAGGTTTTATTCGCGGTTATGTTTTTTTGTAGATCGGCAATCAGAACCTCATTGCCATAGGGAGATTCCAGGTCAACACGATAAAATTTAACTCCAACGATGTTGCCAATGGCATTTTCTCCGCCGATCCGGGCTTTCAGTTCATACTGGATATCTGCAAAAGCGCGTCGGCCCAGGGCGACCTGTGATATCGTGTCGTCGATGGTGCAGTATCCGGCGTATTCAATATTTGTCGCATCGCCATCCCAGAGTCCGGCATTTGCCAGTCCCCAAAAATTGGGATCATTGTTATTGGGATCGGTGATCTGTTCATTGACCTGCCAGTTCCAGGAAGATTTTCCCTGGGCTTTTTCGTCAAAATCCAGGACAACCTGTCCATTGTTGTATCGAATAATGAACGAGGGATCCCAGAGGTAGGTGATGGGGCTATCATCTTCGACCGATATTTTGGTCCAGGGGCCGCTGAAATCACCACTCATGATCGTCTGGATTTGAGTTTGGGATAGCGCCTGGTTAAAGATGGCGACATCATCCAGTGCGCCGATAAAGTAATCTTTGGCTTGATCGGTTTGACGCGCCAACCGTAAATATTCCCAGTTATCCCAGGTGGCAGGGAGAAATTCACTGGCGATTGGAGTTGAAAAGACGGGGCTACCATTAATGTATTTAATCAGATTAACGCCATCGTAAACCAGCGCCATATGGTACCATTGTTTTAATGACTGAGTTGCCCCGATGGCCTTATCAAACGTGCCGGTACTCCCATCTGGATAATAAGGCCAGAAATAGTCAGTCCGGTCATTAGCTGTTCCCAGTTCGATTTCATAAGCGGGACAGGAAATGACTCGCTGGTAACCGCCGCCTCCGCCAATGTTGATGGCCGGATCATTGACATATTGGTTGATCCATAACGTGATCGTCCAGCGGGTGCCCAGATTATTCAGGCTGTCAGATCTTCCGCTGATTAGATAGGCGTAATTCCAGTTCTGATTACTGGAGTCGGGCAGGGAGCCGTTCGACATGGTGCAAAATTCCAAAGCGGTACCATGACTACTGTGGGAAATCCATCTGGGCATAGTACTGGGAGCCGAAGAACCATTAACCAAACCATCTGGGGCGTTCCATAATCCAAAGTGGTTATTGAAACCGGACGCATCATAAGCCTCTGTTCCGCTACCTTCATCGAATTGCCAAAGCCCTACAAGGTCAGCTGATGCCATGCTTGCGAAGTGTAAAAAAACAACGATCAGATAAACAATCACTTTTCTCATGGCAATATTCCCCAATAATTTTGCATTCAACATGTCGACACACTTACGCCTGAATAATATGGAACATACCAGCTATCTGGCCGAACTGTTTGCACAGGCCCTATTAACTATTAATAGCATAACTTTAAGTATATCTGCAAATATCAGGAAATAAAATGGTTGAAACTCTTATTTTAAAAATTTTATGATGTAAAACGCAAATTTTGTTTGCAACCAGTTAAAAAGGGGAAAAAGCGATATCTGGACCATCGCAAATCTTTGTAACAAGAAAAAGAGCTAAAGAAAAAGTGGTGAAATAAATTAAAATCAACCATTTAAAACTGATGACAAAATGTTTAATACTCTCAAATAAGATTAAAAATAATGGATATAATGTGTGTTACTCTTATTTTGATGTCATATCATATGCGTGGCCATCTATATTATTTTAGATTTTTTTCTTGCTAATCTTGCTTTAAATGGTGATATTGGAATTTATTGACAATTGAATTAACGATAGAACATGGGATTGGACATGGGTAAAAGTCTTCAATACTATGCGGACAATCTGATCGTTTCGCCTAAATCCGAACGTCGTCAGTTGCATTTAAATCATATCGATGCCAAACTAATCAAGGATCGGGACATCATATTAGCGGCATTATGCCATTTGAAAGAGGAATGCGAGGTCTATCGTAAGAAACCCGAGGTTCATGTGATAATCTTTTCGCTGGCAGGTAAAGCGACGTTATTTATCGCGGATTCCCCCAAACGAGGTATTCCTATTGAACCTGAAACCGTAATTATTTTGCCTGCCGGTCATCCACACAAATATGTCATGGAGGAGGCCGAATGGAAAGCGATCTGGTTTTACTTGGTTGACAGTAATATCTGGCGACATATACGGGAGAGCAAACCGCATATCCGGGCCTCACTGACTCAAAACGAGATTCGGGCCGCAATGGAGGGGTTTCTGGCTGAAACTCTTCGTAACGATAACCGGGCCCGCCAGGCCATCCGACACTATGCCGATCTGATCGTTTTGAACCTGGATCGGGAACTGGAGATGGAGGAAAATCCCGGCCGACAGGAAATGAAGCAGAGGCTGTACCGGTTATGGGACGTTGTCAACGCCAATCTGTCACATAATTGGACGGTCATGGAAATGGCAGAACAGGTGGGTATTTCCCCGCAGCATTTTTATAAAATCAGCGCACGGTTTTCTGGATTTACCCCGGTAGAAATGGTAACGCGCTTGAGAATGCAGCAGGCGCAAGAGTATTTAATCAGTACAGACTATATGATCAAATCGATAGCCAGGTTGCTGGGCTACTCCGATTCTTTCAGTTTTTCCGCAGCGTTTAAACGTTATAGCGGATGCAGTCCCAGGAAATTCCGGGATAAACATCTGAATCAATACGCCCAGAAATCCAGAGAAGAAAGTGAAGATGGTTGGTATTAAGTTAAATGTAGTTATTGAAAGGGTCTCACATGAAATCGAGTAATATTTGGTTATGTACCGGAATCGCAATATTTTTGGGCCTTACTGGATGTATGGCATCGGAATCAGATGTGGAACAGGCGGCGGGGAGTCATCCCACGACACATTCCCTCGAGCCAGTTTGCCAATTGACTTATCTCGATCTTATCAATCGGCTAGGCGATCTGGAACGCCTGGCATTATTGCCACAAGAAGGCGAAGTATGTCGGCAGTGGTCTAGCTATGATCGATCCAGCCGATATGATGAAAGTTCTGGAAAGTATGTCAACTGGGAGGCTAATAGTGACGGATTTGGCGGGAAGGGTTGGATTCGCAAAGAAAACGACAAACTGGTTCTGGCTGAGATGGAAGGGCCGGGATGTATCTGGCGCATCTGGTCAGCTACCCCGCGAAACGGGCATGTAAGGATATATCTGGATGGCCAGTCTGAACCGGTGGTTGATCTGCCTTTTTTAGATTATTTCGACGGCAAGGTTAAACCGTTCGATCGTTCGGCACTGGTTCATATTCTTGCCAGCGGAAAAAACAATTATACCCCGATTCCTTTTCAGAAATCCTGTAAGATTGTTGCAGACAGTGATTATGGCGAGTTTCATCATTTTACCTATACGCTGTATCCCAAGGGCACGCAGGTGCCAACGTTTTCAATGTCTCTTTCGCCGGATGAAGCAAAAGCATTGGATGATATGAACGAATTTCTGGTCAATTGCGGGGCCAATGCTATTAAAGTTTATCCTGACCAACAAACCGAGTGGTTTGCTGTGACCTTATGGCCGGGACAATCGGAAGTATTCGAGCTTGAAGGAAAGCGAGCAATAACTTCGTGCGTTGTTGACATTAAGCTTCCTGACGATATTGAAGAGCAGCGTCGCATTTTGCGCGAATTGGCAGTGGCTGCCTATTGGGACTACGAATCAAATCCCAGTGTCTGGAGTCCCTTAGGAGATTTTTTCGGAACGGGACCGGGTTATAATCCATATCGATCATTGCCGTTGGGGATGACAAAGGAAGGATTCTATGCCAATTGGTATATGCCATTCGAGCAGCATGCCAGGTTGGAGATAATCAACGACGGCGATCAGTCTCAAACCGTGACGATTGAGCTGACCCACGCGTCGCATACCCTGGAGGCGGGTACTTACGGCAAATTTCACGCCAAGTGGCATCGAGACACCTTTTTGCCAGTTGAGCCGGAGCGCTGGATCGACTGGACAATGCTGAAAACCAGCGGCCGGGGACGATTTTGTGGCGTTCAGTTAGAGATATGGAATCCGCGTGGGGGATGGTGGGGCGAAGGTGATGAAAAGTTTTTTGTGGATGGCGAAAAATTTCCTTCCATGTTTGGCACCGGCTCGGAAGATTATTTCGGATATGCCTGGAGCGATCCCAAATTATTTGAAAACTGTTATCATAATCAGCCTATCAGTGAGGGGAATAAAGGGCATGTCTCGGTGAATCGCTGGCATATTGTCGATAATGTGCCGTTTCAGCATTCATTTGAGGGTACAATTGAAAAATTTTATAAAAACTCGCGACCGACACAATACGCCTGTATCGCGTACTGGTATCAGGCCGGAGGTCAGGATCCATACGAGGTTATGCCGCTTAATGAGAGAGTGGATTTCTACGCGCCATTGACTTATCCGATGACGATTGAAGATATTGTCATTCTGGAAAAGCCAGAAGGTACTATCGAAGAACAGCACATGGGCAGTTTCAAAGCGGATAAATGGCGGGGAGACCGTCAGGTGTGGTGGATTGGTGAACAAGGCGCGCAGTTGAAGATTGGATTGGATATCGCGACAACCGGGCGTTATGAAATTAAAACGCGCCTAACCCAGGCGGCTGATTACGGTATTATCCAGTTTAACCTGGATGGCCAGAATGTGCTTAAACCGATGGATATGTATTTTGCCGATGGCGTCAAGGCGACCCAGGCGATTACGCTGGGAGATTTTGATCTTAATAAAGGACGGCATGTCCTGACTGTGGAAATTGTTGGCAGCAATCCGCAAGCGATTAAACGGTATATGGTGGGCATCGATTATATCGACGTTAAACTATTGTCCAGGAAGCAGTAATTGCGCGTACCAAAAGGATAGCCCTTGGACTCGTTCACGATTAATCGCCGTCAGTTGCTGAGCGCTTTTGCTGCTGCCGGCGAAATAAAAGAGGGACTTACAATTAATACCGGAATTGAGACGTGACCGATCAAAAAACACTTTGTGTTATAGGAGCCGGTAACGGTGGTTGTGCCCTGGCCGGGGATATGACCCTGGCCGGCCATCGATGCCGGTTGTTTGAATTTTCGGATTATGCCGCTAATATCAATCCGATTATTCAAAACGGCGGTATCGAAGTAACCGGTATTGCCCGGACCGGATTTGCCCGGCTGGAGTTGGCCACGGCGGATCTGGCAGAGGCGGTACGGGGTAGTGATGTGATCATGGTAACAACCCAGGCTCTGGCTCATGAGCGATTCGCCCGGGAGGTCGCTCCTTATCTGACTGCCGGGCAGACAGTCATTCTCTGGCCCGGCAGTGGCGGGACGCTGGCCGTTCGTAAGCGATGGGATGATATGGGAATGGATACTCCGGTGGTACTGGCTGAAGCTGTGACATTTCCCTACTGCTGTCGATGCCTTGGGGGGCCGGGAACAGTGAATATTCACCGGGAGGACGGTCCGAATATGCTTTTAGCTGCATTGCCGGCAAGTGATACTGTCAAGGCGATAGTAGCCTTACAGGGCACCTACGCGAATGTGGTAAAACCGGCCAGAAGTATATTGGAACCCGCATTATATAATGTGAATATTATCGTCCATCCCGTTGGCGCGCTGTTGAATATGGGGCGGATCGAATATGCCAACGGTGAATTTTATATGTACAAAGAGGGCATCACCCCCTCTGTAAAAAAAGTCGTTCATGCCATGGACCGGGAACGCAGCGAATTATTTACCTGGTTAGGTTATTCTCCTTATACCTACGATCAGATTTTCGCGGACTGTTTCAATATGACATTTCCGGAATTCGCGAAGAGTTCGAGCAAGGGACCGTTCAGCATGCAGGATCGGTATGTCACAGAAGACATTCCAATGGGGACCACCCTGTCGTTATCTCTGGGGAAAAATTTTGGCGTGTCCATGCCCACTTACGAATGTATTATCCACCTGGCATCGCTGGTGAATGAAACGGATTATTACGCGAAAGGCCGCAATCTGACAAATCTGGGATTTGATCGTTATAACAAAGATCAATTTGAGCAGTATCTGCAAACCGGAATCAAGGCGACAATTTAGCATTTGAGTAGTTATATTTGATATACCGTATTCGTCAGTTGGATACGGCAACAGGAATTTTCATGATACCCCATCCCATCCAGTTATGTGAAAACGCCTCAAACCAGGATATTGAAACCATTCTGGATGCCTCTTTTACTGTCCTGGAAAGCAAAGGACTCATCATTCAATCGTCAACCGCCCACAAGGCTCTGGCCGACGCAGGTTTGAGAGTGAACGCTCAAGATCAAAAAGTATATTTTACCAGGCCGGTCATTGAGGAGGCATTATCTTTGGTGCCATCCCAATGGATTTTGCAGGCCCGGAATCACCTGAAGAGTGTCCAGTTTGGCGGTTCCAGTCTGGCGATCGCGCCGGGATACGGCAGCGTATTTATTGCCGACGAGCAAGGTCGGCGCCGGGAAGCTACATTGAACGATTTCGAAAAACTGTCGCGATTGTCCTACGCCAGCGCTTTAATTGATATTACCGGTGGATTACTGGTAGAACCAAACGACATTCAGATCGCACTGCGACCGCTGGAAATGACCTACGCATTGATTCGTAATTCGGACAAGCCGTATATGGGGGCGGTGGTCAAAACCGACGGCGCCTACGATTCCATTGAGATGAGTCGGATAGTTTTTGGCGATCTGTCCAATCAATATTGCGTTATTGGCCTGATCAATATCAACAGTCCTCTTCGGCTGGATGTGACTATGGCCAATGCCCTGATCGCCTATGTCCAGGCAGGTCAGCCGGTTTTGCTGACTCCGGGAATTATGATGGGCATATCCGCTCCGGTCACATTCGCCGGCGCGCTGGTTCAGGCCTATGCCGAGTTGATGGGCTGTGTGACTCTGGTGCAAGTCCTGCGACCGGGTACGCCGGTGATAATTGGATTAGGTGGTTTCGGCAGTGAGTTGCGAAATGGGACCACGGGCTTTGGCCGGCCTGAAAATGCCCTGGCGATGCAGGTGGGCGCCCAGATTGCCAGGCGATTACATATCCCGTTTCGATGTTCGGCGGCGGTTACCAGCGCGCGTCAACCCGATTGCCAGAGCGGTTATGAACGAATGATGACCGCATTAAACGCATACCACAGTGGGTCTCATTTTTGTCTTCAGGCGGCCGGCATTCTGGATTCAATCAATACGATGAGTTATGAGCAATTTATCATCGATCTGGAAATCTGGTCTTATATTGCCCGCCTGGGTCAGAAGATGACGGTTGATTCGGATGCCCTGGGACTGGATATCATCAATTTTCATTCGGATAATTATCTGGCTCATGAACATACGATACGTTATATGAGGGAAGAGTTATTCGCACCATCTCTGGCCCCCTTGGAACCTTATGAACAGTGGCTGGAATCCGATAGAAAAGACATTGTCATTCGCGCGCGGGGGATCGCCGAGCAAATCCTTAAGGCTACGGATATGCCTGAATTGGATGCTGCTGTCGACAATGAGTTGAAACAATATATGAAGTCGCGGAAAAAAACACTACTTGGTATCCCTTAAGAAGGCTGGATTCAATGCTGACACCGGAAATCCCGTTATCACGAATCAATTCCGAACGCCTGCGAGACCGTTTGTGGCGATTGGTCCAGATTGCCAGTCCGACCGGGCGAGAAAAAAAGGCAGCCGGGATGTTTGTCGAATTGCTGGAACAAGCAGGCGCCCAGGTGGTTGTTGATGATAGATTGCCGGATAGTCCAAATGTCATTGGCCGTTTGAAAGGGAATAAGCCCGGCCCGACGATTCAACTGGCCGGCCATCTTGATCATATCGACATTGCCCATCCTGTGGCAGAATTACATTTGGATCGGGTAATCGGCAGAGGCGCGGCCGATATGAAAAATGGTTTGGCCGGCATTCTTGAAATCGTTCAAATTCTTCATGACACCGGATGTGAATTTCCGGGGGAGATCCTGATTACTGCTTATGGATTGCACGAAGCGCCGGTCGGCAATTCGAAAGGATTGCTGAATCTGCTGGAAGCCGGCATTAAAGGTGATGCCGCCATTGTTTTTGAGGGGCCCAGTGATGTTGCGGCCGTCATGGCGAATGGGATGGCAATCTGGAACCTGGGTATTACGCATGCGGCGCCCGCCAGTCATGAATTGTGTACTGACCGGGATAAATATGAATTACTCGAATGGGCATCTCATGTTGTAACGGTTTTTAAACAAGCCGACCTGGAAAAGAAACAACGTTTAAATCCGTTTCCATTATTACCGGCGGAATCGATTTTTGTCGGACAGTTTCACTATGGCGATTTTTATAATCGTTTGACGAATCAATGCGTTCTGCAGGGCACCCGACGCTGGCAACCCGATAAAACATTTGACGAGATCAAAGTTGAATTGGAGTCGGTGATACAGCATGAAATAAATTCAAATGACATTACTTATAAGCAGGATTGGATGTTAGTCGGGGAATCTTATGAAATTTCTCCCGATGAATTCATTGTACAATGTCTGCAACAGGCTTATGAGACAGTTACCGGCCGTCCGCTGGCCATCAAGGGGCATAGCAGCGTGACCGATGCCTGTCGGCTGGTGAGTCAGGGGCATATCCCAACGGTTCTCTGTGGATTTGGCACGGAAACCGGCCATGCTGATTTTGAGTATGTTACTGTCGAGCAAATAGTGACTTCCTGCCGCATCGCATTCATGACAGTATGGTATTATCTCCATCAGTATGTAAGAAGGGAACCGATATGAAAGCTGTGGTATGGACAGGCAATCGACAATTTGAACTGCATCAGGTTTCCGAACCGGAGATTCAATCTCAACAGGTTCTGGTGAAGGTTAAAGCCGCTTCAATTTGCACATCCGATTTTCATTATGATGATTATAATTGTGTACCGCCGATTATTCCCGGCCATGAAATTGCCGGGATTGTACATGCCGTTGGCGCCGGGGTGGTTTCGTTTCAGGTTGGTCAGCGAGTTACGCTTGATCCCGTCCAGCGCTGCGGACAATGCCGTTGCTGCCAAGATGGCATCGAACATTTGTGTTTAAATGTTCGACATCTGGGCGGCACTGGGATTCCGGGGGGATGGGCGGAATATGTAGCGATTGACGCACAAAACGCATATCCTATTCCAGAATCGATATCATTTGAACAGGCCGCGCTGACCGAACCGGCGGCTGTCTGTCTGGAGAGTTTTCAACGTGCTCGTTTTAAAAATGGGCAGACCGTAGTAATTATGGGGGATGGAACTTTTGGATTTATCCATGCCATGTTTGCGAGAATTCTGGGAGCCCAAATTATTATTGTGGCCGGACATTACCCTGAGAGGCTCAGCCGCATTGCCAAAAATACCGGAGCAATCATCTGCAATACCCATGATGAGCCGCTCGATACCTGTTTAAATAAGATGGGTATTGATTCGAGTGTTGATCTGGTAATCGAAGCTACGGGAAGCAGGACGGTTCCCAATACTGCCCTGAACGTATTGCGACCTCAAGGGGTGTTGATTCTGTTTAGTTACATCTGGGATCCTGAACCGTTGGATCTCGGTCTGATTCATATGAAAGAACTCAATGTCCTGGGGGCGTGCCGGTCATCGCATTGCTTTGAAAAATGTCTGGAGTTGATGGATCAGGGATTATTGGATCCTGGCGAGTTGATAGATATCGAAGCGCCGCTGCAGGAGGTTGGAATGGCCATGAAATTATTGGTAGTTGACAAAAAAAACCGGTTTAAGGCGGTTTTGATTCCTTGAAACAGATGAGGTAAAGTTGAAGGCAATACAGGACTATACGATTTCTCCCGACCAGGCAGTTCTGCAATTTCTTGGGCAGGCAGGATTTTTGATTCATTCCTGCGGACAAACGATTGTTATCGATCCCTATCTGAGTGATTCTGTGGCGAAAGTATCTCCCGGACTGACGCGGCTAACGCCGCCGCCAATTTTGCCTTCGCAATTGAATGCGGATATTTATATCGTCACGCACGATCATCTGGATCATCTTGACCCCGAGACCCTCAAGGGGTATTGTTATGTTGAAACGACGACTTTTGTTGCCCCCCGACTGGCATGCGACACATTGAGACGGCTGGGAATTCCGGAGAAAAATATCATACAAATTGACAGTGGTCAGAGGAACATTCTGAAAGGAATCGAAATTAACGGAATCTACGCAGTGGCCAGTGAGCCGTCGGTGATCGATACGACCGGATATCTGCTTAAATTTCCCAATGGGCGCAGTGTTTATCACAGTTCCGATACGAGTTATTCTGAATTACTGTTACAGTGTGCGCCCCGAGCTGAAGTCGCATTGGTCTGTATTAATGGACAATGGGGTAATCTGAATATCGAGCAAGCCGCCCAGCTGGTCAACGGTGTCAAGCCGCGTTATGCCATTCCGCACCATTATGATGTCATGGCTTTGAATGCAAAAAATCCTGAAACGTTTAAATATCAAATGAATTATGTCAATCCTGAAGTTGAGGTTGTCATATTGAGCCAGTTAGAAACGTTCATCTGGTAAAAATCGTCAATTATAAAAATAAAACAAAATGGAAAGTCCAAGCCTGTTAAATACCGAATCATTACGACTGGATATATTAGATTATATCTCATTTGGGTTATATTTTGTTGTCCTGTGTGTGATAGGCATCTGGTCAGGCAGCAAAAGAAAGACCGGCAGTGAAGACTATTTTCTGGCCGGGCGTACCCTGCCGTGGTATGTCGTGGGTACTTCATTTATTGCGTCTAATATCAGCAGCGAACATTTCATCGGTATGATTGGCGCGACGTTTATATATGGAATATCCGTGGCGATGTACGAATGGGGGAATATTAATTCTTTTACAGTGCTGATCTGGTTATTTATTCCCTTTTTGCTGGCAACCAAGGTGTTTACCATTCCAGAATTTCTGGAAAAACGATTTAATAACACATTACGGCAGTTTTTTGCCTTTCTGACTGTTGTCAGTAATATTATCGCGTTTCTGGCTACTGTATTATATGGTGGGGGATTGGCCTTGCATGCCTTGTTTGGCTGGCCGCTATGGTTTGCGATCATTACGCTTGGAATTGTCGCCGGTTCCTGGGCGATTTATGGCGGTTTACGATCAGTTGCCTGGACTGATTTTTTTACGGTAATTATTATGATCGCCGGGGGATTGATGGTAACGATCCTGGGACTATATATGTTATCCGGGCCCGAACATTCACTGGTTAAGGGATGGGAAGTAATGATCCGGAATAATCAGGCTCATGATGGAATCTGGGCTGAGGCCGTCGTCCAGAATGCTCAAAATATAGTCGCTCAGGATACTTATGACCGATTATCCGTTATTCAGCCGGCGACCCATAAAATCGTGCCGTGGCCTAGTTTGATATTTGGCTTTCTGACTTCCGGTATCTGGTATTGTGTTTTAAATCAATTTATGATCCAGCGTGTTCTGGGCGCGAAAAATATGTATCATGCCCGGATGGGGATCGTGCTTGCCGGGTATTTGAAAATTTTGATGCCGGTGATTGTCGTGGTTCCTGGTTTGATTCTGTTTGCTAAATATCCTGAGGTGATGCTGCAGCCGTGGGATGATATAAAGCAGGCCGCGGATAAAGGTTATGTCCATATGCTACAGACGCTGGTTCCGGCCGGACTGCGCGGTCTGTTTTTAGCCGCATTATTTGGCGCGATTCAATCTACGATCAATTCCGTATTGAATTCGTCGGCAACGATTGTCACGCTGGATATTTATCAACGCATTTTCAACAAAAATGCCGCAGAACGAAAACTGGTATGGGTTGGAGTGATGTCGTCAATTGTCATATTGATGTTTTCTATTATCATGGCGATGTTCATAGGGAAGTGGGGTGAAAGTCTATTTGTCTATATCCAGACACTTTATGCCTTTTTCGCGCCACCATTTGCCGCGGTTTTCCTGTTGGGTATCTTATTCAAGCGGATTAATGCCCTTGGAGCCACAGTGGCAGTTTTTGCCGGATTTGCTTTTGGGATATTGCAGAAAATGTATCTGATGCTCTGGCCGGACCTGTTTGGGCCGACAGTGTTACACCTGATCGAGCCGTTCAGTAACCAGGCCCTGATCCATTGGGGATTCTGCGTTTTGGTCTGTATTATTGTCAGCCTTCTATCGCATCCTCCCAGGCCCGAACAAATTACAGATCAACTGACATTGAACTGGAAGAAGCTGAATATATTTTCGGATCTGGGTGGTACATGGTATCAAAGCGTTATTTTATGGTGGGGTCTATTTGCCACCGGGATTATCGGTTTAATCATTAGTTTTTCTAATAAAATGCATTAAAGGGCAGATATGAAAGCAAGATATATTATGGGCACCTCTAAAAATTCATTTTGGGCTGCAAGCGGTCTGATTTTCCTTTGGACTGCGTCACAAAAAACCGTGAATATTTACAAATATGCCCGGTTCTTTGTTACTTGCCAGAAAAAAATCATCCTCGCTTTCGCCTCTAAAGCAATTATTAGAGGTACCCTTATTATTTACAGTGTTCTATGTTTTCTGTTTATTGTCAGCAACGTATCGGGCGTCACGGTCGAAAGTGGCGAGTTTACAAAAATTTACGATCCGAGTGCAGGTGAAAAAAACGACTGGTATATCAACGATCATTGTTTTATTCGTGGCCGGGACGGTATCTGGCATTTGTTTGGCATTACCCATGCTGAACCTTTGGATCCCATGGATGAAGATAATCTGGCCCATGCTACAGCAGGGGCGTTGACCCAATGCCCCTGGCGGAAACAACCATTTGCCTTGAGTGTCGAGCCAGTCTGGAATGAAATCCATTTATGGGCGCCGCATGTGATTGAACATGAAGGTGTTTACTATATGTATTATTGTGCCGGCGATACTAATCATACCAAATATAAGATTCATCTGGCTATTTCCCATGATCTTACGAATTGGGAACGCCATCCTGATAATCCTGTCATCGTTGACGGTTTTGATGCCAGGGATCCGTATATTTTCAGGCATGAAGATGGCTGGATTATGTATTATACGGCCACATCGGATCCGGTAAAGGGCAATCATATTGTTGCCTGCCAGATCAGTAACGATCTGATACACTGGTCCGACCGCCGGGTTGTGTTTGTCGACCCATCCATTGGTACCTGGGGCGGCCCAACTGAATCGCCTACGGTGATACGCCGTGGTGACAGTTATTATTTATTTATTGGTCCTCGAGACCATTATCAAGGCACCTGTATTTATCGGAGTTCGAATCCATTTCATTGGGAAATAGACGATCTGGCCGGTCAAATAAACGCTCATGCCGCTGAAGTGATTCGGTGTGGACAGGGGAACTGGTATGTCAGTCATTGCGGTTGGGGTCAGGGAGGGGTGTACCTGGCGCCGTTAATCTGGAATGATGATTTGAATAATACGGACACTTCATTACAGCCGGGTAATGGTATTCGTCTGACAGAAAAGGCTGATAGGGCTGATATGGTTAGGTTGCCCATGACGGAATATCGCGATAAAATGATGGCGGGCTGGCTGGGGCAGATGGTGGGTGTGGCGTGGGGATTTCCGGTGGAATTTAAATATCTGGGCCAGATGATTCCGGAAAATAAGGTGCCGCAATGGAAGCCGGATATGATTAATGACGCTTTTGAGCAAGATGATTTGTATGTGGAGATGACATTTTTACGTACGTTACAGCAATATGGATTTGATGTGTCCGGGCGACAGGCGGGTATCGATTTTGCCAATACCTTGTACCCACTCTGGCACGCGAATAATGCCGGACGTATTAATTTAAGGCAAGGTGTCGCTCCGCCTGATTCGGGGCATCCCAGATATAACTCGCACGCTGATGATATCGACTATCAGATTGAGGCTGATTTTGCGGGATTGATCAGTCCGGCGCTGGGTAATCATGCTATTGAACTGGGAAATACTTTCGGGAGAATAGTCAATTATGGCGATGGATTGTATGGAGGGCAATTCGTCGCGGCCATGTATAGTCTGGCTTTCATTGAAAAAGAACCTGAAAAAATTATAACCGGGGCGCTGGATTATATTCCCAAAGACAGTCAATACGCCCAGGCGATTTGTGATGTATTGAAATGGTATCGGGAATATCCACAGGACTGGACCCGAACCTGGGAATTGATCGACCAGAAATATCAGCGGAATCCTGACTATCGCAAATTCAGCTGTGACCGGGGGAAATTCAATATCGACGCGAAAATCAATGGCGCTTATATAGTGATGGGTTTGCTTTATGGAGAAAAGGATATCGCGAAAACTATCCAGATTTCGATGCGTTGCGGACAGGACGCGGATTGCAATCCATCCAATGCCGCCGGTATTCTTTTTGCGACAATTGGATATCAAAAGCTACCTGCTATTTATAAAGCATTTGATCCAGATCGTCAGTTTATCCATACGCCTTATGATTTGCTGAATTTATTTGATGTCTGTGAAACGCTGGCCCGGTTGTCCGTATATCGATTGGGTGGGTATACCGAATCGGATGGGGCTGGCAATGAAATTCTGGTGATACCCCAATTACAGCCTAAGCCCAATCCATTAGAAGAATCATTTCAACCGGGTCCGGTAGCGGATAGCCATTACTCCATGGCAGAAATGGCTAAGATCATAAACGGTTTACAACTGACTGGCGGGCCGGTCGCGCCGGGGTGGATGATTAAAAATTGCGGCGCTGATATGGCTCCGGGTTATTATAAGGGCTTTAATGGCCGGACGGATGTACTTGTGACACATCCACTGGATCAGGATACGGGGTGTTCCCTGAGCAAAGAAATTCCAATACCTAAGGATGGCAAAACCAGTTTGTTATTGACTGTTGGTCATCATGCCCAGGGAGATTGGGTATTGATTGTCAAGGCCAATGGGAAGATTATCCTCAAAAAGGAGGTTGATGCAAAAAATGCGCCGGATGGATATATGAATATCGAGGTAGAGTTATCGGCTTATGCTGGTCAAAAGATCCTTCTTGAAATTATCAATCAACCCAATGGCTGGGCCTGGGAAGGTGGGTACTGGGATCGGATTGAAGTGGTGACGCGATAATAGCATGAGGAAAATATAATGAAAATTGTGAAATACATATTGATCATTTCTGTGGTGGTTTTGATGTTAGCTGGCTGCGCGACTGATCCGTTGCGAGTCAAGCCGTCTGAAATTGTGTCTCCGGTTGGATTTGTCAAAGGTTTCTCCTGGGGTTGGATCGGCTGGCGTGGTCAGTATGAAGGAGAGGCGCCCAGGGAATCGATGCAGAAGCTGGCGGCTACTAACGCGAACTGGGCATGTCTGGCTTTTGGGGCGGAAATGGAAACATTTGATTCACCCAGGATACTGTGGTCTGTTGGTAATCCTAAGATGGTCACCGATGATGAAATTCGGCGGGCGATTCGTCTGGCACGAGAAAATGGGCTAAAGATTATTTTAAAACCGGTGGTTAATGTACGAGATGGGACATGGCGGGCCTGGATCAAGTTTGAAAAAGAAGATGGCGCGAAAGATCAAGCGGCATGGGAAAACTGGTGGGGTGATTTCAGGGCCATGTTAATCCATTATGCCGAAATTGCCCGAGATACCCAATGTGAAATGTTGTGTCTTGGTTGTGAAATGGAAGCGACAGAGGATTCAGCAGACAAATGGCGCTCCTTAATTGCAGATATACGGAAGGTTTATCCTGGGGTGATCACTTATAACGCCAACCATGGGAGGGAAGATAAGATTGGCTGGTGGGACGCTGTGGATGTGATCAGTATCAGCGCATACTATCCGGTGGGTACTGACGCTCTGGATCAGGCTTTGGCGGATGATTTGAGTAAGGTACCGCCTTCGGACAACTCTCTGGCAGCACTTAAGCGCCGATGGTTGCCCCGAAAAAAGGCGCTGGCGGCATTAAGCGCTCAATTAAACCGCCCAATTTTGTTTATTGAACTGGGGGTATGCAGTGCACGGGGATTCAGCGCCGCGCCGTGGACTCATCATCAGCCGATGGCCGTGTATGATGGGGATGAACAGCGGCGTTATTATCAAGCCACAATAGAAACTTTCTGGGATGAACCCTGGTTTATCGGTTTTGCCTGGTGGGCCTGGGAGCCGCAATTGTATTCGCTGGAAGAGGCGAAAACGGACACGGGATTCTGCATTTATGGAAAACCCGCGGAAAAGCTGGTGACGGAATGGTATCGAAAACCAAGATAAAACACTCTAAATAACCGATCATTAGGAGATAAGACTTTGAAGCTTACGGAAAGACAAATCAGCCTGTTAAAGAATACTTTTCTGGATTATCAGCAGACATCGGCGTTTATAGAGGCCCCTTTGGTACTCGAGAAAGCGGAAGGATTGTATTACTGGGATGCCGATGGTAAACGTTATTTTGACGCGATAGGTGGTATATTTGTAGCGTCACTGGGGCATCGGCATCCGCGCGTAATCGAGGCGCTCAAGCGTCAGGCTGATATAATTACTTTCGCGCCGCCCCTGCATGGGATTGCCAATGTGACGCTTGATTTTATTGAGAAGCTGGGGGCAGTTACGCCGGAGAATCTGAATTATATTAAGCCGTATAGCGGCGGTTCGGAATCAGTGGAGAGCGCGCTGAAGTTTGTGCGTCAGTATTACAAGCAGACCGGGCATCCGGGTAAATACAAATTTATCTCGCGCTACTTCGGATATCATGGCAGCACTTATGGCGCAATGGCGGCGAGCGGCACCGGGAAACGAAAGACCAAGTTTGAGCCCCAGATGGCGGGATTTTACAAAGTGCCGCCACCGACTTACTGGCGGGATCGGTTTACTTCCTGGGAGGAGTGCAATCGATTTTCGGCGCAGGCGATCGAAGATGTGATCTTGAACGAAGATCCGGAAACGGTAGCGGGGGTGATTTTAGAGCCCGTGGGTAATACCGGTGGGGTCATTACTCCAACCCAGGAGTATTATCAACTGGTGCGACAGATTTGCGATCAGTATCATGTCAAGCTGATCTTCGATGAGATTATTACTGGATTTGGCAAGACGGGAGCCATGTTCGCGGCCCAGACTTATGACGTGACACCCGATATCATTTGCAGCGGCAAGGGTTTATCCAGTGGGGTGTTGCCGTTGGGTGCGATGATGGCGCGTGAGGAAATGGGGGATGCTTTTTATGGTGAAGCTGAAGCGGATGTGCAATTCGCGCACGGCAATACATTCGCGGGCAATCCGCTGGCATGTGCTGTTGGGATGGCAGTGATCGATGAGATTGTGGAGAAGCGACTGGATCGAAAGGCACAAAATCTGGGGGCGTATCTGTTTGGCAAGCTGGAACGACTTAAGAAATATGAGGTGGTGCGTGAAGTACGCGGCAAGGGGATCCTGCTGGGCGTGGAACTGGTGCGGGATACCCTGACGAACCAACCGTTTCCCGAATTGGGCAAGGCATTGAAGCGGACCAGTTTAGAGAACGGATTGATATTACGCGTGGATCCAAGCTGGTTTGCGGTGGCACCGGCCCTGATCGCGGAAGAATCCGATCTGGATGAGATGGTGGATCTGATCGACAAGAGTTTGAAGCAGGCGCTCGATCTTGTAAGACAAAGATCGTAACCAGCGAGTCCGTTTTGTCTCACTTTGTGATCAGCATTAACCGAAGGGGTCCCAAAGAGACTTATCTCTCTCCTGTGAGTGCCAAAATTAATGTCCCATAATTTCCATGAATACAGACACTTAAATAACGTTCGGATGAACCTAAATGCGGATTTCTTGCTGATTTGATAGATTTTGGGACTATGAAACAGCGGATATGGATCACCTTGTGACGTATATGGCCTACTGCATCAATAAAGAACTCTATCAGGCGATTGAGTATCTCAAAACTCAGGTGGAAGTCTTGATTGAACAACAGGAGCAACAGAACAAACGCATTCTGTTGACCAATCCTCAACGGACAAGAATGGCAGCTAAGGCTAAACAACTCAGTCGAAAGATGCTGGAACAATGTACGGTATTGTTTACCCCCGACACGGTGATGCGATGGTATCATAAACTGATCGCAGAAAAGTATGATGGCACTAAGCAGCGTGGCAAGCCGGGGCGACCACAAATCTGTTAGGACATTATCCAGCTGGTCATTCAAATGAAGCAGGAGAATCTCCGCTGGGGTTATCAGAAGATTACTGATCAGGTTGTGTACCTGGGTTATGAAATCAGTAAGTCCACAGTCAAAAATATTCTGTTTGAAAATGGTTTCGATCCTGAACCGGATTTAACCATCCGATCCGCCTGGCATGAATTTATCAGAAGTCATTGGGAGGTATTGGCCGCCTGCGACTTTTTCACGATGGAGCTTCTCGTGGACACTAAACTGGTCCGTTGCACGGTTTTCTTTGTGATAGAGCTGGCTTCCCGGAGAATCTGTTTTGCACCCATCAAGCTTCAGCCGGATGGCCCGTATATGCGTCAGGTGGCCCGGATTTTAACCGATAGTGATCAGGGCTTCCTGAATGGTAAACGCTATCTAATCCATGATCGGGATCCGTTGTATGCCTCTGAGGGATTTGTTGAGCTCTTAAAAGGCTCAGGAGTCCAGACCCTGAAGTTGCCGGCCCGAAGTCCAGATTTAAATTGCTACTCGGAACGCTTCGTGAAATCCGTCAAATCCGAATGTTTAGATCACCTGCTATTGTCATCGGTTGAGCAACTGAAATATGTTCTGACCCAATATGAAAAATACTATCATCACGAGAGAATTCATCAATCATTGGGAAGAATCATTGATCCAAAGCATCCGGTGGATGGCACCTCAGAGATTCAGTGCATAGAGCGACTGGGTGGATTGCTGAAATCGTATCATCGATTGGCGGGTTAAGTCTTTATCATTTCGACAGATCCTCCCTAATTGCAGATAGAATCTGCGCTCAGGGAATACATTTCAATGGCGGATCAATTCTAAGGTTATTTACTCGCCACTTTCACTCTTAATGGTCGAGTGAAAACGCTCCAATTTCGGCTGATTTTCTGAAAACTAACTGGTCGTATGAACATAAATTTAACTGCGGATGAATTTTTGCGCTGTAAGAGATGCGCCGGAAGTGGAATGTATTGGGAAGGGAAAGGCTCATAAGCAATATAAGTTTGGTTGTAAAGTCAGTGTCTGTTTTCAAGGAAATTATGGAATGTTAATTTTTGCGCCATAAGGCCTCATTTTAATCTTGCGGTATGCCTTTTGGGTGGAAAAAACATGTTTTCATTTTGTGCGGTCTCTACGCATCTGCTGAAACTTGGCAGGGGATTCGCTGGTAATTTTCTTGAAGATTCGGCTGAAGTAGTTCCGATTGGGAAAGCCTGTTGATAGCGCTATCTGGTCGATCGTTTCATTGCTGTGGAGCAGTAAATGGGATGCCTGTTTGATGCGGATCTGGGTAACATAGGCTGCCGGTGAGGTTCCGAGGTGGTTTCTAAACATTTTTGAAAGCCCTTCGATACTCATGCAGGCTATTTCAGCCAGATGTGAATTGGACAGATTCCGGCCGGTGTTTCTTTCGATATACTGCAACAGTTCTTTAAGTATCCCTGGCCGGTCTTTCATCCAAAGGATGTCCGAATGGGCCATGACCACATTCAGCAGGGCAAGGCTGTTACGGTAAATGGCATCTGTTGGCTCATAATTCGTGTTTTGGGCAATCAGTTTTTTGATGTCGCCAATCAGGGATAATTCCGTTTTTGTCGGTTTAACTAGAATGGGCAGGGCCTGGGTTGGGCTGACCGAGAGGTTTACGCTGAATGATATCCAAAAGGTTGGAACCGGGTTGGCTCCAAGGCAATGAAAGAGCTGGTGGTCCGGGATCAGCATGATGTGGTCAGGAGTGATCTCATGGAACTCATCGCCAAAACTTACGCAATGGCCGGATTTTGAATTGTAATAGAGTCGCCAGAACGGACTGAATACGCTGGGGAAATTCCAGTCTTTGTTGTCGGGTAAAAAGCCGGCTTCATGTATCAGTAAACCGGTATGGTCAAATTCTATTCCCAGGGGGTAATATTCTATGCCCACACCGGAAAAGGGTTGGCTGTACGCCCCAATATTGATTCGCGTAAGTGCAGAATAAGACATAAACTATAATATACCAGACATAGATTTTCGTGTCAAGATCTATTATACTTGATTCTGGAAAGGTTCGATGCCACGATTGGACCTGGCGTTTCACTTGATTGAAAAATCCACAAATCTGGAGATTGAAATGAAGCGTTATGGAAGTGTTGTTCAGGTCAAAGCAGAAAAACTGGATGAGTATGTAAAACTGCACGCGGATGTCTGGCCCGGAGTTCTCAGTATGATCAAAGCATGCCATATCCGGAACTATTCGATTTATCTGCGAAAACTCCCCGACGGCAAGTACTATTTATTCAGTTATTTTGAATACACGGGACAGGACTTCGACGCGGACATGAAAAAAATGGCCGCAGACGAAACCACAAATAAATGGTGGGAAGTCAGCAAGCCGTGCCACGAACCGTTGCCTGACCGCGCTGAAGGTGAATGGTGGGCGTCGATGGAAGAGGTGTTTCACTCGGATTGAGCGAGCGTTCCGTATGCAATGTTCAGATAATCAATAGAGAAAATACTAATGATAGGCATCACTCCCAATCCATTGCTGGGCACAGGGCTTCACGGAATCGGCGCGATACTGGCGGCAAACTGCTACGCGCCGCAGAAACTGATCCGCCGCTGGTCATGGGAAATTTTCTGGATGGTGCAGGCGGCCTGGTGCTGGCTGTTGTGGCCGGTGATCGGGGCGATCCTGACGATTCCGGATCTACCCAAAGTAATGACTGATGCCGTCCGGGAATGCCCAATGGCGCTGGTGTGGTCGTTTTTGTTCAGCATGGCCTATGGTGTAGGTGTTATCGCATTCAATTTGTCCATTCGATATATCGGTTTTGCGCTGACCTATGCCATTGCGGTGGGGCTTTCGGCAATATTGGGTACTCTGGTGCCGCCGTTGGTTCGCGGCAAGTTTGGAGCCATTTTATCAACAAACGGATCAGGCTGGGTCTTGGCCGGTGTGGCGGTCGGTGCGCTGGGGATCGCAGTCTGTGGTATTGCTGGACGGTTCAAGGAACGCGATCTGACCGCGCAAAGTGCCGAAAACAGCCAGTTTAACCTGCTCAAAGGATTGGGCCTGTCGCTGGTGGCCGGCGGACTTTCGGCGGTTTATGGTTTTGCCCTGAATGTGGCCGGCCCGGTCGCCGACATCGCCGAGTCTTACGGGGCCGGACACTGGAAGGGAAATGTGATTTATCTGACCGCCAATACCGGCGCGTTTGTCACCTCAATGATTTATTGTTTGTTTCTGGCTGCTAGGAATCGTTCGTTCGGCGAATTTGTCCGTCTGCAAGATGGTACCCGGAGCGCCGGTCTGTGGAGCAATTATATCCTGGCTGTAATGACCGGCACGCTGTGGTACGGTCAGTTTTTCTTTTATAATCTGGGTCATGTGCGCATGGGCCACTATGCATTCACAAGCTGGGCCATACATATGATCTTGCTGGTGCTGTTCAGCAATATGACCGGCATTGTCTTTCGCGAGTGGAAAGGATGCCTGTTGCGCACGCGTATCGCGATTACGGCCGGTCTGCTGGTGCTGATCGTCTCGGTGCTGTTGGTGACTTATGGAAACAACCTTGGCCAACATGCGGGCTGACAGAGTAGGGGGGTGGATTGGACTTGATAAAAACACAATGATTTGGAGATATTCACATGGGCATGTTTGATACAGTTGGAAAGAACGGTCCGGCTCTGGACCGCAACGACAATACGCTTAAAAAGCTGAAACGCATAAAAACAGCTTTGAGCCATCAAGAACCCGATCGTGTGCCGATCAGCGATTTTTTCTGGGGCGGTTTGTCAAACGCTGGCGAGCGGAGTTGGGACTGCCCCAGGATGCGAATCCGTACTATTATTACGATCTGGATTGGATCGTGACGGTGCCGAATATGGATCCGAAAATTCAGTCGTTTGAAATGCTGAAAGAAGATGATAATGAGGTCGTTGTCAAGACCGGCTATCGTGCCACTTTGCGTAAAAAATTTGACGCGCCGATGCCGGAATTTATCGGTTTCGATACGGACTCGATCGACAAACTCGAAGCGTTTGAGTTTGACGACGCCTATGACAGGCGTCGCTACTACGAAGCCGGTGACAACCAGATCGCCGGGGTCGGGGACGGGTTCGAAAGAAATTCGCCCGCGTGGATCGAAACGGTAAAATCTCTGTATCCAGACTTTCCGGTATTCGGCAGTATTACCGAAGTTAATGAGTGCCTGACCCGGTTGATCGGCCCGGAAAACAGCATGCTTTGGATTGGCATGTATCCGGACAGAATGGGCCGGCAGATCAATCGCATCGGTCAGTTTTATCTGGACTGCGCCAAAGCGCAGATCGACGCGGCCGGCAATATGCTCGACGGATTTGTCATCTGGGGAGATATCGCCTATCGCAACGATATGTTTTTCTCGCCTGATTACTGGCGCGAATATTTCAAACCGTGGGTAAAGGCGATTGCGGATTATATGCATTTAAAAGGATTGATGGTTATTTATCACGGTTGTGGAAATATCAATAAAATTTTCAAGGATTTCATTGAAATCGGAATCGACGCAATGAATCCGCTGGAAGCCAAGGCGGATCTGGATGTCGTTGAATTGCGGCAGAAATATGGACAAACCTTTGGTGTTTGCGGAAACAGCAACATCCAAATCTGGGAATCGGGCGATCGAGACGCGATTCGCAAGGAAGTCCTGCGCAAGCTGAACGCAGCCAGAGGGGGGGGGTATATCTTCCAGTCCGATCATTCGGTGGCCAGTGATGTGTCCGGCCAAACCTACGATTATATTGTCAAACTGGTTCGTGAATATGGAAGCTATCCGCTTAATCTGGATAAACTTGTTTTTTGAATGTCAAGCCTGGATTGGCCTGCCATACCCATCGGATACGATTCTGTCCGGCCACGTGGCGGGAAATGGTGCAACGCGGCCATTCTTCTCACGGTTCGACGGACAAAAGCAATCGTGAAAACCATGTAAAAATTTACGTACGAAAAGGAATTAAAATGAAGCTACGGCGATCATTATTCGTGTTGTTCATGCTGGCTGTCTTATCTTCCATTGGGAAGACCATGGCTTATGATTTCTCATCCTATAGCATCACCTGGGATACGCCATCTCGGGATTCCCTGGATTCCATGCCTCTGTCCGGCCGTCTTGGGGCCGGCGCAAACGTCTGGGTTCAGGATGGTTCAATCTGGCTTTACCTGGCCCACAGCGGGGCATTCGATGAGCGGGGGCGCTTACTCAAGCTGGGCTGCGTGCGTCTTACTCCCCAAGGTGTCGATCTTGGCGAAACCGGTTTTTCCCAGACTCTCGATTCCGGCACCGGTACGATCACAATTGTTCAGTGCGACTTCAAGGCCAAACTCTGGTTTGCTGGCGCGACACTGGTTTTTGAGGCGGAATCAGCAACCGCCCATCCGCTCGAGGTGGCCTATGGTACCTGGCGGGAGAAAACCAGGGAAGGCATCCGCAATGACATGATGGGTGCAAAGGCCACCTTTTTGGGCGACCATGTTAAGGCCTCTCCCAGTGGTTTTCTCGCCTTTCATCGCAATTCCGATGACGCTATCGACCTAGCCGGGAAGGCCCGGGGCCAGGGGATCGCACCCGAATCCCTACCTGATGTCACTGCCCGCCGGATTTCCGGTTCTGCTATTGCCATCGAGGGCGGCCTGATCGGCCAACCGTCCGAAGCCGCGGTATGCTGGCAGTTTTGGGATGGGAAGGCCTGGACCGGCATGACTCTGGCACGCCGGCAGCATGTCGTTACCATGCGCCTGGCCGCCGCGGTCGATGCCGATCCGGAGAAATGGACAGCCGAAGTCAAGGCGATGCTGGATCCCGCGCAGCGCAAGGCCGCCAAGGCCGACGAACTGAAACGCTGGGAGGAATTCTGGTCGCGGAGCCATATTGTTATTAATTCCGGACAGGGCGGGTCCGATCCCGGTTTTCTCATCGGTCGCAACTACCAACTTTTTCGTTATATGCTTGCCTGCAACCGCGACGGTGAGCTGCCCCTGTTGTTCAATGGTGGCATTTTCACAGTCGATAACAACGGGCGTATAAAGGGCAACAACAACGATGAACTGCCCACCTTCGAGGGCGAGCCGGTTACCCCGGACTTCCGTCGCTGGATGGGATGCTATTTCATGTCCCAAAACCAGCGCTGGCTTGGCTGGCCCACCGTGGCCGCCGGTGATAGCGACTTGCTTTCCCCGACCACCCGTTTCTACCGCGATCGTGCGGGTGTCGCCGCCGACCGTGCCAAAGAACAGAACGCAGAGGGTGTGGTTTATACCGAGCCGCTCGATATCTGGGGTCTTTGTCCGGTGGGTCCGCGACAGGATGGTCTTTGTGGCGCGACCCATCTGACCTACCACTTCTCGATGGGGTTGGAGAACGCCTGGATGAACCTGCAGGCCCACTTTAACACCGGTTACCCGATCGATAAGGATCTCAAGTGGATGATCGGCACGGTTTGTTTCTATGACTCCTTCTATCGCGTCGAGACCCGAAAGCGCACCGGCAAGGAGCTTGGCGATGACGGCAAGCTGCTGCTTTACCCGCTCAATGGATTGGAATATGCTTCCGGGGCCACCAATTCAATCGATGCCGTCTGCGGACTTCGCCGGGTGACCGAAGGCCTGCTTAGTTATTCCAACTTACCGGTGGCCGACCGCGTCCGGCTCGAAAAGATCCAGGCCATCCTGCCGGAGATCCCCACCGGGATGCGCCAGGGACGCCTGTCTTTGCTGCCGGCCCGCTCAATGGAAGGAGAGTATAACAAGTGGGAACCGATCGAGATGTATGCTTACTGGCCCTACCGCCTGGTGGGGATCACGCAGCCTGACACCCTGCAATTGGCACGCGATACCTGGGAAACTGTCCCGGCCGACCGCGCGCGTCTGTGCAAGCAGGATTACTCGTGGATGGCCAATGTCGTGAACATGGCCGCGCTGGCCTGGCCGGAAAAGGCGAAGGATCGCGCGATTTACAAGATGGCAAATACCGCCGCGCCGCAGGCCCGTTTTCCGGCATTTTTCGGTCCCGGTCATGACTGGCTGCCCGACCACAACTGGGGCGGCGCGGGTATGACGGGCATTCAGGAGATGATTCTGGCTCCGGAACCGGGGCCGAACGGTAAACTGCACCTCTTTGCGGGTTGGCCGACGGAATGGGATGTGGATTTCAAACTGCACGCCCCCGGCCCGACGGTGGTCGAGGGCGCGCTTGAAGGCGGAAAACTCAAAGCACTCAAAGTCACCCCGGCATCGCGCGAGAAGGACATCGTCAACTGGCTGGGCCGACAGCCCGCCTATACACCTCCGCCCGTCCCGATCAGCGCCGGCAAACCCATTAAGGCTTCGAGCATCTTTGATGAGCCAGGTTATGATCCGGCCAGGGCGAATGATGGCGACCTGACCACGCGCTGGGCATCGGATTTTCAGGCCCGCTCCGGCTGGCTGGCCGTTGACCTCGGCAAGGAGGTGGAAATTGATCATGTCTGGATTTCTGAAATTGAATGGCGTGAGACTCGTGAGTTTACCATTGAAGTCAAAACGGGAGATAGCTGGAAGGAGGTCGCCCGGGGAACCACGATAGGCCCGGACAAGCGCATTGAGCTTACTGGGATCAAGGCGCGGGAGGTGCGGCTGAATGTTCACAAGGCGGAACGGCCGATCAATATCAATGAATTCCAGGTATTCAGTCGTTAAACCATTGTAAGGAGCGTCTTATGACCTATAACGCAGTCTGTAAAAGCATGCTTATTTCCGGCTGCATATTTACATTAAATATATCGTCGGTTTTTGGGGAGTCCACCTTTGCTCCATCCGCCGGGTGGGCGTTGGATGCCGCGCCCGCCGTTCCTGCTCCGTCGGCAGTGGACAGCAAGCCGCCGGCCGCTCCGGAGGGCTGTCAGGAAGTCAAAATGGATTTTCAAATTGCCGCCGGACCGATTAAGCCCACCTGGGATTCGATCCGTCAGCATCGCCCCGGCGCTCCCGATTGGTTCCGGCAGGCAAAGTTCGGCGTATTTGTTCACTGGGGGCCTCAGGCCTCGGGCCGTAGCGGTGACTGGTATGCCCGCAATCTTTACCGGCAAGGCCATCCGGCCTATAACAACCACCTGACGCATTTTGGGCATCCGTCAGAGTTTGGTTACAAGGATGTCCTTAACATCTGGAAGGCTCCAAAGTGGGATCCGGCGGTTTTGACACACTATTTTTATGATGCCGGAATGCGTTTCATGATGGTGGTCGGTGTTCACCATGATAACTATGACCTTTGGGATTCGGCTTATCAGCCATGGAATTCCGTCAATGTCGGTCCCAAACAGGATATGATTGGCGGCTGGTCACGCGAAGCCCGCCAACTGGGCATGCGGTTCGGTATCACCTTTCATCATGAATACAGTTGGTGGTGGTGGGCGGATGCGTATTCGGCGGACCAAACCGGTCCGAAGGCAGGGATTCCCTATGACGGACGCCTCTTGCTTGCCGATGGCAAGGGAAAGTGGTGGGAGGGACTCGATCCCCGGCTGCTTTACAATATCTATCTGCGCGAATACTACCAGGTTGCCGAGATACCGTTTACCCGCAAAGGTGTCTTTCAGGATCATCAGGACTACGCCAAATGGTATGCCGAACGCTGGGCCCTGCGCATCATGGATGCGATTGACAAATACGATCCGGATATGGTCTATACCGACGGCAACTCTCCTGAACCGTTCAGCGGTACCCGCAGCGGTTCCGGTTTCAAATGCGATGCCGGGAGGCGGGTGGTTGCCCACTATTACAATCGTTCACTGGCCCGGCATGGGAAGGTTGATACGCTGGCTCTGATCAAGTTTCAGGGCGGCAATCCAGCCGTTGGCTTGACCTCAGAACTGAATGTTCCGGGTGACATCAAGCGCGACCAGCCCTGGATCGGTGAGAATCCGATCGGAGACTGGTATTACGGCCCGGGATACTACTACCATGCCGTCAACCTGGTACGCAGCCTTCTGGAATACGCCTCACGGGATGGTAATTACGCGTGCGCCGTGCCGATTGATCCTGAAGGCGGACTGGAGCCCGAGTGCGTGGCCATGCTCAAAGATATAGGGGAGTGGATGGAGATCAACGGCGCAGGGATTTACGGCAGCACCTCCTGGAAGCGGTGGGGTGAAGGTCAGGTCATCAACGGCCGGCCGCTGGTCCACCAGGGCCGACTCTCAAGGGCAACGGCTGAACTGCCGTTCAATACAACGGACTTCCGGTTTACTGTCGGCCGTGACGGCAGCCTGTATGTCTGGTGTATGACCGTGCCCAAACCCGGTGAAATTCTGCGGGTCCTCTCGCTGGGTTCCGATTCCGGGCTGCTGGATCGGCCGGTCAAGATGGTAACCCTGATGGGTGGTTTGGAAGTTCAGCGTAATCAGAAAACCGATGCGCTTGAAATTACCTGTCCAGATTCCATGCCCTTCCGACATGCGGTTGGTTTCAAAGTTACATTACGGCAGAGGAATTTAGCGTTTCAATAGGATTGAGCGCCGTTTATAATCTTGACAATAAAATTAATTAAGGCAGAGTAAAACAATGAAACTACAATTTATCCAGGCGGTCCTTTTCTCGGCGGTTTTGACCGCTGTTGGCGCTGAACCTTCCCTAGAAGATATGTTCGAGAATCCCCCGATTGCGGCCCGTCCGTATGTGTGGTGGCACTGGATGGGGCCGAATTATTCAAAAGAGGGAATCACCAAGGATCTGGAGGCGATGAAGGCGGCGGGGATTGGCGGGGCGACTATTTTCAATATTGCCTCGGCAGTGCAGGAAAGCCATGCGCCTACGGAGGATAATCCTTGGCCGGAGCAGACCTATCGCAGCCCGGCGTACTGGAAGGCGCTGCGGCACGCGGCCAGGGAGGCGGAGCGGCTGGGTCTGGAGATCGGTCTGCACAACACGGCGGGTTATTCAACGACGGGCGGGCCTTGGGTGAATGAGGTACGAGGAATGCAGAAGGTGGTGTGGATGTCAACGGTTATCGAAGGCGGCAAGCCGGTTTTGATGGAACTGCCCAAGCCGGAACAGCCCAGGTATTCGGGGTGGGGCAGCACAGGGCAGGTATCGGTCTACTATCAGGATATTGGCGTGGTCGCACTGCCGTCGGGAGATGGACCGGTTAAACCGGAGACGATTGTTGACCTGACAGATCGGTTTAACAACGGCCGTCTGGAGTGGGATGTTCCTGCGGGAAAGTGGACGGTGATTCGCTTCGGTCATGCGCCGGCAGGAACCAATCCCCACCCGCTGCCGGATGATCTGATCGGCAAATCACTGGAGATCGACAAAATGAGCGTCGAGCAGAGTCGATTTCACTGGATGCAAGTGATTGAGCCATTTAAGGAGCATCTCGGGCCATATTTGGGCAAGAGTTTTCGGCATTTTCTGATTGACAGTTATGAGGCGGGACACCAGAGTTGGACACCGGGTTTCCGCGAAGAGTTTAAGAAACGCAAGGGATACGATCCGCTTTTGTGGATGGCCAGCCTGACACCGTCAGTGACGGGGGTGGCAAAGGGCAAGATCGGCCGGATGGTCGGCAGCGAGGATCTGACAAACCGGTTTGAATGGGATTACCGTGATATGCTTAATCAGCTGTATTTTGAGAACGGTTGGCAAATTGGCAAAGCGGCGATAAAATCCATCGGTTGTGATCTTCAGTTTGAGCCTTATGGAGGGCCGTTTGATACGATCGAGGGCGCTGAACTGGCGGATTTGCCCATGGGTGAGTTCTGGACCGGCGGTCGGGGCGGCATCAGTAACAAGGTCGTGGCCGGCGGGCGTGCGGCCGGGCGGACGGTGATCGGGGCCGAGGCCTTTACGGGTCGGCCTGAGGTGAGCAAATGGACGGAGACGCCGGGATTCCTGAAACTGTCGGCGGACGGCAGCTACGGAGTGGGTGTTAACCGGATGATCCTGCATCACTGGGTTCATCAGCCGTTCAGTGACAAATACCAGCCGGGAATGGGCATGGGCTGGTGGGGGACGCACTTTGGCCGTAACCAGACTTGGTTTGAACCGGGCAAGGCGTTCTTCCTTTATCTGGGGCGGGTGCAGGCAATGCTGCAGCGTGGTGAAACTCCGTCTGATTTTGTCAGTGTAGAATCCGTGCGGGGTGGGAGCGATGTTATGTCCTGGTCCGCGTTTCGTAAAGATGTCTCGGTTAAAGACGGCCAGATCGTACTGGCCAGTGGCCGAACATATCCTTTCCTGTCGATTCCGCATTCGGGAGCGATGCTGCCGTCGGATGTGCGGCGGATTGGCGAGCTGCTGGACCAGGGTGCGGTGATTGTTTGCAGAAAGCCGTTGCGGTCTCCGAGCCTGGCGGATTACCCCAGCTGTGACAGCGAGGTGAAACAGCTGGCCGAGCGGATCTGGAGCAGCGACAGCCGGCCGGTCCGCAGCGTCGGGAAAGGCAAACTGTATGCCTCAGGCGATGTGGAAAAGGTATTAAGGGATTTGAAGATCAATTCCGCTTACGAGATCCGCAGTGCCGATCCCGGTGATATTCGTATTCAGCATCGAATCGATGGAAATACCGACATTTTCTTTGTGGCCAATGTCAACGATTCACGGCGGAATGCGACCGTCTCGTTTCGTGTCGCGAAACGGCGGCCGGAATTGTGGGATGCCGAAACCGGGACGATTGCTCCGGCCGGTCTCTGGCGTCAAAAGGAGGGGCGAACCGAGGTTCAGGTTGATCTGGAGGCTGCGAAGTCTGTTTTTGTTGTTTTTCGGGAGGAAAATTTGACGCAAGACCATGCGGTTGCAATCGAACAGGCGGGGCGATCTAAGCTTCGTATTCTCTCAGCGCGGTTCGGGACAGAACAGACCGGCTTCTGGAAGGACGCCTCGGCACGGATTCAGGAATTGGCAGCGAGAGGATGGCTGGATATCGAAGTGAACCTGTCTACATTGGCCCTGGGCGATCCGGCTCCTAACATTGTCAAGTCATTGGAAATTGACTATGATCTGGATGGAAAAAAAGGGAGCATTCTCCGTAAAGAAGGAGAAAAGATTACCCTCGGCAAACATGCGGACGGGATCCTCGAGGTAAAGGGACTCACCGACGGAGGCGTCAATCTGTTTTCTCATGAGCCGGTTACCGGAAACGTGATTTTTGCGTCCGGCAGAAAGCGGCCGTTTGAATTATCCGCTTCTCGAGAGGTAGAAATCTCCGGCATGTGGACGGTTGATTTCAATTCTCCAGTGGACAAACCGTCTTCGCAAAAAATGACGGTCTTGCGGTCATTGAGTCAAAGCGATGAGTCGTCGGTCAAATATTTCTCAGGTACGGCCGCTTATTCCAACACCTTTACCGTGGACAGAATTGCCCCGGCTGAACGGGTTTTGCTGGATCTGGGCGACGTTTATGACATGGCCGATGTAACGGTCAACGGCATATCCCTCGGGGTGCTGTGGCATAGGCCCTTTGTTGCGGATATTACTGGTTTTGTCAAGGATGGCGAGAATCAGCTTCGGATTGCCGTGACCAATACCTGGCACAACCGCCTTGTGGGCGATGAACAATACCCGGCGGATTTTGAGTGGGGGCAGGACCGCGGAGTGACTATGGGACGGGCCATGAAAGCATACCCGGAATGGTTCCTCAAGGACCAGCCCCGCCCGTCGCAGGGTCGCAAGGGTTTTGTGATCTGGTACTACCATCGGGCTGATACGCCGCTGTTACCGACGGGATTGGCCGGGCCGGTGCAGGTCCGAATTGAGGATGGGCAGGTGGTTTCACCGGCCTTGTCAGACGAGATACGAGTTTCTCATGGTTATGATGTTGATATCTGCAATTAATCGTTTGTGCCGAACGGAACCTTGTGGCCATAGTGCACCGGATCCGCATGAAAGCAGAGATTGGTTATAACAGATCAATACATTTATCCTGGTTCAATGGAGTTGTCATAATGTTGAAAAAAAGTCACATAGCTCTTCTGGTATTTACTATCGCCATTATGGCAAAAGCCGGGGATCTGCCAAAGGCGCAGGCTTTCAAACTGAGTCGAGTACGGTTACTAGATGGCCCATTCAAACGGATTCAGGAACTGCACCGCACAGGTCTCCTGGGGGGATTGGAGCCGGATAAGCTGTTGTTTCCCTTCCGCAAGAATGCCGGACTTCCGCAGCCGTCTGGTGTGACGGGGAGCTATGGAGGGTGGGATGATATGTTTATTCGCGGGCACTATTGCGGACATTATTTGAGTGGCGCCGCCCGCATGTATGCCGCCACGGGTGATGTTTCTTTCAGAGAGAAGGCCGACTACATTGTAACCGTCCTGGCGGAGTGTCAGGGAAAGCTTGGCAATGGGTATCTTTCGGCTTTTCCCGCCACACAGTTTGACCGGCTGGAAACGACCCCGCGAGCTTCCTCAGTCGAATATTACACCATCCACAAAATTATGGCCGGTCTGGTCGATGCGGCTGACTACTGCGACAACCAGCAGGCCATGGAGATTGCCGCCAGGATGTCCGATTATTTTGCCGGCCGAATCGCAAAATTGTCATCTGAACAGATCGAACTCATGTTGCGAACAGATTACACCGGCAACCCGGTCAATGAATTTGGGGGTATGGCGGAGGCCCTGAGCGATTTATACTGGCTGGCTCGAAAAAAAGGCGATCCCAACGCAAACCGGCATCTTAAGCTTGCCGCGGTCTATAACCGGGATTGGTTTATCGATCCGTTACTCCAGGGCCAGGATCGACTAAATGGTCTTCATGGCAACACCCATATCGCACAGGCTGCCGGGCTTGCCCGTTATGCTTTTGTCAGTAGCGATGTTCGCGCCGGCAAGGCCGCAGGAGCTTTCTGGAATCTTGTTGTTCAAGAGCATTCATTTGTAAATGGCGGCAATACATTTCATGAAAGGCTGCGAGCGCCGGGGATCGAGGTTACGGGATCTGGCGATTCGCTCCTTAGCCCGCTGACGGCTGAATCCTGTAACACCCACAACATGCTGAAGCTCACCCGCACTCTCTTTGAATGCTCGCCTTTGTCTGCCTATGGGGATTATTACGAAAATGCCTTGTACAATCATATTCTTGCAACCATAGCTCCCGATCATGGTAAGGTGATGTATTACCTGTCGTTGCGTCCCGGCGATTATAAAGTCTATATTGATGAACCGTATTGCTGCCAGGGTACAGGCATTGAGAATGCAGCGCGTTTCGGCGAGGCGATCTATTTTTATTGTGACGATAATCTCTGGGTCAACCTGTTCATCGCTTCCACACTCGACTGGCGTGAACAGGGTATCAAACTCCGGCTCGACACACAATATCCAGAAAATGGCCAGATCCAGCTGAGTCTGAATGCAGACAAACCCAGGCATGCAAGGCTTAATATACGCATCCCCTCCTGGCTTGAGGGTCGGGCGGAAGTGAAAATAAATGGCCAAACGGAAACTGCCGATGCTACTCCGGGCGCATTTCTATCACTGGCACGAACATGGAAGGATGGGGATGTCGTCACCCTGGAGCTGCCGCTCGCGGTTCGTATCAGACCGAGTATGGATGATCCAACTGTGTTGTCATTGTTCTATGGCCCTGTCCTGATGGCGGGAAAACTTGGCCGGGAAGGCATGCCGACCACAGATATGGGAAGTCATATGGCACTTAATGATACTCCGCCCTGGGCAGTTCCGATGTTTGAGAGTGAAACGATGAACGATCTGAAACTGGACATTAAGCAGAATGCCAACACGCCGCTGCTGTTCAGGGCTAATATGATTGATCCCGCTGATCTGAAGCCGATGGCTGTCGAATTGGCACCATTATACCTTGTTCATCATCAACGATATGCGGTCTATTGGAAAGCAGTCAGCACAGAGCAGTAAAAAAAACGGCGTGCCGACTTGGGGATATGCGTCATCGAGAATAATAAATAAAATTATTCGAATATTGTCAGCTTGAGTAGCCAGGCATGTTGATCCCACAGGAACAATATTGGCGTAACGTCGTTAATAGAATGTACCCAATGGGTATGAAAATTCCCGATCGCTCGCAACAAAGTAATGACTCGTAAAAGACTTCATTCACGGCCCAGCGGGCATTTTCAATCGTAAACGGCATATATGACAGGCGTTGGCCCATGAATTTTGCGAGCTCATTGTTTTTAGCGCATGATGTAAGAAGTATTAATAATGACAGCGAAAACAAGGACTAAAAGCAATGGATATAAAAAAAGCAATCGAGTTAAATGAATCCTATCAAAAAATGATACCTATGCTGGTGCAGATGGGGTGCATATCGGTTTGTCTCTGGGGGGCGGCCTTGGCCGATGTTGAGACAAGTAAGTCGCCACAAATCAGCGCGGGACTGGGGTATTATTGCATCCTGCCCAATAAAATACTGCTGGCCAGCATGATTCAGGCAGATAACTCCTCCGTCCTGACATGCAAATGGAGCCTATTGAGCGGTCCGGGTAGTGTTGTTTTTGAGAGGCCCAATGATCCCATTACCTATGCCATGACAGCCGTGCCCGGCAAATATGTCTTTAAGATCACGGCGGGTATAGATCCGCATATCTCCGAGGCTCAAACAACGGTCAATGTATATGCCCCGGGAGCATATACCGGCAATCCCATCCTGCCGGGCATGTTCCCGGATCCACATGTTTTATACGATAATGGCCAGTTTTACATTTATGCCACCTCCATGGAAAATTCCGATGGGGCTTACGGCCGTGCTTCAGTCTGGATTTCTGAAGATTTTATAAACTGGCAGATGAAACTGACCAACTGGCCAGTATATGGAAAGTTTAACGGTGACATCTGGGCCCCGGACATCATTAAAAACGGTGACAGATATTATCAATTCATTACACGTTCAGGAGGATACGATACCTGGGTTGCCGTGGCCGAACATCCGGAAGGCCCCTGGAAGAATCTGAGAGAAAACAACACGCCGCTAGTCAGCGGCGGCGGGAATGCCGGCAGAATTGTCGCGGCCTACAACATGGATTCCAATCCATTTATTGATGATGACGGCCAAGCCTATATGTATTGGGGGTGGTCGGAGGCAATGGCGGCAAGGCTTACGCCGGATTTCAGGGATATCGATGGCCCGGTTGTCTTTTTGAAGGGAACGAAATGGTTGCCCGATGGCGGAAGTTTGCCGCAATGGCTGACAGTGGATCTTGGCGAGTCTGTGACGGTGACCCGAATCGTGACCCGCCCGGAATTTCGCCATGTAACCTATGGTTACAAGATAGAAATCTCCGACAATAACAAGGACTGGACTATCTGGGCAGATCGTACTGTCAATCCAGCCCGGAAGGCCGGCGATGGATATATCGATATCGCCGAAGGCAAGGGCCGGTATGTTCGGATCACCATGACTGCCTGTGAGGGCAACTGGGCGGGATTATATAGTTTTGATGTTTTTTCCGGTGACAAACTGGTTTCCCGGAACAAGACCACAATGGCTTCCTCGGTCCGGGGGAAGGGTTCGGAGCCGGCTAACGCGGTGGATGATTCGGACGGTCCGTATCTGTCCGATTTCGTGGAGGGGTCTTACCTGATTAAGCGTAATGGCATATATTACCTGCTCTACTCGACCGGCGCTTTGCATGACGGCAGCTATTCGGTGCATTACGCCATGGCCAAACACCCCTTGGGGCCGTTTATGACTCCGGCTGACAATATTGTGCTTGAAATGAATGAGGAAAAGACCACCAAGGGGCCGGGCCATAACTCTGTTTTGAAGTTTAACGACCAGTACTATATTGTTTATCATCAGCATAACCAGCCTCACGAGGAAGCCGGCGGGGTCTTTCGACAGACCTGCGCTGATAGAATGAAATTTAACGCGGACGGCACCATAAAAAAAGTTATTCCCACGCAAACAGGAGTCGGACCTTTGAATCCGCTGAAGGATCAGGGCGTTGATGTGGCTCGTGGCAAATATGCCCGGGCAACCGGTGTAAAAAACGGGTATTATTGTGCGGAATACGCCCTTGATCACAACTTTGCCAGCAAATGGCGGGCTGCAGACAATACTTATCCGCAAACGCTAACGGTGGATTTAGGCGGAACTTATGATATTGGCCGCATTGAAACCAGCTTTGAATATCCCACTCTTTCCTATACGTATGCGATCGAGACTTCGCTGGAGGGTAAAAAATGGGATATCTATGCCGATAAAACCATGGAATTCCCAATGGCAGTCAGTCCGCATATTGACACAGGTAGAGCGCAGGCAGCCTTTGTCAGAATTGTCATAAAAGGGTGTCAGCGGCCGGAAAACGGGGCGGGTATCTATACCTTGAAGGTCTTTGAGAAATAATGAAATGAGGCCGTTGAAGGGGTAAATTATTGTCTGAGTACGCCTAGGCTTATTGATGTTAGACACGGTTGTATCTTTCTGGCCGATCGCCTGCCGGGAAATGGCTCAACGCCGCCATTCTTCTCGCGGCTAACGAGAGAAATTCAATCGTGAATATTTTTAGCACCATAAGGAAAATAACACATGAAGACAGATAAAATAATAGAAATCGAATTTGTCAGAAGAATGAGTTTTCGAGTCATCCGGACGTTGTTTTTTTGGATCAATAACAGAGTGAGCATGATAAGATATATATGGCTGATGACAGTGTTGGCTGTCCTGAATTTACCGGTCCGGGGCGAGTCGGTGGCTCTGTCTTCGCTGGATCTGACACAAATCAGCCAGGGTTGGGGGCAGGCGAAGAAGAATCTCTCCTGTACCGGCGGAAAACTCTTGATTGCTGGTGAAGAGTTCGAAGATGGCGTTGGAACGCATGCTTATAGTGTCATTCGTATCGACCTGGATGGAAGGGCTGATCGTTTTAGAGCGCGTTGCGGCGTGGATGACGGTTCAAAAAATCCGCAGGGCAAGGGAGGTACAGTGGCGTTTCGGGTAATCGGTGACGGTCGCACCCTCTGGAAGGGTTCTGTTATGAGTGTTGGAGACAGGGCTCAGCATGTCGATGTCGATCTGAAAGAGATCCGGCAGCTGCTGTTAATTGCCAGTGATGGCGGGGATGGCTTAAACAGCGATCATGCCAACTGGGTCGAGGCACGCCTGGAAATGGCCAGCGGTTTGCCGCGAATGGTACCGCCACCTCAGGAGCAGGCGATCCGGCTGACTCCCAAACCGGGCCCTGAACCAAGAATCAACGGCCCGAAAATCTACGGCGCCCGGCCGGGCAATCCTTTTCTTTATCGCGTTCCCTGTACGGGTAGTCATCCGATGACATTTGTCGCAAACGGACTGCCCGTAAGTCTGCGATTGGATCCGGATAGCGGTATTATTACCGGGACAACACCGGCCGGAGGCGAATATGATGTAATTCTCACCGCTAAAAACAACGCGGGTCAAACTCAGCGGGCTTTTAAAATTGTGGCCGGGGATACCCTGGCGCTGACTCCTCCGATGGGCTATAACCATTGGTACGCTCATTTTAATCGCATTAAGGATGCCATGATGCGTCAGGCGGCAGATATTATGATCTCCAGTGGCATGGCGGATGTCGGGTATCAATTCGTAAATGTGGATGATTGCTGGATGAACGCGGCGGGAGTCAGCAGATACATGACCGACGAGACGCGGGTGGGGCCGACCCGCGATGAAAATGGAAATATCGTGCCAAACAGGCATTTTCCGGACATGAAGGGCCTGGCGGATTATATCCATGCCAAGGGCTTGAAAGCCGGTTTGTATACCTCGCCGGGTGTGTCCACCTGCACGGGGTGTGCCGGTTCTTACGGCCATGAGGTTCAGGACGCTCAACAGTTTGCCCGGTGGGGTTTCGATTTCTTGAAGTATGACTGGTGTTCATACAGCCGGGTAGCAGGTCGCGATCCGGACTTGGACGCGATGATGACACCCTACCGACTGATGGGTGAGGAACTGAAAAAACAGAAGCGGGATATCGTTTTAAATTTGTGTCAGTATGGAATGGGGGAGGTATGGAAATGGGGCCGCATGGTGGAAGGTCACTCGTGGCGTACCAGCGGCGATCTTGGTTTTGAATTGAACCGCATTCTCGATATCGCTTTGAAAAACGCCGCACTGGGCCCCTGGAACGGTCCGGGCGGCTGGAATGATCCGGATTATCTCCAGATCGGCTGGATTGGCGCCCAGCAGGGCCAGACTTTTCAACCGCCTCACCCGTGTCCGCTGACTCCCGCTGAGCAATATTCATTCATGTCGCTCTGGTGTCTGCTGCCGGCCCCTCTTTTTTATAGCGGCGATATGACCCGCCTGGACGATTTTACCATTGGCATTCTTTGTAATCCTGAGATGATCGAAGTGAATCAGGACGCCCTTGGCAAGGCCGCGCGTGTGGTGCGGCTGGAAGAAGAAGACACCTTCCTGATGATCAAGGAACTTGAAGACGGATCTCAAGCCGTGGGGCTCTGTAATCGAGGCGAATGTGAATTTCAGGTTACCGCAACCTGGTCACAACTGAGTATAACGGGCAGGCAATCGGTTCGAGATCTCTGGCGTCAACAGGATCTTGGCGTTTTCACCAAAGCATTCTCTACCATCGTCCCTCGTCATGGTGTTGCTGTTATGAAAATTACCCCTTTGCAGTAAACAGGCGCAACAGGTTTTCGGCAGCAATTCTCTCAATTTGAGGGTTTGGCTTTGGGCGCAAACAGCGAGAATTCCCAGATGGTCGGACCGTCGGTTGTTTCCGAAAAGTTCAATCGGACCAGTTGTGCCGTTACCGGATCAAAAGAGACATTCAGAGTGACATCCAGATTCTCTCCCTGATAACAGGCTTTCCACTGGTCATCCTGCCAGTATTCGATGGCAAACTTTCGGCAGCGTTGCAGTTCAGGATAGGCTTGTTCGATAACGGCCTGGCCGATCAGTGTGGGGCGGCCCAGATCCACCTCAAGCCAGGCGACCTTGATGCCCGAATCGGTGGCCCAGCGGGTTTCCAGATTGCCGTCAACGGCCTTATCCGGGCCATATTGCATATTGCCCTGATAGATATTTGAGGCCTTTGCTTTGCCATTGGTTGTCAACGACAGCTTGACTGCCGGCACGGGTATCGGTTTGATGGCCCTGGCCGGTTGGTCCAGTTTTAACGCGACAATGGTGTCAAGCGCATGGCGGCTGGCTTTGGGAACGTAGATTTCAATAACGTCATTTTCCTGGGTGACTTTCACCTGACCGCCTGTTAGAGCGACACTGTATAAGATCCTGGCGGGAATGGCTGGCAGGGTCAGTGTGTCCTCGGGCCACTGCTGGATGTGCAGATAAATAGTCTTGTCTTTGCGGGTGGAAACGCCGCATCGTCCCGGCATGAACGGTCCGCCGCGTGTCCCGTAGATGCTGTCGCCGTATTTTGATAGCCAATTGCCCATCTCACGCAGCAAGCCGGCCTGTTCCGCAG
This sequence comes from Sedimentisphaerales bacterium, assembly GCA_963663965.2. Lineage (GTDB taxonomy): Bacteria > Planctomycetota > Phycisphaerae > Sedimentisphaerales > SM23-30. The sequence continues at coordinate 158,119 of CAXXFK010000006.1, forward strand.
CGATCTCGCCTGTTGGAGTCGGTCCGACATTGAGCAGGAGATTGCCATCTCCGCCGGCGCATCGGATCAGCATGTTCAGGCAATCAGCCGTGGGTTTGACGCCGTCTTTCGTGCCGCCCCATGCCCACTGGTTTCGTCTGGAAACGGTCATGCAGGATTCCCAGGGGGCCTGGTCATCGTAAGCGCCCACGACCTGTTCGGGTGTATAATAATCCGCAAAGGGTGACAGGATCTGGCGGTTGTTGTTTCCGACGCTCAGGTCGAGCCGGTTAGTCAGCAGGATAGATGGTTGAAGAGATTTGACCAGCGCGTAAGTATTGGTCTGGTCGTACACTGCCTCACGGCCGTCATAATCGAACCAGAGCATGTCAATAGGACCATAATTGGTTAGCAGTTCGCGGATTTCACCTTGCATTCGCCGCAAAAAGACATTGTTACGGTCGGTACGAAAATCCGGATCGCGCCAGTCCATTGGTGAAAAATACCAACCAATACGCATGTCGGCTTCGTGGGCAGCCTGGGCCAGTTCGGCGCAGACATCGCGTTGAAATGGGGTGTTCATGATGTTGTAGTCATCGGTTTTCGAATCCCATAGCAGAAAACCATCGCAATGTTTGGCGGTCAATATCATGTATTTCATCCCGGCCGCGCGTGCAAGGTCGACCCAGGCTTTGGCATCGAATCGGATTGGATTGAACTGGCGGTAGAGGTTGTCATAAACCTCAACGGGAATCGGGCCCTTGTTGGGACATTTGGGATTGGAGTTGGCGCGTGACCAGCTGATTTCGGTTTCTTTAAGGCTTACTGGTCCCCAGTGAATAAACATGCCAAACCGGGCATCGCTCCACCATCGCATACGCGCGGCGCGTTGTTCAGGGATTTCGTGTAAAACCGTATTACTTTGCAGATCCGCTGCGTAAGTCTCGGTGTTCATCATGACCCAGGCCAACACGACATAAAACATGACCTTTTTCATACTTTATTTTCCTGACTGATTAATGGTGATGGATTTCAGTTTACCAGTAATATCATTTCGAACTTTGCCGGATACCGGACCGACATGTCGTTGACGGACCTGATGGTCATTCAGGCCGATAGATTCTTAAATCAGGGGCATTCCTGTGAACTTCCTGGATAGAAATTGTTTTATGATGTAAAAATCTGGTCAGGGATTATAGCTGAAGAGCCATCTGGAAGAGACATCCATCATATCGAACATGTCTACCTGATAATCTTTAATGCCGTATTGCCCGTTAATGTCGGTCGGGCTGGCTGTCAGGAAAGAATTGCCTTGGATCCAGTCGGAAAGCAGGGCTAGAAAATCCTGGATATCAACGATGCCGTCAGCCTCGCCCAGCAGGCCGGTAATATCCCCGTTGATGGAATCACTGGTATATAGTGCTTTGCCGATACTCAAGACAAATTCCTGCAAATCTTGTAATTCGGCCTGGTTCAGTCCGGAGGTGATGCCATGTCGGTTATTGGGATTGTGGGTGGTAAGGACTTCCATGATAGTGGCTGCTCCACCGTTTTGTAAATAAGGGGCAGTTCGCCAGGCCTCGGCCAGTGTGGGGACATCCAGCGGGCGGGTATCGTCCGGGCGGTTGGTGCCGACATCATACTTTATTTCCGAGATATAATCATCATTGGCAGAAGGATCGATGTAGAGATCGCCCTGGTGACAGAATCCGCAGTGGGCTTTGCCGTAAAAGATGTTTCGACCGCGCTGGGCGCTCAGGGAATAATTGCCCCGCACCAGATGGGGACTTGGAACCGGGCGCTCAGAGCGCAGCCAGGCATTGACCGCAGCTTCTTTTTCCACCGGTATAGACATGAACTGAATGAACTTGAATCCGGCGTTGATCGCAACTTCCGCATTGGCTCGAATACCGGTGATCATTGCCGGCGCCGAATAATGAGCCAGGAGGAGGCTTTTGACATTGCGCGGGCTGCCCATGCCGTCATTCATCAGGTCCCAGTTGAGACCATCCATTCGACCATCGGGATGGCAACTGGCGCAACTGAGCCATTTCTGATAGCAGGTGTTGCCGTCATTGAAATATTGTTCACCCAGTCGGGCCAGGCTTGGTTGCTGAGGCTGGCCAAGCAGGAGTTTTTCCGATCTGGGATAGGCTTCAGTCAAATCAAAAGTATCCAGCGATTCAGAAAAATAATTGCCGACCCAGACACTGTTACCGGCCAGGGCCAGGCTGCGGGGGCCGTTGCCCGTAAGCTGTACTCTTTTACGCAGACCGGCAAGAAAACCAAGGTCGCCGGGAACATCATCGGCAGAGCTGGAAAAACCGCACGGAACCGCAGCGCCCGCGGCAACGCTGTCCAGCCGCTGATGCAAAGCGGGCCGGTCGATAACGCTGACTTCCATTGAGCCGCTATGGGTGACACAGAGATAGTTGCCTTCACTGCTGCAGGCAATGGCCCATGGATTGGCCGCGCCGGCATAAACATCATCAAGCAGAACCGTATTGACTTTTGTGCCATTGGCTATCTTGATAATACTGACAGCGTTATTCCACATCCAGCCACGTTCCAGTTGATTCGTAGGCATCTTGTAACGGCCGATCAAATGAGTGATATAAGCATATATTCCATCTGGAGACACGCAAACGCCTCGACCGCCCGAGGCGCCGTCATAAAGCGGGATGGTATTTATTATAGATCGGGTCGCGGTATTGATAATGGAAACCGTTATACTGGAATAATTATCGTCGGACGGTCCTTCGGGCAGATGGTGCACTACCACCAGCCGGGTTTCATCCGGAGTTAGAGCCAGCGCGATAGGCTCACGGCCAACAGCAATTCTCGCTATTTCCTGGTTAAGGGATAGGTCAATGCAGGAGATACTATTGTCAAAACGGTTGCAGACAAAAAGATTCTGGTTATTCAGGACCGGCGACATGGGCGTGTGACCCACCGGGATAATATGGGTGATGCCCTGGCTTGGATCCAGAACGAAGACTGCGCCGGAACTAACTCCTGCGGTTATATAAACCAGCCCGCTTTCCGACTGGGCGGTGATCCCCAATGGAGACGCCGGCAAGGGAAAGACGCAGGTAATCTGGCGCGTGTCAGTGGCGTATTCCAATATCTGGCGGCCGGTTTTATCTGCAATATAAAGCGTGTTGGCATCCAAGGTCATGCCTGCAGGGGAAATATAATCATCGGCCTGAGTTGTGAGTGTCAAGATCATTATATAGATCAGGCTGAGCAATAATGTCCATTGGGTCGGTTTCATGGTATTCTCCTTGATATATCACACAATGATAATATTTTCAGTTGTTATCCGGTTTTATCTATGCCATTCAGGGGCGTACATACTGGTAGCCTCTTCAAAAGTCGGTCTGCGACGAAAATGGGGATCAGAGGACCAGTAGGAACTGTGTTTGCCGTAATAAGTGGAATAGAACTGATAATTGGTATCCATCCAGCGGCACAGTCTCATCAGTTCGATATCGGTCAGGAGTTTGTAATGTTGACTGGCGATGTCGGTGGTCAGCATTTTTGGCAGCAGTTTGTTCTTGGAACTGTAACAGCCCAGCGATCTGGGGGGTAGATAGTCTCCATTGTCATTGCCGCCGCCCACACCGGGTGTTATGGAGCTGAATTCAGGAATGGCCCGGCCGGCGATTTCCTTTGAAAGCAGCTGCTGATAGGAAATGCTGTAATTGTTTGTCAAAGTACCACTGAGGTCCAGGCTGCCGGAAGGAGTGGCACCGCTGTGACAAGTAATACAATTTTTGTCAAAGATGGGCTGAATATCGGTTGGATAGTGAATAACCTGTTCCGGCCGGCCGTCACCGCCGTTTTCCGCCAGGTCACAGGGTTGGGGCTGGGATTGACTGGGAGAGCGCAGTACTGCCAGGGGCGCTTCTGTGGGTATGGTTGAAGCGGCTCGTCCCGTTTGTTCATGGCAACCGGTACAAGAACGGATTTCGCCGGGTTTGTAATTTACATAAGTGCGTTCCCGCTGAATTTCGCGGAAATCTTCATCCAGCGCCTGGAAGAAAATATTCCGGTCGGCAGGGACCATGAAATTGGCTGAACCGTCTGGTTCAACCGGTACCACTCCCCATTGCACCCTGGTCCAGAGCGCGGAATACCAGCTATTGCTGGTAAAGTCGTTGGACCAGCGTCGTCCGGTATCCCAGTAACGCGGTATGGCTTCATTAATTCGCAACCATTTTATCTCGCCGGGCTCCACACCATCCATGCCTTCGTAGACATTGACCATGATACACTGTGCCTGATTCTGTGCCGCGTAAGTCGGATGTCGGAAGCCATATATAACTGGCGGTTCTGGACGGGGTACCACCGGAGTGGGCTGCCAGCATGAAGTTGTTCCATCGGGATCACGGTAAACATATCGGTGTTTGCCGTCCAAGTCGATCAGGAAAATGGAATATGCGCCGGGGATATCGCGATAATGGTTGTTCCAGTTTTGTTTATAGGTGACCAGGATCTGGGTGGGATTGATTGGATAGGGATAGGAATAGAGAGGGCCGCCTACACCGTCCAAGTGCAGGGTGGAAAAATTATCAAACGAAAAATACCATCCTTCCTGCGCAGATCCCATCCGGACATCGGGCGTGATGTTGGTCAGACCTGCGGATGACCGATTGTCTTTGTTCAGATCGAATATCTGAATGGGACCCAGCACGTTGCCTTGGGGATAGTGCTGGGCGCTGACGAAAACAATCCGGCCGTCATTGCCGGGCATTTCCTGCGGGAACATATGTGAGCCGGTATTGTAATAGGAATTGGAAATGCCAAAGAGTTCCTGGCTCTTGCTGCCGTCCGGATTCATGGTCCAGATGGTTTTGGGAGTACGATGGCCCTTGTCAATGTATTCCCAGCGGTGGTACATCACCCGGCCGTCGGCAAGGACTGTCGGACAGAATTCGCTGACCAGGCTTCTGGACAGCTGTTCCAGTCCGGATCCATCGGGATTCATGCGGTGCAGCACCGGGGCCACCAGATGGGCCGATCCGCCGCAGAGTATGGTATGTTCGCAACGGCTGGAGGAGAAAATGATGCTGCCGTCGGGCAGATAAGCTGGTTCAACATCGTCGGTATGAAAGTTCGAGGCATGGTTCCAGCGGTAGATTTTTTCCGCTTCGTCGACCGGGGGTTGAAGCACCTGCCGCAGGCCGCTGCCGTCCAGATTGCATTCCCAGATACGAAAGCCGGCGCCGGTATTATCCCGGTAGTCAAAGACGGCTTTTGTCGCGTCAAACGACAGCGTGAATTTATTGATGATTCCTTTGCCGCTGCCGGGAATATCTGCCGCGGTAATGACCGGCCGTTCCTGTCCGGTGCGGACATTATACAGGTAGAGACCGTTTTCACTGGAAAACACCGATGAAGGAGTGCCGTTATTGATGTAGGTATAGTAATGGTCAGAACGCAACGGCACATGTTTGTTGAAAATGATTTCGTCGAAGCCCAGTTCATCCGCTGTAACCGGATTGGGTTCGGTTTCAAAACTCCACTGTCTGCCGCGGATTTCCTGGCCGTTCATGGTGACATCGACACGCCAGAAATAGCGGGTGTTTTTGGCCAGCGGGGACGGCGTGGGCAGGCATTCAGCGGTTTCGATGGTTCCCCCAAACCATTTAAAGTTGAGGTATGCCTCGGTTTCCCGCCGTTCCTGATCGGTCAGCGCCCGGTCATAAATGATAATCTCGGCGATCTGCTGGCCGCCGGAGCGGTAACGGTTACGGTCGCTGCATAGATTACTGGCTTCCACATTACCGGTGGTCACCAGACTGATGACCGAATAATTTTCGGGAAGCGGCGTGCCTGAGCCGTTAACAGGGCTGCCGTTGAGCCAGGTTGAACCGTTTTTGATATTGACATGTGTGTAAGTGGCGTGCCAGATATTGGAAGTTGCCTCGGTTTCCGGTGTGGCCCGGTGAAAATGATAGGTATTGTCATCGCCCAGCAGGAAATTGCCGCCTTTCAATACCCAGAACACCGTTCGAATGGCGCTGATGTTCAGATTGGCGCCGTCGGCGTTCATAAACTGCATGGACATGCCGGTATAGTCGCTGAGAGCCGGCCCGAAATTGACGATAGACTTGCCATTGATGGTGGCGCCTGGATTGTAGGCCGGTTGTTTGGCGGCATCGGTCTGAACGGCATAGTTGCCGTCACCGGTGACATTATCCCAGCGGCTGACTTTCTGGTTGGCGTCTATGGTCAGGGTATCCATATTAGAGGCATCCAGCCAGAATACCGGATTGGCTGCCGGAGAGGCGGTCCCGTCGCCGGTGTCCGATACCGCAAATTCGTGGATCAGCTCGAGGTTGTTCGATTCGGTTCCGAAATAAACTTTCTGATGGGTGGTCAGGCTGTGATAATCCCATTTCAAGCTGGTTGCGGACGATACCATCGCTGCATTGTCGACCGGTTGAGGATCGAAGGCCGGGACCAGTTCATATTCGTCATAGGTAAGATACTGGCCGTGAATGACGGCCGGAGTGGTCGAGGTGTCGCCGGGAATATCCCAGGCGACAGCCATGTTGTCGCCTCCGGTGTTTTCCTTGTGCAGAACCTGCAGATAATATTTCTGGCCGGCAACCAAATCAATCGTTGCCGATTTTTGCGAGCTGTATTTATCCCATACATATTGACCTGTCCACCCATAAACAGAAGCGATCTTGACCATATTGACTTGTGACTGGTCTGTGCTGAGCCACAGTTCGCCATAATCATCACAGGCCAGCCAAAAGGTATATTGGCCTGTCACAGGAGCAATCAGATAGCCATACACTATTTCGCCATAGGTTTCGGCCCAGTTCATGGTAACGGTAGAATCGCTCCAGGATACCGCTTCCAGTCGGCTGAGCGTGTCGCGCCCATCTGGATTCATTGGGAAGTTCGCATTGGAAGTCAGGCTGGTTATATTGACACCGGATATGCCGGTCCACCATGCCCGGCGAATACCGGCGGGATCAGCCTGCAGGGTGTCATTGATTAGAAAAACTGCCATGCCCAGCGTAAGTAAAACCAGTCTTCTCCTGAGAGTGTTCATCGCATTCTCCTGCAAACTTATAGAGAGGTAAAATTGGAGTTCTTTATCGATTACTTATGCCATTCCGGAGCAAACATACTGATCGCTTCTCCAAAAGTCGGCCGCCGTCTGAAATTGGGGTCTGAAGCCCAGGAATAATGATGTTTGGAGTAATAAGTGCCGTAGAACTGGTAGTTGGTATCCATCCACCGGCATAATCTCATCAATTCCATATCGGTCAGAAGATTGTGATGCGGGTTGTCCGGATCATCGGTCAGCATTATGGGCAGCAGCTTATTCTGAGGGCCGTAGCAGCCCAGGCTCTTCGGCGGCAGATAAGCTCCGTTTTCGTTGCCCCGGTCTCCGCCTTGAATCTGGATGAATTCAGCTATGACTTTGCCGGCGAGCGATTTGGAGGTTAGTTGTTGATAGGAATTATTATAGTATAAAGTCAGTGTGTCAGAAAGATCTAGGCTGCCGGAAGGGGAGTCGCCGCCGTGACAGGAAACGCATTTGTTATTGAAAATCGGCTGAATGTCGGTTGGGTAATGGATCACCTGTTCCGGTCGGCCGTCACCGCCGTTTTCTGTCAGGTCGCATGGCTGGGGTTGGAGCTTGCTTGGAGCCCGGGTCATCGCTATCGGAGTTTCTGTTCCGATGGAAGAAGGTGTTCGTCCCGATCGTTCATGGCAGCCGACACAGGAGCGGATTTCGCCCGCCCGGTAGTTGACAAAGGTTCTTTCGCGTTGGATTTCGCGGAAATCTTTATCGAGCGCCTGGAAGAAAATGTTCCGATTGGCCGGAACCATGAAATTGGCCGAACCGTCGGTTTCGACGGGTACAACGCCCCATTGCACGCGCGGCCACAGAGCCGATACCCATCCTGAACTGGATACGGACGGAGACCAGCGGCGTCCCGTATCCCAGTAACGCGGAATGGCTTCATTGATTCGCAGCCATTTCACTTCGCCGGATTGAATGTTATCCAGGCCTTCATAGACATTGATCACGATACATTGGGCCTGATTCTGGGCCTGGTATACCGGATGGCGGAAACTGAAGATGGCCGGCGGAGTCTTACGGGGACGCAGCGGGGTTGGATGCCAGCAGGACACCGTGCCGTCGGGATCCTGATAGACATAGCGGTGGTTGCCCTGCAGGTCGATCAGGTAGATCGCGTAGGCGCCCGGCACATTGCGATAGTGGGCGTTCCAGTCATGTTTGTAGGAAACCAGGATTTGTTCTGGATTAACCGGATAGGGATGGTTGTAAAGCGGGCCGCCAACGCCGTCCTGATGCTGAGCGGAAAAATTGTCATAAGAGAAGAACCAGCCCGCTTCAGTGTTCTTCATGGAGACATTCGGTGTAATATTGGTCAGCGGCGCCGAGGTGCGGGTATCTTTGTTTAAATCGGCGATCTGGATAGGGCCGACACAGTTGCCCTGCGGGAAGTGGGGGCCTGTGACAAAAACAATCCGGTTGTCGTTGCCGGGCATTTGCTGGGCGAACATGTGGGCGCCGGTATTCAGGTTCGAATCGGAGAGCCCAAAGAGCTCCTGGCTTTTGGAGCCGTCCGGATTCATTGACCAGATGGTCTTGCCAACCCGGGCGCCTTTGTCGATATATTCCCAGCGGTGGTACATCACGCGGCCGTCGTCCATAACTACCGGCGAAAATTCGCAGACCAGGCTCTTGGAAAGCTGTTCCAGATTCTGGCCCTGGGGGTCCATTCGGTAGAGGGCCGGAGAGGAAAGATGGGCCGAGCCGCCGCATAGAACCGTGTGTTCGCACCGGTTCGAAGAGAAAATGATATCGCCGTCAGGCAGATACGCCGGATCGATGTCATCGATATGATAATTGGAGGAGCGATTCCAGCGGTAGATTTTTTCCGCTTCATCTTCAGGTTGCGCCAGGATCTGCCGCAGACCGGTTCCGTCCACATTGCACTCCCAGATCTTGAAGCCGTCTCCGGCGTGGTCACGGTAATCGAAGATGACTTTTGTGGCGTCGAAAGACAGAGTGAATTTCCCGGGAACACCTTTACCGCTGCCGGGAATCTGGGCGGCGGTTATGACGGGCCGTTCCTGTCGGGTCCTCAGATTGAAAATGTAGATTCCGTTTTCGGGCTGGAACAGCGAGCTGTTAGTACCGTTATCAATCACAGTATAGTAATGGTCCGAGGAATAAGGACGCCGTTTGATGAAAATGATTTCATCAAATCCCAGCTCTTCCGCGCTGACAGGCGCCAGTTCGGTCTGGAAAGACCATTCTTTTCCGATAGCGGTCTGATCGCCTCGCGATAGATCCACACGCCAGTAATAGCGGGTATCAAAGGCCAGTGGTGTCGGGTTGGGCATTATCTCCGCGGTTTGATAGGCGCCGCCAAACCATTTAAAGCTTAGGTAGGATTCGGTATCCAGCCGTTCCTGTTCGGTCAGGACCCGGTCATAGATAATCACTTCGGCCACCTGCTGGCCGCCGGAACGGTATTGGTTACGGTCATTACATAGATTGCTGGCCTCTACATTGCCAGTCGTCACCACGCTGATAACCGAATAAGTGTCCGGCAGCGCCGTTGACACGCCGTTGACGACTTGGCCGTTGAGGCATGTAACACCGTTTCTGATAGAGGCGTTTGCATAAGCGCCGCTCCAGATCGGCGCCGTCGAGCTTACATAAGGATCGCCCCGGTGAAAATGATAGCTGTTGTCATCTCCCAGCAGGAAATTACCCCCCTTAAGCACCCAGAATACGGTTCGGATAGTATTGATATTCAGGTTGGTCCCGGCGGCGTTTTTAAACTGTAACCACGGACCGGTATTGTTGGCCAGAGCCGGGCCAAAATCGACAATGGCATTGCCGTTAAGACTATCGGCTGCATAAAGGGGCTGCTTGTCGGATATGGTTTGTTCGGCATAGTTGCCGCTGTCTGTGGCGTCATACCAGCGGCTGACCTTCTGTTCAGCGTCTTTCACAATCGTGTCTGACTTTGCCGCGTCCAGCCAGAACACTGCATGGGCAGCAGGAGTTCCGCCGCCAGTTCCGCCGCCGTTTAAAGGTCTTTCATCAATCAAAGTCAGATTGTCCGATTCCGTCCCAAAATAGACACGCTGATAGCTGGATGAACTGTGCCATGTCCATTTCAGACTGGTGTTAATTGAAGTCATGACGGCTTGGTTTTCCGGTTCAGGATTAAGCGCCGGGATTGGAGCCGAGCTGGCGCCCAGTTGATGAATGACCAGTCCGGTAACCTGGGGAGCCTTGCCGTTTGGATCCGATGAAATTGTGCAGGTTATCCCGGTAGCACCGCTAATCGTCGCGGTCAGCAGGGCAAAGGTCATATTTCCTCCGCCGAAATTATAGTCGATTCCGACCTGAGCGCCGGTGTTGTCAGCCAGTGTAATCAGACCCTCGTCAAATAATATATTCGAGCGCGGTTCATAGTTCATGAATTGTAATCGGTAACTCTGGCTGCCGTCGAGGCCCGTAATGGTGACTTTAAGATTCTGGTCGCTGTTAGAAACATAGGCTTCTGTCGGCCAGACCGCCGGGCCCGAAGTGTTCAAATTATAATATCGAAAGCTGGCACCGCTGCCGGATTCCAGTTTAATGGCCAGGTTATCACCCTGAAAGACCGAACCACTGGTTAGCGGTTTCCAAGCTGTGAACGGTATGCCATCAAGGGTCGAATTAGCGCTGCCGCCCATATCAACCGCCTCCAGAAGCAGGCCGGTGTTGTCAAGTACCGGTTGTGAGTTGGATCCGTTGATCAGCGGAGGGGCATCAATTACGCCATGAACAGAAGTTAATAACACAGTCAGGATAAAACAAATGGCGATAATAGTACGATTTATGATATTAGTCATTATGGTATTATATCAAAATGGGGGGTGTTGATTCAATAGGATTAAAAAGCCAATCGAATAATCAAGGAATAAAACGAGAACGCAAGATGGTGTAGCAAGGTAAAGCCGGCGGTATGCAGTTACCGCCGGCTTGGTATTGAAGTAGATTTAACATGTGGTCATCATGGGGTGGCCCATTTCTCCTTGAGATAATTCTGGACGATGATGCGTTCCGGATCCGTCAGCGGACGATTGAAGATCAGAATTTCCGCGATCTGCTGGCCGCCGGTACGGATATTACCGCGGTCGCAGCATAGACGGCTGGCTTCCACATTACCGGTTGTAACCAGGCTGATCTGGGAATAGTTGGTGGCAGACAGACGGGTGTTCGTACCATTTACATTCGTGCTGTTCAGATAGGTCTTGCCGCCGCGGATATTACCCGAAGCATGGGAGCTATGCCAGATATAGCCATCGGGATTAATTTCGGTGGCTCCGCGATGGAAATGATAGGCATCGTTGTCACCCAGCAGGAAGTTGCCGCCTTTCATCACCCAGAATACACTGCGGATGTTTTTCAGATCAGTGTCAGCGCCATCCGTATTTTTGAGCTGCATCCATTTGCCCGACGCGCTGTTGGCGTAGGCCGGGCCGAAATCGACAATACTCTTATCATTCAAACCGTCCGACACATAAGTCGGATTGCCGGCCGAACCGGCGGTGGCCATATAATAGCCGTTACCGGCCTTGTCATTCCAGCGGCTGACGCCGTTGGCGCCATCGATGGTCATCGTAGACGTGTCCGAGGCATCCAGCCAAAGCAATAACTCCACCTCGTTCAGAGTACCGGGATCGAACACGATATTCTCTTCGGCGTAATTGTGTTCCAGCCATTTGGCCGCGAACAGACTCATGTCGGTAAGATCCTCGATACAATCTTCATTGAAATCGTAGGCCAGATTCACATAGGGGACATTGGGATTGTGATGGGCGGCCTCGCAGGCGTCGGCATAAACGGTGATCTGGATCATATCGGTCTGATTAGGATTGACACCATCCGACCCTACCACCTTGAGCAGGTAAACGCCGGTATGGGTAATAAATACCCTGGGATTCAAAATGGTACTGTCTTCAAAAGTGACCGGAGGATCGGGAAATTCCGGGAAGTTAGAAGGAATGACTGACCAGGCAATCATTTCATCACCCTCGACTGGGTAGGCCAGGAAAGGTTTGTCCAGCACCAGCCCCGTTTCGGTTTGGGCCAGCCAGGTGACAATACTGGGACCTGCTTCAACCCGGGCCGGACTGTTTTGTGATTCGGTCTGGAAAGACCAGATCGCGCCGGTAATGGTGTTGGGATCGGGATTCCCGATAAGTTTGAACTGGGTATCCACTTTCCAGTAATAAACCGTATCAAAGTCCAGATCGCCGGCTGGATCGAAAGAGGTTGCGGCATTGAAATCCCGGGTGAACGCACATCCGCTCCCGGCTTCTACTTTAGCCTGGTTGGGATCCAGGTAGACGCGATACAGGACAGAGTCGGCATCGACCAGTGAACTGCCTGAATCGTCCCACGAGAGAACCTGTTCAACCTTCACCGGGGTAAACAGTGGATCATAGACATTGCTTGACAATCCCTGTCTGTCCGCCGGCACAGGTGTGTTGGCGCCGCCGGTTACATCATGGATGACCAGGCCGTCAAGCTGCGTACTCTTGCCGCTGACGCTGGCCGGCATGATAATGGTGAAACTGGTAGCCCCGTTGACCATGGCGGTCAATAATCCAAAGGCGTCGTTCAGACCTCCGAAGTTATAATCCACATCCACCGAAGCGCCTGTGCTGTCCTGCAAAGTAACTACCGGCACACTGTATACATGCGCGCCATTGCGACCGTCGTAATTCATATACTGAATACGGTAAGCTTTGCCGGCATCGAGACCACTGATAATGGTTGTTATGGGGCCGTCAACATTACCGACATAATTTTCTGATCTCCAGACCGGAGCGCTGCCCAGGCCGGTATAGGTGCTGAAATTGCCACTGTAGCCATTGGTCACCGTAACGGTCAGATTCATGCCGGTATAAACCGCGCCGCTGGCCGCCGGACTCCAGCCGTCAAAAGGAATGCCATCCAGTACGGTATCGGCCGTATCGCCAAAATCGATCGCTTCCAATAATGTACCGTTACTTTGCAGCACGGGTTGGGTTGCTGTGCCGTTGATAATGGATGCCACCTTGATATCCGCCCGGGCCCCGAGTGACAGGGATAATAGAAGGGTTAAAAACGCAATGATTGCATTCATTCTTCTTTTCATAATAATATCTCCATATTAGTAAATAAGCTTGATTCGTTAATCAATTGATGTTCTCAGATTGACCGGTTCTCAGGGCGTGCCCCATTTGGCTTTAAGGTAAGCTTCCACTTCAAGCCGTTCCTGGTCAAACAGAGGACGATTGAAAATCAGAATTTCGGCAATCTGTTGACCACCGCTACGATAAGTACGGTCACTGCACAGGCGGCTGGATTCGATATTGCCCACGGTTACCAGACTGATCTGCGAGTAATCTACCGGAAGTCGGGTAGTGGTGCCATCAATCAGTTCGCCATTTAAATAGGTGCTGCCGTTGCGGATGTTGCCAGACGAATAACTACCGCTCCAGATATATCCATCCGCTGCGGTTTCGGACACCCCGCGATGAAAATGATACGTGTTATCATCGCCCAGCAGGAAGTTGCCGCCTTTCATCACCCAGAATACCGTACGAATGTTGGAAATATTCAGGTTGCTGTCGTCTGCGGGATTCTTGAACTGCATCCATTTCGAGCTGGCATTGGCAGTGGCCGGGCCGAAATCGACAATGCCTCTGCTGTTCAGGGCGTCAGCCACATAGAGCGGATTGCCCGCAGTGCCGCCTGCGATCAGATAATAACCGTTGCCGGACTTGTCATTCCAGCGGGTGACTTCGCCGGTATTGGGATCTATGACCAGTGAAGAGGTGTCCGCGGCATCCAGCCAGAGGCTCAGGTCTTTTTCTGCAAGGATCGGATTAAAGTATACGTTCTCTTCGAGATAATTATAAGTCAGCCATTCGGTCGCCAGCAAGGTGAAATCAGACAGGCTTTCAATGCAGTCATTGTCGAAATCAAATTCCAGCTTCTCATAAGGCATTGCCGGATTATTCCGGGCCGCTTCGCAGGCGTTGGCATAAACACGGAACTGCATCAGATCCGATTGATCCGGATTTTCACCGTCACTACCCATTACTTTGAGGGTAAAGGTGCCTGTCTGAGTTATGAATACTTTAGGATGCAAGGCGCCGGAATCGTCGAAAGATACATAATCCGAGGCTGATTCCATAAATCCAGGGATTATACCTGAAACGCACGACCACGCGAACGATTCATCACCCTCGACAGGATAAATGAGAGAAGATCGATCCAGCACAATGCCTGTCTGACTGGCTTCCAGCCAGGTGATCAGACTCGGTCCGGCATCAATCATGGCTGGGTTGTTCAACGGTTTGGTTTTGAATGACCATATCAATCCGGTCAATTCGTTGGGGTCGCTCTGGTCGACAAATTTCAGCTTGACATCCACCCGCCAGTAATAGGTGGCACCGTTGACCAGGTCGGAGGGGGGATCGAACATTGTATTGGCGGAGTAATCCTGGAAATAAGTACAGTTGGCTGCGCCATCCTGAACTTTCACGACATTGGGATCGAGATAGAGCCGGTAATTAACCGGGTAGCCCGGATCGATTGCCGTGCTGCTGGGACCGGTCCAGGATACATTTTGAGAGATTTCCACTTTATCAAACAGGGGAGAGGTTGGATCGGTAGCCAATCCCTGGCCATCTACCGGAACAGGGTTGGTCGCATATCCGGTGATTTCATGAATAACCAGGCCATCAAGCTGTGTGCTCTTACCGCTGGAACCAGCCGGCATGATAATCGTAAAACTGGTGGCCCCCGTAACCGTAGCGGTCAATAATCCAAAAGCATCAGCCAGCCCACCGAAGTTGTAATCCACATCCACTGAAGCGCCCGTACTGTCCTGCAGGGTAACTAACGGCACACTGTACACATACTGGCCATTGCGACCGTCGTAGTTCATATACTGAATGCGGTAGAGTCGGCCCGCATCGAGGCCACTGATAAGGGTGGTGATCGGACCGTTAGCGTTGCTGACATAATTCTCCGATTTCCAGACCGGGGCGCTGCCCAGACCGGTATAGGAGCTGAAATTACCCCCATAGCCATTGGTCACCGTCACGGTCAGATTGGCACCGGTATACACATCACCGCTGATCGCCGGGCTCCAGCCGTCAAAAGGAATGCCGTCCAGTACGGTATCGGCCGTATCGCCAAAATCGATCGCCTCTAATAATGTACCGTTACTTTGCAGCACGGGTTGGGTTGCTGTGCCGTTGATAACGGGGGAAACATCGATCGATCCCTGTACGCTGAGAGTTAGTGTCAGCAGTACATAAAACAACATCATCATTGCACTCATTCTTCTTTTCATAAGTAGTTCTCCAATTTATAAGTCAAAACACACACTATTATCCGCTGTTTACATTACTTTCTGATACAAAATCCTCCTTATTAAGTTTGTTCATTTTTATGACAATCGAAACATCTCGCTGTCTTTGTCAGTCGTATTTTTGTTATACTTAATATTGATTATCAGAGTGCCATTTATTCCAGTTCCAGTCTGGGTTCGGCAAAAAACCCCCAGTCATTGCTGACAGACAGGTCAGAATCGGTGCTGACCAGCGTTAAAAAACGATCTTCTGGTTTTAGTTCCACCGCTATCTCAAGCAAACCCTGCTCAGGAGTAACATTTTTTATTGACTTCCGCTCCTGGCCATCCACCAGCACCCAGAAATCTTCCTGTGGTTTGAATTGATCGTACTTCAAAGCGTCTTCGGTAATGCCGCAACTAGCTCGGAACCGCACAATTTCATATCTGGCCAGCGTTCTGCGGATCGTTTTAAGATCAAAGGTAATGCCAGCATTGGTATGGAGAGCCAGGGCCGGGTGTTCCCGGGTGCCATAATTCTGGCCGTTTGCAATCAAATTATGAGCATAAATACCGGGCATTTCATGCCCGTTATAGATATTTTCATAAAATATCCCGCTGGTATTCGGGCAGTTCTTCCAAAAATGACCGGCGGAACTGACTTGAACAGGACCGTTTTCACCATCCGGCGAAAAAACACCATCTACACCTAATATATTGCTGATTTCATGGTACAGATGATCTGACTGAGAATTTAATGGCCCATTTTTACGGGAAAACCTTGAACCAATCTGACCATTACAGAGGTCTGTCCATTGGTTGAGCTGACCACTGCCATAGCCATCCCCATTCCCATAAATATCTGCAAGATCGATAGATACAGGGCTACGCCAATAGCGATTCACACCCGAACTCAAATCCCGGATAAACAGGTTTTCCTGGATGGGGATTGGTTTTGTCTTCATTTCTTCCCCATTCATTTCAACCGCGTTTCCGGATGTAATTGTTTCAAACTTGCTAGTCTTTTTATTCTGACCGGTTAGCATCATGACTTTACCTTTGAGAACATGCAATTCCAGATTGCCATTAACTCTCTCCTCCAGACCAAATTCGGTGCCAAGGTCAATGAATTTGGAGCGACTGGTTTTTACCGTGAAACCCCGCGCTTCCACAGGTACGGTTGAATAGATTTTTCCGTAAGACAGATACATCGTATCTTCTGACTGTAAAGTCCACTGGGCTGGACCTTCAATCACTACCTGAGCGCCATTGTTAAAATGAATTTTCGCCAGTCCGGATTTCAAACCATAATGATCCTGAACCATGGCGCCGTTTTCTCGAGGCATTCGCAGGTATGTATCCCATTTTGCTCCAATCTCATCTTCCAGGCGAGCTACAACCTCACGGGTATGAACCGCCGATTCCCGCATCAACCACCGGTCCAAACCGATCAGTGCTAAACCGAAAAACAAGATAGCGGCCATATTGACCAAACCAAGAAAAACTTGCCTGCGGGTAGGGCGTTTACGCTGCAGTGCGAAATTTTGCTGTAACTCTTTTTCTGATAACTCGTTATTTACCTCCTGTTTAATGGCCCGTCGTATGACCGAATCGTCCAGATCTTTCTCTACTATATCCATGAAGCCCAGTTTGTCGGTTAACTCCATAGGCAATGACATCACTTCGGTAATACCACGATTTTTCTTTAACTTGAGATAAGTTGCCAGGAATTCCATGTAGTAATACCGGGCCGCCTTATTGTCGCGTAAAAGGGTTCCCATCTGCTGCCGTTCTTCTACCGTAATTGATCCATCCAGAGACCGGACTATCCATACGGCCAGGTCATTGCGGTTTACCCTCTGGTCATTCATACAAATCCCCTTTTTGCAGTTGTCGCCTCAAGCATTCCAGCAAGTTGTCATGGATGCGGGCGATTGTGCGATAAACCGTTTTCAGATTTCTACCCGTTCGGGATGAGATGTTTTTAATCGAATGATCTTCGAAATACCGCAAATAAATCAATTGTTGATCATTTTTACAAAGCTTGTCCAGGCATGCTTTTAAAATATCCAGGCTAGAATCGCTTTGTTTTATCATGTACAAAGAATCGGCTTCAAGGGCCTGTAGTACCTCGTCGTCAAAGAACATCATTGATTTCTGGCGCTTACGGGCGTCCAGCACTTCATAACGGGCGATCGCCATGCCCCAGGCGACAAAATCTGTGCCCATTTCGAATTGCTTGAACTTTCTCCACATGACCATTGTGGTTTCCTGCATCAAATCTTCTGCATCAGTTTCGTTGGGTACCAGGCTGAGAATATATGCCAGTATCCGATAATGACACGTTGCATATAAATGAAGAAAAGCTTCGACTGTAGCATCTTGCCCATCATATTTACCCTCAGATTTTATCGATACATCTGACATCTTGACCGGTTCTTGATAATTAACAAACTCAACACGAAACATGTAATTGTATTTGCATTATACTCAATTTGCAAACACTAAAGACTTATTCCCGGCATTTTGATTATGACAAATCCTATTTCTGAACCAAAAATATAATTTGTCATCCATTTCAAATGAAACCGAGATATTGACCTAAGAATTTAGGCGTTATCCTACCATAAAACAGTTTTGCACCTCTTCAAACGGATCCGATTGGCAAGAACAGGTTCATCAGGTGCAGGTATTAATTAAACGGGAAAAAACATGAAAAATTCTCACATAATCTCGAAAAAAAATTGAAGATACTTTTTTCAGAGAGCAATAACGAACCTAAACAAATGCCATCCCACCGTTTGGAATGTCAATGACACAGGGGCCCTATTTATACCATTTACGATTGAAAATGCCCGCTGGGCCGTGAACTAAGTATTTTGCGAGTAAAAACTTAACTTACGAGCGATCGGACAATTCCATACCCGATGGGTATAGAATATGGCCCCTGTGTCATTTTTGAAAAGCTCTGCTTATTCATATGTGAATAGGACTGTCGCGATTGTATCCAAATCGCTGGTGGCGCGTATCCAGTAAGCGCTAAAGCCATCCGGGAAGGCATAGTCAACCGTCTTGCCTGCTTTAAGACTAAAAGCTCGATATGGCACCCATAATCCGGTTCCGTCAACATCTACTTCCAGGGTGATCGTCGCTTCGACAGATGAAGTTAATGCGACTTTCTTTTTATCGTAACCGGTCATCAGATAGGGGTCGGAGGGTTGGTGAGCCTTGATTTCCATGTCTTTCCAAGGTCCGCCGGTACCCCTGGGTTTGCCAAGTTTCCACAGGTCGTCTACCACGCCTGCCCAAACGGCTGCTTTTCCGTCATCACTGCGGAAAATGTTTTTGCTTTGGGTCTTTGGATCGATGCCGGTAAATAGCAGCAGGCCCATATGAGAGCAAAAATCATGAATAATCAGGTTGTGCGTGGCGATCGGGCGAATCTTGGCCAGGCCTTGCGCGTTCCGGGCCGGCAGTTCATAAAAGGTTCCATTCATGTTCAATAAATCGCGCTCGGTGGCTACTTCCCGACACATCCGTGGTGTACCAAAAGGCATTTCAGCTTGTGTATGTTTCGGCAAACGATACCGTTTATCATCTTCGACAATTAAAACAGAAGCGGCGTCCTCCTGATACACCTCCTTCGGCGGACTGGCTGCTTCAATCAAATTCTTCATTGCCGCGGCATCGTCAACAGGGACCAGTTGCATGTTCTGATTTAATTCATAATAACCGCAAGGCTTGCCATTGGTGTCAAACGCAGTCAGTCCGAGTTTGCTGTGACTCAGGCTTCGCATCAGACCGCCGGAAGACGCGGGTTTTTCGATGGTAGCGACTCCGGCGAAAATCGTGTCGGCCAGGGTCGGGCGATTGTCTTTATTGCGATAATGAAAGTGTGCTGTAACACCAATGGCCTCTTTGTCGGTTTTTATGCGAATCCATGCGCCGCGGTCTTTGCTGTTGAATATCCGGTTGACGGCGCCTTTGGCAGGGACCATTATTTCACACAGCGGAGTCCATTTATCCGTGCCGTTCCTGTCTATCTCAATCATGAAAGTCACCGCTGTTTCTGTTTTGTGGCTGAGATTTAACTGGCGATAATCATATCCTGAAAACAGATAGGGTTCACTGGCGACTCCCGCTTTGACAGCATCGCGCAGCCAGATGGAACCGCGGCCGATAACCGGTCCCAACTGATCAAGCTGTTCGGGGCGAATAAACCAGAGATTGGAATTCGATTCCTTGGGGCCGCCATATTCAGACTTAAAAGACCGTTTATTATAAAATTCAGATTTGGCCGAATCATCGCAACCAAAGACGATATGGTCGTTTAATCGGCAGAAGTCTCCGATGACTTTCAAATAGTTGGAGCGTGGGGCAATCCCTGTGGAATGGTTCTTTGAAAAGGTTGCCGGAAACCGCCAAAAGGTGCCGTGCATGGTTGCCAGAAGATCTTTTTCTCCGATCTCGCGGATCCGCGGCCATTCCGTATTCCAGCCATGCGATCCGTCATAACTGTGACTGCCTTTGGGCAACCGGTAATAATGCCATTCATTATTATCTAATAATGCCAAAATGAGTGAGCGAGCATCCCACCCCATGGACCAGATTGGATCTGTTTCAGGATTCCGGCTGCCGTAAATGCCGTCTGGGCCGGTAACCTCCGTAAACTGATTTCGCCGAACAAGTTGCCAGTCGTCCTGGCCGAACCACTGGGCCAATGCTCCGGATGTCAGGGTGGGGTCAGTGGTTACATTGGAATGGCGCTCACCGTTGTTGGCATAGACAACCCGCCTCTGTCCCGAATACATACCTTTGCCATGGTAGCCGGGCAGTTTCGTTATGATGCCAGCGTCTGGAGCGCCTCTGTTCCCGTCCCGGATAATACAGGTTACTTCCAAGGTGTTAACATCTACTTCGTAGAGCCCTTCTTCCATGGTGGCATAATAGATTTTGTTTTCAGGATCAGTCAGGTGGCGGGCGTTAGCGGTCAGGCGGCCAAACATTCTATCCGGCCCGAGAACACGGATATTCTTTTGATTATCAATCAGATATGGGCCGATAATCAGTTGTCCGGATTCCGTGTGGATCATACGGTTGGCTGGAGTCCCTCCAACACTGCCGGCAAATATTTTCTGCTGCAAATCCTTTGTTATCTCGTAGAGTTTATCGGTAGAGCCGCCCGGGCAGTGGGGGGCATAGGTGATGACCCATAAACTGTTCTGCCATGGCACAATGGCCCCGGCGCCACACTCCCCTTCGGCATTCCACATGGTCAGATGAGGGTAGATGCCGGAGATGTTCAATCGATCCTCAATGGAATGGGTTGCCCTGGGATTGCTGATAGCGGCAAGGCATATCGGTTGAATTAAAAGTGCAAAAGTCAAAAGCCATAGGTATAAAATTTGAATTCTGTTACAGGTCATTGGATCTCCTGATAATACCATGGATTGTTAATATTATTTGCTGATTAGTAAAAAGTTTTTTATCAATATACTCAAGTTCGCTTTGATCTCCATATTATAATAACATCAGGGTGTTGCAGGGCAATTCAATTTTTGGGGGTGCGGCATCATCCCTATCCGCTAGTACCCGTGTATTCCGATGAATTGCAGGGGCCAAAGTTGCCAATCGATCAATGGCTCTGGGTAAACATGCCTTTTCGCGCGTCCATTGTTGGCAGTCAGGATTGACTTTACCATAAGGTGGATGCAGATTTTTGCCCCTTGTCTTGCCCGAAATCGCCGGATCTTTGGTCAATCGGTTTGATTTTACGGCTACGGTTCGACGCGAGAGCCTGCTTTGGCATCAGATTTCTTCCGATATTCTGCCTAATCATAAGAGCGTACCCTGGCTCGAACATTCCCCGAAGCTGGAATAATGGGTGATGCCACATTATTCTTTATGGAATATGGTTGTTGTGGGATATATAAGAAAAGCAGGCCGGCCATCAGGCTGGCCTGCTTTCAAAAAGCTAAATTGAAATCAAGCTGGGGATTACTGGCAATTATCAACCGGGTAAACACCACAAGTGAGCCAGCCGGTGGTCATTTCAGCCAGGTCCAGCAGATTCACCACGCAGTCTCCGTTAATATCGCCTGGGCCAACCTTCTCAGGATAAAGACAGGGGGTGATATCTGGGTCTACCAGGCGGTTGTATTCATCAACCACATCCGCTGCGCTGATGGCATAGTTGTAAATCCGCAGGTCGTCGATTGCGCCATTGAACCAGCGGTCGGGATGGTTTTCGGCCCGGCCAATCCAGATGGGATCATTAACGCCGGCGCCAAAAGTGAAGTTACCGGTACCCGCCTGCAAACCGTTGACATAGGCGCGTGTGACGTCAGATCCCACAGTCATGCAGATGAATTCCCATTGGTCAACATGAATGGTTACATTAGGACCATAACTGTTGTTGCGATACCACTGCAAGACGGCTTGATTATTGAGGGTACGCCATGACCAGCAATTGGTGGTGCCCCAGGAATCGGCTTTGCCGATAATACCCTGGTATCCCCCGACATTGGACATTTTGACCCAACAACTGACAGTAAGCTGGTTACTGGTGCTGGATGGATTCCAGGCGCCGGCGTTGGCGACACTGGCGGCATCCATCTGGATGGCATCACTGTCGATACCATCGACATAAGTCAGGACATGATTGGGATCAAGCAGCAAACCGTTGTGGTCTTCGGCCGAGTCGGTGTATATACCGGCCTGATCGGTGTCACGGTCAAATTTCCAATGGGCCATCAGCCGTTTAACGGTCAACGACGCCTTGTCAGAACCCGGATCGGCAGGACCGGCACCGTTTTGCGGCACGCAGTGATACCAGCCTTCATCGGCATTGTCAATGGCCAGAACCGTCAAGGCGTTGGTGTCGGCGCCGGTGTAGCCTGCGTCGCTGGCCAATATCAGCGTATCATTCTTGTACCACGCGTACGAGGCGGCGTCTGATGCCGTGACGCTGAAAGTCGCATCGATGCCCGGATCGGCCAGAACGCTGACCGGCTGCTCGATCACTACCGGGGTAGGCGGCAGAGTGGTGAAGGACCAGATAGTCCCTTCAGTCATCAGGGGGGCGATATCATTGGGTTCATAGGTGTCTACGCGCCAGTAATAAGTGGTGCCTTTGAGTAACGTGGTTCCCCAGGGACTGGTCGGGCTGGCGGGGTCGATCTCGGTGACATTTTGCATGTTGACCAGTTGTTTGCAAGTGGCGCCTGGGGTCAGGTTGGGATCAGTGCCGAACCAGACATCGTAATAGAGTACCGGGTACTCAGACGGGATAAATTCCCATTTCAGCATGGTATCCAGCGGTACATTCTCCGAACCGGCACCGGCGCCCGGTTCAATCTGTAAAATGGTGGGTTTGTAATTGATTTGAATATTATCGACCCGCAGGGCATCGTTGGCGGAAGTGAACGCGAAATAGGTTGTTTCAGGCAGGGTAATCGTTGCCGTCATAGAACTGACGACGGTTCCGTCAGCTTTGGTTACATTATTGCTGAAAGTACCGGTAGTGCCGCTGGTGGGAACCCAGGTGAAAGCGCATTGATACCAGGTATTCCAGGAAATCTGGTTACCCCCTTGAGCCAGAACGGGAGCGTTTCCTGACGGATAAGCGCTTTTTTGTATTACAGCGGGATATCCAGAACCATTATTCTGGTACTTTACATAGAAAAAGTCAGTAGTGTACCCGTTCAGGATATCGCCGAACAACATTATACCGTCGGTAAAAGCTCCTTCATCCTCCAGTTTGAAATCATAGCTGCCATTGATGGCCAGCGCCGGATTGAGTCCGGTCGTGTTGAGCAGGTATCCCGGAGCGTAGATCGAGTTAACGACGACATCGCATTTAACGCGCCCGACATTGCCGCCATTGTCCGCAACCACCTCATAGTAGGTTCCGGCCTGACTGACTACATTGACGAAAGTCCAGCCGGCCGGCGGTTCGTTTTTGGAAGGGATCGCCTGACCCTCAAAATCCTCGCTGAAACCCCATACTGCCGGACTGGCAACCAATAAAGCCCAAATCAAAAATCGCACATTCTTCTTCATACTTGCGTCCTCCAAAAAATTGGATAAGAGATTAATAAATGCTCAAGTATAACTACATTCCTGCATGCAGGATTAAATGGCATTTGTTCAGTCTAACGGTACCTTACGTGTTCAAATGTATCTGAAGTATAAGGTCATTTCGGTTGTACAGCAACGCCATATTGCGAAAAATAATCGCCAAAATGCGAACGCCAAGGGGCGTTATAGTATAAGGAGGGATGGCAGGTTCTGAAATGAAGGAGGGGGAAACAGGGCCGAATATTCGGATCATATACGGTGAATTTTGCGGTATTGAAGTGGGGTGATCCCCATAATTTTGCTGAAGGAGCGGGAAAAATGGTTATCGGACGGATAGCCGGCGTTGCGGGCGATTTCCGCAATCGACAGGTTAGTTGAGACCAGCATCTCGGCCACCAGGTGCAATTTAACCGATACGATTTCGTCATAGATTGATCTTTTCAATAGTTGTCGAAATCGCTTTTCAAGAATTCGTCGCGACAGACAGGTGGCCCGTACCACATTGTCCACCCCAATTGGCTCGCGGGCATGATTGCGTATAAAATTAATGGCGGCAGCAAGTTCGGGATCTTCTATGGCGAGAATATGGGTGGATTGACGCGTTACGACATGAGTTGGCAGGGTAACGATTTCCAATTCGCCGACCGACTTGCCACACATCATACGATCCAGCAATTCGGCGGCCAGAAAACCAGTCTTTTCAAAATCCAGCACGATACTAGACAGCGGTGGATCAGACAATTCACAGATTTGCGGATCGTTGTCAACTCCCAGAACAGCCACTTCTTCAGGAATGTTAATTCCGGTGATTTTCCCTGCCTCCACAATCTGGCGGGCCCGGTCATCATTACAGGTAAACAAGCCAATCGGCTTGGGTAATGACTGGAGCCATTTAGCCAGTTGGCCCTGTTCCGTCTGGACTGATATGCGTCGTTGGTAATGTGGCGATTGATAGATTTCAACGGAATAACCAGCCTGACGTACCTGTTTTTCAAATAAGGTTTTCCGTTCATCTGACCAATCCACCTGATTAAAACCACAAAAGGCAAATCGGGTAAATCCACGTTGGATAAAATGTTGACAAGCCATCGTGACAATTTTGCCGGAATCGGCAGAGATGTGGGGACAGTTGGGAATGGTCAGACCACGGGTTACCGCAGGCAAACCGCTGGCGATGATTTTGCGGGCAGTGGTATCAGTGGGATTATGAGCGATGATGCCATGAGCCCCCCAATTTTTCAGTTTAGGAATGGAGTTTTGGCGGCCACCCGGATCGCTATAAAATGACCAGGGGCCATGCAGCCGGGAATAGCGGGCTATCCCGCAGGCCAGCGAGCGATCCACGCCTCGGGCCATCTCCAAAATCAATATCACTTTTTTTACGTCGGCCATATTTGCCAATATATCTCTTTAGCCAGATAAAGTCCAGTTATTAATTCATTTTATATTCGCAAATTGGAGAAAATGTTTCGCAAAGTGGTGTGGTTTTCTCAGAGGAAATGGCGCATAATACATATGTAAATCTACGATTTTGTTATTAATAAAACCGGCAAGCTGGCAACTGCAAAGCCAATAGAGCTATCGTTTGAGGGACTTGATATGAGACAAAACTAGGTTTTGCCTTAATTGAGCTTTTGGTGGTGATTTCGATTATCACCTTGCTGGTGCCGATTTTAATGCCGGCATTGGGCAAGGAACGTGACTAGGCCAAGAATTCATTGTCTGGCCAATATGCATCAATGGGGAGTGATATTCAACATGTATACAAATGACTACGATGGCTCCTTCATGCGAGGCTATGTCAATGGTCTGGCTGATGTCGTCGATATGTGGGTGTATGCCACACAAAAATATTATCATGATCCCAAAATTTTATTATGTTCACGTGCTGACAAGACTGAATATGAAGAGGGGCGACTGCCTTGGGCGACCTGGTATTTCAACAACGATCCAACCCTGAGACCAAGCTTTTATAATAGTCCCTTGTCCCAACCGGGCAGCAAATTGATTAATATCCCAGGGAGCTATGGTATCAATTGGTTTATTAACAATCGTAATGTCGATGCAGGTGTTTATAAACACACGTTAAACTGGAAAAAATCCAATCAAAGGAACGGTAATAATATTCCGGTTCTGCCCGATGCTGGATTTCCACTGGCCCGTCCGAGTGACACTGACAGCCCCAGTGGAGATGAAAAGGGTGATTATATCTGGCCCCCGACAGGCGGTGAAATAAACCGTGTATGTCATAACCGACATTTCGGGGGAGTGAACGTTTTATTTCTGGACTGGTCGGTCCGCAGAGTATCGGTCAAGGAGCTATGGACACTAAAGTGTCATCGGGAGTTTGACACCCAATCTTGGAGTACTGTCCCATGGAAATGGCCCGACTGGATGAACAAAGTGGATGGATCGCTGTCCAAATAATGGTTGGCTAAATGTGAAGACCATTTTGACTGGAATTTATGGCGAGTATCTTGCTTGCCAAATGTCCGACCAAGCCATAGAATGAGGAGCGATCCCAATGCCGTTAAAATGACGATTCTTTTTTCTGATTGCCTATACCCATAAATGAAAAGAGAATAACCGGTTTGATTTTAACAAAGGATTTGTTGTGTTAATTTTGGTAAAACCGACTGATAAAAACAAACTTAAAACCGTTAACCTGACCTGCGATCTGGCCATTGCCGGCGGCGGTTTGGCGGGTGTTTGCTGCGCAATTACAGCGGCCCGCGCCGGACTCAATGTGGTGTTAATTCAAGACCGTCCGGTTCTGGGGGGCAATTCTTCCAGTGAGGTACGGCTCTGGGCCCTGGGTGCAACCTCCCATATGGGCAATAACAACCGCTGGGCGCGAGAAGGTGGGTTGATCGATGAAATTTTGGTCGAGAATTTATATCGCAATTCCGAGGGCAATCCGGTTCTTTACGACACTGTATTGTTGGAAAAGGTAATGGAAGAGTCCAATATTACCCTGCTGTTGAATACCGCTGTTTACGACCTGGAAAAGTCGGGCCCAGATACCATTCAGACGCTTTTGGCGTTCTGCCCTCAGAATTCCACCCGTTACGAAGTAAGATCACCGCGATTTTGCGATGCCAGTGGCGACGGGATTGTGGGGTTTCTGGCGGGGGCGGCGTTTCGCATGGGGGCAGAAACCCTGGCGGAGTTTGGCGAGAAGTTCGCACCCTCGCAGGAATATGGTGCCCTGATGGGCCACTCGATCTTCTTTTATTCCAAGGATATTGGGGTGCCGGTCAACTATGTGCCGCCCAGTTTTGCATTGAAAGACATCACCCAGATACCGCGTTATCGTCATTTCAAGAAAAACGAGCATGGCTGCCAGTTGTGGTGGATTAAATACGGGGGCCGGCTGGATACCATTCACGACAGCGAAGCGATCAAGTGGGAACTCTGGAAGATTGTTTACGGGGTTTGGGATTACATCAAAAACTCAGGTGAGTTTCCAGACGCGCGGACCATGACCCTGGAATGGGTGGGTACCATACCGGGCAAACGGGAAAGTCGCCGGTACGAGGGCGATACCATTCTAACCCAGTTGGACATTGTCGAGCAACGTACCCATTACGACTCGGTTTCGTATGGCGGGTGGGCGATCGATCTGCATCCGGCCGACGGGATTTACAGTAACAAGCCAGGTTGCGATCAATGGCATTCCAAGGGGATCTATCAGATTCCCTACCGCTGTCTCTACAGCCGTAATATCGCCAATCTGTTTCTGGCGGGTCGGATTATCAGCGCTTCCCATGTTGCTTGTGGTTCGACACGTGTGATGATGACCTGCGCACATAACGCCCAAGCAGTGGCAATGGCGGCGGTTCTCTGCAAGCGGGACAATCTGCTTCCACGCGATCTGAGCGCGCCGGAGCGGATCGGAACATTGCAACGGGAATTGCTAAAGCGGGGTCAATATATTCCCGGAATACGTCTTAACGACCCTGAGGACCTGGTACGAATGGCATTGATATCGGTCAGTAGCGAATATCGGTTGGACGTTTTGTCGCCGAATGGCCCCTGGCTACCTCTGAACGATTCCCGGGCCATGTTGCTGCGGTCAAGCCAGGCAAAATATCCCGATTTCACCTTCTCGTTCAGGTCGCCCATCCGGCAGAACTTGAATGTGAACTGCGAGTATGCAGCCGCGTTGACAGTTTTACGCCGGACACCATTTTGGAAACCGTTCGAGTCGCCCTCAAGCCTGAAATTCAGCATGACAAAGTGATGGTGGTCAGTCCTGTCACCAATCGGAAGGCTCAGGCCCCAGAATCGATGGACAATCACCCGGTCCAGATGGAAATTGCGGAAAGCACAGATTTAATCCGGGTGCCCAAGACCGCCGTTCAAACCATGACGATCGAATTTTCCACCCGGATCGAAACAGAGCAATATGCATTTGTCTGTCTTAAGGCGAACCGGGATGTCTCGGTGGCCACCGGCCAGATGCGGGTGACTGGAATCATGGCGCTGGCTTTTCAATCCAATGACCGGGTCAGTAAAAACATGGTACAGAAACCTGAGGGCGATATCGGGGTTGACACCCTGGAATTCTGGATTCCCCAGCGTTATCCCGAAGGGCGCAATTTGGCCATACGATTCGATGAGCCGCTTGCCGGTTTTGGTCTGGACAATCTTATCAACGGCATTATCCGCCCGGTCGGCCGGCCCAATGCGTGGGTGGCCGATTCCGCCGATCGACAGCCTACCCTGACGCTAAGCTGGATTGAGCCTCAGGCGATTCGGCGCATCGAGCTGGATCATCCCGGCAGTGGATGGCCGGCCGCTTTGTTTGAGGTTCGCTGTTATGCCTGATCGGCAGTGCCGGGCCCGACATAGGTTTTTTCTGGCAGATTCCCTGTCCAAACTATTGACTGTTTGACGCTGGATCTTTACAGGATCTGGTTCACAGGACTACTATAGCATGCAAGTTTCTGATTATATTGTTCTGATTTGTTACCTGCTGGGTATACTGGCGGTGGGGATGGTTTTCACCGGCAAGAATAAGAGCGCTTCGGATATGTTTGCTGCCGGCGGCCAGTCGCCCTGGTGGACCAGTGGTCTCAGCGCTTTTATGACCATGTTCTCGGCCACTGCCAGTATGGTCAGTTCCCAGTTAAATGTCTTTTCCGGCGTGCTCACCAGCGATATCTATCGGCCGTTCAAATCATTGGCGCCATCTGATGCCCATAGGGTTTGGGCCGGCCGGTTCTTTACTATTCTGCTGGGTATCTTGCTGATCGGGCTCGCTTTGCTGATTCGGCATCTGGGCGGCGCCGAAAAGGTGATTGTGTCGATTACCGAAATCATGTCGGTAGCCCTGCTCGCGCCGACTCTCTGGGGGCTTTTCAGCCGCAGGGTCAACAGCAGTGCGGTCTGGATTACTGCCGCCGTCGGTTTTCCGGTTGGTTTCCTGGTGAGGTTTGGTTTGGCGCAGGATGGTTTTCTGGCCGATACCCCCGCTTTTTCCGGTCTGGCCGCCTGGGTTCAAGCCAATATGTCAACGGCCAAAACCTTTACCGGCGTTGTTTTGCCGTTGGTCATTCTTGCGGTCATTCAGATGGGGGCCGCACAGCGGATGGATGAAGTTTTTTTACGAATTCAGCAATTAGGAACCGCCGAATTGGCGCTGGAAAGCAATGGGCGCGTCAAGGCCAGCCGGCTGCCGGCCATTGTTGTTGCCTGGAGCATCGGGCTCTGCGGTCTGATGATGGCGGTCCTGGCTGTCGTTGATGGCGATTCCGTTCGGATTATGGGGATCGTTGCCGCGGCGTTGTTCATTATAACCGCGGCTATTGGACTGGGTGTGAAACTGTTACCGAAGGAAACGAAAGGAAAATGATGGTGAATCGTTTACGAAAACAAATGGTACTGATAGCCGTATGGCTCATATGGAATTCCTGGGCTCAGGCAATGATACTGGATGATTTTGAATCGGGCGCTTTTGATCCCGGTTGGGCCGCCACTTCCAGAGCTGTAGTGCAGTTCAATCCAGGAAATGCGAGCGATGGCAGTGATTATTATGCCGTTATGACCAACGCCGCCGAAAATGGCGATGCGCTGGGCGCCTGGCTGGGTCGGGACGCAGATGAAACCTGTGCCGACTTCAGCATAGCATTCGATTTCCGCTTTACTGATACCAATCAGCGTCAGATGAATATCCAGATTGGCCCTTCCAGTGTGGCGGTCAACAATAATACCGGCAGTAATATTTGTATCAATTTTGCCTATGATGGTGTGGATAACCGATTCGAAGCTTACAATGGCTCCTGGCAGCCCTTGACCAGTCTGCCCACGAACCTGCCGGATAATGTCTGGCATCGTGTTGTGATAACCGGTCGCCATTTCGGCACCAATGGCGCTCAATACGATATTACCGTAAATGGCATTACCCAGACTGGAATAACTTATTTTCACGGAGCTGTCGTTGCACAAACCCATCAGATTGGAGGTTTCAATTTTAATGACCGGTTCGGCGACAATCCCGGATTCGATGTTGATAATGTCAAGGGCTGGGCTGTTCTGCCGCCTGCCGTATCGGTGACAGAAACCGCAGGCGGCACCAAAGTGTTCGAAGCGGGTGAAACTTCCGATACTTTTTCATTGTCTCTTACCGCGCAACCGAAAGCCCCGGTTACGGTCACTCTAAAGATTCTGGATCATCCGGATCAGGTGAACCTGGATAAAACGGTTCTGACATATACTCCTGACAACTTTCGATATTTCCAGGTTGTAACGGTAACGGCGATCGATGACGCCGTCGCGGAAGCCCGCTATCATAATGTCCGAATTGGCTTTTCCGTTACCAGTGCGGACCCTGATTATCATAATATGGGGGTTGCCGATCTGCCGGTGACAGTCGTCGACGATGAGACCGGGCCGGATTTTCCTGGCTTCAGTGGAATCTATCCCCATCTGGCGGTGACCAACAATACCGCCAATGAATGCGGGATCGGTGCGATTGTCGCCTGGGCCGGTTCGCTCTGGTATGTTACCTATTCACCGCACGCGCCTGCCGGCAGCAGCGGAGACAAGCTTTATCAGCTTCGTACCGATCTGGAGCCGGTTATCCGGCCCGAAAGCATAGGCGGCACACCGGCCAATCGCATGATCCATCCGGAATCCGATCAATTGATCATTTCCAATTATCTGATTGACGGCCAGGCCAATGTCCGGACCATTCCTTTTACCTCGCTTTATGGCCGCATGACCGCCAATGCCCGCCATCTGACCGATCCGGCCAATAAAGTGTATTACTTTACAATGGAAGATGGTTTGTATGAAGTGGATGTCAATACCCTTGCCGTGACGGAACTGCACCGCGACCGCAACCGCGGCGGCGATGATATGGTTCCGGGCGATCACGGTAAAGGCGCATATTCGGGGCAGGGCCGGCTGGTGGTTGCCAACAACGGTCTCGATAACGGCGGCGACGGCACGCTTTCGGAATGGAATGGCGTGGGCGATCCGGATACGCCGTCAAGCTGGGTCGAAATCGACCGCAATCAATATACCGAAGTGACCGGTCCGGGAGGAATCTATGGCAACCTCAATAACGACGATCCGCTCTGGAGTCTTGGCTGGGATCATAAATCCGTACTGCTTCAAGTCTGCGACAACGGTGCCTGGAAACAGTTCCGGTTGCCCAAGGGCAGTTATACGCAGGATGACGCTGACGGCTGGTATACCGAGTGGCCCCGCATCCGCGAGGCGGCCCCGGACCGGTTGATGATGGATATGCACTGCCTTCTTTATGAGTTTCCCATTACTTTCAGACATGCCAATACGGCCGGAATTATGCCGCTGTCTTCCCACCTGACGATGATTGTCGATTGGGAACAGTGGAATGACCGGCTGGTTCTGGCTTGTAACGATGTCTCGCCATTCGGTTCGTCTCTGCTTGGTGGTATCACCCAATCTAATCTCCGTTTTACCTCGATGGATGAACTGGATGGACTGGGCCGCCCCCTGGGGTGGGGCGGGCCCTGGGTCAAAGAACCGGTGGCGGCCAACCAAGCTTCCGAACCGTTTCTGATCAACGGCTTTACCCACCGCGTCATTCACTTTGCCCATACGAATCCGGTATCGGTGACTTTATCCATTGAACTGGATCGGAACGGCGATAGTCAGTGGGTTGATTTCGATTCTTTTGCAGTTGGTCCGGCCGGTTATGGTTATTATCTTCTGCCCGCGGACTTACAAGCTCAATGGATTCGTTTCAGGATCGATACCGCCGTTAACTCGGCCACCGTATTCCTCTATTGCAGCACGGATTCACAAAAGGTGGATGGCTCCATGTTCCGAAGCCTGGCGGATAGCGGAACGGCCCGTTCTTATTCATCGGGAATTCTGCATCCAATCAACAGCAGCGATTTAAAGCTTGAATTTGCCGCTGATATTGTTGACGATTCCGGTAATATTATCGAAACAGGTTATTATGTTGTCGGCCAGGATATGAAACTGGCCCGCGTTGACAATCCGGTCGCGGAATCGGCTGTCCGTACCAGTTTTAAAACCCGGCTTGAGTTTTCCGAAGATGATGCCTCCGTTATCGTGGGCGGATTCCGGTTGCCCAAGTCCGATCCGGATTATGCAAGTCCCTTTGCTTCCGGCTGGCCTCGCGGCATTCGCGAGGTGGTTACCGAGCGGAATCTCATGAATATTCACGGTACTTTTTATGAATATCCCACCGCGCTAGACGGTACCGATGTCTTACTGAAGATTCGTCCGATTACCACGCATCATAAAAAGATTTTCGATTTCTGTTCCTGGCGCGGCATGCTGGTTCTATCCGGCAATTTCGCCGCCGCCGAAAACGACGTCCATTATGTGCCTTCCACCGATGGCAAAACCGGGCTTTGGTTTGGCAATGTTGACGATCTGTTTGCGCTGGGTGTTCCCGGCGGATGGGGTGGCCCCTGGAAGAATACACCGGTTTTAGCCAATAATCCCTCCGATCCCTATCTGATGACCGGGTACGACCATAAGCGGGTCAGTTTATCTCACAATCTGGACGAACCGGTAACCATGACCATCCAGGTTGATTTCCTGGCCAACGGCACTTGGTGCGATTATGGTTCTTTTGTTGTACCGCCCGGCCAGACGGTTGAGCATGTTTTTCCCGATGGCTATCAGGCCCATTGGGTGCGGCTCAAAACCAACAAAGCCAGTACCGCAACCGCCTGGTTTGTTTATAATCCGCCATGCGATGGCAGCGAGGGGCTGGCTGATCTGGTGTGTCTGGCCCGACAATGGCTCTCGGCCGGCTGTGGTTACTGTGAAGGTGTCGATCTGACACTGGATGGCCGGGTCAATCTGCAAGACTGGGCGGTAATGGCCCTCCACTGGTTGCAAATTTGAATTGAAACAACGGCACAAGGAGTCCGCTTAAATGAGACCTTTCACACTGACTTGCCATTTGATTACTGCGATCATTCTGGTCGGTATTGGACTTGTCAACGCCCAATCCGGTCCGGTTCCCATCGCGCCGGTATCGGCGACCGCGAGCAGCAGTCGTGACTCTTATCCAGCCGCCAAAGCGATCGATGGCAAAATCAGCGATGCATCCCGTTGGGTCAGTGAGGCCTCGGCCAGTCCAGCTTGGCTTGAGATTGATCTGGGTGCCAGTCGCAAGTTGGCGGGCATTCATCTTTATTCCGGTTACGGCGACCGGGATCCCATCCAGGATTTTGCGGTTCAGTTTTGGACCGAGGGGCAGTGGCGCGACATCCCATCCGCTCAAATCAAAAATAACAGATCCGTGGCGCTGGCGATTCCTTTCGATGATACGCTGGCCGTAACAGCCGACCGGATTCGTCTCTGGATTACCGCCAGCCATCAGGATACCGCGCGTGTCAAAGAGGTGGTGATCTGGCCGGCCGGACAGGGTGATTTGCCGCCCATACTGCAGGCCAACAACCCATCCGGCGAAGTTATGCCTCCTCTTATCTATCTCAACCAGAGCGGTTTTGACAGCGGCAAACCCAAGCGGTTTACCGCGCCAACCCTGCCGGATGGCACCTCTTTTTCGATCCAGGTTGCCGGGGGTGGGCCTGACCTGTTCGCGGGGGTAATCATCAAGCACATTGGGGATTTTTCCCCCTTTGAACCCAATGACAACCGGGAGTATGCGGTGGTGGCGGCCGGTATCCGCTCGGTTCCGTTTCGCATCGGCAACTGGTGGCTGGAGCGGGTGACCTATCAGAACGCCGTCAATTTTATGATTGACAGCCGCCACTATGTCGGCAATGAACGTGCGACTTGCGCCGGTTCTTTCGGCTGGCGCGACGACCATCATTTTGGCTGGGAACTTCACACCCTGATACCCCAATATCTGTCCAACCCCTCCGCCTATGACCGCATGCCCCGTCAGGTCCGTTATGAGCAGCCGGATAATCGCAAACTCTGGGGCGCGCTGGAACCCTATAAAGACGATGCCCCTGATATTGTCAAATTGATCCACTGGGGTGCCGATGTTATTGTTACCCAGGGTGTGACCCATGAAATGCTGAAAGCGCAGCTTGCCTATTTTCTGTATGCCTGGCCGGCGCTGGAGCCGTACCTGTCGCAACAGAATTACCGTGTTGTGCATGATTTTGTCTTTGCTCATTGGGCTGATTCCGCTTGTGATCGCAAATACCCCTATGATGAAAGTCCGGAACACAACCTGCTGGTCTTGAAGACCAAGGTTGGTTCCACCAAAGGGGCTTATCCGCCGGGATTTTCCATTCAACCCAACCTGTTGCTTTATGAGGTAGCACGTAGCGAGAACCGATCTGATGCCGGCAAATATTTTCAGGCGGCATATAATCAGGCCGAATGGATCATCGCCAATCTGGACTGGAACGATCCACAGACCACCAAAGGCCAGCGGATGAGCGAATTCATTACTATGACCGGTCTGGTTTATTTTCTGCGGCAGTATCCTGAACGCGCGCCTGCCGGGCTGACTGACAAGATCGAGCAGTGGGCCCGAGTTGTTTTGCGCCGTTCAGACAATATGTGGGATTTTCGCAAACTGGATGATGGTGACAAATGGACCCCGATGGGCGATCAGCCCACCATGTGGAATGAACCGGGCAATGTGGTGGGGCTGCCCGCAGCTTTACTGGCTGCCCAGTTGGTTGTTAAGGATCCTGCCATCTTAGCCCGTCTGAAAATCCTGGTCTGGTCCCATTTTGATAACGCATTTGGCCGTAATCCAGTCGGGCGCCACTTTTCCTATGACGCACCTCGTGAAATCGAAGGGGTTGAACATGGCTGGTTCAGGTTCTATCCCGGCGGTATCGGCCGACTGGCTGCCGCCCGTTTTGTCTTGGACGGCAGCCCCAAAGATACTCATTACCCATATCATCCCGAAAAAGGGGACATCGGCTGGACCGAAGGCTGGGTTCAGTTCAATACACCCTTTAATCTCAGTCTGGCTTATCTGGCACTGGCCGACACTCATATTACTCTCTCTCAGAACGATGATCTTCTGACCGTTAGTTTGCAGTCCCCATTGAATTTTGATTATGATCGAGTGGAATATGGCACCGTATTACTCACCAGCGGCAGCGGTGACCGAGAATATCTCAAGGTCATGGAAGATACACCCAACGCCAAGATATTTACTGGATATCAGACATTTCAATTGTCAAATTCGCCTGTGCAATTGGATGGTGTTCTTCAAGCGAAGCTAGGAGATCAGATTGAAGTGAGTTATGGTTATGGTTGTTGGGGCCATCGAGCCGACATCATTCTTCGCTGATTCAGTTTTTAAATTGTAACATCGAATTGTGATCGTGAGAGGTTTTCAATCCAAACCGTCTGGTTACGGAATACAAAGAAAAAAAATCGTTAAAGGAGTCATTATGAATCGTATTGTTATCATCCTAATCGCGAGCCTTTTGTTCTGCGGTTGATTATATGCTCAAGTCTCGGCCTAGTGTTCTGTAAAAACTAAATATTCCCATATAGTATGTTCGATAATAACTCCGTAAACCGATTTTTATGGCCTACGGTGCAAAAACGTATCCACGACTAACTCATTGTCGTCAACAACCTTACTTTTCAGAAATTAGGCCGAGATCCATATCCCCTGTTTCCTAGTGCCCAAAGTCTATCAAATCAGCAAGAAACCGCAATCAGGTTCATTCGAACTTTCTTTAGGTGTATGTTTACAAGTAAATCATGGAATGTTAAATTTTGTGCACTAAGGGAGACTTGGCAGGCGTCCATTCGTAAAAAGGGGATAATAATTCGCATATTGGAGTTTTATTGGGGAATTCGTTTCACTATACTGTGGGAATTCAATTTGTGATTTACAGGATAGATGGATCCTTGTTCTATTGACACCCATTGTATTGAAGGATGCCAGGTAGATGACAAAGCGTAGCCATAATTTGTCACTTGGAAAACCGTTCGGATTTTTGGTAGGGATATGGGTGGGCTGTGGGATAACTTTAGCCGGTGAAGATCCTGCCTCTGAACTGAAGATGTGGTACGACCGGCCGGCGGCCCAGTGGCAGGAGGCGCTGCCGGTGGGCAATGGCTATCTGGGTGGGATGGTTTTTGGCGATCCGAGTCAAGAGCGTATTCAATTTAACGAACAGACTCTTTGGCTGGGGGATGAGATGGATATGGGCAGTTATCAGCCGTTTGGCGATCTGTTTATCGATCTGGCGGGAATGGAGGGATTTACGGACTATCGCCGTGAACTTGATCTGGGAGAGGCCATTCATCGAGTGTCCTATATTGCCAATGGGGTCCGGTATGGCCGCGAGACATTTTCCAGCCATCCCGATCGGGTGATTGCGATACGTTTGACAGCGGACCGACCGGGGGCGATCAGCGGCACCGTTAGATTAACTGACCGGCATCAAGCCGGGATTATAGCCA
This sequence comes from Sedimentisphaerales bacterium, assembly GCA_963663965.2. GTDB lineage: Bacteria > Planctomycetota > Phycisphaerae > Sedimentisphaerales > SM23-30. The sequence continues at coordinate 194,490 of CAXXFK010000006.1, forward strand.
GGGATAACCGGATTTACGCCAGCGGGGTGTTAGAGAATGGTTTGGCTTATGATGCCCAGGTCCTGGTGTTCAATGAGCAGGGAGCCATCAGGACTGGTGATAAGGGCATCTCCGTAGAGAATGCGGATCGGGTATCGATCCTTTTGGCGGCTGGAACGGCGTTTGTCAATGATCCACAAGCTGGATGGAGAGGCAAACATCCACATGAGGCAGTAACCGGACAGTTAACGAGTGCGTCCCGAAAAAAGTATATTGACCTTCTTGCCGATCATGTGGCCGATTATCAGTCGTTGTTTGGACGGGTGGGAATGGAGTTGGGTCCAGGGCGTGACGAAAAGCCCACCGATGCCCGGCTGAAAATCGCTCAACAGGAAGGTGGTGATCCTGCATTGGATGCCTTGTTGTTTCAATATGGCCGTTATCTCTTGATCGGGAGTTCCCGGCCCGGCGGTTTGCCGGCTAACCTGCAGGGTATCTGGAATCAAGATATTAAACCGGCTTGGTATAGCGGTTATACCACTAACATCAATATTGAGATGAACTACTGGCTGGCCGGTTCCACCGCTTTGTCCGAGTGTCAGGAACCCTTGATGACCTGGATTGGTCATTTGGCCGAAGTCCGAAAAAGGGGGGAGCAACCTGCGCTGCATACCCGGCGAGGCTGGATTATCTATAGCACTAACAACCCAATGGGGGGCAATTCCACCTGGGCCATCCATCGGCCGGGAAGCGCCTGGCTGAGCCAGCATTTTTGGAGTCATTATGAATATGAAGGCGACCGGAACTGGTTGAAGACCGTCGGTTATCCAATCCTGAAGGAATTAGTGGAGTATTGGGAAGATTATCTGGTGGTGGGGCCGAAAGGACGGTTGATAACGCCGGCCGGCTGGTCACCAGAACATGCGCCGGGTCTCAAGGAAGGGGATCGAACGACCTATCCGGGAGTGTCGTACGACCAGCAGATCGTTTGGGACTTGTTCAATAATTATGTCAGCGCGGCGCGGGTGCTGGACCTCGATCCGGATTATCGCGCAAAAATTGAATCCATGCGGGATCAGTTGCTGAGTCCACAGATTGGCAAGTGGGGGCAATTGCAGGAATGGATGGAGGATGTAGACAATCCAAAGGATCAACATCGCCATATCTCCCATCTATTTGCCCTGCATCCCGGCCGACAGATTGATCCGGTCGCCACACCTGAGTGGTCTCAGGCGGCTCGGGTATCGCTGGATGCGCGGGGCGATGGCGGTACCGGATGGAGCATGGCCTGGAAGATTAATTTTTGGGCCCGACTCAAGGATGGCGACCGGGCGCACCGGTTGTTACGCAACCTGCTCAAGCCGGTTACGGGCCGAAACGGGGGAACCTATCCGAACCTGTTTAATGCTCATCCGCCCTTTCAGATAGACGGCAACTTTGGTGCGACCGCCGGCATCGCCGAGATGCTACTGCAAAGTCATGTCCAGACCGATAACGGCTATCTGGTTGAGTTGTTACCAGCGTTGCCAAAGGCCTGGTCCAATGGCCGGGTGACCGGGCTGCGCGCCCGAGGCGGATTCGAGGTCGATATCGAGTGGGAAAATGGGAAACTGCTTACCGCTCGGATTCGTTCGCGGCGTGGTGAACCACTGATGATACGCTGTCAAGAGCAGGAACTTAAGCTGAAGACCAAGACCGGACAGGTCATTTGTTTCGACGCGCAATTCAATGCTATCGCGTTGTCTGATCCAGAGAAACAACCTTAAACGACCCCGCGCACTTAAAAGTTGAAAATCGTTTTTTCGTTAACCCATCCGAATCAACTGAGAACGTAATTTCCAGATATAGACAAACTTACTACAGACTCATTACTTTGAACCGGACTATCATTATCATACTCGAGAACCTCTTGTTCAACGGTTATTTGATCCTGGACGATACCCAAAACATCAAACGCACCAAAATGATACAGACCGCCGGCAATGCCGAATATCGCGCGGTGCTGAATGTGCAGGACGACTGCGTAACTGCTATCGGTCTGGGTGTGCTGGTTGCCGCCAAGCGACACCCCAACCTCAACGAACGCACCTATCTGGGCAAAGACCTGCATCACCAGCTTTCGGGCAAGCGGCGTATGCAAAAACGCGTCAACGAGGTCGAACGGCTGGGCCGCTGGGCGCGCGTCGCCCCGGCGTTTCCGGCCGGACAGGGCTGTTATCTGGCCGCCGCCCTGCTCGAACAGATCATGGCCGGCCATCTTCTGGTCCCGCAAACCATTAGAGTGTGTTCCGGGCCGGTTGTCGTACGCCAGTCCACCGATATCATGGCTATCGAAGATCAGCTTGTCGCCCATGCTGCGCGCTACATTCGCGTCAATGCCTGCCAGATCACTTCGGTTCAACAGGTTGCCCGGGCCATGTGCCTTTCCCTGCGGCAGCTCCAAAAGCGATTTCACAAGGCGCTGGCCGTCACCCTGCGTCAGGAAATTCGCCGCCATCGCATACGCGCCGCGGCCCGGATGCTGCTCGAATCCGACCTTTCAATCGCGTATATTACCCGACGGATTGGCTATGATAATCCTGCCAATGTGGCCCGCGCGTTCCGCAATGAAATGGGCATTACTCCGCGTGACTATCGCCAGCGCTATAGTCTCCAGAACGACCTGAGTTTTACCAATCATGGGGAAGACACCACCAACGGATCTTGTGGAACCCAAACCGTGGTTGAGCAAGACAGAACGAACTGACTGGACGGGAGAAGAAAACCGGAAACATTTGACTTTCTCGGATTCACCCATTATTGCGGAGTGAGCCGTAAAGGACAATTTAGCCCAAGTTCAACACTTGTAAGTTTTTATTTGCTATTTCACAGCCATCCCATAGACTACTAAATTTCAAGTAGTTATTTCAAAATAGGATGACATAAGTTACACTGTAATTATCACAAAAACAGGAGTAACTTATGCCACCAAGTAAACATAACTATACCATTCTCAAACAGATATGCCAGCATATTCCAGCTTTTCTTGTGCCTAGACTTGCCCGTGACTATGGAGTAGATAAGCAGTCCCGGTCGTTTTCGCCATGGTCCCATGTAGTATCAATGCTGCATATCCAGATAGCACATAGTTTATCTCTCAATGACGTAGCAGATACCTTACGGAATCATGCCGGTTCTCTGGCGACTATCCGAAACGCAACCCCTCCAAGCCGCAACGGACTTTCCAACGCTAACAAGGAACGTAATCCGGCTATGGCAGAAGCGTTATTCTGGCAGGTGCTGTCCCATATCCAGGACCAGCATAAGTGTTTCGGTTTTAGCGGCAAATATTCCGGGCTTCCCAGACGATTCAAGCGAACGATTTATGCCATTGATTCCACGACAATAAAGCTTGTGGCCAATTGTATGGATTGGGCAAAGCATCGCAGACGTAAGGCGGCAGCAAAATGTCACATGCAGCTTAATCTGCAAACCTTTCTGCCTCAGTTTGCTATTGTCAAGAATGCGTCAACCCACGATTCTACAGAAGCTTATCAACTTTGCGGGAATCTTAAAAGTGGCGAAATAGCCGTTTTTGACAAGGCCTACTGCTCTGTAAAAACTAAATATTCTTATATAGCATGTCCGATAATAACTCCATAAACCGAATATTTATGGAGTTTGTTATGAAAAAGTACATCGTTCGTCTCACTGACGCAGAACGGAAAGAGCTGCTTGAAGTTGTTACAAAACTCAAGGGCACCTCGCAAAAAGTCAAACGGGCTCAAATCTTGCTTAAGGCGGATGCGGACGGTCCCAACTGGTCCTGCAATCAAATTGCCGACGCTTTTTTGTGTCGTCTCAGGACCGTAACCAAAGTTCGTAAATCGCTGGTAGAAAGAGGGTTTGACATCACATTGAACGGTAAGCAGCGTGACACGCCGCCTCGCGCCAAGCTGCTGGATGGCGAGCAGGAGGCAAAGATCATTGCCCTGAGGCTGAGCGATCCGCCGGAAGGTTACAGTAACTGGTCGTTGCGTTTGATCGCCGACAAAGCGGTGGAATTGGGAATCGTAGAATCCATCAGTCACACCACCGTTGCCACGACGCTTAAAAAAATGAAATAACGAACCGAAAGATACAGTACTGGGTGATACCGCCGGCGCAAAACAGTGAATTTGTCGCGTGCATGGAAGATGTCCTGAATGTCTATTCCCTGCCGTATGACCCGGATTTTCCGGCGCTCTGCATGGATGAACAGCCGGTGCAATTGCTCAAGGAAACTCGCACTCCGATGGCCGCGACCTTGCATCATCCTCGTCGAGTGGACTATGAATATGAACGTGCCGGAACCGCCAGCCTATTCATGTTCACAGAACCAAAATCCGGCTGGCGTGGGGTGAGCGTTCGTCCACAACGGAAAAAGGTTGACTGGGCCGTTGAAATGGCAGAGTTGCTGGAGGGCCGCTATGCCCAAGCGAAACGAGTGCTTCTGGTGTGCGACAATTTGAATACTCATACCAAGGGAGCTTTTTACGAGGTTTTTCCTCCGGAGCAGGCGCGCTGGTATGTGGAAAAAATTGAATTTCATTACACGCCCAAGCATGGCAGTTGGCTCAATGTGGCCGAAAATGAACTGAGTGCGATGACCCGGCAATGTCTGAAGGATCGAAAAATGACCGACATGGATAGGCTGAAAAAAGAGACGAAAGCATGGGCCACCCACTCCAACGAAAAGCAACGAGGCGTTAACTGGCAATTTAAAGTGGAAGATGCCAGGTGTAAATTGAGATCACTATATCCGAATATTTAATCTTTACAGAGCACTACGTTGATTTCAAGCATCTGGCTGAACTTGATAGTCGGGGGGTATTCTGGGTTACACGAGCTAAAGACAACATGGCTTATCGAATCATCAAACCGCTTAGCGAACCTAAAGGTAATATTATCAGCGATGTGTTAGTCGAACTTGAAACCCCCAAAAGCTATGAGGCTTACCCCAAGTTTATACGGATGGTGACTGCTGATGTGGAAATTGATGGTAAAGAAAAACGCATATCATTTATTACCAACAACATAGACTGGGCCCCCAGTAGCATTTGCGACCTATATAAATGTCGTTGGGGCGTAGAAGTATTCTTTAAGCAGATCAAGCAGACATTGCAGTTAGCTGACTTTGTGGGCCATAGTCAGAATGCTATTCTCTGGCAGGTCTGGATGGCTCTGCTGGCATATGTTCTGATCCGTTTTGTGGGTTATCTTGGTAAATGGCAAGGAACTTTCAAACGGCTTTTTACACTATTGAGAGGTGTCATGTTTAGTCGCCTGGATATATATAGCGTCATGGATTCCTGTGGGATAGCACGTGGCTCCCCAAGAATGGTCGGAAGCCCTCAGCAGGCCTATTTGCCCGGTTTTGAGTTGCGTTGAGGATTTCAGACAGAAATAGCCGGGGCAAAAATACGGGAGTAACACCCTCACCAGAACGGTTTGGCGATTAAGGCCAAAAAAAGTCAGAACTTCCCATTCAAATACTCCCGACAAAAAGGCTGTTTTTAATGTAAAAATACAGTCCTTGCGGAGAATCCATAGACTTATGGGATGACTGTGATTAAATTTGAAGCATGTAAAGATGAGGATGATGGAGAAATCAAATGGAAATGGTTTTATACCAAATATGAGCCAACAGAATACGAGGATTACCCTGAAGTCTCACGAAAACAGCATGATTCATTGGGGTATTTCCGAATTCGACCTGTTGTATCAGATGGGGCTTTTACGCTTGGGCAATATTCAGCATTAGGAAGGCATCTTAGAAAACTAAATTACAAGCTTGGAAAACTACCTGACAGAATAAAGCCTACACACAAGTTACCTGAATGTATATTAAATATGGACGAATGCGACACATGTGAACACAAAGATAACTGTGAAAACATCAGTCCCGACCTAAATGAAACTCGTTCAATTGGAAAACTTCTACAAGAGATCACATCAAATGCTGAAAACATGTTAGGAAGCGGCTCTTGGAATGAAGTATCTGGGAGCCTTGGGCCTCGCTTTGGAGGTCTGCAATCTTCACTTTCAGAGGGGATACACAATTTCTGACACTTGCAGAGTCATGGGAAAAACTCACAGAGAGCCAGAAAATTGCAGTGAATGGTATTGTTCAGGTGATAATGACACTTTGATACTTTTTGAAACGAACGGATTGTAGATATTATTCCGCATAGGAACCACCCTCCGCAGGAACCGCTTGACGCTGTCATAACTGCCGTCAAACCCCTGTTCCCGCTGTAAATCCTGAAAGATCCGTTGCCCGGAATGCCCCTGACTGAGCTTGGTCTCGATGATCGAGGCATACCGCTCACACTGACTCCGGCGGCCACTCGACCCGGCGGGCGAAAGGGTCGTTTTTGGCCCTTCTCCTTCCGAAGAGCCGGGGGGCGAAATAGTCGATTTTGTCGCCGCACGCCCCAACCGCACATAGCGGCTGACCGTCTGGCGATGCAAACCAAGCCTGCGGCCCACCAATTCCAGGTCGTCTCCCCGGAGCAACCGCAACACCGCTTGCTCCTTGACTTGAACACTTTTACGGGTTTTCTTGACTTTCATCGGGATATCTCCTTGGACAATGGGGCTATCATACCAATTCTAATTCGCTGTCCAAGATAATTGCGGCCGCCCCGCAGAACCTCTTAAGGAGATGTATTCAAAAAACTGCGATAAGGGTTGAGCCAGCAACTGGACCATCGTTATATATTTTGGTACCTGGGGCGTATAGATAGCCGAATTCTTTGAATCTGTTGAAAAGGAATCACAATGTTAAAGTTTTATTTTACACCTTAACTTCATGTAATAAAGGGACTTAAGTGGATTTGAATAAGTTGAGTTTTCCAAAAAGATTTTTGGGTGTGTGAAATTGAGATTTTGTGATATTGCTAAATAGATGGTACGATAACATTCTCATCTGTATTTAGGCAGTATTTATGACAAGCGATCAAAGAAATAGTGTTTTTGTTGAGTTATTCAGCTCAAATTACAACAGGATCAAGTCCTTTATTCTAACTCTTGTTCCTAATACTTCAGATGCCGAAGACATCCTGCAGGAAACCTCTAAAGTCATGTGGGAGAAATTCGAAGAATTTAAGATAGGCACTAATTTTGCTTCGTGGGCTATAACCATTGCCAAATTCCAAGTATTGTCTTATCGGAGAAAATTCAACACTAAGGTTCCTCTAAGCGGAGATATAATCGAACTTTTGGCTGATGAATCAGTCGAACCTTTGAAAAAAGAGAATGAGCGACTTAATGCTCTTAGAGATTGCAAAAAAAAACTCAAGGATAAGGATGCCAAGTTACTTAACTATCGTTTTGTAAACAGGAAAACCGCTAAAGAACTTTCGAAGCAAATTGGTGTTTCCATGAATACTATCTATCGTAATGAAGCAAGAATACTCTCTTTGCTGCTTGACTGTGTTAAAAGGGAATTAAGGATAAGTTAATATTGGATACTCAGTCATATAAAAAACAGTTAAATGAGCTTAGGGTGTTGATTACCCGATCTCTTGACGGCAGCATATCATGTGAAGGAGTGGACTGCATAGAGAAAATTCTTGCTTCAGATGCCAGCTTTAGAAAATACTATAGAGAATTCTTAGCCCTTTACTGTGATGTGGAAACTGTGCTTGGCGGTGACCAACAGAATCTGACAGACACCGACGGTTTAATTTTTAGTTATGATTTTTGGCAGGAACTTTCGGATTATGAAAAAATTTCTCCCAGGATTGAACTTCCTCCAAAGCAAAGCCCTGAACAAGTTGGACCTGTTGTTATTCATCCGGCACGAGATAAAAAGTCTGTAAGTAAGTTTTCGATATTTACTTTTATTTGCAGTGCTGCTGCATTGATCTTTATTGTTCTGTTTTTAGAGTTCTCTCCTGAACCTTACCCGAGGGTCGAAGTTGCCACACTTGTTGAACAAGCCAATGCCAAGTGGTCTGATTCTGATGGGTCTTTTGAAAATGGCTATCGTTTTTGGACTAATGATATACCGAAATTATTGAAAAGTGGAGTCATTCGTATTCAATATGACAGCGGTGTAGAGGTCTTGATTGAAGGACCGGCAAATTTTGAGATCGAACGACAGGGGGTGTTCTTTGACTACGGACGTGTCTACTGTACTGTTCCGAATACAGGTTCAGGTTTCAGTATTGAGAGCTCAAACTGCCGCTTTCTTGATCTGGGGACGGAATTTGGTGTCCAGGTGGATATTGATGGTTCATCTGAGTTGCATGTATTTAAGGGAATCGTTGAGCTATTTGCGGGTACCAAGCAAAAAGAAAAAAACCGTCAAACGATTCGGGAGAACAGTGCCGTCAAGTTCGAAGCAGACATGAATACAGTCAGGAACATTCCGATTCAAAAGAGAAAATTTATCAGCAGGATGCCTTTGACGAGTGAAATGATCGTACAAAACTACAGACCTTATGCCTATTGGCAGTTCGACACAGATAACGACCGTCAATGTATCGACACAATGGGAACGACCCAACCGGGTGTGAAAACCGGTCGTTTGCAGAACATACCGGGTCCCCGACTTTGGGATTCAGGTGCGAATCGTGCGCTGCAATTTTCAGACTATCAGAGCAACGTGTCAGTTTCCGGCATCAACAGAGATGCATTTATGGGAACCGGTTATACAATCGCTGCATGGGTGAGGATTGATCAGTTAAGGACCCAAAATATACTCTCAAGTATCATAACGGCATATGAAATGCCCAATGGTCATGTAGAAAAGTTGCTGGGGGTGGATTATCAAGGACATTTTTATTTCAATTATATATATAGAGCGGGGGTCACTGCTTTGAAAGGGAGGACAAAAGTCAAGCTTGGACAATGGTATCATGTTGTCCTTGTGCTTGATATTCATGGTAGTGCGAAGCGTTTATACATCAATGGCAAAGTAGATGCTGAACTCGTGCCGTCTAAAGAAGAATCCCCAGACAATATCATGAAACAGTTGCCTATTGATAAGTTATCTTTTGGTGATGTGATAGACTCTGCATTGGGGGAGGGCTTTAAAGGGGCCTTGGATGAGATTTTAATTTTCGACAAAGTGCTTAATTTTCAGGAGATCGAATCACTGTATCAATTGACTGTAATCGAGCGATAGGGCTATTGCGAGTGCCATTAAATCAGGGGACAAATAATTGTTGTCACCAGGAATATTTGAAAAAGGGAAAGGTAGATAATATGAAAAGAAAAGCGTTTACACTCATTATACGGTGTTTCGATTACTTGACGGCCATTAACGGTTGCCGAGTTAGTTCGTAGGTAAATGGTAAATGAATGGTGATAAGAATGAAAAGATTAAAAACATGTGGTATTCATGAAAGGGGGTGTGACCAAAGATAGATGGCTGTAGTTTCGTATATGAAGTGTGTGTGATGGATCGATTGCGTGTCAACGGAGTAATGAAGAAACAAAAGAAATGGTAAATGGTAAATTGCCGGTTGTTTTTAAGTCTGTGGGAATGACAGGCAATCAATGAAAACACAGACTGGAGGTAATCTTTAATGAGACATGTATGTTTATTTTTAATGATTGCAATGTTCGTGGTGGCCTCGGCACCCGCTGAGACGGTGGTGATACCTACGACCTTCGGTATCGGTGCGGATGCAGGTGCTGGCGAAGAAGTTGGTGGAGACAGTGGCAATGCTGTGGGCAATTCCATAGGCGTTCGGTATAACGGTAATGACCGACACTCGGACATGTTCGTACGGTTCGATCTGTCACAGATTGTGCCCGGCTCAATCACCAGCGCAGAAATGCACCTGTTTACCTGGCGTTCTCAAACAACTCAGCAGCATAACGTCTGGGGCCTCAACGACGGCGTGTCCGACGGCTACAACACAGGGGACGGCTTGACCAGCCACCAGGGAGAGTTCTGGGCGGAAGACGGAACGTTTAAGTGGAGTACCGCCCCGGAAATGGTGGTTGATGGTAGTTCAGTACGAGCCGAGACCTTCGCCAACAGCGCCAATCTGGGCAACTTCACTGCCCCAGGGTCTCAGGGCGCTAATTTTATTGCCCTTAGCGGAACAAATCTGGTCAATTTTCTCAATGCCGACACCAACGGCGTTGTCACGATGATTATCGAGCGGATCAGCTCCTCCGGCGGCAATTATGTTGTTTACACGACGAAGGAGACCACGACTCTCAACAGCGGCGCCAGCGTTCCTGCCGGGTCAATGGCACCCTATCTTGTACTGGAGGCCCAGTCGTATGCGGTAAGTAATCCGTTACCGGCCGATAATGCGGCGGACGTCGATGCGGCAGGGTTAACGTTGAGCTGGGATGCGCCCAGTGCGCCGGGAACCTTTACGTATGATGTCTATATGTCTTCGCCGTCTGATCCGTCTGATCCAAACCTGTTGCTGGTATCCGGTGACCAGAGCGGCACAAGCTACACTCCATCGCCTCAACTGGCTTATCAGCAGGGATACAACTGGCGTGTGGATTCTCGGCAGGGCGGCTCAGTCGTTGCTGCCGGCAACGAGTGGTCATTTGAGACGGGCGGCGGCGTTTCCAATCTGTCTCCGACCGACGGCAGCGAAAAGGTCGGCTACGCGAAAGTCCTGCTGGACTGGGACGCTGCTGACTGGGTGTCCAGCTTTGATGTGTACTTTAGTGACAATCCGGGCGACCTGGGCACGCCGGTCAACACGACCGAGACCGAGCTTCTGGTTGCCGTGGATCCGAATACCGTTTATTACTGGGCGGTGGATACCAAGGATGCCGGCGGTTCGGTGATCCTGGCCGGTGAGACCTTGAGTTTCTCGTCCGGTGTGATGATCGCCCATTGGAAACTGGACGAGACCAGCGGTACGGTCGCGGCCGATTCGTCCGGCAACGGCTATGACATGGATGTCTCCGCTGTGGATCCGAATGGTACGGCCTGGACGGACGCCGTTATCCGCGGCGGTTTGGAAATGGTCCCGCCTCCGGATTATGCTGCTGTTAATACTAGCATCGGCATGGGCGATTTGGATCAGGTTTCGGCAAGTGTATGGCTCAACAGGTCTGATTTTGCTGAGAGAACGAATCAGTATCCTTTTAATATTCGCGGCTTACATGAGCTTACAGTTGGTATAACGACTGATGATAATGGGCTCTTTGTTTGGTTCATTGACGACGGTGTCAGAACTACTTGGACGCCAGGTATTACGATCCAGGCCGAAGAGTGGTATCACGTGGTGGTTACTTACGACCTGAACAGCAGTCCCCGGTGTAAATTATATCTGAACGGCAGCTACGTCGCGGGAACCAATATGTCATCGACACCGAAAACGCTGGACACATTCCAGTTTGGCGGCCGCGTGGGCGGCCCGATGGATGATGCCCGGGTTTACAACGCGGCGCTGTCGGCGCAGGATGTAGCAGACCTGTATGCCGAAGACGCCCGTGCCAAGAATCCGGACCCGGCCGATACCGAAGACCGCACGCCCTCGGATGTGGTCTGTGCGTGGGATCCCGGGTACGATATCACGGGTCAGACGTTCCAGATCTCCGAGACGGACGATTTCAGTACGCTGCTTGACAGCGCCACACTGGCGGCCGGCGCCACCAGCTACGATCCGCTGGGCGGAACCAATCTGGACTTGGATACGGTGTACTACTGGCGTATCCTTTCCGAGCAGGGCAGCGGTACCTGGACCGTTGAAGGTACGACCTGGTCGTTTAAGACGATTGGCCCGGTCGCGACCGATCCGGACCCGGCTGATACCGAAGTAGATGTGGCTCAAAACAAGGTCCTCGGCTGGCTGGCCGGAGCCAACTATAATCCCAACACCACCGATGAGCACCAGGTGTATATTGCCGCCGGGACGACAGAGGCGGCTCTGCCGCCGTTCCCGACTGCAACGGTTCAATCCAATGCGTTTGATCCGGACCTGGATTATGAAACGGCGTATGTCTGGCGTGTGGATGAACTGATCGGCGGAACGCTGTACACCGGCGATGTGTGGTCCTTTACGACCGGTGCGCGGATTTGCGATCCGGAACTGGCCGGTGATACCAACGGCGACTGCGTGGTGGATATGACGGACTTTGCGAATATGGTTGCCAACTGGCTGGAGTGCACCCTGGTCAACGGGGATTGCCCCTAACATAGTATTTGATGTAATGTGAACGCATATTTATTTAAGCGGTCCTTCTCACTTCCTCGGCGGGAAGGACCGCATGCTTAATCGGCCGGGTGTTATTTTTATAACTTATCGAAAAGTAACAATATGTGCAACGTAATGAGAGCTTTTGTTTACAGTCTTTTTTCCCTGTTTCTGGTTCTTCCAGGTGTCGGTATGAGCGACATCAGCGTCGTGTGTGTTGGGGACTCGATTGTCGCAACGTACCCGGATACGGATTACCACCAGGGATGGGGTGAATCTATTAAAGAAAAACTCGTCAACACGACAGTTTACAACCATGCTGCGGGCGGGCGAAGTTCCAAGAGTTTTATTAATGAAGGTCTCTGGGCGAACGCCTTAGATCGGGTGGACAGCACATCAGCCGCATATGTCTTTATCGAGTTCGGTCACAATGACAATCCCGGCAAGGGGGAAGATCGTGAAACGGACCCCGGCGTCGATGGTGATTTCCGCGATTACATTCGGCAATATATTGATGACTCACGGGCACATGGAGCCATTCCGATTCTGGTAACGCCGCCACCCCGTCGATGGTTCAGCGGAGGCGTAGTCGGTGACACAGGCAACCTGCCCTATGCGGAAGCTATGATTGCCGTGGCCGCTGAAAAATCATGCAGTGTTGTCGATCTGAACACGCAAGTCCGGGACCTGTATAACAGTCTCGGTGAAGCTGGCAGCGACTATCTGATGGGAACATCATCATTATCGTACTGGACAAAAGATAATACACATTTTTCACATGCCGGGGCAATGATTCTGGCGGGCATGATTGTTGATGATTTATTGAGCCAAGAGGCTGGCCTGGTATCTTATATCGATTCCGATGGCGGCCCCGGTGCGATTGGCCCAGCCGTTTCACCGGTTCCAACTGATGAAGCGGTCGGAATTGATATCGAACCGACACTTTCATGGACCGCCGGGGCGAATGCATTGGGCCATGCGATTAATTTCGGAACGACCAATCCCCCACCCTTTATCGGCAATATCACCGTCAATACACCCACACGCTATACGCCTGGCACATTAGAGCCGGGTGTTACTTATTATTGGCAAATCGATTCGGTCAATCAGCGGGGATGGATGACTGGAAGCGTCTGGAGCTTTACGACATCACCGTACATTGAAATCAGGACCACGTACGCGACAGACAGTAGCCGAACTGCCATTCAAACACCAAATACCGTTGTGGGGGGTGGAGAGAAACTCAGCGTACGGTCAGATGCCAGCGCGTTCAAATCGTGGATCAAGTTTGACGTTAGCGGTTTGGATGTTGGTTCTCTGACAAGTGCTAAATTGAGATTAACGGTGTATGATAACCCGAGGTCAGTCTGTAATTTGTCGGTAATTAATGACACCTATACAACGAATATCGGATGGACCTCTGCGGATCTGACATGGAACAATGCGCCGGGCAATAGTACCGGCAGTTATACGTCACTTGATTCGTCAGCAGCGACACTGGTTAAAACCTTTAATTATAGCAGTGCTACGCCGGGGGATCAGCTTTTCTTTGATGTGCTTCCGCTTCTTCAGGCTGATACGGATGGGATTGTACAGTTTGTTTTGCATGGATCAAATGGGTGGACAAACTTTTACTCAGATGTCGCTGCCGGTGGCGAAGCTTATTATCCTGCGCTGGTAACCACCAGTGTGCGAATCTGCGGTCCGCCGCTGGCCGGTGATACCAACGGCGACTGCGTGGTGGATATGACGGACTTTGCGAATATGGTTGCCAACTGGCTGGAGTGCACCCTGGCCAACGGAGATTGTCCCTAACGTAGTGTTTGATGTAATGTGAACGCATATTTATTTAAGCGGTCCTTCTCACTTCCTCGGCGGGAAGGACCGCATGCTTAAAAACAGTGAAATACAAGTCTTTTATCTCTGCCATATTCGGGGATAACAGATAGCGGAGAAATGAGAATGATCAAGTTTAGCTGCGGTGAATGTGGGAAAGTTTTCCGTATTTCTGATCAATACGCCGGAAAACGTGTCAGATGTAAGGGGTGTAACCGAGTTAATACGATTCCTTGGCCGCAAGATGAAGCACTGGGCAAGGGTGATAGCGTTGCGATGTATAACGCTCTTCTGAGAGAGTTGGCAAAGGCTGAAGAATCAGCGCCAACGGTAGAGATCGAGACTTAAAGCGGCACTTTAATAAAGAATGGCGACTCTATTTGGCTACAAGCGTATGAGGCATACGAGCAAGGCCAGGGTTGCTTTATGACTGTAACATGAGACTCTAAACAGGCATGATTTATCGTATAGTGGGGTAACAATGACTTCTAAAATGTATAGAATTATATTTTTAATCTTAGCCGCAGCGTTCATCGGACAGGTTGCAAATGCCGAGACGGTGATTCTTAAGACCACCTATGGCAACGGGGCTGACGCTTCAGCCAGTGAGAGTTATAGTACTGATGCCGGCAATGCGCTGGGAACCCAAATGGCGGTTATGTATAACGACGTCACGGGCCATGCGATCGGCTTTGTACGGTTCGATCTGTCACAGATTGTTCCCGGCTCGATCACGGGTGCCGAGCTGCACCTTTTTCCATGGCGTGACCAAACGACATTGGAACACACTGTTTGGGGGCTCAATGACGGGTATAGCGCTGCCGGTACGCATCAGGGAGAATTCTGGGCAGAAGACGAAACGTTTACCTGGAGTACCGCTCCGGAAACCGTGGTCGATGGCGATGTTGTCCGTGGGGAGACTTTTTCCAACAGCACATCCCTTGGGACCTTTACGGCGCCGCAATCTGCGGGCACCGATTTCACGGCTCTTAGCGGGGCGAATCTGGTTAATTTTCTGAATGCCGATACCAACGGTGTGGTCACATTTATCATCGAACGAATCAGTTCGGTCGGGGGCAACTACATCGTTTATACGACCAAAGAGACCACGGATTTGGTGTACTCCGTCCAGACAGCCGAAGCCGGAACGTGGGCTCCTTACCTGGAGTTGGAGGCCCAGTCGTATGCGGTGAGTAACCCTTCTGTGGAGCTTCATGCGGATGAGATTGATCCGGCCGGTCTGACATTGAGCTGGGATGCGCCCAGCGCTCCGGGAACCTTTACGTATGACGTCTATATGAGCTCGGCGTTAGACCCAACCTTGCAGTTGGTGTCCGGCGACCAGGAGGGGACGAGTTATACGCCGTCGCCGGAACTGGCCTATGGAGCAACGTATTACTGGCGAGTGGACAGTCGGCAGAATGGTTCGATCGCGACCGTTGGTACAGAGTGGTTGTTTACTACCGGTGGCGGCGCAGAAAATCCGTTTCCGGCTGATGGCCAGAGGGTCTATGATCATATGCCCGTCTTGTGCTGGGATGCGACCTTAGCAAGCTATTATGATGTTTATATCAGCAACGCCCCCGCAGATATGGGAAGCCCGATCCAAACGACGGGTAACTCGCTTCGGGCCTATGGCGATCTCAGTTCACAGGTTTCGTATTTTCCATATTACTGGCGTGTGGATACGCGTAATGCCCAAGGCGATCTGATGGCGGTCGGCCCGGTCTGGCGTTTTGACATCGGCCGGCGTATACCGGCTTTTCCATCGGCTGAAGGTGCGGGCCGCTATGCTGAAGGCGGACGCGGCGGCGATGTGTATCATGTAACGAATCTGGATGACGATGGTCCCGGATCGCTGCGTTATGGGCTGGACAATCCATCCGGACCTTGCACGATTGTCTTTGACGTTAGCGGTAATATTCAGCTGCAAAGCCCCTTGTCAATTGGCTCAGATATCACGATTGCCGGCCAGACCGCTCCCGGCGAGGGCATTACCATCTGTGGCTGGCAGACGGATATTAGCGACGCAGAGAATGTCATCATTCGCTACCTGCGGTTTCGACCCGGGGATACGAATTGTCCTGATTATCAGGCAGATTCGCTAAGTGCGACTAATAGCAGTCATGTGATGATCGATCATGTCAGTGCTTCCTGGTCGATGGATGAAACCTTATCCGTTACTAAAAATGTTCGTGATTCGACGGTGCAATGGTCGATGATCACCGAGTCGCTGAAATGCTCCTGTCATCTAAAGGGCTGTCATGGCTATGGATCACTTATTGACGGTGGCGATATTACCTACCACCACAACCTTTATGCGCACCACTCAGGACGCAATCCGCGACCTGGAGCCACCGGCCCAGTCAGTACACGGCTGGACTTTGTCAATAACGTCATCTATAATCCCGGCTGGTCCTATGGTTATACGACATCGAATCCTGCCGGGTTATATATGAACTATGTTGGTAACTATGGTATCAGCGGATTGAATACCACCAACTCGGCATTGTTTGATTGTACGGATACGACGACCCATATCTATCAGTCCGGCAATCTGATGGATACCAATAAAAATGGTGTTCTTGACGGTACCAACCAGGGCTGGAATACATTCACTGGCCCGGAAGTACAGCATGCTCAGCGGTTTGACCTGCCGCCGGTCGAAACGCGCAGCGCTGAAGATGCCTATAACCTGGTATTGGATTATGCGGGTGCATCACTGGTTCGTGATGCCGTGGACACACGGGTGGTTAACTCCGTGCTGAATCAGACTGGCGGTCAAATCAATTCCCAGGATGATGTCGGCGGATGGCCGGTACTGACGTCACTACCGGCGCCGACCGATACGGATCAGGATGGTATGCCGGATGCATGGGAAATCGCCCAGGGACTGAATCCCACTAATCCTGAGGACCGCAATGGAATCGATCTTTTAGACGGGGGGTATACCCATCTGGAAGTCTATTTGAACACGCTGGCTGGTGGCGGATGGCCCCAGATTGCTTCCGGTGCGCATCCGGCCAACGGAGCCGAAAATGTGGCCCGCAACGCCATGCTGGGCTGGCTGGCCGGTTCGGGTTTCGATGGCGAGGCGGGCGATACGCATCAGATGTATATTGCTGCGGGTTCTTTGGGAACCGATTTGCCCGGCTCTCCAACAGCTTCAGTGAGTGCCCCTGTTTTTGATCCGGACTTGGCATTTGAAACCCAATACGTCTGGCGTGTGGATGAAACGATTGACGGGACGACCTATACGGGCGATGTGTGGACCTTTACCACCGGTTCACCGCTGTGTGACCCGCCGCTGGCTGGTGATGCCAACGGCGACTGTGTGGTGAATATGACGGATTTGGCCCAGCTCGTTGCTGACTGGCTGATGTGTACACATATCAGTGGTAATTGTCCCTGATGGAAAACAGAATTTTTGGAGATATATTATGTTAAGACAAATACCATCGTCACGAAATATTTTATCTGTGGTTGCGATCCTTATATCCATTAGCGCCTTGGCCGAGGGGATAACAGTGACCACCTTCTTTCCGCAGACCGGCACATCGGATTTGTGTCCTGATACACCACTGCAGATAACATTCAACGAGGCGCCTTATCTCGGGACAAGCGGCCGCCTTCGTATTTTCAATGCGGCAGACGATTCCGTTGTTGACACGATTGATTTGTCGGTCTCTCTGCAGCAAAAATACATTGGCGGTGTATTATATAATTATTATCCGGTTATCATTTCGGGCAATACCGCCAGCATCTATCTGCACGCAAGCGATGTTCTTTCATACGGCCAGACGTATTATGTTCTGACCGATTCCGGAGTTTTTAGGAATTCGGTTGGTGTACCTTTTGCGGGGATTACGGATCCAATGATGTGGCGGTTTACGATCCGGGCTGCGGGGCCTGCTGCAGGTACGACGTCTCTGTTTGTTGCCGCCGATGGTTCCGGTGATTTCTGTACCCTTCAAGGGGCGATTGATTTTGTGCCTGATGACAATAGCGCCCCGACGCTGATCAATGTCAAGAGCGGTATCTATCCGGAGATTGTACGGGTCCCAGTCGGTAAAGATGCTTTAACCATCCAGGGCGATGGCCGCGATACAACCCGGGTTACCTATTCGAATAATGCTAATTTTAATGGCGGTACAGATGTTCGCGGTCTTTTTCGTGTCGCCGCGGATGATTTTACGCTGTATGACATAACCCTGCACAACACCACGCCTCAAGGTGGCTCTCAGGCTGAGTCACTGGTGTTTACCGGGAATCGTGGTTTTATTCAGCAATGCACTTTATTGAGCTATCAGGACACGATTCTTGCTACGGGCCCGGTATATTTTCGTGATTGTGTAATCGAAGGAGATGTTGACTTTATGTGGGGTTCTGGCAGATGCTTCTATCAGAACTGTACGATTAAATGCCTGCGTTCTGTCGGGGTGTATCACACAAATCCGTAATAATGCCGAGGGCAACGGGAACATTTATGTGGATTGTACGCTGACGGCTTCTCCGGGTGTTTCCGGTGTTTATCTGTCTCGAATTGATCCTGTTCAGTTTTCCCTATAGTCAGGTCGTGTGGATTGACTGTGTCATGGGGTCTTTTATCCATCCGGCCGGCTGGTCGATCTCATCCGGAAGTACATCGAACCTTCAGTTCTGGGAATATCACAGTACGAATCAGAGCGGTGCGTTAATTAATGTTTCACAGCGGCATGCGGCATCGCGTCAACTGACTGATACAGAAGCGGCCTTCTGGCGCGCCCCTCAGAATGTTCTGGGATGGGTGCCGGTCCCCATACTGCGTATGGCATACAATCCGTTCCCGGCAAATAAGGAAACAGATGTCGGTAAGGAGACTGCTTTAAGCTGGTCTGCCGGTCTTGACTTCGATGCAGATACAGGCGATGTTCATGAGGTTTATTTAGCGGCCGGCTCCTTAGAATCCGATCTGCCCGAGTCGCCGACCGTCACTCTCAGTTCCGCCAGTTATGAGCCCATGTTGGAATATGACACGCAGTATGTCTGGCGTGTCGATGAAGTCATCGATGGGGTCACATATCCTGGCTCTGTGTGGACCTTTACCATTCTTGAACCCATTGCTCTGGCTCCAAACCCAAACAACGGTCAAATAAATGTTCCTCTAAACCAGATTCTCAGCTGGCAAGCCGGTCAGGGGTATGATCCCAATACCACCGATGAACATCAAGTATATTTTGCACTTGGCAGTAGCCAGTCGGATTTGCCTTCCATTCCAACGGCCACGGTCAAATCGGCAGTATTTGATCCTAATTTGCAATGGCTGTCGCAATACGTCTGGCGTGTGGATGAGATTATCGACGGCACGCGGTATCCCGGCGATGTGTGGAGTTTCACGACGGGGTCACTGCCTGGGGCCGTTGGGCACTGGACACTGGATGACGGTAGCGGTGTGGTTGCGACGGATTCAACCGACAACCGTTTTGATGCCCTCTTAAACGATGGATCAGACTGGACGGCCGGTCTTTTTGATGGCGCGTTATTGTATTCCTTGGATGCATCGCCAACCCTTGCAGAACCCCATCTGATCAGTGTTGATGAATTGTCATTTAGTGCCTGGTTCAATCATGCAGAAACAAGCTCCCATCAGTTTTTTGGGGCAGGCATCAATAACGGCAGCAACGAATGGTATATTTATCGGTATGGCGGTTACGGGCACATTCAAATTGATACGCCCAGCGACAGTTCCAACACCTGGTACACGGGGGTGACCCCCTCGGATAACCAGTGGCATCATTTGGTGGTCACTTTTGACCGAACAGCCCGGACAATCCGGCTGTATCTGGACGGAGTCCAGCGGGCTCAAACGGTTAAATCAGCGATGAGGCCTAAAACCCTGTATCAGCTTGAATGGGGGGAGGGCATGAACGGCATCATGGATGATATTCAGATTTATGATAAGGTGCTGACTGCGCAGGATGTGGCGGGTTTGTATCTTTGCGGCGAAATACCGTCCTTGGCGGATATAAACGGCGATTGCATTGTGGATTTGACAGACCTTTCGCAAATGGCGGTTGAGTGGCTTATGGATGTGAATCCGTCGTGCGATCCGCCGCTGGCCGGGGATACCAATGGCGACTGCG
Organism: Sedimentisphaerales bacterium; assembly: GCA_963663965.2. Taxonomy (GTDB): domain Bacteria; phylum Planctomycetota; class Phycisphaerae; order Sedimentisphaerales; family SM23-30. The sequence continues at coordinate 214,576 of CAXXFK010000006.1, forward strand.
TGGTGGATATGACGGATTTGGCTCAACTCGCTGCTGACTGGCTGATATGTAGGCATATCAGCGGTAATTGTCCCTGATGAAACATCTTACAAATAAATTTCATGAGTGGATCAGAAAAAACGATAAAGCTATAGACTTGTTTTCAGACTTATACGCCTGTTTTTATGGATAGCGCCGCTTCCCTGTGTTGCAGTTGTCAAGGAGGGAGTTTAACAGGAAATCTTGATGTTAACGATGGCTCAATAAACAGCAGTATCACTGATTATATTGATATAGAGAAAAATTTCAGAGAAAGAGTGAGTATTATGAAAATAATCGAATTACTTCGGATGATAACAATTGTCATGCTTTTAGGAATTGCTTGTCCGCTTCAGGCATATCCAGCCGATTTTATATTCAAAGACGACACCTTGATAGGTGGTAACTTCCAGAGCCATAATCAGAAAGTCGTCTATACGGCTAACGGCATATTTCGCACTGCCGAGGGCGGGCGTGTCTATCACAGTACCGACGGCGGCAGCAGCTTTAACATGATCTATAACGCCAACATCACCGATCTTAGGTCCCCGACCATTGAGGCGGATGAAGACAATAATGTTTATGTGATTTACCCTGAAGGCGAGTACCGTAGGACGCGATTTCTAAAGTTCAGTCCGTCCAACGACTATGCCGCACCGGTGGTCAACAAGGCCCATACGCAGGCCTTTAGCGCCGCAAAATTCGCCTCATTTTACGATCCGACCCGCTCGGTGATTTATCACGTAACCCAATGGGGCTACTTGTTTACCTTCGATATGGACGGCAATTTCGTTCGCGGCAAGCAGCTTTTTACAGACGGATCGACCGGTTCGGCTCCGTCCTATCCTCACCTGTTTGTTGATGTTGACGGCATCATTCACTATGGCCTGACGACTCACGATGCCGCTGGAGCCATCCCTTATGAGACGATTCGCTACCTGAAGTCGCTCGATGGTGGCATAACTTGGAAGAAAATGGACGGCACGACGGTCTCGACTCCAGCCAGCTCTGATCCTGACAGTACCGGCTCGACACGGATCAATCCAGCCAATAAAACGGCTTACACGACCTGGCTGGCCAATATGCACGCCAAGAACGGCAAGGTGCATTTTGTCTGGTATGTGCGCAATTGTGAAGGGCAGCCGACGATTACACAGTATATGCATTATAAGCGATACGATATTGACACCGGCATCTGCGATGTCGACAGTTCGCCAAACGGCACCGCCGGTGGGGACCCCCAATGGAAAGGGCAGGATTTAGCACTGATGAATTATTCGGCGGCGTTCGCTTCCAATCCAGACACCCAAGGCGGACCTCTTTTGGTGGTCGGACATGAAGGCATCCAGCGGCTCATTGCATTGATTAGTTATGACGATGGACAAACCTGGAACGACTATGCTTATTCTCGCTGGTTTTCACAGTGTTATGATGTTGGATTAGCACGTGCGATAACGGCGCTGAGGATGGCTATCGTGCAGCCGGCAGGAGTCAGAACGCCTCTTACCCCAGGATTTCAAACGAGTTTTCGATGCCGATTGAGGGCAGCAGCGGAAAACTACGGGGCTGGAAAGGACAGCTTTATGAAGGCGGCATACGGGTACCGGCAGTGGTGAGCTATCCAAAATTGTTGAAATCGGGCAAGGTTGAACAGCCGGTTCATATTGTGGATTGGATGCCGACACTGTGTGCAGTTGCCGGTTGCAGATTACCGGACAATGTCCAGGTCGATGGACAAAATATATGGCCCTGTATCACTGGTCAGAAAACACGAGATGAGCCGAGAGTCTTGTATTGGAGGACTCCTGATCAGATGGCGCTGCGAAAGGGGGATTGGAAGCTTATTATTCATACCGCCATTGACTCCCAAGCCGAGTTGTATAATATTCAGGCCGATCCCTTTGAAAAGGACAATTTAGCTGATACGTATCCAGAACGGGTAAAGCAGTTACAGGCATTACTCAATCAAGAACGGAACCAAGACAGTAACAAAAGTTAGAGGCTGTGATGTATCGCTTGATCAGCCCGCTTTGAAATTACAGAACATAAAATGGAAATGCATTTGAGTCTGTTTGCTTTCTACAAATACAGACAATAAAGTTAATGAAATACATAATTGGAGACAGTATGAAGCAGAGAAAAAAAATTACTGCATTATGCCAGCTCAGCGTTTACCTGATGTTTTCAATCACCGTTCAATCCCTTCATGCAGAAAAAGAAGGGTTTACTGAGGATGATTTAACTGGACCAGGTAATATGATGAGTCGTTATCTCTTGGATCAGTCTGACGCTGCTTGGCAGCAGTGGCAGTTAAATTTTGAAGACGTCAAAACACCAGAGGAAATCCAGGCTTATCAGGAACGGATGCGACCCCTTTTTTTGAAAAGTCTGGGTGATTTCCCAGAACGCACGCCGCTTAATGCGCAGGTGGTTGGTACACTGCAGCGGCCGGGATACCGAGTTGAAAAGATTCTTTTCGAAAGCCAGCCCCGGTTTCATGTGACCGGATCACTGTTTATTCCCGATTCCGATAAATGGCCCGCTCCTTATCCAGGGGTATTGGTACCCTGTGGTCACACCGAGAACGGAAAAGCGTGGGATGAGTACCAGTCCATGGGGGCTCTGTTAGCGCTGAATGGCATGGTTGCGTTGGTTTACGATCCGGTGGATCAGGGCGAACGCATGCAAATAGTCAATAAGGACGGCATATACCCTTTTTGGGGCACACGAGGGCACACGATGGCTGGGATTGGCTGTATCCTGCTGGCTCGAAATACGGCCACCTATGAGATATGGGACGGAATGCGTGCAATCGACTATCTGCAATCCCGGCCGGAGGTCGATCCTGAACGGATCGGCTGTACCGGCAACAGCGGCGGGGGCACACAAACCTCAATGTTGATGGCTTTGGATCCACGCATCAAAGCAGCGGCACCAAGTTGCTGGATCGAAACCAAAGCAAGACAGTTGCAAGGTCCAACAGGAGATGCAGAACAAAATATTTATGCAGGACTCAAGAACGGACTAGAGCATGCGGACTTCATTATGATGTGTGCGCCTAGTCCGGTGCTGGTGTGTGCGGCTACCAAAGATTTCTTTGACATTAGGGCTACATGGGAGGCCTTTCGTTACGCCAAACGTCGCTTTACCACTATGGGACATGCGGAAAAAGTGGATATTCTCGAAAATGATGCCGGTCATAATTATAATCGAACCCAACGGGAAGGGGTGGCTCGTTGGATGGCACGATGGCTTCAAGATCGTGTGGTAACGATTACTGAACCTGAGCTTGATTTGTTTTCAGAAAAAGAGTTGCAGTGTACTCCACGAGGGCAGGTGATGCTGCTGGCCGGTGAACGGTCTATGTACGATATAAATAAGGAGATGGAAACACAGTATGCCGGCTTGCGTGCAAAGCGACTCAAAGAAATGACATTGGAGGAGATACAGTCAAAAATTCGGAACATTGCGGTTATTCGCAAATTGGAACAACTGCCGCCTCCCAAAGTTGAAAAGCATCAGACAACGCAATCGGATGGTGGTAGTGTTTGCTATTATACTATTTGGCCGGAAGATGGTATCTGGCTGCCGGCGGTATTGTACTGTCCCGCAACAGTTGAAAAGGATCCTATTTTGTTACTGCATGAAAATGGGAAAAAGGCTGTCGAAGAGGAATCGCTTCGTCGAATGAAAAGTGGTCAACCGGTACTGGCTGTCGACCTGCGGGGCACGGGTGAGACTGAACAGACGGCACAAACCAAATTTGGCAAACTAATAGGTTTGGACTGGGAGGATTATTACAGGGGCTATGTATTGGGCCGATCGTATGTCGGTATGCGTGCTGAAGATATTTTGATCTGTGCCCGCTGGCTTGGGAGCCAGTATCAAACGGATGCGGTCGCGGTTGATGCGACGGGGCATATTGGTGTTCCTGCATTGCATGCGGCCGCGTTGGAACCCCATCTGATCAAAACGCTGCATCTTGATCAGACCTTAGCATCCTGGCGTATTGTCGTTTCTCAACGCCCAACCTATAATCAATTAATCAATACGATTCATGGAGCACTGCGGGTTTATGATCTGCCGGATCTGGCGGCCTTAGTGCCGGATCGGATCACGATCGAGCATCCTGTTGATGCTCAACGCAATCCACTGCAACAATTACAGCAATCTTATACGGTTGTCCGGGATTCAAAAGAATCAACTTTCGATATTACTGATTATGGTGCGGTTGCCGGAGGCGAACAATTATGTACTGCAGCGATTCAAAAGACCGTCGATGCGTGTCATCAGGCTGGCGGCGGACAAGTTATTGTGCCGAAGGGGACTTTCTTGTGCGGCGGCTTGATTCTCAAAAGCAATGTTAATTTGTATTTGGCCGAGGGGGCTCGACTTCTCGGTAGTGCAAATCTTGAAGATTATCCGATCAAGATTCCGGAATTCAAATCTCGGACTAACGATCTTTATGTCAATCGGAGCATTCTTTATGCTGAAAAAGCGAAAAATGTATCGGTGACTGGCCTGGGGATAATCGATGGCAATGGGCGTGATCCAGCGTTTAGCCGCACCTATCCTCAGAAAAATCGACCGTTTGTGGCTCGTTTTGTTGAATGTGAAAATCTGACCATCCGGAATGTATCGATGTTGGAGTCGGCAAACTGGACCTGTCATCTGCTTGGTTGTGATCAGGTGACAGTTGATGGTCTAAAGATTCGCAACTCTGTTCGTGCTAACCGCGACGGACTTGATATTGACAGCAGTCGAAATGTGTCGGTGACCAATTGCCAAATATATTCCCAAGATGACGCGATTGTACTCAAGAGTACGTCTTACGAGCCGGCCAAGCAGATCCTGATAGAAAATTGTGAAGTCTCTTCTCATGCCTCCGGGATTAAAATGGGAACCGAATCCAGCCGCGGTTTTGAAGATGTCATTATCCGCCACTGCAAGATACGGGATGTGCCAAATGTCTCAGGACTGGGTTTTATGATTGTCGATGGAGGTTCAATCCGGAATATCCAGGTCAGTGACATTGTAATGGATCGTGTCAATGTGCCCATCTTCCTGCGTCTGGGTAAACGATCCCGTCCTGTTGCCGCGGGCGATCCGGTTCCGGGGGTTGGTATTGTCGAAGATGTTTCTTTTTCAAATATTACCGCAAAACATGCGGGATATCCCTGTAATATATCCGGCCTGCATGAACGAAAAATTGACAGCATTTCATTCAAAAATATTTCACTGCAGTTTGATTACCAGGGCCAGACCGATCCGGTAGCTTATAATAAAGTTCCGTTCAAAGAACAGTCTTATCCCTACGGCAACCTCTATGGAGACAGTATTCCGGCATCGGCATTTTATTTTCGGAATGTATCCAATCTAAGCCTGCAAGATATCAATATTGAAATAACCGGTCGAAACGAACGCGTACCATTTGTGCTGGACAGGATTAAGGATGCAAAGTTGCGTAATTGTAATATTGAAAGCTCAATCGATCTGGAATCTTTTTTCTATATTAGGAATGCCGCAAATGTAAGCCTTCAGGGGCGTAATCGAAAAAACGGGCTTGCCTATGTGATTTATGAAAAAGACAACTGCTACGATTTAAGGTTGAAAGAGATGCCGGGCGATGGAATGTTGGGTTACCGTGAAGTGGAATCTTTGCCGGATAAAACATACGAAGATGTTTCGGCTTACTCTCGCGTGAAATTCGAGGGGGATACCTACCGAGGAAAATCCTGTATAAAGCTGGATCAGAAAAACACGTTTACCCTTGATGCTAAAAAGGGAAGTCCGTGTCAGATTCTTTTTTTAGCTGCCTGTGAGCAGGACGAAGCTCAGAGAGTTGAGTTACTTATCAATCAAAAGCGATGCAACATCGAAGTTGATTCGGCGGAATGGAGATGGAGTTCCATTTATATTCTGGAGCCGCTTGAAACATCAACGGTGACCTTGGAACTGCTTGGCAAACTGCAATCCTGTGTTCGTATTGCCGAAGCGGCTCTGGTTTGTAAAGCGATAACGGATTAATAAAAATTCAAAAGGTAAGGAAAGGCACGTAGAAATGGCAGTCAAACAACTTATATGGATTACAGCGATAACCGCAAGCTTAAGTTTTCAATCTATTTTTGCGAGGGAGGCTTCAAATCTACAGATACCTGAGGAGATTATGCCGATCCAGGCGCCGTTTAGGATGCCGCAATTGAAACGGCCACAGTTTCCGGACCGGACGTTTGATATTCGTGATTATGGAGCAGTTCAATGCAAGTGGGATGCGGATAAACAGCAGAAAAGTACCGATGCGATTGGCAAGGCGATTGAAGCCTGCCACCAGGCCGGCGGCGGTAAAGTCCTGATCCCCGCAGGGGATTGGATAACCGGAGCGATCCATTTAAAAAGCCATGTCAATTTGTATATTGCCGAAGGGGCGGTGGTTCATTTTAGTAATGACCTGAAGGATTATTTGCCGATGGTTCACATTCGTTCTGAAGGGGTGGAGTGTTATAATTACTCTCCTTTGATCTATGCCCCTCACACTGAGAATATCGCCATTACCGGCAAGGGCACGTTCCACGGTCATGGCCGCTGGTGGTGGTCCTGGTTTAAAAAGAATTACCGCATGGACCGCAGCAAAGCCTCTAAGGTTGCCCTGAAAGATCGCCCGTTTGGCAAAGGGGCCGGTCTGGAGGGGATGCGGCCGTCCTTTATTATGCCCTGGAAGTCCAAGAACATCCTAATCGAAGGAATCACGCTGATCGAGTCTCCCATGTGGAACGTTCACCCTGTTTACAGCGAGAATATCATTGTTCGTGGGATCACGATTCACAGCCTTGATTCCCCGAACGGCGATGGAATTAATCCCGACTCGTGTAAAAATGTCCTGATTGAATACAATCATCTTCAAACGGGTGATGACGCGGTTACGATCAAGTCCGGCTTAAATGAAGACGGACTTAATATTGGTATCCCCTGTGAAAATATCGTTGTCCGAAATTTTGTCGCGCGTGATGTGCGAACCGGCAGCGGAGGAATTGTTTTCGGCAGTGAAACCTCCGGTGGGATTCGCAATGTGTATGTCCATAACGCTCTATTTGAGGGCTGTGACCGGGGCATTCGTTTTAAGACAGCACGCGGTCGCGGCAATGTCGTTGAGAATATTTACATTCGTGATGTCCAAATGAACGACATCAAATATTCGGCCATTAACATTAACTCCTACTATGAACGCAATGCAATGGGTAAATCCCCGCTGTTCCGGAATATGGTCATTCGTGATATTCAGGTCGACGGCGCCCGTATTGCGATTGAGGTGACGGGTTTGCCTGAAAAGTGGATAGAAAACATTAATATCAAGGATGCAGTTTTCAAAAATGTTGACGGCGGTGCTGATTTTCATCGGGTTAAAGAATTGTCGCTTGAAAATGTGACAATTGATTCAAAAGGACGTCCGATTGATCTTGAGGATGTATTTGCAGTGTCGATTAAAAATGTTGAACTAAACGGAGAAAAGCAAGTCCCTCCCATTCAAATTCGTGGTTCAGAAAGTGGGGCAATTACTATTGAAGGATTAGCTCCTGAACAAGTTGAGTGTTCGAGTGAGATCCGGAAAAATGGAATTAAAATTAGCGACGGTCTGGGAAGAGCCCCTTGGTCAAAGCAGGGTGTTGCAGGATTCAGGAAGGACTTAGCCAAGCAAGAGAGGCTTGAAAGTCAGCTGACTTCGAACATATCTATCGAGGATTCCGCCGATTTACTTGAATTTAGCGATAGTGCCGTCGGCCTTATTGCGGCCAAGTCTGCAAGGGGGACGTTGAAGGGGCAAACGTGCCAACTGAAAACACAAACCGACAACCAGCGAACCGGGGTGTCACTGGAAGTCAATGGACAGGTTTTACTAACTTCGCCGCCGGAAGGGCTTTGGTCGGTGGCGACCGGATGGGAAGATGACTGGCCTACTGACTGGGTACATGGATCGCCTGAGATGATCGAACAGCAGGGGCCATGGCTGGTGATGAACGGTTCGGTTGGGACGGATGAAGGTGACTGGAAAATCCGGGATGCTTATATTGCCGAAGGCCGCCTGATTCGCGGTGTGCGGCGATGGACCTGGACGGGCAAAAGGCCTGCTAAAAAAGTGTCGCTGTCAGTGCGTTTTCAGTCGCCGGATTCCGGTGCCGCGATCTTTATGCCGGGGATTTGTTACTACGGCAATCCCGCCGATAAGCCGCCGCGAGTGGCAAAATTCAGCGGCAAACCAGGTGAGGAACTGCTGTGTGAGGAACACCGGTTCGGGATGCCGTTTGCCTCACTGGAGTGGGATTTAAATCAGCAGTGTTACGGCGTGGCCCTTCACACTATGCCGTCGTTGACGCCGTTTGCCAACGTGGCCGATCAGTGGTGGTCTTTGGGGGGGATCGGTCGTGACAATGCGACGGAGTTGACATTATTAAGCGGTCCCTGTTCGCTGAACGGTCAGCGCAGCTTTGTCAAGGCCAATCAGGACCGATCGCTGAAGTATCCGGATATGTGGATGGATGTTCCGCCAGGGGCGGTGATTGAAAAGACGTTCTACCTGGAGGCCTATCCGGTTGCCGCCAAAGGCAAGGGCTTCCAGCATTCAATCCGGTCGTCGGTCGAGCTGTTTCATCCGTACAGTACGGACGGTATGCCGACATTTGATGAAATCATTGAAGGCAAGTACCGGTTTACGGTGTCCCGCTGGCATGAGGACACCGAGTCGGCGGGGATCCGCAAGTATCCGCATAACAATGACTATGTGATGGGTTGGGCCGGCCAGTCGGATGCGCCGGGATATGCGCTTCTGGCACTATCTGAACGTTTGGGTGACCCGAAGGCCATGGAGATGGCCCAGCGGCTGATGGATCATCTGACGACTTCCCCGTTTAATGAAGACGGTTTTATGGTTCGTTACAATCCGGACAAGAATCAGTGGCATAGTCAGGATCCTATTTCACAGGGCCAGGCGATGGAAAGTCTTGGGCGGGCAATTCTGATCGGCCAAACCATGGATAAGATTGATACCTCAAAATGGGAAGCATTTTTGAAAAAGGCCTGTGATATTCACGCTGCCCGGATCTTGGATTCAGCGTGGCGACCGCGGTCAACCAATCAAGGTTTTTTGGTTTCGCCTCTGTGCAAGGCTTATCGACTGTTTGGAAATGAGGTTTATAAACGGGCCGCGACCAAAGCTACCGAGCATTACGCCGCTCGTCACTTGGATATGACCGAACCGTACTGGGGTGGTACGCTGGACGCCCGCTGCGAGGACAAGGAAGGGGCCTGGGCGGGTTTTCAGGCATTTTTAGCCATGTACGAGATGACCAAAGAGAAAAAATATCTGGACTGGGCCGAACACGCGATGGATGTGACGCTCAGCTATACCGTGGTGTGGGATATTGATATGCCGCCGGGGCGATTGCGGGATCACAACTTCAAATCTCGCGGCTGGACGGTGGTTTCAGCGCAGAATCAGCATCTGGATGTTTACGGTGTGCTTTATACGCCGGAAATATACAGGATGGGACAGTATCTCGGACGGGAGGATTTGAAAAAGTTGGCGATTGTGATGTATCGCAGTTGTGGTCAGTTGATTGACCCGTTCGGCAGTCAGGGCGAACAGATTCAGCACACAAATTTTTCGCAGCGTGGAAACATGGATGATGTGACACGGATGCGGGGCGGTTACTCCGAGGGCTGGACGGTGTATTGGATTACGGCACACTTCCTCAATGCTGCTGCCCAGTTTCAGGAAATGGGCCTCCTGAAATAGATGTTTGCTTCACCGACAGAATCGCATTGTAAACTGTCTCTTGCAAGTCGATTTTGATCGAAATGCGTCAGTCAGTTTAAGCGGGTTTGGAAAATGTAATTGAATGAAAGAATGTATATTATGACGCGATTAATTCTACTGGGAATATTAGTTTCTGTCGGTGTTTGCAAGGCCGGTGTGGTGGAATATCCGCAGATGGTTGAGATCAAAGAAACGGATTCCGCTGCCAATATTATCGAAAAGTCCGCCAGTGTGCGGCCGTCCCCCCAACAGTTGGAATATCATGGGCAGGAGTTCATTGCTTTTATCCACTTTGGCCCAAATACCTTTAGAGGCGTCGAATGGGGAAACGGCAAGGAAGATCCCAAAGTGTTTAATCCATCGATGGTTGATACGAATTAGTGGTGCGCTCTTATCAAGGCTGCCGGGATGAAGAAGGTGCTCCTGACTGTAAAGCACCATGACGGCTATTGTCTCTGGCAGACACGTTACAATAAGAACTTTTCCGTGCATCAGTCACGGTGGAAAAACGGTAAGGGCGATGTGCTGAGAAAGCTGGTCGATTCGGCGAAAAAGTATGGTCTTAAAATAGGTGTTTATCTCAGTCCGGCAGATCTTTACCAGATGGAAAACGCCGACGGGTATTACGGGAATCTCAGCAAATATCAGGACAGTATTATCCCAACAGAAGTCGAAGCTTTTCGTAGTGATCCGATGAAACAGCGAAAGGTGCCTGCGGACTGGCCGGCGTTCAAAGTCAGTGCTGACGACTACAATCGTTATTTCATGAATCAGCTATACGAATTACTGACCGAGTACGGCCCGGTCCATGAGGTCTGGTTTGACGGAGCGCATCCCAAACGTAAGGGCGGCCAGAAATATATCCGACACGAATGGTTTGCCTTAATTCGTAAACTTGCACCTCAAGCGGTCATTTTGGCGGCCCGGATGTACGTTGGTGCGGCAATGAGCATGGCGGTACACGTGACAGCGAGTGGAACGTCCTGACAATCGACAACTTAAAAGTCTGCGGCTATGACCGTCCGGATAATGATATTGCGTCAGATAGTAAAATTACTGCACCGGACTATTCGGTGTATGATGAAAAGTTCAAGAGCAAAAGTCTTTATTACCTCTTAGGGTACAAAAAACAAATTTCCATAATTTCATTAAAATCAGATACTTAAATAATGTTCGGACAAACCTGATTGCAAGTTTTTACTGATTTAATTGACTTTGGGGGACGATGAAACAGAGGATATGGATCACCCTTGTGACATATATTGCCTACGGCATCAATAATGAGCTCTATCAGGCAATTGAGTATCTCAAAACTCAGGTGGAAGTCTTGATTGAACAACAGGAAAAACCAGAACAAGCGAATTCTTCTCACCAACAGTCAACGAATGCGAATTGCCGCTAAAGCTAAGAGGCTCAGTAGGAAAGTGCTTGAGCAATGCACCGAGTTGTTTACGGCAGACACGGTGATTCGGTGGTATAACAAACTCATTGCTGAAAAGTACGATGTTTCTTCCAAACGGGGCAAAGTAGGCAGACCACCGATAACAACTGAAATAGTCAATCTGGTCATCAGATTCAAGAAGGAAAATCCTCGATGGGGTTATGAGAAAATCAAAGATCAAATGGAGTATCTTGGTTTTGAGATTAGCAAATCATCGGTCAAAAATATTCTCATTGAAAACGGCTATGATCCGGAACCTGATCTGATCGTTAGATCAACCTGGCATGAATTCTTAAAAAGCCATTGGGAGGTCATGGCCGCATGCGACTTTTTCACCATTGAGCTTCTGGTCGGGCGTAAACTGATTCGTTGCACGGTCTTCTTTGCCATTGAATTTTCCAGCAGAAGAGTATTCTTCGCTCCTATTCAACTTCAGCCTGATGGTCAGTATATGAAACAGGTTGCACGAATCCTTACTGACTGCGAGGATGGTTTTCTAAAAGGGAAACGCTATCTCATCCATGATCGTGATCCATTGTATCGATCAGAAGGTTTTCAAGTCTCTCGCAGAAATAACAGAACCAATTGGTAACATAGAGGTTATGGATAGCAACCAGAATGACTGTGCCTCAAAGCTTGCCTTTTTGGCGGAACAGGATGAACAATTCCGGACACTTTTAGAGATATGGCAAGATTTAAAGGATTGGCAAAAGCAGGCCATAATTGCAATTGTTCATGGAACCTGATGGATTTATAATTTATGTCTCGACTGTTGGCTATTCTGTTACGGTCCTATACTTTTACTCCGCCCCGGCAGGCGCTGCACTTTTACTCCGGCGTTTACAGCGGCGCCCGGGTAGGCGATTTGTATATGGGCCTGATCCATACTTGCGAGTTGAACCAGGTGAATCCATTTGACTACCTGACCGAAGTACAGAAAAACCAGCCCACTATCGCCGCCGATCCGGAAAAATGGATGCCCTGGAACTACCAGGAAAATCTCAAGACAGACTCCCCGGCCTGATCTGCTCGCCCATCTCTCCTGCCTCCCCCAACTGCCGCCCAGGAATTTTTGGGATTTTCAGGTTTTTCACCCTTGCCGAAAGGACACCATACAGGCACTCACCCGGGAAGTTCGCCGCCACCTCAACAAAACGCCGCCGTCCATGCGTCAGGCAGTTGCCCAGGATCGTCTTGAGTGATTCAGGGGCGTTACGGCTCAGAGCATCACACATCTGGATCGGATGCTGCCGGCCGGCGTGGCGCTGTTTCAGCAGTTCGGCCAAGTTCTCACCGGCATGGCTATGGCCGGTGAAGAACAACGCGATCCGGTGATCGTCCACAATGGACACAATGCCGGAGGTGAAGACGCCTTTACGCGGGTCTTGGGACGGGCCCTCGTGCTGCCGGCATAATTCCAGCACCTTCATGGTCGTATCATCATTGTGCAGCAGGCGGCCCTGGGCTGCCTGGTGGACCACTGCCTCAAACACCGGCTCAATCCGGTCAGCAACCTCTTCGACCATCTCCCATTGGGTTGCCGCCGGCAAAGGGATCCCCAGCGTGCCCTGGAGCCGCTGGAGGCGGTTGAACGGGACGCCGCTACCGTATTTCATCAAGGCGATCATACTGGCCGATTCCGCGTCGTATTTATCCGATCCCATGCCGTCAGGGGGCGCGGCCGTGAAGAGTGCTCCGCATAAGTGGCATCGCAGCTTTTGCAATTCATACACCGTAGCACCCAAAGGGGCCTGGCCCTGGATGCGAATAATCCGGCCGGGAGTTGTCCCATAGACGGTTCCTTTTAGGCACTCCGGACAAGCATCGCCGGGTCTAAGGGAATCGTGCGGCACACGAATTGTTTCCGCCCCCGTATAAGCATCCGTACCGTTCCGGCCATGTCCTTTGGTTTTAGGGGATGATTCGGGTGACAATTTGTCCTGTTTGTCATCCTGGCCGGGCTTGTTTTTCTGCTCGGTCTCGTCCAGAATCTTTTCCATGACCTTGCGGGTCGATTCCGTGGTGGCACCAAAGAGCATCTGTTTAAGCCGCTGGATGGAAACATGCTTTTTCTCCAGTTCCCGGGTCAGAAAAATCAGCGTTTCCATAGCCGCATGAAGCGTGTCGTATTCATCCTGGCTCAGAGCTGCCTTAGCACGCTCCAGAATGGCCTCCAGTTCGCCCTGTTCCAGTTCCACGTATTCAGGACTGTGCGGCTTGCTGGAGATGGGTGTGCCGTGCCTGGACGTTTTGCCCATCTGCCTTCGAAATCGTCTGAGATGGCCCATGTGCTCGATCCTTTCTAAAAAGGAATAGAGACATTATCGGACAAAACCAAGATACCTCTTGATTCATTTTAGCAACGCCCCCTCTAACCGCCGCCACGGCTCAACGCCCTGGGACGCCGGATTGCCCCCGGATAGCAGAACACTCAACTGGTGGGCTTCCAGGGCATGGGTAGCCGAGAAGTCGTTCTGAGGCCACCAGCCGAAGCGCCCCTTGGAAAGCCGCTTCTGGCAAAGCCAAAATCCTTGTCCATCGTAGACGATAATTTTTATGGCAGTCGCCCGACGGTTACGAAAAACAAATAATATCCCTCGAAACGGATCCTGTCGCAACTGATCCCGGCAGATCCGGGCCAAGCCGTCGATCCCTTTACGGAAATCAGCCGGCTCAACGGCTACCAGAATCCGCATATGAGGTGTCAACTGGATCATCATTCACCCCTTACAGAGCGTGTGGCTCAAGGCCGCCAGATCGGGCAACTGAGGACCTTTCAGGTGGATACGGATCGTGGTCCCGTCTGATCGGTGGCACTCCAGGGCACACTCGGCTGCCGCCGTCAGTTCAGATGACAGCAGTTCGATGAACGTCGGACAGGTCTCAGCATCTGATGGGGATGCTGCCACCGTCGATTCCAACCGCTTCTTCAGACCGTTGTAATCCAACCGCAGGGTGCGGGCCGTCCGGTTCACGCCATAGGTCTGGGCCAACTTAACCGCCGCTGACCACAGCGAATCCGGCAATCGGCGGTAGCCCTTATGCTTCTTTCTGAACTTGCCAAAGCGTTCCCGACCGCGGACCAACCGGGCCGGTACATTCGATTTGGATCGGGTCTTCATACATCGTCTCCATTATAGCATAGTCCTGACGACGTATAAAATACCACCCGCGAAAATTTATGTCATGCACGCTTGCCGAAAATACACTGTGTTTCGAACAAATATTTAACTCTTTCGGCTAATCAAGCAACTTGAATCGAACAGCTGGGGGGTTCGAAGTCGACCTCGCTAAAAACGGTAAAAAGCGCTTGCCAGCTAACCTTTTAGGGTTTTTGAATCGTCCGTAATTTATTTCTGAAATGGTCGTCCGATTCCGCTCAGGCAACCTGTTCCGTTGCACTCCACTTGAAAATCCCAGCAGAGTAGGGCCCAATGGGACCATTGGACGCGGTAAAGGTTAAGCGAAAAAGGTTTCAAGATAAGAATTGAAAGGAGGTCATGAAATAAAAATGGAAACACAAAATCAAAATACCTTGGCTAATCCGGTCAGGATTACCAAACTGGCGATGCAAGAAGAACTAGGCGAGCAATACAGCCGCTGCTGGTCGTTTGCCTTTAAATACGCCAGCGACGATCTGGAGTTCAATGAGCAGGTCGCCCGGCTGGGTCAGCGTTTTAATCTGCTGCGCAGTCAGGCCAGTTGGTTTATTAAAGGGGCGCATCGGATCCTGGTTAAGCAGGGGTCGATTATTAGCGACGAACCGGTCAAGTTGGAAGTGCAAACAGAGCTGAGCGGTTTTTCCAGAAAACCAACTGCAAAACCGGCCTTTGACTATGTCTCGCAAACGGAGATGATGGCGTTTTTAGCCGATCTGGAAGACCTTTTAAACCATCGGGACTATGCCGAGCACTGGGCTGAGCTGGAGCGTTTGCAGCAGATCGTGATGGAACAGCAATGCGCCACGGAAAAAGAGGTCTTGAAGCTGTTTCATCTCCGGGCAGTTGTGGAAGGCGAGCTGGAAGCCCGGGAGCGTTTTTTTGACGCCTATCCGGTCAGTACTGACGCCTGGGAGAACGGCTATTTTGACAACGCCGGCAATGTCAATTACTGGTAAAGATCAAGGGCAGCGATGCCCTTTTTCTTTAATTTTTTATAGCCTTGGCCGGGCTGCCGGTGATGGCCCGGCGGCGCTCACTGGCGTTCGCGCGAAATGGCGAATGAGGCCGGGCCTTGGGCTGTTGTCCTCATGCACCTTGAAAAAGGGTTTATGGATCACAGTCTTTTTACTGTTTTATTTCTGATTGTTGGTCAAAGTGTTTGTTATTGATTTTTCCAGTTAACGTGAAAAATCAATTTCAAACAAAAATTAAATCATAGGAGGTAAACCATGGCAGATGAAATCAAAGAATTGGCGTTCATGAAGACCAAGACCGGCAACGGTTACAAGGTCTGTGTGAATGACCGTTGGCTTTATACTTCAAGGAAGAATGTTGAAGAAGTCGTCAACGATGTCCAGACTACTTGTACTTTTTCGACAATCGAATCGGATAAGTAAGCAGGCTTGGTGTCACCGGGCGCATTGTGTTTGTTATTATTTTGAGATTAACGCGGCCGGTGGCAAAGACCGGTTCGATTCGTGGAACCGGCATATAAGATGTAAGGAGGTATTGTGAGCATGACAAAAACGGTTGGTCAGAGAGTGTACCAACCGTTAACGGTAGTCAAGTTAAAAAGTCAAAATGGAAATCAAAGGGTATAAAATGGAGATCATCATAACTGCTGATGATTTCGAACAGTCAATGAAACGAAAACCGAAAGATCAGAGTGAATTTGATGAATGGGTATCTTATGTTGAAGAAGATTTGATTAGTGATGATGTTGCCTGGGAGATGTTGTTTGAGTCTGCGAGTTATACTATGCAGGATTAAGGTGAAACGATTTTTTTCAGTTCCGTGTGAAAAAAATCTCAAAGGAAGAAAATATGAGTGTTATCTATTTCAGCGATGCTGAATTGAAGCGTATCTACGATAAGCTTAACTGGCTGGCCGTAGATCGGGTTGATTTCAGCCCCCAGCTCGAAGAGCCAGCGCTGCGGCGCTGGCTGGTCCGGTTAGGCCTGAGCAATCGCCTGGCCTACCGGGTGACTTACCATGATGGAGGCGCTGAATTGACCCTAGCCATACCTGACCTGGAGGTCGCGGCCGAGGGGGAGCTGGCGCTGAAACAGCTGATCGAACAGTTGGAATTACTGGATTACAACTGTATCACCAATGGCGGTCAGTGTTTTGCGGATCAGCAGGATCTGGCGCTGTTAAATCGTCTGGTGGACAGTTTGCGGTGCCGTTATGTCCGGGAGCTGGAATGGGAATTGAACCGGGAGAAGCATAAGTAACGAATGGACTGGTGCAACTTCGGACACGCTCCTCGAACGGGACGTTCCTGTTGGTATTTAATTTTCCCACCGCCTCAATTTTCCTTATCCTTTTAGATTTTTCCCCTGCGGGTCGCCGAGGTACCGCTCGGCTAAAAATGTAAAAGGCAGGAAAATCACCGGCTCTATGGAAAAATTAAATGAACACCAACAGGAACTGGAGACCTTACTCGAGGAGCTGGCAGGCCTGGTCGATAACATGCGGTCGGTCCACTGGGCGATCACCGACCTGATCACTGTATACAAGCAACCGACCGAGGAACAGGTGCGGCTATTGAATGCGTTTGGGATTCGTTATACCACCTTACTGACCCAGGCAAAGTCTCAGGCTATTATCGAGCGAAGATGTCGGGATCTCCTGACAGATATTGTTAGACAGGGGCATTAAGCTCCTTTTTTCTTTTTTAAGTTTTGCTATGGGACAGGTTCGGCCAGGCACGGCCAAACCCATAAAAGGCACTGAGCCCGTTATGAGGTCCGGGGCTCAGCTAACCTTTTAAGGCTTTGGCCTATTATGATCGGGGGGGAGTCACAGGTACTGATGACTCAGGTAGAGATCTCATTGGTGTGCCCAGAACCAATGAGATGTGAATCGTTGGCAAGCCATTTAGTTAGATGGATACCATTATAAATGGAAGGTCTCGATGAGACCGAGTTTGTTTCAGCTCGTTGACGTAATTGGGCGCTGCAGGTCATAATCTATTACGATATCAGTGGGACCTGCGGTTTCTATATAGTCTCTTAAGATAAAATCTTGAGCAAGATGGCAAAGATATCTCAACAGGGAGACGGATACCGCTGTGGCCCTGTTGAGTTCCGGCACTGCCGGATTAGGAATTCTTCGGAACCGGAATACTGGGGAACCTGACGGTTCCAGACAGGGCTCTGACGATCCCCAGAAATAAGGGCCTACGGGCCCAATAGGGGTTCTTCGAACCCGGATTACAGGGGGGCCTGGCGGCCCCAGATAGGGCTCTTCGAGCCCCATTAAGACGGGGGCCTGCGGGCCCCCTTTTATAGCCCCTCAGGGGTCAGGATCAGGAATTATGCTCCCGTAGGTCGCCGGAATTTTGATTTGTTTTGAAGTAGGTGTTGGTTGGCAGATCTGACGGGTGTCATTAAGCCGGAAAACACGCTTGAAAGTTGATGTTCCACTGGAATAGAAAATAAAGGCCTTGGAACCGGAACGGAAAATAGAGCTGTAACTCCTTATGTGAGCGAAGATACGGGTGATTATCGCTGTTTTATTCCGTTCCGGGGGCGGAACGGAAAATTCGGACCGAAAAGTATAAATAGCAGGTTGAATTTATCGGTTTAATCGGAGGGGATTGGACGGATGGATGATCGAAAAGCTACTCAGGAATATGATCGGTATAAGAGCAAGGGGGAAGCCCGGATCGCCGGCTTTTTAAAGGAGCGGCAGATCCCTTTTCAATATGAATATCCCCTGGCCATCAAGGACCGGGACCAGGTCCGGATCTGGTATCCGGATTTTCGACTGCCGGATTATTCGTTGATTATCGAATATTTTGGCATGAACCGGAACCCGACCTATAACGATCAAATTGCCCATAAAATTCGGACCTACCAGGAGGCGGGTGTGGCTGGTATCTATCTGTGGGAATCATCTTTCAACGGTGACTGGCAGGCCGGTCTGCTGGGCCGAATCCGCCAGGTGCAGGAGAGTCGGTTGCACCGGATCAGTATTCTGGAGTCGAATCTGAAAGACCGCATTCCGGTTGGAATGATTCGCCACACTGGATGAGAGTGATCCTGGGGGGGAGCAGCAGCCCCAGTTGGGCCAACCGTTTTTCAATGGCATGATAGGCGGTTGGGGAGGTGGCGACGATAATGATCCGGGTGAAATGAGCCTGCAGATTTTGCCTGAGATTTTTGAGATAATCGGATTGCCCGGTTTCCACTTCCAGCGCGATGGTTTTCTGCTTTTGTTGGGCCACCAGATCCGTTCGTCCCACGGGTCGGTTCGCTTCCAGACGGACCTGATAACCCAGCTCTCGGAACCGTTGGGCATAGTACCGTTTCCAATAGGCATGGGCGATCGATTCCCGGATTTCCTGGGGGGGATCAAGGGCCAGAGCGGTTCGGGCCGACCGGGTAAGTCGCAGCAGGACAGTTCGGATCCGACCCGTCTGGATAGCCTGGCTCTCCAGCCAACCCAGGCGGAGCAATTGTTCTTTGAGTCGATTGCCAGAGCCGACCCCCAACTTCAGCCGTCGATAGCGGGTCTTGACCCCATCATCCGGATAACGGAGAATATCCTCCAGTAGATGAAATGCTTCGGTACTGAGTGGGGTATCATAGCGTGGACTCCGTGGAACCGGAGCAAAATCGGCCGGCAGGGAGGTCTTTCGCCCGGAACCGGTTGGCTGGGACGGTTGATGTGAGCCCCGGGCCTGATGGAGGGCGAAATACCTGGCCAGCCTGGCATCGGTTACGGCGCCTTTTTGGTGTTGGAAATGAGGGAATCGGACCAGAAAAGGCTGCATCCAGCGATCCTGTAATTTGACGATGCCGGAACCGGTGGGCAGACGACTGAACCAGGATTTATCTTCCGCATCCAGCAGGCAGACCGCGGCGGCCTTATTGATATCGGCCGGGTCTTTCTGGTTCAGAAAGATGGTGGTATAGGTATTCCCCAGGGCCGCGGCAGAGAGCAGATGGGGATGCTGATCGATTACGACGATGCCGATCCCCAGCTCCCTGCACTGTCTTAGTAACATCTCGATAATGGTTTCACCGGAGGTCTGAGGATGCTTGTGCAGGATATGATGCGCCTCTTCGATAAAGATAACCAGCTTGAGTTCTTCCCGTTCGGGTTGACTGAGGCGGACATAATAAAGCCAGAGACAGAGCATCGGAATGAGAAACTTTTTGCTTTCCTGGGCCAGGGCATCCAGTTCTACGACGGTGAAGCCATTGAGCAGTTGCCGAGTCAGTTGATCCTGACTGACTTGGTCATCGGTAGACAGGGCGGCGAATTCCAGACTCTCCAGGGCACGCAGGGCAGTCAGTTTCCAACCGGCTATGCGCCCCTTCTCCGGCAGGGCTTCCAGGTCCCTTATGAGCTCTTTCACGGTGGGACCAAGATGGCCACGGTCATACAGGGCAGCCAGTGTCTTTCGGATCAGACTGCGTGAGCCCTCTCCCAAGGTAAAGGCCTGACTCATAACATCCACTACCTGATTCACATAAACCGTGGGTTCGATTCCGGGAGGAACCATGAACGGATTAAAAGGAAAGGGGGCAATGGATCGTCCGGGGGTATATACTGCCAGACGCTGAGGAAAGTGGGGGATTAAATGACGCACACTCCGCTTCCAGTCCAGGAACAGGACCGGAATCTTATGATCGATCAGCTGACCGAGTAAATGGAAGGAGACATTGGTCTTACCGGCGCCTGAACGGCCCAGAATGGCCAGGTTCTGGGTCAGTTCCCGGCTGGAAATCCCTACCGGCCATTTCTCCACATCATATACTACCGTGCCTAATTGATAGGTCCCCCGGGCCTTAGCTGCCGGCGGAAGAGATAGCAGGATCTTCTGGGTAAAATCCCCTAACCGTCGATAAGCGGTATGAAGAATATGTTTGTCGAGCCGGGCCCGGGTTTCGGGGCTGGCTAGTTCCCGGGTCTGTTGCCAGATACGGGCCTGACCAGGGATCAGTGGCTGTAATATGCGAATGACTTTTTCGATTGACATGCTATCTATTCAATGAAATTGGAGCTGGATTCATAATGTTTGAACTGATAGACTCGATAGTAGAATATTTATTGCAGTCGTTTGGATGGGAGAATGGTATCCAGAACATTTGTGGTTACAATTCAGAATAATTTAAGTTATAGTTATTCCGCCTCAAAGCCTGAAAAATTTAACTGTTCGTGTTCATTAATCAGGGCAAGTAATCGGTCTTCCAGGGTTTGTTTTTTGTCCTGCCATCGTTCGGTTAATTTACGGCGTTCCTTGTCAATTTCAAAGAGCTGGCGTTTGAGTTGATCTTGGCGGGGGTGATCGTCAATTGTGAGATACCAGGGCGTACGCTGGCGCATTTGCAGACTTTCGCTCACGGTCTGGCATTCCAGATGCAAGAGATGGCGCAGTTGATCTTCCCGTAATAGATTGAGTCGTTCCAGGTGTTCGCGGGTGAGCGCAATCTCCCGACGCAGGGTAGCGGGAATGGAAGGATCCCAGGCGATACTCCGCTCAGTAGCCAGTTCCCGGGCCTTGTCTTCCAGTGTTTTTCGGATTCTTTTCATCATATGATAGTGTTGGAATTGCATCTTAATAAGATTTCGCCTGATTGTCTAAGACAGCTGTTCGGCTTGCCTGAGGACCTCCCGGTATTTAATGCCCATCGCCGTCAGGTCATAGTGCCAGTGTTTTTTGCGGTGGATTCGGATCCGTTGCGCCAGACCACGGGCCACAAACAGCTTGACAATATCCCGAATGTTATTGGCGCTGATTTTAAGCCGGGATTGGCTTTGGCGCAGGATCCGTTTGAGTTCCGCCGGTTGCAATGGGTAAGTCAGGTATCGTAAGACAGCCGATCGATGCCTGAAACAGAGCCAGCCGTACAACGGCCAGTTCAGATCCGGCAGAGGGGAGATTGGCGGCCAGGGTGGAACGGTTTTCGCCAAGATCCGATAGAGTCGTTGACCGGCAGCGGTGAGATAATAAACCCGGCTGGTCTGGGCGGACGGGTTCAGGCAATGAATCAGTTTTCTGCCGGCCAATTGGCTGAGGATATGACTGCATGTGGGCGCCGACAGTTGGGTGACCCGACTGATTTGGCGGGCTGTGCGCGGGTGGACCAGGGCGCGCAGAACCTGTCGGTAAGGGTATCGATCTTGCAGCCATTGGATGGTTGGTCGGGATGTCATGGTATCGCTAGTAAAAGAGTACCACTTTAAAAGGGTACTATCACTTGAAAGTGATAACGATATCCCCCTTTATAAATCTTACGGTTGATGGTCCCATGCCATTGATGGCACACCGGGTATGATATGAATCAGTTCAAAGTAATTTAAACCAGAAAATCTGGTTCAGTCATGAAAGCCAGATATCAATGCAGTAACTGTATGCGGGAGTTGGATATTGGGGTTGACGCCTTTGAGGTCCAGGAAGGAGTCATTGGCATGAAAGGATTCGTACCGTTGGAAAAACGGCTCGTGTTCTGCTGCGAAAAATGTCTGCGGGAATATTTCGATCTGGGCGATCTGCCCAAGGTGCCCGAACGAATACCGCGCTAGATTGAAACCGCTACTGAGAAACGGATTGAGTAATCAAAACATGATTTGCGGTGAGCGCGTTTGTTGATTGGAATTCATCGCTTTAAAAAGTCTATTTTAATTCCAAAGGTTAACGGTGTTCTTTACGCTGACGATGAGGGCGCTTCGAAGTCACTGCAGAATGGTCACGCAGAAAAGATTCCACTTTACGGGTCAGTTTCAGGCTGAGCTGGGTCAACTGTTGATTGGATTTTTCCAGATCGTCGATTTTCTCTTTATAGTGATTGAAATCAGCCGCGGCGATCTGGCGCTGCTGGGACAGCGCAAAATTACAGAAACCACACACCTCGGCATCCCAGGGATTGCTCTTGCGGCAGTGTGGACAGGTCTGTGGTTTTTTTTGCAGTTCATAGGATTTGTCCTCAGCGGGGCGGGTCTGGCCGGCGTAATTCAGTTGCATCTCCTTGATATCGTCACCGCCGTAATGCTGGTATTCCCCGATAATGGTACTGGATTGGGTATGGCCGGCGAATTTCTTCAGAACCGCTTCAGAGACCTGGGGATTTTTTCCCATACGCGTCAGGGTGGCATGGCGCAGGACATAAGCGGAGAATTTGTTCTTCCATCCCAGTTTGTGTTTCAGGCGCTTGAACAATTTGGTGATCGTATCTTTGCGAATCGGCATTGTCGGATCATCTTTGGCACAGAAGACATAATTGTCATCGTGCCGTTGACCCGGATAGCCCTTCATCCAATCCAATAGGTAAGGCTCGGAAAAGATCACCCGAATGGGCCGATAGTCGACGGCGCCTGATTTTTTGGCAGTATAGATCCGGAAAAAGTAGCCGTGTGGATCTTTTTTCAGATTTTTCCATTGCAGCCGACGCAGTTCGATGGGGCGGGCGCCGGCATCCAGACCCTGATAGGCCAGAAAAAATTTATCGCGTGGATGAGGACAGAGTTTGATAGCGCGGTGTAAAACCTCTTCATCCGGCATCTCTTCCGGCAGCCGTAACCGGCCCCGGCCGCTGGGACGTTTCATCCCGCGTACCACAGCAGGAAACTCTTCATCATTACCAAACCAGTGTTTAAAGCCCTGCCGGATATGCAGATACTCATCCTGCTTGGTCTTGACGGCCAGCGGAGAGGCCAGAATAATATTCCAGGCCCGGGTAATATCCTGTTTGGTGGCCCGGTCGAAATCCAGTTCCAGCAAATCGGCGAATTTGACCAGGGAATTAGAGAGCTTTTCCAGACGCTGATCACAGACCGAACCTTTTTTGTAGGTGAGCCATTCTTCAATCAGAACCCTGTTGCGGGGAGAAAGGCGATGCCATAGCTCGCGCAGGGATGTTCCATGGGATAGGCGGCCATAAGTGGATTTCATAACGATTAGATGAATCGGAAATATTTAAATCTTTCGGACCGTCGGCGTGTTGACAGGACGACGTTGCCAATGTCTCAGCGGGAAATCCGCGACGTTCCCCAGGATAGCTAAAAATAATTATCACTTGTCAATCTGAGCTGGAGGGTATTCTCAGGCACAACTGGAGAGTGCATAAGTACGGTTATGCATTTGTTGACTTGAAGTAAATTTGATATAATTCCAGGTTACTGGAAAGGCGCTTTCGGGATCTATCAGGTACTGGCAGGCCCTGGTCAGGCCGATAAAATGGGTAAAGATGGGTGGCGAAAGTGATATTTCAACGATAGCCGGCAATGTTGGGCCGGGGCGGATTTTGATTGCATGAAGGAGGTTAATATGTTAAAATATTTTATATCTGGGCCTGTTAAGGCAATGGTTCGGGCTCAGTGAGTTCTGGATTTGTATTTTAATTATATGACGCAGTAGTAAGGCTTCGGCCGAAGAGCGTGTTTTTAGCTGTTTGCTGTTACGGTCGCCGAGCCGGGGGCGCCATGCCTGTGATGCCACGAGAATGATGATGGCGACTGGAGCCTTTGGGAAGGAGGTTGATATATTTATAATGTGGATACAGTTAAAAGATAAATATTGGGGCCCGGAATAAAGTGTGGTACGCAGCTGACAAAGCGATGTCAAATCGGAAAATGACGATGGCTGCAAGGAAAAATGTATGCGATGGTATTGTATACAGGCGGAGTTGCTGTTACGAAAAATATCGCTGCGCCAGGAGTTACCCGACCATCGATAGTATTCTGAATCAGGCTTATAATGCATTAGAACTGGCATTTAGAGCAAAATTGCCGCAGGACAATAGTCAAATAATATATACAAAGAAACTCTATAAAAGGGGTAAATTATGAAACGTTTTATGTTTGTTATTGTCGGTTTGTTGATTAGTGGTTATTGTTTTGGGGAGATTAAGGATATAGGGAGTTTTGAGTATTTTGTCGATAAGAGCGGGAAGTACAATAATAGTGTTTGGAGTAGCGGTTTGGAAGGGCTTTTAATTAAGGATGAAGACGGTAGCCTTTTTTCTCCTGAAGTTCCAGTCTATGTAGCTTTCTGGTTAATAGATGAGGAGCACTATGAGATAATAGGTTATGGGGGAAACCCTTATTGGGATTATGAAGGATATGGAGGATATCTAAGGTGCTATTGGTTTGGTGATGAATCTTATACTGGTCTTAAACCGACAGAGGTTTGGATTTATGTAGATACTTCAGGTGATGGGCTTTGGTATGACACGAACACTTACGAATTGATTTATGGTGAGGGGGATTATTTGGTAAAATCTTCTAATATTCGCATTGAGGGCGTTTTGGGCGGATTGGATTTTCTTCCTGTTTTTGATTATCATCGTGTTGGCGGAGTTGAACTTCCAGATATGGTCATTGACATGAATCCTGAGGAATTGCCGCGGGTTTCGGTTATTAGTGACTGGGAAGGTTTTTCGTGGCTGGATGAGTCGGGCCATAGAGCGATTATACTAAGTGGAGAGTTCAGTCATGACCCCAATAATCCGGACTTTGTCTATTCGTGGGAGGCCTTTGGTAATAACGGGGATTACTCGATCGAACTGGGCGCGATGGACGGGCTTGGTTGCCGGGCGGTTATTCGCGGCGCTGTTCCTGAACCAGAGATGGTTGACCTTACCTTCCGATTGAAGGTGTCCGGTCCGAATATCAAAGTCCTTTTGGGGGAGATTTCTTTGACTCTTTATGGGGACGCTTGTCTGGCGGCCAAAGCGCAGGTGGGCTATGTCGCGCCCATATCCGATTTCAACTCGGATTGTGTGGTCAATCTGGAGGATTATGTGGTTATGCTAGGGGAATGGATGATGGATTTGAGGTGCAAGGAATGAAGATATGGCCCTTTTGAAACGAATTTCAAACGAGCTTTTCATTTTTTTAAGGTTTTGGTTATTGGATTATCATATTTGATACCGTCACTATCGACATCTGGTAAGAATGATCGATATGAAGAAAAAATGAAGGCCAGTATTCTCATATTGACCTTCACGAATACGATCATCGTTGGATCAGTTGACGGTCATTTCACAGGCCAGCAGATTAAGTTGCAGATCCCGATCCACAGGTATACCGCGTAAATAATGGGTATACTGACTCAGCATGAAACCGGCCGCGATATTAGCGCAGAAAATGGTTGATTTGGCAGTACACGGCCCGGCCTGAGCCTCGGAGGCGGCAAAAAAAGTCTGGGGATAATACGTACGGCTGACCGGATCACACGCAGTAATCACCCGTAAGACCTCCGCGCTCATGCGGCCGTCACAGAAGAACAATACCTTATCCTGCACCATCGGCCAGATGCGGGCCCGGGTCTCGATCTTGTCCACGCAGCAGAACACGGCCTGGCTGCAATTCACCGTCCGCCGAAACCGGTCGGGAACCGCATCGATTTGAATCTCCGGATTCATCCGCCGGCAGAAGGCAGCGGTTGCATCGATCTTGAGCCGGCCCAGATCATCTTGAAAATAACCCTGGGTGGCCAGATTACTGATCTCCACAGTATCAAAGTCGACTAACTGCAACTGTGTTACACCAATCGCTGTCAACTGGATCGCCACCTGCCGGCCGATCGCTCCCACACCGATCACCGTGACAGCATAGTCCCGCAACCGTTCAGCCGGGATAATATCCGCCTGACGGGAATACCGTTCATTATTCATAGCGCACCTCACTTCCGGATTCATACCAGTAATTTTCATATAACAGTTCATCCAGTAACGCCTGACGATCACTATTCTCCAGCCGTTGAATCTGATTATAAATCTCCTGCGGACTCAGTGATTCACATTGGGAAGATTCCTCGGTATAACAACTCGATGACTGGCTGGAATTGTGTCTTCGCAAGGTCAGCTCGGGAATAACCTTCGCCTGATACTCCTGCTGCCACTGGTTATGATCGGTAGCAGGGAATTCCTGTTCATAATCAACCACCATCGGCATTAATATCGCACCTCCCGGTCCGGCCTGAAACTGTAACCGGGCATAATGACTGCCATCCCGGGCCAGGATGCCCATCACTGACCAGTCGCACTGGCCAAAGACCCGTTTAAAGGTCTCTTCATCTACACTGCTTGGTTCCGGACAGTTGCCCGGATGGGTGTGCAGCCAGATTCTCGCGAACTGCTGGGGCTCCGCGGCCCAGTTCCACCTGGTCCTCGAAGAAGTCCGCGACTGCCATATCATCCAATGCAACGGTGATAGAGCTGACCTGCTGTTTGATCAGGGCGATATCATGCACCAGCAGCAGATCCTCCCGCTCGGTAAGGCCAAAACCCGCTGACTTCATCATCGCTGAGATCGCGAAAATAACACAATTTCGACCAGGCATAAGGGGTAAAGCGTAAGGGAATTTGATGGAATGAATTAGGATTGCGCGATTTCATGGCTGACCTCCTTTCGTTGCTTGAGACATTCCTGACAAAGACCCTCGGAATCCACACAACTGCGACCAAAGGTGTCGCCGCAGTCAGGGCAGGTGACCGTGCAATTATGACAGGCAATTTCCTGACAGGCGGTGCATTCGGTAGAACAATCATGACAGACCGTGGTTTCGCAATGGGTGCAATAGGTGCTGCATTCCCGGCAATAGTCCCGTTCACAACACTCACAGGTATAAATATCATCCAGTCCTATCGACGTCCCGCAATCTTCACAACTGGCCCCATCCCAGTCATCCAGCGAAACAAAGGGACTCTGGGGATTGTAGGTGTGCAGCAGACTGTTGACGGTCAGGAAAAAATCGGCGATGCGCCCCTGTTTCAGGGCCTGACGTACCTGGACATAACCTTCCCCTTCACAGAGCTGGTCATGGGAGACATGGGGATGGGTGACATTGCAATCAGTGCCGGCCGGACAGGGATGGATGGCCACGCAGCGATAGGGAATATCCCGATCGGTAGCATGGATGGCGTTGATCCGCAAAGTGATCTCAAAAGGGCCAAAATTAAACTCTTCCAGCTGGATGGAGTCGGTAATAACGGTTATCAGGGAATCCGCCGGTTGGAAGCGGACCTCCTCGAATTCCTGCGGCAATTGCAGCAGATCCAGGGTGATCTCGCGCAGGGTTGGGATGGTGTCATACTTCGGCATCTGACGGATCAGACTTTCCAGTTGATAACTCAGGACCGCCAGGGTCTGCCGGGTACGCAGCTGGATGCAAGTGGCCGCCAGTGCCCAGTGGTGTTGCTGCGCCTTTTGCCAGAGCCGGCAGTCCCCGTTCCAGGGTATGATAGTGTTGCAGACAGGCAGCAATTTGCTGCTGCTGTTGCTGGTCCCGGGCATCCTGCCAGGTGAGTATCTGGTTACGATACTGACAGGCAATCCGCCAGAGTGTTTTGGGAGTTGGTTTAGACATAATAAATTCTCCTTGAAAATAAGAGGTATTTAGAAAAACAGGCCCTTCAACCACGCAGTCAAAGGCCTGAGCCATCATACGATTAATGCGCGCCTTCAATTTTCAGCGGGGTTATCGTTACCCGGTCATTCTCCTGCAGGACATAATCGCGCGGGACCGGTTGACGGTTGACTCGAATCAGGTAATCTTCGGGGGCATCGTTGGGCATCTGCCGATCGAAAAACTTCAGGATCGTCATGTTAGCTTGAACTTGAATGTAATCAGCAAAACCAGAGCCGTTATTGTTGATAAATAGAATCTGCATGGTCATAATCCTTTCATGATTAAGGGTAATTAGTTATCAGATGGTGCGAATCGTTTAGTATAAAATGGCATATGATAAGCCTGATCAAGGCGGAGAGTGGTTGGTTGATATGGTGGAAATTTCTTTCTGATTAATGATGAATTCAACCGGTATCATAAAATGTATTGGCAGGTTCACGGCGAGCGAGGATCAGTTCCAAGACCTGACCGACAGTATGGAGAACCGCCAGACAGGCCCGTTCAATGGTCTTTTTTGATTTAGCGGCATACCCTTTGACATACTCATAGGAAAATCCCAGGTTGACTTCCGGACAATACAGGCTGGCCAACGTTGCCGCAGTCAGTTCAGCAATGATCTCCTGACTGGGTACCTGACCGCCTTGCAATTGGCCTTCGATTCGTTCGTGAGCGGCATGGGCCAGTTCGTGAAAAAAATACTTGGGCGCTATGAGTAGCCAGGACGATGCGGTTGGTATTACCCTGGTAGTAGCCGTAATAGCGGCTGGCAAAGGTTTGGTAACTGACCGACAATCCCAACCGTTCAGCAACTTCTATCAACGGTGGTGGTGTAACCGGTTCGTAAGGCAGGGGTTCGCCATCGGTATCTTCCACCCGAAAGACCGCAATGGCATGGAATCCCGTGATAATCACTTTTTCCACTTCACGGTCATTCTCATCACGGTCTCGGATCACCCGGGTATTGGAACCCAGGATGCAAAATGCCTTGGCTCCTTTTTTGACTTTACGACCCGCGGTCTGCCATTGACGGAAGCCCCGGGCATCGGAGGTATCCGCTAAAAACTGCAATATCCGGTTGCCGATACTCCATTGGGCCGAAGGGATATCACACCGCGGCGGGATCGTTACCACGGCCAATGCCTTGGGAACAGTACCTGACTGGAAAAGTTTGACGATCTGTCGCAGACAGGCTTTAGCTTTTTCGGAATCATTCATAGGTATCACCTCATTTCATAAAAAAAGGCATCTGATTGCCGGGATAAACAATCAGATGCCGGAGTTAGTATTACTACCAGTTATTGTCTTTGACTCAGATCGATGCGGATCCTGGTCCCCTTGCTGTTGAGGACATCCAGTACCGGAGGTAAGGAATCCCGGTCAGTCATGATCTGATAGACCGTTTGGGCCGCTTCCAGTGGAGTGTTTGCCCCAATATCGATGGTATAGACCACCCGGTAGAGGTCCGCCTCAGGTGGCGGCGGTTCAATAGTGAGTCCCGGCTGTTTCATCAGTCATCACCTCCCCTGAATAGTTCCGGTGCGATCTCCTTGAGCCGTTTGGGCTGCCAGTAGAGGTCCCGTTCCACCGGCAGACCCAAGGCGCCCCGGACGGTCTCCAATTCACTGAGCAGGAAGTAAACCCATTTCCTTTTCCAAACCTTCAACTAAACCAAAGAATTCAAAATCAATCTCGGATCCCTGTTTATTTTCGACCGGACTGCCCTGAACAGCGAACCAGGTCCAATTGGCGTCGGGGGTAAAGAACTTGACCGGGACCAGGGCCTTGCCACCCGGATCTATTGAGGTCTCCAACGGTGGCAGCAGTTCCCGGATCTCCGGCGGCAGGAGCTTCATTCCCCTCATCTGGTCATTGGCCACCACCTGTCTGGCGGTCTCCACTGCGGCTGTGTTACCCACTGTGATGGCGTTCTGTTGAGGAATACCCAGACTTGTCGCCATATCAGTCAGGTATCGGGCCATGTGTTCCGCCTGTTCCTTGCGGCTGATGGGTTCGGATTCGCAGGCGGGGATCGGCGGTGAGAGCAGTTCCACCTGGTCGGTACTTAACTCAATCACGACTCTGCCGTTATCGTCTGAATACCATTCAAAATACCCACAGCCCGGAACCCCGTAATCGCAGGGTTCCCGGCCGGCAGTCATATCGCCAACCTTGCCCTGCTGAAGCTTAGTAAATCCAGCCAGGTATTTTTCCGCTGCGAACTTGTCAGCCGATTCACCTTCGCCACGGAGTCTGATGCGGGCGCCGCGGATATCGCGGTGAAAGTTGCCTGTCAGGTTAAATCGAACGACTTCGTGCATGCCAAGGAAATGCATCCAGCCTGTAATACGGCCTGAAGTAGAGTTATCCAATTCGCCTTCTATCAAAAACGTTGTGGGTCGCCATGCCATAAAAATCACCTGATCCTTTCTTAGAATTGGGTTAATAAAAAAAGCCCGGTTCTCAACGGAGAGAAACGGGCATTGCATGGATTTGATTTGTGAAAGGTAATTTTAGTATACTTGAATTATCTGGACAGATAATTCATTGGAAATGTATTTTCGAATAGGTTCTTACTAATGAGATGTGACAAAGTAACAGATCAAAATAGATATTTCAGAGATATCGGGATTGAAATAGGTCTTTCAAGAGGACCCAATCAGTTATTTCGAGTAAATGACTGAGAAATAGCTGATTAGAAGAGAGTAGAGACTAAGTTTTTAATCGGTTGTTTCTGTCCGGTTATTTCGTGGATCGTTACGTATATTAAAGATTATATAGCTGAACTGGATTTTCAGTCAGTCGGGGTGTCTCTGGTGGATCAACTTTGGAGGTGTAACAATCTATAATGCATATATGTCAGAAATGCTAATCAAGAGAGGCTATTTAAATATTGAACTGATTGGCTCTAAAAAGAATGATGACCCAACTCAAAGTGTAATTCCACAGAACCACTGGGGCCAACGGATCAAATGAACGTTAGTCGTGTCTGATTAGCCTCTTAGATTAAAATTTGATTTCTATAAACGATAGGTATGGGCGGCCCAGTATTTGCTCTTTATAAAATCTTAGTTGATAAACCTTTTGGTGGGGAATAAAATAATTTTTTATTGGATTATATTTTTATTATTTCGGTTTTAGTTCTAAATAGCTCATATTGGTGTTAAATGTCAAAAATCTCAATCTCATAAGGAATCGATTCTAGTCTCTTGGATTGGTCATGCGGACCTCAAGGGAATGGCCGAAAAATGTTCCAATAGCATTCAGAAGGCGATTAGAAATGAGATAAATTTTAAAGATGAATGGCCAGTTTATGGTTCTGGCCCCTTACAGACATGCATTGGTAATATTGAATTTGATAAAATTTGCCTTCTAAGTAACTATCCTAATACTATTAATCGTGCCTGTTTAAAATTACTTGGAAATAATGTCGAGATACAATCAGTAAACCTGGAAAAGGACAAATTGGTAGATTATCCTGCTATATACGATGTAGCTACTAAATTACTCGAAGAAATTAATTGCAAATATAAATTCTGCGATTTATCAATTTTATTGAGTCCAGGTACGCCTACCATGACAGCAACATGGGTTTTATTGGGAAAAACAAAATTTCCAGCGAGGTTCTATCAAACCTATAATGGTGAAGTCTGGGAATCGAATATTCCATTTGATCTGACTTTGGATGTACTTCCTGAGTTAATGCAAGGAAGTGACGCTCTTTTTCATCATCTTGCTTTACAGAGCCCTCAGGAAGTCCCAGGTTTTGAAGGAATTATCGGAGATAGCAAAGCCATACGACTTGCTGTTGGGAGGGCTATAAAGGCTGCCATCAGGGATGTTTCGGTATTAATAACAGGAGAAAGCGGCACCGGTAAGGAGATGTTTGCAAAGGCGATTCACGAGGCCAGTTCCCGCCGTTAAAAAACATTTTGAAGCAATCAATTGTGCGGCGTTACCCACTACATTGCTGGAATCACTGTTATTTGGGTATAAAAAGGGGGCATTTACCGGGGCGGTAAAAGATCATGTTGGATTATTGAAATCCCTGGATGGTGGAACCTTGTTTCTGGATGAAATTGGCGAAAGCGAGCCCGCTTTTCAGGCCAAGTTACTCAGGGTATTACAACCACCGTCAGGCGTAAGCTCGACAATTAGAGAATTTACTCCAGTTGGCGGTACGCATCCCGAACGAAGTGATGTTCGGATTATTGCCGCCACTAACAGGGATCTCCTCTTGGAAATTCAGAATGGAACCTTTCGAGATGATCTTTATTACCGTATTGCCCATATTTCGATTCATCTGCCTGCTCTGAGAGAGCGGAAAATCGATATTGTGCCGATAGCTGAGGCTATGCTCAACGCCATCAACAAGGAGTTTCAAGCCCAGGATTCTTGTTTTAAGCACAAAATATTTTCTTCTAACACAAAAATATTTCTAAAAAACCACTCATGGAGGGGCAATGTCCGGGAATTGAACAATGTTATTCTTCAAACTGTCGTCATGTCCAATACCGACACAATCCAGCTAGATGAAATCAAGGCAGCGATGGCTGAAATGCCTGGATCTTCCGTTTCGGATGATATTTTAAATAGACCTTTTGATGAAAATTTCAATATAAATGAATTGTTGAAAAATCTGCAAGTCCATTATATACAGAGAGCTATGAAAGAGGCTGGTAATAACAAAACAAAGGCAGCTCGAATGCTTGGATTAAATAGCTACCAGGCGCTTAATGACCAATTGGATCGTCTTAATATCAAATTAAAGAGGTGAGTTATTTGAAAACCAGATTTTTTTTTTCGGGCTCAATATTTGTGGCATGGCGATTGCTTTATTTTCTAGCATGGAAAAACCATTGCAACAAAATCAATCTGAAACCAGCCAATCTGGGCATCGGGAGGGCGAAGAGATCATGAAATCGATCAATTTCGAGTTTCTTCGCGCCGATTGGCAACAACTGGCTTCATTGGCCGGGTTCGCGGAATATTACAGTCATCCAGATCCGGTTAGTTCCTTGATCAAGATGCGGACTTATCTGGAGCAGATTGTCGAGCTGGTTTATGATCGTTTTGGTTTTTCCCGGCCATATAATCCAAGTCTGCATGAACTTTTGAATACTCCTGAATTTAAGCGGGTTATTCCTACCACCGTGCAGACGATTATGCACGCCATTCGGGTTAATGGCAATCGTGCCGTCCATCGTAACGAAGGTACCACGGAAAAAGCATTACAGGCTATTAAGGATGGATTTCACCTGGCTCAATGGGTATTTCTGACCTTTACCCAGCAGGATAAATCAGTGTTGCCGGCCTATCGCCAGCCCACACCCGAAGATTTTGGCCTGACCGCCAAGGCTGAACTCAAACGCCAGAAAAAGAGCCTGCTGCAAAAACTGGAAGCCCAGGAAGCCCAGATGCAGCAGCTTCTGGACGAACTGACCAGGGCCCGCGAACAAGCCCAGGCCGCTCAATTGTCCGAGCAGGAGATGCGGGCACAGATTCAGGCCGCCCAATATTCATGCAGCGTGCTGGACTTTTCAGAGGCCCAAACCCGAAAATACCTGATTGATGTCATGTTGGCCGATGCCGGCTGGAATGTGGGGGCCAAAGGCCAGAATACCACCGAGGTGGGGCAAGAGGTTGAAATTCCGCACCAATCCACCCCGACAGGCATTGGGTATGCCGACTATGTCCTTTATGAAGATGATGGCCACACCCCGCTGGCTGTGATTGAAGCCAAGAAAACAGCCAAAGATGTCAACGAAGGCCGCCAGCAGGCCAAGTCTTACGCCGATGGCCTGGAACAGCAAACCGGCCACCGCCCCATGATATTCTATACCAATGGATTTGACCTATGGCTCTGGGATGACAAACAAGGCTATGTTCCCCGTCAGATCTGGGGATTCTATTCCAAGGATAGTATCCGGTTTGTTTTGCGGCAACGGACCGCAGCACAGAATTTGCAAACAGTTAAGCTTGGCAAAGATATCATTGATCGTGATTATCAGTATGAGGCAGTAACCCAAGTTTTAGAAAACTTCCAGAACCGCCGGCGCAAGGCATTGATCGTTCAGGCGACCGGAACCGGTAAAACACGGGTGGCCATCGCTCTCAGCGAGGCGTTGGTTCGGGCCGGCTGGGTCAAGCGGATATTATTCCTGTGCGATCGGCGCGAACTGAGAAAGCAGGCCAAAGACACTTTTACCCGCTTTTTGCCTAATGAGCCGGTAGTTTATATTAGTGCCTCGACCAGCCTGCAAACCCATCACAAGGTCTATCTGGCCACCTATCCGGCCATGATGAAGTGCTATACCAATTTCGATCCGGGTTTTTTCGACCTGATCATTGCCGATGAATCCCATCGCAGTATTTACAACCGCTACCGGGACCTGTTTTTCTGGTATGACTCCTTGCAAGTGGGCTTAACTGCCACACCAGTCAGTATGATTCAAAGGAATACTTATGATCTGTTCGAGTGTCCGGCAGATAATCCCACGGCCCATTACGATTTTGAAAAGGCCGTTACTGACGGGTATCTATGCCCCTTTGAAGTCAAAACCTTCACCACGCCATTTTTACGCGAGGGAATCAAATATTCCCAGATGACTAAAGAACAGCGTGAGCAGTTGGAAGCCCAGGAAACGGTCCCACAGGATATTGAATTTGAACAGGGTATGGTGGATAAGTATATTTTCAATCGGGACACCAACAAGCTGATCCTGAAAAATCTGATGGACAACGGCATTCGTATCAAAGACGGCAGCCAGATCGGCAAGACCATTATCTTTGCCCGCAGCCACAATCATGCCATTCTGCTGCAAAAGCTGTTTGATGAGATGTATCCCCAATATGGCGGCAATTTCTGCCGGGTCATCGACAATTACGATCCCCGCGCCAGCGAACTGATCGACGATTTCAAGGGCATCGGCCGCAATCATGATCTGACCATCGCCATATCGGTTGACATGCTCGACACCGGCATCGATGTCCCGGAAATAGTCAACCTGGTCTTTGCCAAGCCGGTCTATTCCTATGTCAAATTCTGGCAGATGATCGGCCGCGGCACCCGGTTATGCGAAAAACCTTTTCGGCCCCGGCCAACATAAACAGGTTTTTCGTATTTTTGACCATTGGGGTGTGTTCGAGTTTTTTGACGAGCAATACCAGGCCGCCGATGACTCCCGTACCGCTAAGAGTCTCCAGCAGTTGGTATTCGAAGATCGTCTCAAACTGGCCCAGACTGCCCTGGATCTGCAAAAACAGGATGCCTTCGACCTGGCCACCCGCCTGATACTGGAGGATATCAAGAGCCTGGACGAAAACCAGTCCATCGATATCCGCGGCAAATGGCGCGATATCAAGCTGCTGCAGAAAGACGGCGTCATCCGGCAATTTGCCCCGGCCACCCGTGCCCTGCTCAATAACGATATCGCCCCGCTGATGAAATGGCGCAATATCACCGGCTACCAGGAGGCTTACCTGTTCGACCGGCTGTGCTGTCAGCTCCAGCACGAACTTGTGACCGGTGGATCCCAATTTAACGACCTCAAAGACGATCTGCTCAATCAGGTACATGAACTGCCCATCAATTTGAACGCGGTCCGCGCCAAAATCGCCACGATCAACCAGGTGAATTCCGGCGCGTTCTGGACCCAGCCGACAGTTGAATCAATCGAGACGGTTCGCGTCGAACTGCGCGGCGTTATGAAGTATCGGCAAAATGAAACCGGCTCTGGTCAGCGATTCCAGCCCAAGGTCATCGATATCGCCGAAGAAGATGATTTAATCGAGAGCAAAGACTACCAGCCCAAAATCAAGGGCCTGCAGCTGATCGAATACCGTCACCGGGTCCAGGCGGTGTTAGAGGCCCTGATGGAAAGCTCGCCGGCCCTGCAAAAAATCCGGCTCGGCGAGCCTGTTAGCGAAACCGAACTCAAGGAACTGGCCGCGCTGGTGGTGGCCCAGGAGCCCGACCTCAAACTGGAAGACCTGGCTGACTATTTTCCGCAGGCCGGCTCGATCGAAGCAGTCATCCGCGGCATTGTCGGCCTGGACGCCGACCAGGTGGGCCGACGGTTCAGTGAATTCATCAAGACCCATACGCTGAATTCCACCCAGTTGCGGTTTCTCGACCTGCTCAAAACCTTTATCGCCCGGCATGGCAAAATCGAGGTCAGCGATCTCTACGAAGATCCCTTTACCTCACTCAATCCCGATGGAATCGATGGTGTGTTCGATGACAGCCTGGCCGATGAACTGATTATATTGATTCAGGAATACCAATCTGATACTGATGATAATGCGGAGGTTTCGTGATGAGCAGACCAGATTATAATGAATGGCGATTGAGCGACCATTTTAAAAATGTATTTGAGAATCGCAAAGATGAGAGATTCTATGTCGATGAAAATATCCAAAAAGCGGCCAAGTTTCAGGCGAAGGCTATAATTGATGGGGCTACTGATTTAGTGGCTGATAATTCTGTTTCACAAGCCTTTCATATCCTTGATTATCTACAAGAAGATTCAGGGGAAGATGCTAAAAAGAATGAAATCAAGTGGTATGTTTATGAGATTATTGATGAGCTATTGGGGCACGAAGTAGTTGAAATGCAAGTTCGGGCCGAAAAACGGATTCTTAAGCTGGTTGCTTTGATGGAAAAACAGGGAGTTGATGCAGAAATCAGGCATTTTCTTAATGAAGCAACAAAATGTTATCTTTATGGTTTTGATATCCAGTGTATCATTATGTGTCGTTCCGTTTTAGATGCCTACTTTGAACAATTGATACCCGATAATACCTGTCGTGATAATAAGGCATGTATTGATGATAAAGAAAAATACTATGTATTAGCGGATCGAATTAAAGTGGCAGAGTACATTGGCATGATTAGTCAAGGTCTCGACACTGAGTTTCTCAGAAAGATAAAAGACGCTGCTAACAAGCAGATTCACCCGAGCCGATGGGATAAGAAATCTAATGGGTGCAGTCGCATTCATGTTACCGAAGAGTTTGTGTGGGATATATTGGTAAGAACGGTCTTGGTTATCAAAAACATAAAGGAGCATGCCCATGGCTAAAATTGTACAAGGCGCCACTTTTGTCAGCAAAGGCACTGAATATATATTGGACTATGGCCCCAAAGGTAACTTGCGGCCTTACACTGGAGGGCCGGTAAAGAAGGCCATGAAAACCCGCAATCCCTATATCATTGGCGGGGCTGTTGTTTTGGCTGTTGTAGTTGGGATCGGAGTCTGGTATTGCAACAAGCGAAAACATAACAATTAAAAAAATTGATAATCTATAAAATGAAAGGTAATTCATGATAACCGGCGCTTTAAAGGGCAAAATTGACAAACTCTGGGAAGAATTCTGGACCGGGGGCATTACCAATCCGCTGACGGTGATCGAGCAGATATCTTTTCTCATGTTCGCCCGCAACCTGGACCAGCTCGAGAGCATCAACGAGCGTAAGGCCCGGCGGACCGGCGGCAAGGGTATCAAACGGGTCTTTGACGGGCCGGATGATAAACGGCGCTGGAAGAACCTGATGCAGATATCCGAGACCGACGCGCTACTTCGTACGGTGCGGGATGAGGTATTTCCCCATTTCAGGGAGATCGGCGGCGAGGAGACCACCTTCAGCGAGTATATGGCCGACGCCCAACTGATGATCCAGAAACCGTCACTGCTCTACAAGGCCATGAAAATGGTGGATGAGCTGCCGCTGGTGCATTCCGATGCCAAGGGCGACCTCTACGAATACCTGCTCAGCAAGCTGACCACCGCCGGCATCAACGGCCAGTTCCGCACGCCCCGGCATATCATCGACATGATGGTTGAGCTGCTCGACCCCAAATCCACCCATACCATCGCCGATCCGGCCTGCGGCACGGGCGGTTTTCTGGTACAGGCCTACGAATACCTCCGCAAAAAATACACCTCGCCCGAAGGCCGGATTGAAAACCCGGAGGATCCTTCCGGCGAGCCCATCTATTCAGCCGACCTGCTCAGCGCCGAGGAGCGGGCCCATATCCATAACGATATGTTCTTCGGCTTCGATTTTGATGTGACCATGCTGCGGATCGCCTCGATGAACCTGATCCTGCACGGCCTGGACAACCCCAATATCCACTATTGCGATACCCTCTCAGGAAAGATGACCGAGCTGTTTCCCAAGCTGGCGGTCAATAAGTTTGACCTGATCCTGGCCAATCCCCCCTTTAAAGGTTCGCTCGACGCCGAAGATGTGGCGCCGTCGCTCGCCGGCAAGGTCAAAACCAAAAAAACCGAGCTGCTGTTCCTGGCGCTCATGATCCGCATGCTCAAACTGGGCGGCCGCTGCGCGGTGATTGTGCCCGATGGCGTACTGTTCGGCTCTTCCAACGCCCACCGCGATCTGCGCAAGATGCTGGTCGAGAACAACCAGCTCGAGGCCGTGATTTCGCTGCCGTCCGGCGTATTCAAACCCTACGCCGGTGTCTCCACGGCCGTACTGGTCTTTGCCAAAGGTGATGAAAAAGCCGAAGGCCAGACCGAGCGGGTGTTTTTCTTCGATGTGCAGGCGGATGGATTCAGTCTGGATGATAAACGAACCTCGATCGGTGACAATGATCTGCCGGAGGTGGTTAAACAGTGGAAAAAGTGGAATCATGGCGACAAGAAAGCGCTGAAGCATTTTACCGACCGGACTCAGAAGGCCTTTTTTGTGATCCGTGAGGAGATTGTTCAGCAAGGATATGACCTGTCCATTGGCCGGTATAAAGAGCATGTCTACGAAGAAGTGCAATACGATCCTCCGAAGGTTATTTTAAAGCGGTTGAAAAAGTTGGAAGAGGATATTGTTGCCGACCTCAAGGAATTGGAGGCGATGATTTAATGAATCAATTCAATCCCCAATTTACCATAACCAACGCCATGACCGACGCCCTGACCCGGATCGAGCGGGCGCGGGGCTTCCTCGAAGCCGCCACGCTTTCAGAAGATTGGATCGCCCGGATGAGCCGGCGGGCGCTGCTGCTCGAAGCGCATCATACCACGCACATCGAAGGCACACAGTTGACGCTGGAGCAGGCGCAGAAACTCTGGGATGGCGAAACGATCGACACCGTCGATGCGGACGACCGGAGGGAATTGCTGAACTATCGCAACGCGTTCAATCTGGTGGCGGAGTATCTCACCGGGGGCGCTCCCATTACCGAGGCTCTGATCCGCGAAATTCACCATCGGCTGGTCGAAGGCGTCCGCGGCGGCAAAGGCCAGCCGGGCCGCTATCGCACCATCCAGAATTATGTCGTCAACAGCCAGACCGGCCAGGTGGTTTACACGCCCCCGGCCCCGGGCGATGTTCCAGGAATGATGCGGCAACTGGTCGAATGGCTGGCCGCCGACAGCGAAATCCACCCGGTTTTGGTTTCGGGGATCGCGCAGTTTCAACTGGTTCATATCCACCCGTTTGTCGATGGCAACGGTAGAACCTCGCGGCTGCTTTCGACCCTGTGCCTCTATCGCAGCGGTTTCGACTTCAAAAGGCTGTTCACCATCAGCGAATATTATGACCGCAACCGCGGGGAATTTTATCAGGCGTTACAGCAGGTGCGCGAACGGGACATGGACCTGACTATCTGGCTGGACTATTTCCTCACCGGCCTGGCCACCCAACTGGAAGAAACCAAACATATCGGAAAAACCGCGATCGAAATAGACATCATCGCCCACGAACATAACCTAAACCCACGGCAAAAACAGGCGCTGGAATATCTGATTATCCGTGGCTCCCTGACCATTGCCGTCTATCAGGAACTCTGTCCCGATGCCAATCGCCGGACACTGCAGAGAGACCTTAAAGCCCTTATTGCCATAGACTTAGTGTCAACCAGCGGCGCGACCAACAACCTGACTTACACCTTGAAAGGCCGGGATTAATGAACTTGCGACATACTTGCGACATGACTCGCGACAACTTGCGACACAAACTTGCGACATGGCCCACCGGCAGAAACGAACTGGGGGTGAGGATATGATGAAAATGTCGTATAATATCAAACTGGGTGATGTATCAAAATTTATTAGAGGAATTACATTTAAACCAGAAGACAAAGTGGCGTTAGGTTCAGATGATGCAGTTGTTTGCATGAGAACCAAAAATGTACAAGCTGAACTAGATGAAACAGATTTGATAGCCGTACCTTCAGTATTTGTAAGACGAAAAGAGCAGTATCTGAAAGATGGTGATATTCTAATCTCGACTGCAAATAGTTGGGAATTAGTAGGCAAATGTTCATGGATTGAAAATTTGAAATTCAAATCCACCGCAGGTGGATTTATCTCCATCCTTCGAGGTAACCAAAACAAAATCAACTCTCGCTATTTGTATCACTGGTTGGCTTCTCCTCCAATACAGCATGCTTTGCGACACTGTGGAAGGCAGACAACTAATATTTCAAATTTGTCTTTCGAACAAGCAAATTCGATTATAATCCCCATCCCTTACGCCGACAACCCGGAAAAGAGCTTAGCCGAGCAGCGGCGCATCGCCGCGATCCTGGACCAGGCCGACGCCATCCGAAAAAAACGACAACAGGCCATCAACGAACTCAACAACCTCATCCCCGCTATCTTTGCTAAGTGTTTCGGGAAATATATTGATGATAAGTCATGCTATGTTGATCTGGCAAATGTCTCGGAGATTGTTTCAGGAGTAACAAAAGGTAGGAAATTTAATGGCAAAAAAACCATTATATTACCCTATTTAAGAGTCGCAAATGTTCAAGATGGGTATCTGGAACTTTCTGAAATAAAAGAGATTGAAGCGTTGCCGGAAGACTTGGAAAAATACCGTCTAGAATATGGGGATATACTCCTGACGGAAGGTGGCGATTTTGACAAATTAGGGCGTGGCACAATGTGGGAAGGACAAATTGAAAATTGCATTCATCAAAACCATGTGTTTCGAGTCAGGGTGAACCATGAAATATTATTACCAGAGTATTTTGATAGTTTTCTACAGACGCAAGCTGCCAAGTATTATTTTCTACGATGTGCAAAAAAAACATCAAATTTGGCTAGCATCAATATGACTCAACTACGAAAACTGCCGATTCCAATTCCTGATATGAATATTCAAAAGAAATATGCAGATTCCTATCACAAGCACAATGAAATGTCAAAATTTTTGGGACGCACTTATCTTGAAACAGATGCACTATTTATGAGTTTGGTTCAACAAGTATTTAAGGGGAATCTATGACAATTGATGGCAAAGAAACATTGTATCTTACATTGGCTTTTGTAGTACCTGGCTTTATTTGGCATTACATTTTAACCTTATTTCAGCCAAGTAAGACACCCAATAATCAGATGTTATTACTTCGGTTTCTGGCGCTTAGTTGTTTTAATTATGCCATATGGTCATGGCTTGTGTTCAAGTTGATAAACACCTCCTATGCCAGGGATAATCGGT
Organism: Sedimentisphaerales bacterium; assembly: GCA_963663965.2. GTDB lineage: Bacteria > Planctomycetota > Phycisphaerae > Sedimentisphaerales > SM23-30. Next base: position 255,832 of record CAXXFK010000006.1, read on the forward strand.
CAGAGCTTGCATGGTTATGGACCGTAATTATTTTTATTAGTCCTGCTGGTTTAGGGTTATTAACAGGCTGTCTAAACCAAATAGGATTTGTAAGAATTGCTTTCAATAAGATGGGATTGATTGCCATGCATTCAATCCCGACTGCATGGGATTATAAGTTCTTTCATACGCAAACCTGCGTATGGGTACAAATCCACTTGAAAAATGGCAAAATGATTGCCGGGCTATATGGCTCAGAGTCTTTTGCCTCCTCTGATCCTGAAGAACGCGATCTTTACCTCCAGAAGGCGGTTAGGATTGATAATGATGGAAATTGGGTGAAACTTGATCGAAGTGATGGTGTATTAATAAAAGGTGATATGATTGAATACATTGAGTTTATTAGAGATAAACAAGGAAACTTATGATGGCAAAAGACCCAAAACAATCGTCAGCGGAAAATAGAGGTTATCAACCAACTGGCAGAGAAATTAAGCCTGGAACAACATCCGGGTATCAACCCCCTAAAAAAGAGGGACCTGAAGGCGGGAATCCTCCAAAAAAAGAAGATACGATTGAAGGAAAATAGTTCTCATTCAATAGATAAAAATTGGGAATATTGAACAGGGATCAAGCCAAAATAGTATTCAAAAAGCGTTTTGATAAATAACATAATTAAAAAGAGGTGACTTATGGAATCGACCATTAAGTGTCCGAATTGTGCGTATCAGATTGAGATAACCGAGGTGATGTCGGCGCAGCTGGCGGAGAAGATGCGGGCCGAGGTAACCGAGGAGATGGCCCCGCTGCGTAAGAAGTTGGAGCAGGCCCAGGGCGAGCTGGCCCGGCGCGAGGCGAAACTGGCGGATACCGAAAAGGCGGTGACCGAGCAGGTACAGGCCCGGCTGGCCGAGCAGGAGAAGAAACTGCTGGCCCGTGCCCGGCAGCAGGCGGTGGATGAGCTGACGGTGGATCTCAAAGACCGGGATGAGCAGATCAAAGAGATGCAGTTGAAACTGTCGGCGGCCAATAATAAGGAGGTGGACCTGCGCAAGCGGGAACGGGAACTGACCGACCAGCAGGAGCAGATGAAAGCCGAGCGAGAGCAGGTGGAAGAGGCCGGCCGTCGAGCCGCCCAGGCTGAAAGGGACCGGATTACGGCCGAGGCCACGCAGAAGGCCCGGGAACAACTGGCAGGCGACCTGGCCGCTCAGCGTGAGTCGATGGCCGCTATGGAAGAGCAGCTCAAGGCCGCGCGCCAGGCCGAAAAGGAGCTTTTGCAGCGCGAGATGAAGCTGAAAGATCGCGAAGAGGCGGTCGGGCTGGAAACCCAGCGCCAGGTCAGCGCCCTGCGGGACCAGCTGGTGGCCGATACCCGCAAGCAGGCGGCGGAGGAATATGGCCTGAAAGAGGCAGAACATAACAAGCGGCTGGCCGATTTGAAGGCCCAGCTGGACGATGCCCGCCGCAAGGCCGATCAGGGCTCTCAGCAGATGCAGGGCGAGGTGATGGAACTGGCCTTGCAGCAGCTGCTGACGGAGAGCTTTCCGGCTGATTCGATCGAAGAGGTGCCCAAGGGCGTCCGGGGCGGCGATGTGGTCCAGCGGGTGCGGACCGGGGGCGGGCTCGATTGCGGTACGATCTTGTGGGAGTCCAAACGGACGAAAAACTGGTCCAGCCAGTGGCCGGCCAAACTGCGCGAAGACCAACGCAACGCCAAGGCCGAACTGGCTATTCTGGTCAGCGAGGTTCTGCCCGACGGGGTGGAATATTATCAGCAGCAGGAAGGGATCTGGGTGTGCAGCTGGTCCATGGCCGTTTACCTGGCGGCCGCGCTGCGCAACGGGCTGCTCGAAACCGCCAAGGCCCGCCATGCGCTGGAAGGCCGGCAGACCAAAATGGAACAGGTGTATAGCTACTTGGCCGGCGCCGAGTTCAAGAACCGGGTGGGGGGCTTTATCGAGCCGATTGTCGGCATGAAGACCCAGCTCGACCAGGAAAAACGCGCCCTGACCAAACACTGGGCCAGCCGCGAAAAAATGCTCGACCAGGCCATCACCGGTATCGCCGGCATGTACGGCGATTTCCAGGGCATCATCGGCGGCACCCTGCCCCAGATCGAGGCCATGGAGCTGTTGAGGCTGGATGGGGAAACTGTATAAAAACAGAAAGGTGAGTTATGTTAACCAGAATCGAAATCGAAAACTTTAAAGGCATTGGCGACCTGATATCGGTGCCGATCAAACCCATAACACTGCTTTTCGGCGCCAACAGCGCCGCAAAAGCACGATTATGCATGCGTTGCATTATGTGAGCGAGATACTCGAACGGCAGAATGTCGATGTTGGCAGAACGGCCCGGGGCGGCAACAGCATTGATCTGGGTGGATTTGCCGAACTGGTTCATAAAAAAGACCTCAATCGGACTATATCCATTCGGTTGGAGTTTGAGTTAGAAGATGAGTCTCTGAAAGATTATTTGTCAGACGATAAGTATGTCAATACATTTGAGATTCGTTTTGAAGAAGATAGTGCTCCTTTGGGGGATACTGATTATCAGTTTACTCCGGTTCAATCGTTTTGGGTTGAATTAGAGGTCGGTTTTAGCCATTTTATAAAACAACCGAATGTGACAAGATATTCAACAGGTATTAATGGAAAACGGTTGGCAACATTGCACTACAAGCCGGGTAGTTTTTATGCCGATATCGAAAGTATCAATGAAGAACATGAGGTATTCAGGGTAGACAGTGCGCCTTTTGGTAATCCCGGAGGTGGAATCTCTGTGAATATTGCCACCAGCGCTTATGCCCGATGCGGATCACAAGCACCTTCGTCAAAATTATCCAATGCCCCGTTGCAGTTCAAAACCAATGCGATTCATGGCGCATTGCCCCGATTGAATGAAATTCTTGAGTTCCCAGGTTTAGTGCCGGATCCTTCCATGTATGAATCAGGGACGATAATTCCTCGCATGACGAAAAAAGACCAGGATGAATATGAGGGACAGGATGCCTATGTCGCCGGTAAGGTGTTGATGAGGTTGCTGACTCAATACCTAGTGGCGCCGGCGGAATATGCCCGGGATTTTCTGAAAGGGATACGATATGTTGGCCCCTTACGAACGGTTCCGCCAGCCAACTATTATAAGCCAAGAGTGATTGAAGAATCTCGCTGGGCTGATGGTATGGCAGTTTGGGATTTACTTGGGACAGCTGGTAAAGAGGCGTTTTCATATGAGTTAAGTGAGTGGTTGAGCCGCGAGGATCGACTTAATACTGGTTATGAGATGATTGTTACTTCTGTTCGGGAAATCGATCAAAAAACTCAGGACTGGATGATGCGTACTGAATGGGAACAGGAGGATTCTAGTGTTGAGAAGGAAGCGATAGTCGATTTAGACCGCATACCAGTCAGGAAAAAGGTTCAGCTTTACGACATGCCTAGAGATACCTATGTTTGTCCCAATGCGGTGGGGATTGGCATATCGCAGGTGATTCCGGTAATCGGTGCAATTGTGGCTGATGGCGCCTCATTGGTTCAAGTTGAACAGCCGGAATTGCATCTGCACCCAACCCAGCAGGCCGCACTGGGCGATTTACTGATCGCGGGTGTCAGGCAACATAATAAATTGTTGTTCATTGAAACCCATAGCGAGCATTTGATTCTGAGACTTCTTCGCCGAATTCGGGAAACTTCTAAGGAAATGGTTCCTGATGCCATGTTAAGTCTGTCTCCTGAGGATGTGGCGGTTTTATATCTTCAATCTAAAAACGGCCAAACCAGAATAAGAGTTATCGATGTTGATAATAATGGCGATTTTGTTCAGCCCTGGCCGGATGACTTTTTTGATCAGGATTTTCATGAGAGGTTTGCCTGATGTATACTGAAATTGCGTTTACACCACATATATTTGATGAAGATTGCAATACTGACAATGAAAAGTGGTACTTGGGAATATATAATTTGGGCCAAGGATTATTACCTAAAACGGCTGCAGAGCCAATCATTTTGTCAGATATTTATGGCGGTAGTTGTTTGAATGAGGCAGTTGCAAATATAAGCAGAATTAAAGACCACCGAGTTAGAGTCTTAGCGCAATCCTGTGCGCAAAAAATGAGTAAGTTATCTGTTATAAGGCCCTCAGAAAGCGATTGGCCACAAAGTGAGCAGGATTGGTTAGGCGAATGTGAAAATTCATTTGTTAACTTTCCAATGGGAAGGGTGTTGATTAGTAATTCTCATCACCAACATATTATTACCCAGATGCCAGCATTTTCTATTTATGATCCGGCGGATGACCAGAGCGGATTCTGGAATGATATTCAAAGCCAGGGCAGGGTGAATATGAACCTTGATGATCAGGTGAACCTTTTGAGGCCAATCTGTGTTCATGCAGACTATATTGCTATTAAATCACCACAGATTAGGGGGGGCAGCGACGATGAAACGGTATTTGCGGCCAGAATCATTCAATCTGCCCTTAATAGGCCAACCAATTATCCAGAAATCAAAGTGATCGAGTTTCATCTGGATGATCAACACAATTCGAATCATGATAACTCTGTAATTAACATAATCCAACTAGTGCGGCGAATTACTGCTAAATCCAATACAGGTCTGAAAATTAACTTCTATTTCTGGCCCCATTACACGGATCGGGAGCTGGTGGCTGGTCTATTAAAAAATGGCATTAAAAGCCCCCGTTGGGGTATCAGTATGAATCACATTGCCAGACCGGCCGACACCAGTGGATCTACGACATGGAATATAATTGCCCAGAAGAATTTAGATGATATTGCGAATACGAGTGATACCCAGATATTTGATATGAAGGAAGATAATCTTTAATCGTCATTTAAGTTTAAGAACAAAATATTTTATGTGTAAAGAAATACTCTGTTAAATGTTAATATTTATTTGAGGTGAGCACATGGCGACTTATAGTGAGTGGAATAGTTGGTTAACTGATTACTTCTTTAATTGTAACAAATCAAATAAAGAGGTCTTTCTTGCTGTTTGTCCAGAAGTGATAAATGAGATCGGACAAATTAACAATATTAAATCACCGGATGATGATTTTATTAATGCTATACGAAATTGTGATTTGCGGAAACCTCTACACAGCAATATGATACAAACTGCTGATGATTTACGCTCAGAACATAAAAATACATCCTATTCTGGTGATCCCAAGTATGTCGCCTTTTTATCCTTCTTGGTATATTGCATATCCATATCGCCTAATCTAACTGGTAAGAATCAAATCCCTGATTTAGAAAAGAAACTTAATGAGTCTGGTTTAAGAGAATTTTATAATGATCGAGTTCCAGGTATATGGGGAGCGCTGGAAAAGTGGACCCGGATTAATCAATTTGAAAAAGGAAGGTTTAATGCAATACATATTCCGCATTATAAGAACGTTGGCTACGCTTTTAGGCAGGCCTTATTTAGGAAAAGTGATCACAAATTAATTGAGGATGCGCTAGCTAAATCGAAAGTGTCAGCAGGTCTCGAATTGGATAAGATTCAAGCACGAAAAATATTAGCCAACCTACCAAGTGGAACCCGGCTAGCACAATTATTTCAAAAAAGTACTGATACCGAAATTAAAGAATATTTAATTCAAAGAGTTTTCGATGTATATAATACTCCCCAAAAACTGGACAAAAAAACGGTGATTTTTAGATGGAATTGCCGCCTGAACCGATTGAATAATTCGTATTCAGGAGACAGTTTTAATGAAAGGCAAACGGCGAAATCACAGTGCCCAGTTTAAGGCGAAAGTGGCCCTGGCCGCCCTGAAGGGCGACAAGACGCTGGCGGAGTTGGCCAAGGTTTACCAGGTACACCCGACTCAGGTTACCCAGTGGAAAAAGGAGCTTTTGAATGCCTTGCCGGAGATCTTTTCTCTGAGGCGCCACCAGGATCAGCGCGAGCAGCAGGCTTTGGTGGATCAGTTATATCAGCAGATCGGCCAACTCACGATGGAGTTGGACTGGCTTAAAAAAAAATCCGGGCTTGACACTTGAGCAGAAGCGCCTGGCGATAGAGCCGGGCCATCCCCGGATTCCGATCGATCGTCAGTGTGAACTGCTGGGCCTGGCCCGCAGTAGTTACTATTATCGTCCCTGCCGGGACACGGAGTACCATGAGAGTCTGATGCGGCTATTGGATGAACAATACCTCAAAACCCCTTGTTACGGGGTTGACAAGATGACGCAGTGGCTGCGTCGTCAAGGCCACATCGTCAATCCGAAGCGCGTGCGCCGTTTGCTCCGGCTGATGGGCTTAGAAGCGATTTATCCGCGCGTTAAGCGGCATTTGAGCCAACCGGACCCGGCCCACAAGATTTATCCCTACCTGCTTGATGGGGTGGTGGTTACCCGGCCGAACCAGGTCTGGTCGACCGATATTACCTATATCCGCATGTCTCAGGGCTGGGTGTACTTAACGGCGGTCATGGATTGGTTCAGCCGTTATGTGTTAAGCTGGGAAGTTTCGATCACGCTGGAGGCCGATTTTTGCGTATCGGCGTTGGAGCAGGCGCTGGGCCAGGGCACCCCGGAGATCTTCAATACGGATCAGGGCAGCCAATTTACATCAGTGGATTTTATCCGGCCCTTGAAAGATGCCGGGATTTTAATCAGCATGGATGGCCGGGGCCGGGTATTTGACAACATATTTGTCGAACGGTTATGGCGTTCGGTCAAGGTGGAGGAGGTCTATCTGCGAGATTACCAGACGGTGGCCGAGGCGGTGTTAGGCCTGGGCCGCTATTTTGAGTTTTACAATCATGAACGGCTGCACGAGGCCCTGGGATACCTTACCCCGGCCGAGGTGTTCGCCGGGGCTGTCGCCCCTCCAGTCGCCCTCCGGGCTCCTTCCGGGGCGACAGCCCCCACCGTGGCGATAACTCCATCTAAGAAAGTCAATATTTTTGTCTAGACAATGGGGAGGGGTACAGTATACAATAAATGGGATGGGTCTGTCGGCGATAATTCAAGCAAATCGACATATCAACTTACACTTGTTCTGCGAGTTAACGATTTTGATGAAAATGTGATGTTTCGAGCAAAAATACGCAATCCTGAAAATATTGGATTAGAAAACTTTGGTACGTTTAATTTTAAAAACAATTATAGCATATCATATTATGATGAGTATTGGTCAGAACAGTTATTGGATGGAGAATATGCTTATAATGCGATCGAGCTACTTACGACAAAAATTGAATTAACGAGCGAAGAAAATGGAGTTATAGTCCAGTCTGCAGATTATAATACACCAATCATTTTCGATAATGGCGAGCATTATGGTGCAATGGGCTATTGGGTAGAAACTAATAATCCAAAATCAGATGAATTTTTAATTTTATCGAGAGATGAATTATTGGGAGACGCATTTCAATTGCTTTCTTATGATGGTGTGCCAAAAGACTGGAATCTATTCATAATTAATTATAATAATTATCTGCATGGCTCAGATGATCCATTAGGCATTAAGGATAAGGTAACGTTTAAAGAAATTAATAAAAAAGTGACAATTGATGGTTTCCATTTTAATGGAAAATATTTTAGGTTTTTACCCCCAAGAATAAAAGTAGCTCCAGATGTAAGTGAAATATTCTGTAATGATATTAAAATATTCATTGATGAAAAAACAGGAAATTATGATATATCAAACCATATAACAGACGATGTTTATGTGATCAATATAAAAGCATTATGTGGTAATGAATTTGAGGAACATAAAATCGAGTTTGTAAAATCTTTATTAAATGAAATCACAAATGATCATTCTTTAGATGCATCTGGCCAAGCATCTAAGGTGAGCAACGGTATCTTTGGTGCAAACCTGACAGATAAGGATTATCAACCGCCTGGTTATCCTAAACCTAAAAATAAAATATTATACAACAAAGCATTTACAGTTGAATCAAAGGTACATATTCCTAAAATTCCCAATACTATACCTACCTTGAATACCGACATTTTGCAAATAGTTAGACAGAGAAAGGGGAATAGGATTACTGATAGAGAGTTACGATCTTCGATTAAGGAATTAATTTATTATAAATGCGGTGTAGTCGAACCTGATCCCACCAATTTCATAATTAGTGTGTTAGTAGATCTTGGGAACCTGGAGTATTCCAATAATTATTATTACCTAACTTCAACGTCTTTTATTCAGAAGATTTCAAAAAGCAATGAAGCTTTTCTAACCGGCTGGCGAGATGAATCACTGTTGCACAATATTATAGATCAATCCCAAAGATGTAAAGATGTTAGTATAGTATTTGATAATAATTATACGCTTAATAATGATTATGTATTAAAAAACAATTGGATGAATCTATTACCTACTCCGATTAATCTGATCGCCAAAGATGAGGATATTTTATATCGATTTCTGAAAGAATTTCAATATTCCAATAATTCTAATTCATGGAGTATTCTAAATTGGTCACATGACAAAAAAACAGTATTAAACAATATTCAGGATGGATGGACAATCAGAAATCTAGGTAATACGGCCAAGTATCAGTCCTTTAATTTTAAAACGTTGGGGTGGGAAAATGGTCGGTCAAAGGAGGACTGTCTCTACGGCCTGTATCGAGAAAAACGCTTTGATGGTGAACATTATTTTCTAGTGAAAGATGAGTATATCAACCGAATCAATCTCGATTGGGGTATGAATATTTATTTAAGTGAGCTCAAATATTTCAGTTTATTTTATGATGAATTCAAAAAAGTATTGTTATGCCCATATAAATGCAAATTACCACTTCTGGTAAGCCGAGGGCTTGCTCTTTGCAGTGGATTAGTACAAGAACTTCATGGTAATTATTTAGAAACTGGCAATAGCTATTTGGGGCGATTTCGAAGTATCCGTGAAATAGGATGGCATAATAAGTGGTTTATTGCCTATCGATCAGTACCGTGGCCAATCGCTCAGAAAGTCGCAGAAATGTCAGGAAGACAAATGGATAAGATTTAATGGAGATAGTTATGCAATCGGACCCAATAACAAATGCAGAGAAGATAAAAGAGAGTATCATCAGGTATGTCAATACGACTTTTAATGTTAGATACAAATCATTTGTCGAGGAACGAGAGCGTTTACTTAAAAAGGAAGGAACTATTGGTAAGATACCATGGTTTGAATTAATTCCTCAATATAAAACCAGTAAAAAAATTGATGATATAACGAATGATGATGTCAAAATGGATCCTCAAGTAATTGATCGATTTAAAGAATTCGTAAAATGTGGATTAATTGGTGATTATCCATTGTACATGCACCAATTAGAAACACTTCAAAAAGCATCTAAGGGGCAAAATGTTATTATCACTGCCGGAACCGGTTCGGGTAAAACGGAATCATTTCTTTTACCGATTTTCTCTCAACTTATTGAAGAGTCAATAAATTGGCAATCTCCATCTAGAACGGCATTTCATCAATGGTGGCGGAATGATTCTGGTGAGCGTATTAACCAGAGACATTATGAACATCGCCCGAGTGCAATAAGAGCATTAATCATATATCCCATGAATGCACTCGTTGAAGATCAGATGGCTCGATTGAGAAAAGCAGTTTGTTCAAATAAAGCCGAGCAGTGGTTCTCTAAACATTTAAATGGAAACAGATTTTATATTGCTAGATATAACAGTAATACTCCAGTATCAGGATATCCTAATGAAAAAACAAAACAAAAAGAATTAAAAAGACAACTAAGAGATCTAGAGAAAAATTTGGAGCAAGCAAGAATATATGATCATACCTATAACAAAGGAGCACAGTATTATTTTCCACAAATTGACAGAGCTGAAATGTGCAGTCGTTGGGACGTTCAAGAGTGCCCACCGGATATTCTAATTACGAATTCAAGCATGCTCAGCGTAATGATGATGCGGGAGATAGAAGACGATATATTTGAAAAAACTAAAAAATGGCTTGAGGAATATGATAATGCTATTTTTAATCTTGTAATCGATGAATTACATCTTTATCGAGGTACGGCAGGAACAGAAGTATCATATTTAATTAGACTATTATTATATCGTTTGGGTTTAACTCCGGATAGCCCAAAATTGAGAATTTTGGCTTCAAGCGCATCAATTGAACCAGATAGTGATAGCATCAAATATTTGGATGAATTTTTTGGATCAAAATGGAATCCAGAAAATATTGTTTCGGGTAGCTATGAAAATCAACGCGTGCTTTTCGCTAAAAAGTTAGATGTATATCAGTTGGCTGGCCTTAGACAAAATGAAATACCAAAAGATGCTACACATTGGGATGCTGACTTTTTCCGACAAGCATTATATAGCGGTTTTCAAGGTAAGACTGCTATCAGTGCGTTAGAATTCAGTCGAAATATTTTTGGAGAGCATGATGATCACATGCTTATTAATGGTTTGAAAGCTTTCTTAAGATTGCGAATGAAACTAAGAGATTCCAGGATTCCTTCTATCAGAGTTCACTATCTCTTCAGAAATATTGAGGGTATTTGGGGGACAGCCAAACCCGCAGGTATCGATAAGTGTACGGTGGGAATGATATCCCTAAGAAAAACACCCTATATTAAGCAGAATGGTGAATATTTACGAGCTTTTGAATTATTATATTGTGAATATTGTGGCAGTTTGTTTTTCGGTGGAATGCGTTGCGGTAACGATCATGAGTTTGATATGTTACCTGATAATTACGATTTAGAAAAAGCACCTTGGAAACCAATTGAAACTTATACTGGTAGCAAGAGTTATGAAGATTATGCTGTTTTCTGGCCAATGGAGAATGCTGTTAAAAATTTTTCAGTAAAAGGCAAAAAAGTGGAGGGGGGTTGGAGAAAGGCTTTATTAGATCCATATCTAGGGCGTGTTATGCCAAGTGATGAGGTTGAAGAACGCGAAAGAAGAGAGAAATTGATTAACGGTTATGTCTATGTGGCTAAAAATTCAGATCTTCATAACAAAGCAATGCCGCAAACATGTCCATTTTGTGGGATTTATAAAGCAAAAGCCAGGCCAATCAGAGCATTCAATGCTGGTTTTAGTCATATGGCGAAAAATTTAATTCGTGAGTTATTCTATTTGTTAGAAGAAAGAAAGCTAATTGTATTTTCAGATAGTAGAGAGGCCGCAGCTAGTATAGCAAATGGAGTGGAAAGATGGCATTATATAGATTTAATGAGAGAGATACTTATCCAAATTGCTGCCGAATCAGAAAGGAATCGACCAGAAAAGATAAAAGTATTAGAGGACGAATTAATTTATTATCAGAATGAGATTAATAAAACACAAGTTCCTGAAAGCCAAAAAAAAGAATATCTCAATAAAATTCCTTTGTGGCAGGAAAAAATCGAAAGACTTAAAAATGAGAATGTGATGTGGTTTGATGAGGCGGTATTATCGATCGAGAATTCCGATTTAGTTAAGAAGTTTATGGATATAGGAGCAAATCCTGCCGGCAGCGATATACAATATCAAAAATTTAATAATGAAAATCAAAAATGGAATATTATCTTAGATAAAATAATAAAAAAATCATTAAAATCTGAACATGATATGAGTGAATTCAAATATCGCTATATACCAAAGATTAAAGAAGAAATATCAACAACATTATACGGAAGAACGTTTTGGGGATTTGAGCCTTTTGGGATTGGTTATCTTGTACCTCACGAACTAAATAGTATTAATCCATACAACATAGCAGAACAAGATTATCGTGAAATTATTTATAGTTGTATTCGAATTTTAGGTATTAACCATTATTATGAGACTATTAGTAATGAGTTGTGGTGCAATTTCAATATCGGAGAAGGAAATGAAATCAATAACTATTTGAAATCAGTGGCTCAAAAATATCTAATAACCGATAAAGCGGGATTCGAAGATCACATTAAACGACATTTTGTGATTAGCGGATCACGCTTAGGGCTAAAACTGGAGAGGTATGGTCTGAGACTTATTGATGCTTCTTCGCCAGTATGGGAATGCGCAAAATGTCAAGAGATTCATCTTCATAACTCTGCTGGAATATGCACAAGATGTTTCAATGAATTAGAGGAAACTACCCATCTAAAAGCTGAAGATATTCGGGAACAGCATTATTATAGCCGTATAGCATTTGAAAATATACCTATTAGGATCCATTGTGAAGAACTTACGGGACAAACTGATGATCAAGCCAAGCGGCAAAGATTATTTCTTGGTATTGCAATGGATAATGACGAAGAGATTTTATATGACGAGATTGATGTATTAAGTGTTACAACGACGATGGAAGTCGGTATAGATGTGGGTACTTTAGAAGCAGTATTATTAGGCAACATGCCGCCTATGAGATACAATTATCAGCAAAGAGTCGGGCGAGCTGGTCGGCGTGGGCAAGCTTTTCCTATCTCGATGACATTATGTAGGTCTAAAAGTCATGATGCTTATTATTATGAAAACACGAATCAATTAGTATCAGGGAAAGTTCCTGCACCATTTATTTCGATTGATAGTGTAGAGATTGCCAAGCGCCTGGTAAATAAAGAAGTATTGAGGCGGGCATTCAAAGCTTGTGGAGTTACACATAACCATGGTCCTCAATTCCCACCAGATAGTCATGGTGAATTTGGTTATGCTATTAAAAATGGTCAGAAAGATTCAAAATGCTGGGAAGAGACTAAGGAAGACATTCGGCTATGGATTGTGAAAAATGAGACAATTATAAAAGAAATAATAAGGTCATTAATTGTTTCTACAAATCTAAAAATACAAGATATTTATGTTGATATACTAAAATTGCCAGAAACTATCGATATAATTCTAAAAAACGAATATTTCTCAGCAACTGGTTTGGCAAATAGACTTGCTGAGGCAGCAATTTTACCAATGTACGGTATGCCATCGAGGATTAGATCGTTATTTCATGGGAGAAAAAATAACGAGATACAAACAATTGATCGTGATATTTCAGTTGCAATATCTGAGTTTTCACCAGGTGTAGCCAGAACAAAAGACAAAGAAATTCACATTTGTAATGGATTTCTTTCGCCAGTTGGAATTGTTAACGGAAAGTTAAGGCATCTTGATGGCAGCCCAGATCCATTTTGTAAAATAATCAATTATTCATATTGCGATCATTGTGGAAACTTTCTTTTAAATCCCGATCATAGCAACTTGAAATGCCAAAAATGTGATTCTATATTGGAGGAATGTATTGCCAAATCCCCTAAAGGATTCACAGTTGGTTTTGATTGGAACAAAAATGGTATTTTATATTTTAAGAAACCCAAAGATGCGAAACCAGATGATTTGATAATCAATTATCAACCTATTTCTATTGTAGGAGTTGAATCTGATGAAAATAATTCATTTAAATTTAATACTGGCCTAAGCCTTTTTCACGGTAAACCAGTCTTTAAAATCAATAACAACAATGGAGCCCTCTTTCGTGGTGATATGCTTGATCATGGTAGAATAAAAGAATGGGGGCTTAAAGAAGAAACATCAGAAGAAGCTTTCTCAATATTCGATAGTAAAGTAACCGATGTTTTAGGAATTATGCCTCAATTTATTGCTGATGGTCTTTGCTTTGATTGGACAAAAAGCGCAGGAATAAAATCCGCTTTTTATTCACTCGGTTTCATGATTAGAAAGTTAGCCTCAAAAAAATTGGATATTGACGAGCGTGAATATGAAATTAGTAGCTTAAATACAACTATTTCAAGTAATGGAAAACGAACGGCCAGATTATTTATTAGTGACTCACTAGTAAACGGTTCAGGTTTTTCTGAATGGCTTCACGCCAATTACGAGGGTATATTGAGACAAATTACTTGCGTAGAGAAAAGTTCTTTAAGTATTAGTCATCGTGATTGCTTAACTTCATGCTATAATTGCTTGTGCAGTTATGACAATATGCCATATCATGCATTACTAGATTGGAGATTATCTATAAGTTTAGCAAAATGTTTGTATGATAATAAATATAAATGTGGACTAGATGGCGAATTTGAACATGAACTTGAAATTTATAGGACTCAAATAAATGACCTTATTGTAAAATTTGTTGATAGCTATTCAAAATTAGAAGCAAAAATGTATGGTAGGTTATCAGGAATGGCTTTCAGAAGTAAAAAATATGATGCAGATGTTATAGTTACTCATCCATTTTGGGATAAAGAAAATGGTAATGAATGCGGGATACTTAAAGAAGCAATTGAAAAGTGTAATTGTACCCCTCCCCATTGTCTAGACAAAAATATTGACTTTCTTAGATGGAGTTATCGCCACGGTGGGGGCTGTCGCCCCGGAAGGAGCCCGGAGGGCGACTGGAGGGGCGACAGCCCCGGCGAACACCTCGGCCGGGGTAAGGTATCCCAGGGCCTCGTGCAGCCGTTCATGATTGTAAAACTCAAAATAGCGGCCCAGGCCTAACACCGCCTCGGCCACCGTCTGGTAATCTCGCAGATAGACCTCCTCCACCTTGACCGAACGCCATAACCGTTCGACAAATATGTTGTCAAATACCCGGCCCCGGCCATCCATGCTGATTAAAATCCCGGCATCTTTCAAGGGCCGGATAAAATCCACTGATGTAAATTGGCTGCCCTGATCCGTATTGAAGATCTCCGGGGTGCCCTGGCCCAGCGCCTGCTCCAACGCCGATACGCAAAAATCGGCCTCCAGCGTGATCGAAACTTCCCAGCTTAACACATAACGGCTGAACCAATCCATGACCGCCGTTAAGTACACCCAGCCCTGAGACATGCGGATATAGGTAATATCGGTCGACCAGACCTGGTTCGGCCGGGTAACCACCACCCCATCAAGCAGGTAGGGATAAATCTTGTGGGCCGGGTCCGGTTGGCTCAAATGCCGCTTAACGCGCGGATAAATCGCTTCTAAGCCCATCAGCCGGAGCAAACGGCGCACGCGCTTCGGATTGACGATGTGGCCTTGACGACGCAGCCACTGCGTCATCTTGTCAACCCCGTAACAAGGGGTTTTGAGGTATTGTTCATCCAATAGCCGCATCAGACTCTCATGGTACTCCGTGTCCCGGCAGGGACGATAATAGTAACTACTGCGGGCCAGGCCCAGCAGTTCACACTGACGATCGATCGGAATCCGGGGATGGCCCGGCTCTATCGCCAGGCGCTTCTGCTCAAGTGTCAAGCCCGGATTTTTTTTTAAGCCAGTCCAACTCCATCGTGAGTTGGCCGATCTGCTGATATAACTGATCCACCAAAGCCTGCTGCTCGCGCTGATCCTGGTGGCGCCTCAGAGAAAAGATCTCCGGCAAGGCATTCAAAAGCTCCTTTTTCCACTGGGTAACCTGAGTCGGGTGTACCTGGTAAACCTTGGCCAACTCCGCCAGCGTCTTGTCGCCCTTCAGGGCGGCCAGGGCCACTTTCGCCTTAAACTGGGCACTGTGATTTCGCCGTTTGCCTTTCATTAAAACTGTCTCCTGAATACGAATTATTCAATCGGTTCAGGCGGCAATTCCATCTAAAAATCACCGTTTTTTTGTCCAGTTTTTGGGGAGTATTATATTTTTCCTTATTGCAAGCCTTATTTCTGAGCCGATAGCTTTTGCCGGTAATCTGGATGATTTCGGCGTGGTGCAGGAAGCGGTCCAGGATAGCGCTGGCGCTGGGGACATCACCCAGCAGGGTAGTGTCAAGAATTTTTCGGTAGCGCCAGGTAACTGGCAAGGAGTAGCGGATGCAAGAGCCGTACAATGAAGGTTTAGCAAACCACATTGGCCCCGAGTCATGTGGGCATACCGGTAACGGTATGCTTGAAGCGTTGACAGGGGAAGATGCGGGCTGGGTATTGAGCCGCGTAAGTTTGTACATTATAGAACGGAGTGCCGACGCTGTCGAAAATGTCGGAAGGCAACACCGGATGTCTTATTATCGCGAGAGACATTCCGGACTCCGCGCGGTCGAAGACCCCAGGCACGCATGGACACTTCTTGCACAGGAACTGGGAGATCCCTTGTTTGGCCTCAGGACACATTATCCTGTGGTCCGCACAGAAAATCCAATTGGAGTACTGCTGTGATGAACGAACAGGGGAAGTCGGACAGGCCCATAGTACCTAAGAAGTTCTCGAACAAAGAGGCTGGTTGCCATGCCTTGGCGGAGAGGATAGAGGGAAGGGGCCTGACCAAGGGCAATTCGTCTCTACTGCACAAGTGCCGGACACCGGGCCGGGAAAGCTTGCCAAACGCATTAGAACGAATACGACAGGCAGCCACCCGGGATAAACAGCTAAAGTTTACTTCCCTGTGGCATCATGTCTATCATGTCGACCACCTGAGAGAAGAATTCTATCGCATTAAGCGGCAGGCTTCCCCGGGTGTGGACGACCAGACATGGCAAGAGTATGAGGCCGGGTTAGAGAACAATCTCAATAGCCTGGCAGAACGACTGAGAAAGGGGGCATATCGGGCAAAACCGGTAAGGCGGGTATTCATCCCCAAACCGGATGGACGCCAGCGTCCCATTGGTATTACTACCATTGAGGATAAAATCGTCCAGCGTAGCACGACTACGGTATTGAACGCTATTTATGAGGCTGACTTCAAAGGCTTCTCCTATGGCTTTCGTCCCGGTCGCAGTGCTCACAACGCCTTAGATGCTCTCTATGTCGGCATACTCAAGCGTAAGATAAACTGGGTACTCGACGCTGACATCAGCGGCTTCTTTGATGCCATCGATCACGATTGGCTGATTAGATTCGTCGAGCACCGAATCGGAGACCCGCGAGTAGTACGGCATATCAAGAAATGGTTGAATGCTGGAGTCGTGGAAGAAGACAAACTTCTGCAGATCAAGGAAGGCACCCCGCAAGGTGGGAGCATATCGCCATTGCTGGCGAATATCTACCTTCATTATGTATTTGATCTGTGGGCTGACCAATGGCGAAAGCGTAACGCCAAAGGGCATATGATTATCGTTCGATATGCTGACGATATCGTTGTCGGATTCCAATATCAATCGGATGCCAATAGATTTCATACGGACCTGCAGAATCGATTTGGCAAGTTCAAGTTGAAGCTTCATCCGGCCAAAACCCGGCTCATTCAGTTCGGCCGCTATGCGACAGAACGAAGGACTACTCAAGGTAAAGGCAAGCCTGAGACATTCGACTTTCTTGGCTTTACGCACATCTGTTCCAAGTCAAGTAAAGGTCGGTTTATGTTGCTCCGGTTGCCGATGAGAAAGCGGGTGCAGGCCAAGCTAAAGGAAATCAAGGAACAGCTCAAATACCGGCGCTATACCTCGATTCCGGAGATGGGCCAGTGGCTTCACTCTGTTATCAGCGGCTGGTACCGATACTACGCCGTTCCTAATACATCTCGCTATCTTGGCACCTTTCGCCGTAGGGTCGCCTGGCTTTGGTTCAGAGCGTTAAGAAGACGCAGTCAACGAAGCCGCATGACCTGGAGGCGAATGTACCAACTGATAGCAAGATGGCTTCCGCAGCCTAAAATTCTGCATCCGTACCCCCAGGCACGCTTACAAGCTGCTCGTTATGACCCGAGGTAGGAGCCGTATGCGGTAGTTCCGCTCGTACGGATCTGTGCGGGGGGCTGGGAGTAATCCCAGTCCCTACCGCGACCACATTTTTTATTAGTCTTTCATCTGGTAGAGTCTTTCAATGGAGGAGGGAGGGACAACTCCCTGCCCTGCCTCCCCGAGGGGAGGCAAAAATTTATCGGACGATCATGCCATGACCACCTCCTCTTTTTCAGCTTTTTTCTCCTTCTCCAACTCATACAAATGATCCATATTCAAATAACGCCTCGTACCCCATTGGGTGCCGGCAATATGTCTCAGGCGGGCCGTGGCCAGCATCAGGGCCGAGTGACCATCCGGAAAATTGCCCACCACGCGCGTACGACGACGAATCTCACGCATGATCCGCTCCAGTGGATTATTGGTTCGCAACTGCCGCCAGTGCTTGTCGGGATATTGATAGTAAGTGAGTGTTTCGAGATAGCTTTCCTGGACCAATTCAGCGGCCTTGCCCAGTTTCATCTCCCGCAATTTGACAATCACTTGCTCGGCCTTCTGGATCGCCGCCTGGCGGTCTTCCTGGGCATGGATGGCCTTGAGCATGGCCGCTACCTCTCGCACCTTCTTGCGCGGCACATGACTGAACACGTTGCGATACCAGTGGACCGTGCAGCGCTGCCAGTCGGCCTCCGGAAAAACCTCGGCCAGCGCGTCCACCAGACCCAGGCATTTGTCGGAAACAAACAGGCGAACGCCCTGCAGGCCGCGGCGCTTTAAATCGCGTAAGAAACCGCCCCAACCGGCTTTATCCTCTTTGGCGCCCTCGCAGGAACCCAGCACTTCGCGATAGCCCTCCTGATCGACGGCAATGGCCACCAGAATCGAAACATTCTTGACTTCGCCGCCCCAGCAACGTTTCAAAACGATGCCGTCCAGATAGACATAGGGATACGACCCTTCCAGTTTGCGGTTGCGCCATTGGTCGATCTGTTGATAGACTTTCTGATTCAGATTGCTGATGGTGCCCGCACTGACACGGGCGCCCCACAGGCTTTCGGCGATGTCTTCGATACGCCGGACCGAAACGCCGGCCAGATACATCTCGATCAGGGCCTCTTCTACCGAAGACTCCCGGCGTTTATAGCGCTCGATGATGGCGGTTTCAAAGGTCGTTTTTCGCAGCTTGGGCATCTTCAAATTCACTTCGCCGGTCGTCGTATGAAACTTACGCGGATAATAGCCCGCCCGGGTATCGGTGCGGGCCTGGGTATGTTCATAACGCTGGGCGTTGCAGAGCTGGTCCGCCTCGGCGTCCAGCAGGGCATTGAGCGTGTCTTCCACACTCTGGCGCACCATCTGGCCCAACTGATCCTTCATCTGGGATTGGTCGATTTTTAAAATTTGGTTCAAGTTTCTAACGTCACTGGTCGATTCTTCTGTTTGACTCATAGTCAGTCCTTTCATTTGGTGGTAGGTTTCGGTTTCAAAAACTTCATCGACCAGATGAAGGACTGTTTTTACGGTGTCCTATAATATGTGCGAAAAATATTTTACCTTATCCCCAGCAGTTTGCCCCAGTCTTCCAGGGGACGATTGGAAGTCATCACCGTCGAACGCAGTTCATAGCGCCGCATGATCACCTCAAAGAGATATTCCCCGGATCGTCTGGGCAACTGCTTCATGCCCATATCGTCAATGATCAGCAGGTCCGGTTTCAGGTATTTGGCCAGCGCTTTTTCCAATCCGCCCAGGGCCTCATCCTGCAGGAAGTCGCGGACCACATCGAATACCGAGCGGTACTTGACCACAAATCCGGTTTTAATGGCCTGATAGCCCAACGCCTGGGCCAGATGACTCTTGCCGGTGCCCGGCGGCCCCAAGAACAGCACATCGCGCCGTTCGCGCAGGAACCGGCAGCTGGCCAGATCGTAAATCTGTTTTTGTTTGACGGAGGGATTGAACTGCCAGTCGAAATCCTCCAGCGTTTTCAGTTCCCGAAAGGCCGCGGTCTTGACCCGCCGCTGGATCTGCCGATCCTGACGCACCAGCAGTTCATCTTGCAGGATCAATTCCAGGAAGTCCTGGTGAGATAACCGGTTGCCGGCCGCTTCCTGCAGCCGGATCTCCAGCGAGTCGGCCAGTCCGGACAGGCGCAGGCGTTTCAGCGCGGTTTGGATCGCATCATTCATACGAAGGTCTCCTTGTGATTGAGATAAAATAAAAGGTGCTTCACGCCGGGCTTTGCCATCCATACAGCAAAGAGGCTGAAAAGAGATAGGGGGTGTGGGGGAAAGTGTCCCCCACGATCAAAACAGTTTTTCTTCCTTAAAATTAAAACCATGATATACTCCAAGAACTTAACCGTGAGCCGCCGGAACCGACGGCAGGCATTGATCGTATTCACTCAATGGGCGGATAATGGGATGTTCTTCGATAAAATCAAATTGCGGCTGTTCAATCCCTGTTCCGCGTTTTAACAGGTCACGCAAAGTCCGCAGGCGAAACGCTCCATGTGTCAGGGCAATCCGGCAGGCCTGGTTAATCGCCGGGTGGTCATACTGCTTGCTCAGGGACAACAGGCCCATGAGCGCCCGAACGGCCGTGATCCCGCGGAACTCCAGCAGAGCCTCGGCCCAGGCCAGGGTTTCCGGCCCGATGTACCGGACTTTGGTCAGTAACCAGGTGGATCCTTTTTCCACCCCCGAGCGTTTGCGTGCGTCGATGTGGCGATCATTGGTCTGGAACTTCCCGGCCTCCACCTGGGCATGCGTCGCGATCGATTCCATGCGATGGTTGTAGATCCGTACCACCCGGCCGTCCCAGCGGGCCCAGACCGGATGCCCCAGATACTCCGGTGGCACGGAATAGTAGGCTTTGGCGACTTCCACATGGCCGTCGCGATGCACCCGGCGTTGAGACTCTTGGAATGAAGGGAAATGACCGGACGGTAAGGGCAGCAAAGCCGGCTTGTCGGCCTGGTCAAAGATCTGGCGTACCTGTTGACGCATCGTGCCGTGAATCCGGGTATCGGCCACCCGCACTTCCCAATCCTGTAAAAAACGGTTCTGTTCGGCCAGCGAACTAAAGATCCGGCCCTTCAAGGCGTTGTCCTGCACATATTTGATTCCGCTTTCCACCTTGCCTTTGTGACGGGGTGTGTAAGGCCTGGCCGGCAGAATGACCGTCCGGTAATGGACACAAAACGATTGCAGTTTGGGATTCAGTTCCGGATCGTACCAGTCGGCCCGGGTGACCGCTGCCTTCAAATTGTCGATAACCAGGGTTTGAGGCACACCCCCAAAATGCCAGAAGGCGTTCTCCAGACAGCGTAGAAAACTCTCGGTGGTCTGGTGGAAGACCGACTCACTGTAGGCTTTACGCGAATGACTTAAAACCATGCGGAAGACATAAGTTCTTTTGCGTTTGCCATTGAGCCAGACCGGCGCGCCGGTGCCAAAATCGACTTGCGCTTCCTGGCCCGGCGGGCATTCCATCCGCCGATAGGGCAAAGGGCGGGTCTGGCCCAGGCGCCGCACAAACCGCTTGACACTGTCATAGCTGCCAGTGAATCCCTGCTCGCTTTGCAGATCCTGAAAGATCCGTTGTCCGGACAACCCCTGACCGAGTTTGTCGCAGATAATCTGACGATAGGGTTCGCACTGGCTCTGGCGGCCTGCCGACCCGGGGGGCGAAATGGTCGATTTTGGCCCACCGCCGATCTCGGACCCGGGGGGCACAATGGCCGATTTTGACTGTTCACGCACCAATCGGACATAGCGACTGACCGTCTGGCGATGGATCCCCAGTCGGCGAGCCACCTCGCGCTGGGAAAACCCTTGTTCACAAAGAGTTATGATCTTATTCGTCTGTACCATGCTGATCTGATTGGCCATGTCAAGCTCCCGTTTTTAGGTAACTTTAACAGACCAATTAGCCTTTCTTCAACATGGTCGATTTTAAACTGCCCCCTCGTGGTCGATTTTAACCGCCCCTTGACATCTCACTGACGCAGAACGGAAAGAGCTGCTTGAAGTTGTTACAAAACTCAAGGGCACCTCGCAAAAAGTCAAACGGGCTCAAATCTTGCTTAAGGCGGATGCGGACGGCCCCAACTGGTCCTGCAATCAAATTGCCGACGCTTTTTTGTGTCGTCTCAGGACCGTAACCAAAGTTCGTAAATCGCTGGTAGAAAGAGGGTTTGACATCACATTGAACGGTAAGCAGCGTGACACGCCGCCTCGCGCCAAGCTGCTGGATGGCGAGCAGGAGGCAAAGATCATTGCCCTGAGGCTGAGCGATCCGCCGGAAGGTTACAGTAACTGGTCGTTGCGTTTGATCGCCGACAAAGCGGTGGAATTGGGAATCGTAGAATCCATCAGTCACACCACCGTTGCCACGACGCTTAAAAAAATGAAATAACGAACCGAAAGATACAGTACTGGGTGATACCGCCGGCGCAAAATAGTGAATTTGTCGCGTGCATGGAAGATGTCCTGAATGTCTATTCCCTGCCGTATGACCCGGATTTTCCGGCGCTCTGCATGGATGAACAGCCGGTGCAATTGCTCAAGGAAACTCGCACTCCGATGGCCGCGACCTTGCATCATCCTCGTCGAGTGGACTATGAATACGAACGTGCCGGAACCGCCAGCCTATTCATGTTCACAGAACCGAAATCCGGCTGGCGTGGGGTGAGTGCTCGTCCACAACGGAAAAAAGCTGACTGGGCCGTTGAAATGGCAGAGTTGCTTGATGGCCGCTATGCCCATGCGAAACGAGTGCTTCTGGTGTGCGACAATTTGAATACGCATACCAGGGGAGCTTTTTACGAGGTTTTTCCTCCGGAGCAGGCGCGCCGGTATGTGGAAAAAATTGAATTTCATTACACGCCCAAGCATGGCAGTTGGCTCAATGTGGCCGAAAATGAACTGAGTGCGATGACCCGGCAATGTCTGAAGGATCGAAAAATGACCGACATGGATAGGCTGAAAAAAGAGACGAAAGCATGGGCTACCCACTCCAACGAAAAGCAACGAGGCGTTAACTGGCAATTTAAAGTGGAAGATGCCAGGTGTAAATTGAGATCACTATATCCGAATATTTAATCTTTACAGAACACTAGACTTCCTGTACCTAATGAACAACTAATTTATATTATATTTATTTTATTAATCAAGAAATTAATTCGTAATGCAGAGATAGGATATAACTTATCACGGGAATCCTGAAAAGGGAAATTATTAAAATATAAATATATTAGCAGCTTGACCTGTTAGGCGTATGGGGGGTGTATACAGTATACAAAAACGCCATAAATTGCTTGAAAATGTATACATTTGAGCGTAAAATAAAAATAGATTAATTGCGCATATGATCGTGTAAGATCATTGATTACAAGTGGATATGTAATTGCTGCTCTGTGCCTGGGAGCGCTTGTGGTCCTGGGGGTCGGGGGTTCGAGGCCCGGACCGGGCCGACTTTGAAGATGATTTCGGGTTTGGACATATTCCGCTGATTCCTCCTATCGATTGGTTCTACCTATCAGTACGATAGACTAAACGATTGTACTATATCAAGCTTGTGCTGATGCTGGAACCTTTACGGCCAAAGCAGGCAGGCGGATAACAGCGCCCGGTAACGCGGCGCTGGATAAGGACCAGCCG
Source organism: Sedimentisphaerales bacterium (assembly GCA_963663965.2). GTDB lineage: Bacteria > Planctomycetota > Phycisphaerae > Sedimentisphaerales > SM23-30. The sequence goes on from CAXXFK010000006.1 coordinate 279,000, forward strand.
GACTGAGGCCGGGGAGTATGGAATCAGCATCACCGGACACACTCCCATCGCAATGCAAGGGTCAACGGAAACAGACCATGGATCAGTTCGATTGATATCAGGAAGAATAAGCTGGTTGCGTAAGCAGGTGTAAGGAGGGCGCGGAGAAACCATTGGGGAGCAGCCTGGCTGATCAAGCCTTGCGGTGGATTTGGATTGCCGGCCGAAATAGGTGCGTTCCGGGCGGGAAAAGGCCAAATTCAGATAGATCGGTTCTGTAGTCAAAACCATGGAAACCATCAGGGCTTGGCAGGATGTGAGAGTCAGGAAATATCCGGTTACAGGCAAAATGGATTCATTCGTTTAATCGCAGGAAGGATCTTTCCTTTTAACTAAGACTTCAAAGTATTTAAAGCTTATGGTTGATACAGGTTGTGTGTAGCTTTATTTTGTGAGTATTGGGATGCCATCGATAGCTATTTATAGGTCCGTGATTTCATCTTGGCTGACATGGAAATTCAATCCACTTCCGCTTCAGGCCAGCGGAAAAGAAAGAAACAAAGCCGGTATGAACGGTTCGGTGAGGTACTGCGTTATCTGACCCTGGAGGAACTGCGGTTGTTTTTTGATGGGATTGATACCTACCGCCACAAGCTAATGTTCCAGGTCATCTATGAGCTGGGCTGCCGGGTGGGGGAGTTTGTCCGGATCCAACTCAAGCATCTGAGTTTTACCCGCAGTACCGTATTCTTTCCCGCGGCCAATACCAAGACTCGACATGCCCGGACCAGCTATCTGCCCCAGGGATTAATGAATGAACTCAAGAGTCAGCTGCGTCAGCAGGGCATGGTGAGCAAACGGTCTGATCAGATACTCAAGCCGGAGGCCTATCTGTTTCATCCCGGCCATCGCTGGCAACAGCCCTATACTGAAACCCTGATCCGGCAGATCTTTCAGTATTATATTGAGAAAAGCCAGTTGCAGCAGATTTACAGTCAGGACCGACGGGGCCGAAATCTCAAGATGGTTACTGTACACTCCCTGCGTCACAGTCATATTATGCACTACATATTGGATAAGGGATTACCGCTGCCGTTCGTTCAGCGTCAGGTAGGGCATCGCAGTCTGAAAACCACCTCGGTCTATCTGGCGCCTTCTTCGGAAAAGATTGCCCGGGCCTATCAGGCTGCCCGGCAGTAAACCGCTGCCGGCGATTATGGCGGTTATCCAGTGTCAGCCCGTTAACTCTCACTTTTCCGGATTTTGGCATGGGTTTGCCAGAGGGGCGAATTTCACATTTGCTAACAAATGTGAAGGAATTGCCCGAAACAGCATCCCAATCAGCTGGCAGATGAGGTTCTATGCACAGACTTTCGTCAAATGTGAAAAAAATGGGAATTGAATCCCATTTTCAGGTTATATCCCTTGGCGATGATTAGAATTGTACATGATCTTTTTTCTAATTGTCATCTCTCAATGTAATAGACATTGGCCCTTTTCTCTTGCCAGCCATGGACGCCAATCTTTTCGATTAAGGCAGCTCGGAATCGCCTTCTTCTACCGGTGATCGTTTGCCGATAAGAATCATCGGGAATAATCAGATTAATAACCAATTTAACCAGTGTTTTATTATCGTACCACTGTAAACGATCATCGTTTTTCCGATTTATGATTAATTCAGCAATCTCTTCCGCAATTGGTTTCACAAATAACGGCGCGGCTCGCTTGTAAGCTTGCCGATAAGTCTCATGATGGACACCCGTACACATCGCATCCAGATCGACATACCAAGTTTGCACTTCCGCACGCGAGGAACCAAAATTGATGGCGCCGTGCCTTTCGATCTCAAAATAGAGTTCCGGTGGTTCCCAACGCAGATGTGTAATGCGACGCAATTTACTCATGTTCATGGCATGTAAATCAGTACCGTCAAGATAATCCCAAATAGTAATCAGGAAATCGTGAACTTTGTCATCGTCATCGACACTACCTGCCGGTATTTTGGCTAGATAGTCTTTCATCGCCTTGATTGATTCGTTTATATCAAAAATGTCCACGACAGGCTCCTTTAATTGGTTTTTTGACAATCAGTCTATTGTGCCACCGCATCATGTGTCGGGGGTAAACAATACCGTACATTGTTCCAGCATCTTTCGACTAAGTTGTTTGGCCTCCGCTGCTATTCTTATCCGTTGAGGATTGGTCAACAGAATGCGTTGGTTCTGTTGCTCATGTTGTTCAATCAAGACTTCCACCTGAGTTTTGAGAGACTCAATCGCCTGATAGAGCTCTTTATGGATGCAGTAGGCCATATATGTCGCAAGGGTGATTCATAACCTCTGTTTCATCGTCCTCCAAGTCTATCAAATCAGGAAATACTTGCAACCAGGTTCGCCCGAACATTCTTTAAGTGCCTGTTTTCAAGGAAATTATGGGATATTAATTTTTGCACCCTAAGCCGAGTTGGGTTTATAAGTACAAAATACTTAAGATGAGTTAAGAATGTACTTCATTATTAAAAATGGCTGCTGGGATTGCATGTTATTAAAATCAAAAACAGCTATTCTGTCTAAAAACTGTCTAAAATTAATACCAATTTATTGCAATTTAATATTTTAAATTAAGAAAAATCCTTACAAATTCTTTATTTGTAAGGATTTAGTTTAATGGGCGATACTGGACTTGAACCAGTGACCCCCAGCTTGTCGAGATGTGTATAATGGATTGCATAAATGCTGTAAAAATAATTAATAATAACATAAAGCGATATATTATAGTATGATATGAAAATTAAATAAATCGTGCATATTTGGCAAAAAGAGAATATAATGCTCTATATGTCATAAAGAGTGTCATAATCTGATTTTTAAGAAGATTCAAATTGGTCAAATTATGACACTTTGTTTGGAGGCAAAATTATGTCAAATAAGCATGGCTTACCCGGAACAATATGGTTGAATCATGGGCGTTGGTACTGGAAGGTTAAGTTGCCCGGTGATATTCGACGTAAGGACATTCCGCTTATCCCTTCGGAAGCTAAATATGCAACGAATGATTATGGGGTAGCCGTTGAAATTGCCCGTGAGATCTATCGCCGGCATACCACGACCCCGCGGCCGGGTGAGGGGGAAAGTATTGCGGATCTGGTGGGGGCCTATCTGGCTTATGCGCAACAATATTATCGGCAGGGACGTGAGTTGGTAAATATTCAGGCGGCCCTGACCCATTTGACAGAACGGTATGGGAGGATACCGGCTGAGGATTTTGGACCTAAAGATCTACGATACCTTCAAGAGCAAATGATCGAATTGACCTATAGAAATTCGCCTCGGCGTCGTTTCGCCCGGTCAACAATCAATAAATATATTGGAATATATAAACGGGTCTTTAACTGGGCGGTCGCCGAAGGGAGACTTCCTCCCAGCGTGGGGTATGGCTTAAACTGTGTAGCCAATTTAAAGAAAAACCGGAGTGATGCTCGCGAAGGCGAGGTGATTCAGCCTGTCACCAAAGAACAGGTGTGGGCGGTTTTGCCTTATTGCTCATCAGTGGTAGCGGCCATGGTCCAGGTGCATTACTATACCGGCATGAGGCCAACGGAGTTATGTAATATGCGATGGGAGGATATTGACAGGACCGATAAGGTATGGGTTTACCGGCCGGCGGAGTTGGAAGGGCGCCAGGCCCATAAAACTGCCCATCTGGGACATGAGCGAGCTATTGCCATTGGACCAAGGGCGCAAGCAGTAATCAATTCTCTAATCAAAAGAGAAGAGAAGAGTGGATTTGTTTTTTCTCCTCAAGTTGCGGTGCGGGAAATGCGTCAACGTCGAAGAAAGCAACGAAAAACACCTGAGCAATATGGTAATAGACCCGGTACCAACCGAAAAGCAAAACCGCAAAGTCAACCCGGGGATCATTATAATCGGTATACTTACGCGAAAGCTATCCGTCGAGCCTGTATAGAAGCAAAGATCAATCCCTGGGCGCCGAATCAATTGCGGCATACCGCCGCTACACGTATTCGTCGTGAGATGGGATTGGATGCCGCTGGAGCTACATTAGGCCATAGCACGGTCAGTACAACTCAGATCTGTGCGGGAATCTGTCGGGATAAAGCCATTGCCGTTGCGGAAAAAATGGGGTGAATGTCGAGACAAATTATATTACGTTCTTAATGATTTATAGTTTATATCCTTAACTGTTTTAATGCCTAAGGTTATGGTCGCTCGATATTAAATTTTCAATAAGTTCTTATGTTGATTTTATGCTTGTTAGTCAATAAGAAAATATATCTTAATTTTATGCAGGTAATTTGATGATGACTATTTGAAAATTATTAAAAAAATATTGACGGATTATAAATATACTAATAAATTATTTAGTGCAGTAATTGGTTTTGACGGGAATACATAAATATATGTAAGACAGTTTATCTGCTCAATCCGTTATTGCCGGCTTAAGTACTAGATTTGTCTTAATTATCGCCAATCATGTGATTAATACTGTAGTAAGGAGTATAGTATGGGTGCTTTAAGTCGAATCGTACGGAAAATTATAAAGGGTAAAGATCAATATAATCTTCAACTTGAACAATATGAATCTCGGGTATTACTTAGCGCTTCTCCTCCTATGATTGGTCCACTTGATTTCGAAGGTGTCATGATGATCCCTCTTGAAAATACTTGTCTTTTAACAGACACCACCTCGAAGCTTAACGAATGTATTGAACCTACGGGGTATGTTCATGATGTTATTAACCCTAAAAATACAAGTGAATCAATTGTAGAGTTTGTGGCTTCTGATGTACAGACGCAATCTGTTATGACGATCTTCTTCGATGACTTCTCTGATGGTAACATGGACGGATGGTATCGCGGAGATTGGGATTCCGGATCAGGTAGTGACTACTGGGGGTTAGTAAATGATGGGTTATATGCACCTCAGCCTTGGTGTGCCGCAGTTTCAGATGGTGGTGCTACTGTATGGTCTGACTACGACAACGATATGCAGGCATATATGTACCACTATATTGATCTGAGTGGGTATGATGGTTGTTACCTACAGTTCGACTACTATCTTGCATCAGAAGAAACATACGATGAACTGTTAGTACATGTCTATGCTGACGGGGGATGGTCATCTGCTCTGTGGTCCGACTCTGGATTTCACAATTGGGATGGGAGTTCCTCAACTACAGTAGATCTTAGCTCTTATGACGGAAAAGAAATCTATATTGAGTTTGAGTTTCGAAGTGATAGCTCTGTAGAAAGAACTGATTGGGAAGGTGACGGTGCTTGGGTCGATAATATCAGAGTCAAAGGATCGGCAGTATCCTCCGATCTCACGAAGCAAACCGACCACATAAATAGCACCAGTGCCTTTCCTGGGGATACATTAGAAGTCGATCTAACAATAGTGAACAGCGGATCTAATTCAGCTAACTCCTCCTATGTTTACTACTACTGGAAAAAGGGTTCAAAGGAATATTCTGACACTTATAAGGTTGGTCAGGATTATGTGAAAAGTCTTTCACCCCAAGACACCTCAGATGAGAGCTTTGAGTTTACGGTCCCCGCAGGATCTTTGGCGGGTACTTACTACTTATACTATTGGATAGATGCTCGCGAGGAAATTAGTGAGAGTATCGAAACCAATAATAAATGGGCGTGGACTGTTACGGTCAACGAACCGACGAAAATATTATCTGTCGACTTTGAGCCGGATGATGGTTCCCAGGGTACTGTTGATGAGACAAAAACAGTGACAGTTTCCGTTGGTGCAGAGATTGCACAGCCAGGTGTTCTTCAGGTATGGATGTACGATGATGATTTTTCGACCCAGGATACGGAGTGGATATATATTGATGCTCCGCAGAGTACAGTACGTACGTTTGAACTGGCCTTGGTCGAGTCTGAGGTTGGTGCGCGTGACTATTCGACATATATTCAATTTCGGCCAAACGTAACGACCGGGCCGTTCATTTCAACGGAGCTATACGACTCGATCTGGACTGGCAGTGATTATACCATCGACTGGAACGGAATTCCCGATCTCACGAGGCAAACGGACCACATAAATAGCACCAGTGCCTTTCCTGGGGATACATTAGAAGTTGATCTAACAATTGTGAACAGCGGATCTAATTCAGCTAACTCCTCCTATGTTTACTACTACTGGAAAAAGGGTTCAAAGGAATATTCTGACACTTATAAGGTTGGTCAGGATTATGTGAAAAGTCTTTCACCCCAAGACACCTCAGATGAGAGCTTTGAGTTTACGGTCCCCGCAGGATCTTTGGCGGGTACTTACTACTTATACTATTGGATAGATGCTCGCGAGGAAATTAGTGAGAGTATCGAAACCAATAATAAATGGGCGTGGACTGTTACGGTCAACGAACCGACGAAAATATTATCTGTCGACTTTGAGCCGGATGATGGTTCCCAGGGTACTGTTGATGAGACAAAAACAGTGACAGTTTCCGTTGGTGCGGAGATTGCACAGCCAGGTGTTCTTCAGGTATGGATGTACGATGATGATTTTTCGACCCAGGATACGGAGTGGATATATATTGATGCTCCGCAGAGTACAGTACGTACGTTTGAACTGGCCCTGGTCGAGTCTGAGGTTGGTGCGCGTGACTATTCGACATATATTCAATTTCGGCCAAACGTAACGACCGGGCCGTTCATTTCAACGGAGCTATACGACTCGATTTGGACTGGCAGTGATTATACCATCGACTGGAACGGAATTCCCGATCTCACGAGGCAAATGGACCACATAAATAGCACCAGTGCCTTTCCTGGGGATACATTAGAAGTTGATCTAACAATTGTGAACAACGGATCTATCTCAGCTAACTCCTCTTATGTCTACTACTACTGGAAAAAGGACTCAAAGGAATATTCTGACACTTATAAGGTTGGTCAGGATTATGTTGAAAGTCTTTCACCCCAAGACACCTCAGATGAGAGCTTTGAGTTTACGGTCCCCGCAGGATCTTTGGCGGGTACTTACTACTTATACTATTGGATAGATGCTCGCGAGGAAATTAGTGAGAGTATCGAAACCAATAATAAATGGGCGTGGACTGTTACGGTCAACGAACCGACGAAAATATTATCTGTCGACTTTGAGCCGGATGATGGTTCCCAGGGTACTGTTGATGAGACAAAAACAGTGACAGTTTCCGTTGGTGCAGAGATTGCACAGCCAGGTGTTCTTCAGGTATGGATGTACGATGATGATTTTTCGACCCAGGATACGGAGTGGATATATATTGATGCTCCGCAGAGTACAGTACGTACGTTTGAACTGGCCTTGGTCGAGTCTGAGGTTGGTGCGCGTGACTATTCGACATATATTCAATTTCGGCCAAACGTAACGACCGGGCCGTTCATTTCAACGGAGCTATACGACTCGATCTGGACTGGCAGTGATTATACTATAGACTGGGACGGAATTCCTGATCTTGAAGCGACATTGACTATCCTTAGTAACGGCTGCTATTGGGGTGACCAGGTTGGGTTCGAAGTAGGAACAGAAAACACAACGGGTGTACCAACGAATCATAATTGGAAAGTATATTTAGTGATGTCGCCAGACTCAAACGTGACGATTACAGATTATATACTAGATGAATGGCTGATTCCTATAGGTAGTGGCGAATGGGGAATGTCATTATTGGAGGAATTACCAGCTACTCCACCGTCAGGATTTTCAAGCGATGGAATTGTGTATTTTGGTTTAATCGCTGATGTAGCGAACAACATAATCGAGCAAAACGAAATAAATAATATAGATATTGAAACGATACGAATAAGTAAATATAATAATCCTCCCACAATAGATATTTTAGTTGGGCCAGGTGATGGCGATACGATTAATTATGATGATGTAAAATATGAATGGTCTGGCTATGATTCTGATGGGTATATTAGCGGTTACGAAGTAAAAATGGATGACTCAGGCTGGTCGACTGCAAACAAAACTATGACATTTCCAAATCTTTCCGAAGGAAAACATGAATTTTCTGTCAGGGCAATAGACAATGACAATCAATATTCTAACTGGTCACACAATACTTTTAATGTGGATTTAGATGAAAACCAAGAACCAGGAGACACAATTGCCTATTCATATGACTTGGGTACATTGAAATTGAATGACTCAAAAAATATTACAGAGATGGTTGGGAATGGTTTACATTTGAATAAAGACATAGATATATTCAAAATAAGTTTAGAGGATAATGCCAAAGTAACATTTGACATAGATACAACACCGCCGGTGTCTTCATTAGATTCATATTTACGTTTATTCGATAGTTATGGTTCAGAAATTGCATTTAGTGATGATGAGGCATCACCGGGAGAGTCAAACACACTTGATTCATTTTTAGAACGTTATCTATCCGTTGGCACTTATTATATTGGAGTTTCGGGGTATCCCAATGTTCGTTACTTGCCCTCAAATAATAGCTCCGCAGTTTCTGGAAGCACAGGTAATTATACACTGAGCGTTACAGTTTCTAGTCCTGAGGATCAGCCACAGGATATTCGACCTTTAGATGTTATTCAACTATCAGGTGACTTCGAAGAAACGAGTGATGGGCTACATACCGCTACTGGAACGATTGTCGTGAATGACTTTTTAACTGTTATTGGAACGATCACCTATGATGATGAACTGAATATCCATGGCGATGGGGAAGTATGGGTACATAATATCCCTATTATTGGTGATGCCATGTTGATGGATGATGAATTTGATTTTCCCGCCGGCGAGGTTATAACCGATAAACTGAACGGAGCACTATCAAGCCTGGCTGTAGCCGGATTGGATCTTAAGCTAGACCGATTCTTGTTAGTTGAAAATGGAGTCCGATTGGAAGGGGCTCTGAAATTACCCGATTTAATGGGTGGTACTGAAATCAAATTTGCCAATCCGCATTTCATTGATATTACCACAGAAGGGTTATTTTATGACTTTGTTGTTACCCCCAATGACCTAAGTTTTAAATTAAACAAGTTGGAGTTTATTTCCGAGGATGTTGAGTTGGCCGTATCTAATGCTGATGGCCAGGCGGAAGCAACCCTTTCAGGATTGTTTACGGTCAACATTTTGGGTACCAATATTTCTGTAGATTTGGATAAGGAGCAGGGGCGCTATTTCCGTTTTTCTCAGAGTGGTGATTGGGATCTGGTAGGAACAATTATGGTTGATCGGGTGGATTTCTTGAAAAACAAGCTTTATGTTGAAGATCTTATTATTGATCTAGATACGACTGAAATGAATTTTCACGGAGAAGGATGGATTCATCTCCCCATTGGTAACGGTGTGAATGTTTTCGGAACACTTGAGATTGTACAAGGGTATTTGGATTCTGTCGGTTTGACCGTAAGTGAATTAGATGTACTAGTATGGTCACCGCCACCAATATATTTGGACACCATAGGTGGTTCTGTCCAAAATATGACTCCAGATGAAATCGATGGCGAACCAACCTTGATCACTGTCAATGCGGGTTTTCAGCTAGGGCCGGATATTGGAGACTATAATTTAATCTATCTTGATCTTAACGGATGGGTTGACATGGCTGGCGGCATGGGAGGTAGCGCTGGGGTTAAGTTAGGAAATCCTGACGATCCGTTTGCCGGCGGAAATGTGTCCGTGAGTTGGTTTCCCTATAAAGACCTGTTTACCTTGGATGGCAATATCTTTATTGGGGATAGTGAGGATCCCATCGTCGGTTTAGAGGGATCGCTAGCATCATCCGGTGATGTCATTAGCGGGCAACTTGAGGGAGGCATTTATACCAAGCATATTCCGGGTTGGGTCAAAGATATTTATAAAGGATGGAACATTATTAATCCATGGTCTCCGCACTTCGGAGATTTTGATTATGAAATGCCCGATGAAATAACGGGTCAAGCATATTTCATTGTAAGCGATGATGGCAATGAAAAGAATGATTTTATCATGGTTGGTTCAAAAGATTTGCTAACGGTTAAAATTATCTTAGATGGGGACTTTAATGTTTTTGATGACATCAAAGCAGTGAAATTCAAAGAACTGGAAAAACTTATTGATGATGATGTTGCCAACGAGGAGAGGGCGACAGCATTATCGGGTCTGGACGATCCTGGGTCCGCTGTTATAGAATCTTATAATCTGCCGGTCAGTCTGGAGGGGGTGGTATTCCAGTTGGAATGGGAAAATAATAGTGCAGGATTTGAAATCTTCAAGCCAGACGGCACTCGGATTACCATTGACAATGTAGATGATTATTCCAATATAACGGTAGTAGAAAATAGCGAATCGCATTTAATTACCTTTGTTGTTTATTCGCCGACCGGAGGGGTATGGCAAACGGCAGTTCCCGATACAACCAATATTGGGAACTACACGATCCGGGTTCAAAGTCGCACTAACGATCCGGTAATTTCTTTGTTAGAACCTCATAGTGATATATCGACGACCTCGGTGGATATTACCTGGGTGGATGAAGATAACGATTCCGATGCGTTAATATCGCTATACTATGACGATGATCGCTATGGCGCCGACGGGATATTGATAGCTGCCGGCATACCTGAGGATGACGCTACTGATTATTATAATTGGGATCTAACGAATGTACCGGCCGGTGATTATTATGTCTATGCAGTCATTGAGGATGGCGTAAGTACACCCGGAATCAGTTATGCGACCGGCCGGGTATCTGTGATCGATGCTAACGCTCCTGAAAAAGTTACAGGTCTAAATGCTCCAGAAGGAACTCATGATTCCATTCAATTGAGATGGCAGTCGTCTGGAGCGGAAGATTTAGATCATTACCTGGCTTATTATACCGCCAATGCGGCGGGTGAAAATTATCAACAACAAGTTGTGGCAGATAAGGCCGCTTCAGTTGTTATAACTGATTTGGTGCCAGGTGAAACTTATCGCATTGCCATAGCAGCTGTAGATACAGAAGGGAATATTGGAATATGTAGTGATCCGATTGTTGTTGTGATTGGTGGTGTCACTTCCGTTGCTCCAGAGGCTGATCAGTGGTCGGTATTTGCAGATCCTGGCGTGCTTTATCAAGCTCAAATACCTGGCGCCCTAGGCGATAGTTATAGTTTAATTAATGGCCCAGATACGAGTATGCTAAATGAATCGGGACTTTTTGAATGGTTTGTACCCTCAGATGCTTTTGGTTGGCACTCTGTACTTGTTCATGTGACTCATTCAACAGGAAGCACCTCCGTTTATCGATATCATTTATTATCGGATAATCGTGTACCCGAATTTACTGATGTCATTGCTCAAGTTGAGGCCATAAGTCCCAATGCTGTTCAAATTATATCTCCAGATGGGATGGATAGTACTGGGGTAGTTCACTACCAACTTGAACGTGATGGAGAGATTATACCAGAATGGCAGATTATGCCCGTATTCATAGATTTGGGTTTATATCCAAATAAGTATTATGACTATCGATTACGTCTTAAGGATTCATCTCCAACCAGCGTGCCTTCGGACTGGTCAGATATTATAACAGTTTGTACATTGGCCGATATTCCTAACAGGCCTTCACTGATGACAATAAATCAGACTACATTAATATTGGAAGAATTACCACAGGATAGCAACCCTGAAGGCACTGAGTATGCGATTTATTGTACTACCACAGGGCAGTACTTGACTACAGATGGTGTTTTTAGCCAAGAACCGGTATGGATTTCGATTGATTCCTGGTCTGATATTCCTATTGGTGGATTATTACCTGACATGGAATACAAATTTGTTTCAATAGTACGCAATCATGAAGGTTTCATAACAGAACCAAGTACGGTAATAAGTGTTCATACTGCTCGAGAAGATGATGCACCTATTGTCAGTACTTATGAAACAGACTCCTCTCATGGCACAATCTCATTGGAGTTTTCTGAGTCAATTATGATTTCAATAAAAGATATATCGGTATATGACAGTAATGGTACACCTGTTACTCTAGCCGGTGCCCAGCTATCTCATACACCAGCCAGTTTATTTGCTCAAATCTACTTTAATAATGTTTTAAATGAAGGATCTTATACTTTAGTCCTTAATGGAAACAATGTTCAGGATTTGTCTGGCAATCTGTTAAATGGTGGGCAAGATGAGTTTATTGATTTTGAGATTGTTCCCGATACGGCTGCTCCTGAAATACTTTCCTGGCAATCCGCGAAAATGCACAACACTGGAGAAGCGCTACTGACAATTCCTGATGATGGCAGTTTTTCGGAGCCTCGATTAGTTAACGGTACCTCAGAAGGGGGAATCAGCACGTTATTAATTACTTTTGATGAAGCAATTGATACGGATAGTTTTCGATCGGATAGTATCGCTGTGGTTGGTAACGATTTGAATGGGAATACCGTCGATTTATCTGAGATTCAAATAATGACAAATATGCGTAATGCTAATACCGTTGGTGAGGTTACTTTCAATCCTGCCCTGCCGGACTTCGCTCGTTATCTGATTCGTTTGGAAGGAATAACTGATATGGCTGGCAATCCCTTGGAAAGTGACAATGACCGGATTATGACTTCTTTGCTAGGCGATGCGACTGGTGATTTGCGTGTTAACAACACCGATGTGGGAGGTGTTAAGAGTTTGCGTGGTATCAATCCCATTGATCTAACTGAAAAATGGCAAGTACGCAGTGATGCCAATCTGGATGGCAGAATTAACAATACTGATGTAGGAGGTATTAAATCAATGCGAGGACGCGATGCCAGATTTATTTTTGATCCGGTAATACCTGAACCAACACTCTTGGATGATACGCTGAATGAAGATTCCTACTTTAATACTGCCGATACGGCAAAATCAAGCGTACTCTCAAATAGATTATTAGTTGCCAATTTGAGCTTAAAGAAACTAACATTGTTGTTCAATTCTATTAAGCCAGTACAAGCCAATAATCTTTTAATTCTCAGCAAGCCAGCTTTGAAGGAAGGATTATTAATGGAAAATTATGATCCCATCGAAATATTTCTCAGAAATTATTTGTAATGACTAATTCATGAAATTGAAAACAGTATTTACATTGTTAAGGAGAAAAAAATATGAAATCGACATTAAAAGTACTAGCATTGTTGTTGATAATTCAAACCATATTAACCGACATAAGTTCAGGCGCCTATGTTATAACGCCAATGACTGGTGGTAAAAATCAGGTACAGGTTCTACCGGGCGAAGAGTTTAAATTGGATATTGTTTTGTCCTCTGATAACATGGATAAGCACGACACATCAATTTTCAGAGTGAAGTTTTCTGTGCCAGGTTTAATATGTCAGTCCTATCAATGGAGTACTCCATATCTAAACCAGACCGATGATGATGACAGTACACCACTCTGGGACAGCTTACCATTGGCTTTGCAGGCAGATACCCTACAGGGATCGGGTTATCCAGAAAATATCGTTGATATCGAGTTATCCAATACGGCTGATGATGATTTTGACAGTGGTTTACTAGTCAGCATTATCCTGCAAGTACCGGAAACATGGAATCTTGATGATGAATTAATATTCGTGGATGTGGTGCCGGATTCTTTTACGAATGGCTTCAATGAGATCACCACAAGTTCTGGTCCATGCTTGACTATTACTATTCCGGAGCCAGTATCGTTCGTATTGATTGGAATGGGTTGGCTCAGTATCTACAATAATCGTAAAACACGTATTTTTTAATCAACATAAAATCAAGATCAACAGTTCGCTTGATGACCATCACATATTTATTAACCTGGAGATCTGAAATGTGGCCTTTGAAACTTAAACAGTACTTTGCAATCATAATACATTTATTACTGGTTAGTATTGTGTTGGGTGATTACACCATTTTCGTACAAAACAATGAATCTGATGCATTGACGGTCAATCCAGGCGATAGCTTTAATCTGGACATTAGATTAGAAACAGACAATTCAGATATACATGATTCAGCGATTTTTCGTTTAGTTTTTTCCAAACCTGGATTGGAATATCTGTCCTACTATTGGAGTTCTCCATACCCGAACGAAACCGATGATGATGACAGTACACCTATTATCAGCGATTTGCCGATAGTCATTAAGGCAGATTCACTTGCTGGTATTGGCTATCCCTCTAATACTGTGGATATTGAGCTGTCCAATTCGGCTGACACAGATTTTAACTCAGGATTACTGGTAAAACTAACATTAAAAGTTCCGGAAAGCTGGCAGAGTATCTACGAAATGATGGCTGTCAGTATTATACCTGATACCCTGGCTGATGGTTTCCGAGTGATAAACTCAGTTTCAGGTTCTCCAATGACTTTAAAAATTTGTCCCAAAAACCTTTCTCCTTTTTTTTATGTTGACGATGATTCACTCAATGATCCTGTCCCTGGAGATCCCGATCAAAGTGATCCATTTGAAGATGGTACCATGGAGCATCCGTATGACTCAGTTCAAAAGGCGATTAATGCCATCAGTTCAGGTAAATCCATAGTTTTGTTGCCGGGTTATTACACCGGAAAAGGTAACCGGGATATCGACTTGCAGGGCAAATCTCTCATTATAAGATCACAAGATCCCAATGATCCAGAAGCAGTCTTAGAGACCATTATTGACTGCCATGGTACTGAAACAGAGCCTCATCGTGCATTTGTGCTTGAGGGCAATCCGGATACGACCCTTGATGGGTTAACTTTGAAGAATGGATTTGCCAGTAGCGATGGTGGCAGCATCTACTGTGCTGACAGTCGTTTAACGATTCAAAACTGTTACATATCAAACAATAACGCCTATGCAAGGGGAGGCGCCATTCACCTTGATTCCAACAGTCAATTAATTATAAGTAAAAGCCAACTATCGGCTAACTGTGCCTATCGCGGTGGAGCGATATCCAATTATGACAGTGAACTCAAGCTATTCGATTGTCTGTTAGAGGGAAACAGTACTGCTATAAATGATGATATTGGCACTTCCAATAATGGGGGGGCTATCATTAATATTGGTTCCTCAGATGAAGATCAAGCCATAGCCGAGCTTGTAAATTGTGCATTTATCCGGAATTCTTCCATTCAATTTGGTGGAGTAATGACCAGCTACCGTGCATCTATTGATATAGATCATTGCACATTCCTGGGGAATCAGAGCTTGTATGGAGGTGTGATGGACAACTCCAGGTGTCAGGTATCTCTGGTAAATTCATTTTTAACGGGCAACAGTGCTCAGATGGGTGGCGCCATCTTCTGCTATGCCAGTGAACTTGATATCAACCATACGGTTTTGACGGGTAATCAGGCTGATCAGGGTGGCGGCCTTTTTGTGTCAACTGACAGTAGTGTTACAATGGATTTCTGCACCTGTGGTTATAACCGAGCTCGTGAGGGTGCCGGTATCTACTTCGATCTGTTCTATCCGGCATATCCGGATCCAAGTCAATTAAAAATAAGCAATTCCATCCTTTGGGATGAGGGAACTGAAATTGTTAATAACAATGTCTCATCCCTGACTATCGACTATAGTGATGTAAAGGGCGAATACTCTGGTATGGGAAACCTGCAACTGGATCCACAGTTTGCCGATTCCGGTCTTTGGCAGGATGTTAATAACACACCAGATGATCTATCCGATGATAGCTGGCTAGATGGTGATTACCATCTAAAGTCCACGGTCGGCCGTTGGGATCCTATGGAAAAGGATTGGGTCATTGACGATGAATTAAGTCCCTGCATTGACGCCGGTAATCCCAAACTTTCTCCCGGTAATGAAATTCAACCTAACGGCGGATTAGTAAACATAGGAGCCTACGGCGGTACATCACAGGCCAGTCAATCGTTACAGGAAATCCTTTATGTTGATAATGATGCCCCTGATGATCCAGGTCCTGACGATCCAAACAGATTTGATCCACTTGAAAATGGCACTCTGGCCCATCCGTTCGATACTATTCAAAAAGCTATCAATTACAATGATGGTGAGCAGTGTATCATTATTTTGCCAGGGATCTATACCGGGATTGGCAACCGAGATATTGACCTGCAGGGTAAATCTCTTATTATAAGATCACAAGAACCTAATGATCCTGAAGTGGTCTTAGAGACCATTATTGACTGCCAGGGTACTGAAACAGAGCCTCATCGTGCATTTGTGATTGAGGGCAATCCGGATACAATCCTTAATGGGTTAACTTTAAAGAATGGTTTTAGCAGTAATGATGGTGGCAGCATCCGTTGTGCAGACAGCTATTTAACGATACAAAACTGTTACATTTTAAACAATAACGCTTACGCGAGGGGAGGTGCCATTCACCTTGATTTCAACAGTCAATTAACTATAAGTAAAAGCCAACTATCGGCTAACCGTGCCTATCGTGGTGGGGCGATATCCAATTATGACAGCGAACTCAAGCTATTCGATTGTCTGTTTGAGGGAAACAATACTGCTATAAACGAGGCGCTTGGTACTTCCAATAATGGGGGGGCCATCATTAGCATCGGTCCCTCAGATGAAGATAGAGCCATAACCCAGCTAGTTAATTGTGTATTTAATAATAATTCTTCCATACAATTCGGTGGGGTAATGACCAGTTACCGTGCATCTATTGATATAGATTATTGCACATTCCAGGGTAATCAAGGCTTGTATGGAGGTGTGATGGACACCTCCAGGTGTCAGGTATCTCTGGTAAATTCATTTTTAACAGGTAACCGGGCTCGGATGGGTGGCGCCATTTTCTGCTATGCCAGTGAACTTGATCTTCAGAATACGATTCTGGCGGGTAACTATGCCGATCAGGGTGGTGGCCTTTTTGTGTCAACTGATAGTAATATTACAATAGATTTCTGTACCTGCGTTTTGAATCGTGGTCAGGAAGGAGGCGGGATTTGCTGTGATCGGTTCTACCCGGCTTATCCTGATCCCAGTCAGGTAAAGGTAAGCAATTCAATATTTTGGGATGATGGGACTGAAATTGTCAATAATAACGCCTCATTCCTGATCATTGAATATAGCGATATTCAGGGTGGATATCCAGGTATGGGTAACATGCAACTGAATCCACAGTTTGCCGATTCCGGTCTTTGGCAGGACGTTAATAACACACCGGATGATCTATCCGATGATAGCTGGCTAGATGGTGATTACCATCTGAAGTCCACGGTCGGTCGCTGGGATCCTATGGAAAAGGATTGGGTCATTAACGATGAATTAAGTCCCTGCATTGACGCCGGTAATCCCAAACTTGCTCCTGGTAATGAAATCCAACCTAACGGCGGATTAGTAAACATAGGAGCTAATGGTGGGACTGACCAGGCAAGTCTATCCACAGGCATATTACCCGACGACACAGTTGACTTTAATAAAGATGGTCTAATTAATCTGGGAGATTTTATCTTCCTGTCAGAACAATGGCTGAATCAGGCCACATGTTGTATAATCAACAATTGGTGTTCTGGGCTAGATCTAAATCGTTCAAAAGATATCGATGCTTTAGATCTTTCTCTGATGGCTGAAGAATGGTTACGTAGTAAATTTGTTTTTATTCCTGGAAGCACCTTTCAGATGGGTGATGTACCAGGTGATGGAATTTCCAATAAGTAACCGGTTCATTAGGTAACGCTTAGTGATTTTTACATGAGTCTAAATATCTAAAAAGCAATAAAATAAGTGTTAGTCACCCGTATTTACCACAGTTGAATTAGTTCTCTTAAAAGATTACAATCAACTATATGCTAATTACTCAGTCGTTAAGGAATCTATTTTAAGCAATGTATTTAGGCATTAGTATGCCGCCTATTCATTTTTAATACTACGTGTATTTTTCTCTTTTATAATTGTGAACAAAATGACAAGGATTCTTTAAAATTATTTTTTGCGGAGAATCAATAATGAAAAACATTCTATTAGTTTCATTTATTATTGGAGAATTGTTTTTTTATTCTTGGGCTCAAGCAGATACAATTTTTATTAATGGATATATCACTCAAAATACAAATTTTGCAGACCCAGATAATATTTATGTTTTGAATAACGATTTATATATTGCCTCAGGAGCGACTTTGACCCTGGCCTCAGGGGTGGAGTTACAGACGAATCTCCATTCGATTTATATTGACGGCCGCCTGGAGAGCATGGGTGGCATCCTGCACCATATTGGTCGACGCGACTATGGTTACGGCTATATTTGCGTTCGTGCCTCAGGGCAACTGGCAATTACTGGCGGTACGGTACGGGGGGCGGGTACTATTGAGGTTCAGAATGCGGCCCAAGCCGAGTTTTCCGAAGTGGCCTTCGAGTATTATGATGGTGGAGCTTCATACCGAGCTGGCAGCCCCAACATTATCTTTACTTCCGATTCAATGGGAATGGTGTCTGAGTGTGCCGGCAGTTGGCAGTTAACGGTCAGCAGTTCGCAGGTGACGGTTGCCGACTGTACCATTCCTTATCTGCAACTGAATGACGGAGCCCCAACGGTCACCGGCAACACTTTCAGCGATGCTTATCCGATTCGGCTGGCCAACCCGGCTTTGGATACCAGCGGAATAACCGGTAACACCTATACCCATACTTCGCCCTGGATTTATCTGCAAGGGGCGACGATGGCTGCTTCTAGAATACTGACCGGAATCGATGGCCTTTACTATCAGATGCAAGGGAATCTGACGATTGCCTCGGGAGCGACCCTGACGCTGGCCACGGGGGTGGAATTACAGACGAATTCCTATTCGCTTTCTGTCGACGGTCATCTGGAGAGTATGGGTGGCATCCTGCACCATATCATGCGACGCGACTATAATGGCAGTTATATTTGCGTTCGTGCCTCAGGGCAACTGGCAATTACTGGCGGCACGGTACGGGGAGCAGGTACTATTGAGGTTCAGAATGCGGCCCAAGCCGAGTTTTCCGAAGTGGCCTTCGAGTATTATGATGGTGGAGCTTCATACCGAGCTGGCAGCCCCAACATTATCTTTACTTCCGATTCAATGGGAATGGTGTCTGAGTGTGCCGGCAGTTGGCAGTTAACGGTCAGCAGTTCGCAGGTGACGGTTGCCGACTGTACCATTCCTTATCTGCAACTGAATGACGGAGCCCCAACGGTCACCGGCAACACTTTCAGCGATGCTTATCCGATTCGGCTGGCCAACCCGGCTTTGGATACCAGTAACATAACTGGTAACTTTTACCTTGATCCGGCTCCAATTATTAATATTAAAGGGGTAATAAGCCAATCAGTGATATTGTCTGGTATCGATGGATTAACACACTATATTTTAAATGGCCACTTAACAATCCCACAAAATGTAAAACTGGTGATTTATCCTGGTGTAACAATATCAACCAATGGCTGGCATCTCTATCTAGACGGAATTGCAAATCTATATGGAACTAATTTTATAATTCATCGAAATACCCGAGTTTATGTGAGAAATGGTGCGACGATCAATGTATCGGGAGGAACCGCATCCGGTCCAGGTGTGATTGAGGTTCAGGATGGTGGATCAGCGTCTTTTGCCACAGTAAAATTTTACAATCGTGAAGGTGACTATTATTGGGGTGGTAAGCCATCACTAGTCTATCAATCTGGAGCAACCGGTTCGTTACATTGGTGTCAGTTGAGTAATTTGAGTATCCATAGCGATGCACAGGTTGCTGTTACAAACAATGATATATCCAATGGTTATGTAACTTTGTCTGGAAGTTCTTCGGCAATTATTGCTGTGGGGCAAAACTGGTGGGGGGACAACGAATCCTGATTTAATAGCCAAGCAGATTACGGATCAGTCTGATAATGGTTCTCTACCGGCGCTCGATTATACCCCCTTACTCAATGCTCCTCCTTCAACCTTTAATATTATTGCCCAGTGGCCCAGTGACAGGACTGCCGACCATGTTGACTATTTCGAGATAGCATTTAATGACGATGTTGACCTGGCCTCCTTTGCCTTTGACAAAGTGGCCCTGACGGGACCATCTGGCCGTTGTTCTGTCAATCATATCGAGTCACGGGGATATTCAGTTTATAGAATCTATTTGTCAGAACTGTTAGCAGAGGGAACATATAGTTTTGAAATCGCTTCGTCTATTAAAGATACTGACGGCCGCGCTCTTAATCAGGATGGGGATAGCAACTTTGGCGAGGCGGTTGATGATATTTATCGAGGCCGTTTTGTCATAGATCATACCGGACCGCGAATCGTCACATATAGCCCCCAAGGAGATGTCGCCGGAACGGCAAGCTATCTGGATTTATACTTTTCGGAAAAAATGCGTTTGTCTTCCATGCAAAGCAAGTATATCAATGTGCTGGGGCCTCAAGGGACGGTGTCCGTAACGGGTATCCAGGATATTGGGAATAATGTCTATCGAGTGTATTTTGAGCCAATGACCACTTATGGCCAATATCAAGTTGTCACCAAGGTGCCGGTTTTTGAGGATGTAGCAGGAAATTATCTGGATCAGAACCGTAATCAAGTTCAGGCAGAAGAACCCAACGATATTTTTACCGCAACATTCAACCTGGTGGAAATCGACTTGCAGATTTCGAATATTGTTGTCGAACCAGAGGAGTTATGGGTAGATGATTTGGTTCAGGTATCCTGGGATGGTGCCAATCAGAGCGGCGCTCCTTTGATCGGAAGTTGGTCCGATGCGGTATATTTGTCAACCGACGCTGCCTGGGATATCGATGATCCATTGCTCGTTATGACATCTCATACAGGCGGTCTGGGCCTTGCTGAATCTTATCATGAAGAGGTGGAGGTCTCCATACCCGGATTATTACCGGGATCGTATTATGTGATTGTCCGTGCGGATTTGTTTAATGAAGAAAAAGAGGGGGATGAGGAAGGTAACAATGCCATTGCTTGGGGGCCACTTGCATTAAATGTGCATGAATTACAGGCCGATATGGCGCCATCGGCAAATAGTTTGACAGATGATCGTGATGATTATTTTATGGTCGAAGCTCAAGCTGATAGTAATTTACTGATTCTGCTGGACCACATAACCGAAGGGTCATCTGCAGATCTCTACGCCAGTTATGAATCCATACCTTCCCCGCAGCAGTATGATTATGCTTCCAAAGATAATATTGGCACTCAAGTGGGAATTCCCGCCGCGCAATCGGGCCATTATTATGTCCTGGTCCATTCCGTTAGCGCTCAATCACCCGATTATTATGAAATATCCGCATGGCAGCCTGATATAGTCGTTACCAATATATACCCAACCCATCATAGTGTCAGTAGTCCATGTGTCATGACCATTAACGGTGGGGGATTTGATGAGACCGTCCAAATTCAATTTAATGATCCAGAGAACAATGTTCAGCAGCCTGACAGGATTGAAGTTTTGTCATCTGATTCTCTGCTGGCCTACTTGGAGACACCCCTGTGGTCCCAGAAAAGTTATGATTTGATAGTATCCAAAGCAGTTGCAACAAAATCATCCGGTGATGGTACTATTTATTCTGATAAACCGGTGGCTTATGAATATGTACAGAAAGATATTTTTGAAGTCACAGATGGAGTACCTTATCTGGAAACACATGTTGTTATGCCGGCTCAAATGGGTTATCACTGGCCACAAACGGTTTATATTGAATATGAAAATACCGGTCAGGCATCCATGCCCTCGCCTTTGTTGAAATTAGATATGACGGATAAGGCCCTGTTAACTCTCGATAAGACCGTTCAGGAATCCTGGTGGACAATGGGCAACTGGTGGTATGGAGGGCCGCCTAAGGGGGTTTCGGATTCAGTTCAGTTTTTAACAAAAGGCTCTGGATCAACCCCCTATATATTACAACCGGGAGACAAAGGAAGAGTCCCCGTCTATTTTATGGGATGTCAGCAACCGTGGAATTTTTCTGACAGGGTGATCGAAGCTCATCTGAAGGTATGCTCAGAATCCAATACTGATTCAGTAGACTGGTCCCAACATAAAGAGGCGATGAGGCCGCAATGGTGGATCGGCAGTGATGCCTGGGATGCTGTCTGGCAAAATTATATGACCCTGGCAGGTGATACTTGGGGAGAGTATATTCGAATTGTCAATCAAATGAGATTTCCACAAGCTTTAGCTCATATTGCCAGTGGACTTCGAATATGGTATACCGGGGAACCGGGACAGGCCACTAACATCGCGGCAGATGTAATTGATGTGACCACTCCGCTGGCCTTGGCATTTCGACAGGCAGATGGATTAAATCCTATCTACAACCTGGCTCGGGCAACCGATATGACTGTCCCTGCTCCAGGAATATCTTTATCTTTTTCGCGTATCTATCAGCAACCAATCAGCCGCCGTTACCAGGTTGGTTCGTTAGGCCGTGGCTGGCGACACAACTGGCAAATGCATTTGGCAACGAATAATGAGGGCGATATTGCTATTTATGATATAACTGGAACACCAAGAATCTTTGATAAAGAAGGCAGTATTTTCAAGGCATCCAAAGGTGATCATGGTATTTTGACATATAGCAACGGTATCTATTATGTCACGGAATTGAATGGAACAATTACAACTTATCTAAGTAATGGCCTGTTCAGCACTATCGAGGACACCAATGGAAACAGGGTCACGGCGACATATAATGGAACTGATTTGGCCCGATTGACGCACACAAATGGGCGGCAGATAATATTTACCAACAATGGTGGTCGTATTACCTCTATAACCGATACCCGTGATACTGATCCTGATGATGATTATACCGTACAATTTATCTATGATACTTCTGGGCAATATTTAATCACTGTTATTGAACCTGGCGGCCAAATAACCAATTATTCGTATGAGATGAGTGGGACTATCCAGCAGCGGCATGCCCTAACCGGAATTGAGTATCCAGATTTGACTCACCAATATTTTAGTTATTCCGAAAATGGCTGGCTCACAAGTGTCTCTAAAGATAATCACGCTGAGCCTTTATTATTTACTTATGATAATAAAGGCAGTGTCGCAGTAACAGATGCTCAGGGCCGAAAAACCAACTATACCTTTGATTGGACGGGGCAGATTTCTCAAGTCAGGGATGGCAACGGTAATAAATTGAATCTGATCTATGATAACGAGGGGAAAATAGTTGGAGTAGTAGGGCCAGAGGGCCAGCAATTTGCCTATGCTTATGATAGTAAAGATAATATTACCAGTATGGAAGATGGCTTGAAGAAGACCATAAAAGTAGCTTATGAGGGCAACCATAATCAACTGAGCAGAATTATAGATCCTAGAAACAATGATATGAAATATCAATATGATAGTCGTGGTAATCTGACTAAAATAATCTACGCGGATAATTCATCAGAAGATTATACCTATGACTCCAATGGTAATGTATTATCCTGGACTAATCGTCGCGGCCAGACGGTCTCCTATACTTATAATTCCTCGGGGCAGGTTACCAGTAAAGACTACGATACAACTCCCGAGCTGGACTTTATCTACACCTATGATACAGCGGGAAATCTGACTTCGGCATCCGACTCTCATGGCATGACAATCATGTCCTATGATCCGGTGACCAACTGGCTCATCCGCATTGAATATCCAGGCGGAAAGTCGCTTGACTTCCAGTATGATTCGGTAGGCCGCCGCACTCGAAGGACGGACCAGGATGGATATTATGTTGATTATCGATACACACCTCTGGGCAAACTGGAACAGATAAGTGATCCCGATGGGATTACGATTGTCGATTATGACTATGATGCAACCGGACAGCTAGTCAAGAAAACCCTTGGCAATAACACCTATACGACTTACAGTTATGATTCGGCTGGAAATCTGATCAGTTTGATCAATTATAAACCCGATGGTTCGATAATCTCCAGTTTTGCCTACTCCTATAATGCTTCTGGTCTGCGAACTTCAGAAACCACACTGGCGGGAACCCGCACTTATGAATACGATTCCAATGGGCAACTCGTCAAGGTGACCTATCTAGATGGTAACATTACCGAGTATTTATATGATTCGGTTGGCAATCGTATCAGGGTTGTAGAAGATGGTATTTCCACCAATTATGTCACGAACAACTTGAATCAATATGAACAAGTTGGCGATACGGTTTATACTTACGATACAGATGGGAATATGACCACAAAAACAGAAGATGGAGTTACGACCACTTATGTTTATAATGCTGAAAACCGCCTGATTGAGGTGTCAACGCCTACTGAAATCTGGATTTATACTTATGATGCTCTTGGCAATCGAATTGCTACGGATAATAATGGAGTAGTTACGAATTTCCTGATTGATCCGGCAGGATATGGGAATTTAATTGCTGAATACGATTCTTCAGGTGATATGGTCGCGAAATATGAGCATGGTTTTGGATTGCTGTCCAAGACCGAGCAATCTGGTGATTCATATTGGTATCACTTCAATGCGATTGGTTCAACCAGCGAGATAACTACAGAGGATGCCGCCATTTCAAATACTTACAATTATTCTCCTTTTGGGCTAATTCTATCCGAAACTGAAATAGTTTCTAATCCATTCAAGTATGTAGGAGAAAGCGGCATAGAACAAACAAATGCTGGACTCTACTACATGAGAAAAAGATTATATGATTCATTGATTGGTAGGTTTATATCCATGGATCCAGTCAAAATAACTGCTGGGGACATAAATTATTATAGATATGTTAGAAACAATCCTATTAAAATGATTGACCCATTAGGTCTAATTGAAAATGATGATGAAATTGACCCAAGGACAAGAAGAATACTAGAAAGGTTAAATAATCTAACATTAGCTGATTTCCAAAAAGCATGTTGGGAATCATTAGGAGATGCTACCGTATTGACTATTTTATTGACAAAAGGGACTCTTGACTTAGTTAGCCCTATTAGGTGGTGGAAAATTGGATCAATGGCTGTATCATTTTTCCTGGCTGAAGACATTGAAGATGTTGTTGTATCATTAATACCCTTTAATGAATTTTATTACTATTTAAGTTATCTAGGTTTATTTAATATTAATGTGCCCGACCCTAACGGATACGATGGAGGCGATGGCAGTGGCAGTATTAGTCATATGGTTGATCCAAACCGTAAACTTGGTCCATCGGGATATGGGAATTCCAGTTATATTCCGCGAAATCAGTTAATGGCTTATACGATTGAATTTGAAAACATGGATGATGCGACTGCTCCTGCTCATATTATTCGAGTCATTGATACATTAGATGCCGGTCTTGACCTGACTACCTTTGAATTGGTCGAACTGGTATTTGCCAATCAGACCATTTCAATTCCGCCAGGATTAAAGGAATACAAAATCAACTATGTTTTACCAGTTGATAATGAATATGTATCGGCCAGTGAGATTGTTGTCCAGATTAATATCCGATTGGATACTGCTGCCAGGGAACTCACTCTGCAAATGGTAGGAGTTGATCCTGAGACTGGCTGGCTTCCAGACAACATTCTTCTAGGAGTGCTTTATCCCAATGATGAATCCCATCGGGGTGATGGGCATTTGAGCTATAATGTCAAGCTTAAGAACAACCTTTCCAGCGGAACTGTTATTACCAATATGGCTTCCATCTATTTCGATTGGAATGATCCGATTGACACTCCACTGGTTCTCCATACACTTGATAATGATTTACCGGAAAGTGTGATTGATGGGGTGACTCGGATCAATAAGACTGACATTCAAGTGGATTGGTCTGGATCTGATAACTCTTCTGGAATCGCAGATTATGATGTTTATGTTTCGATTGATGATAATCCCTTCGAGTTATGGCTTCAGCACGATCCCAACTCAACCGCCGTCTATCATGGTCAAATTGGCCAGAAATATAGTTTCTATAGCATTGCCTATGACAATGTTGGGAACCGGGAAGATGCTCCTGGGGAACCAGATATCATTGCAGGATTGTCTTTTTATTCCGATTTAAACTTAGATGGCGTTGTTAATGTGTTGGATTTAAGCTGCCTTATTGAACAGTGGCTCAATCCACCTGCTGTTCCATCGGCGGACATGGCTCCCGATGATGGCGATGGCTTTGTGGGATTTGATGACTTTGCCATCCTGGCTCGTGAATGGCTGGAGGGACATTAAGAAATTCTGATAGAAAAATTGCTTGAAATTATGACACCATTGATTGTGTTGTTAAAAGAGCATGTCTTTAACCGTTTATTTCTTTGCGGAAAGATTATTTTTAGTATTAGGAACTTAATGAAAAATATTTTCAATTCTTAATCGAATCCGATAAGGAAAACCAAACTAACTGATGGAATATCAACTACGGCCAATAGGACTCGATTGTCATTGAATCGATCTTGATTGGCCTGATTTCCTACCTTTAGCTGTTGTATATATGAGATGCCCAATAACAATACTTTATTTAACAGATTTTTAAGTATTAATTTCTGAAAATACAATGGCAAGGAAAACTTGTCGTTATGTAACTCCTGTCTGGGTAATCACTTCTGAATATAAATATCACTCTTGTGATAGTTGTTTATTAGGTTGATATTATTATTTAAACGTGTTATTATAAAACTTATTCTATTTTTGGGCGATATTATAGATGCTTTAAATTTGGTATTGTTAGTCATACTTTAGCTTTTGATCATTGTTTCATTTCGGCTACCCGCAAATTGCAAAACATGAGGAGTTAATATGAACCGTTTATCATGTCCGGTCATTGTGTTGAGTGTTTTTTTATGCTTATCTTTCGTGGTTGCCAATTCCTGGGGTAATTCTTTACGATTTGATGGTGTGAATGATACTGCCTATATTCCTGCTACTTCACAGCTTAATTTTGATAATAGTTCTTCATATACGGTTGAGTTATGGTTCAAATCGGGTTATTCCGGGTCATTAATTGAAAAGTATAATGACAACCTTGGATATCCCTATTCCATTAGTCTGAATTCAACTGGTTCTCTGACTGCTTCCTGCTCAGACGGTGTTCATGTAGATTCTATTAGTGCCGGTTCCAATTTAAACGATAATAGCTGGCACCATGTTGCGTTGGTGAAAGAGGGCGGCATGAAAATAGAATTATATATTGATGATCATCGGGCGGCTAGTAAAATTGATCTGGAATGCGGGTCATATTCAAATAAGCGTAATGTCATCCTCGCCAATAATAATGGTACCAACTTTTTTAATGGTTTAATAGATGAAATCCGTATCTGGAACCGCGCCCTTTCTGAAATTGAAATGATGTGCTTTTATCGCAAACCGCGAATCGGTAATGAAGACGGATTAGTGGGATATTACCAATTTAACGAGTCCATTGGAACTGTAGCTGCTGATGCCACATCCTATCACCATAATATCAAATTAGGCGATTTTACTGGTTCTGTTGATAAGCGACCTTTTTGGATGGCACAGGATCCAGAATTTCTCAAAGGTGTTTCTGTTATAAGATCCCAAGCGAACGATGATCCCCAGGTTCCCGGATCCATTATTAGTCTTTATTTATTGTTTAATGGTATTGTGGATCCAGCATCATTTTCATCTGATGATATTCAATGGTCAGGACCGGGTGGTCCTATCCAGATTAGCTCCATCGAGCCACTGAGCGATTATGAATGGAAAATCGGTTTTAATCCGCAATATATTCCCGGAACGTACGATTTGGCCGTGGGTGCAAATATAATTGGTGATGGCCTACTGATGAACCAAGACAATGATAGCAATTTTGGGGAATGGCCAGATGATGTCTTTTCAGAACAATTTGATATTAGATATACCTATCGGTACAATCAGGATTTTGAAGGTGAAATCGGTTCCGAATGGTCTCATAATCTTATCAGTGTTACTCCTTTGGGCAATCGGCGGTTTTTAGGCCGATTCTGTAATGACACTATCTCGATTGATTTGGCAAAAATAGAACAAACGATAACTCAAGGGACAATATCGTTTGACCTATATCTTATCGATTCATGGGATGGAAATGCTTCAGGACCTGGGCCTGATATATGGCAATGCAAAATGGACGATGAAATAATTTTGCGTACAACTTTTAGTAATTTGGAAGAGAGCAATTACAATCAAAGCTATCCTGAGGAATATCCTAATGGCAATTATCCTGCTGGCAAAGATGCCATTGCTATTGATAGTTTAGGATATTCATTTTATGGTGATTCCGTTTATCGGCTATCATTTGAATTTAATACTTTATCCCCCCCGATATTTTATTTTTCAAGCTCAGGTCTGCAAGGTTTAGGGGATGAAAGTTGGGGTATAGATAATGTCTCTGTAGAGATTTACGGTGCTATCGGTCCAGCCATTAAATCTCATTCACCATCAGGAATTACATCCAGAATGATCGATGGCATGGATTTTGTTTTCGGCGCCCCGGTCGATCCCGCTACTTTTAGTATAGACGATATAACCATCATTGTACCGGAAAATGCCTCACCTATTACCATCGAGAATCTTGTTAACATTGAAGATAATCTCTGGCATATCGATTTTGATCAGACAATCACTGATTTTGGCGATTACACTATTTCTGTCGGTCCCGACCTGAAAGATATCTATGGTCGATCGCCCTGGTATCCTACCGAACCAAACAATTTATATCTTGCCAGTTTCACTTATGTAGATAATCTGGAATTTGCAAGCAATATAACAATTGCTTCTGAAAATGACTTCTATGAAAATGAAGATATTATTGTCAATGGATGTACACTTACTCTGAATGGTCAGCATTCTTTCAGAAACCTTTCAATTATTAATAATGGTGTCGTTACCCATGATGCGGATTCAATTCTGGAATTAACGGTATCAGGGGACTTGTTAATTGAATCGGGTGGTTCTCTGCACGCCAACGGCAAGGGTTACGCGGCTTATACTGGACCGGGAGCACCGGTACTTAGTAGTGGCCGGGCGGCCAGTCATGGCGGTTATGGATATGAGGGAGGTCCGACCTATGGTTCGATTACCGAGCCGGCGGAACCGGGCAGTGGCGGTTATTATGGTACTGGCGGCGGTGTGATCCGTCTGACGGTGGGGGGCGAAATGACCATCAACGGTACTCTGTCGGCCAATGGCGATGGCTGGAGTTCAGGCGGCAGTATCTATCTGAGCGTAGCGCATCTGCTGGGTGGCGGCCTGATCGCCAGTGATGGCAGTGGTCGTGGGGGTGGCGGCCGGATTGCGGTTTATTATGCTGACAATGAATTTACCGGTACCTTGCGGAGTAATGGGGCGAGTGATGGCGGCGCCGGGACAGTGTATCTTAAATCGGCCGAGCAAAGTTATGGTGACCTGCTGATCAGCAGTGGTCAGGGGATTACTCCATTACTGGAAGGAACATACCAATTTGATCGAATCGAAGTAAGCAATGCCCGCTTAGAGTTATCCGAAACAACGGTTGTTCATGCCGATGAAGTCACTTTCAATGGTTCCGGCTCTAATTATGCTGCCCAGATAGCCGGTGAACTGCATGCCCGCCTGCTGACGGTGGCTTCCAACTATTATGGCCAGGTTGAAGTGACCGGTTTGGTAGAGGCTCAAGCGGTTCAGGTACGAGATTCCGGTCTGTTGTCACTGGGTGCCGGCGGCCAGATTCAAACCATCAGTACCCAGCTTTCCTCCTCGGGTAAAGTGACGGTCAACAGCGATGGCTATCTGCAATCTGTGAACCTGTCTTTTGACGGTGGCAACCTGGAGTTAAATGGAACCGGTGATATCGGATTGGATGATCTGGTAATTCCATCGGGTGTGCTGACCCTGAACCGTCCCCGGATCTTCCAGAACCTAACCATTGGCTCCAGCGGTCAGGTGACCTGTGCGACAGAAACACCCTTGGAATTAACGGTATCAGGAGATTTGCTGATCGAGACGGGTGGTTCATTGCACGCCAACGGCAGGGGTTACGCGGCTTATACGGGCCCGGGAGCGCCGGGTTTATGGCACTAGC
>CAXXFK010000007.1:0-203516 GCA_963663965.2 Sedimentisphaerales bacterium
ACACTGCTGCAAGATGATGGGTATGTGATTTTCGAGACGGGCAACCTGGCCGAAATGGCGCCAAAATATTATCGCTGGATCAAAAGCTTTCAATATCCGGACCATCTGTTTTTCTTCACCATTGAAAATCTCAAAGAGATCCTGGCACGGAGCGGATTTGAGGCGCTGAAGATTTACCGGTATTCGATCCTGCTCGAATTGTGGCCGGAAAAGCTGGTAATGGGCGCCCAAAAACATCTGGCCAGGGCAACCGATCAGCCGGCAGACAACAACAAGAACCCCGCGACCCCGGCGTCCTATCCAGCAACCCCCCGCTCGAAAATGTGGGCGTGGTTAAAACATGTGTACCAGTATTTTATGTATCTCTTTCGCTATAAAGTCGGGGCCGTCATTAAATCGCAACAACATCCTCAAACCCTGATTGTAGTGGCGCACAAGCGAACCAGATAGGCCAAGTACGACAGGCCGACGGGTTTCTGGCGGCTCATTCGCGCGGGGCCGGCCCTTGCGGGTTCTGCTCAAAATCTATTCAGGGCTTCAAGCGATCCAAATTATTTCAGCAACGGCGTCAGCACCTCGGACCAGATACGATAGCCCGCATCATTCAGATGGAGCTGGTCATTCAAATACAGCTCGGAGATCGGTTGACCATTGGCATCCAGATAGCGATCAAACGATTCGGCGATATAATCGATCCGCTTATCCTGTCGCGCTAACGTCAATAAAACATCGTTCATCTGACGTTCGATTTCGATAACGGTGATGCGGCTCTGGCTGGGGCGCAGCGCCAATATAATCAGCCGGGCATCGGGCACGCGTTTAAAGAGCCGACCGCAGAATTCATCAAAATCTTCCTTGACCTGGGCGGGTGACTTGCCGGCCCAGACATCGTTGGAGCCGCAATAAAACACCACGGTTTTGGGCTCATATTGAAGCACGGTTTCTTCCAGATAATGATTGACGTCCGAAATATGCGAGCCGCCGAAACCCCGGTTGAGGGCGTTGATATCCGGGAAGAACTTGGGAATATTGAGCATACGGATACTGGAACTGCCGACAAAAACGATGCCGCCTTTGGGGAACAGGTCTTTCCGGTCCTGTTCGGCAAACGCGGCAATTTCCTTAGCAAAGCGGCCCGGATCGGGATCGGGCATCTGGGGCCGGTCGGCGTAAAATAAGTACATCGCGCCATAGGTCCAGTTGCCTCCGGTCATTCCCGGGAAATTGAAGCGGTCCATGGTCAGCGCCAGATAATCGGCCGGATAGCCTTCCGGCAAGGGAACGACGTTGGGCCAGACGCGGGTGCCTGATTGGTCATCCCAGGGCGGTAAATCCAGATTGAGTTTGCCGATGGGTTTCAGGTCGGGATAACTGTAACAATAGATGCACCGGTCATTACTGCCGAAGATCGCATAGCGAACGCCATCAAACATCTGGAGTTGCGTGCCGGTCGTATCTACGGTGACCGGGCCGGCTATCGTCTCAAAGGGGCCGTTCCAGTGATCCGATTCCCGTATAACGGCGCGATAACCGCCATGATTTTCACAGAGCAACATGCGCCATTTATTGGCCTGGGCATCAAACAGGGTGTGGGTGTCTTCATAGTTACCGATCAGTCTGGTGGAACGGGCCGACATAATAACCAGGCCACGGCGTGGGTCGCGTTCGGATTGAACGGCCCAGATCTGCTTTTGTTCCTGGCGGGCTGGATCGGCATAAGCAGAAAACCCGGTCGTCCAGCCGCGCCATTTCTGGTCACGCCGGTCGAATATGATACAGGAGGCCATCTCATTACGCCAGAGGCCATCGCCCCGGTCAAACAGAATAGCGCCTTCAAACTTGAGATCGAATACAGTAGGATCCATACTGAACACACCCTGGAGGGAATGCTGCAAGCCGCCGCCGCGCACGGACATGGTCAGCCAGAGCCGGCCACCTTCAATCATGGGCGAGCCATCTTCATAATTGATTGTGCGGATATCCGCCTGGCCAATCCCTGGAGAGAGCGCCGCGTTAGCCCGGCCCAGGAATACTTTGGTATCCGACCGCAGGCCGGTCAGGACGCGCCAGTTGAACTGGCGAAAGAGGTCTTTGCGGCGCAGGTCGAAATGGTTGGCGATATCGGCGCGGCCGGCCAATTGGTGGCGGCCATCTTTTTCAACCAGGACATTAAATCCGGTTCCCAGCATCTGAACTTTTAGGCGAAACGGCAGGGCCGGCATTTGAAATCCATCGGCCTGCAGGGGTTGATCGTCAACGGTTTTGCCATCCACTTGCACCTGCCAGCGCAATTCGCGACAGCGGCCCTGATCGAATCGACAAACTACTATCAGGCGGCGACTCATATCCTGCTGCGCGAAATCAATTCCCACATCGCCGCTTCCGGAAACCGATTGGATATCCAGCAGATACAGGGCGTATGGATTGAAACCACCCACCCAAAGCGCCGATTCGCCGGCCTGGGTTGCGGTGATAGCCAGGGCATCCCCCTGGATGGCGTATGACAGAGGCCGGCCGGACAAGGTGGTCTGTGGGTGCATAACCGATAACCCCACTATCGATGCCGGATCGAGCGTTGATAACAGGATGGACTGGGAGTCATCCAGAACCATCCGCTTGACGGCCTGGCGATGGAATAGCAGTTCGGTTGGCTTGACTTTATAGGCGGCCTGAGCCAATTGGCCCAGAAACAGTGAAACAATCATTAACCGAATCAGGTGAGCGCGTATTTTCATTGATATGCCTTTGGTATGGGATTAGCAATTTGTACGATATTTATCAAACGAGTACTCATTCATATTATTTCACAACTGATATTGGAGGCGCCCAACAAAATGAGTTTTTATATGATCAGCTATCGTATAATTTTATGAACTTCCCGAGGAATTGCAAAACAAAACGACAAAAACGGTATGTTATGACATTTAAGGAACAGCCCGATCAGGCAATGGAGAGGGGTGACTGAAAACCCGGCTGCCGCTCGCAGATGGATGAAAAAGGCCGCGGATAGCGGCCTGAAAGAAGCGCGTCAAGCGCTTAAAGAACTTTGAGGTCAGTGATAATTAATCCGGAAAAGCTACCATACAGTAGCGCTGGTGATTGAATTCGAAAAATTTGATCCGGACCTCGTCGGTTTTTAGTTTTCCACTAAATTCACGTACTTTGTTGGGCAGGAACCAGTAATTGTCTTTTTGATAGGGCTCGCCTATTTCAAGAATTTCGATCATGGGTTGACCGGCGGCATCGGAGCGGAGCTTATCGACGACGGGTTTGGGTGGCGCGACAAAGGGGAAATAGAGTTGGCTGACCCGTTCAAAATCGAACGCGTTCATGGCCGCGACTACGGCCTTGAAGAGTTCCCGGCAGGCCTGTGGTTCGGTCATTCCCTCAGGAATAGCCATCCCTTTACCGGGCTCGATGATGATATCGATTTCATCATTTACTTCTTCGGCATCGTCAGGAAAGCTGAAAATCCCCGGCGGCACCGGTTGATTATATTCGATAAATGACATATTCTTAACCGCAATGGTTTTGCGCATCCATTTGTTCAGGTCTTCAGGTTCCAGTTCGGAGGAGGTAAATTCAAGCGGCAGTTTGCTTACCGGATCAATGGTATATTCACAGGTACGATCGGATTCGGTTACCCGGACCACAATCCGGTCCTTTTGTGACTCCGGATCGGTAGTGGTTTCGATCGCCACCTGATCATTACGGGCGGCGGCTGACAGGCTGTCGCGGAAAAAAGAGGCAAAATCCAGATACCATTGTTTCCGGCGTTCATCGCGTAATGTTTTGAATTTACGATTCGTTACGCTGTTATAGAGCCAGTTGCCTTCGGGTATGTCGATCTTGCGCAACGGGCTGCCCGGTAAAAATAAACAGATATGGCTGGGCCCTTTCCGTGGATTATCAAATTGCATCCAGCATTCCACCGGGCCCTGTTTATAAAATTCGGCTTTAAAATGAACGGATTTAATCGCATTAATCGCTTCGACCGACTGTTCAATGGCATATGCCGGTGAGGGCGATTTATCTACAAAGACAAAAGCCAGGGCGATACACACCACCGCGATCAGGGCGGCGGTGATTTTAATTTTTGGTTGGTTCATCATCATACTCCATAGACCCTGTTTCGCGGCCGGCTTCGATGAAACATCATGCCGCTTCAGGGCCTGTTCGATTTCCAGCTCGATCTGGTGATCCAGAGAGGCGCTGGTCGTCAATTTTAAATTATCGAAGAGACGGTCTATCTGATTATCTGGCGGTCGCATATCAGAGTTTTCCATTGAGTAGTGACCTCAGTTTCTGAATTCCATAGCGATAGCGCCCCTGGACGGTATTGACCGACTCATGACGCATTTCGGCAATCTGGCGCAGGGTCATCCGGCTGTAGTGTCGCAAGGTGATGGTTTCTCGCTGTTCATAAGGCAGTTGCGCCAGCGCGTTTATTAATAATCCGGACTCTTCATCGATGATCAGCGCCTGGTCCGGTTGACGCGTACTGGAGTCGATCCGGGCGGATATCTCTGGTTCGAGAGTGGCCTGTCGTGATCGCCTGGCAATCCGGTTGCGCGCGGTATTTGCGGTGGCGGTTAGAAGATAACCTTTCACGCTTCGGTCGATACACAACTGTCCAAAAGACGCTATCAATTGAGTAAATACTTCATGGATAATATCTTCCGCTTCGGCCCGATCATGCACTAATGCCAGCGCTAATCCGAGCAGATCATCTTTATAACAGAGATAAATCTGCCTGAGCGCCTGGGGATCTTTGTGGTTATAGGAGCGGGTAAGCCGTTTATCGATAAATGGTTGCATTTATGTTCCGATTGTCGTGACAGTCGTATTATCCAGAAGTCAACTATAAGACAATCTACCGAAAAAAACCGTATAAAAAATCGGAAAAAAAGGTATCGGTACGCCGATAAAATGTGGGATTAGTTATTTGAGGCGCCAGTGGGTGAGGTCTTTATGTGTTAACGGCATAAAGCCCGTCGAATTCGCTCTGAATGATCTCTTTCTCGATATTCCAGGCAATCAGGGACAGGCGAGTCTGGCGGCCCAGCGATTCGACGGGTGGTTTGTATGTGGTGCGCCCGGCAGCAAGTTCTACAAAGCTCGCGCCGTCATTCAGACGGACATTGCCTTTAAGGCGGAGTAACTCGTTTTGGCGGGCGTGCAGCCAGTGTTCGAGCCGGGGGCGCGTGATGGGATGGTCGGTTTCAAGGGTCATCGTGTAGATCGTATCATCACGGCATCCGCACATGGGCTGAACCGGGGCCTGATGTACGAGCGATTCAATAAAATCCCAAGGTATCCGGGCATACCGCGTTTCCAGTCTGGCTGCCCGGGGATTGAGTTGGGCGGCAACCTGTCGAACCTGTTCCAGTGAGGCCGGTTCGACCAGGTCGGTCTTGTTGAAGATCAGGCCGTCGGCGGCCATTACCTGACGCCGGGCCGTTTTCATGGTGGCAGCCAAGGTGATAAAATTGGTGCCATCGATCAGGCCAAGGCAGGCGCGAACCTGCAAGGGAGAATCGGGCAGGGCTTCGTGGATAAAATTTTCGATATCGGCCGTTTCGGCAATGCCGGTCGCCTCGATAATGACCCAGTCGGGCGGATCAAGGGCGATCTCGCGGGCCGCGGCAATAAAGGCTGTTTTGGTGCAGACACAAAAAATGCTGCCTTTATTAATCTCATACTTGCGGTAATCGCCTTCTCTAACCAGATGGGTGTCGATATTCAGCCGGCCAAACTCATTGATAATCAATGTGATTTTCTTGCCGGCGAGTTCGGGCAGGCCAAGCAGATGATTTAAAAGTGTGGTCTTGCCTGAACCTAAAAATCCTGTTAACAACAATACCGGAATCATCCTGCCCCCTTAAATATCTTTCAGCCACTCACGGATAATGCTGACCTCCGGCACTCGCCGGGTTGATTTTAACTGGTAACGGGCCAAAACGACCGCCGGGGTCTGTTCGGGCAATATTCCAAAGCTGCGAATTTTGTCATCTTCTTCAATGGTGACAATATCGACATCAGCGGCCAGTTCTGTTACGGCCTGTCGGACATGGCTGTCAAGCGCGGCCAGAGAATCTTTTTGATGACCGAAAAGGTAAAGACAGCCTTTGCGACTTTGCAGGCGCATGCGGAACTTTTCATTGATACGCTGTTGAATCGCCGCGACCAGTTCATCGCGGGCGGGAATGCGCGACACAAATTTTATCTGGCCATCAATACAGATTGTCGGCACATTGTGTACCATCAGGCTGGACATGAATTTGAGCGCTTCTTTCTTTTTGATTTTGTGTTCCCGCCACTCAACAATCCCTTCAAATTGCGGGGCAATCTTCCTGACGGCGTCCACCATGTACTGACATGGGGCGCATGCTTCGCTGTCGAGCGTGATCACATCGACTACCACCTTGCTGAATTGACCATAATCAGACAAATCGAACCGGTCCTCATCTTCGGTTGAGCAATCCATGCGCGCGATGACTTCCCGGCGGTAAGGATCATGGACAATCTCAACAATCGCCTCGAGGTTTTCCGGTGGTGTGGCATAAGGCAGATCACAACCCGGGGCCAGCAGAAATCCCTGGCCCCGGCCGGTTTCCAGACAGGCGATGGCGTTTTTCTGGGCATCTATGGGTTCACCAAGCAGCAATACTGTGGTCAGTTGCAGGTTGCCGCCGAAACTGATGCCTCTTTCAATACAGATATCCCGCACATAATCCAAAGGGATATTCTCGTCGATTGAGATGTTGTCACACTCACATTCGCACATGGCTTTTATGTTCTGTTCGGCATGGCCGCAGACAAAGAAAGAGCCCAGCGCTCCCTGCTCGCGAATCGACTGAAAAATCGGAGTAATATACGGAGTGACGAACTGCCGGAATTGGTCGGGCCCGATCTGGCTGGTCATGGGATCAACGACTGCCACAATATCACAGCCCGCATCAATATAATACTGACTCATGGCCAGCGCGACATCCCGGCAAAAGACCATCAATCGACTCACTTCATCGATATCATCAAACATTTTCATGAAGATATCGGTCCCCAGCAGATGTAATGCCAGTGTGAATGGGCCGGTAATCAAACCATAAAGGGCGATATCCGGATGATTATTTCGAATTTGTCTGGCGGCCTGAAGCACCAACTGGATGCGTCCTTCATTTGCTCCTGGTATTTTCAAATCCTCCAAAGCCGTGCCATTCGCCAGGGGATGGGATACAACGGCCGGAGGGTTATCATTGGCCCAGATCAGTTCGCA
The DNA here is from genome assembly GCA_963663965.2 of Sedimentisphaerales bacterium. Lineage (GTDB taxonomy): Bacteria > Planctomycetota > Phycisphaerae > Sedimentisphaerales > SM23-30. The sequence continues at coordinate 7,277 of CAXXFK010000007.1, forward strand.
ACCCAGCACTTCTGCTTCAAGCTGTAAATCGAATGTGACCGGCAAGCCATCGGGCTGATAGCGACGAACCGCCTCGGCAGCACCGGCAACTATGTGATTTTCATTTTGAAAATAGGTTTCCGCGGACAATCCTAATAAGGAGGCCGCATGGCAGCCGACAAAAGGGATCCATGGAACACGATCTATCTCCTGACATCGTACGGCATTTAAAACGCGTTGACGCGGGATCATACAAAACTCCACTAAGTATTTATGAAATAAACGATTAGGAAAAACACACTTGTAATCAGGCCGAATCTGTTCATCATCGGAATGACGTTATCATAGCTACTTGGTAAGTTATTTTATGTGATCTAAATCACAAAATATGCCCACTTTCTATAACTCGAGAAGTTTGGTATTTAAATTGAAGGCATGGCAAGATATAGTTTATGTATTCACTGATATTGATATTAACTGTCACCTTTGAGTTAATGATTGAAGGATTTTCAATGAAACGACAGCGCAGCAGCCATAATGCAACGTTTATTACAGGATTAATAATAACCATCATATTGATGGCGGAAATGGGAACCTGTTTGTGGGGTGAAATACTGAATGAACGTGAAATGCAAGATTGCAAATATGTTGTTGTGGTCAGCGCTGCTACGAATTCTGATGCCGGCTGGAAACAGTCGGTTAGCATTTTACAGGAAAAATATCACGCCAATGTGGTCCAATGGGTAAAAGAGCCCAAAGAGTGCCTTGGGAAACTACAAGATCTCTTTCCAGATTATGTTTGTTTTGTCGCGACTCCCACAGAAGCCGGCCGGGATTTTGTGACTGAAATCCATCAAATGATGAGAGAACTGGATGAGGATCCCTATACCGATGCTATCTGGGCCATCCTGACCGGTTACAATAGTGACGATGCCCGGCGAATCGCCAGTCATCGTGAAGCGTTAGAGGCTAAAAGAATTTTAACGGCTACGGTTGGGGCGCCGATGGATGGCTATGAAACCGGCAAAATGTATAATGAATTAAAAAGCAATGAATTATGGGAAAAGCGGGCGGATGGCACTATTGAGAAAATAAATTGTCCAACAGATATCACTGAACTTATCGCCGAGGACATGAACACCTATCAAGCGGATGTCTGGATCACCAGCGGTCATGCTACCGAAAAAGACTGGAATCCGGGTTATGGATATCGATGCGGGCGTTATCTGTGTGACCAGGGCACACTTTATGGACAGGACCTGAAAGGAGAAAAACATCCCATTAATTCATCCGGCCCCAGGGTATTACTGGCGATTGGTAACTGCCTGTTGGGACATATTTCTGATGAAAACTGTATTGCATTGGCGTTTATGCATTCCGCCGGGGTGTATCAATTATTGGGTTATACTGTTACTACCTGGTATGGTTATGGCGGCTGGGGTGTCAAAGACTATTTTTCCGAACTGCAAGCGGGTCGATTTACGCTGGCCCAGGCCAATTATGTCAATAACCTGGCTCTGGTTTACGAACTGGAAAAAAGCGGCGGCAAGGAACGCGGTCTGGTTTATGACCGTGATGTTGTGGTGCTGTATGGTGACCCGGCCTGGGCAGTGAAGATGACGCCCAGACAACTGCCCTGGCGTCAGGAATTAACCGAAAAAGATGGAATCTATACCTTCAAAATTATCGGGCAGGAAAAAGGTGACTGGGACAACCGGCCGGTTATTGAACTGCTGCCCCATCGAATTAAGAACATCGATTTGCTTAAAGGGGGTTCATACCATCCGGTTATTACAGATAACTTTATTCTGGTACCCGTTCACAAAGGGCTGGAGCCCATGAAAGGCAATAAGGGAGAAACGCTGCCGATCCGCGGCGATTACACGATAGGTGATACTATTGAAATTCAATTTAAGGCCGATCGGATATAGTCATTAAAAACTACAGATCACGCCGATTGAAAACAAAAAGACCGGCCAGCCAACAAAAGAATGCTATCGCCCAGAGTATTAACAAATCTGTCAGCGGACAGGTTCCGGTTTTAATAATCGCGAAGGGACGATAGTAGGTCAATACACTCAGAAAATCAACCCGTTCGGCCGCCGGCCAGTATTGGGCCAGGAAATTGAGCAGAAACGATCCCAGAACCAGAATAAATGAGATACCCGCCGCCTGAGAGCGTTGATTCGAGAGCGCCGCAACCAGGTAGATCATGCCGCCAACCGACAAATAGAGCGCCCACAGATTAATCATCACGATCATAATCGTCCGCGGGGCAAGATGCAGATGGGGTTCCATATAGGTTCGGCCGATCAGGTGCCCGGTCAGGCCCATAACCAGCACGACCAGGCCGGCCACAATCCATACCAGGGTATCATTGATATAAACCCTGGCGCGGGAAACCGGCCAGCTCATCACCACATTCATGGTACCACGATCCAACTCCGCCGTTGGCAGTCGCGTCCCCAGGGCCAATTCATGTCCCCAAAGCAATAATAACACCACCGGGTGAGCCCAAAGCAGCGACTGAATCATTTCGATTCCAATTTGATCGCCAATGGCCGGGCCCAGCAGGGTTTTCATCATGGAACGGATAAAAGGCATTTGCAGGGCATTAGGGAATTGTTTGGCTACCACCGGCAGTAAACGACTCAACAATAACTCCACAACAATAAAACCAATGCCGCATAGAACGGTTACCAATCTTGACTCGAGATACCCTTTATGTAACAAACCCCGATTGATCATGACAGGGTCTCCCGGTAATAGTTCTGAAATATCTCTGACAGGTCGGGTGGCTCAATGACCAGATCAGCGATCGGCTGCCTGGCGCACCATTGTACCAGATCCCTGGTGTTCTTTTGCCAGATAGCGCGGCATTCATGATTATCACATTGTATTACCATCAGGTCTTCCGGGAATTGTTCCGGGAGATGAGAGGATGGCTCCCATTGTATCAGGACGCGCCGACCGGCCTGCTGGCGCAGATCCATCATGCTGTTTTCCGCAACCAATTTACCTTGTCGCAATATGGCAACATGATCACACAAACGCTCAACTTCACTTAATGTGTGACTGGAGAAAAACACGGTCACCCCATTATCCGCCTGTTCACGCAAATAATCGAACAGCAGTTCCTGAACCAACGGATCGAGCGCCGTGGTAGGCTCATCCAATATCAGCAGGCGGGGTTGGTGAGCAAAAGCCAGTACCAAACCAACTTTCTGACGGGTACCGCGCGACATGCGACCGATTTTCAAGTTAATATCCAGGTTAAATCGATCGGCCAGATTCGTTCCAGATTGGACCAGGTCCTGATGGCGTACCTGACTGACAATTTTCAACGCCAGCCGTGGTGTCATCCAATCATACCAGCGCAAATCATCCGGCAGATATCCAACGATCTTTTTAATGTCGGCGGATTGACGCCAGCAATCCAGGCCAAAGATCCGGGCGCCGCCACTATGGGAACGCATGAATCCCATTAGAATTTTGATTGTGGTACTTTTGCCGGCACCATTGGGACCCAGGAATCCAAAAACAGTCCCCGCCCGAACATTGAATGTCAGGGTCTGTACTCCCATTCTTTTGCCATAAAAGCGCGTCAGATTTTCAATTTCAATCGCGTTATTCACACCTGTTGTTTCTTGTTCTGCTCTTGTTATTGAATGCCGTCGTCTTTGACCTGATACACATAATTAAAGCGACCCGATGGGGCGACATCGCCACTGATATAGAAATCCATAATGTCGCCAGAATTCTGAATATTATCGACCCATTTGAATTCAAAGTTAATCGATTTATTCGTCTGGTTGATCAACCATTTTCTGGCGATTTTCATTTCCATTTTGTTATCAACTATCCTGAAATCTGTTTCGCCCATTTTTTGCCAGGTCCAGTCTGCCTGATGTTTCTCAATAGACGCCAAGCCAGCAGTATTGCGGGTACGATTAATCAGATAGTCGTATCCCTGCCATCCAGATTTCATATTCCGGTCAATATTAATCAACAGCATCATCCAATTGGGATCGCTTGAACTGGAGATGGGTTCAGCGGTTTCAACATAAAAATAAAGATACTGACTATCTCGAGCCACTTTTGCACAGACGATATCATTGCGGCCGGATGAATTGGTATACACCAAATCGCCATAGCCGCGATGATTTCGATGCATAGTATCGCCCCGATGGTCACGATATTCCGGTTTGACCAGATTCCAATCACTAAAAATACCATCTAATTGAATTGTCGCCGTATCCGACACCCCCGGCGGTGGTTTTAAACCTTTAAATTTGCGAATATTCGCTATCAACTGATAATAATAATTATCAGCTATGCCGGCTTTTACCGGTTCAATATCCCGGCTGTATTCTATCCGAAACTGATCAGGAAAGGCGTTTTCTGTTCCCTGCCAGTTTGGGAACCTGCCGGGGGGGGGGGGCCACCCATTCATTCCAGCCGGTGACAAAAACTAATTTGGGATCCAGTTCAAAGGCGCGCTCCCATTGTTCCTGAAAATTCAATCCGAGCTGAACAGCCCGGGGCGACCGGTCAAAGCCATGCGCATGGGTATAGCTGCGGCCATAGACCTGGTCGGTACTATTCATGGCCGCCGGGACCAGGGCATCTGTGGCATTCTGGGCTACCCCAACAGAAACCATTTCATACTGACCGGGTTGATATTCAACATATCCGTGTTGCGGATAGACCTCCAGCCAACTCCAGTGATCTTTGCGGCCCGGGCCACATCGATAACCCGGCTGGCCGGGCCGAAACGTAAAGAAGGATCGCATTGGATCAGGAATATTGTCCGGATAGGCCAGAATAAGCGGCTTACCTTCCCATTCAAACCATAAAGACCGAAAACGGCCCAGTTGATAAATATCCTCATACAGATTTTTCACAATGATCCGGCTGTTTTCGGATGGACCAAATGGGCACAAAAAGGCAATCTGGGGTGTCCGCACACCATCCTGGCGGGCTTTCATCCAGACCTCTCCCAACACATCATAACTCTCTTTCCAGGTAAAAGTGCCATTGGTACAATCAAAAAAAACCACATCTACGCCGGCATCCGCCAGCATTTCAGCGTGTTTGCGTAAAACCCATGGATCCGTAGTGCGATAATACCCAAACAAGGGTTCGCTCCAATGATGAGCGGCCAAACCTGCCACCGTTTTCCATATTGGATGGTTATAATCGTTGATCGCGTCAGGGTGTTGACTGACAATTTGTTCGATATTGGCATAACCAGGATTGGCGTGTCCGCTACCATACCAGGTCCAATAGAAAATCCCGACATACTTATCTTTTTGCGAAGCGCCCACTTGCTGATATTCAGGTAACGATCGGCCAATGGCATCTACCGCAATCCATGCATCACTGATGGATGTGGGCTCCTGTGCCAAGGTAACATGGGAAAAGAATAGGGTAATTACAAACAAAAGAATACGGTCTTTCATCATATTAATCCTGTTTCATGTGAGATTGTGCATAATCTGTGCATTTTCCTGCCAATCGATTTATTTGGGCCGCAGAATAACCGGCAGCAAAGCCATTATCGATATTGACAACACAAACTCCTGCCGCACAACTGTTGAGCATAGTGAGTAAAGGCGCTATACCGCCAAAGCTGGCACCATAGCCTACGGATGTCGGGACCGCAATAACCGGAGCGGCTACCAGCCCCCCCACTACGGAAGCCAGGGCGCCTTCCATACCCGCAACCACGACGACGACATTGGCGCTTTGTATCTGTTCACAACGGCTCAAAAGCCGATGCAATCCCGCGACCCCAACATCATAAATACTTTCCACCTTCTGATCCATCAGTTCCGCGGTGATTCGGGCTTCTTCTGCAACTGGAATGTCACTCGTGCCGGCACAGACAACTGCAATATGTCCATTGGAGGGTTGAGGATCCTGTTGCCGCAACCAGATCGCCCGGGCAGCTTGAGAATATTGAACCTCCGGAATCAATGACATTACCTGTTGGGCCACGTCATGATTTGCCCGGGTGGCCAGCACATTGCCACCCTGTTGGGCTAATCTTTCAAATATTTTGATTATTTGCTCATTCGTCTTTCCTGGGCAATAGATCACTTCCGGCATTCCACAGCGTATCGCACGATGATGGTCAATGCTGGCATACTCCAAGGTTTCAAAAGGTAATTGCCGCAGTTTATTGATAGCGCTATCGATATCCAGCTGGCCTGCTTGCACGGCTTTTAGCATTGCCTTTAGTGATTCCTGATTCATCGTTTGCCTTTCCAATATCCAGCAATAAACACATAGAAAATTATGGTAATTTTCAACAGGTTTCTGTCAATTACCCAGAAATTCAAATTACAGCCATTCCTGGCTGTTTGTCTATATCAATTTATACCCATCGGGTATGGAAGTATTCAATCGCTGGCAAACCAAGTTTTTACTTGTAAAAGACTTATTTCACGGCTTGGCGGACATTATCAATCGTTAATGGTATACATAATTTAACAAGAATCTATCCATAACAAACCATTCTTATGTATCTTATTGCAAATAAATAGTTTATTTATTTAAAATTCATAATCAGATCCAACATTTAAAGAGTATTCAGATAGAATTTTGAAAAATGAAAACTGGTCGGTATAATCTAAGAGCACCTGACAAAATGAAAAATAACCAAAGTTATAGTGAGTAACTTGTTGTGATTGCGAAAATAAACGGAATTCTGGCAGAACTGGATGGGGAAAATCACTTGTTGATTTTAGCGGCCGGCCATATCGGTTATGAGGTGATGATTCCCGGATATGCCATTCATGAGTTTGGCAACAAAGTTGGGAGAGAGATCACATTATTTTGTCTGGAATATTATGAAGGGAGTGCCGCAGGAGGTAATTTGATTCCTCGCCTGATAGGGTTTCCACAACAACGCGACAAGTTATTTTTTCAGAAATTTATAACCGTGAAGGGTATCGGTATACGAAAGGCATTACGCGCCCTGGACCGCCCAATAAAAGATATTGCGGCATGTATTGAAGCAGGCGATGCCAAGGGTTTAACACAGTTACCAGAAATCGGGAAGCGATCGGCAGAACAGATTATTGCTGAACTTAACGGAAAGTTAACTGACTTTGCCATTGGTGGACAAACCACAGGAAGTAAATCCTTTGGGCCACCCAAAAGTACTTTGACTGGAATTGAAAGAGAAGCTTTAGAGATTTTGATTCAACTAGGTGAAAAACGTGAAATCGCTGAAGAGATGATTCAAAAAGCGATGAGCCAGATAGAAGGGATTCAAAGCACAGATGCCTTGATTCAGGGAGTATATCGCGTAAAAGGCGGCATAATTTAGAGTTATGGTGTGGATAAATTGTGAATAATTAATTACTTTTGATCAGAACAGACGATATCTAAGAATTGACGTCCGAATAAAATGACAATTTTGGGCTCCTTTGTTAAAAGCATTGTTAGATATTGGGGATAACCTGTCAGATATCTGATAGAAAAATGATTAAAAATCACTGATATCAGTACTGATAATGAGCAGAGTGTGTGTTTTCAGTACTAATAACCAGGTTGCCCACGGTGGATATAACAGTTTATCCACAATCGTTTTTTTTGCTAAACATCTTGCATTATTCAGGTTAAAATACCTGTGTGATAAACCTAACGTAAATCACAAGCTATATGAATACTAATACTGTATTTATTTACATTCTATTATTATAATAATAACCAGCTGGCAAATTTGGATATTTGCCAGACAGTGATATCGAACCGTAGTGGCACAGTGAGGTTAGTATGAAGGTAAAAATAAATCGAGCAGCGTTACATGAGGCAGTTCACTTGGCTTCTTCTATCGTTCCTGCTCGAACGCCTAAGGATATACTCAAATGCGCAAAGCTACAAACCGAAGATGATCAGAGTTTGTACGTTATTGCCACAGACGGCGATATCATGGTGAATTACCGGGTACCGCAGGTTGAAATTGAGCAGCATGGCCAGATTGCCCTTCCGGCTGATCGTCTGGCGAGTATTTTATACGAAGCCCAAGATGATGTCGTGCGTATTGAGCAGGATGAAGCCACTTGCCAGGTTTATGGTAAGAGCAGCCATTTTATGGTATACGGTTTTGATCCGGATGATTTTCCGGTAGCCATGGTGGAGGAGTTGCCGGAACAGATTGAGGTTCAGGCGGGGATTTTGCGCCGGATGATCCGAATGACAGCATTTGCTGTTGCTAAAGAAAGCTCGCGTTATGCCATCAATGGAATCTATTGTGAATGCAAAGGCAAGCGTATTCGAATGGTAGGTACAGATGGCCGGCGTTTGGCATTAATTGACGGGACTTTGAGTAAAGCGGACCTGCCTGAAAGTGAAGATGGTACTACCAGTGTTATCGTTCCGGTTAAGGTTATGCATACGATTGAAAAGGCATTGATGGATCCGGAAGAGAAGGTCCAGTTGCATTTTACCGATAAAAAGGTCACCTTTTCCAACTCTATGGTAAAGATTGCCGCCAATCTGGTTCAGGGGCGGTATCCCAATTATGAGGAAGTCATTCCGAAAGGCGCTCAGAACAAGGCGACCATATCAACAGAGTCATTTTTGAGCGCGATCCGACAGGTGGCATTGTTGGTAAACGAGAGTTCGCGTGGCGTGAAACTTGAATTCACCGCAAACAAGATTCATTTAAGTTCCAGTACTCCGGAAGCGGGTAACGCGGAAGTGGATATTGAAATTCAATATAGTGACAATGATATTATCATAGGTTTCAATCCGGATTTTGTCACGGATGTATTACGTGTCATTGAGGAACCGGAGTTGGTGCTGGAAATGATCGATGGAAACCGGCCGGGTCTGATCCGGGTGGGCAAGGAGTATCAATATGTAATCATGCCGGTCAATGTTTAGATTGAGTGAGGCTGTTATCGTGAATGGTGGAATTGCCAGGCACTTGAATCCAATGACCAGATAGTATCCGGCATCCGGAAATATGAACGATAAACCAGAGAAGAAGTTGAGCTATAAATCGAAGTCGTATTACTGGGAAGAGGCGCGACTGCGATCGATCGGGCAACGGGGCAAGGTAAAAGTCGCAGGTCTAAAGGTTGGGAAACTGGTCCAGCAGTTCTGGGTCAAGAAGGTGGCGCCGTTGCAGAAGAAATTTGGCCAGCTGGCGCAGGCCTGGGAAGAGTTGTTGCCCGATGAATTGCGTCGACACAGTTGTCTGGATACCTTTCAGCGAGGGGTATTAAGAGTACTGGTGGATAGCGACGCGCATTATTATGAATTAAATCTGATAATAAGAGAGGGTTTGGTTGATCGTGTCCGGGCATTGTGTCCGAGGCTATCGATTCGAGAGATCCGGCTGGTCCGGGGCACCTGGTATCAGAGGGACGAGGAGGGAAATCTGACCGTAAGTTTATACCGTGATAAGTAAGACAAAAAGATTTAGATTGACATAGACAGGAAAGAATTAAATTATATGACAGAACAGAATTCGAATCCCGGGCAAAATCCATCCGGTTATAATGCCGATAATATTACTGTACTGGAAGGGATGCAGGCAGTCCGTAAGCGTCCTGAAATGTATATTGGTGACCGCCAGGTACGTGGTTTGCATCACCTGGTCAGTGAGGTGGTGGATAATTCGATCGATGAAGCCATGGCGGGATATTGCACCACGATTGTGGTACAGGTGAATGCCGATGGGAGTTGTACGGTGGAAGATGACGGCCGCGGTATTCCAGTGGATGCGGAAAAGAGCACCGGCAAGCCGGCTATCGAGGTGGTGCATACGGTATTGCATTCGGGCGGCAAATTCGACAAGAACAATTATAAGGTGTCGGGTGGGTTGCATGGTATAGGCGTCTCGGCGGTCAACGCGTTGTCGGAATGGATGGAAGTTGAAGTGGATCGCAATGGCAAAATCCACCGCATCGAGTTTGAAAGAGGGGTTACCCGACAGCCGCTGAAAGTCATCGGTGAAAGTTCTCGCAGAGGAACCCGCACCACTTTCAAGCCCGACAGCCAGATTTTTCCGGTAACGGAATTCCGTTATGATATTCTGGAAAACCGGTTGCGTGAGCTGGCTTATCTGAATGGCGGTGTTCGTATTATTTTACGCGACGAACGTATCGAAAAAGAAGAACTGTTCCATTATGAAAGCGGATTACAGGCCTTTATCGAACACCTGAACGAAGGGCGTGAGGTGCTGCATAAAGAGGTGATCACCTTACGCAAGCGTGATGAAGAGCAAAATCTGGAATGTGAAATTGCGTTGCAATATACCGCCGGATATGCCGAAAACGTGATTGCGTTCGCCAATAATATTCATAATATCGATGGGGGAACGCATATCAGCGGATTTCGTTCGGCCCTGACTCGCACAATGAATGTTTATGCCAAGAACAGTCCATTGACAAAAAACGAAAAGCAATTGCCATCTGGAGATGATTGGCGTGAGGGCCTGACAGCCATTGTTTCGGTCAAGGTCCCTGAGCCGCAATTTGAGGCGCAGACCAAAGTCAGGTTGATGAACCCGGAGGTTGGCAGCTTTGTTGAACAGGCTGTCAATGAGTTGTTAAGTCAGTATCTGGAAGAAAATCCATCGGTAGCCAAAAATATCGTCCGTAAAGGCATTCAAGCCGCCCAGGCGCGCGAGGCTGCCCGGCGTGCGCGTGAATTGACACGACGTAAAGGCGTTTTAAGTGGTGGCAATCTACCTGGTAAGTTGAGTGATTGTGCCAGCAAGGATGTGGAAACAACAGAATTGTATCTGGTGGAAGGGGATTCGGCCGGCGGTTCGGCGAAAGAAGGCCGGGATCGGAATTTTCAGGCAATATTGCCATTGAAGGGTAAAATTTTAAACGTCGAAAAAGCACGACTGGATAAAATGCTCGGTCACGAGGAAATCCGGACGATTATTTCGGCATTGGGAACAGGTATCGGCACGGACGATTTTAATTTCGACAAACGGCGGTACGGCAAAGTCATTATTATGACTGACGCCGATATTGATGGCGCCCATATCCGTACTTTATTGCTGACCTTCTTTTTCAGGCAAATGAAGGAATTGATCGTACGGGATGCGGTTTATATCGCTCAACCGCCACTTTATGAGATTAAACGACGGGGCAAAAAAAATTATGTTGTCAATGAACATGAAATGAATCAGTATTTAACCAGTGAAGGGTTGAGTGATACCCGGTTAGCGATTGCTTTACCTGATGGCAATGAACGGTTTCTTGAAGGTGACGATATAAAACGGCTGTTGGATATTCTAATAGAAGTTGAAGAGCAGATCCGTGTCCTGCGAAATCGCGGTGTTGATGCGGATGCCTTTTTAAAGCGTACCATAGAAAATGCCGGGCCATTGCCCACCTACCGAATCGTCTGGGGCAATGAAGAGGAATTTTACTTTAACGAAGAGGAATTTAAGGCACGGAGCCAGGAGTTGTCTCGCAAGAAGCAGGAAGAAGAGTCGGATATCCGATTACTCATTCAGGAAATGTATGAAGTCGTCAGTTTGAATCAGATCCGTCCCAGGCTGGCGGAGTTTGCCATCGAGCCGGGAGATTATTTCCTGCGCCAGGAAGAAACGGTTGCCGGCGAGAAGAAACCGACCAAGTTTGCCCTGATCGATCATGAAAGTGTCCGTACCAATGTTCCCAATCCTCAATCGATCGTCAAGACCGTACGCGAACTGGGCAGCAAAGGAATCGAAATTAAACGTTTCAAAGGTCTGGGCGAGATGGACGCGGAACAACTCTGGAGTACGACGATGAATCCAGAAACCCGAACCTTATTACGGGTGAAAATGGAAGATGCCGCTGAAGCGGACCGATTATTTTCGATCCTGATGGGTGATAATGTTGAGCAGCGCCGCACCTATATTGAACAACACGCATTGGAAGTAACCAATCTTGACATTTAAAAGAATAATTAACAAGTTATCAACGGGGACGGACTGATTAGTTCGTCCTTTTGTTTTTTGTGTCATAATTCAGGATGTTTCAACATTCATCTGATAGCGATCTGATTTCGATTTCATTGTAGATAGAATCAATAATCAATAAGGGAGTACCGTCATGAAATTCAAATTACTGGCAGTGGTTTTAATGATTACTTGGGTCGCGTCGGCGGAGGTGTCCGTGGTCGGTCCTGACCTAATTAAAGGGCCGGGGGGGCATTATGTCAATAACCGCGCTCCGCTGGAACCATTGACTTTTATTCCGTTACCTCCCGGCGCCGTCAAGCCTGCCGGCTGGCTGGGAAAAAAAATCAGGTTACAGGCGGATGGTTTTCATGGGCACTTGACGGAGATCAGTCGTTTTTTAAAGAAAGAGAAAAATGCTTGGTTAAGTCAGACCGGTGAGGGTGAATATGGCTGGGAAGAAGTGCCTTACTGGCTCAAGGGATTTTCCAATGCAGCCTGGGTATTGAATGATGAGTCAATGAAAAAGGAAGCGATGATCTGGATCGAGGGCGCTTTAGATAGTCAACAACCGGATGGCTGGTTTGGGCCTGATAAGGGGCGAACGGGGCTGGCGACCAATTTAAAAGGGCGTGAAGATTTGTGGCCCAATGCCATTATGTTGTTTTGCCTGCAGGATTATTACGATTTCAGCGGTGATTCACGCGTGATCGAATTGATGAAAAAATATTTTGATTATCTGAAAGCCCTGCCCGAAGAGCAATTCCTGGTGGGTTACTGGCCGAGTAATCGTGGCGGTGACCTGCTTTACAGTGTAATCTGGTTGTATAATCGAATTGGCGATGAGAGTCTATTGCCGTTATGTCACAAGATTCATCGGCGCAGTGTCGACTGGGTGAATGGTATTCCCAACTGGCATAATGTCAATATGTCACAATCGTTTGGCGAGCCGGGAACTTATTATCTGGTGTCTCATGAAAAAGACCATTTATTTGCCGCGGATCGAAATTATCGCGAGATCCGGACATTGTACGGTCAGGTACCGGGCGGGATGTTCGGGGCGGATGAAAACTGCCGCAAGGGCTATGGTGATCCGCGCCAGGCCGTGGAGACCTGTGGAATGGTCGAAATGATGCTGTCATGCGAAATGTTATTGCGTATCTGTGGTGAAGGCAGCTGGGCGGATCGTTGTGAAGATGTTGCGTTTAACTCATTGCCGGCGGCACTGACGGCGGACATGAAAGCGTTGCGTTACCTGACCGCTCCCAATATGGTCAAGGGAGATAAAGGTTCTAAAAGTCCCGGCATTCAAAATGGCGGTCCGATGTTTCATATGGATCCGCATGATCATCGATGTTGTCAACATAACTTTGGTCACGGCTGGCCGTACTACGCCCAGAGTCTCTGGGCGGCCACGCCGGATAAAGGGTTGGCGGCGTTGTTTTATAATGCCAGCACAGTTGCGGCAAAAATTGGAGATGGCCGGACCGTAACAATTCAGCAAAAGACTCATTATCCATTTGACGAGACGATTCAATTAACCATTATCGATTTAAAAGGATCGCACCCATTCCCAATCTATCTGCGTGTTCCACAATGGTGCCAAGCCCCCGTGCTGAAAATAAATGGCAAGAATCAGGATCTGCCGGCGAATCCAACGGGATATATCAAGATTGCCCGGAATTGGAAGCAGTCGGATACTGTTGAATTGAAGTTACCTATGGAATTGGCGATTCGCACCTGGGCGGATAATCACAACAGCGTTTCGGTCGATCGTGGCCCGTTGACGTATTCATTAAAAATTAGGGAAGACTACGTTAATTCGGGAGGTACTGAGCTATGGCCTTCATGGGAGATTTATCCTGAATCGCCCTGGAATTATGGCCTGATATTGAATCCGGATAAACCGACGGCATCTTTTAAAGTGATTAGAAAAGACTGGCCGGGTAATGATATGCCGTTTACCCACGATGGTTGTCCGATAGAATTAATCGCCACCGGCCAGCGGATACCGCAATGGCATGAGGATCCGTTGGGTCTGGTTGGATTATTACAGGATTCACCGGTAAAATCGGACGAGCCAATCGAATTGATACGGTTGATCCCGATGGGGGCCGCTCGCTTACGAATCGCATCGTTTCCTGTTATCGGGAAGGGGGCTGAGGCAAAGGAGTGGACAGCATCACCCCGGCCCATGGCGTGGCGCGCGACGGCGTCTCATTGCTACGCCAATGATTCAGTGAATGCCATGAAAGATGGTTTAATCCCGGCAAATTCAAACGATCAGAGCATTCCACGCATGACTTTCTGGCCGAAAAAAGGAACTACCGAATGGGTACAATATGATCTTGGGGATGAAAAAGCGATTTCATCCGTTTCTGTATACTGGTTCGATGACCGGCCGGCCGGCGGTTGTGCGGTACCGGCGACCTGGAAGGTTCTTTATCAAAAAGGCGACCAGTGGCAGGAGGTATCCAATCCCACCGTTTACGCCCGCCGTAAGGATATCTTTAACAAGGTGAAATTTGATGCGATAAAGACAACGGCATTACGATTGGAAATAGAGTTACAAAAAGAGTTATCCGGTGGCATTCTGGAATGGACCATTGAATAAAGATTGTGTCTACAAGAGATTACAGAAAACATCCGTCGTTTTAACCGGCGGATGTTTTTTATGGAATATTGGATGGAATATTGGATGGATGGTAATAAACAGATCATTCCGCGAGTTTATCTGACAGCTGTTTTTGGGTATAATAACCTTTGATTTATAAAGGATGACGCAATGAAAACGAACCAACAGACAACCCGTCGTAATTTTCTGAAGGCAGCCGGATTGGGGATGACCGGTGTTATGATGGGTTCTGTGGGTTGTCGTGGAATGATTGGCAAACAAAAGAAGCGCCAACCCAATATTCTACTGATCATGTCGGATGATATGGGATTTTCAGATATCGGTTGTTATGGCAGTGAAATACATACTCCGACATTGAATACCCTAGCGGCGAATGGATTGCGATTTACACAGTTTTATAATACGGCGCGTTGTTGTCCAACCCGGGCCAGTCTGATGACGGGGCTTTACTCTCATCAGGCCGGGATGGGCCATATGACCAGTGATTCGGGCCAAGTTGGTTATCGGGGTGATTTGAATCAAAATTGCGTGACGATAGCGGAAGTGATGCAACTGGCGGGCTATCGCACTTATATGACCGGAAAGTGGCATGTGACGCGCTTTGACGGTCCGGAAGATTCCAATCATAACTGGCCCTGTCAACGTGGATTTGACCGATTTTATGGTACGATCAAAGGCGGGGGCAATTTTTACGATCCAACATCTTTGTGCCGTGACAATACATTCATTACACCTGAGAATGATTCTGAATACGAGCCGGAGATTTATTATTATACCAATGCGATCAGTGATAACGCCACGCGTTATGTAAAAGACCATTTTGAGCAGACCCCGAATCGTCCGTTTTTTATGTATGTGGCTTATACCTCGGCACACTGGCCCATGCATGCGCTTCCGGAGGACATCGCCAAATATCATGGTGTTTATGATGAGGGTTATGAGGCGATTCGAAAAGCTCGTTTTGACCGGCTCAAACGGATGGGATTGATTGATCCGGATTGGGAATTAAGCGAGCAGGCCGGTGACTGGGACAAGGTTGAGCATAAAGAATGGGAAGCACGGTGTATGGAAGTGTATGCGGCGATGATCGATTGTATGGACCGTGGCATCGGTCGGATTGTTGAGCAGCTTCGTCGTTCGGGCCAGTTGGACAATACCCTGATCTTCTTTTTACAGGACAATGGCGGCTGTGCGGAGGATATGGGGCGCAGCGATCATAAAAACTGGCGCGAATTCAAAGCGCACAAAATGGCGCCGGATGAGTTGCAACCCAGTGTCTGGCCTCCGATGACGACCCGTGACGGCCGGGCCGTACTGGGAGGCCCCTCGGTGATGCCGGGACCGGCGGATACTTATATTGGTTACGGCGAGAACTGGGCCAATGTATCCAATACGCCGTTTCGTCTGTACAAACACTGGGAACATGAAGGTGGCGTGTCTACTCCGTTGATTATTCACTGGCCAGCCGGCGTGGACCGTAAAGGTGAGTTGGTTAAAGAGCCCGGCCACCTGATTGATATTATGGCGACCTGTGTCGATGTCTCCGGCGCGGACTATCCGGTTGAATATCATGGAAACAACATAAAACCCATGGAAGGCCTGAGCCTGCGGCCGGCGTTTGCTAGTCAGCCGCTCAACCGGACAGCGATTTATTTTGAACATGAAGGCAATCGAGCCATCCGAAAAGGCAAATGGAAGCTGGTGGCCAAAGGCGCGGACGGACCATGGGAATTGTATGATATGGAAAAAGATCGTACTGAAATGCATGACCTTAAAAGTCAATATCCACAAGTTGCAACCGATCTGGAGGCTATGTGGAAGGTGTGGGCTGAACGCGCGGACGTTTTACCATTGACACCCTATTGGAGTTCTAATCAAACGCTAAGTAAAAAGAAGAATTTTACCTTCAGATCAGGCGATGATATTCCTCGTGAGCAGGCCCCCAATATTGCCGGTAAGTCCTTTACTTTTACTGTGAACTTTGATCAATTTGGAGGTGATGGTGTTATTATTGCGCAAGGCGGTTCGGCGGAGGGCTACGCGCTGTTTATTCAGGGTGGAGTATTGTGTTTTGTAACGCGTCATGGCGGAAAAGAAACGCTGCTGAAGGACACGAGTGTCGGTACAGATAGTCTTGAGAGTATGATTTGTACTCTGGATCGAAAGGGCGCGGTGCAAGTGACAGGTGGAAATCGAACGCTGCTGAGCGGTAACGTTCCGGGACCACTGGAGAAAATGCCGGTTGATGGGCTTCAGATCGGACGTGATTTAAAAGGAACTGTCGGGCCCTATCAAGCCCCGTTTGCCTATGAGGGTAATATCAAAACAGTGGTTTTCAAAATTCTGGATTAACCTTTAAGCCCCGAGGCTTTAAAGAAGGTATAGCAAAAGACGCCATCTTCTTCTGAGGTGCGATAAAGATCTGTAACGCCGCGATCAAAATCCTCAGCCGACATAAGATTATGTTCGAGCACTTCGCGGCGAACATTGGCGATCATGGCGCTGAAGGTTTTTCTTGTGAAACCATCGACCAGTTGGGGTTTACTGTTATCCACATAAACCATGCGCGGCGAGACGCGGACCTGCTTAAGTCCCAGGCGAGTCAGCATTGGGAAAAGCTCGCGGCCAATCAGGGCATTGCCGCCAGAACTGGCTTGCAGATCGACCAGCGCCTGGATCGCCCGCCGGGCATAATCGCTTTCGGGATAGAAAAAAGTTGAACCATGATCGCCTTCGATCATGGTAATGGTGCCGCCGGGTTTTAAAACATGGATCAGGTGTTGAAGGGCTTTTTCGGGTTCGGGCAGATGTTCCAGCACAAAACATAAAAAGACATGATCAAAATCAGATTCCAAAAAAGGCAGGTTAAAAATATCGGCCTGTTGAAATTGGACATTAATCAGTCCGGCATGACGAATGGTTTGTTCGGCCTGGCCTAGGGAAGATTTAGAAATATCGATGCTGACCAGTTGGGATTGTGGATTTTTTCCGGCCAGAGTAATCGTCTGGGCGCCCACGCCACAACCCGCCTCTAATACCCGGCTGCCGGGTTCAAAAAGGGTATCATGGTGTAAAAGCTCAACCAGGGTCTGGGCCTGATCATATAAACGCGCGTTTTCGTCCGGGGAATAACCATGCACATAACTGCGGTGTTGTCGGCTGTCAGCCACCCATTGATCGATGGTTTCGCGGTCGAACCGCCACTGACTGCCGATTTTGCTGGCCGGGATACGGTTCTGTCGGGCTAGTTGATAGAGTTTCGTCCGGCTCATCTGTAAATAGTCGGCCAGTTCGTCCAGAGTTAACCATTTGTTTGCCATGATATTATTCCTAATGACATATATTGAATGATAATTAATAACAATATATGATAACAAATGATAATAAAATAAAAAAATGGAAATTTAATTTTATTACCGGTATAACCACATTAATTGTGTTCTTATTTATATCTAATAATATCAAAAATTATACAAATAACAAAATTATGAGGCAAGTGATGGAATTTAAGTTAGTTAAGGAATTAAAAAAAGCGAATCGGATTCTGTTGGCTGGAGCCGGAGGTGGATTTGATATTTTTTGTGGTTTACCGCTTTACTTTTATCTGAAGGATTGTGGTAAAGAGGTCTGGCTGGCAAATTTGTCATTTACGGATTTGTATAAAGTTTCTGGTCGAGAGATAACAAAGGCTGCTGTTATGGTTAATGCTGATACTCAGGGCCCCGGATGTTATTTTCCGGAGAAATACCTATGTCAATGGTTTCGTCAACAGGGTGAAGAAATAGAGATGTGTTGTTTTCATAGAACAGGACCAATTCGAATTCTGCAGGCGTATGAAAAGCTATGTTCTGAATTGTCTATAGATTGTATCTGTCTGATTGATGGAGGAACTGATAGTTTAATGAGGGGAGATGAAACAGGACTGGGAACACCACAAGAAGACATCGCCAGCATTTCGGCGGTGAATTCTTTGGAAATTTCCAGAAAATTTCTGGTATGTATTGGTTTTGGTGTGGATGCGTATCATGGAGTCAGTCATTTTCAGTTTCTTGAAGCGGTTGCAGATCTGACGAAAAATGGACATTATCTGGGTGCACATTCCTTGCTGCCCGATATGCCAATAGTTGAAAAATATAAAGAAGCCTATTATTTTGTTCAGAATAAAATGCCATCCCGTCCGAGCATTGTATCGACTTCTGTTCTCTCTGCGATCGAGGGGCAGTACGGTGATTATCACGTTACCGACCGAACACATGGAAGCACGCTCTGGATTAATCCAATCATGAGTCTCTATTGGGGATTCCGGCTAAAAGGGGTTGCAGAAAGATGTCTTTATTTAGATCGGATTAAAGACGCACTCACCTACGCAGAGTTGACAATGTTAATAGAACAATTTCGAGAGGAACTTCATGTGATTCGATCATGGAATTCTATTCCGGTTTGATCTCGATAAGATCATTAGAAGGCTAAATTGTATTAAAGCGATAAACGGCTTTCCAGATTCCTCTGACTGAATTGAGCAGGTAGATTTCATCGCCCTCTTTGAGTTCTTCGATGGTGATGATCCCTTCAGTTAATTCGCCGCGTTGAAGCATGGCCGCGCGCCGGGTGCCGTTGAGCAGGCCGCAGGAGATGGGAGGCGTGATGAGTTGTCGGTCCCGCCTGATCGCAATATTAGCAATCGTGGATTCGGTGAGTTGGCCGGTATCGTTATAGAGCAGAACATCATTATATCCGGATTTAGTTTGCCGGGCATTTTCATAAACACGGCGCTGGGTGGTTTTGTGATAAAGAAAAACATCATTGCAATCAATTGGAGATGGCGCCAGAATCACTTGCCATTGGCCGGGAGGCGGGGTGAGCTTTTCGGGATCGAGTGGTGTATGTTCTAAGGTAATGTCACCATTCTGACCAACCAGTAAACGGATTCCCTGAGGAAGGCCTGACTGAAATGTTTTGGAAAAAGCGATAAGGCGGGTATGAACCAAATTGCGGTTATATTGCCAGCCAAAATACGCGGCTGAGTTTGCCTGACGATCCAGGTGTTCGTTCAGCAGCACAAAACCGTCACGGTCGGTCCAGAGCAGGGTTTCGAGTAGCTGGAAAGGCGGCCGGGGACTGGATAGAATCCGGGCTTTGGTCGCACATTCTTCAAATTCAGCCTGGTCGACCGAGTCCCAGACAATGCCGCCACCAACGCCATATTCCATTTGATTAGAACGATGATCGATCAGGACCGTGCGGATCGCGATATTGAACTGGGCGGAACCGCCGGGTGTGATAAATCCAATGCTGCCGGTATAAATTCGTCTGGGCCGGGTTTCCAACTCGGCGATAATTTCCGTCGTGCGGATTTTAGGGGCGCCGGTTATTGATGCGGGGGGAAACATCGCTTTAAAAATATTTGCCAGCGTTGCCGTAGTGCGACATTCAACGCTGCTGGTCATTTGCCAGACGGTATGATATTGTTCGATGTCGAACAGTTGGGTTGCGTGTACACTGCCCGGGTGGGCGACATGTGACATGTCGTTTCGAACTACATCGACAATCATGGTGTTTTCGGCCCGGTCTTTAAATGATTGACGCAGTTCATGAGCGTGATTTTGGTCTTCTTCGGGCCAGCGCCCTCTGGGGCGGGTGCCTTTCATGGGGCGAGAGATCAGGTGGTCGCCATTGCGATAAAAAAACAGCTCCGGGGTTGCCGAGCAGATCGTCCAGTCTTTCAACTGGATATACGCGCCATACCGCCCACCCTGGCTCTGGTTCATTTGTAAGAACAACTGCCAGGGATCTTGTACGGGTTCGGCCAGCAGTCGAAATGAATAATTGACCTGATAAGTATCACCATATTGAATATAGCGTTTGATCCGAAAAATGGTCTCTTGATAATCGGCCTTATTGATAGAAGGAACCCATTGCGGTTCTTTGGATAGATTTTTGGCTGGAGTCAACTGAAAAGGTTTTGCCTGGTTATAAAGTCCAAACCATACCAGTGGAAAGCCGTCTGGATCGCGGACCCGGAATGCCGGGTCGAAGCCGGGGGCTGCTTCATAGGCGACAAAACCGGCCGCGTAGCGCCCCGTCTGTAATATACGTTCTTCTATGTGACGAATGCTTTCGTAGACGTCATTTTCTGAATGGGTGAAGATCACCTCGTGTGGCTGTTCAAATTTGAGCCATTGTTTCGAGCGGGCATCGTGTAAGACGAGGGTGTCTTGATCAAAATACATGGAATCTTCAACTAAGCGGGAAGAGGTCATTTTCGGTTATATCCAACGCTTTATCCATGATCGGATACCCTGACCGGCTTTAACCATAGCAACCGGACGGGAGCATCGACGAGCGATCTCTTCGGGTAACGATTCATGAGAAAAGGGCGCGAATATCGCTTTCTGGGTGGTCCCCAGGACAACCAGATCATGATCCTCTGACATATTCAGGATTGTTGAGGCCGGATCCTTGTCATAGATAACTTTTATTTTAAAGCGATTACGCGCGATCCCGTGTTTTTCACACAAGTTATCCACAAACCGCCTGGGCGAGAAAGCGCCTCGTCCAGTATCCACATGTAACACGGTAATCAAATCCGGTTCTGATGATTCACACAGGCGTGCCGCAACCTGTAAGGCTAATCCGCTATTGGGTCCACCGGCAATGGGCACCAGGATTTTATGATATTGATAGTTTTGCTCGATGCCTTTTAAAACGACAATGTCACAAGGTGATTGTTCAATAATTGGATCGATGGTTGAACCGACAGTAAATAATGAAGACGTGGGTTTGCCATGCCAGCCCAGTACCAGTAACCGGGTTTTCTTTTCACGGATCGCCGAGACAATCCCGCGTGCGATTCCGCGGCAGTAGCGGATAGTGGCGCTAACGGAAACGGGGGCTTCAGCAAGACATTGCTGGGCAATAGAGATGGCATCTTTGCCATCACGGATATAGGGTTGTGCATCATGTAAGGCGACTTGATCCGGAACGATTGCCATGTGTATTAATTCAAAGTGAGCATCACGTTCCGGGCCAAGGCGACAGGCGCAGTTGACCAGACTGGCGGCGCGGTCTGGATTGGCCAGGGCCACCATGATGGGGTATTTGTTTTCGCTCGGACGCGGGTGGGCGTCTTCTTCGATAATAAGAATGTCTTCTTCGGTTCGTGCAGCACGCGAGCGCGAATAGATAAAAAAGATAATGGTACCGGACAAGACCCAGATCGGCGCGATAATCCAGGCGATCAGGCTCATATGAATCAGCCATGCCGCGAGCAATATCTGAAAAATGATTGCCAGAATGGGGAATAAAGGGAACAGGGGCATTAAAAAGCCATAGGTGAGTTCATCGGCCATGGCGCGACGAATTTTGATCACACACAGATTCGCCAGAAAAAAGAGAAACAGGAACATGATACTGGCACTGGAGGCCACATCTTCTGTTGGTAGCAGGGTAACGGTAATCAGAACGATTGCAGCGGTGCAGAGCAGGGCGCCATAAGGGGTTTTTCGCCGTGAATGGATTCGAGAAAACAGGCTGGGCAACATTTTGTCTCGGCCCAGGGCATAAGAAGCCCGGGTTGCTGAGTAGATGGTTGCGTTCAGGGCCGAAGTGGAGGAAAAAATCACAGCCAGGGTTAATATCAGATTACCAAACGGCATGAGTTTGCTGATGGCTTCTCCGAATCCCTTTTCCTTAAAACCGCCGATCCATTCGTGCACTTGCTGATTTCCAACATCGGGATGGTCCGGACTTACTGAAACAACCGTTGCGAAAGCGACGAGAATATAAATAATGGTAACAATTACAACGGAGAGTAACATGGCCTTGGGCAAATTACGGCGAGGATCAATGGTTTCATCGCCGGCCTGGGCGATGACTTCATATCCTTCAAAAGCGACATAAGTGAAGCCCATCGTCATCAGTAGCCGGGTCCAGCCATGGGGCAAAAATGGATCGAAATTTTGAAGTCGGACAGGATCTTTAATTGCGGTCCATAAGCCCACCAGGCCAATACAAACAACAAAAATAGTCTGACCAACCGTGATGATTGCTCCAATTTTTCCGGTCTCTGAGGCGCCACGATAATTAATATATATAAAGAGTAAGGCGGTTGCCACTGCCAGGATCACTTCAGCCCGTTCCAGGGATATCGGCATCCAGTCGAGCCAGTGGAGGGTATCGAAAAACCGCAACGTGTAAATGGAGAAAACCAGCGCATACATGGCCCCGGCAGTGCTGGACGCGAACCACTCCATCCAGCCGGCCAGAAAGCTGGCGGGTTTGCCAAATCCGATCCGGGCAAAATTATATACCCCCCCCGCCCTAGGAATGGCGGAACTTAACTCGGCGAATGACATGGCGGTGAAAATTGCCAGGAGGCCATTAAATGTGAAGGTGAGAACAACGCCTCCCGGCCCGGCCTTGTCAATAGAGATACCCATACCAATAAAAACACCGGCGCCAATCATCATTCCCAGGCCCATCATGGTAACATGAAACAGGGTAAGTTCGCGCGAAAATTCTCCATGGGGTTCTGACGAAAAGAATTGATTCCCGGAGTGTTTGGGCTGTTTATTTGTCACCGCTGAGGTCCTTCAATGTTTCGCGGGCGGTTCCAAAGCCATTGCGGGCAATTCGCTCAATCCTCAAAAACGAGATGATCGCCAACGCGCTCATTAAAATTACTGAACACAAGCCGGCCACAATACCGATTATCATATTTTTGTCCATAAGCCGGTATTATATCAAAATTCACCCATGAAAACAATATTTGCTCCCGGCCCAATTTGAGAACCCGGTTTTAATCATTATATTTGATTAAGTGATTATGGTTTAGTGTTTTATAATAGCCATTGGGTTCACGGCTATTTAGAAGTAATCGATAAAAAATCCCGTCACAGCTTGTGTTTCGGGCGGTTTCGTTTATTTTTATTGTGGTTATAAATAACGGCGATTACTCAGAATTATCCGTTTTATTGTTTTCTGTGTTGTTTGTTTCAGCAGTGTCTTCAGAGTCATCTTCCTCGTCTGAGTCTTTGACCACGCGGGCCACCGCGACCAGATTGTCACCTTCGTCCAGGCGAATTAATTTGACTCCCTGGGTATTGCGGCCAATCGTTCTTAATTCACCCAGGCCGGTTCGCATGATGATGCCATTGGCGCTGATCAGCATGAGGTCATCATCATCCAAGACCGCCTTCAGGGCCACGACCTTTCCATTACGCTCGGTGGTTTTGATATTAATAATGCCTGATCCGCCACGGTTTTGTGTGCGATAATCGTCCAGGTCGGTTCGTTTGCCAAAACCGTTTTCACAAACGGTCAGCAGAGAACTGCCCGAACGCGCAATTACCATATCCACAACCAGGTCGTCGTTACGGAGATTAATGCCCCGTACCCCCCGCGCCGTGCGGCCCATGGCGCGCACATTGTCTTCCGGGAACCGAATGGCCATACCATTACGAGTGCCCAAAACGATTTCGTCATCCCCTTCAGTAATTCGGGTGCCAATCAGGCTGTCGCCTTCATCTAAAGTAATGGCGATGATGCCGGCCTTGCGGATATTACCAAACGCGTTCAGGGGTGTTTTCTTCACATATCCCTTGCTCGTGGCAAACACCACCATCCGTTCGTCGAATTCCCGCACGGTCAAAATATCGGCCAGTTTTTCATCTTTTTCCAGTTCTAAGAGATTCGCAATCGCCCGGCCCTTTGACTGGCGCGACAGTACCGGAATATGATATACTTTCAGCCAGTGACATTTGCCCAGGTTGGTAAAACAGCACAAATAGTCATGCGTACTGGCGACAAACAGATGTTCGATGAAATCGCCATCTTTGGTGCTGCTGCCGGTGATTCCCCGGCCGCCCCGGCCCTGGGTGCGATAGGTATCGATGGGTAACCGCTTGCAATAACCATCGTGACTGATGGTCACCACCATCTCTTCTTCGGCGATCAGGTCTTCATAATTAAACTCGGTGGCATCTTCGCTGATTTGGGTGAGCCGCGGCGAACCGTATTTCTCTTTCATTTCATACAGATCTTCTCGAATAATATCCCAGACCAGACGATCATCGCTTAAAATGGCTTCATAGCCGGCGATTTCCTGGCGCAGTTCGGCATATTCCCCGGCCAGTTTTTCCACCTCCAGCCCGGTCAGGCGCTGCAGCTGCATGGCCAGAATGGCATCCGCCTGCGGGCCGGATAAAAACTGGTCTTTTAGACTCATTTCATTGATGAACTCTTCAGGCAACAAGCGTTTTAGTGTGGCATGTTCCATCAAGCGCAGAGGCTTGGCCATCAAATTCGACTTGGCTTCCGATGGATTCGCGGACTGGCGGATAATCCGGATAATTTCATCAATATCGCTCTGGGCCAGCAGCAGGCCTTCAACGATGTGGGCGCGCGCGCGCGCCTTCTTCAAAAGGAAACTGGTTCGACGCCGGATAACGACACGGCGATGGTCAAGAAAATGCCGCATAAGGGCAATGATGCCCAGGGTTTGCGGCTGGTTTTTAACCAGGGCAATATTGATAATGCTAAAGGTATGTTGCAGCTGAGTATATTTGTACAGCTGATTGATGACAATATCAGGATCGGCTTCCTTGCGCAGTTCCACGACGATACGCAGGCCGGTCCGGTCAGATTCATCGCGGACATCGGAAATTTCCGGAATCAAACCGTCATTAACACAATCGGCGATTTTGGTGACGATGTTAGACTTGACCACCTGGAACGGGATTTCGTCCACGACGATAATGGTCTTTTTACCTTTTTCTTCCGTACGCAGTTTGGCCCGAATGGTAATCAGTCCACGTCCGGTTGAGTAGGCGTCGATAATGCCTTTGCGACCGCAGATAATACCTCCGGTCGGGAAATCCGGTCCGGGCAGAACTTGCAAGATTTCAAGCAGGGAAATGTTCGGGTTATCGATCAGTTTGATCAGGGCATCGCAGACTTCCGAAGGGTTGTGCGGCGGCATGCTGGTCGCCATACCCACGGCAATACCGGTTGAGCCGTTCACGATCAAATTGGGGAATTTGCCCGGCAGAACAACCGGCTCGGTGATGGTTTCGTCATAGTTGGGGACAAAATCAACTGTATCGCGATTCAAATCCACCAGCATGTCCGACGCCGCGGCCGTCATGCGGGCTTCGGTATAACGCATCGCAGCCGGCGGGTCGCCGTCGATGGAGCCAAAATTACCCTGCGGATCAATCAGGGTCTGGCGCATGTTCCAGCGCTGTCCCATTCTCACCAGGGTTGGGTAAACCACCGCTTCGCCGTGAGGATGGTAATTACCAGAGGTATCACCGGCGATCTTGGCGCATTTACGATGTTTACTGCGTGGTCCCAGGTTCAGGTCGTTCATGGCGACCAGAATGCGTCGCTGAGAAGGTTTCAGGCCATCGCGAACATCCGGCAGCGCGCGGCTGATAATCACGCTCATGGCGTAGTTTATATACGATTCTTTTAATTCGTCAAGGATCGATTGATCCTCAATTCTTTCTGTAAACTCTTTGTCCACAGTATGTTAACCTCAAATTCCGTATCTGGCGATCTAATCTTGCCGATCGCGGAGGAGATGCTGGTCCATAGCGGTCCAGTATTTTTCTAATTTAGTCCCATATTTTAACCCGGAAATCTACCCTTTACAATCCTTATTTTTATCATTTTAGTGCTGTTTTTATAACAGGTTAGAATAATCTCTCACTATTGTTATCCTGGTGTTGCAAGGGGGATAATGAATGATAAACAATCAAATGTTATTTGCACCGATGGCGCAGTCTGTCCTTTTTTGGCCTCTTAGAGAGAAATGATTCATCGGCATCAATTTTCATTAAATCCGGTAATTGTGACGTCAAGGTCATTCAGAACGCACTTGAATCTGGTGCAATTCAAGGAAACATCGCCGATTCTGGGCGGGCCGTTGATTTCTTCGTGGCGACTGATGCCCTTTAACAAATATTGGGAACAACCATATTTTTTGATGACATATTGACCGATTTCATAGAGCTGCCAAGACTGATTCCCGCCGAAATGAAAAAGACCGCGGATATTCTGGTTAATGACCGCCAGGATCATTTCTTCAATCTGTTCACACCATAAACAGCTACGCAGTTCATCGTAAAACAAAGTAACTGGCCGGCCCTTGAGCAAGCGCCCTTTGACCCAGTCAATTGCGCCGGCTGTGCCGGTAACCGATTCACCCAGCGGTAAACCTAATCGTATGATGCAACTGTTTTCATAGTTTAAAAGAGCCGTTTCAGCCTGGGCGAAGGTCTTGCCCGCGACACTAACTGGATCTGGCGGATGATCTTCCGCATAGCCCTGTTCGGGCGGATTCTGGCCGGAAAAGACCAGATCGGTACTCAGATAAATAATCGGGCAGAGTCTGCCAAACACATCTGTAATAGTTTGCATACCGTTCACGTTAATATCGTGGGCCCAGTTGGGTCTTTCTTCGCAGAGATCCAGGTCGCATATTCCGGCGCAGTGAACAACCAATGTCGGCTGAAATGAATCGCGGATTTTGACCAGGTGTTTATGATTGGTAATACACATTGAGGTGACATTGGGACCGATCGTTACTTTGGTTTTGGGGGGACAGATCCCCATGAGATTCCGGCTATCCATAATGCCAACAAGCGCTTTCCATACCGGCCAGCCATGGATCGAGGTTATACCGGTAATCAGAATACGATGGGGGTTGGTATTTGAGGAAATCATGGAGGCCGCCGTTTTATTTTATGCAACGATACACAAATGCCGGAGGAAAATTGCGCCAGACGATTGGGGAACGGCCAAAACCAGCAAAATGGGCTTTTAATTTTCGATAGAATTTCTGGCCGGCCGGTAATAAGAGGCCTTGTAAATAGGCAAAGGTCATAAATTGGCCACCAGGTTTTAAATTATCAAGGATAGCGCCTAACAGTTCATCCTGAAGATCGTCGCCAAAAGAAGCCCATGGCAGTCCGCAAATAATGGCATCGGCTTTATTGGATTGATGCCGGGCCAGATAATCGGCCAACCGGGTCGCGTTGTCCTGATACAGGATTAATTGTGGCAAATGAGCCCGCAAATGATCAGCCATGACCGGATTGGCTTCGATCGCAAAAAAAATTGTCTGGGGACTTATCCGGCTTAATACGGTTTCGGAAAAGACCCCCGTTCCCGGCCCGAATTCAACGATGGTATCAATATTTTTAAAGTCGATCGTTTCGACCATGCGGCGGGCCAGGAATTCTGAACTCGGCACTATGGCTCCGATCTGGCCGGGATGGCGAATAAACTGGGTTATAAATGTTAAGGCGGTTTTCATCTTTACGATTATATCGTCCCTGGGCGTCGGGGCCAAACTCATTCTGGCGCGATTTGTCGTCCGATAAAATAAAGTTCGATTACAACTGCTATTTCTTAGCTATCTTCCGGTAAGAAAGTTGTCTATACTCATTTTTAAGCGCGGATTCTATTGAATGTCCCCCCATAAAGTTAGTATTATGGAATCAAGTATCAGAGCCGCAATAAACGATTCTGAAGTTATTTTCAGGCCCCTGCCTCATTACACCAAGGAGAAAATATGAAGAAAACCATCCTGACTTTATTGATTTTGTGTACCGGCTCATTAACAGCCATGGCCAACACAACGATGTTTTTTGATGATTTCAATCAGGAAAGCATTGGTTTGAAATACAACAGTTTTTCCAATTGGAATGTCGTACCCAATGAAGGGACCGTTGATGTCATCGGTGTCGGTTCCGGCTGGAATTATTTCCCGGATTATGGCCGCTATGTCGATATGGACGGTTCCTCCGGTGACGCTGGAATTATTGAAACCAAAGCCCAGTTTAATCTGGTTGCCGGTGTCACATATCAGCTTTCATTTGACCTGGCCGGTAATCAGCGCGGATCTCAACAGGATGCCGTTACGGTACAGGTGAACATGGGCGATATATTAAATAGTAATATCTCGCTTGCGTATAACGCGCCTTTCCAGAATTTTGTTGAAACATTCAGTGTTGCCGACAATACCTCGGCAACCATCAGTTTCGCCGGATTTGGCGGTGACAATGTCGGAATGCTTCTGGACAATGTTAAGCTGGAAGCCGTCAATTGCCCTGCCCCGGCGGCAGTACCTGCCCCGGGTGCGATTCTGCTGGGATCGCTGGGCAGCGCACTGGCTGGAATGATTCGCAAACGCATTGCCTGAAACAAGTAAAACAGAAATTAAGCAGGGCGCTTCTGATATCCAGAAAGCGCCCTGTTTTTTCTAATGGTTTATTTTTCTGGCGAATCAGGTGTTTGCCGAAGCGATGACGCCGCCTTGAGGTAACACTTTCAGAGCCCGAATAACATTGCTGGCAGTGTCAAGCATATAAAGGGTATCGCCGGCGCTGTTAATAGCGATTGTTACCCGGACACAGCCACCCTTCATCGTCAGGTTGCCAAACGCGCGCTTCAGGTTCCCATCGGTTGAAAAAATCTTCACGCGCCGCAACGCGGATTCCGAGGCGTACAGATTGCCCTGGTTATCAAAACAGACATTTTTGGGTTCACAACAACCGGAAAACCCTTCCAGCTCATCCCCTTTTTTGCCGAAACGGGCCACTTCATTGCCGTCACGGTCATATTTTACCACGGCAAATTCACAGTTGGCTGCTCGATAGAGGAAGTCATCGTGACAGGTGATGTCCTGCTGGCTGCAACATCCGCGCAAGCCATCCAGTATCTGTTTCTGGTTGTCAAAGCTATAATCCATTCGATAAACACTGAAACTGGTTTTATCGCGCAATACCACAAAGATATCCTTATCGGTATGTCCCAGGCTGGTTGTGAGTTTGCCGGGGATTTCTCCAGACGCAATGGTGGCGCCGGCCAGATCCATTAGCGCAATCTGCCCCGGCCCGGCTACGACAAAACGGTCCGCCCCAACCATCTCGACCGCTTGTGGAGAGAAATCCAGCGCCCATTTTGACTTTAGTTTATCGTTGCTGTCTACATGCCTTACACAGTTGCCCCGCTCGTCACAGACCAGCAGATTGTCTTTGCCATCGATGCAAAAGTTGGATATCCGCTGAGAACGAGTGTCGTCGCCCAGGCCAATAACACCGGCCAGATCGAAACCGGATTCCGTATCGACATGATAGTCTTTTGCCACCGCCTGGGGCAATTCCTGAGAAGCGGCTTCCTGGTCAACCGAGGCGTTTTGCTGTTCAATATCGCATTCAATCGGCTGTTCTTCTCCCGCGCCATTCGAAACGGAAACCGTTGGCTCCTGTTTCTCACAACCGGGAAGACATAATATCCCAAGTCCGAGCAATCCAGCCGCCATCAGGTTAATATACGTTTTCATAGCCATTCTCCATAGATAAAGTTGTGATAGATTTTAATCTTGAGGATAAATAATCAGGCGGTCATGAACCATGACCACCAGATCGTTTTTACCATCGCCCGTCACATCGCCTATTTTTACAGATCGCGGTTCGCCACCACTGGCCGTGCGGCGATCCATCAATGACGGCTCATTTTGAGCCAGATCCGCCTCCTCGAATACTTTCAAACGATACGCCCTGACCAAAGTGCCTTGTTCGTCGAATGTCAAAAGATCGATATGGTTGCCCGCGTGATCTACCGCGAGGATTTCCGGGTAATTATCATTATTGACGTCACCGGTAACCACCAGGCCATATCGTGTTTTGTCTTCATCGACCGGGTCATAAGCCGCGACCTGACTGGCTAAAGCCACCTGTCCGCTCATCGGGATCTGTATTAATTTATCCGCGCCGCATAACATCAGGCTGGGCGTTCCGCCGCCGAAATTGCCGCAGACAATTTTTCGTTCCAATATGGAGCCGATTTCGATTTGCTCGCGCATCCGGTAGATACCATCCTCGTCGCCAACCAGGATCGATAATTCCCCCCGGGCGTTATCATAAGTGACAATTTCCAGTCCGGGCGTTTCGGTTATAATCTGGCATGCCAGCGCGGTGGTCAGGTTCGCGTTGTCTTGTTCGGCTTGAAACTGGTCCACCACCTGCCAGCCCTTTTCCGCATCGAAAACGATCGCCCGCGCGAAGTTTTTCTGGGCGACCAGGCAGGCCTGCCCGCCATCGGCCCCCAGGTTTGCAACCGATACGGCTTTGGGTGCGATATCGGAAACCAATCCCGCGTTAATTCCCTTGCGCGTTTCTTCGCCCTGGGGATTGCGATACAACAACAGAGGTTTATAGGGTTGGAAAATCAGCACGTCTGTTTTGCCGTTATGGTCGATATCCACACCACACATGCCCACGGGTTTATCGCGCAACGAATTCAGCGGTATGCTTTCCTGGGCTTTTTCCTGATCGGTGCCGGGATGGCTGATGATCCCGAGGTGATAAGCTTTCTTTTCATCCCGGAATACATAAACCAGGTCCTGCCGGCCATCGCCATCGAAATCCATTGCGTCAAAGGCCTGGGGTTCGCCCGCCAGCTGTACGGTTTGTGGATAAATTAGTCGCCCATTCTCATAGTGTGTCAAACCAATCAGCTTTTCGTCATAGCTGAAAACGGCAAGCCTGTCTTTTGATTCGCCGGGTTGACGAAATGCGACCACGCCGCGCATATCGCGGAATCCGGGAAATGTTTCCGGGTCTGAAAGCCGGCCTTTGCCATCCGCCAGGCATACCCAGAAAGTCGCCTGATCCGGACTGGTCACAATCATATCCAGCAGGCCGTCGCCGTTGATGTCGGCGGCAGCGATATCAACATTATCTTTTTTGCCGGCGGTTGGCAGTGGATAGGTAAGGACGGGCTTGGCTCGTTTTTCTTCCTGTTGTGACAGTTGATATAAAACAATCCGATGGCTCTTGGCGGCAATGGTCGTAAAGATACTTTTGACGCGATCTTTGGCGAGTGGCGCGGTCTCCATCGATAGCGCAAAGGGCATTTCAAGCCGTATTTCCGGCCCCAAACTGCCATGGGCGGTCTGCAACCGTACGCGAACCGGATAATCTTCAACGGCGGCAGTCAGTAAAACCAGATCATCCCGTTTATCGCCATTGACATCGGCGATATCGACCTGACGCAGTTTGCCTGAGGCACTGTAATGCCGCACGGGTTCTGATAAACCATCCTGGCCCTGCAGCAAAACGAAAACGCTGTCCTGTGCCAGAACGACCAGATCGTCTTTCTGATCATGGTTTAAATCCCCGCAGGCCAGGGCGGACGACGTGGGCAAGCCTTCCCGAATGTCAATTTTTCGATCAGGTTTCCATTGGGGCGCGACAGGGTCTTTGCTGTCGGAGGGTTTGGATTGATCGGGCTTTTCCTGTAAGATCAGTCGCAAACCCTCGTCCCGGGTATACAAAGCAAAGTCTAAAATATGGTCGTTGTTGAAATCACCAACTTGTACTGATTCGACTTGCCAGTTCAGTGGGAATAATACCCGTTTAAAACGCCAGTTTTTTTCGCGTGCGAAGATATCGTTGATGTCATCTTCCTGGGGTTCCAATTCAACGGTTCCCGGATCGAAGTTTTTTTTCTGCAGCAGCAAATCCAGACGGCTATTGCGGTTGTTCAATAAGATCAGATCGTTTAAGCCGTCGTGATTGATATCGCATACGAGTGGCGGATCAATGCCCGGACCCAGTTTTAAAACTTCCATTTCTCCAAAACCGTAATAATCTTCCCAGTTAACGTTGTCAATTGCCAGGCAGACCGTGACGCATCCAAACACGAGACAAAAAAAGCTTGTCGAAAATAACCACTTCTGCAATACAGTTTTTGACATAATACACCTCTTCCCTGTAGTCAATGCCGGGTTGTGAAGGTTACAATAATTTTACATAATTTTTACGGGCCGTCATTTTTGTCAGGCAATCCCATATTACAAATCAAATTTATTTGTTGCTATAGAATAGGGCTTGCTCTATCATTTGTAAATAGTTATATTGACAAAAAATGAAAGGGATAAGGATATGAATCCACGCATCACAGTTAAAGTTCTGGTTATTGTTGGTTGCTTTTTTTCTATCGGGTATGCGCTTGATACCGTTTCTCTCAAGGATGGATTTGAACTTAAAGGGGACATTCTTAAACAAACCGACAAACACCTGGTTATCGATATGGGCTTTGATGTCCTGTCAATACCACAAACATCGGTGATCAAAACGGTTAAAGATGATGTGGCTGCCGCCCAGGCAATCGTGTCTGAACACAAGCGGCCCGATTGGCAACTCTACCATACTGCCAGCCTTCAAACCGATACGATTGAAAAACATTCTGAAAGATCTGGCGAAGCGGTTGTTATGGTTACCAGCCCGGGTGGACAGGGATCCGGTTTTATTATTAATGAACAGGGATATCTGATTACCAACTTTCATGTGATTCGCGGAGAAACCAAACTGAAAATCACGGTTTTTTGTAAAAACAAAAATGGCTATGAGCAAAAAGTATATAAAAAAGTCAGGATCGTTGCCTTTAATCCGTTGTGGGATCTGGCTTTGCTGAAAATCGAAGAGGCGGATGCGCCGTTTAAATATGTCTGTCTGGGCGACACCGGCAAGGTGGAAGCAGGGCAGGAAGTGTTTGCGATTGGCAATCCTCTGGGCCTGACCCGTACCGTCAGCCAGGGGATCGTTTCCACGCCCAACCGCAATTATGAAAGCCAGCTTTACATACAGACCACTGCCGATATCAATCCAGGCAATTCCGGCGGGCCGTTGTTTAATATGAAAGGAGAAGTAATTGGCGTTACTTCCAGCGGCTATATTTATCTCAGCGGCCTTAATTTTGCGATCACTTCGGATACCGTCAAAAACTTTATCAATAATCGTGACGCGTTCGCCTATGACGAACGCAATCCCAATGCCGGGTACCGATACGTTCAACCGACCGGAAGAAAAAATAAAACCAATCCTCCCGCCCCCAAGATTCCCTTTTAAAGCGATTAATTGCTTTCAGTTGTCAACATATTACAAGAGTGCAATAAACTCAGAAAATCGGAAAGTCCTGCCATGAAGCTCAAAAACCATCTTATTGTTGTATTGATCCTGACCCTGTGTGTCATTGCCGGCGCCCAGACCGAACAGGCCGTTGAAAAGGCGCGTTGGTTTGGGCGGGATACGATTGTCTATGCCTGGGCCAATGATATTGACGCGATCGTTGCAAAAGTCCAGAAGACCTCGCTTTATGATTTTTATACCGCGCCCGAACTGCACGAATTCATGACCGGGGCCAAAGAAAAACTTCAGAAACGGTTTGATAATACTCTCAAAGATGTATGGCAGGAAATGGGCATTGAGGAGCCTCCTCAGCAATTGCCCTGGCCTCATGGCCAGATTGTCTTTGGACTGTTTTTGCAATCACGCACCGTTATGGTGCCGGACTGGTCTAAATGGCACGGACCGTCTGATGAAGAAGTTGAACTTGATATGAATTCTTTCCGGGCGCCCCTTCTCGATGAAGAGGATGAGTTTGATTTAACCGAAGAAGATTTCATGACGGATTTCGATCCGGATAAGCTTCCTAAAGTCGAACAAACAGTACCCGATTTCCAGATGGTCGCTGTGATAGAGATGGGTGAGAGTATGGCGCAGGCGCGCGAACTGTTCGGTCAATTGATTGAAAAGCTAAGCGATAAAGAAGAAATCATCCTGCAACGGGAAACCATAGAGGGTTGTGAAGCTTTTCTGCTGAAAGACCAGCCGGAAGACGATCCCGATTTTGATGTCCCGATGATAGCTTTCAGTAATGATCGCATTATCGTGGGGTCCAGTTTAAAATACCTGACCCAGGTGATCCGGGCCATGGAAGAACCCGCTGAAGACAATGTTGCCGATAATCCTCATTTCCGCCGGATTGACCGGGTGTTTGACGCTTCTGATGTTTTGGTGTTTGCCGATGTTCCCAAGATAATCCGAACCCTGAGTCAGATTACCCCGGAAGATGAGCGGGAGGCCATGCAAACGGCCATGACTCAGTTTGGTGTGGATAATCTGGTCGGAGTCGGCCTGACAGTCCAAATGCCCGCGGACCAACCCCAGCAGATGCAATATAAGATGTTGGCCATGCTCGATGGCGAACCCCAGGGTCTTTTTAAAATCTTGGCGCCCGAAACCAGGCCGCTTCGCCTGAATCGATTTATGGCGCGCGATGTCGCCGCCTGGATGAGCGTGAACTACAATCTGGCCAAACTCTATAATGATATTACCGGCCTGGTATGGACCATGAGCAATATGGACGTCGCCACGATGCTGGAAGGCGGCCTGCTCAAAACGGGGGATCCGGCCTCCGGTGTGGCTGCGGTTAATTTGAAAAATGATATCATGGGTCAACTGGACGCGCCGGTCAGCGTGGTAATGACCATTGAAAAACCGCTTAATATTGAAAAATCTCAAAAAGGGTTAGTGGCCATTCAAGTACGCGATTCCCAGCGGTTGGATCAGAGTCTGGCGCGGATTTACAAAACGTTTATTGCTCCGGATGATGACGATGCGGTACAAAAGGTCAATGGCCGCAGCCTCTATACCCTGCCACTCGGCAATTTGCTAACGGCATTTGCTGTGGCGGATGATAATTTTGTTTTTGGCGATACCAATCAGGTTCGTCAGACATTGCGGAATCTTGGGCGCGACGACATTGAAAGTGTTAGTTTGAGTCCTATGTTCCAGTATGCCAGGCGGTTTTTGCCGGAACAGGCCGGCGCGTACTTCTACGAAGATTCCCGCAAAGGCATGGAGTTGGCCTGGCATGCCCTGAAGGAGGAAATTCTTAATCATGCCGCCAATAACAGCGCTGATGCCGACCCGGATGATGACGCGAAAATTGAGCTTAACCTGGAATTGACCAGCAATCCGGTTGAACAGATTATCAATGAGTTCAAAGATATCGCGGCCCGTTCCAATCTGCCGGATTTCCAGGCCATCGAAAAATATTTCGGACCAACGGTCGGCTATTTCTCGGTTACCGGTGATGGGTTCTATTTTGAAATTTCCGGCCTGCGCCCTCCCAAAGATTGACATCTTGACTTTTGGAAACATCGCGTAATCAATAAATATTCATGCGTC
The DNA here is from genome assembly GCA_963663965.2 of Sedimentisphaerales bacterium. Taxonomy (GTDB): domain Bacteria; phylum Planctomycetota; class Phycisphaerae; order Sedimentisphaerales; family SM23-30. Next base: position 42,858 of record CAXXFK010000007.1, read on the forward strand.
CCGGACTTGTAGAATCAGCAAGCCGGGACGTTTTTATTGGCGGACCGTTTAATCGCATTGCTCCAATACCGCCCGGCACGGCGCACCTTCCAGGCCGGTCAGTTTCAGCGGCAAACACCATAACCGATAGCGGCCCTCAGTCACCCGGCTCAAATTCAAACACTCCAATAGCGCCACTTCCGCACCCAGTAATATTGTGTGACAGGCCATGTCTTCACCCATTTCAACACTCAGCCGATCGATCCCCACCAGGGTGGTTCCGATTTCCACCAAACGCCTGGCGGCCCCTGGTGTCATATCGCCAAACGCCCGGCTCGGCTTTTGGGGATCAACCGTTTTGAACAGTATCCGTTTCGTGCCGGGAAGAACAAATTCGTCTATGATCGATTCGTTGATTTGATGGAATTTTACCGCGTTGATTACCAGGCATTCGCCATAAAACCGATCCAGGCCCATTTGATCGATGGTTTTTCCTCCAGCGACATAATGAGCCGGGGCATCCAGATGGGTTCCGGTATGCACCATCATCCGCAATTGGTTCAGGCAGTGATGGCTGCCCGCCTCAAACGATGCCAGGCATTCCGATTCGAAAGGCGGATCGCCTGGATATACCGGTGTATTAGAATTCACATCGACCGAGATATCAATCAACATAAAGGCCCCTTATTTTTTGAAATGATTTATTAGCCATACGATTAATGTCAGGATTGCAGATAACACCAGGCAACTTACAATCGGAAAATAGAATTTAAAATGATCGCCTTCAATCCGGATGTCACCCGGGAGCTTAAACAATCCAAGCCTGCTCAATACCAGCACAACGATTCCCACCCCCACCAATATCGATCCAAGGATAATGATCAGTTTGCCGATTTGTTCTGGTTCAAAATCGCTCATAAGTCCTTATTATAACACTTTGTTTTCGGTATCGCAATGCGCCTTATTCCCAGCGGTTACAGCTGTCATAAATGCGCTTTTCATAGAGCGTTTTAACGTTATAATGACATAAAATTGTATGTTTTTCCCAGGAGTTCACAATGAAAGATTATTTTCGGGCCCTAATGTTAGTGTCATGCTTATTGATTTTTCAATCGCTATGTTTCATTCAACGAACGATTGCCGCGGATACGCAACCGGTTGTCAGGCAAATTACTCAAGGGCCCGGATTTTACTGGTTTGGTTACTACGATAAATGGCAGTTTGATCCGACAGATCGTTTTGTATTAGCGATGCGGGCCGATTTCGAAGGCCGCAGTCCGCGCCCGGACGATACCATTGAAATTGGCATGGTCGATCTGGGCGACAATGACCGCTGGATCAATCTGGGCCGGTCTGGCGCCTGGAGTTGGCAGCAGGGCTGTATGCTCCAGTGGCGGCCCGGATCGATGTCTGAAGTGGTCTGGAATGATCGTGAGGGCGATCATTTTGTCTGCCGCGTTATGGATGTATTGACGCGCGAAATCCGTACGATTCCCAATCCAATCTATGCACTGAGCCCAGATGGCAAAACCGCCGTTACGGCCGATTTTCGCCGTATTCAAGATACCCGACCCGGTTATGGGTATGCCGGCCTGTCTGATCCATATAAGTCGGAATCCGCGCCCCAACAGTCCGGCATCTGGCGCGTTGATCTGGATACCGGGTCATCCCGGCTAATCGTATCGCTCGCCGATATTGCCGCCTTGCCCCATGAGTTTGGTGAGCCCGGTGAATTCGATAATGCCAAACACTGGTTCAATCACTTACTGTTTAATACCGATGGCACGCGTTTTGTCTTTTTACACCGCTGGAAACCTGCCGACGGCTCTAAATATCGCGGCGTTGGCGGCTTTGGCACTCGCATGCTCACCGCCAATCCGGATGGATCCGATATTCGGATCGTCGATCCTTATGGAAAAACATCTCACTTCATCTGGCGTGATCCCAGCCATATTCTGGCCTGGGCCTGGCACCCATCGCACCAAAACGCGTTTTACCTTTATGAAGATGGATCGGAGGATGTCCAGATTGTTGGTCAGGGTATTATGACCCTCAATGGCCATTGTACTTATCTGCCCAATACGGATAATCAATGGATTCTCAATGACACCTACCCCGACTCCAATCGTAATCAGAATGTGTATCTTTATCATATCTCCACCAATGAACGGATCTGGCTGGGCCATTTCAACTCGCCAAAATCATACCAGGGCGAATGGCGTTGTGATACCCATCCCCGCTACAGCCATTCCGGTCGCCGGGTGTGTATTGACTCTACGCATACAAATGCCGGCCGGCAACTTTTTTTGATTGATATGGATCACATTTTCAAGGCTAAAAACCAATAGAGGTATTCGTTTAGCACCCATTCGACGCTTAAAAATATTTTTGTTAAAATAAATAACCCACCCGCTTAAAAGTCGTGAAAAACCAGCCATGGTTTCTTCATACCCCCTCTTGTTGTTTTCAGAGATTATGCTCCTGATGCGCTTCATGGTATCAATATTTAGCATTTTAGTCTGGCACATCTGGTCGTCTGCCACAAGAGCTTAGTACATAAGCTGTTAATTAACATGGGATTAAGAAAATTGCGGTGTCGCGGCTGAAGACGTGTGTTGAGTTCATTGACAATCTTTGTCTGAATGGCAATTTTCTATGGAAAATTTTTCGTGCCTTTGTGTAAAATGAAATACATAGATAAATGTCATATAATCAAAAGATGAGGAAAAAAAATGAAGTATCTGGGAATCCGTAAGTCAGGTAGTGTTTCAACATTATTACTATTGGGTACGTTATTGTCTGCTGCGGTTCAAGGCGCCTCCTGGCCTATGAAGCAGCGCGACATGTGTCATACCGGTCGGGCTGATTTTGTTGTACCGGATACCCGGCTTAATGGCACCTTCTTTAATTATCCAGCCTGGCAAACTCCGTCGCCAGGATCGCCCGGTGAAGGTAGCCTCGGCGCCGCGTCCATGTCGTATTTTGACGGCGCCGGTCCGGAGGGGGCTGATATCGTGATTGGCGCCTACCACTGGCCCAAGGGTGTACAGGGAATGGATCGCCACACGGGAGCGGTTTTCTGGTATGGCAATCCTGACGGTGGAGAAAGTATCGCCGAACGAACTCCGGCGTTTTCTCCTGATGGCCAGACCATCTATGTCGTTAATGACGCCACATCAGGGCCTTTAATGGCGTTTGAAACAACGACGGGCCCATGGCCTTATCGCAGCAATAGCGGCGATAGTTTTCCTGATCATTTTGAAAAGGGTTCTCCGACCATAGGGCCGGATGGTTCCATATTTAATTTTGCCTGGGATGATCGACCCTATGGGGCATTAGATGAAGATGGTTATCTCTATGAATTTTTTGCGGCCCAGACCGGCGTTAATTCCTGTTATAACGAGCCGTCTCTCTATCAATATGATAATGAAACGCTTCTGGTTTATGGCACGGGGCGAGGCCATTATATCCGATGCTGGGATGCTATGGGGGGCTATCAGTGGTACGAATGTTATACCGCGGTCGAGACTGATGCAACCATAACCATCGATCCTGCCAATGGGAACCTGTATGTCGCTGCCGGCTCTAATGATATTTATGTTATTGGCCTTGATAAAGATCTTAATCCGCTCTGGAGCGAAAGTAAAATTCTGGTTTTCGATTATGTGGCGGGCGAGAATCAGCCGCAACGCGCCCAGTCGGCCGGCTGTCTCAGTCACGATGGCGCCACTTATTATTTTCAGACGGTCGGCTCAATGGGGACCGGTTGCCTTTATGCGATCAATACGGCTGATGGCACAACCAAATGGGCGTTTCCTACCCAAAGCAAGGGTTGGGAAAATCACAGTTCATGCCCTATTATAACTTCGAATAATGTCATTGTTGTTGGCAATAATGATTCCAGTACCTATTATGCCATCCTTGACAACGGTCAGGATGATTATACCGTACTGGACACCCTGCAAATGGCCGAAGGCGGCAACGCGCGTTCCAGCGCCACGATATCTCCTGATGGATTATTGTACCTGCCCGGAAGAACGACCTGGCTGGTTGGCAACGGCGGTGGTAAAATCCCTGACTATACCGTACAGAACTTATTTAACGCCTTTAATCTAACGGAAAATACGGAACTGACTCTCTACCCTCCCGGTGGCCAACATGTCGAAGCCGGGAACCAGAAGGTTGCGGTCAACTGGACGCCGATTCCGGATCCGGGAGAAGTATTCGGCCATTACGCGATCTATCGCGACACGGAAGCATTTACTTCTGTTGCCGGCAAAAATCCGGTGGCGATCATTCCGAATGTGAATGCGGGTCAGTGTATCGATGGAACCGCGGTTAATGGTATTTCTTATTATTACGCCGTAACGGTGGTTTCTGGCGGTGGCGCCGAGATTACCACGATTGATTCAGTGGGGCCGGCGACCCCGTTTTATGAGTTGGATATGCAATTTGTAACGATCAGTCGCTTTCCGAAGTTCCCCCGCTATTGTCCCACTTATACCGACCGGTTCATTTCCGACCCCAATGGATTTGGCCCCTATGGTTTTTCTTCAGCCACGGGACTTGATTGTGGTCAGAATGATGAAACGCAACACACCCCCTCACCCGGCCAGACCATGACTTACACGGCCACTTTTCGCAACCGCGGCTCTGTTGTGGTAGACCAGGCATTTGATCTGGTCTGGAGCGTGGATGGTCAGGAAGCGCGTCGACAGACGATCAATCGGGCCATCCAGCCCGGCCAGACGATAACAGACAATTTCCAACTGGCCTGGGATGACAATTTCCATGATATTTCTGCTGCCATTGAACTGGAAGATGATCGTACTGAAAACAATCAATTTACTTCCAATACCCTGGCGGTGGGTTTTCTAACTTATATTGACCGTTCTTTTTATAATCAATTTCGCGAGTTGTGGTCTTTACAATATCCGGACAGACAGACCGATGACCTCATTGACTGGTTAAATAATCATATGCGCCGCTTTAATGAAATGTTTGAGACGGCAGGTTGTGACAAGCGCGTCCATTATGATGTCCTTGAATTCCTGGGCGATACGGATTTGGATCCTGCGGTTGACACCATTTACTGGGCCATCTTTCCATTTCGATATCATAAACTCGACAACGATCCGCGCACCAGCGGTTATTACCGTTTTGCGGACGATATCGATTACGGGCTGCTGCATGAAATGGGGCATCAACTGGGTATGATAGATCTCTATCAACTGGATGCCCCCTCAGAATGGAACGAAGTCAGCGGCATGGGGTATAACGGTCCCGACGGGCTGATGCGTGGTTGCAGTGATTTTATTTCTGAGCATTCCGCGCATGCCATGAATTTGTGGCTGCATCAAGCCCATGGTTATTATGGTCAATATCTCTACCGGTTACCGAGAGTGATCCAGTTGCGCATTCTGGATTATCAAGGCAAACCCCTTCCTGATGCCACGGTTCGGATGTATCAATATTGCGAACGCCCCGATATCGGCAAGCGGATAACCAATCAAATCAAGGCCCAGGGCATAACCGATTCCGAAGGTCTTTTTATGTTGCCCAATGTTGCCATCGACCCGACCAAAGTGCCACCGATTGGCACCGGCGATGTCCTAAACGATAATCCCTTCGGATACGTAGCCGTTGTCGGCACGAATGGCGTTCTGCATTTTGCGGTAGAATACAATGGCCGCATCGATTATTGCTGGCTGGATATAACTGAAGCCAACAACGCGTATTTCAATGGCCAGGTTGACCTGGCCGTATTTGACCGGCAATTAACACTTGGCGGTTCCTTGATTAAGCATATGCCCCGCCAGCTGGCAGAGTGGAATGCTGAAGACTGGGATGCCTGGGCGGAAGGCTCGACGCCGGAAAACACCTGGATCGAAAATGATTTTTCCCGCAAGGTTTTTGGCTTTTCATCGCTGAAATTTACCACCGATGGCGCGTTCGATACGTATATTCGTTATCCCAAATCTTACACGGCTTCCTGGGATTTGTCCGGCGATATTGGCATGTCGGTTTATTTCTACGCGGAAAACGAAAACGGTTTTCAAAATGGCAGTCCCTGGATTCGACTACGGGATGCCAATGGCAATTTCGCTCAATATCAATATTATCGCGACGGCAGTCTATATGAAATCCTGAATGATGTGCGCGGCCGCTGGCAATCCACCTATTTTTCCATGAACAGTCCCTCGGACACGCAAAACGGCTGGCGCCGAACCGATTTTGGCCAGCCCGATATGTCCGCGATACAGTCCATAGAGATTCATGTGGATACCTGGGGCGACAGTTTCAAGCTTTGGGTGGATGGGCTTCAATTTTATCTGCCCGACCAGGCCTTTTTTGACCTGAGCGATGACGGCCTGGTCGACATTAACGATCTGATGATTTTCTCTCAATACTGGCTGGAAGAAAACGTCTCGTGGCCCGATTGTCGGGGAGCGGATCAAAACCAGGACCATAGAATTGATTTTCATGACATGTTGTTTACCCAGCAGTTGTGGCTGACAGAATAAGTTGGCGCGGGTAAAACTATTGGTGTGAGACCATCAAAAAGCAGTAAAAACCTCAAGGCGATGTTTTTCGTCGAGAGGTTTTTTATTTTTCCACAATTTGTGACTCACCGGTAACATAATTGTAACATTTGATGGGTTAAATGATAGGTAATAATGGATTATTGTGTTATAGTAACTGGTTAGTCTTTTTAAGGAGCAAACAATGTTAAGTAAACGAAGCAGAACATGGGTATTGGGATTGATTATTTTGTTGATGGCAGGATGCCTGGTATGGAGCGCTGATAGCGGCAGTAAGCTGCAGGATGCCTTGTATCAGGAAGAAATTGAGGGCAATCTGGATGCCGCAATTAAGCTTTACAATGAGGTTGCCGGTGATACCACTGCGCGCCCTAATATCGCCGCGCAGGCCCTGTATCGTCTGGGCCTGTGCTATATGAAACAGCAGGATGAAATGCATGCCCGCCAAACCATGCAGACGTTGGTTGACCGTTATCCCGACCAAACGGCTATGGTCGAAAAGGCGCAGGCGGTTCTTAATGAATTGATTTCCCCGGATCCGGCGGCGCTGATGCCGGAAGATACGATTGCCTATTGTGAAATTGGTAATCCGGGCAAGCAGGTTGAAACGATCGTTAATATGCTCAAGGGGACTCCGCTGGAAAACCCCCTGGCTTTAATTAATGGCGGCCAGCCGCAATCCGGTCAATCGGATCCCGCGGTAGCCTTGTTCAATCCCAGCATGTTGAATGAATTTAAAAAAATCCGCGGGTATGCCGCGGGCTTTATGGGAATGACTCGCGATGGCAATGGGAATGTTGTGCCCAATTTCGCGGTTGTTGTCTTTCCGGGGAAAAGCGATGCCTTGCGCGGGCTGCTGGCGGCGTTTGCCGGAATGAACGGCCAGCCCGACGTCACGATAGAGGGCATGTCGTCAATCCGCATTCAGGGAAATATTGGGTTTACCTACGACAATGATGTTATGATACTGGCCCAGCCCTTTGAGCGGCTCGAGTCGATGGTCAAATTATATAAAGGCACTTCCAAAAAAGCCTCGCTCCTGGAATCCGATCCTTCATTTGTTGCTTTAAGCCGCAAGCAAAGAGAGGACAATCTTTTGTCGTTATGGGTGAGCAAGCAAGGCATCAATGAAGCGATTAATCTGGCAGCGTCACAAGGTGGTTCGAATATTGATCCCTATTCATTAAAGATGATAAATTATATCAAGATGCTGGCAGACACCGACCATGCGGACAGCCTGGTCGCCCAGTTGTTTATTTCGGAGAACCTGATTAATGCCAACATTGACTTAACTTTTAGTAAAGATCATCAGAGCCTGCTTTATGGTTTGATTAATACTCCCAATATTTCCGATCGTGCCTTGTTAAATGTGCCGGAGAATGCCATTGCGATCATGGCATTAGGGTTAAATCAGGCCGATACTACTTCGTCGGCCGCCGCCCGGCAGGCGGTTAAACGGGTTACCGGTCTTGATATCGGCCGGGAACTATTCGACAACATTAATCAGGTTTCCTTGTTTGTTGTGCCGCCTACGCCGGCATCGAATCAGTTGTCTATTGTTCGGGTGACCAGCCCCATCTTGCCTTGCCTGGGATTGTCGTTTAGTAGTGACAACCCACAGAAGACCTATCAATTGTTTAAAACGTTGATGGAGGTCGCGGAACAGACAATGAAAGCGCAAATGGAAATAAAGAATGCGGACTGGAACCCGAACGACGAAAAATATTTATGCAGCGAGTTAGGAAACGATGGGTTGGCTTACTGGTACCTGACTCAAGCAGGTAACAGTACGATCCTGACGATGAATCCGGAAATAATCAATGCTGCCAAAACCACCGCGAGCACTGGAAAAAATGTTTGTAACGCCAGCGTGTTGAAAGATGAAATTAAAAGCCTGCCCCCTTCGGTCAGCAAGCTGGTTCTGATCAACGGAAGCGGCGCCATGGGGGTGGCGGCAGCTCATTTAGCCCATCAAGGCGGCAACCAGGGCCCGGTCCTGGGTCTGCTAAAGTCGCTGGCGCAGCTTTGTCCGGAATTGGCCGTGCGACTCTGCACGATTGAAGAAGATAATCGGTTTGGTCTTAATCTGAAAATTAATCATATTCCCGCGGTCAGCGAGGCGTTTCCGGTTATTATGCAGCACTTAAATGGCGGTGGCGGACCGGCGACCGGTACAAATTCCGCTGAAGCGGGCGCTGAACCACAGCAATAATTTATCGCAGATAATGTCTAGAATATTTAAAACCGAAAATAAACAATTACGGCTGCTGGCAATCGTGCTGGCAGCCGCAATTATTTTACCCAGTTCTTGCCTGCTCTGGTTCATGACGCGAACCATCCAAAATGAACGATTCGGCGTCATCGAGAGGGTGCGCAGACTATCCCAGAACCAAATCGATCTGATCGATAATGCGATTAAAACAGCGTGGATGCCGTTAGCGGCCGTGGTGGGTCATATTAGCGACAGCGATTCGAGGCGATGTTATGCACGGCTTTTGAATCATCCAGCGATACAATGTGATGGAGCCCTTGTTTTTAGTCTGTCAGGCCAATTATTATACCCGGTTGTTTCTGATACTGTTATTGCACAAGATGATTCTCCCGGCGTTCTCAAGAATATCTGGAGTATCGAGTTTGTTAACCGGGACATAGAAAAAGCCGGAACGCTTTATCAACAGCTGGCGCGGCAGACAATCGATCCACTGGTTCGACAGAAGGCATTAGCGGCTCAGGCGCGCTGCCTGATGAAACGACAGCTTGAGCCGGAAGCAATGGCTATTTACCGACAATTAGGCTGGCCGGTCTCTCAAAAAGAACCGATGGATTTTTCGATTGTCTGTCAGGCAAGACTTATGGTATTAAAAGCTGTTTGCAGTAATGAAAACGAACCTAGAGTTGTTGCCGCCCAACAAATCATGGCGAACAAAAATATTGATGGCTCGGATCATTGGCTGGTTTTGCCGCTGGACCGGCAGGTGTTTTATCTGGAGAAAGCCATTGAAATCATCCGGCAGGCCGGCATGGGTGACATTCTGGCGAATGACCTGAACGCGGCGGAACGTGATGCCGCGGCAGGGAAATTGGCCCTGATGCTGGCTTATGAAACAGATATCATCCAATCGGCGCCGAATCTTGCCCACGGTCAGTTAACCCGGCTGTCTTCTAAAGAGGCGGTTTACGGAATTCCCGTTCGGAATCAGGCTCTATTAATAGTTTTGTTATACTCAGAGGACTCTCTGTTAAATCTAATTAAGCCGGCGGTTGCCGATTTGTTGCGGGATGATGTGGCGACTTGTGAAATATATAGTCCGGATCAGATCTTGCTTGAAAAGCAGGATCGTGTTTTGATAGAGCCTCTGCTGATTAAACAATTGGCGATCCCTTTTGCCGGCTGGGAGGTGAGATTATATTTGAACGATGATAACTATTATAAACAGCGCGTTCAGCAACAATCCCTGTTTTATCTCTGGACCGGCTTACTGGTTATTGCCGCGATTGTTATTATTGGTATTCTAACCATGCGCATGGTTGGCCGGCAAATGCGTTTGAGTCAATTGAAAAACGATTTCATTGCGACGGTAACACATGAATTAAAAACCCCGCTGGCCTCAACACGCCTTCTGGTTGACACGCTGTTGGAGGGTCGGTATCGAGACCAGAATAAGGTTAATGAATATTTGCGCCTGATATCAAATGAAAATCAACGGTTGACGCGCCTGATAGAAAACTTTCTCACCTTCTCTCGAATGGAGCGCAATAAACAGGCGTTTGAATTTCTTCCTGATCATCCGGAATCCATCGTTGGCGATGCCGTGGCTGCCATTCAAACCAAATATCATCACAATGAATGTCGTTTTAAGCAGGAAATCTCTGGGGAACTGTGTGAAGTTCTGGTTGATCATGACGCGATGGTAACGGTATTAATCAATCTGCTTGATAATGCCTGTAAATACACAACGAAAGAAGATAAGCGAATCCAACTGAAAGTATATCTCGAAGATCAATGGACTTGTTTTGCCGTTTCAGATAATGGCTGCGGTTTTTCGCGCAAGGTGGCCAGGCGATTATTTGATAAGTTTTTTCAGGCCGACAGGTCATTGACACGTCAGACGGAAGGATGTGGCCTGGGACTTAGTATTGTAAAATTTATCGTTGACGCGCATCATGGACAGATTAAAGTAACCAGTCAGCCGGGTATTGGCTCGACGTTTATCGTTAAAATTCCAACTTATGCTAAAACATAAACAAGAATTCAACCGGCAACCAATCTTATGGAAACAATTTTAGTTATTGAAGACGATCCCGTCATGCAGCGGGGCTTGATTGATAATTTTGAGTACCAGGGATATCGGGTCTATGGTGCGACAGATGGCGAAACCGGATTGAATATGGCCCTGGAACTCAAGCCCGACCTGATTTTGCTGGATATCATGCTGCCCGTTATTAACGGGTATGAGATTTGTCGTCTGATTCGCAAAGAAGAGCTGGATATGCCCATTATCATGCTGACGGCCAAAGGGCAGGAATCGGATATTATTCTGGGCCTGAATTTGGGCGCGGACGATTATGTTACCAAGCCATTTAGTATACGGGAATTGCTGGCAAGGGTGGAGGCGTTTCTGCGGCGGCGCCGGTCGGCGATGCCGACAATGATCGAATTCGGGTCCTGTCAATTGAATTTGTCGGCCCATACGTTCTTTAGAAACGGCGTCGAAGAGTCGTTGTCGCCCCGGGAATATAAGCTTCTGGAACTATTCGTTCAAAAGCCCAATCGGGCGCTGACGCGTAATGAGATATTAAACTGGGTTTGGGGATATGACAGCATTGTCACCTCGCGAACGATAGACCGGTTTATTAACACCTTGCGTAATAAAGTGGAACCAGATCCCAGGCGCCCTTCTCATATAATTACGATTCGGGAAGTGGGTTACAAGTTTATATTAGATCCCTAATTCTATTAAAAACATAGGGTTAGGCGTCCCAAGACGAGGGGGTGGATAATGAAGAGGAGCTGGTCGGGCCGAATATCCTATTAGCCGGGATTATTTTATTGTGTCTCAGTGAGCGATACGATACATTTTTATAATTATTACCCGCTACAGGACTTAGCGGGCTGTCATATTGATAAATGTTTATTACATGGAGGTCTATTGTGGCCAAGAAAAAAGAACTAAAAAGCGGCAAGAGCGGATCCTATTTATTTACCAGTGAATCTGTTGGTCGTGGACATCCTGATAAGGTAGCTGACCAGATATCAGATTCGATTCTGGATGCCATGCTGGAGCAGGATCCAACTTCCCGTGTCGCCTGTGAGACTCTTGTTACTACCGGGCTGGCAGTGATTGCCGGAGAAGTCACTACCCGAGCGGTTGTCGATATTCCGAGTATTGTCCGCCGGACACTGTGCGAAATTGGTTATACCAAGGCGGAATATGGCATTGATGGCAATAACTGCGCCATTCTTAACGTACTGGGGCGGCAATCGCCGGATATCAGCCAGGGAGTTACAGCGGGCCAGGGTAAATTTAAGGAACAAGGCGCCGGTGATCAAGGACTGATGTTCGGCTATGCCAGCAATGAAACGCCGGAGTTAATGCCGATGCCCATTCACCTGTCCCATCGGTTAGTAGAGCGCTATGCCATGTTGAGGAAAAAGAAGGCGTTTTCCTGGATGCGGCCGGATTGCAAGAGTCAGGTAACGATAGAATATTGCGATAAAAAACCAGTCAGGATTGATACCATTGTCATGTCCGTTCAGCATGATCCGTCGATTCCTTACAATAAGCTGCGTCAACAGGTCATTGACCATGTTATTATGCCGGTTCTTCCCAAGCGCATGGTTGACAGCAAGCTTAAATTCTATATTAATCCAACCGGGCGATTTGTTATCGGCGGCCCTCATGGCGATTGTGGATTGACAGGACGCAAAATTATCGTGGATACCTATGGCGGCGCCGGGTGTCACGGTGGCGGCGCTTTCAGCGGCAAGGATCCATCCAAGGTGGATCGTTCGGCGTCTTATATGGCCCGTTATGTTGCCAAGAATATCGTGGCTGCCAAACTGGCCCGCCGCTGTGAAATTCAAATTGCTTATGCCATAGGGGTCGCGGAACCGGTTTCGGTATTGGTTGATACGGATGGCACCGGGATTATCTGTGATCAGGAGCTTACCCGTATTGTCCGGGAATTATTCCCATTGAAACCCGCGGGGATTATCAAGCATTTAAATCTGTTGCGTCCGATTTATAAAGAAACTGCGGCTCATGGTCATTTTGGCCGCAAGGGCGAAGGATTTACCTGGGAAAAGACTGATATGGCCGCCAAGTTGCGCAAGGCTGCCGGACTGAAGTAATTTGTCATGATACAAAAAGAAGCCGGTCCGAAGTTTTTTTGGGCCGGCTTTTTTATAGGGTATATTTGGCGGGTAATGTCACCATAAAGACCGCCCCCTGCCCCTCCTCGCCGCCGACACTTACGGTGCCTTCAAGGATTCCGACCAGCTCTCTGACAATGGCAAGTCCCAGTCCGACACCGGTATGTTCTCGTGTCACAGAGCCATCGAGTTGGCGGAATTTATCAAATATAATTTCCCGATCCTTTTCGGGCACTCCCGGCCCGGTATCGCTGATCGCGACTTGCAGCCAGGGCCGACCAGATTCCTGATGAACGATGCGAGCCCGGATATCGATGCGCCCATCCGGGGGGGTAAATTTTAATGCATTACTGAGAATGTTATATAAAATCTGTTGCAGTTTGCCCGCATCAGACTCAATGGTGGCGACATCTGATTCCAGATAAAGATTCAGTTTGAGATTTTTTTCTTCGGCTTGAGGCCGGGTGATATTCAGCAGGGTATCAACCACATCCCGGAACGAGAACCGGCTGATATGCACTTCCACGCGCCCCGCCTCAATGCGCGCCAATTCCAGCAAGTCATTAATAATAGACAGGAGCAGTTGGCCGGATTCCATGATATTGTCGGAGTAGCGGATTTCTTTAGTATCGCCACGCCCCCGTGCTCTTTCATTCAGAATCTCGGCAAAGCCAATAATGGCGTTTAATGGGGTGCGCAATTCATGGGAAACGTTGGCCAGGAATTCGCTTTTCAGCTTATTCGATTCATATAAGGCGATATTCCGGGCTTCGAGCTCGCCCAGCCGGGAATCCAGGGCGCGATATGATTCTCGCAACTGGTCATGAGTAATGCGCAGACGGGTCAGCATCTGATAAAAGGCGTCGGCAAGACGTTCGAATTCATCGCCGGTTTTAATGGTTTCGATTATTTTCAGGGCCGCTTCCCAGCTGTCTTCATGAGAACGGATATCTGATTCGGCGTCGGTAGAATTGTTGCCAGGTTCTTCATCGGCTTCTGCATCGTGCGGGCCTACCGTTACCTGGTCGGCCGCGTGGCGCAAGGCCCGGACGGGGCCGAGAATCACGCGCTGGGTAATCAGATAAAAAATTACAATCGCGCACAGACAAGACAGAACGCCTCCCACGATGATGGCAATTCGATTGAATAACAGGGTGGTGGCCGTTTGACCGGCCGGCAACACTACCGAGATCAGGCCCACCAGCTGGCCTTCGGTAAAGATTTTGAGCTTGGGAGGGATCCGGCCTCCTTCTGTGACTTGAGATTCCAGCGTTGCGACAGCCTGGGCGCCGTGACAGAACAGGCAGCGCCCGTTAACTCGCAACGCACTGACATAGTGGCCCTGAACTTCACCCGGCAGAGAAGACCTGACGGTTTCTAAGAAATTAGGATCTTGTGGATCAATCCAGACAAAGTCCGGGGGTTGTTCCAATTGTGTAGGCCATTTGTTAAAAACAAACCGTTCATTTAGCGAGGGGTCTTCACGAAAATGTCGAATGCCGTTGCGAATGAAACCGTTTTGAGGAATATTCGACAAGTCATCTGGATCTTCATTCAGGCTCAGCCATTGGGTAAAAGGGGCTGGATTGCGGTTTTCGTTTTCTGGTTTTGGCTCTTCGTCATTAGTTGATTCAGACGATGGCATCAAGGGCCGGGGCCGGGACGGATCCTGATTGAGGTGCTGTTTAATAATATTTGAGACTTCGACCCGGGCCAGTTCGAGCTTGCCTTGTTCGACAAGCTTATCCATCCACCGGTAAGGGATGATCAGGCCGGCGCTGACCACCAGCAATACTGCCGCGGCGAATCCAATGCGGCATTTCGTCGCCAGTGATAGCGAAAAGCGCTTGTCCGGATCGAATTTAAAAAACCATTTTACCATAAATTGAGTTTGGGGGCCATGATGCTGGATGGCTCGATATTCATTTCGCGGAGGAGGTCATGGGCGCGATCGACATAATCCATGATCCACAGGACATAACGAATGTCTGCGTGAATGGACCGGTTTATTTCCGGCACAAACATCCAGTCGCTGACGAGACCTTCGGTAATGCCATCGAACAGCAAGCCGACCAGTTCGCCCCGGTTGTTCATGGTGGCGGATCCTGAATTGCCCCCCGTTGTGTCAACATCTGACAGGAAGTCAACGGTAACTTCATTGTAATCCGGGTGAATATAAGGCCCCCAGATTTGTTTTCGCAAGGCCTGGATTTCTCTATCGGGAGCATTGAATGGCTCTTCGCCAGTATTCTTCTGTATAATCTGGTGAGTGGTGGTAAAGGGATCATAAACCTCGTCATCAGGTTGCGGTCGATAACCATGGACCTTGCCATAGGTGACCCTGAGCGTACTATTGGCATCGGGCGCGAGAACCCCACCCACAAACTGACGCAGGGCCTGCATATAGCGGGGCCGCAATATGGCCATTTTTCCGCTGTAACGCTTGCCATCATCTTCCTGTGTTTTCAAGATGGAGTGAAGGCGTAAAGCCATCTGTATAAAAGCATCGTCATTTTGCCCAAGGCCTTCCATGGAAGCTGATTTCAACCATTCCACCCGCTTTTCAACATCTTCGATGGTTATGGCCTGGTGGTATAATTTATCTACCGCCGAGTCAATCTGATCAGGGCCGAGCGAGGGCTGGCCAGTCAGGGCCTGAAGAATGTCAGAGTTCTGGTCCGGCTCGAGTTTAATCAATTCGGCCAGATGGAAACGGAGCATTGCCTGGTCAATAGCCCGATCATAGCTGTCTTGCTTGCGATATTGCCCCTGGATCATGTTGTCCCAGTTTCGTTTTTGATAGGCGGGGTCACGTCTGGCGTCTGATTTGGGTCGTTCTTCCGCCATTCGCACGATATCCCGGGCGGAGCCCAGCATATCTACTGTTCTTAAAAGGCTGCCCAGCAAAACATTGCGTTTATGTGCCTGGTGTTGTTCGGCATTAACTTTTTCAATTTCATCAAGAACCGTACCGAATTGTTCGATCCGCCGTGGGTCCTGATTAATCCATGATATTAAGTCGGCCTGTTGCTGTTCTTTTGTGGCCAGGAAGTTCCAATGTTGCAGGCTTTCCTGTAAGTAGGTCATGTATTGCGAACTGTTCATATAGCCAAAGCGCTGGCGCTTGACTTTGATTTCGAGTTCTTCAGACTGCTTACCCAGTTCATCCAGTAATGCAATCAACTGATTGTATAAGTAAATGCGAAATGGATTGGCGGTTTCAATGGTAAATTTCGCTTCATCGGCAGTTTTGAGGCGGGAGGTCCGGCCGGGGAAGCCGGCAACCATGACGAAGTCGCCCGCCCGCAGAGGGGTAGTGGCAAGCTTAAGATAATGTTTGGGGCGATAGGGCACATTATCGGGCGAATAGTCAGCGGGTTTGCCATCTGGTCCGACATAAGCCCGGAAAAAGGCATAGTCTCCGCAATGGCGCGGCCAATGCCAGTTGTCGACATCGCCGCCAAAATACCCGATGCCGCTGGCCGGGGCATAAACCAGGCGGATGTCTTTAATTTCAAGCTGTTTGATGAGGACGTATAAATCTCCTTCAAAATAGCTTTTTACCGACGCGCGGATACCCGCTTCAGCAGTTTCGCATTTTTTTACCATTTTTTTGATACGGTTTTCGATTTCGTCATGACGCTTCAAATCATCCTTAATTTTGTTGAGGCCATGCGTTATGGTGTCAGTTACATCAATAAATTCCTGACAGACATAAACACGGCTGCCGGCTTCTTTGGGGCGTTCATCCGCGCGATCTTTGGCAAGAAATCCGTTTTGAAGCATATTTTCTTCAGGAGTGGAGTTGTATTGTAATGATGAAATGGCGCAGTGATGGTTGGTGATAATCAGGCCTTCCGGCGATACAAAGGAGGAAGAGCAGCCGCCAAAATTAACGATGGCGCCCAATGGGAAGCCCAGGGGGTCAGATAAGGTATCGGCAACTTCGACGCCCAGCGCTTCAAGGATGGCCCGATGATATTCCAGCTGGCGGGGCATCCACATCCCGCCGGGGTCTTCAAAGGATTCCAGTGAAACACCTTCGGCGCTGAGCGGTTCTATGGGCTCAACTTGTGCCGGACGTGGGGCGCAACCCGAGAACGTGATAAGCAGCATCGGGACAATTGCGAATAGCAGGGCCTTTTTCATTTTTGGGATACCTTTCTCTGAACAGAAGCATAAATTCTGGTTCTTTATAAGTTTTAAGCTTAAAGATCCTATAATAACCGCGGTTGGGAGTTATGACAATGAGGAAATGTGGCTCTCATAACGGTTTATGTAAAGAAATGGATTTATTGGCTTCGTTTCGTCGGGCAATGGCCGGGATAGGGATTGGTGATAATGGGATCGGTTTTCGGAGTGACTGACGCGGCCGGTTAAGTGAATTGTGAACATTGGGTTCGTTCCGCAGGGCCATGGTGGCAGCCCACGCTGGTTGCAACCTGTTGCTTTATAAATACTTTGGAATAAACCGGCTGACAATGGGTTCGTTTTAAAACTTAACAGCCACGGGCTTGATCTAATATTGGGCGATCTTTTTATTGAACAGAGGATTGGAGTTGTTGCATTTTCAGGGCGTAGCGATAGCAGAAATAAAGCGGGAAAATGCCGACAATGCCAAACTGGCAATCGATTATTTGCCAGAAAAAAGGAATGCCGCGCAGGGGGCCGCAGATCAGGGCAAGCGGCAAGATCATCAGGCAGAGCAGCATGCCCCACTGAAACAGCCAGATATTGCGGACCGGGTCGCGCCAGGCGCCCCAGAAGGCCAGGGCAATGCCAAGGTGGGCAAGGGCCAGCCAATCGGTGCCGTAAAACATAAAGGGCTGGTGGCGCTGGATCTCGTTCAGGCCATTGTATATTTTATCAATCCAGGCGGCCAAAGATGCCAGATGGGCGCCGATTGGCGAACCGCAGCCGAAATGGCGATGTAAAATTCCCAGTTCCCAGACCAGGGGGAACGCGGTGATTCCACTGAGTAGCAGGCCGAGAATAAACGCGGCCAGAATAATTCGCAATCGAAACAGCAGTCGATGATACTCTTGATTCATCACACACCTCAGGAACAAATAATGATTTTGAGTTTTTAGATAAAACTCATGATGGGAGGGATTATTTGCTGTTATTGAATTGTTGACAAATATTTTACACATAGACAGCTTTGTCCGGATGGGTATAATAACCAGACAGGATAAGTTATCGCGTCTGAATGTTATGGGAACACTGTCCGATCAAAAAGAGCGACAAAGCCAATAATAACTTTTTATAGACCAAAGGATGTGTGTTTATGATCGATCGAGAACGACATTGGCGGCGGGGTTTTACTTTAATCGAATTACTGGTAGTGGTTGGATTGATCGCGCTATTAACCAGCCTGGCGATTCCGGCGTTGAATAAGGCCCGTGAGGTTTTGAAGGGCAAAACCAAGGCGCCAGCCCTGCAAGTGGTGCAGGCCGAGGCCCCCCCGACCAATTTGCCCGGGTTGCCGGAGGCAAGGCAGCTTTTCGATTCAGTCCATATGAATGTTATCATTAATGCCCAATACCAGAGTCAAGGCTTCGACATTGTAAACAGCTATGATGCGTTGTGTTCGGGACAATTTGGATTTCATACTGTTGCGAATCAACCCAACATTCAATTGTTTATACCATTTCCCATGGATATTCTGGAGGCGAGAGATATCTAGGTCCGTTTTATCAGCGAATCGGATGGCCGGCAATGGGAGCCGGATAACATTGTTTATTATCAACAGGGCATATACTGGGAAGGCGCGCTTCGGGCAGAGGGGCGCTATCGGGTTCAGGCCAGTTTCACGGTTCGGGGCCAGGAGTATTTTCACTATCGATTGCCCGCGATAAACAAGCTGGATACTTTGGGCTATACGGTTGAATTTCATGGTGTTGAAACCTTTACTGTTCCGAAACACTGTCTTCAGCCAACCCAAAGTTCAGACAATAAGCTGGAGTGGTCCTTTAACAATATTATTACCAACAGACCGCTGGCGATTGAGATTCCGGGCGCCCGCAGCGCGATGGGAGGCGTCACTCTATTGTCGCGCCTGGCCGCAATTGCCGTGCTGTTGTTTGGTGCGGGATTCTGGTATCTAAGCGAATGGAATAAGCCGGGGCAACTGAAGGATTTTCGCTGGGGGCATTTTTTCTTACTGGCATTGAATTATTCATTGTTTTTTATTATCTTTGCAATTATCCGTTTTCAGGGGCATATTGGAACCTGGCTGGCGATTGTCCTGTCGGCGGCCCTGTCTTTGCCCTTGCTGTTTTTACACCTGACGCGATTTTTGAATCGTGATTTTGCCCTTAAATATATTTTACCGCTGGCCGTGTTCACGCTGGCGATCGTTATCAACGGAGTTTATGGGCGCACATTACGAGACTATGTCTTTGTTGCCGCGCTGGTGGCCGTACTGGGCTTTGTTACGGTGACATTCAAGGCGTGGGCCGAAAAACGGACGGACTATCTGGCCGATATCCAGCGGCAGCGCAAAGAAAAATTTGACGCGCTATGCCATCGGTTTTATGTTGAGGCCGGCAAACCCTGGGCCCAGGCCCTGGCGCTCGATAGCGAGGCGGCTCGCCTGATGAATTTGCATCAAGACGTTCAAAGCCGGGCTTCGGGCGCGATGATCCAGCAGGCCCATGAGGCCATGAAGCGTTTGCAGGGTGAGTACAAGCAAATGAGTGAATCTCTGGAGCTTTATTCAAAGAGCAACAGCCTGTTGTCTGATCCCCTGCTTAACGAGAAGCAGTCTTCGATGGGGCGGTTTGAGGGTCAGCTTAACGGAGTGATGAAGACCTTGGAACAGGCGATGGCAGACTTTAATCAAGAGTTGGTTTCCGGCCGGGCCGGAGACGATGTTGCCGGCGTTTGTTGTCTGGCCTGCGGAAGCCGGGTGTCGCCGAGCCGGTTCTGCCCGGAATGTGGCGCCGCCCAGGCGATATCACCGGCATGTGAGGGGTGTGGTGCCACGATTACCATTGCGTCCCATATGGTTTGTGATTCGACCGAGCCATTGAAACTGTTTTGTCCCCAGTGTGGCCGGGCCTACCGGCCAGTGACCATTCCGGTGGCATTCTCCACCGAAAAAGAGGCCGCGAAGGAATGAGGCGATGCGGGACTGTCTGAAAGGCAATTTATGTTGAGAAAAGTAAGATTTATCTCCCAGGAAAGGAATGCAGGATGAGTTATATTATGGTGGATATCGAGGCGGACGGCCCGATACCGGGCGACTATTCGATGGTCTGTTTCGGCGCGATTGTTATCGAGCCGGATTTGAACCGGTCGTTCTATGGTCAGTTGAGACCGGTTTCGCAACACTGGGCGCCTGAAGCCCTGAAAGTCAGTGGATTCTGCCGCCAGGAAACGCTCGCCTTTGACGCGCCTGAAATAGTAATGGCGAAATTCGATAAGTGGATTCAGGCTAACAGCAAGGGCCGGCCGATGTTTGTTTCAGACAATAACGGGTTTGACTGGCAGTTCATCAACTGGTATTTCCATCATTTTCTGGGCCGCAACCCATTCGGGCACAGTTCAACCAACCTGGGATCACTTTATAAGGGGCTAGTAAGAAATATGGGCCAGAACTTTAAACACTTGCGCCGGACACGGCACACGCACCACCCGGTAGATGATGCCCGGGGCAATGCCGAAGCCATGCTTCATCTGGCGGATGAATATGGACTGAATATAAGGTGATGTACGATTGGCCTAGAGAATTTTGGGAGAGTCGGCATTTTTTATCGGCAGGGTAAATCGGACGGTGGCGCCAGAATTGTGATCTGTCGATTCAATCCAGATGGTCCCGCCATGGGCTTCAACAATGCGCTTAACAACGCTTAGTCCCAGTCCGTAACCGGAATGTCGTTTGTCGAGTTGTTTAAAGGCCTCGAAAATTTCGTGACGATCCTCGGGGGCAATCCCCATGCCGTTATCCTGTACAAAAAAGACCGCGCTGTCGCTACGCATATCGAAACCGATCCGAATGACTGGCGGGTGATTTTTTCTGCGGTATTTAATGGCATTTTCTATCAGATTCTGGAAAACCTGGCCTATGCGCACCGGATCGCCCTGTACGATCGGCATAGATGGCTGAATCTGGATATCTGCCTGGTGTTCTGCAATTGTGGCGGATAATAGCCGGGCAACATCCTCAACCAGTTCGGTCACAGGGATATCAACCGGTTTTTCCAGTGATTTGCCAGCGCGGGATAATTTGAGTACTCTGTCGATCAGACGATCCATTTTGTCGACTGCGGCAAGGATGAGTTCAATATCATGTTTAGCCCTTTCAGGATCCGTTTTATCCTGATCCAGCTCCCGCTTGAGCAGGCTGGCAAACCCGCTGATGGTTACCAGGGGGCTTTTAAGGTCGTGCGATACGGTACCGGCAAACCGTTCCAGTTCCAGATTAACTTTGGCGAGTTGGCCCATCATGCGGTTTCGTTCAGAGTCATATTTGCGAATCTTGAAAAAGCAATAGCTCAGGCCGGCAAACCCCACCAGCAGTACTAGTGTATACCTGATGATGGTCGAAGTCCAAAGTTGGTGTCGGCGAATCAAGAAACTCTCCATGGGTAAGGCCACCCCGACGCCTCCCCTGATGTCGCCCACTTGATAACCCTGGTTGCCGTGGCATTTTAAGCATCCTTCTGAAACGAGCATTGGTTTCATCAATCGCAAACAGGTTTTTCCATTCAGCTGTGTGAATTCAACCACTTCTTTATCCCCCTGTTCGAACGCCTGTAAGGCACGGGTCTCCCAGGGATCCGGAGCGTTTTTGGGATTTAGCGTTTTCAGACTGGTAATGTGCCCGGCGATACCGTAATAGTTGGAGAAATAGTCATTCATCTGCCGCACCATATAGGCAGGATTCATCAAAGTCAGTTGTTTACCGGATGGCGTGGTAATGTCCCGTTCTGGAACATGAGATAAATAGGGATTGGCCGGGGTCTGATCCGTCAGGGGAATATAAACTCCGCCGTGCAGGGTGGCCCAGAAACGAAAGGCCTGATCTTTATTGAAGTTGGCCCGGGCGCTGTTGAGGGCCATTTCCTTAGTAGTCAGATAGGTCTGTGTCAAAGAAAAGGCGCATAAAATCAGAATAAGAATGGTCCAGACGGTCCCAAGTAAAGCAAACCTGGACTGATAAGGTTTCTTCGAAGTACGTATCCCGTCTGAAATCCAATTTAACATGATAATTCCTTATTGACCATGGCGATTTTAAAATGTTCTGTTAACAGATCAAGAGTTTTTTTGAAATAATACACAAATTGTTCGTGAGCCGGCTAAGTAATGGCAGGCGCGATAGTTACGGAGAATATTTGATTTTAGCATTTAAGGGGGCTATGATGACAATCCTGTGATTAATACTGGCGTACTCGTAAACAGGAGATTCAGGTATGATAGAAGGTGATTTTACTCAGGAAACCTGGCGTGTGTTTCGTATTATGGCGGAATTCGTGGAGGGTTTTGATGAATTGAGCAAAATGGGGCCGGCGGTATCGATTTTTGGCTCGGCCCGGACGGAGCCGGAGGATCGCTATTATAAGCTGGCGGAAAAAACCGCTCGTGAGGTGGTCAAGGCGGGATTTGCGGTGATTACCGGCGGCGGCGGCGGGATTATGGAGGCGGCCAATAAAGGCGCGTATGAATCCGGTGGCACCAGTGTGGGATTGAATATCGAATTGCCCCATGAACAAAAGCCCAACCCGTATCAGAACATTTCGCTGGAATTCAAATATTTCTTTGCCCGCAAGATGATGTTTACCAAATACGCGCGCGGATTCATTATTATGCCGGGCGGGTTTGGCACGCTGGATGAGTATTTTGAATCACTCACATTGATGCAGACGGTTAAGATGGCCAAGTTTCCGGTGGTAATGATGGGTAGTGATTACTGGCGGGGTCTGCTGGACTGGATTAAGGATGTCATGCTGAGAGAAGGAACGATCTCGGAAGAGGATATTGATTTATATAAGCTGACCGATGATCCTGAAGAGGCGGTCCGGTTTATTAAGCAGGGTGAAACCAAAGCCTGGACCGAGCCGGCCGGGGTAGTCACCCGGCGCCTGGATGGACAGACCGGTTCAGATATTTAGTTAAGAATAGATTATTTAAGGCGCCTGGCCTTAATTTTGAAAGGATGTTGCTCGATGTATTTACTGCCTGCTATCGATTTGCGCGATGGCAAATGTGTGCGTTTGATTCAGGGAGATTATGGCCGTCAGATCGACTATGGGGATGATCCGGTGGCCCAGGCCCGGGCTTTTGAACAGGCCGGCGCGTCCTGGCTGCATGTCGTGGATCTCGATGGCGCGCTCAAGGGCGGGCATTTTAATCTGGATGTTTTGCAGCGGATTCGCCAGGAGACGCGGTTGAATATCGAGTTGGGGGGCGGCGTGCGGAGCGAAGAGTCAGTGAAAGCATTGCTGGATTCAGGAATTACCCGGGCGATTGTGGGCACGCGGGCGCTGGAAGATCTGTCGTGGTTTGAAAAACTGGTGCGCGACTATCCCGGCAAAATTGTGCTGGGTCTGGATGCCAGAGACGGCCTGATTGCCACGCGCGGCTGGACCGAAACCGGAACCGTTACAGTGGAACAGATGGCCGATACGGTGAACGACTGGCCGCTGGCGGCGATTGTTTATACGGATATCGCGCGGGATGGGATGCTGACCGGGCCCAATGTTGAGGCGACCGGGCGGCTGGCCAGTCGCTGCAAAGTGGAAGTCATTGCGTCCGGCGGCGTTGGTGAACTGGATCATCTGCGCCAGATTACAACGATACCGGTTGGCGGCGTTATCGTCGGGCGAGCATTGTATGAAGGCAAGTTTACCGTTAAGGAAGCGTTGGCGGTTGTGGAAGGAAAGGAATAGGCCGGATGCGAATGGTGGTGCAGCGGGTGACCCGGGCGGCGGTCGAAGTGGATGGCCAGATCGTCGGGCAGATAGGCCAAGGGTTGCTGGTTTATCTTGGCGTTGGCCATGATGATACGGAAAAAGATTGTGAGTTTATTGCGGACAAGATCGCTCATTTGCGCATTTTTGAAGATGATCAGGGGAAGATGAATCGAAGTGTATTGGATATCGGCGGCGCGGTGCTGCTGGTCAGTCAGTTTACCCTTTATGGGGATTGCCGCAAGGGCCGCCGGCCGGGTTTCGATGCCGCCGGTGATCCCGCCAGGGCCGATCAATTATATCGGGAGGTAATCCGGCGGGTTCAGCAATTGGGTGTTCCGGTTGAACAGGGCCGGTTCGCCGCGCATATGAAGGTGTCGAGTGTTAATGACGGACCGGTGACATTTATGCTGGACAGCTCGAGGATATTTTAATCAGTAGCCAGAAGTGATAGCGGATTGAAGCTTATTTACTGCCGGCTACAACAGCGGTTCGTGTTTTTCAACCGGAGCGCCTTTTTGAGCGTCTTCGATATTTTTGAAGGGCGACATACTGCGGAGCCACTGGATTTTGGGCGGCAGGTTGTTGATTACGTAATCGATTTCTTCGGCGGTGGTATTGCGGCTGAGACTAAAGCGGATCGAACCGTGAACGGCGGTGAAAGGAACGCCCATTGCGCGCAGGACGTGGGAGGGTTCCAGCGAGCCGCTGGTACAGGCCGAGCCGCTGGAGGCGGCAATGTTCAAATGATCCATCAGCATGAGAATCGCTTCGCCTTCAATCAATTCAAAGCTGATATTGGTGGTATTGGGTAATCGGGAATCACGCGTGCCGTTAACACGGGTATTGTCGCAGGCTGCGAGAATGCCATTTTCCAGTTTGTCGCGGAGTTGGGCGACCCGGGTTTGTTCATCATGAAGGTATTTTTTGGACAGTTCACAGGCTTTGCCCAAGCCGACGATGGCGGCCACGTTTTCTGTACCGGCACGCCGGCCATGTTCCTGATGGCCTCCGGTCATATAGGGTTTGAAGCGGGTGCCCTTGCGGACAAACAAAGCGCCAATGCCCTTGGGGCCGTGCAGCTTATGGCCGGACAGACTTAGCATGTCGACCGTTACTTTTTGCAGGTCAAGCGGAATTTTGCCAACTGCCTGGACGGCGTCGGTATGGATCGTAACGCCGCGCGACTTGGCGATGGCCGCCAGCCGGGCCATGGGAAAAATGACACCGGTTTCATTGTTGGCGTACATGATAGTGACAATTGCGGTTTCGTCGGCAATCGCCTGCAGGAGATGATCGGGGTCGAGCCGGCCCTCTTCATTGACGGGCAACTCGGTTAAACGGCATCCTTTTTTCTGCCAGATACGGCAGGTGGTGCGAATGGCGGGATGTTCCACGCGACTGGTGATAATGTGGCGCTTGTTGGCATCGACATCCAGGGCGCCGACAACCGCAGTAATATCGCTTTCGGTGCCGCCGCTGGTAAAGATGATTTCTTCCGGATGGCAGTTGAGCAGATCGGCGACCTGCTGGCGCGCTTCATCGATTTTATGCCGGAGATGGCCGCCGAATGAATGCATACTGGAGGCATTACCATAATGCTTGGTCAGGTAAGGCATCATGACCTCCAGCACTTCCGGATCCATTGGGGTGGTGGCGTTATTATCGAAATAGACGACATCTTGTCTGCGGGTATCGGTCATGATAATCCTTATAAAAAAGGGGAAATAAAATCGATGGTTATTTTTGTTCGACAACTACCAGATCGTCACTGACAAATTCGCGTAATCGTTTCTGGACTACCTCGGCCAGGGTAAATTCGGCGACCTGGCACTGGGAACACATGCCGCGTAAAGCGATGATAACGTTGTTGCCATCGACATCGATCAATTCCAGATCGCCGCCATCGGCCTGAAGCGCCGGGCGAACCTGCTGATCGAGGGTTTGTTCGATCAGTTTGATTTTTTGTATGGTGGTCAGTTTGTCCGGGTGTTTGGGTTCGGGCTTGACGGGAATAAAGGTTGAATCAACCTCGGCGCGGACCAGGTCGATCAATTGCTCGATCTCTTTGTGGCAGCCGCCGCAGCCCCCCCCGGCCTTGCAGTAGTTGGTCACATCTTCTACGGTTTTAAGGTTGTTTTCGGCGACAACATGGCGAATTTCATCTTCGGTTACACCATAACACGTACAGATGACATGTCCCTTCAGCTCATGCTTGATGGTCCCGCCGCTGTGATAATTTTCAACAGCCGCCTCGAGCGCTTCGCGGCCCATAACCGAACAGTGCATTTTCTGTTCGGGCAGTCCCCCCAGATAATCGGCGATATCCTTATTGGTGACCTGAAGGGCCTCATCGAGGGTTTTGCCTTTGATCAGTTCGGTCAGGGCGGAAGATGACGCAATGGCGCTGCCGCAGCCGAAGGTCTGAAATTTTACATCAGAGATTCGCCCATCATCATCCAGCTTGAACATTAACTTGAGCGCATCGCCGCAGGCCAGCGATCCAACCTCGCCGACGCCATCAGGATTATCAATTTCTCCGACGTTGCGGGGATTAAAAAAATGCTCTTTTACTTTATCGGTATAGTCCCACATGAAGGCAGGTCCTTTCTGTTTCGTTCATAAAACAGTGAATAATATTTCCACTTTAACATTAAGTTGAATGCTTACTTAACATACATTTTATTATAGTACGATTTGAATCTATTGTCCATTTTACTACGAAATTTCAGAGATTAGATTGAGCCGTTTTATGGTCTGATAAGGCAGAAAGGCGAGCTGTGCCATAAGTGTTTAAAAATAAAGGTATTAAAAGTGGCCGTCTAATTGTCAACAAAATAATATACACTGTGTATTATATTTTCCCCGTTCGCTCTTTATAGCTGTTTCAAGATATTTGAGGATGGCTTGACAAACAGTCGGCTGGATTGTTAAAATGTTAGACTAAACTAACTTTTGCGTATAACCGATAAAATTTACAGAGAGAAAGTTAAGAGGTCTAACTTTTATGGCCCCAACATTGTTTGATCTGGTAACTGGCGATCATGCCCGGATAGTGCGAGTGCACAAACAGGGTGAGTCTGAATTGCGCCGGCGCTTACTGGATATGGGGGTCACGCGCGGGTCGGAGTTAATGGTGGAGCGCCATGCCCCGCTGGGCGATCCAGTTGAAATTTCCATTAAGGGTTATTATCTTGCTTTAAGAATGCGTGAGGCGCAACAAATCGAAGTCGAGATCATCGCTCCTGGGGTCTGAAATTTTGAAATTACCTGCCGGCCCATGAAAACTTGCGATTCCATCCAGAAATAATAAGGTTTTAAACATATCATCCTATGCCATTACCCCCCAAAACCATTGCGTTAGCCGGTAATCCCAATGCGGGTAAAACCTCGATTTTTAATGAGATGACCGGTTCCGCCCAACAAGTCAGCAATTATCCTGGCGTTACGGTTGAGCGGAAAGAAGGCATGATGCGCTGTGGTTGCGGGCGTGTTCGGGTGATCGATCTGCCGGGTACCTATTCGCTGAGCGCCTATTCACCAGAGGAAGTTATCGCGCGCGATGTGATAATCAATGACCAGCCCGACCTGGTAGTGAACATTATTGACGCGTCTAATCTGGAGCGTAATTTGTATTTGACCATCCAGCTGATGGAATTACGCCCGGAAATGATCCTCGTGCTGAATATGATCGATCGGGCAGAGAAAAATGGATTGGCGATCGATATTGAGAAAATGTCGAAATTGCTGGGGGTTGGAGTGGTAACGACCATTGCCAATCGGTCCGAAGGGATCAAAAAGCTGGTTTGCCAGTGTGATCAAGCCATGAACCAGACCGGGCACACGCCCCCGGCGTTGATTACCTATGGCCATCCCATAGACGAAGTGATCGGCAGGGTTCAAGCCGTAATTGAAAGCGCCATTGGCAATACCGGCCGCTATCAGTCCCGTTGGCTGGCGGTTAAATTGATCGAAGGTGAAGACCAGGTAATTCGTCTGGTACAAACCATGGCCCGCGAACATTATGGCGAAATTAATCAAGCGGTAAACCGGGCAGCGAAACATATCGAGGACCATTTTAATGATGATGTGGCTTCGATCATTGCTGAGCGCCGGTTTGGCTTTGCCGCGGGAGTCGTGCGTGAATGCGTGACACTTCGGGGCCAGGCGCGCCAGCAGGCAACAGATCAGATCGATGAAATCGTATGTCACAAAGTATTTGGGCCGCTTATTCTGGTGGCGGCGGTCACCGCATTATTTTTTGCTGTATTCAAATTATCCGATGAATGGCGGTGGATTCCCTGGCTGTCCGGTATGGTCAGTCCAACTGGTTTGGTGGAAATGTTTTTTGGGTGGCTGTCCGGCTTGATTGCCCCGATGGCCCAATCGATGCCAACTTTGCACTCGATTCTTGATGACGCCGTTATTGGCGGCGTGGGCGGAGTGTTGGGGTTTGTTCCATTGATTTTTATCATGTTCTTTTTTATTGGCATTTTAGAGGACTGTGGTTATGTCGCCCGTGTTGCCTTTATTATGGACCGGATTTTACGGATATTTGGATTGCAGGGTAAATCGATATTGCCGATGATAGTTGCCGGCGGTCTGGGGGCGGGCGGATGTGCCGTTCCGGCAGTCATGGCAACGCGGATTCTGCGCGATGAAAAAGACCGGCTCATTACCATGCTGGTCGTGCCTTTTATGAATTGCGGCGCCAAATTGCCGGTGTTTGCCATGTTAATCGCGGCGTTCTTCCCCCATGCGCGAACCCGGGCCATGCTGGGGCTGTGGGTTTTGTCCTGGGTGGTGGCGCTGATTTGTGCCCTGATTCTCCGTAAATGGGTTATTAAGGGCGAGCAGACTCCGTTTGTGATGGAATTGCCATCGTATCATATCCCAATGGTAAAGGGTGTATTGCGACATTCCATTGAACGGACCTGGTTGTATATCAAAAAGGCCGGCACGATCATTCTGGCAGTGAATCTGTTGGTATGGGCGGCTATGTCGTTTCCTAAACTGCCCCAGGAGCAGGCAGTCAATGATCTGGGTCAGCCATTGGCAGCTGTTGAACTGGCGGAAAAAGAGTTGGGGTATAGCTTTGCCGGGCGAATCGGTCACGCATTAGAACCGTTGAGCGAATGGGCCGGCTTTGATTGGCGCACCAATATTGCACTGGCCAGTGGATTTGCGGCCAAGGAACTCATTGTCAGCGCGATGGGAACGGTGTATTCGATCAGCGAACAGGGGGAAGGTGAACCCTTTAATTTATCGCAGCATCTGGCCGAGAGTCCGCAATGGGGACCGGTGCGGGCGTTTGCCCTGATGGTGTTTGTGATGTTGTATGCTCCCTGTCTGGCGACCGTGGCGGTAATTCGGCGCGAGAGCAACTCCTGGAAGTGGCCGGCGTTTTCCGTTTTCTGGTCCACGTTTCTGGCGTTCGTGCTGGCCGTGGTCATTTATCAGCTTGGGAATATAGTCATTCCGTAGTTACCCGGCATCAAGGTATGGGCGCCACAACCCGGGGATGGGCGGGCCAGGTCGGCCTTTGAAGTCCATTTGGAATCAATTTGGTTCCTTGTATAGGATTGACTTTTATAACGGGTATCAGGATAATTGGGCGTCACGTTGTTTTGCTTTAAATCCATTTTCCCGGCATTGGAAGGAGGCCTGTTGTGAAGTTTCGACCGAATGCGGAAATGTTGGATGATTATCCCGGAGCCATCATGATCGTTGCGATAATTCTGATGGGGCTGACATCAATCGCCATGGCCATCGAGGGTCTGGGTAATGAAGAGAATCCCTATTTGATTAAGAATTTGAGTGATTTTTATACCTTTGTAGACTCAAGCAATATGACAACCTTTTGGAAAGCGGGTGTTTTTATCCGTTTAGATGTCGATATTGATCTCGAAGACAAAGTTTTTGACAAAGCGCTTATTGCTCCGGATCAAAGTTCCGATTCCGGATATCAGGGTTATGGCTTCAGCGGCGATTTTGATGGGAATGGCCATCGTATTATCAAAGTGACTATTCAAACCGGCGAGACAAGCTCTGATGACTGTCTGGGCGTGTGGGGCCAGATTAATGCGGCCGGCGTTGTTCACGATCTGGCGATTCAGACGATCAATATTGCCGGCAGTAATAACAGTAGTTTTGTGGGCGGTTTGTGTGGTATTAATCTCGGTGTGGTCGAGCGTTGTTGTGTGGCAGGAGACGCAGTTCGCGGCCTGGCTTCTATAGGCGGGATCTGCGGCAAGAATTCCGGGACAATTACCGATTGCTACACCCATAGTGACGTGGAAGGCCTGGCAAGCAGTAATTATCTGGGCGGATGTTGTGGTACCAACTGGTATGGTGGTGTTATCGAGAACTGCTACTGTACCGGCCTGATCAGCGGAAATGGATTTCGCGGCGGTTTCTGTGGTTACAACCTGGGATCCATCGTGACCTGTTTCTGGGACAAAGAATCATCGGAAATGACCATGGGGGTTGGTAAAACCCAGGGGGGCACATCGACAATTTCGGGCCTGACTTGTGAAGAGATGGCCGAGATGGAGCATTTTAAAACCGCCGGCTGGGATTTTGAGGGCAGTCCGCCAGTGTGGATCGAGGGAGATTATGGACCGCAATTGTTCTGGCAGGTGGATGCAGAAGATCTGATATGGGAAGGCGATCTGGAACTGGTATTGGAACAAGGTGAAACGCGGCTGCTTAAAATAACGCTTACGAATCAGGCGGTTAGTGAGATTGTCTGGTTGCTCAGTAATTATAAGGGATGTCCCTGGATCCGGGCCATCAATCCGCTGGGTGGCACGCTGGCCGCTCAGGCTTCGACCGATGTGTGGATTACGATAGACAGCGCCGATCTTGAGCGGGGTGAGTATCAACGCACGCTTTATTTGAATTTTAATGGCCAGTCTGTTCCATTGGATACGCTGCTTACGATAGATAATCGGATCGATCTGGAAGAATTGGGCGACCTGTCCCGCTTCTGGCTCGAAGATGATTGTGTTAACACCAGCGATTGTGCCGCGATTGACTGGCACAAAGACGGTAAGATTAACCTGATCGATTTGATTTTGCTGACAGGCAGCTGGCTGGAAGCCAGACCGGTATTTCGTTTGTTTGATGCTTTTGAGAGTAATAATTTATATTTGCTGAACTGGATAACTGCCAGTGATGGGACCGGGTGGTTTGCAACCGATGAAGGCGCCTGGCGTGGCAATTATTGTGCCCGATCTGGCCTGATCGAAGACGGCAAATCCAGCCGCTTATCATTAACGCTCGACCTGACCGGCGTTGAAGTTAATGCGGTTGGTTTTGCCCGGCGAGTGTCGTCTGAGCCGGATTATGACTGGCTACGGTTTTATATAGACGATTCTTTAATTGAGCAATGGTCGGGCTTGCAGGAGTGGAAATATGTCACCTATCCTGTCACGCCGGGCGTTCGTGAATTTAAATGGGAGTATGTTAAGGACGAAGCCTTTCAAGGCTATGATGATGCTGCCTGGATTGACGATTTCGAGCTGTACCTGGCGACAGAAGAGTAACATTATCCATCGCAGGAATTTGTTACAAGTAATAATCTCAAACAGCACGGTCTGGGTTCTACTGGTATATTACTTTTCGGCAAGTATTCCCAGTGTAACGCCGGCAGCAAACAGGAGGGTAAAAAGAATCAGCAGGATGTAAAGGATGGTATCGTGCATTTGTCACCTCCATAAGCATTGTTGTCAATGTATTCCGCTAGTATTTATTACGGATTGTCGCGTCGTTTTGTTCGTCGGTACAGATTCTCTCTATAAAAACAGTTTCATTATTCTTTCGTGAAATGCAGGGATTGTTTTCGTATGGATTTGAAAAAGCGGGATGGATTGCCTATTATCTTTACATTGAGGCAATGACAGCGAGTTAAATTTGATTTTTGGAACATAACAATATAAGGAGTAATGCTTTATGGTAAAATCAGCCAATCTGGGGTTTCCCCGTATCGGTAAGTTCCGTGAACTGAAAAAGGCGACCGAATCCTTTTGGAAGGGGGAAATAGACCAGGCGGAATTGGAAAAAAAGGCGCGTGAAATTCGCCGGGAAAACTGGTTGTTACAGCAGGCGGCCGGTATCGATCACATTCCATCGGGAGATTTTTCCTTTTATGATCTGGTTCTGGATACGACGGCCATGCTGGGCGCGCTCCCGGAACGGTTTAAGTTTTCCGGCGGCAAGGTTGATCTGACCACCTATTTTTCGCTGGCTCGCGGCACTGACACCCTGCCCCCTATGGCGATGACAAAATGGTTTGACACCAATTACCATTACATTGTACCGGAATTTGAAAAGGGAATGGTATTTAAGCTCGCTTCAACTAAGATCGTGGATCAGTATCAGGAAGCGCGGGCGCTTGGAATTGAAACCAGGCCGGTTCTTATCGGGCCGGTGACCTATTTATTATCCGGCCAGTCAAAGAGTCGTGGCTTGGATCCCCTGGATCTGCTGGATAATATTCTGCCGGTTTATAAAGAGATATTGGGCCAACTGGCTCAGGCGGGCGCGCAATGGATTCAGATTGATGAGCCGGTACTGGCAACAGAATTAAACAATGAAGAAATCGCGGCAATCGTAAAAACATACACCGAATTAAATGTTCCCGCCCTGGGGATGAAGCTTTGCCTGGCGGCCTATTTCGATAGCGTTGAAGATAAGCTGGAAGCCTTGGTTAAGCTGCCCATCAACGCGTTACACCTTGACCTGGTGAGAGCGCCGCAACAGCTGGATAAAGTCCTAGCTCTGGCAGGAGATCAATTGATTTTGTCCTTGGGAGTGGTGAATGGGCGAAATGTCTGGAAGTGCGATTTAAGCCAGGCATTAGCCCCTGTTGAAAAAGCCATTGCGCAACTGGGGGCCGAACGGGTGATGGTTGCCCCTTCGTGTTCGTTGCTACATAGCCCGGTCGATCTGGCGGCTGAAGAGAAACTGGAAGCTGAAATCAAAGAGCGCATGGCATTTGCCACACAGAAATTGCATGAAGTGGTTTTATTGCAGAAAGCGGGCAGTAAGGGCAAAACGGCTGTCGCCGATGCGTTGCAGGAAAATCAAGCGGTCTTTGATCGCGCCCGCGCTTCAACGCGCGTTAATAATCCCAAGGTGCGCCAGAGGCTGGCAAATTTAACAGAAGCCGACTTTAATCGCCGTAATTCATATCCCGGGCGCCGCAAGGCCCAACAGGCAAGCTTGAAATTGCCCCTGTTGCCAACAACAACGATCGGGTCCTATCCGCAAGTAACTGAGATACGAAAGGCACGGGCGGATTATAAGAAGGGTCAGATTAACGCAGTGCAATACGAAGCGGCCATGAAGCGCCAAATTGAACGCGTCGTGCGTTTTCAGGAACAGGCCGATCTGGATGTATTGGTGCACGGCGAGCCGGAACGCAATGACATGGTTGAATATTTTGGCGAGCTGCTGGAAGGCGTGGCTTTTACCCAGAATGGCTGGGTGCAGAGTTATGGAACGCGTTGTGTCAAGCCGCCCGTCATCTGGGGTGATATCAGCCGCCCCAATCCCATGACGCTGGACTGGATTTTATTTGCCCAGTCGCTAACGGAGCGTTATATGAAAGGGATGCTTACCGGTCCGATAACTATCTTGCAGTGGTCATTTGTTCGAGAGGATCAACCCCGCAGTGACACGGCTTATCAAATCGCTTTGGCTATTCGTGACGAAGTGTCCGACTTGGAAGCCGCGGGCATCAAAATTATTCAGATAGACGAACCGGCTTTCCGCGAAGGCGTTCCATTGCGCCGGTCACAATGGCCGGATTATTTTGACTGGGCGGTGAAGGCGTTCAGGTTGACGGCCAGTTGCGTAAAAGATGATACCCAGATTCATACGCATATGTGTTATTCGGACTTTAATGAGATTATCGCGCCGATTGCCGCCCTGGATGCCGATGTCATTTCGATGGAGGCGTCCCGTTCGGATATCCGACTGTTGAATGCGTTTGTTGATTACAAATATCCCAACGAAATCGGTCCGGGTGTCTATGATATTCACAGCCCGCGAATTCCTTCGGTTGAAGAAATGAAAATCCGTGCTCTAAAGATGGCGGAAGTGATTGATAAAGAACAGCTTTGGATCAATCCGGACTGTGGCCTGAAAACCCGCGGCTGGCCGGAGATTGAGGCGGCATTAAAGAACATGGTAGTGGCCGCCCGCCAGGTTCGTCAGGAGTTGAGGGCCTGAAATTCGCGCTTTATAATAACCTTTTAAAAAGCCCTGCGGGTTAATGTCTGTGGGGTTTTTTTAAAAAACGGATCGGGAGAAATGGGTTGTCACATATCCTCCCCAGGGTGGCCGGCGGCGGGAAACCACCAGGCACTTATAGGTAACTTCTTAATTAGAAGTAAGATATAAAATCCGATGGAATGCTGACAGAGATGGAGCGGTGACTCCGGGAAACAGAATTCGTAAAAAATGTTGTTTTAAAAAATTTTTGCGGTTGAAATTTGTTTTAAATATCATATTGCATGGTGTTGTCAGACCCTATTCAGGTATCAATTTCAAAGATGGATAACAATCAAAATCAAACACGTCAGTTTTTGGGCTTGCTGATTCCGAATCAGAAGCGGATTTATGCGTTTATATTATATTTAGTTCCAAGACATAATGACGCGGAAGATATTCTCCAGGAGACGCTGGCGGAAATGTGGCATAAGTTTGACCAGTTCCAGCCGGGCAGCGATTTTGTGGCTTGGGGAGTAACAATCGCCAAATATAAAATATTATCCTGGAAGCAGAAGCAGACCAAGGGCAAATTGGTTTTTAATCCGGAAACCGAAGCGCTGATAGAATCGGAAACGCCCGAAAATATTAATCAGATGCAGGAACACCTGGTAGCGCTAAAAGATTGTATGGGACGGCTGCCGGCACGCGACAAGGATATCATCCGTCAGCGTTATGAAGACAACAAAACCCTGGCGGCAATATCTACGGGATTTGGTATCAGCCTGCAGGCTGTCCATAAAACGATCTGCCGGATACACGCCCGCCTGGTGCGCTGTATACGGCTGTCTCTGCAATCGGGAGAGAGAGCATGAACCCTTACGAGTCCCTTTTACGTGAAATGTCTGAATTAGTGCTGTTGTGTCTGGAGGACAGGATTAATCCCGACCAGATGGCTCACTTGGAAAGCCTGTTGCAAAGCAAGCCTGAGGCCAGGCAAATTTATTTTCAACTGCTTAATGTTCATATTGGCATGCAGGACGCCGACAACCTGGTCGGAATGAATGGCCAACAACTTCGAACAACCCGAGTCAATGAATTATTGCATGAATTGAGCCGGGCCGAAAAAACACTACCGGCGGAGCCGGTGGAACTGCCCAGGCCGCCGGCCATAAATGATTTATCCCGCGATCGGATTCAATTATACCGTTTCGGCCGTAGAGATTTATCCCGGCTGTTAGTGGGGCTAGCGGCCATCATTGTTATGGCGGCCACCATTATATATTTCGATCGCACTCTTTTCAATGTGCCACAACAAAGGCCGGTAGTTGCCCGCATCCAGGAAACGATGAATACCGTTTGGCCGGATGGGGTTCATGAACTTCGGCAGGGAGACCCTGTTAAGCCGGGGGTATTAGATTTCGATGACGGCGCGATTCGTATTTTGTTTAATGATGGCGCCAGTGCGATTGTTCAGGGACCGGCCCGGTTCAGCTGTCGTACGGAGGATGAGATTTATCTTTATCGCGGCAATGTTTTCGTTTCAGTCCCCCCATCCTCAGTGGGATTTAAGGTTCGCAGCGATCGCTTCAGGGTGGTCGATCTGGGTACGGAATTTGGCGTGCAAATCAAACCGGACGGCTCCAACAGGATCCAGATGTATCGTGGCAAGGCTTCATTAATTGCCGGCCACAGTGAACATGACATTCTGCGAGGCGGCCAGGCCCGCAAGGTTGACGGCCAAACGGGCGCCATCGCCTCAGAGATTTATGAGCCCGAGGCTTTTATTCAACATATCGACAGCAAGCGTGGCATTGTATGGAAAGGCCAGCCGCTTGACCTGGCGGATATTGTCGGGGGTGGCGACGGATGGGGAACCGGCCAATATAGCATGGGTATAGATCTGGAAACAGGGAAGAAACGCCTTGATCTTTCCGCGGACAAAACCATGCGCCCCTCCAAACGATTTATATTGACGCCTGATTTTCCTGGGATTGATTGTATTTTTATACCGGGATTCGACGATCAACCGGCCCAAATCTCCTCAACCGGTCTGACTTGTGATGTGTTTCCGACAACGAATGGAAGAGTATGGGGCTATCTATTTAACGGCGCCTGGCATAAGGGGACCGGGGTGCCCTATCATACTCACAAGCTGGATGGAGTTGATCTCGATTATGATCAATATCATGCCTTGAAGATTCATTCTAATCTGGGTATCTCCTATGACCTGAAATCGATCCAACTGGCGATGCCGGGGCTGCGTCCGGTTCGACTGCGGGCCCGGGCCGGCCTGTCTGAAACGGCCGCGTATTATACTAACAAAATGCCCAGTGCGGTATTCTGGGTGTTGCTGGACGGTGAGGTTCGGCTGCGACGAGCTGTATTAATGAGCGATGGCGGGTTTGATATTGATATTCCGCTTTTACCAACAACCCGATTTGTATCGTTGGCGGTGACTGATGGAGGAGACGGCAACGCATACGATTGGGCCGTATTTATTAATCCGAATCTGGAATTAGAATATTGTCAATAGTTAGCATGTATAGCGAGTATTTTAATAAACGAATCCATTCCGGGGAAGCCGTGGCCCCGGAATGGCAAGATGGTCACGGCCTTGCGGAGGTTTACTAATGAGAAAGTATTTTATTGTGATTTTGATTGTGCTGATGGCAAGTTGGGCCTCGGCAGAAATTATCTGTTATGATGGTTTCAATTATCCAGATGGCCCTATTAATGGTCAGGCGGGCGGAACCGGTTGGGATTGGGATAATACCCTGAGTACCCACACCAATGCCACATCAATCTGGACGAATGGTCCGACCATTATGGGTGGCGCATTAGTCACCAGCAATAACAATTCCCGGCGCACGTATGGCGGCGTGGATGATGCCGGCTATCGTTTGGCGGCTTTTCAGGGCGCCGGCGCGGTTTACTGCGGCGTTAAAATGACGCCCCAGGTCCAGCAAAACTGGCTGGGGGCAAGTACCTATGATTTCACAAATGAGCGCGTCTTTTTTGGTATGCCAAATACGAACGCGGGACTGGGAAATTTTGGCGTACAAATTAAAGGTGGCGCGACGGTGCGATGTGATATTCCCGTTAATATGGGCCAGGAATATTACCTGATCTGCGTGGTCGATTTTGATGGCGATCAAGTGCGGATGTGGATCGACCCTTCCGCGGATGACTGGGATAACGGCGCCGGCGACAACTCCGCAGATGTTCAAATTGAATATACGGACACGTACTGGAGTACTTCTTTTCGGCTGGCCTCTGGCGGACAAACCCACTGGGACGATATTAAAATTGCCACGGCTTTTGCGGATTTGGTCCCGAGGGCGGCTTTGCATCCATCGCCTGAAAACGGACAGGAAAACATCCCCCTGAGTGTCACCTTGAGTTGGGATCCCGCCCGCGATCAGGAAGATTATTCTCAACCCGATCCAGATATTGTTACGCACAAACTCTATGGCTCTTTCAACAACGAGCCGGGCGATCCTAATTTATATTATGTCGATGAGATAACCAATACGGGCGAGCGGGCCTCATTTGGTCCACTAACTCTGGTTCGCGATACGACCTATTACTGGCGGGTTGATGAAGTTCTTAGTGACGCCAATATGATAACCGGGACAACCTGGAGTTTTGAGAGCTTGCCATCCAATCCTATTGTCGATTCGTCATTACCGATGGATCAATTGGTATCGGTGGGCGATACTGCTCAATTTTCCGCCCAGGGCACCAATCCCTTTGAGGGGCATGAGGATGCCATTGCCTATCGATGGTATGCCGTTTCGAGTGGCGCGCAATTGGCGGAAGGGGCCAAGTTCCAGGGTGTAGACAGCGCCACGTTGTCAGTACTGGACGTGCAATATGGCGACGAAGACAGTTTCTTCTGTGGCGTGACCAATACCTATGGCAATAGCGCCACGGTGTTTACGGGGTCTGCCCGATTGATTGTTAAGCGAATGATGCACCATTGGCCGCTGGACGTCGATCCCAATGATATTGTTGGCGATTTGGATGGGACACTGGTTGGCGAGCCGGTGCTGGCGGAAGGAATGATTGGTAATGCGTATGAGTTCGCGCCCTTGGAATATATCCAGCTTCCGGTTTTTGATCGTCCGGATTACTTTACGGTTACCGCCTGGGCCAAAACCGCCGGAGCCAATGACCGGCATATCTGGGCCTGGACAAATGATATCAACGAGACAACCTATACCAACCAGCGTGCCATGTTGTTCCGGATTCAAAATGGTTATGTGCAATATGGCGAAAACGGCATCTCGCCGGTAGGCTGGTTATCTGTAACCGGCGCCGGCGGTTTGAATAATGGCGAATATCAATTCGTTGCGATTACTTATGACAAGGGTGAAGTAAAACTTTATTCCAATGGCTTACAATCCGGATCGGGATCAACCGCTGATTCTTTGCCGATGGCGGCCACTCAGCTGTCCATCGGTAACATGGGCGATCGGTCGCCATCCGCGAACACAATTAATGGTTCGATAGACGATGTACGATTCTTCAATTATGCCCTGGATCGTTATGAGATTGCTGAACTGTATCTTGACGTTGTGGGCGGATCGGTTTGTATGGACGGCTATCCAACCTATGATTTTAATCTGGATTGCGTTGTCGATCTGGAAGATATGGCCAGCTTTATCAGTGAATGGCTGTTGGATAATCGGTTTTCCCTTCAGAATTAAAACGCCATAACTTGTGAACCTTTTTTAATGTTGGGGCCCGCCTCATCTTGATTGATGAAGCGGGCCCATTTTATTCATGCAGGTTAACGCGGTTGCCGGGCATACCACGAGGCGGTTTTTTCCTCTTTTTACTTTTTGACACCGATCTATAGAGTGTCAAGCTGGCAGGCAGGCGATTTTAGATTTGGCAGTTTTGGCCGGCATAACCCTCACTGAATATCCGGAAAATGCTTCGCCGCGCAAAGCACGGTCCAAGGCAAAGCGTTGATAAATCATTAATTTGTAATTAAATATGATTATATTGTTCTTATAATTGTCATCGAGCCGAAATCGGATAGACAAGAGTAATGGGATTGGCACATTATTTGCATTTAGTATAGATCAGAATAGCGAATGGCAAAGGCTTGCTATGACTGAAAGAAAGTACAACTATAGTGATTTCAATGTCTTATTGAGCAAAACGCATTGGAATTGGCCCCAAGCGGTTTCCGATATATTTCAACCGCGCGGAGTTAACGCCATGATGGTTTCCAATGCCGACGAGATTGTTCGTATTGCCCAGGACAAAAGAATTCATCTGGCAATTGTTGATTCTGCCGAGACCGATGAACAGGACGGTGTCCGGACAATCAAGGTATTGCGAAATCACTTTAAGTCTCTGCCTTGTATACTGTTAGCAGGGGAAAGCCCTCGCCGCCTGTTAGTGGAAGCCTTGGCGTTAAATGTATTTACCGTAATGAAAAAACCCGTAGACCTGAGCCTGTTGGCGGATCAGATTGACAGGATTTTCAAGAAATATTATGAGAGCGATTTATTCGAATCTCGAAATGAGAAAAATGTTCAGAGAATTTCATTGATAAAAAAACACGGCCAGCCTATTTCCAAAATTATTGTGAGATGGCTGAAAAAACAGTAATTAACAGGTATAAACCTGGAAAAAATAAAACGATCAAATTGCCAGTCAGGCAGAAAATAACAGTAAATATTAAACAATCTAACACCTTTACTCGAAAGGAGTTAAAATCCTATGAAGATCAGACCTCTAGCCGATAAAGTTCTTATCGAGCGCGTTGAAGCCGAAACCATGACCAAAGGCGGGATTGTTCTGCCAGATTCGGCCAAAGAAAAACCACGTCGTGGCAAAGTTGTTGCGTTAGGCGATGGCAAACTGCTGGAAGATGGCAGCCGGGGAGAATTCCAGGTTAAAAAAGGCGATCTGGTACTTTTCAGCGCCTATGGCGGAACCGAAATTAAGGTCGATGGAAAAGAATATTTGATTATGGAAGAAAGCGATATCCTGGCAATTGTTGGATAATATGGCAGAGTGAGGTTTGAATATTTAGCCGGCAAAGCCGGCATCACTGGATTTATCGCGCAGTGACATCAGATATTTCTGGCCTCCTGGTCCGTGAATAATATATACGTTTAAAATCAAGGAGATTCATAATGGCAGCAAAAAAAATCATATTCGATAACGAAGCCCGCCAGGCCGTTCGCGAAGGCGTTCGTAAGC
This sequence comes from Sedimentisphaerales bacterium, assembly GCA_963663965.2. Classification (GTDB taxonomy): domain Bacteria; phylum Planctomycetota; class Phycisphaerae; order Sedimentisphaerales; family SM23-30. The sequence continues at coordinate 83,105 of CAXXFK010000007.1, forward strand.
TTGCCCGCGCGGTTAAAGTTACCCTGGGGCCGGCCGGCCGCAATGTCGTCATCGAGAAATCCTTCGGCTCGCCGACCGTAACCAAAGATGGCGTTACGGTTGCCAAGGAAGTGGAACTGGAAGACGCCTGCGAAAATATTGGCGCCCAGATGGTCAAAGAAGTGGCGTCGAAGACATCCAATGCCGCCGGTGATGGCACCACGACGGCCACAATTATGGCGGAAGGGATTTTTGAAGAAGGATTGAAAAATGTGGTCGCGGGCGCGAATCCTTCAGAACTCAAGCGCGGCATCGACAAGGCGGTCGCAGCCGTCATCGCGAAGTTTCAGGAGATGAGCATTTCGGTTGAATCCAGCAAACAGATTGCCCAGGTGGGGACATGTGCCGCTAATCAGGACAGCGAAATCGGCAAAATGATCGCCCAGGCAATGGATAAAGTAGGCAAAGATGGCGTGATTACCATTGAAGAAGGAAAGACGCTGGATACGACTGTCGAATTAGTAGAAGGTATGCAGTTTGATCGCGGCTATCTGTCTCCGCATTTTATTACCAATCCGGAAACCATGTCCGTTGAAATGGACAAACCGTTTATTCTGATCCACGAAAAGAAAATCTCGACGGTGAAGGATATCGTTCCTTTGTTGGAAAAAATCGCTCAGTCAGGGCGTCCGCTGTTGATTATTGCCGAAGATATTGAAGGCGAAGCGCTGGCGACTCTGGTAGTGAACAAGCTGCGCGGCACTTTGAATGTGGCCGCGGTAAAGGCGCCCGGCTTTGGCGACCGTCGCAAGGCGATGCTGCAGGATATAGCGATTCTAACCGGTGGTCAGGCGATTTTTGAAGATCTTGGCATCAAGCTGGAAAATGTTTCAGTGGCAGATCTGGGTCAGGCGAAAAAGATTTCGATCGATAAAGACAATACGACCATAATCGAAGGCGCCGGCTCAACCGATGAAATCAAAGGCCGCATCGAACAGATTAAAAACGAGATTGACATTACTACCAGTGACTATGATACCGAGAAGTTGCAGGAGCGTCTGGCCAAGCTGGCCGGCGGCGTAGCCCAGATCAATGTGGGCGCTGCAACCGAGGCAGAGATGAAAGAAAAGAAGGCGCGCGTTGAGGATGCGTTGCATGCCTGTCGCGCCGCGGTTGAAGAAGGCATTCTGCCAGGTGGCGGTACTGCCATGGTCAAAGCCATTGCCGCGCTGGACAGCGTTAAGGCTTCCGGCGACGAAAAAGTCGGCGTGGATATTATCCGCAGATCGTTATCCGTGCCAATCAAACAGCTGGCCATAAATGCCGGTCTGGATGGCTCGATCATTTGCCAGAAAGTTATGGAAGACGGCAAAGCCGATCTGAATTTTGGTTATGATATCATGAAAGGCAAATTTGGTAATATGATGGACTTTGGTGTGATTGTGCCGACTAAGGTTGAACGCACTGCTTTGCAGAATGCCGCCTCGATTGCTGGCTTGCTGCTGACCACCGACGCCATTGTTTCGGAAATCCCTGAAGAGAAAAAAGAAGGCCCGGCCATGCCGCCCGGTGGTGGAATGTACTAGGCCGATGAATCGATTAGAAAAGGACGCCCATCTCGGCGTCCTTTCTTTTTGAGGTTTGTAATATGATATTTCGTAAGTTCCATTTTAATGTCGGAAGCGGTAACCCTTTTCATTCACAATCCCCAATTTCCGGATTGCTGGGAGGTGGGATCTCTTCGCTGGTAAGTATTGCCATGACATTAACCGCATTAGGGATATTAATGCTGTTGTTTCCCATTGTATTGGCGATTATTGTCGCCAGTCTTTTTTTTGCCATCGCATTTGTTTGCCTGGCCGGCGCCTGGAGGCTGTTTCGTGTCGCGCGTATAGCCGGGCGGCCTCAAAAGCCGGCCGAAGATGGCTATGTTCAAGTGCAGATCATAGATAATGATGAAAATCGAACGGATTGCCTATTTTGACACAAAATAGGCAGAATATAACGGTTATGATAATCGAATAAATCGGCGGTAATAATTTTAGGGGCCCGGGTACTTAAAGTGTGAAATCGGCAATTGACAGCGACGTTATTAATTTGATACCATAAAAACGTGAATTGATATATTGTCCTATAGGTAAAAGCCAAGAGAGGAGCCCCCCCCGTTTCAGCCCCCCGCTTTTTGATATCGAATGATAGTAACCGCATACGCGGAAAAGAGAATTTTTCACCATGTGAAGGAGAATTGTATGAAGAAAATGTTAGTATTGTTGATGGTGTTTGCCATCTGTGGGTCTGCGCTGGCCAATTTCAGCGCGTCGGTACTGGAAAATGGCAATTATCAAGGCGATATTGAAGCGATGGCCATTACTGGCACGGCCGTGAATTATTATAATTTCAGTAACTGGAACTATAATTGGCGCCTGGCCGACTTTGACTCCTGATCGCGCGCACGTATTCCTGATCGACGATGTGAATAGCAGCAGCAATGTCTTTATCGTGCTGGACAGCCGCAATGGCAATGGCGGCAGTGTGGACATGAAACTGCAATCCAATTATGCTTTTGAAGTTGTTGTAAAAGATGATACCGGCGGCAATGACACTTATCAGACCATTTCTGCCACTGAATTTCTGGCCGATTTTACCTGGGGTTCGGCAAAGACCGATGGTTTGGCTCTGAAACTGAGCGGTGCCGCGTTGGCCGCGGACGATTGGTATCTGGATATTGTTATGACTTATCCGACCAGCCTGAATACCTGGGGCGCCTATTCTGCCGACAATAACGTTTTGTCCGGTGGGATGGCTAATGGCGCAACGATTCGCCTGGCCGCTCCTGCCGCAGTTCCGGCTCCGGGCGCCATCCTGCTGGGTAGCCTGGGTTCCGCCCTCGTTGGCTGGCTGCGTCGCAAATAATACACCTTGCTTATACACAACCCACGATTACCGCACCCGGTATGAGAAATCATGCCGGGTGCGTTTTTTTGTTTATGCATCTGGCCCGGCAATTTTTAATGTACCATTGATCAGAGGCAATATTCGGGGTTTAGCTCGGTTGGTACCGGCGCATGAACCTTTTTTCGCCAGTCCTGGAGAAGGGCGAATAATTCTTGGCATTCTTGAGGATGCGAGGTGGCCAGATTGATTTTTTCGCCGGGATCATCATGCAGATTATATAATTCCAGATCATTATTCTCAAAGTATTCAATTAGCTTCCAGGGGCCCATTCGAACTGCCGAACCAGGCCGGCAACGGAAAAGGGGATCCTGAGTTTCGGTATTTCCACCTTCCAGATAAATCGGAAAGTGCCAGAATAACGGACGATCAAGTATATTTCCTTTGCCCGTTAGTATGGGTATTAAGCTGACTCCATCGAAAATTTTCCCTTCAGGCTTGGCCAGCCCGGCCGCCTCTAGAAATGTTGGATAATAATCGATTCCACAAACAGACGCCTCTGAGGTTGAACCGGGTTTAACCTGTCCGGGCCAGCGTACAATCAGAGGTTCGCGTATACCGCCTTCATAATAGGAGCCTTTCCCCGCACGCAACGGCCATTGCTTACTGATATTGTATACCCCCCCATTGTCCGAAGTAAACAATATCAGCGTCTTGTTAGAAAGATTCAATTCATCCAGCCGGTTCATTACCCGCCCGATATTATCATCCAAAGATTTAATCATTGCGGCGTAAGTGGCATTATGATGCCGGTCGTCTCCCGGTTTTTGTTTGAAATGGTCAGCGATTGGCGTTTTGGCCTGAAGTGGAGTATGCACGGTATAAAAAGCTAAATTAATAAAGAAAGAATTTTTCTGGTTTGATTCAATAAAATGTAATGTTTCACTGATCAATCGATCTGTCAGATACTCCCCTGCCGGCCCATCTTCCAGATAATCGTTTTGGTAAGGGCTGAAATAGCTTTTAGGATGTCCATAAAGACTCCCGCCAATATTAACATCAAATCCCTGGGTACAAGGATCCTGGCCCAAATGCCATTTCCCGACATGGCAAGTGGTATACCCCCCCGCCTTTAGCGCTTCAGCCAGAGTCAGGGTGTCATCATCTAAAACGGTTTTATTGGGTGTGGGGATTAACTTGCGGTCACGGGCCTTACCGCGTTCTGAAGAATCGACGGTATAAATGCCATGTCGAGGGGCGTACTGTCCCGAAAAACAGCAGGCCCGGCTGGGGGCGCAGTTTGCCGCAGGCGCATAGGCATTGGTAAATACCATCCCCTGTGAAGCGAGGTGATCGATATTGGGTGTTTCATAATATCGGCTGCCCATAAATCCAGTATCAGTCCATCCCATATCGTCAACATTGATATAGATGATATTTGGGCGTTTATGAATCTGGTGGATTGTGTTTTGTCGACACCCCAACAATAGTCCGGCGCAACCAATGCCCGCTCGACGGATAAAGAGACGGCGGTCTATACGGATGCGCTTTTTATCATCCATATCTGATCTCATTTCTGGTTCTTAATCATTATTCTCTCAATTCATTTTAGTTCAATAATGTTACTTAGCCGGCTCTGGCGGTTTTTCAGCTGCCGGCGGTGTGGCGGCGGGAGGATTCGCCGGGGGAGCCGCTTTTTCTTTTTCCGGCTGGGCCGGGGGAGGCGTTGCCGGCTGAGCTTGTGGTTGGGCCGCGGGAGGGGCCGCAGCCGGAGCGGCAGCCGGAGCGGGAGCCGCCTGAGGCGCTGGTTTCTGCTTCACCTCAGGTTCTGGCTGCTGAGGAACCGGCAGCTCTTGTTCAAGTTCCTGAATGGTTTTTATTGTGTTAATGAGCAAGTCGCTTGAACCGTTACGGCCTTCCAGGTCGCGGTACGGAGGGGTGGCCAGCTCTGTTTCTGGCCTCAGGAAATTGGAATGATGCGCGTCATTGGGTTTGATAATACTCATGGAGCGCTGCGCGTTGGTCATGTTGAGCATTTCCTGCGTATTTTCCAGGATATGGGGTGTTATGAAAATCAGCATTTCTGTTTTGATAAACTGACGCTTGGAATATTTAAATAATTCACCGATCAAAGGGATATCGCCCAGTAGTGGAACCTTGTCCTCATTCACGACCTGTTTGTTTCCGGTGAATCCGCCGAGGCACACGGTCTGGCCGTCTTTGACGCGAACCGACATATTCGCCTGGCGTCGAACAATAATCTGTGGATCGAAATCACGAGAAATCTGGAAGGTTTCCGCGCTGATATCATCAATACTCTGGATAATTTCGAGGGTTACAAAGTCGTCCGGGTGAATCTCCGGCGTGACTTCCAGTGTCGTGGCAACCGAGGCGTATTCAACCTGGCTGCTGCTGCTGACGCCTTCAGGACTGACAACGATTTTCTTGAGAAACGGCACATCATTGCCCATGGTGATTTTGGCTTTAATCCGGTCCTTGGTAGTCAGATGCGGCCGTGAAATAATTTCGACCTTGCCCGAAGTCATCATCGCGTGCAGAAACGCGTTGAGATTCTCGCTGATGATCTGATAATTCAAACCCACGGAGTCAACCGAAGAGGTCACGCGGCGTTCCGTTTTAAAGTCGGTCCAGAGCGTCTGTGGAATGGTCTGGTCTTCAAACTCCAGGTCGCCGACGTATTTCCAATCGACGCCCAGCTCGAGGTCATCGTCGTAAGATACCTGGGTAATAAAAACTTCAATGAAGACCATTTTGGTGGGCAGATCCAGCTTGCCGATCATTTCCAGAATTTTTGGAAAATTTCGCGAAAAGGTATAAATCAACAGGCCATTATGTTCTTCGTCGGGAACAATGGTCAATTCAGACGCTTCCACCAGGGAAATGGCCCGGCTCAGGCGTTCGACCAGCGTGGTGTCCTCCACTCTCGACGCTTGAAGCGAGCTGCGGATTTTGGCAAGGGTCTGATCTTCGGAGGCGGCGGTTTCTTCTGGGGTTTGCTTTTCTTCCTGGGGCGCCTTGGCGGTAGAATAAATTTGTTGCAGCAACTTGGCGGCGTTAGCGGCTTTGGTATAACTTAGTGGAATATAGCGCAATTCTCGCTTGTCTATATCAAATTGAGTTTTCAGTTCGCTGACTTTTTGAAAATAGATTTATCGTAGCTGGAAACGATCAGGATATTATTGGGTGCGGTTGCCGAAACGAATTTATCCAGCAAAGAGGTTTCGCTTTGCAGGATGCGGGCGAAATCTTCCGCGCTGATGAATTCCAGTTCAAGATATTCCCGAAACAAGGGAGGTTTAGGAGGCGGTGGCGGAGCGATATCCATTTCTCGAACCATGGCTTCAATTTCTTTTACGATGGGCTCGGGGGCCTCCACGATAATTTTTTTGACATTGGGTATCCGGGTTATCAGGCTGGCCTTACGCACGCGCTCTTCGGGATTGGCGTCGGTGTCTGTCAGATAGACTTCGCGCAAATACGTCAGTATTTCTTCCATTTTTTCTTCTTCAAGATTGACAAATGGAATGATCTGGCGAATCGGTTCGGCCGCAACGGGTAACACGCCCGAAGTCTCTGATATTAAAACGCCGGGGGCGGTGGTATTGGCGCCATTGGCGACTTTTTTATTGGAGGGCACATCGAGAAATTCTTTGACATATTTTTCCATGTCATTCACGATGGCCTTGGGCGCGCGCACCAGAATGCCGCCTTGAGGATGAACCTCAATAAATTTAGGCCGGCGCGCGGCGGCTTCGGTGCCTTCCGCCGTATCGCTCATATACTTTACGTTTAAGAGTTTGACCACTTCCTGCGGATCGGCGATCTTCAACTCGATCACATAATCGATCACATCCTGTACCGGCACGATCTGGACGATTTTGCCATTGAACTGACACGCCCGCCCCTGCTTGGCCAGCACTTCATTCAATAGTTGCAACATGCCTTGAAAGTCAACTTTTTCTTTGCTGACGAGCGTAACCGGCGCGCCGACGGTATCGATGCCTTCGAACTGAACATGATATATTTCCGTGAGCATGGGAAAGAGCTCTTTCGCGGGCAATTCCGGGTAATATAAACTGGCCCGAATCGCCTGTTCAGGGTTGTTCGGTTGGGCCGGGTCGGCAGGTTTTTCTTGCGCGGATAACAGGTTAATTCCCAGGGTGAGCGCCAGTATGACTATGGGCGCCAAGGGATATTTTTTTTCGATACACATTGTGATTACTCCTGAGACATTTTGAAATCGGAACTGCCCGGGATGCTCAAAAAGCGGCATGCATGCTTTATCGTTTTGCCTTGTTGATATTCCATAACCACGGCAAACAGCAAATTGGCGTCAGTATCCGGGGGCTCCTGCCAATCGAGAAATAATATATAACAATCGAGCAGCCGGGTCCGGGCCCAGAAACGATTTAACTCGTAAGGCTCCAGTTGCCACATCCGCAACAAGCCGGATGGATCCAGCGGCTGGCTGGTATGCGGGTGGCGGTATAGACAAATCGTTAAACGCCCGCTGGCGATAGGAATGCTTTTGGAATCTTTATTAAGGGGGGCAATGGATAAAACATAACCATCCTGACCGGCCGGGGGCTTGAAATCCTGCATGCTCATCATAGAGCCCAAGACCAGGTCTTGTACTAAATCGTTTGAATCATATTGATCGCGATAGGGCCCCATGCACAGGCTGCAAATTGCCGGATCCGGATTGATCGGGGTGATAATCCCATTTTCGTAACGCAGCGGGCCGGCCGGCCGGGTTACCCGGGGACCGCACCCCCCCGCTGACCATAACAAAAATCCGCAGATCATGACTGTTGCCAGGTATTTGAGATTAATATGGTTTGATTGGCTGGTCATTTTATGAAAGATCAATTCTATGGACGGTGTTTCTTGCGTGCCTTCCGCCAAAACAGTCAAGGCATAATTTTCTTTGAGCTTGGTTCCAGATCAAATTCAAATCCATCTTCAAAACGCAACCACATTTTCCCGTTTTCTATTCGGACAATGGTCGCGTTCCCCAGTTTTTCACCCGCTTCAACGCGGTGGTATTTCCCGTCAATATATACCGTGGCGTATGCCTTTTCGTCTGTGATTTGTGTGCCGATAAATTCATATAAATTACCGAATCCAACCAGCCTGAGCATTGCGTCGTCACTGGTTTCGCCAACATCGATGCGGACTTCTTCAGGGCCATAATCACAAACAATATAGGGGGGGCGCACGTTGATGTGTTTGACTCGTATGAACTCGATATCTTCACCCACGGTCACGGTTCGGCGAATATTGCCGAAAAACAGGTGAGCGCGGGGCTGGCCGCCAATTTCATCAATGGCGCTCAATTTAAAAGGGCGTGTCAAACGTTTCAGGCGCGGTTCTGTGACTCCCACCTGTGTTGAAATCACCGGCTCGGGGGGAAGTTCCCGCCCCGGACGAAACATATTTTTTTGCACGATGGCATTGATCATTTGATTAGCGGTTAATTCCTGGGCTGGCTCTGCTGATTGTGGCGTGGCAGCCGGGGAACTGGCCGGTTCGGATTGGGGAGCCTCTGCCGGAGAGTCGGGCGCCTGGGCCGCGGTTACGTGGGCAAGGAGCAGTAATCCAAGCGACAGGCGATAAAAGTAGATGTTATGTTGCTTATTTGGCATGTTTTGTTCGCTAGATTTATGGTAAGGGAGACGATGTTTCAAGCGGAGTCATTTCTGATTTTATGGTCGGGATAGTTACCACTACCAGCACGGTCAATGGCTTGGTGCCGGTTGGCGCGGTGGCAAAGCGCTGTCGATATCCACTGGCGCTGCGTGTAACTTCCAATTTGTCCACTCGTAATAACCGGGTTGATTTGTCCAGTTTGGTGATAAAATGTAAGAGGTCTTCCAGGTGGGCCGAAAAGCGCAACTCATAACTGAGTTCCAGAAACGCCGTACTACCTGGCAAGGGGCGTTCGCTTGGCGCGCCCAGATTGTCAAAATCAAATTCGCGCTCGGCTTCCAAGCCGTCCAGATACGCCGAAAACTTGGTCCGGCGGTCTTCTTGAGATTCATTTTGAAAGGCGCTGATCGAATTCCACTTATCCAGATAATGTTTATTGTCTCGTATCTGCTGTATTAATTCATCCTGGCGGAGCTGGGTGTAATGAATTTCTTCATCCATGCCCTTGAGAAAGTCTATCATGGCGTCCGCAACCAGCTTGCCACAAATGCCTATGGCGGTCAGGGCAATTAAGACAATGAGAATAAGTTTGTGTCTGCCGGTTTTCAGGGTTTACTCCTGGTGGTTTTTAAATTGCATCCCACGGAAAAACTCAAGGGATAGAGTGTGTCATTTTCATCTCTCGTACGCGGTCCGATCTGAGCGGCGTCTTGAAACCGGCTGGATTGGTTCAGGTCATTGATCAGTTGGGTGCCCAGTTCAGCCTGGTTGGCCCGAACGGTAACGACGACTTGTTTGTTGTCACTGCCGGGCGGGATAGATTGGGTCAATGTCAAATTGGCAATAAAGGCATCGCGGGTTTCGGGCATGAGCTGATTAATTTCGTAAAGGATCCGAAGATATTCAACCCGTGAACCATTCATTTCTGCCGGCAAATAAGAACTGAACAATTCCCAGGTCTGTTTGCTTTGCATAATATTGTTTAATTCGGGTTCCAGCTGGCTGATCTGGCCTTTTAGCTGACGCAAATGAGCCATTTTCTGGTCCAGAATGCTTAACCATAACCCCCCCCCCACCAGAATCAGGGTTACTACAGCGGCGATTAAAGGCGTCCAGGAGAATTTTTTCTTTTCAATATGGCGGCCATGTGGATGTAGAAAATCGAACCAGACGACGCTGGAAGAGAGACCGTCCAGCGCCGCCCCAATGGCAGGCACATAGTCTACTTTGTTGGGTATTTTTTCGCTTGCGCCAGCAAAACGGATGCCGGCGCCTGCCTTACAAAGTGTTACCGGCATACTGAGTTTTTGCTGCAAAACAGCCAGGCTCTCTTCATTCGGTTCCTGGTGGCTGGTCAGATAGAGGTGTTCCGGCTTGGGCCTGCCATGGTGGAGTTTGAGGGTATTAAAAATTCGAGGTATTTGATCATGAAGGGCGCTGAATACATTGTCATTCTGGTCAAAATGGATCGTTTGCAATGCGACCAAACCATGGCCGTCCATAATAGCTACGTAAGCGCGGGAGGATTCGCAATAGACTACGGCAATATTATTGCGCGGATCTTTTTTCCAATTGAACAGGAGGCCATTAATGCTGGCGACTGAACGCAATTCCAGCGAATGCAGTTTGATCCCCCCCGCGGTTGCCAGATCACGGCAAAATGTAACGACTGAATCCCGAACTGCCCCCACCAATATCGTGTCGTCAATATTTTGTTCTAAACGATTATTGATTTTGGCGGCGCCAAACCATAAATCAAAAGTTAATTCATTGGAAGGCCCTGCGATCGTCTGGCGTGAAAGGGAAATGATTCGTTCGACAATATTGCGGTTAATATGGGTTTTCCCTTTGGGAAGATCCAGGTCGCCGGCAGAAAATCGCTTGATAAAACAAAGCCGATGAGGCAAAGTCATAACGGCGGGTTGGTTTTGCAGCCCTTTTTCTTGTAGGGCCTCACCCAACATCCGGCCAAGCAAAATCGGTTCAGTTGACTGCTCCAGGCTGAAAGGAAGCTCCAATAGTCGATCCAGAATATAGCGGCTCCCCCGCCGTTTCATGCTGACGACTTTTATGGAATTATCGGCAATGTCGATTCCAAGTATGCTCATACTGTCTGGATTTTCAGTTCAATCCGTAATCTTTTTTTATGCATAGCCGGGCTGGTTGTTTGGGCTATTTTTATTCTTGATTGAATAACTCATGAATAGTATGGATGATTGCTTGTGATGCCAAAATCAATGGGTGAGTTATCCATCCGACATCAACAAATCGATATTTTTTGTGATCATACTATTAATAATTGTAGTGAGTATGCGTCGGTGACCCTTGTTGAGCCCCCCCGTTTACAATCCGGGATTTAATTATTTATTCAAACTAGTTATCGGTCTTTTTAGTTCCGTTGACCATAAATTCCTTCATATTCACTGATTCGTCTCGTGCAACCCGGTATATCTCAGATAACGAGGTCACTCCCATGCCCGCCCGAATCAGGCCGCTACGGTACAAGGTTCTCATGCCGTCAGCCATTGCCTGTTGTTTGATCTGGGCGGCATTGGCTCTTTCTATGAGCATCTGTTTTATGGTGGGCCCAATTGTAAACATTTCAAAAATAGCTGACCGTCCTTTAAATCCGGTAAAACGGCATTCAGGGCAACCCGACTCAGCATAAAGGATCTTGCTCGCAAGCTCCTCTTTCACTTCTTTGGGGATACTTTTGTCCTTCCCCATGGGTTTGAGACATTTTTTACATAAAAGCCGAATCAGGCGTTGAGCCAGCACCGCTTCTAAGGAAGAGGCAACCAGATAAGGCTCAACCCCCATTTCCATCAGACGCACTGGCGCGGAAGGAGCATCATTTGTGTGCAAAGTACTTAAAACCAGATGGCCAGTCATTGCGGCAGAAACGGATATCTGGGCTGTTTCTCTGTCTCTAATTTCGCCAACCATGATAATGTCTGGATCATGGCGTAATATATTTCTTAAAATATTGGCAAATGATAGATTGATGGCATTGTTTACCTGGATTTGTGAAACGCCTTCAAGTTGATATTCAATAGGGTCTTCGACGGTGATCACCTTGCGAAATTCATGATCAATTTCATTTAAAACAGCATAAAGTGTTGTTGTTTTACCACAGCCGGTCGGCCCGGTTACTAGGATTATACCATGAGAAATATTCAGCACCTGTCTGAACACCCCGAGATAGTCGGGTTGCATCCCGAGTTGATCAAGCTTGATAAAGGACATTTGCCGGTCCAATATCCTCAAGGCAATTCCCTGGCCAAACATTGTTGGAAGAATGGAAACACGGATATCGATGGGCCGCCCATATATCTGAAGTCTGATTTGACCATCTTGAGGGAGTCTCTTTTCAGCGATATCAAGGTTAGACATGATCTTGAGACGGGATATTATGGCCGGTTCTAAATTTTTAATATTGTCGGGCGTCGGTTCGATCTGAAGCATGCCATCAACACGGTATCTTATTCTTAATTGGTCTTCAAAGGGTTCAATATGAATATCGGAAGCCCCAATTCGGATAGCCTCCATCAATAATTGATTGACATATCTGATAATGGCGGCGTCTTCTTCTGGTTGTCCTGTGATGGAATGAAGATGGCGTTGGTTTTGATTTAATAACTGAATACTTCCGTCAGACGCTATTCTTGCCCTGTCGGCGGTGATTCGACCAGACTGAGGGGTTTCGTCTGGTAAAATATCCTGAATCATTTCCGCGCCAAACCCATAGATGGATTTGGTTAGTATAGCGATGTCGTATGGGCGGACCAGATGGGGTTGAATTGCCAATCCCGTTCCAAATTGGCCTTTGATTTCGGCATTGCGAGAAAGAATTAATGCATATTCTTCGCTCTTATCAAATTGGGCCGGATCCGCAATGGCAATATTAAGAGTGTGGCCGTTAAATGCGATGGGGACAATCGAGTATTCATGGGCAATACGAATTGGAATTAGCTTGGATAATGATGGATCTGGCTTGATGCTGTGAATGTCTAGCAGATCAATTTGTAGATAGTCTGACAGGGCGGCCCATATCCTGTTTTCCATTTCTGGGAATCGCTTTAAAAGCTTATAATAGATTGGTTCACCTTGCCCCCCCTGCATGTTAACTTCGTCCAAAGTGAGGTTATCAAAAAGCTTTTTGGCCAGTAGAAATTGTGCAAAATCATCCATGAATCAATTCCAGATATTTAACATCGGCAACTGTTTGCGAGTGTTTGGGCTATTCTTTCCTGTTGCAATACTATTATTGGTAGGCTTCCCAGGCAAATGGGTTATTTTAGGCCTTTGAATACTATAATTACGGATTTATGAAGTTTTCTTACCAGGCGATTTGGAAAACGCCCTTCGCTTCCGTTTCTTGCATTAATTCAATATCGGCACTTCTCATTTAATGACCTAAAAGTCCAATAATATTTTATTTAGCGGCCGATAATGTGAGAGATTAATCAACTTTGTTCCACATGAAACATTTGTGATTTTACTTAAGCCGTGGGAGTTTAAGCGCCATGTTAATGAACCCGGATGAGGCATTGTCATTTTCGGTCTGGTGCCCGAATCGGATCGTTCGGGTGTTAATCGTTCAATTTTATGAGGTGATGATAAGTACATAAAGGATAAATGTCGCCTGAAGCGGATGGACGTGTTTTGAGTTAAAGTTAATTCGAGTAATTAACAATCGGATTAACTGGTAGTTGGCGGAATAGCTTTTATAATAAAATCTGGAGAACTAATAATTTTGTTTTAATGCTTTTGTTTCACGTGAAACATATAAAAAGTGGGGTGACTGTTTATTCGGTTTTAGGGTCGGGGCCGCGAAATTAATGGGGGGCATTTACCCTGAAGTGTGACCAATTCTAATATGTTGTTGTGCTAAATACTTTACCCCTATGGCCGAATCATTTATTTTGAAATCGTTCTCTATAAACGAAAATTTTCATATAATAATAATGGAAGGCTATGAAAAAATATGAGATCAGGCGTTTGTCAGAGAGCTTTCATCATTATATGTCCATTAAAGGGTGCGTTTTACGAACTTTGTTTCACATGAAACATTTAATGTTTTATTTTTATCGGGCCTCCCAACAAATTTTTGTTGCATAGCGAATTATAATATGTGATAATATGAATCTGATTGTTGTTGTGTGTTAATAATATAACATACATATATTGGAGTTGTGTATGAAAGAAACAAAGCGCAGGCTAGGCAGGGGACTTGATTCTCTTTTGTCTTCGACTCGAATAAAAGAGATTGATCATGTTGCCGGCCAAAAGATTAAAGAGCCCTTGCCAGATTCATCGGTAGCGATTTCACCGGCCAATGTGACGCCAGTCCAAAGTCCGCATGGGGACGATATGGTTGTTCATATTCCGGTAGATCAGGTTCTGGTCAATCCTCACCAGCCGCGACGGCACTGGGACGAAGAGAGATTACAGCATCTGGCTGAATCGATCCGGGCGAACGGTTTGATTCAGCCCGTTATTGTTCGTCAGATGGGTGAGGGATATCAGTTAATCGCCGGCGAGCGCCGGTTGCGAGCCACAAAAATAGCCGGGAAAACGACGATCCTTGCGGTTATTCGCCAGGCCAGCGAACAGCAGGTTGTCGAATGGGCGCTGGTGGAAAATATTCATCGAGACGATCTTGATCCGATCGAACGGGCTCATGCCTATCGGCATTATATTGATCATTTCTTGCTAACACAGGAACAGGCGGCCCTTAAGCTGGGAGAAGACCGCACGACGATTGCAAACTACATGAGATTGCTGGACCTACCAGAGGAGGTTCGGAGCCTTTTATCCGGCGGAAAGATTTCCATGGGGCATGCCCGCGCGTTGCTCGGAATTAGAGATGCTAAAATCATGACAGAGCTGGCCCAATCGATACCAGATAAGCATTTGACCGTGCGGGATATTGAAAAAATTGTGCGGAATCTTAATGCGCAAACCCATTTCGCAGATCGTCCCGCGGAACCCCGAAAACCGCACATTGTAGACCTGGAAAGGGAAATGAGCCAGAAACTTGGCACGAAAGTTCTGATCAAACCACAGGGGCATAAAGGGCATCGGGGTAAAATTATTATTGAATTTTATAATCTGGACGATTTCGATCGAATTAGAGATATGCTACAATAACCCGATATTGTTTTGGCCCATTCAGGCCCATTTGTCATGCATAACACCAACGAAACAGATGAACAGAAAACACGATTGCTTCAAGCGCAGCGCATGCGTTTAATGTGCCTGTGGTTGACCGGCCTGGTGTTGTTTGTGTTAACCGCAAAGCCCTGGAATCGTCCTGTGGATTCTTGGCCCGCGTCTGGGCCGGCGGCGCTTTTTGACCGGGTTGATGTGGAGCGCGATCCATGGACTTCCATCGCGCGCCTGAATGGAATAGGCAGGTCATTGTCTATACAGATTATAGATTATCGTTCCCGCAATAGCGGCAATGGCGGGCCGTGTTTTGGATGCCCGGAAGACATGCAGCGAGTCAAAGGCGTCGGTCCGGCAAAAACAGATCGGATTCGAGCAGACCTTTACTTTGGACCAGCCCTGTTTCCTGAAACACACGATGTTATTAATAATCACGACAGAACAACGAGAGAATTAAAACGATATGAGTAACGACCAATGGCAAATCAAAAAGGGGGGGGAAAAATGTGCCGGGAGCGATAAAACGCTCGAACCCGGCGAAGAATATTATGCGGCGTTAATCGAAACGAATGAGGGGTTCGATCGCATTGACTATAGTGTCGATTATTGGAACCATCAACAGCCGGCCGTCTATTGTTTCTGGAAAACACGTGTGCCGGTGAAAGAAGAAAAAAAGAAGCTGTTTGTGGATGACGCGATCCTGGTCAATATTTTTGAACGGCTGGAAAACGAACAGGATCCCATGAAAATCAATTTCAGGTTTGTGCTGGCCTTGATCCTGATGCGAAAGAAACTATTGAAGTATGAAGACACGCTACGAGAGGGCGACCAGGAAATCTGGAAAATGAAAATGGCGCGCGAGGAAAAAGTCCATCAAGTGACTAACCCGCATCTCACCGATGAAAAAATAGAACAGGTCTCTGTGGAACTGAGTACGATTTTGCATGGAGAATTATAGCCTGGTGTTTAGGAGAGAATCGTAATGACAATTAAAAATAAAAAACAAAAAGTGGATCATCGCCATGGCATTCATGCCTGGCAAACGGCGCGTCTTGTTCCTGGCTATATTGGGATGTTTATCGTTTTGTTTGTTGCTGCGGGTTGCCCGCGCCCCCAGAAATTGTCCCCCGTGCCATCGCCAATTTTATTGACGGACGCATTAACCCGTTATAATGATAATGTCGAAGCCGTGGGGGCGTTTTCCGCCAAAATATCACAGTGGGAAGCGGTTTTACATGAAGACGATAAATCGCATAAGGTTCGTGAATCGGGTGGAAAGATTTTCTTTGCCCCGCCTGATTCCGATCAGGCGCGCGCCCGATTAAGTTTGCGGGCATCGGCCAGTTTCTACGACCTCAAAGCGCTTATCCTGGGCTCCAACGATGAGGAGTTCTGGATGATTGTTACCCCGCAGAAATTTGGGATGTGGGGGCGATATGATAATCTGGAAAAACCCTGTGGCGGCAAACTTCCATTCGACCCCCAACAGATCCTGGATCTGGCCGGCCTGAAAACCATTCCCGACCAACCGGCCTGGTCGCCTTATCCCGTTTATAAGGTATTGCCTGAAGACTATGTGATCGAATATGTCAGGCCTTCGGAAGAAGGGCTCTGGCTTCAACGCGAAATTGTTATCGATCGCCGCACGGACCATCCCCGCGAAATCAAACTTTACGATCGCGAGGGTTTGTGCCTTGGGCGCAGTGAATTAAGTGAGTATCTGCCACTGGAAAATGGATTTATTCCGGGCCGCATTCGCCTTATTTTTAAAGACGAGCGGGAGCGCGATAATATATTCCAACTTAAGTTGACCCGGCCCCGGCCCCTGACGGAGATTCATCCACTATTGTTTGAGCGCCCCGAAGAACCAACCGGCCTGGACACCTATCAACAAATTGACAAAGATTGTGACGAGAACTAAAAATATGCATAGAAGGTTTAACATAAAATACCTTGTAGTTATACTATTGTTGATCCCTTGGATATTATTCGCGCAAGACAATCCGGGGCGGGCCGTTAATCCGGTATCGCTTAGTCAGGCGCCGACAATGCAGCCCGTTAGCGCGCGGGCCATTTTCATGGCCGGCGATGACCAGGCGCTTTATGTTGTTAAGCCGGGCTCGCAAAATGATCAACCCGCGTTCCAGGTGCGTTTCCGGGCCCGGACTTCCCCGGAGTTGTCCCCGGGAAAATGGTACCAGGGTTTGCCCGAGGTGGTTGCCGCCTGGAATGGCAAGCTGGTTGTGTTTACTGAATCGGGGGGGTGTTTCAGTTATTCATCCGATAGCGCTTCATCATTGCCGCCATTGCCGGAGGGCCATAAGGCGATCATTGCCCAAGGCGACAATAATGGACTGCTGGTTCTGGCCCGCCGACAAAATGAATTTGGTTTGTTTGAATTATCCGGCCTCAGTGGCTGGAAGCAATTTGATGGTGTTATTGATTTGACCGATTGGGACATTCGAACCTTGGCGTTAATCCGGCAAAACGAAACAATTGCCCTATACGGATGGCAACAGAACCGGGGCTATCAGTTGTTGCAATTTAATGACGGTCAGCCCGGAATTCTCTCCACACTCTCTCTGCCAGACAATGAATCGGCCATGTCGCGCCCGGCCCGGCTCTACGCGCTCAGCGTGAATCGCGATACGCGGTTGATCGCCGCCTTTGAAACCCCCCGCGCTGGCTATAGTTATAAAATTGGATGGCTGGAAAACGGCGAATTGCGTTTCAGCAACAATCTGATGGAAACCCTGGACAGTTATCTGAATATTAAACCGGATGATATCGGGTTTGCCAGCAATGGCCAGATGATCGCCGCGGCCAGTTTTGCCCAGGATGATCGTTTGTATCTGGGCTATTTTACTCCTAATGGGTTTTTAAGCCTGCCCATGGAGCCTTTGGCCAGCCAGCGCGTTCCGCTCCATCCTCTTTTTAATATCTTTGCCCGTCAGGAACTTATCTTTATCGGAATGTTAATTCTGGGCATGATTGTTTTTAATCGTCGTTCAGAGGCCTTCGTGCCGGCAATTGAATCCCTGCCATCGGACGTAATTCCGGCCCATCCCTTTCGTCGATTGCTGGCATTTCTGATAGACAACTTAATCATCCTTTTTATCAGCGGCATTGTATTCCAGTTGATTGCCAGCCAGCGGTTCACCGAAGAACAGATGTTACATGCCAATGAAGCCTTATATCAGGTCTTCAAGCAATATTTGGGTTATAATGTCCAGGAAGTATCATCGACGGATTCTCAATATGTCGTTGATATCGTTAAAATATACGCGATTACCTCTGGCGTGGTTTTCTTGCTTTATTTTATTGTTCTGGAGGGATTATTCAGTTTCACTCCCGGTAAAAGAGTTTTAAAACTGGTCGTACTGGATTATGAAGGCCGCCCTCTGTCTCCCTGGAAATCCATCGTGCGCAATGGACTGCGCGTTATAGACACAAATGCGTTTATGCTGTTTTTTACCATACCGATCATGTTCGTGACTCCCAGGCGACAACGGCCTGGCGACCTGGCCGCGCGCACCATTGTTGCGCTGGCCACTCCTGAACTGATAAAACGTATTGTTGAACAGAATAAGCGGATTCTGCTCAAGCGCCAGGAAGAGATGCGCAAGGACGACAACGATATGTTTTGAATTTTTTAGAGGCGCCCTATAGAGGCAATTCGGCCAGATCGCGCACACTGCTTACCGTGATGGGTTTGAATTCATGTTCATCGGGATTTTCTATGGTTTTGTAACGCGATGCCCGTTCATGACGAATCCAGACCGGAGTCATACCCACCTCGCGAGAACCTAGCACATCACAATCAAAACGGTCGCCGACATAAACGCATTGCCCGGCAGGCAATCCCATTTCATCCAGCGCCGCCTGAAAAATTCTGGGATCCGGTTTCATACATCCCACCCGGGTTGAATCGGTCATTGTTTCGAATAAATCATCAAGGTTGTAATGCCGACACCAACCGGCAGTATTTCCCCAATTGTTGCTGATGCATCCCAGGCGATAATTCTGACGGAGTTTTTCCAGAACCGGGCGATTTGTGTTGATATAGTTCCCGGCGCTGGACGCAAAGCCATTGGCTACCTCTTCAGAATTCCAGGATATAGCCGGATGATCCTCTTTCATTTTTTTATAAAGTACTTCAGCTATCCGCTGAATGGTGCCGTCCAATAACAAATCAGTCGTCCCTTCCATTGTACAGATCCGGTCAAAAGCAAACCTGGCATACTCTTCCATTTCTGAAAGCTGAATCCCGTTTATGTGGGCGTGAATCAAGTCATATAGCCTCACATACCAATCCAGGCCGTCATGATCCAGCGTGCCGCCGAAATCAAATAGAATCGCTTTAATCTGATTCATCATAACTCTTTCAAAATAAATGAATTATAGCAAATTAGGGTTTTGTCGATACCCCTTTTGAAAAATTATAACAACCGTGGCCAAATTCGTCACGGTAAAAGTAAATCGATAGTTTGCTTAAACCGACCATGTTGGTTTATGGTTTTCCATACGAAATGATAAATAGGAGCGGTGATATTAATAACGCGCACGAATGTTAGGAGAAAATAATGTGTGAATAAGTGTATGTTTTATAACGAGTTAAAAAGAGCGAGGCCCTAAAAACAAGAATTTAACTTGATAATTCAAAAAGTGAATCTATATTCATATAATAAAACCAATGATTCATCTTAATGATTTTTAAATATAGCAGTTAAAATGTTCAATACTCGAAAACAGGAACTGATTCAACAGCTCGGCCAAGACACGGTCTTTGATGCCTTGCTGAATTTGATGCGAACCGAAGGTCTCGAAGGTCTGACCATGCAAAAGGTAGCCAGTCAGGCGGGTATGGCTATCGGGACACTCTATAAATTTTTTAAAAGCAAAGAAGAACTCCTGAATTATGCTGACCAGCGTTTGTTTGATATCTTTCTGGATGAAACCTGCAATGTTCCGGTTGAAATGCCGCCCGATCAAAAATTACGTTTTTTTACCCGGGCCGGTCTCAATTTTTTCCTGAGTAATATTGGTATCTATGTGATTCTCGAACGAGCCCGGTTGATGAATCTGTTGGACAAAGAACAGGAGACCCGCCAAAAAGATTATTGTGTTGTCAAAGTTCAGGAAATTGTTCAGCAGGGTATCGATACCGGCATATTCCGACAGGTTGATACCCATACTACCGCCGGTTTATATCTGAGTTTGTTAATCGGTTATTTTCATGTTCAGATTGAGTATCGCTCTATAGACATAGAAGTGGGTACAGAAAAAATTCATGAGATGATGATGCGGTATTTAATGAATTAAGCTGTTAATGAGATCTTAATTTGACATTGTTGTTTATATCTGGCAAGAATTTGTTTTGCCCTCCTTAAAAATCCCAAGTAAACTTCCTGCCTGAGGAAAAATTCGGAATGAAACCATATGCCACGTTATGTCTGACAGTAATCGTTATGTCTGTTTTAACCGGATGTTTCGATACCCGGCAAATCGAAAAAGAATTCGATCGAAACCGGGCGGCCGGCTATGCCCGCCTGACCCGCGTTGCGACACCCGAATCAAATCAATCTGAAATACCATCCGATACTCTGCCAATAATTTCAGGACCATTATCCCTGCAATCTTGTATTGATATGGCATTGGTTCATAACAAGGAAGTGCAAATTGCTCGCAGTCGCCTGCTCGAATCGGATGGCCAGATGCAGGAAGCCATCTCGACGGCATTGCCCAAAGCCAGCCTGCAAGGGGAGCAGATGTGGAAGGATCAGGAGATCGAGTTTTCTTTCAGCGATTTATTTTCCGGCGGCGGGGGGCAGAATGATCCCGCAAGCGATTTCAGTGTTCCGCCGACTACCTATAGTCAGGAATCGCGCCAGATCCAGTTGCTTGTCCGACAACCCATCTATCTTGGAGGAGTCATTGGCGCCGCGCTGGATGCCGCCAAAGTGTATACTTACCAGGTTCAGCAGCAATTGCGGGCTTCCGTCCAAAGCGTGCAATATCGAACCCGCCAGGATTATTTAAATGTATTGCTTGCGCGCGAACTGGCCGGCGTGGCGAGCCAGGCGCGCGATAATGCCGCCCGCTTACTGGAGGATACCCGCAAAAAATATGAGTCGGGTCTGGCAGCGCGGTTTGATGTGTTGCGCGCTGAAGTGCGGCTCAAAGCCATGGAAGCTGAAACCATTCGGCGCGATAATGAATTCGATACCGCGGTTATTCAATTGCGTAACACATTGGGGATCTCTCAGATGAGCGACATTGAATTGTCGGATGTTCTCGAGCATAAAGCGGTTGAGTATGATCGTGAGGCCACGTTGCATCATGCCATGTTGCGACGGCCCGATCTGCTGATTGGCGAGGCGATGGTGCGTCTGATGGTAGACAATCTCCGGTCCGAAAAGGCCGGCGACAAACCCAATGTGTATCTTCAGGGTTCCTATATCCGCAGTTATCCGGGTTCCGGGGAACAGTTTGGCGGTCGCGACTGGGACATGTACGCCACCGCCGGCCTGGTGGTGGAGTGGAATTTTTTTGATGGTTTGCGTACGCGCGGTAGAGTCCTTCAGGCCAAATCAAAACTCCAGCAGCAGCGTCTTGACCTCCAACGGCTGGAACAGAAAACACAGCTTGAAGTCAGTCAGGCATTGAAAAATATCGAAAACGCGGAAAGGTATCTTCTGACCCAGGCCGGCAATGCGGACAATGCCCGGGAAGCCCTGCGACTCACCCGGGTCAGTTATCGGGAGGGTTCCGCCACTTCTCTGGATGTCATTACGGAAGAAGTTGCCCTGGCTCAGGCGCAATCCGATTACTTTACTGCAATCCATAATTACCAAAGCGCCATTCTCAATCTGGAACTTGCTATGGGTACTTTGGGTGAACGAAACTTGAATCAGGTTAATTCTGAAACCGAAGAGCCGACGAATTGAAATTCAATTACCGACAATTACGCCTTGCCAATAGAATCGCAAGGCTCTAGAAAATAAATATCAGGAGCAATCAGCGATGAAGAAATTGATCGTCATTATTATTCTGGTTCTGGCCATTCTGGGCGGGGCCGCTTATTACCGGGTCAATGAACTGCGCAACCAGCCGGAAATCAAAGGCATCGACGAAATCCAGCAGGATAATGGTTTGCCGGTCCGGATTTTTGAATGTCAAACGGAATCGGTAGATGATACCTTTCTGGCCAGCGGTACCATTGAACCCATTCAGACCGTTGCCATTGCCGCTGAAGTGCCTGGCCGGGTCGAACAAATCCAAGTCAAAGTCGGCCAGCCAGTCAAGCAAGGGGATTTGCTGATCACGCTCGATACCACAACCGCCCTGCTGAGTTTGCGGCAGGCGGAAGAATCGCTCCGTCAAGCCGAACAGGCGTTGACCAAATTAGAAAATGGTTCGCGTCCCGAAGAAATCGAACTGGCCCGCGCGCAAATGGAGCAGGCCCGGGCCGACCTTGATCTGAAGAAGTTGGAAAAAGAACGGTTCAGCAAGCTCTTCGAAGAGGAAGCCGCCACGCTGCAAATGAAACAGCAAACCGAAGCCGCCTGCCATGCGGCGCAAGCCCTTTTTGACGCGGCGCAGGCCTCCTATCAACTGGCCCGGTCCGGCCCGCGCGCCGAGGATATTGAATTGGCTAAAATTGCCGTCGATCAGGCCAAAACGGCCCTGGCTCAGGCCCGGGACCATCTTGAAGATTTCTATCTCAAAGCGCCTTTTGACGGCGTTATCGCGCAAAAAATGACTGAAGTGGGCGATATTGCCGACTTTAAGCAAACCCTGTTTCGTTTAATGCGGATTGGCCGGGTCTATAGCGATGTCGATGTCTCTGAATTGTATATCGGCAAAGTCAACATTGGCATGCCGGTGAAAGTGCGGGCGGATGCGCTGCCCGGCGAAACATTTGTTGGGAAAGTGTCTGAAATTAATCCGGCCAGTACGGGCCCTGGGCGTTCTTATCTGACCCGTATTGAAATTGACAACCGCTCCGGCCGTTTGCGCCAGGGTATGTTTGCCCGTGCGGAGTTCGTAATGGATCATATTGAAAATGTATTTTTATTGCCGGATGATGCGGTCAGAGATGAGCGCGGTCAAAGTTATGTTCTGGCTATAAGCGAACAAAATGTGGTTGAAAAAGTTGACGTTAAAACGGGCAGAATGATTGGCGACCGCATCATCGTCGAATCCGGCATTACGACTGGCATGAAAGTTGTTGTAATGGGCATGAATATTGAGCCCGGCCGTAAAGTTACCATCGTGGAATAAGGTGTTGGTTTGTTTCTGTAACAAGCGATAGCTTTCAATTGATAGGTGAGATAATTCATGAGTCTGATTAGTACATCTGTTAAACGCCCGGTTCTGGTCCTGGTCATTATGATCGCCCTCAGTGGCATGGGACTGTTTTGCTACAACATTCTGCCGCGCGAACTGTTTCCTGATGTTGAGTTTCCCATGGTAACCGTGATGACGGTTTACAGTGGGGCGGGGCCTGATGAAATCGAAGAACTGATCACGAAAAAACTGGAAGAAGAGGTTAGTACGGTCGAAGGCCTGAAACATGTTTACGGCACGTCTCAGCAGGGCTTGAGTCTGATTATGGCGGAATTTAATCTGGAAACCGATGTCGATGCCGCCGCGGCCGATGTCCGCGCCAAAGTGGACCTGGTGCGGAGTGATCTGCCTGAAGCCGCCGAAGATCCAATCACGCAGAAGTTTGATTTTAATGATGAGCCCGTGGTTCAATTGGCGGTTTCGGCCAATCGTTCTTTGCGCGAAGTCTATTTCTATGCCAAAGAGCGCATCAAAGACCAGCTTTCTACCGTGCTGGATGTGGCGTCTGTTGAAATTGTTGGCGGCGAGGAACGCGAGATTCATATCCTGGCCGATCAACAGCGGCTCCGTTCCTACCACCTGAATATTTCAGATCTGATCGGGGCGGTGGCCATGGCCAATATTGAATCGCCCGGCGGCTATATTCAACAGAACCGCCGTGAGTACAATATCCGGCTGCGCGGGAAATTTGCCTCACTGGACGAAATCCGCAATCTGAGAATCAATACCGGCGTCGAAGGCGTCGCCCCCATCTATCTCAAGGATATCGCTGAGGTACGCGATTCATTCAAAGAAATCCGCGACAAGATCCGCAGTAACGGCCTGGCCTGTGTGGGTATCAATGTCCAGAAAAGGGCCGGTGGCAATACTGTAGCGGTCGATGAAGGCGTTAAAAAGAAAATTGCCGAACTGGATAAATTGCTCCCCGAAGATTTCGAAATTACCGTTCAAAACGACCAGGGCCCCTGGATTACTTCATCCATTCAGAACGTGCTCCAAAATATGTTCATTGGCGTTCTGCTCACCGGCCTGGCGCTTTACCTGTTCCTGCATACCATGCGAGGCGTGCTGGTCGTTTCGCTTTCCATGCCCATTTCGGTGATGACCACATTTATTATCATGTACATCAGCGGCTTTTCCTTGAATATGATGAGCCTGATGGGATTGGCCATGACAGTCGGCATCCTTGTGAACAACTCGATTCTCGTACTGGAAAATATTACCCGCTATGTTCAGCTGGGCCACGATCCCAAAATTGCCGCGGTCGAAGGTTCCGGCGAAATCGCCACAGCGGTGTCTTCGACCACGTTAACCAATGTGGTGGTATTTGTGCCCATCGCTTTTATGGGTGGCATTATCGGTCAGTTTTTCAAGGACTTTGGCCTCACGGCAACTTTTGCCACCATGGTATCATTGTTTATTTCATTTACCCTGACTCCCATGATGGCCGGCCGGTTGATCAATCCCCGGGCTATCAGTACCGAAGGCCCCGGTCTCTTTCGTTGGTTCGGCCGCAAGTTTGATGCCGGCCTGGCTGATATTACTTCGAACTATGAAAAAATTCTTCGCTTTGCGCTGCGCTTTCGCTGGTTGATTATCCTGCTTGCGTTGTCATTGTTGGTTGGCGGATTCAGCCTGACCCGGTTTATTGGCGGCGAATTTATTACCAATATGGACCAGGGTCGTATCTCAATTTTAATTGAAATGCCCACCGGTACGCGTTTGGAAGAAACCGATGCGGCCGTTCACCAGCTCGAAGAAGTGTTGAAGCATGACGATGTCCTTGGCAATCTTTTAGTTAACACCTACAGTGGAATCGGCGCCACCTTTGGCGGCGATATGGGAGGCGCCAGCCAGGGTGTTAATATTGCTCAGATTAATGTCAAAGTTAAGGATAAGGAAGACCGCGAGCCCTTTGAAAGTGTCAAGCAGATCATTAACCGGATTCGTCCCAAACTGGCCGAGGCCAATATCCCCGGCGCCCGTATCAAAGTGTTCGAAGAAGGTGGCGGCGGGGGGGCTGGCGCCGCGATTCAAGTAGCGTTGGTTGGTGACGATACGGATAAATTGCGGACACTGTCAGAAGAAACCATGGCCATGATGGGCCGCCTGGAAGGAACCGTCGATATCGATAGCAGCTTCCGGATCGGCCAGCCTGAAGTACGCGTGATTCCTGACCGTGAGCGATGCAAGGATTGTGGCATCACCACGTCGCAGTTGTCTCAAATCCTGGCCGCCCATTTTGAGGGCTTGATCGCCAGTGAATACCGTGAAGGCGCTTACGATTACGATATCCGGGTTCGCAGCAATGAAAGTGCCCGCGAAAATCTGATGGATGTGCCCAACCTGACTATCATGACGCCTGCTGGTCGCAAGCCATTGCCGGAACTGGCAAAAATCGAACATAAGGTTGGGCCCGCCCAGCTCTATCGACGCGACCGGCAGAGCCAGATCACCGTGAGCTGTGATGCGACCGGCCGGACACCGGGTGATATCGTGATGGATATTGATCGGGAGATGGCAACCATTATGAAAAAATATCCCGGTTGTAATTATGTGTATATCGGTGATGTTGAGATGATGCAGGATAGTTTCGGACGATTGGGCATGGCGATGATCATGGCTACCTGTCTGACCTATCTGCTGCTGGCGGCCCTGCTGGAATCGTTTGTGCAGGCGTTTGTGATCATTTTTGCCTTGCCGATGAGTCTTGTCGGGGTATTCGTCATGATGTTCATTATGGGCGGCACATTCTCTATCTTCTCGATTATGTCAATCATTATGTTGCTGGGCCTGGTGGTCAACAACAGTATCGTGGTGATAGATTATATCAATGTCCTGCGCGGCAAAGGGATCAAACGGCGCGAAGCGATTGTTGAGTCCTGCACCACTCGATTGCGGCCGATTCTGATGGCGGATATTACCACCATTGTCGCCTTGATACCTCTGGCGCTTGGTCTGGGCTGGGGTGGCGAAATGATGGCCTCGATGGCCCAGGCCCAGATCGGCGGCCTGATGATGGACGCTTTGGGACTGATTATTTCGCCCACGGTATATAGCCTGGTGGATGATCTGGCTAACTGGGTTCGCCGGCTTATCCACGCCAAATCGACGGACCAGCTTCAATTGGAAATTCATGAAAGTCTGGAAGCCTCCAATTAATGTGGCTATAATGCTGTAATGAGCCATGAACATAATATCAATATCGAAACTCTGGCAAATTCCGACCGCTATTCCCGTCAGGTGATTTATGCCCCGATTGGCATCGAGGGCCAGCGAAAACTGATCGGCGCTCGAGTGACCCAGATCGGATGTGGGGCACTAGGGGCGCATCTGGCCGACACCATGGTGCGCAGTGGCCTGGGCACCTTGCGGCTGATCGATCCCGACCGGGTCGAAATGAGCAACTTACAGCGCCAGACATTATATGATACTGAAGACGCTCTCGCCGGTCGGCCCAAAGTGCAGGCGGCCGCCGATAAATTGAGGCGTATCAATCCCGACTGTTCGATCGAAGTATTACAGGTCTGGATATCGCCGCAAAATATCGAAGTTTTGATTGCCGGCAGCGATCTGGTCCTTGATGCGGTTGATAATTTTCAGGTTCGCTACCTGATCAACCAGGCCTGTATCAAGCATAATATCCCATGGATTCATGGCGGATGCCTGGGGGCGGCTGGTAATGGTCTGGTAGTGGTTCCCGGTGGCAAACCCTGTTTTGCTTGTGTGCTGCCCGAACCTCCTCAGAGCACGGTTACCTGCAACGAGGTGGGCATCATTGCGCCGGCCGTTGGCGTTATCGCTGCCTGGCAGGCGACCCAGGCGATTAAATACCTGACCGAAAATCATGACAGCCTGGACCGATCCTATTTTTGTTATGATCTCTGGAACAATATGACTCGGCGACTCAATCTGGGCCGCCTTCAATCGGGATGCCAGGTTTGCACCAGACATAAATTTGATCTGTTGCCATAAAAAAAGCGCGGTTTCATCCTGAATTCCGCGCTTCATAAACCTAAGCAGAATAACAATTACTCAGTTGGGTGTAAGGTCTTGGTTAATAATTTTTGCGATTTATTTTTTAAGCCGGCCAGGCCGGCCTGGATCATACTTTAATATCGTGGTTCAAACCGATCGACGCATTGAATTTATTAAATGCGCTCATTACTGCTGCCACTTCAATGGCCGCGGTAATCTCATCATCGGTAACTCCGGCGCCGTGGGCGATGGCCCGATGCGCGTCCACACAATAGCCGCATCCATTCACGGCGCTGACTGCGATACAGATCAATTCTTTCGTTTTTGTATCCAGCCCTTTGCCGGCGACTTCGGCCAGTTTTAAGATGCCTTCCAGAAAATCTCCGTTACGGCCCATGGCCTGAAATACTTCAGGTAACATACCGAAATTTTTCTCGAGATTGCTCTGGATCTGCTGGGCCTTATCGTCGCCACTCTTGTTGTAAAGCTTTACGCTTGCCATAATAGTCTCCTGTTAATGTTCATTTAAACAATAATACAAAATACGTGAAGAATTATAGGCATAAACTTCACAAAAGTAAAAATATGAAAAGAAAATTGGACAAATCGGGAATTGATTCTCAAAAATAACGTTATCTCTAAGAGACCGCAATGATGACATATGACTTTATTATATAAATACTTAGAACATGAAAGTCCGTATAGTGTCCCGAAAGGTATTCGTAAATGCCGAGATTAATTCTGATTTTTAAACTATTTATGCTGGCGGGCCTGGTTACCGGGCGATTATTCGCGGCAGAATTTATTCATCCCGGTTTGCTCCATAGTCAGGCCGATCTGGATCGAATTAAACAAAAGGTACATGCCGGCGAAGAACCCTGGAAAAGCGGCTATCAAATCTTCCAGATAGATTCCGCTTCACAAGCAAAGTATCGCATGCGCGGCCCCGCGGAAACTATCGGGCGTGCTCCGAATGTGAATTTTGTTGAATTTGATCAGGATGCCAACGCTGCCTATCAGATCGCATTAATGTGGGCAATCACTGGCGATCGGGTTTATGCGGTTAAATCAATGGAAATTATTGATGCCTGGAGCCGCACTCTTAAGCAGGTTACCGGCCGCGATGCCGTTCTCATGGCGGGATTGGGGCCATTCAAGATGATCAACGCGGCCGAGATCCTTCGCTATACCGATGCCTCATGGCCGGATTCATCCATTCGACAGGCGGAGCGGATGTTTTTAGAGGCGATCTATCCAACAGTGAAGGACTTCGCTTTATTCGCCAATGGCAATTGGGATATTGCCGCCATGCAAACGGTAATGGCAATTGGCGTGTTCTGTAACGACCGGGCTATTTTCGAACGCGGCTTGCGTTATTATGTAGATGGCGCCGGTAATGGCCGGTTAACCCATTATGTTGTTAACGCAGTCGGGCAATGCCAGGAAAGCGGCCGGGATCAACAGCACACCCAACTGGGATTAGCCATGTTGAGCGCCTGTTGTGAAATCGCCTGGCAGCAGGGATTGGATTTGTATGCTTATTCCGATTACCGCTTGCTCAATGGTTTTGAATACACCGCGCAGTATAATCTCGGCGATGATGTTCCATTTACCGACATCCTGGATCGAACCGGGAAATATCATCATACTCGGATTTCTGACCAGGGCCGTGGTCATTTGCGCGCAATTTATGAACAGGTGTATAACCACTATGTTAATCGTGCCGACCTCGATGCCCCCTGGACCCGGAAAGCGGCCGAGAAAATTCGGCCTGAAGGCCCCGGCCATCCCGGAGCGGATCATCCCGGCTTTGGAACATTGCTGTATTCCAGGTCGACACAATCAAATAATGCCGATGGCTTCCCACAACCCCCCGCTGGTCTGGTAGGTCATGGATCCACTCAGCAGATTAAGTTAACCTGGGTCTCTTCTGTTTATGCAGATCGCTATATTATAAAGCGGGCCACACGGATTGATGGGCCGTATACTATTATTGCCGATAACATTGCCGCTCCGACTTATGTCGATTCTACTGTTGATTCAGGACAGCTATATACCTATACAGTATGCGCGGTCAATGCTAACGGGCAAAGCCGGGATGCTTTCCCGGTCAGTGTGTGTGCCGGCTTGCCGGCTTCCTGGTCCTGTCAGGATATCGGCGAGACAACCATACCGGGCCAAAGCGCCTTTGATGGCGAACGGTTTATTCTTACCGGATCGGGCCGAATAACAGGCGCGGATGATGATCAGATGCATTTTGCCTTTCGGAGTATGACGGGCGATGGTGTCATTATGGCCCGATATATTCCTCCATTCAACTCCCAGACCACAATGATGGGCCCGGTCATGCGCGAGTCGCTGGACAGCAGTTCCGATCAGGTTGCATTGATAATCATGCCGGTCTTTGGAAGAAATGTGGAGGCGCCCGGCTGGTACGCGCGTGTTTCTGAAAGAAGTAAAACCGGCGAACAATCCCAGGCCCAACCGGGCGTCCGTCTGAATAATCCGGCGGTGAGCCATGGCCGCTTGACCGGGCCATGCTGGCTTCGCCTGGAGCGGAAAGGAAACACGTTTACTGGCTCAACCTCGTATGATGGCACAACCTGGATTTTGGCAGGCCAAACCACGGTGTCTTTGAACAATAACCTCTATGTGGGTTTGGCTGTTTGCTCCGGGCGGGATGATTTGGCTACTCAGGTCCAATTCGACCACGTTACCCTAAAGCCCGATCGGTAATCCCGGATAGCAAGAGTTTAATTTGATATCAATAAAAAAGCCGGACTCGTTCCTGAATCCGGCTTTGATTTCATAGATCAAATATTAGCGGCTATTTTGCCGGGCCTTTCTGGCGGATGGCGATATGCAGCTCATCCAGCTGCTTCTGTTCAACGCCCGATGGGGCTTCCGTCAGCAGGCACTGGCCCTTCTGGGTTTTCGGGAATGCGATCACATCACGGATATTATCAGTGCCGGTCAGCAGCATTACCAGGCGATCCAGCCCCCAGGCAATACCGCCGTGCGGGGGGGCGCCATATTTCAACGCGTTCAGGAAGAAGCCAAACCGCATCTGGGCCATTTCATCGCTGATCCCCAGCAGTCGAAATACCTTTGCCTGGATCTCAGGCTGGTGGATACGAATACTGCCGCCCGCCACTTCGTTGCCGTTCAAAACAATGTCGTAGGCCTGTGAACGAATGTTGCCCGGATCGGTTTCCAGCTTGTCGATGTCTTCTGGAAACGGCGCGGTAAATGGGTGATGCAGCGAATCCCAGCGGTTCTCATCTTTATTGAACTCAAACATCGGGAAATCCACCACCCAGACAAACTCCATCTGCTTGTCATCATAAAGCTTCAAATCTTCGCCGAGCTTACAGCGTAATGCCGCCAGCGCTTTATTGACAGTCTCCGCCTGATCCGCCACCATTAAAATCAAATCGCCTTCTTTGGCGCCAAATCGGCTGATCAATTCCTGCCGCTGGTCGTCGGAGAAAAACTTGGCGATATTGCTGGTCAGTTCTAATCCATCACGGCCTTCAGCCTTGGTCACCTTAAACCACGCCAGGCCACGCGCGCCATAGTTCGCCACATACTCTGTCAGTGTTTTTTCAATATCGCTGCGCGAATAACTGCCGGCGCCCGGCGCGCATAATCCTTTTACCATACCCCCTGATGCGGTTACGCCGGTAAATACCTTAAACTCGCATTGGGCGGCGATATCGCTGATATTCTTCAGTTTCATTTCGAAACGTAAATCAGGGCGGTCAATCCCGTAATCGTCAACGGCTTCCCGATAGGACATCCGCCGCATCGGGGTTTTAACTTCCACGCCGGCAATCTCTTTGAATACCCGGGCAAAACAGTTCTCCGTCACGCCAATCACATCATCCATATCGACAAAGCTCATTTCAATATCGATCTGAGTAAATTCGGCCTGTCGGTCCGCCCGTGGGTCTTCATCGCGAAAACAGCGTGCTACCTGAAAATAGCGGTCCATGCCGCTGACCATCAGGACCTGTTTAAATAACTGGGGTGACTGGGGCAAGGCGTAAAATGAGCCGGCGGCCAGTCGGGAAGGCACCAGATAGTCACGCGCCCCTTCCGGAGTGCTCTTGCCCAGGACCGGTGTTTCAATTTCATAAAAACCGTTCTCCTGGTGATACTGGCGAATGATCCGTGTCGCCTTATTGCGTACCCGCATGATGTTCTGCATGCGTTCGGACCGCAGGTCGATATAGCGGTACTTCAACCGCAGCTCTTCATTGACCTTCTGGTTCGTGTCGACCTCAAACGGTGGAGTTTCTGCTTTGTTGTGGACTTCAATCTCAAAGATATCTACCTCAATATCTCCGGTTGCCAGCTTCGGATTCGCCATCCCCTCAGCGCGGGCAATAACCTTGCCCTTGCCGCTGATAACCCATTCACTGCGGAGATCCCGGGCAATTTTATGGGCCTCAGGATTAATTTCCGGATCAAAAACCAGTTGGGTCAATCCTGCCCGGTCGCGCAGGTCGATAAACACCAGGCCGCCATGGTCACGATATGACTTGACCCAGCCTGAAAGGATGACTTCCTGCCCGATATGTTCAGCACGCAATTCGCCACACGTATGAGTTCGCTTAAGCATGATAACTCTTTCATATATAAATGGTTGTCACAGTTACCGGTTTCTAGCCGGTACGGTCTGGAATTGTATGGAACCCAGTTTAGTCTGGATAATGCCATAAAGAATTACCATTATAATCACCAACTTATTAATAGTCAATGGCATAGCCATCTATTGAACCGTACAGCCCCCGGCATTCTCGTTGAATCCGATCATTTTAAATCATAAATATAAGGGCGGCCCAGCGGGTAGTTTTGGCACGGAATTGTTACTGGGGCCTATAATCCATTGCAATACATGACTGGATAAGCTTTAATGACTTTACCAGCGTTTAGCTTTAGATAAAAATCTTGAAAACCCGGAAAAACTGTTACAGCTTAGCAAGTTATAAGCCGAAAATTATTTTGCTGATACTTATATTTAGTATTGTTTGAGCTTAATCTGTTTATCGGACATTGTGCTGTTTCAAAAAGTAGAAAAGGTTGAATCATGCAAACGATCAGAACATTTGTAGTAGTTCCGTCCATTCCAGAAAAACTGAAAAAACTAAAAGAAATCGCTAATAATATGTGGTGGGTCTGGGACCATGACGCCATCGATCTGTTTCGCAGACTGGATAGTCAGCTTTGGGAAGAATGTTATCACAGCCCGGTGTTGATGCTGAGCAAAATCGACCAGTCACAATTGGAGCGTGCTGTCGGCGAGCCGGGCTTCATGGCGCACTATAAGCGGGCGTGTGTCAAACATGATGAATACATGAACAGTGCGTGCCGGTTCGAAGATCGCGGGACCATTGCTTATTTCAGCGCCGAATTCGGCTTGCATGAAAGCCTTCCCATTTATTCCGGAGGCCTGGGCATCCTCGCCGGCGATCACCTGAAAAGCGCCAGCGATCTGGGCCTGAACCTGGTGGGCGTCGGCCTGCTCTATCGCCAGGGTTACTTCCGCCAGTATCTCAATGCGGATGGCTGGCAGCAGGAAGCTTATCCGGAAAATGATTTCTACAACATGCCGGTCACGCTTATGGTTCGTGAGGATGGACGTCCGATACGGTTCCATGTTCGTATTGTTGATCGCGATGTCGTTGTCCAGGTTTGGCGCGTTGCGGTGGGGCGGGTGTCGCTCTATCTGCTCGACACCAATCTGCGCTGCAATCGGATTGAAGACCGCCAGATTACCTCACAGCTGTACGGTGGCGATTCCACCATGCGAATTCGACAGGAAATCGTGCTGGGCATCGGCGGCTTCACCGCGCTTAAATGCTTGGGCGTTGAACCGGCCGTCTGTCATATGAATGAAGGACATGCGGCTTTTATGGCCTTGGAGCGGATCCGGCGGGTGATGGAAGAATATAAGATGACCTTCAATCAGGCCCGCGAAGCAACTCGTGTCAGTAATGTATTTACCACGCACACGCCGGTGCCCGCCGGCCATGATGCGTTCAGCCCGTCATTGATGGAAAAACATTTCAGCGATTATTTCCATATGCTCGGTATTGACTGGGATACCTTCATTGCCCTGGGACGCACTCACCTCGATGACAGTAACGCCCCGTTCAGCATGACCAATCTGGCGCTGCACTTGTCCAGTTATCGCAACGGGGTCAGCCAGTTACACGGCGAAGTCTCCCGGCAAATGTGTTCCAATGCCTGGCCGGGCGTGCCCGTCGAAGAAATACCCATCGGTTCCATCACCAACGGTATTCACGTTCGCACGTGGATCTCGCGGGATATGGCCGAACTCTATGATCGTTATTTCGGCCTCAACTGGTATGACAGTCCCCATGAAACCAAATCGTTCCGGCAGGTATCGATGATTCCTGACGAAGAACTCTGGCGCACTCATGAACGCCGCCGTGAACGGCTGGTTGCCTTTGCCCGCACGCGTCTGCGTGAGCAATTGCGTTATCGTGGCGCCGGCCCCACGGAACTGGCGCGCGCTGAAGAGGCGCTGGATCCTGAAGCGCTGACGATAGGATTTGCCCGCCGTTTTGCCACCTATAAACGCGGCACGTTGCTTTTCCAGGATCTGGAACGATTCGCGAATATTTTAACCAATAAAGACCGCCCGGTGCAGGTTATCTTTGCCGGCAAGGCTCATCCTCGCGATACCGAAGGCAAAGACTTTATTAGAAAAATCATTCATTTCCTGCGCGAAGAACCCTTCCGCCGGCATGTCGTTTTCCTTGAGAACTATGATATGAATG
The DNA here is from genome assembly GCA_963663965.2 of Sedimentisphaerales bacterium. Lineage (GTDB taxonomy): Bacteria > Planctomycetota > Phycisphaerae > Sedimentisphaerales > SM23-30. The sequence goes on from CAXXFK010000007.1 coordinate 116,953, forward strand.
TCGCCCGTCATCTGGTTCAAGGTGTCGATGTCTGGCTCAATACCCCGCGCCGCGGCATGGAGGCATCCGGCACCAGTGGCATGAAAGTGCTCAGTAACGGAGGACTCAATCTCAGTATTCTCGATGGCTGGTGGTGTGAAGGCTATTCCACCGAAGTCGGCTGGGCTATCGGCCGGGGCGAAAGCTATATGGATCGCACCTACGAAGATCAGGTCGAATCACACGCGCTTTACAACCTGCTGGAGAACGATGTGATCCCGTTGTTCTATGAACGCTCTTCGGATCGTTTGCCGCGCGGCTGGATCAGGATGATGAAAAACTCCATTGAAAAAATTACCCCCGTTTTTTCTACCTCACGCATGGTTAGTGAATACGCTCAAAAATTCTATCTGCCCGCGGCCGAACGCTCCGCCGAATTCACTCAAGACAGCTATCGCCGTGCGATCGAACTGGCCGACTGGAAGGATAGTATTCGCGACCGCTGGAATGAGGTTTCGGTTGGAAAAGTCGATATCCTCGGAAGTGGTGAATTACAGGTGGGCAATAAACTCGAAGTGCGTACTCATATCAAACTGGGCAACGTGGATCCGCGCGATGTTGTGGTCGAAATGTATGAAGGCCTGATCGACGCGTCTGATGGTCGTATTCATCATGGCCGTTCCGTTCCCATGGAGTTTGTGGGCGCTGCCAATGACGGCTACTTTATCTTCAAGGGCCTGATTCCATGTATTCGAAGCGGCCTGTGCGGATTTGCCGTACGTGTGGTGCCCTGTCACGCAGACATGTGCGACAAATACGATCTTGGGCTGATCCGCTGGGAAGAACTTGTGGACGAATCGGTCGCAATGCGCGAAAAAGTACATTCCTGACCGCAGAGGTTATGATAGTCATCAAAAAAGCCGGAAGACCATAATCTTCCGGCTTTTTTATTAACGAATTTTTGTCCGTTAGCGGGTGGCCAGCTTTTTAATCCAGATGGGCCATCGATCATCAGCCACAGTATTGGGTTTGAAGGCTTTATGCCATTTCAAATTCCAGAGTTCACGAACTCCCGTTGGCTGAACAGACCAGTCGAGCATTAAGACATTGATGCCCCCGTTGTGACGGTCCATGGCGAAATGAAGCATGCCCCCGTCGTATCCACGCCATTCGCCATTAGCGGAGGGAATTTGGTTTTTGCGGGTGTAGTCATAAGGCGCGCCGCCCCGCCACATCGCATCGGCAAACACCGGGATATTATTTGCGTTTTTCTGGTTGGCCCTTTGAAAATAATAGTCATACTCCCGGCCCTGATTGTTTCCGGTTTTACTGACGGATGACATCCAGACATTCATGCCATAGCTGCAAATTTCTGTCTTGCCGGTTTGGGTGCTGATCTGACCGCCGCCGCCCATGATATACGAATGTTTTTCGCTACCATATTCCACTTCCGTGCCGTTGGGGCCGATTCGACGTTTATCTATGGTCATCGGGCATCGCATAATATCCGATTCAGTATCATACATTTTTCGTAAGTAAATGATCCATTCGCCACGAACCCAACCAATGCCGTCTATTCCGGTCGGGCAGAATTTGTCTTCATTTTCATTGGTATACATCCCCCAGATCAATCCCCATTGATGCAGGTTGGCCTTGCATACTGAATCCCGCGCCTGTAACCGGGCCTTGCCCAGCGCCGGCATCAAAATAGCGACTAAAAGTGCGATAATTGATATTACTACTAATAACTCAATCAGCGTAAATCCTTGTTTTTTTGACATATCGTAACCATCCAAATCATGTAACACGATTAACTTAATCCATACATATAGAAAAATAGTGACAGACACTATTTGATAAAATTTAATCTTGTAAATCCTCTCTATACATTTATGACCGGAAAAGGCAATTTATATACACTAAAAATTTAATAATTATGACAAAAATATTGAATGTTGCGCCAATATATAACGCGCGGCAAAGTTGTTCATATATAATACAGATTGACTTTATTTCTTTGTAAACTAGAATACTAGGTACTCTATGAGCGAAGATTTAACAAGCGCCTCTCTACGAATTTCCAGTAATCAAGCATCATTAATAAGACATTATTCTGGCATGACCAGACTGATTTCTGGTTTGATTTTTGCCATTTGCATGTCTATTCTATTTTTTGCCGTTACTATCGTCCCCCAATCCAGAGGTTTTGGAACACATACCCAGCTGGGCCTGCCTGAATGCGGCTTTTTGTCTCGCACCGGCCATCCATGTATTACCTGTGGCATGACAACTTCTTTTGCCCTAATGGCCAGAGGGAGCATTCTGCAAGCGTTTGCTACTCAGCCTGCCGGTGCGATTATGGCCCTGGCATGTTTGGGAGCCTGCTTGATAACCGGATATATCCTGATCGCTGGAAAAAGGAACAGGTTTATTGATAATATCTTAGATTTTATACTGTATCGTTATATTACAACAGGAGTTATAACTCTGATAATTTTACTGGCGGGCTGGCTATGGACCTGGTTGAGAATTTCAAATCATACCAACAATTGAAGCAATCTTTCGGCAGGCATCTGATATTATTGGGATTGTTATCACTGATGTTGACATCTTCTGTTGGGTGCAATTTGCTGGCATATCCAGCCTATATTATTGCAGGTGGGGGCGAAAAAAAAGTTAAGGCCGCGTATAAAGGCCTGAATAACCAGACTATCGCGATCTTGATTGCCGCCGATCCGGATGTAGAAGCCAGGTATCCCCAGTCTGCAACGGCCATATCTTTGGGAATTTCCCGGTTTATTGGTGAACATGTTGAAAATACCCGCTTTATTGCTTCCGATCTGATTGATGCTTACAAAATGAAAAATCTGGAGTGGTATACTCTGCCGATGGGGCAGGTCGGCCGGGATTTGAAGGCAGATCGAATACTTTATCTGGATTTGTATCAATATGATATGTATGAACCTGGTAGTATTCAGCTGCTGCACGGACAGATTGCCGCGACTCTGAAGGTTTACGAAATAAATTCCAACCGTCCTGATTCACCGGTTTGCAAACTACCGGTTCAAGCTGAATACCCTTCTGGCGCACCTGTTGCTGCCAGCGATACTGCGCTCTGGTCGGTGACCCAGAAAACGACATTATTATTTGCCGATAATGTCGCCAAGAAATTTTATGACCATAAAGTCAATAATTCTAAATGATCTTTCTTGATGGTTGATCCTGATTCAGGCGATCACTTGGAATTTTTGATCTCAAGTGTCGTTTGGGCCGAATTGTTCGTTTTGTCTGTTTCAATAAATAAATCATCGGGGTCTATCTGGAACGCGACCTGATAACGGCTGGCCTTGTCTGATTGAAAATACCACTTTGTGGGTTTGATAACAAATTCAGTTTTTCCCAGCGCCGGTATTGCCTGGTCGAAACGGGAATAATACATTTTTTCACCATTCAGCGACAGGGCGATATTAAAAGAGCCCGCGGGAATGGCAGCGTTCGAGTGGTTGGATAATATCGCACGGAATGAAATCGGTTTGTCAACTAACGCCTCATCCGGTTCTATGATCACCTTTTCCGCCGAGACATCATAACCTGCGATAATGGACTCAATCTCACTCGTTAAGATACGATCGCCATCCTCGGGCAGTCCAACATGGACCGCGCGGATCATGCCCTGTTTATCAATAAGCATCGTTGTTGGAAATGCGCTGACCCCGAATGCGCTCGCCACTTTACCTTGAATATCTAAGGGTACGATAATATCGAATGAAGTTTCTTGCAAAAACTGTTTCACCGTCGCTTCGTCTTCTTTGTAATTAATGGGATATAAAACGACTTGTTTTTTTCGATGGGCCTCGCTCACCCGAACGATCATCGGCATCGCCTTGCGGCAAGGCCCGCACCAACTCGCCCAGAAATCAAGAATGATGATATCTTGATTTTTATGGCTGGCCAGCGAAATGGCCTGTCCATCGGCCGTCTTTAATTGGAAATCAGGCGCCTGGCGATTTAGCATGGGGTGATTCTCGCCGGTTGATTGAGGTTGTCTGAACTGGGCAACCCGTTTGTAACTGGGGGGCGCTTCATATTGGAATATCCGGTCATCAATGATGCGGTCCATTGACCAGTTGCGAAACTCCCATTTGAGATCGACAGTCACGTCATTGACTTTCATGTGGGCCATCATTTTTATCGGTTCTGCCTGCCCGGTTGCCTGGATCCACAAATCGAATTGACTGCGTTCATTATACTTGATGCCCAATCGCTGGCAGGCGATTCCGTTTATGGTTTCATCCGGTTTGCGTTCTATCTGGGCGGTTCCGGCAAAACCTTGATAGATGTCTTCCTGCAACAGGTTTTCCAGCAATGGCGCCTGGCTGGCTATCCGGCGGGCTTCACCGGTTCTTAATGCCTGCAAAATGGTGTCTGGCGCCGGATGATAAATGACTTCGTTAAGCGACCGGTTCAGGCTGACCATCTCTTCGTCATTACAGGCAATCAATTCATCCCCTTCCAGACCGCTTTGAATTCTCAGATAGTGTGGTTTTTTTACGGCGATTTTTAAGCGGTCTTGGGTAACAGTAGTAATGGGGGGCTGTTGGACGGTCAGGGTGATATTGGTATCGAATTCAAATGATTTTAAATTGTCAAACTGCCAGGCCAGCCTCTGTAATACCGCTTCTGCGTCTGGGGCAGGATTCCTCTTGCCGGTCTCCTCGCCCCATATCCAGTGGATGAATGTAAGGACGATACCTATCATCAGACATAACTCTTTGTTTTTCAATAGCTACTCCTGAAATATCTGGTTAAGTTCATGAAGGATTGACAATTCCATTTAATTTGGATTCAGATGAAAAGTCAAGCGTTCTGTATATTGTCTCAGTGGGCCGCCCTTGGCGGATAAAATAGTTAAAATTTGGTTAATTTTTTTAATGGCAACGGTTTATATCGCTGATAATGAATAAGACGGCTCCAGAGACTTTTTGCTGGATACGTTATCCGAGAGCGTCTTAAAGGCTGTTTTTTTTATTGGTTTCAATATTACTTTATGTTAATTTGTATCAAATTGTTATTTCAATAGTTTCAAGATGGCCATGGCCAGGCATTGGATACCTGTTAAATCAAAGCCAAAAAATCCATCTGACTGCTCAAAACAGGATGATTATTATGACAACACAGGAATGGTCTGAAAAAATACTGATGATCGATCTTCAGGACGATCCGGAATTTACCGATGAAGTTGTCGCTTTAACCGATCGCATGCAAAAGGAACCTCGCGACGTCGTATTGAATTTCCATACTGTCAAGTTCCTCAACTCCTCCAATATCTCCCGCCTGTTGCAGCTTCGCAAGGTTCTTCATGACCGACATAAACGCCTTCGTCTCTGCGCCATCAGTATTCAGGTCTGGGGGGTTTTTCTGCTCACCGGGCTTGATGCCATCTTCGAAGTCTCCGAAGATACTGCTTCCGCATTGGCTTCTTTGCAGATTTAATAGGACAAAAACTTGCATTCCGGCCAGTTGATAATTGGTTCCGTTTGACAGGCAGCCCTTGGTCTCCCGGCTTGATAAGCTTAAAACTTGAGCTGGAATCTGGCAAAAAATGTCCGCCCCGGCGTTTCGATTGCACTGAATTGTCCCAATCCAAAATTCGGGTCGTGTTGGCGATTAAGCAAGTCTGAAACACCAATCATCAGTTCCCCCAGATTCTGGCCGACGGTCCGGTTCAGGGTAAGGTCGAGCCGGTGAAAACTGTCGGATATTTTGTCCGGAGTCCGATTGCCATATGTGGAGTCGATAAAACGATAATTACTGTTGAAGGTCCACCGGTCATTAAAATAAATGCGCCAGGTAAGGCCCGCCTTGTGCTTGGACGGCGAATACGCCCGAATATCCTGGCCGCCGTAAGCCATGTCCAGGTCGTTGAAGGCATACCAGGATTTAAACAAGAACGGCTTGAATCTCGCTTCCAGCTCGGCTTCCGCGCCAAAGGCATAAATGTCTTCATCGTTGTACATATGAAACGTTCTTAGCCCCAGGCCGGTAGGGTCAGGCAAATCTTTTACGGTTATAACGTTATTCAACTTTTGATAATAGCCATTCAGGTTAAACGTCGTATGACGATAGATCTGTTGGCGATAACCCGCTTCAAAGGACCAGAGTTGCTCATTTTTCAAATCGTTCTGACGGACCAGGTTCAATGCGTATAAGTTGGGAGCTACCTGCAGGGTGTGCTGCTCGGTGTCGCGCAGAAATGCCATGGGGGTGCGATAGGAACGGGCGATGCTGAAACGCAAGGTTTGCGTGCCCTGGTCGTTCAGATCATACAACGCGGTTATCCGGGTGGCGTAATCGTTATCCACTTCCGAAAACACATCGCCTCGCAATTGGTTTTCCAGGGTTAAGCGGGAATTAATCTGCCAGGTGTCAATCGCGAATAATCCCGCCTGGTATTCGTGATGGTAATGGTAGGGATACTTCAGCATATCCGGGTCATTCGCTTCAAACTGAACCGTTGTCAGGCGTACATTGGAACCGATTTGTATCACATGATTTTCAATGGGTGAAAACTGATACTGACCCTCCAGATCGTACTCGCCCGTTGTCCAGCGAATACAGGATGGATTATAAGTGTCTCCATAATTGATGGAAAACTGCAGGTAGCCGGTACTGTCGTCTTCAAACTGATGATTGATTCGGGCAAAGGAAGAGAGGTTATTGATCCACATGTCCTCTTTCGGATTCAAGGCCATGAATTCCAGACCCCCGGTATTGAAGTGGGTATAACCAATGCCGGTATCGATTTGATTCTCTTCCGAAAGGCTAAAAGTTGTTTCGTTGTTGATAATTAGCTGCCGATAATAATCACGGGCATAGAATGTATCCTGGTCCATGAAAGGCACTAATGCAGAATTTCGATAGGCAATGTCGCCCGCTCCTGCCTGGTCTGAACTGACCAGACTGTTGTAGCCGGCGGATATTTTACTTTGAAAAAAATCGTTGCCAAATCCATAGCGAACATGAGAAAAACTGTCGCCAAAATGCGAGAAGGTTGTGCTGATCAGTCCGCCTTGCACGTCTTTGGGCTTTTTGGTGATGATATTGATGACGCCAGTATAAGCATTGGCGCCCCAGGCGGCGCCACCCGGTCCTCGAACAATTTCTATCCGCTCGATATCTTCTGCCAGCAATGAATGACGGAAATATTCTGATCCGCCATAAAAAGGACTGTTGCCAGAGCGGCCGTCAATCAATACCAGGGTGCGTTCTGAAAGAATATCATGTAATCCACGAACGCCATTGGCATAAAAATTACGCCGGATTGGCAATGAATCCATACCGGTTGAAAATTGTAAAATTTCGGTTAACGGGCTTAATCCGCTGTAATGGATGTCTTCTGCCGTTATTACGGATACCGGCACGGAGCTTTTGTTGATTTTTTGCTGGGATCGTGATGCGGACACGATTATCGGGATATCCATGAGTTCTTCCAGCGAAAGATCCAGTAAATCATTCTTAAAAGAGTTCGGATCCGTCGTATTCTCCCCCCCGGCATAGCTGGTAAGTAGCGTTCCCGCCATCGCGGTTACTAGCATGGCATAAAAAATAATGTGTTGTTTGAGGGTGGCCATTAGGTACGTGCGGTTGTGCCGGCTCATTTCTATTTACACCTCTTCAATTGATATATATATAATTGTTATCGACATTTTCCAGGCCAGATTTTATCTTAAAACAGATGGGTCTGATAACCAGCTTGTTAGGCAGTGGCAGTATCTCCGGTTTGGCAAAAAGGTGTTTTGAAAACTTGAAATCGTGTTGATAAGACATCCCGTTTGATATATGCTTGGCATTCAATAAAACTGGTTTTAAGTAGCTGGATTAAGGAAAATGATGATTAAATTCTTATGCCGACATTGTGGCCAGAAAATTAAAGTGCCGATTGAATATGTCTCACAAAAAGTCAGATGCCCGGCCTGTTCGGCAACTTTCGTTGTTCCAGACCCCAAAATGGATCCTGTTGGCTGCTCCTGGTATGATCCAACCGGTTCTGAAATGCCCAATGAGGACCGGGCGGATATCTGGTCGGATGAACTGATTCATTTATCTCAGGTTGTTCAGGATGAGCAGAAAGAATCCTCGGAAAATAAGCACGACAATTATTACAATGGCCCGAAATGCCCACAATGCGGTAACCCTTTGACTGAAGAGTTATCGGTCTGTACCCGGTGTGGCAGCCGAATCCAGTCTCCATCTAAATCTCAAGTTCAAAAAAAAGTTGATAAAACGGCCAGAGATCGTGTGCCCGAAAGGTATCGCCTGCCGCTGGCAGTGATTTTGAGTTTTTGGGGGGCTATGATCGGCGGGATAGCCTGGGCCGCCCTTGGCCATTTTGCTCATCTGGAAGCGGGATCTGTTGCTATAGGCATTGGAATACTGGCTGGAACGGGCGCCTCAATCATACCCCATTATTCTATCAAGTTAGGGATCTTTGCTACCAGTATGGCGCTCTTGGGTATTTTGGCCGGCAAATTGATAATGATTCATTGGTCCGAACCGGATTTTGCCCGGGATATCAGAGACAATCCCCCGGAGAACTGGATTGAAGAAATGGTTAATGATGAACAGGTGCTGTTTAAATTAGCCATAGAGGATTTGCATCAGCAACGTGCTCTTACTACAGAGTTAAAGGATCAGCTGATGGACTGTTACATTCATGATAAAATTGATCAAACACCCGACTTGCGGGCTGGACGTCTTAAAGTTTTGGGCCATATAAATAAGTGGGATGACCAGACACGCCATTCTAAAGCACGTGGATATATTCAGCAACATGCCGATGAGATTGCCGGGGGTTTTGTTTCAGAAAAATCCCTCGGTGAAAAATTATGGAAATCCCTTGGGCGTTGGGACTTTCTATGGTTTCTTCTGGCCGCAGGCAGTGCCTTTAAAATAGCCACCAGGCATCAGAAGCCATAAAAACCCCGCCCCGTTGTTTTATAAATTACACAGTGTTTATTATATTGTTGACACGGACCTGAATGGGTTTAAGTGATTTATTATTATGGCTTTATGTTCGAAATCTCTTGCAGTCGAAACGAACCCAAATCCATTGGCCCCGTATCCAATCTGAATCGGAGTATCATTATTCAGAGGACCAACCAAACAAAACGAAGCAAACTTTTGTCTTAACCTCGATAAACACTTATATATAGATAAGTTAGAAGTACTACGTGGAAGCACAAAGATTGAATTGATTGTTATACACGGATGAAATAAGATTAAACATGAACGCTATTAGTTATTTCACAAATAAAACGGCAGGAGATGGCTTGTGAACAATATCACAATACAGAGTGAGCAGTTGTTATTAACGGCAGCAGAGTTGATCCCTGGAGGAGTTAACTCGCCCGTCAGGGCTTTTGGCGGCGTCGGCGGAACTCCCCGATTCATGTATAAGGCTTTCGGTTCGCGTATCTGGGATGTCGATGGCCAGGAATATATTGACTTTATTGGCTCCTGGGGACCGGCGATTCTCGGCCATGCCGATCCCGACGTAGTTCAGGCACTAGCCAGGGCTGCCGCTGATGGTCTGAGTTTTGGGGCTGCCAGTCCAGGGGAAATCAAATTAGCACAAAAAATAATCAAGCTGATGCCTGGTATCGAAATGGTCAGGCTGGTAAACTCCGGCACTGAAGCAACCATGACGGCTGTCAGGATCGCCCGGGCATGGACCCGGCGAAACAAAATCATCAAATTTGCGGGTTGTTATCATGGCCACGCTGACAGCTTTCTGGTGCAGGCGGGCTCCGGCGCAATGACTCTTGGAATTCCCACCAGCCCGGGCGTGACTCCGGCGGCGGCCAGCGACACTTTAATTGCCCAATTTAATAGTATCGACTCGGTAAAAGAATTAATGGCGGCCAATCCGGATCAAATTGCCGCAGTGATCATTGAGCCGGTCGTAGGTAACTCCGGCGTCATTCTCCCCCAAAATGATTTTCTTCAGGAATTACGCGATCTAACCACACAGCATGATGTTCTGTTAATTTTTGACGAAGTTATGACTGGTTTTCGGCTGTCATCCGGCGGCGCTCAGGAAGTTTACGGAATTGATCCTGATCTGACTACGCTGGGGAAAATTATTGGCGGTGGAATGCCGGTAGGGGCTGTCGGAGGCAAAAAACCGTTAATGAAATTGTTGGCTCCTTCCGGACCGGTTTATCAGGCAGGCACCCTCTCTGGCAACCCGCTTTCTATTGCCTCGGGTCTGGCCACTTTGAATAAATTGAATGATTCACTTTACGATTACCTTGAAAAACTGGCAGCAAAACTGGAAGCAGGAATTCAATCTAATTTAACGGCATTGTCTTTGGAATTTAACTATCAACGCATCGGCAGTATGGGCTGTCTATTCTTCACAGATCGTCCTGTTCTCAACCAGATTGACGCTTCCACGTGTGATACCAAACGGTTTGCCCGCTATTTCCATGCAATGCTCGATTCAGGCATTTGTCTGCCTCCTTCTCAATTCGAAGCGTTCTTTATTTCTGCCGCTCATAGCGAAGAAGATATCGTCCGGTTTGTCGAGGCCAATTACCTGTCCTTAAAGAAGTTATAATAATATTTTTAAAAATATTCTCTCTGGCGGTTCATTCAATACGCTTTATTAGTAGTGATATCAGCCTTTTTTAAATGATGGGTCCAATAAACCATCAGTGGGGTCGGGCTGGCGCTGATTTTTTTTAAACTTTTCTCAAATATGCGGTCGATATTTCACGCTAGATTGCAGAGAGTAACTCACTATCCGTTTTTCTGAGTGTGTGACAACATATACGTGAAAGTTAAGAAAAGTAATTTTGATGATTATTCACATACAAATGAAACACCAAATGGTTGTAAATAGGGCGTAATGTCAGATCGCCAAAAAGCGGGTTAAGAGAACCTAATCGTTAAAAAAAAACTGAATATCGATTCAGGGATTCGTTTTGGTTTCCTCCGATTTGGTTTCGGAGGAACAGGCACATGTGTTCTTTAGGAGCAAAAACCATGAAGAAGAAATTGATTGTGTTATTAACGTTTCTGGTTGGTGTGGCGTGTCAGGCCGCTTTCGCCGATACGGTTGATGATCGCATCCAGAAACTCGAAACTGAGTTGCAAAAACTCAAAGATCAACAAATTAAAACCGCTGCTTATCAAGAGCAACTCAAGCAAATGGTCAGCGATACCCAGGAAGGCGAAGAATCCAGCCTGGCCGAAGGACTCAAAAATCTGACCGACTTTTCCGTCGACATGCGGTATCGTTATCGCTGGACGGATGATGATGTCAATACCCGTTCAGATCATTCCAACATTGTGCGAGGCCGTGTGGCCATGTTCGGCAAAGTCAATGATCAAATGGATTTGGTATTACGCTTAGCCGGCGAATCGACACTCAGTCAGGAAGATAGCGATTGGGGGGCCAGCCTCGACGCCATATACCTGGATTATCATCCCGGTTCCTATGAAATGATTCCATTCCTGGGTACTGGCGTTAAGTTTCTGGATGATGTGAATCCTTTCTATAATCTGGATGCGGTTCGGGGCATTCACATCCTGTTCGGTAAATTTGAAGATCCTTATTACCATCCCGGCAATTCGGATATGGGATTGGATTTTGATCCTGAAGGCGTCGCCGGTGTTGGCAACATGGATGTCAATGAAGATTTGAACCTGTTTGGCACCCTGGGCGGTTTCTGGGTTGACGAGCGGGGCGCCGATGCCGATTCCGGACTCTGGGGCGCCCAGCTGGGCGGTACCTATGAACTGAAAGATATTTCGGAAGGTACCTATGTAACCGCCGGTGTATCTTATTATGATTTTACCCATGTTCAGGATCGTGATTTTGGCGGAGATAACAATCCGCTCAACGCCGGCGCAACCGGGTTGGCCAGCGATTATAATTTACTGGAAGTATTCTGTGAATTTGGTATGCCGGTTCTTGAAGATATTCCGGTTAAATTCTTTGGCGATTATTTTGTCAATACCCAGGCCGATGAAGCTGATGATGATGCCTATCTGGTTGGTTTAGGTATTGCCGAACATGCCAAACTGGGAAATATCCGCTTCTTCTATAACTATCAGGAAGTAGGAGCGGAATCCGTTTTAGGCGGCTATTCCGAGTCCAACTTTGGCAGTCCGGTTACTAACGGTCGTGGCCATCAGTTCACGGTTGGCTATAACCTGGCTCAACTGGATCTACCTAATGCGGCGTTCCAGATTGATTGGTATCTGGGCAAACGCGACGCGACGGTTAATGGCCTGCCCGAAAGTGCTGCCGACTTCCAGCGCGTTGATGCCAGTCTGGTTGTTCAGTTCTAAAAATTTGTAAGCAAGAGAATTGAGTTTCAGGTCGGCAGGGCATTATTAGCCTTGCCGGCTTTTATTTTTTTGAGGGATGGTGACAGGAAATCGCCAGAGAGATGTCGGCGATTATATTGCCTGCACCAGGTGAATCGCCAGCGGATGGGATTCAATATCGACGACCATAACTCCGGCTTGATTAACAAAATATTGCCATTCTGCCGGACTTTGATACAAATTAGCTTGAGGAAGACTAACGTCAAAAATATCTGAAGGATCCCGGGTAATCAGCGGCAACATGACACCCAGTGTGGTATTAAGCATTTCTTTGAACGCGTCGATACTTTTTTCGTCGGCAAGTGGATCATCCGGGTCGATCCCCATTACGTTGGCGGCCAATTGGCGAACCAGATCGCGCCCGGCCAGCAATTCGGCCCGGCCGGAAAGCGGGCCGGTAAAATCCATATGGACCATAATGCTTTCCTGGGGAATCGGTAATTCATCTTCCATTGGTAACGTTACCATAAAAGCCATCATTTCCAATGCCTGAGATACTGCGTTCGCCAGGATATCAACATTTAATTTGTCTGTAGTATTCATCTCGTTTATCCCTTACGGATTTTCTTTTCAAATAGGCTTGACATTTCCCCGGGCCTTAATGATTACAGCGCCATCGCTGAGATTTAAAAACATGGTGCGAGGCACATCGCCTCCAATATCCTCACCGTCGATAAACAGGCCGTTCTTCCAGAGGATCTGTCGGATTGCGGCATAGTTGCGTTTACCGATCTGAAATATTCGGGCATCGTTCATCATCTGCGCGCCGCCGGCAATTTTGGTTTTCAATCGTTTGGGATTTGCCCCGCGCCGGGTCATTTCATTGATCAGCGTTTGCATACCGGAATCGGCGTACATAAAAGGATTTTTTCGGCTCTTTTCCAGGTCCTGACGCGAATCAGGCAATTGGTAATGAAGCATGCCGCCGATTTTTATGGCGGGATCATATAGCGCAACTCCGATGCAGGAGCCCAGCGAATAGGTAACCAGCACATCGTTTGGATCGCCAGTCACGCGGGCATCGGAAATTTCAACAATGATTTTCACTCGTTCTCTCCATCTATTCCGCAATGGAATCTTCTCCCGGCCAAAGGGGACGGGCCAGTACGTGTCCTCACAGCCGGACGCTCAACGGCAATTAACAAAACGTTTTCGGTTAATTGCCGTATTATCGCTATCGAATTACGATACATCGTGCTTTAGTAATATTGCCTGGCGGAAAGGATTATATCAAAACTGAAAGCCACGGCCCGATAATGATACAGGAACTATTGAAATTCTTGTTTCTAACGCACTGGCATTAAATACATTATCGTCTCGTTGCGGATAACAATATCCTTGAAAAAACCGGCAAATGACCCATTGAAATGAACCAATTATAGGAAAAGGATTATTATAGGACAAAACACGGACGGATTGGATTCGTTCGGGTTTTGTCTTGGAAATCTGATTATTGACGGATCGGGGTTGTTTATAGTTCGACTTTACTGCCTTTTAGAAAATCGACTACCGATTGGATATCCGAGCGACTGGACATATCCAGGCAGGCATCATTAACCGGAATCGCCCGGTAGCGAGTTCCCATCTGCTGCATGGTATATAATACCGCGTCCGGCAGTTCGAGTTCTCCGCGGGAGGAGGGCTGAATACGTTTGCACGCCTCAAAAATTTCCGGGCCGAAACGCCAGCAATTCATACTCAGGCAGACAGGATCAGCTAAAGCGGCCACTTGTTCCGGCGAGGGTTTTTCAATAATGCGTGTCATAAAGCCTTCGGCGTCGGTTTCGATGACGGCAAATTTTGTCACTCGATCAACCGGGATATTCCCCTTTTCAACCATCGCTTCGCGGATAAAACCGGCAAGACCCGGCCCCCCTAATTCGCGCAGACCTTTAAGCGCGTCATAAGGATAATAGTTGTCCGAATTAATCACCAGGATCGGATCGCCATTGGCAAATTGTTCTGCGGAAGCGACAGCATCAGCAGTGCCCAGAGGTTTTTCCTGGATGGCAAAGTCAACTGATATTCGGCTATAACTCAATCCCTTGCCATAGTAATCACGCACCTGGGCATGTTCGGGTCCGATGACCAGACAGATTTTGGTATAACCTGTTTCCGCCAGCAGGTGCATGACATAATCAAGGAAGGGACGATCGATCGGGATCATGGCCTTGATACCCGTTTCGGCAATGGCGGCTTGTTCTTTGCTTAACGCGGCATCGTTATCCGCCTTACGCATGCGGGTGCCAAGGCCCCGGGCCAGGATGACGGCTTTGTCCATTAATTTCAATCCTTATTATAGTTATTTCACGTAGGAATCAAACACCCGGACTTTAGCCCAGTTAGCTTTGTTGCGATCGATAAACTCAAGGTGTTCCGGTGCGGTTTGATAACGATCATGGTCGGCCTTGCTGGCAAAAACAACATGAAGCGCCACGCTGAAAGTGTTGTCGTTTACCGGTCGGACTAATTCAGTGGCGCGTGTGCCGGCCGAAAAATACACGACACCGTCATGATCTTTTAAATAAGCATAACACTCATTGACCAGTTCATCGGCTTTTGCCTGAGAATTGTCAGTAAGGTCAAAAAAGACCATATGGGCCAGTTTCATATCCATGGCATCTCCTTGTCGGTTTGCTATCTGATGACAACCGGTCAGCGCCAGCGTGGCGAGTAATAACAGTAGTTTGATATAGTTCATAAATGCTCCATCATTCTTGAACAGGAGTCAGGCGGGCGACCCAGCCGCCGCCGGGCGCCAGCTTGATGGTTAATTTATCGGCAGGGCTGACGACTTGCTCCAGCATTTTATAATCGCTGGCATATCGGGCGGCATTCACGCCATCCTGGAAGATCAGGGCGCTGAATTTGCCCGAATTGAGAAACGCTAGGTCAAGAACCTTTTCACGCGGGGTCCAGTCGGTCATGGCGCCAATGTACCAGTCATTGCCGTTCCGGCGGGCAATCGCAACGAAATCGCCGACTTTGGCATCCAGAACAACCGTATCATCCCAAACCGATGGCACTGGACCAAGAAACTTCATACAATCGGGATCACGATAGTATTGCGTCGGGCTGTCACATAACATTTGCAACGGGCTTTCAAAGACAACATACATCCCCAGTTGGTGGCAACGGGTGCCCTGGCTCATCGGACGATCAAAAACCGCGTTGAAATTCTTTTTCTGGGCGTTGACCATGGCGCCGGGGGTGTAGTCCATTGGCCCGGCAAACATGCGTATAAACGGCAGGGTCAGATTGTGGTCGGGAGTGACCAGGTCGCACCATTTATTGTTTTCTGCGCCCTTAACCCCTTCACGTGTTATCACGTTTGGATAAGCGCGCCGCAGACCGGCCGGTTTATAGGCGCCGTGAAAGTCGACCAGCATTTTTCTGTCAGCGGCTTCACGAGCGATTTTTTCGTAGTAATTTACTATCGCCTGGTCATCACGTTGCATAAAATCGACCTTGATACCCTTACAGCCCCATTGAGCAAACAGATCCAGGGCCGGTTTTAACTGGTTATCGAGAGTTTTCCAGACCACCCAGAGGATAATGCCGACATTTTTCTCCTGGGCGTACTTGAACAGGCCCGGCACATCCATATCTGGATTCAGTTTAAGTAGATCCCCCAGTTGGTACCAGCCTTCATCGAGAATGATATATTCAATACCATGTTGAGAGGCAAAATCGATGTAATATTTATAAGTCTCAGTATTGACCCCGGCCGGGAAATCGACCCCAAAGATATTGTTAGCGTTATACCAGTCCCAGGCGACCTTGCCGGGCTTGATCCAGGAGGTGTCTTTGATCTGGCAGGGTCTTGCCAGTTTCCAGATAATCTGGGAATTGATCAGATCGGCATCTTTCTGCGCCACCCCGACAACACGCCAGGGAAAACTGCGATGACCGGTGGTTTTGGCAATAAAATCGGCTCTTTTCTCAACTACCGGATCGCGGTCACTGCGCATGGATTCTTCGAGAACATAATTGGGAAACGTCGTTTTTAATGCCGGCGAGGCCGTTCCCTGAAGGTAGAATCCCGGATAGTCATACAAATCGGACTCAGACAGGATAACTTTGGGGCCATTCGCGATGTCGACCAGGGCCGGAATTGAGCTGAATTGTTCTGCTGGGATTTTAGAAAGAGGTTGGTAGAAATATTCCCGTTCCTGATGGGTGATCAGGCTGTCTTCCCGCGGGAAATAGATGGCATGATCGGCGGCGAAATTAAATTCGAGCCGTTCACTTTTCACGATAAGCTCACCGTCGAATCGGGTCACAAAACGGTAAGCCATTCCATCATCATAAGCCCGGAACTGCAAGTCGTAGCCCTGTTTAAAAGTAAGCGTCAGGGCGTTGTATTTATCGAGAATTTCTTTGCGTTTTTCAGGGACGACCGGATGAACCACTTCAGCGCTGGAGTTTCTGGACTGCCCTTCAGTCTCCGGCGATACCCCCAAGGTTCCCTGGCTGGTATCCATAGCGATGACAGAAGGTGATATGATAATCAGGTCGCCGGATTGGATCGTCCAGGTTATCCGATCAGTGACGCTGATAGTCGCTTTAAGATTGCCGCCGGGCGAAACCAGATCGAAAGTATCGGCATAAACCAATCCGGACAATGCCGTAACTACTGTAATTGTAATAAAATATAGTCCAATTCGTTTCATAATAGATATTCCTTCATTCCAAAGAACGTTAACAGCGAGTACAGGAAAATAAATATACACTTCTCAAGTACATATCGCAAATGAATTTGGAATTTAAGATGGGGTTTGCACAATACTAAAATTGGTAGTATCCGGGTTATGAAATCAATAGCGAGACCCAACTTGACATTTTTAAGATGAGTGAAAATATGAGAAGTCTTGGATTAGTTTAATGATAGATGTGCTTTTAATTGTCTGAAATAAAATGACTTAGCATCTCCATATTTTTGCTGAACACCTCACTGGCGACATAGGCTTCACCAGGCTTGAATTTGGGTTGCCCAATAAGTGGTTCGCCTTGATAAGTGCTTATCCAACGGCCCTGACTGTCAAGTTGATTGATAATGGCTCTAATGGAATGATCCTGAGAATTTGTTAGTGATTTATTAAGGATAGCATTTCTGTTCTGTTTGAGCGCCTGGTAACTTTTTTCAATCTCATCAATGCGGGAATCGATTTTCCAGCCATAATGTGAAGGCAATTTCGAATCGTCATAAGTCAGGCTGTGGCTTTTCCCATCACGTACCATATATAGTGGGCGGTTAGTTTTAAGTTCATAATATCGCGCCAGTTTCCCCTCGGGCAGAACGGAGCGTTTCAGATAACTCAAGGCCCGTTCGAATGGTTCGAGATACCTGGTGTCACCGGTTACCCGGTAGATCGTTAGCAACGTTTCGAGTGTCTCCTGCGTTTCATCGCTGGCAACAGCCGGCGGTTCAAACGCGCGCGCCCAGATCGGTTTCATCTGGTAGTTATATTGCTGGGCCCAGCCCGGTTGCGGTTCGGGCATCTGGGCCAGTAGAAAAAAATCACCCAGTCGTTTTAAGGCGGTTTGATAGCGGCCCTGGCGATATATATTAACCGCGTCGATCAGAGTTTCGGCTACATAGCCGCAGACATTGTCGTTAAGGGTGTACAAATTCCAGTATTCCTTAATACGTCCCTCAGTACGCCAGTCATAGTCAGGATACGACGCTTTCATTACCGGCTGGGGTTTCACCGGCCCGGTCCAGACCTGGGGAAATCCGCCGTTGGGATACTGGGCCGCCAGCAGCGCGTCCAGCGCTGCCTGAGCGGATTGATGGATTGATGTGTTATTAAAATCAAGTGCCTGATCAACTTGTATTATCAGCCGAATTGCCGATGAGCTCTGCCCATCGTCCAGTGAAGAATTGTTTTTGCCGCGCCCGCGCCCATTTCGATATTGCGCGACTTGGCCTTTGGGGTCAAAATCGATACTGTTCGTCCAGCCGCCCGACTCCAACTGGCCATAGATCAGCGCCTCCGCCGCTTCCTGAGCCGCCTCTAGAAAAAAACGATCGCCCGTTGCTTCATACGCTTCGATAAACGCCATTCCTACTGTCGGCGTGCCGGGCGGCTGTACCCATATCTGACTGTCCGTCGCGACCCCTTCCCCCAATCGTTGCTTCAGATCCGGACTGTAGTAATAGACATACCCCCCATGAACCGCCACTTGCCACCGGTAATAACCTCCCGCCTTATATAAAGCCCCTACCGCTTCTTCGCGCAACGAAAGGCCTGCGGAAGCCGTTTGTCCGCACAGAATGTTTGTCAAGATGCTCATCAGAAGAACTGTCCACATAAAGCAAGGATACTTGGCTTTTATATCTTTCATGGCGTGTTCCTTTGATGGTTTATTACTGGAAGTCTGAATGGGCCTACACTATACACTTAATGCGAGGATATTTTAATTCTGGTGTCGCCGCTGATAAAGCGAATCTCCGATTTGACGTACCGCTTCAGTTGTTTCTGGATAAGGAGTATCACAGATATCAATCAATCCGATCTGGTAGTTTTCGCCATCGCCCCGGCCCGTAGTAGCCTGGTCGCGATACTGGAACCAGTGAGTGCCGACAATACCTGGGTTATCCAGCGCCGATTTCAGATAAGCCTGGTAACAGGCGGCCCGTTCCTGTTGGCTTTCGGTTGGCACCAATCCGGTATGAAACATACCCCGATCCAGCGCGCCAAAATGGAATTCACCTATAATCATCGGCCGATCCTGACAGCCTTCCGGCAATTTCTGCTGATCGACCAGGCGGCGATAGCGGTTGTATGAAACAATATCGCAATATTTTGACGCCGCGCGGGCCGCCAGATCGTTGACATCGGAAAACCGGCAACCCAGATAAAGCTGGTGGGGAGCGGCTGCTTTTAATTCTTCATTAATAACACGAAAATAGGTTTCTGCCACTCTGGTATAAAATGCGGTTAAATCTGGCCGCGCCTTATCCCGGTCTGGTATCTTATTGGCATTCTGTTCAAAGTTATCCCAGCTTTTATAAGACTCACCCCACGCCCGGTTCAGGGCGTCGATCGTTTGATATTTGCTTTTCAAATCCTGAATGAATGCCGCTCGTGCCGGTTGCTCGGTCGGACTGGCCAGGGTCGCTTCTGCCAGCGAGGTATCGCTGCCCCAGGTCAGTTCGTTTTGTACAAAAAATCCAATACACCATGGATCGCCGATTTGTTTGTTCATTCTGGCAACGCCCTGTCGCACGCCGGTTCGAAACGCCGGATCGAACACATCGTTGAATTGCTTCCAATAACCTTGTGAACCGGCAATGGATGGACTGTTAAAACCAACAGTTGCGACATAAGCCGTTTGTCGTAATAAGTAGATTCTCTGGTCAGACCAGTTGCCAATCGTATTCAAACCCCAGCTGCGCAGGCGGCGATGGGTAATGCTGGCAAAGGTGTCATAATAACCTTCTCCATATTTCCTGATCAGATTAGCATGTCCGAAATTAAATGTCTGATAGGGTGTTTTGTCCTGATAATACCCATGCGGCGCCCAGGATCCTCTATCCCAGCACGAAGCAAATTCACCGTTGCGTTCACCCAGCCAACTGAAATAATTCTCCCGCAAGCTGACCGGAGTCGAACTGGTATTAGCCACACAATCAACGCCATGTGACCAGAACAATCGCCCCGCAGGATCAACCAGCCACCAGACACCCTTGATTTTTTCCACCCGGAAATAACCGGTTGCCTCCAGTTGCGGCCCGGCTGTCCAGCCGCCATATTGATTCCAGTTTTTCGGACCGGTTTGTTCTTCCAGAACGTGTTGTTCTTTTTTTCTGCCTGCAATCAGATCGGCTTCGTTAGTAATTTTTCCCGGCCAGTCAGCATGGATGAACTGACCAAACCGGTCAATAAAAGGCAGAAATGTTTTCGTGTCTAAAACCTGTACCCAACCTTCCGCGCGCAGATTTCTAATCTCAAGACGATGTGTTGACGCAGGATGAGCGAGAAAAAAGATAACCCGCACCACACGGTCCGTATCGATCCGTCCGGCCGAGGGATAGCCACGCATACCATTCAGTTCCAATGGTTCGCTCAGTGTCCATGGGCTGCGATACAGCGGCACGGTAATGGTTTGCCAGGTATGGCTGGAAGTCATGACCGATGCGGTAATACTGTGTGAATTACTGCCGTTGCCTTGTGAATCATCGATGCGCAGATGAGCTTGTACCGGCTCCGGATCCAGGCTGCGGACATCCAGCTTGATTGCCCGATAACCCGACAAATCCCAGTATGTATCGGATAACTCAATAGTAATTCCCGGCCAGTCCGGGTGCGCCCGCGTTTCAACAATCCAGCCTTCGGCCGTAGCCGTCATTTGACCATGGACCGCCCGTGCCTGATCGGCTGAGACGGGCAAACGGTAGCCCGGATTTGTTTGAGCCCCGAGTTGAAATGCAATGATTCCGCATACGATTAATGCCGGTTTGATATTCATGATGGCCCCTTCAATACGATATTATGTTCCTCTGTCAGATGCCCTGTGCGCCTGATGAGGAAGCCAAGCGCTATTAAAGGTTTTTATCCAGTTATCAGGCGCTAAAAATGCATCAAGAATCGCCGCCAGAATGGCACACATTGTTTTAAACGCGTTTTCCATTCCAGAATTGCCCATTTTGTGTATTTATTTACAAAACATTTCATCACTGCCTTATGTCCCAGTTTGATATGGTAATAATCTAATTCACCGGTCTCTATCAGGTATTTAAAATGTCTCAATAGAGGCGGGATCTGGATATAGCTGCCAGGAATCCAGAATCGATCGCTGTCGTCGTTAATCAGGGATTCATACTGAAGATACGTTTCCAGAAATTCCTGATCATGTCCCAGCCGCAAGGCTCCTTCGCAAAGGACGCAAACCAGATATTTCATGGTATAGTCCGGTGCGATCCGAGCCAGGGTATCGTGCGCGGTCTGGTAGATTTCAGCTGTCTGACGATGGCGGTTGCTGTCCTGGCGCAAACTGTTGATATATTGTACCAGCGCCCACATTTCGACATCATTTCTTTCGCGCCAATTGGTCATCCATTTCCGCAGGACTTTAACAGACTTTGGCCCACGTTTGGCCAGCGCGTAGCCGATCTGTTGCCAGACCGGGGTCCGTTCGTAACATCGTTGCTGATGCCGCGCCCAGTAGCGCAATACATGTTTTTCACAAAGATCGCCTGACAAACTCTGCATAACCGAGGCCAGATAGGTACCATTATCCCAGGGACAGGTCTCCAGGATGTTCATCAGTTCCATTCGCATCCTGACTCCTTTCGAACGCCATAGCTTCCGGCCCCATGGATGCCGTTGCCAGGCGGCTTCGCCCATCTGGATCATATCGAGCATCATATCGAAAGCCGGTTTGCGTATCCTGATTCTCTGGCGCAGCAACACCAGGGCCGCTTCGACCGCGCGTTGATGGACTTCGCGTAATGATTCCCATACTGTCTGTTCCGGCCAGACCTCGTCATCCCCTGGCAGCTGCCAGACCTGCTGTGCCGCCTCGATGGCAGTGTCCCATTGGCCCCAGCGTGCGTAAAGCTGGACCTTGCGCGCCAGCACAAATGCAGAACGGGGATAAATCCGTTCAATGGCAGTAATGACTTCGCTTGCCTTGTCAGTATCTTTACGCTCCAGCAGGATATCGAACCGGATCAAATGGACCGCTTCGTTTTCGGGAAAGTTGATTAATAACTGTTGCCATTCCCGATCCAATCGGCCCGTTTCAACGCCGGCCTGTGCCAGGATATGCAAACGCCGGGCGCATAGCACCGGATTGCCGTGTACAACCTCGGGTATCGCGTTGAAATATTTTTTGGCGCGTTTCCAGTCTTTATCCTGGGTAATCCAATCGATCAGGGTATCCCATCCCTGGAAATAACAGGGATGCTTTTGTAGCAGGCCGGCCATTTCATCAACGGCTTTATCGAGTTGGCCTTGTTGGCGAGTTATCGAGGCCAGTTGTCCATATATCTTTTCCGGCTCATCACAGATCGGCGCCTGTTCGTTTAAAAGTTGGCGAGCCTCCTTATACTGTCGTTTGTCAACCATCAAGGAGGCCAGTTTCATGGCGGCCGGGGTAAAGGAGGCATTAAGCGCCAGCGCTTTGCGAAAACAGGATTCGATCCGGGCAATGTCCGAAGTTGAAGGACTTTGATAAAGTGTTTCGCCGTAAAGATACCATAAATATGCCCCGTCCGGGGCCAGTTCTGTTCCGAGGCGAGCCAGGTTAACCGCGTCTTGATGATGCCCCAGGTCCATTAGCAAATGGATAGTCCGTTCGCGCAAATCAATACTTTCCGGGATTCTCTCCAATCCCTTTTGGGCGGCTGCCAGTGCCCGTGAATAATCGCCCATCGAATAATACAGGTAGCCCGCATCCAGCCAGGATCGTTCATTAGCCGGATTCAGTTCGCAACCGGCTTCCATCAGTGCGACGGCCTGGTCGGCCTGTCCCTGACGCAACAGAACTTCGGCCAGTTCCAATCGGGCCCGGGCCTGGCGCGGTTGCTGTTGGATAATCTGTTTCAGAACCGGAACCTGTTTTTCGTCATCGGATAAAATGTCATAGGCCATGGCCAGCGACATTTTCAGGTCGAAGTTATTGGGGTATTTTTTCATTTGCGGCAAAATGATCTCGATCGCGCGTCGGGCATCCTGCCGGCCCTGGCCAAAATGCAGCAGCAAATCAATATTTGCTTCGATCAATGCCGGATCCTGCGGGGCGCGTTTGCGCCAGGGTTCGATGAGCGCCTCGGCCCGCTTCACGCCATGTCGGCGCGCTATATTCAAAATAACGGTACGCGCGTTCCATAAGAATCCAGTTGTCTTAAACAGGTTTTCTTCGAGGATTGCAATGATGCCGGCTTGTTTTTCCGCTGGTAAATGATCGTAGCAATCCCAGATGGCATGATAACACGCGGAATATTCCGGATTAATTGCCAGCGCTTGTTCTATCAACTTGCCGGCCTGGTTATAATCGCCTTTTGCCAGGGCCACCTGATGGCCGAAGAGTATGGTGCGTGAATTGTGGGGTGATAATCGAATCAAAGTCTGTTCGATTTGTTGAATCTCATCCATCAGGCTTTCGCGCTGATCAGGTGATGCCAGGCCAAACCGGTGCAGCAGTAATCGCCCCAGTTTTTCCCAACCCCAGCTATCCAGGGGATTACGTGCCGCGCGGTCGCGCAATAAAGCTTCGCCCCCTTCCGTTTCGAAGTTGTCGTTCAATTCATCCAGATAGATTTCTTCGTAGGTGTCGTTATGGGGATTATCTGCCAGCCACTGGGAAGCTACCGATAGGGTTGCCTTGCGTCCCTGTTCCTGCCGGAGTTGGGTAAGATATTCGCGCCGGGCATTCATATTATGCGGTTCTGTTTCCATCCACAACCGGCACGATATCAAGGCGTTTCGCCAATCGCCCTTAAGATCGTAATAATAAACCGCCGCTTCACAATAGGGTTCCATATCGCCTGTGGCGCGCAATTTTTCCAGGGTCGTTTCGGCCTGTTCCCACATTCCGTGCCAGGCTTGAAATCGTACCGCAAACGATTCAATCCGGGTATCATCTGGCCTGACTTCGCGCGCTTGCGCCAAAACATTCAGCGCTTCTTCCGGATAGCCGTAATCCATCAAGGCGTCAATCCAGGTAATCCAGGCGCCGGCTCCCTTGACCAGTCGCCCGAGTTTTTCGGTCCGGTCAGACAGAAAGGCCAGGGCCTCCTGTTGTCGATTGGCCGAGCGCAAGGCATCGGCCAGGGCCCGGGCATAGTGGTCATTGGTGGGCTCCAGGTTGCAGGCAAGCCGCAGAAACAATTCGCTGCGAGCCTCCTGGCCCTGCCAGATATACATGTCGCCCAGGGCGTGATAAAGTCCGCTGTTGGTAATTTCCCGGTTCAGAGTATCCCGCAGCATTCGAATGGCCTGATCCCGGCCTTCGTGAGAATAACCCAACAGTTCCGCGTATTCCATGACGTAAAAGCCCGGAGGATACAACCATTGTTGGGCTTCCTGGGCACCGGGAATGCGACCTTGTTCAACAATTTCAGCCATGACTTCACGCATACGGGCGGAGTCACGCGTTAACCGTAAATGGAATAGCAACTCGTTGCGCACACTTATGCTATCCGGATATTCCGTCAATAAAACCTCTTCCTGCTGGATAGCGCCATAGAGATTGCCCAGCTGCCCCTGATGATAAGCCTGCAACCGCCGGGCCATCGGCAGCCGGCCATAATCAGCAGTCAGTTTATCAATAATATCCTGGCAGGAACATGCGCCCTGGGTTTCCCTCAGTAGGCGATAGGCATTTGTCGCTGTTATTGGCGCGCTGTCTTCCTCTGGTATCAGATCCAACAAAGCGGCCTGATCCGCCGGAACGATTGCCAGCCCTTCCGGCCCGAATGGCCCATCGATTTCGTCCAGCATATCCTGTAGAATCAGATCCCATCGTTCCTGCGAAGGATCGTGTGAAATGAAAAATCCGCACCGGTCATCATAGCCAATCATGGCGGTTGCGTGGGCAGAACCGATATATTGGATCATAATGACGAAGGGTAATCCCGCGTCCAGCAGCTGGCGGGCCAGCCCGGCCCGGACAATAAATGATTTGGTGGCATAGCCTTTTTCCCGCAGCCAGTTGACGGCCAGCCAGGTCGGGGTACCATCGTAGGTCATGGCCCGGGCCAGTTCTTTTTCATCTAATTCATGGCCGAAGCGGCCCAAAACAGCGGCGATGCTGCAAGGCAGACAGGTCAGGTGTTCCTGATAGACCGGACGGTATGAAACGATCTTTTGTTGCCCCTGCTGATTTTCCTTCAGATTGGCGGCCACTTTACGGTAGAATGGATGGGCGATTTCACGTGAATAACGGGTCATTTTCTCATAATCGCCCGCCAGCATGGCTGCCCACATCTGGATATGACGGTACCGTTGTTTCGTTTCCCGGCAGGCCAGTGGAGCGAATGTGTCCAGTTGTTCGCAGCGGGTATCCATTGCGCTGGCAATTGCCCTTTTTTCATTGCCGCCCATACGTTCCGCGCGGATCGACATGGTCCATAATGACATACCGCAGTTTTCCCAGCAGGGCGCCTCGTCTGCCAGCCTCTGAGCTTCCCGGCAGGCTTCATCCAGCCGGCCCAGCTTGACCAGGGCGCGGCCATATATGCTGACCAGGGCAGGAAAACGATGGCCGGTTGCGATTAATCCCGCCGCAAGTTCGTAAGCGCGATCCCATCGATCCAGATAAAAGTGGGCCCAGGATTCACAACAGTCTATCCATTCCGTTCGGGAAGTTTCTTTACGGGCCCGGGCCAGTTGATCCCAGGCCCGGTCACTGTCACGCACGCGCGCCCACAGCATGGCCTGGCCGGCCCGCCAACTGCTGTCCCAGTCCGGATTACCTGAATCCAGGCCGGGGTGCCGGGCCAGATATTCCAGGTCATCGATAAATTTATATTTTTTACGCCCACAATCCCGGCAGTATAACCGAACAACCGGATGTTCCGGTTCGCGCAGATAAGCCTGTCGAAACAGCCGGCGACTCAATCGCTGTCCACCCAGCCGGTTTCCCAGCCGCCCGGCGAACACCAGCTGTTCAACCGTCATTTGCTCCAGGATGGTTGCATCCTGCCACCATTCCCGCGTGCACTCCCACGCCTCGAGATAACGACTCCGGTCATACAACCCCACCAGCTCGTTATAATCCAGTTCCGCAATTTCCATGCCGTCTCCTGTTGTTCTCGGATATATCGTTCCAGTTTTTAAGAAAATCTCCAGCATAAAACAACATTTTTTGGTCAATACCAATCTACCACGGCAGATAAAATAAATATTCCGGCTCAAAATAACTCTACCGGGCAAAATCTATTTTAAGCTTTTTTATGACTCTCTCCAACTAGAAATAGTCATATTGTTTTTATTAAAATACACATTAACCTTCAATGTTTTATGTATGGGCCGCCCATTTTGTACGCTTATAATTTCATGTTCTTGACAAACCCAATTTGGAATATCTATCTTGTTATTATATTCGGTGAAATAAAATTGCCATCCGGCTCTAAACAAACCCAATTAACCCGTATTTCATGATAACTATAGCTTAACATTCGACTTATGAATGATTATCTGAGATAAATCAAACGAACCCTATGACTGAACGTCTATTACGATTTGGCTGGATTTTGCCGACACATCGGGTAAAATGAGAAAATAGAGTAACTATCGACGCGCTTGCCGGGTCAAAATCCGGGTAAGTGCTTTTGATTATTGAAAATTAAGGACTTATGGGACCCATACCTCCCCTGTGGGGTGTTGATGGATTCTCGATGGATAATTAAACCAATGGCAGAAGATAAGCCTGAAGACAAAAAAAATGAGAAGAAACCAGTTGATATATCCAAATTGCTTGATGATCTGAGTTCTTCAATCGATACCAGTAATGAAGATCTGGAAAAGGTTGATATTAAATCCAAGCTGGTCAATCAGCCACGGCAGCCCATTGTCGTGCAAAATACCACCCGCAAAACGAATCCGACTGAACCTGAAACCAAGGCGCCCTCGCAAAATTCTACCAAATCGAATCATGAAATTCATGATGACGAGGAGGAAGGTTTCGAAATTCCCGGTGAGATCGGTATTATCGCCCTGCGTAATGTTGTGGTATTCCCAGGAACGGTGATGCCTCTGGCAATCGGCCGGCCGCGCAGTCGGCGCCTGATCAATGAACTGGCTACCGGTGTCGTTCGGGGCAATAGTGTGATGATCGAAAATCCACCGCAACACTCTTCCGACAAGATTGTTGGTGTGATTGCCCAGAGAAATCCCGAAACCGATGATCCCAGTTATGATGACTTATATTCTGTGGGCGCCATTGTTGGAGTACTGAAGCGGCTCAAGCTGCCCGATGGTAATAATAGTGTTGTCGTTCACGGCCTGACCCGCTTTCGGGTGGTTGAATGGCTGGGCAAAGATCCGTATCTGCGTGCCCGGATTGAGGTAATACAATCCAATTTTACCCAGACCAAAAAAATGGATGCCCAGATTAACAATATCCATTCGATGGCCCGAAAAATGATCGAGCTGTCAACCAATATCCCGGATGAAGTTCAGGTTATTTTGCAAAATATCGATGATCCCGGCGCCTTATGTGATTTTCTCGCGGCCAATATCAATATTTCGATTGCAGAAAAACAGGAAATTCTTGAGCTGACCGATGTGAACCGGCGACTCGATAAGTTATCCATCTCGCTGGCCAGTCAATTGGAATTGTTGGAACTCAGCGCCAAGATTCAGAGTAAGGTTCATAAGTCTATCGATAAATCACAGCGCGAATATTATCTTCAGGAACAACTCAAGGCAATCCAGAAAGAACTGGGGGTTGCCGACCAGAAATCCGCCGAAATCGATGAATTGCGCGAACAGATTCTTGAAGCAGGGATGCCTGAGAAGGTGGAAGCCGAGGCCCTGCGCGAACTGGACCGGCTCGATAAGATACCTATGATGAGCCCGGAATTCAGTGTTCAGCGTAATTATCTGGAATGGCTCTGCGAATTGCCCTGGTCTCAATCGACCCAGGACAAGCTCAATATTGCCTCGGCTCGACGCATATTGAATACAGACCATTATGGATTGGATAAAGTTAAAAAGCGGATTCTCGAATTCCTTGCAGTTCGTAAGCTGAATCCGGACGGCCGCAGCCCGATCCTTTGCTTTGCCGGCCCGCCGGGAGTGGGCAAAACATCGCTGGGACGGAGTATCGCCCGCAGTATGGGGCGCAAGTTCGTGCGAGTTTCATTAGGTGGCATACGCGACGAAGCGGACATTCGCGGTCATCGCCGCACTTATATAGGCGCACTGCCCGGTCGGATTATCCAGGAGTTGCGGAAATGTGAGAGCAACAATCCGGTATTCATGCTGGACGAACTGGATAAAATCGGCCAGGATTTCCGGGGCGATCCGGCCTCGGCGTTACTGGAAGTGCTCGATCCTGAGCAGAACTTTTCATTTACCGATCATTTTATCGAACAGCCGTTTGATCTATCCAGAGTCATGTTCATCGGCACGGCGAATTATCTGGGCAATGTGCCGCCCGCGCTGCGCGACCGGCTCGAAGTTATCGAGATTCCGGGTTATACCGCTTTGGAAAAAATGAATATTGCCAGAAAATATCTGGTTCCGCGCCAGATGAAGGAAAACGGTCTGTCCGAAAAACAAATTCAAATCAAAGATGATGCGCTTGAGACGATTATCGAGTCATATACCCGTGAAGCCGGTGTACGTAATCTGGACCGCGAGATCGCTTCGGTGTGTCGAGCGATTGCCGCTGAGGTTGCTGAAGGCAAACGAAAAAGCGCAACGGTTACTGGGAACCAATTGGTCAAGATACTTGGGCCGGTCAAATACGAATCCGAGTTGGCGCTGCGTACCAGTGTGCCCGGCGTGGCTACCGGTTTGGCCTATACTCCCGTTGGCGGCGATATTCTGTTTATCGAAACTACGCTAACGCCCGGCAAGGGCCAGTTGATTCTGACCGGTCAATTGGGCGATGTGATGAAAGAAAGCGCCCAGGCGGCCCTGAGCGTGTTGAAGAGTCTGGCCTTGCAAAAGAACAAGTTCCGTGATGCGAATCTTCGTCGCTTGTCAGAAATTGCGGCTGACGAAAAAACACTGGTTCAAAATGATTTACATGTCCATGTTCCTGCCGGCGCGATTCCCAAAGATGGCCCTTCGGCGGGTATCGCGCTGTTTACTTCAATTGCGTCGCTATTGCTGGATATTCCCGTTAACAAAGAAGTGGCCATGACCGGTGAAATCACCCTGCGCGGCACCGTTCTGCCTATTGGAGGCCTTAAAGAAAAAATCCTTGCCGCCAAACAAGCCGGAATCAAAACGGTTATTATCCCGGAACGCAATAAAAAAGACCTTATCGACCTTACCAAAGACGTTACCAAAGGATTGACTTTCGTTCCGGTGAGTAAAGTCGACAAAGTGATTCAAACGGCGTTACAGGCTGAAATTGCCAACCCGCTAAAGAGTTCTAAAAAAGCCGTAGAACGAAAATCTGGCAAAAAGAATAATGATACCTGACCATGAGTAATGAAGCTCATTTAATTGTATCCCAGCATGGTAAGACTTCAGTCATCTCTTTTGATGATGCGGTTATTTTAGACGCGTTTCACATTGATTTAATCAGCCAGAGGTTTTTTGCCTTAGTTGAACGGGAGGGCCATCATCGACTGGCTATCGATTTATCTACTATTAAAATGATCAGTTCTCAAACCCTGGGAGTATTTATCAAATTGAAGAAAATCGCCGAAGAGCGCGGCGGGGATGTCGTTTTCTGCGGTATTGATCCCAGGCTTTACAAAGTATTTAAAATTACCAGTCTTGATCGACTGTTCCGTTTTTTCGAGGATCGCCAGCAGGCGATGGAATTTTTTTTGACCTGTGATTCTCAAGAAGAGATCAACGAATAAAATTATGAGGTAAACATATGCAAGCAGAAATTCAATTTTCAGTTTTTCTGGTCAACAAACCCGGGATTCTTTCACATGTATTGGACGCGCTTGCGAATGCCAAGGTGAATATTATTGCCATGACGATGATGGACTCGGTAGAGCATGGCGTATTAAGGCTGGTCTGTGCCCAACCGGAACATGCCCGGGCAGTGCTCAAGGGACTTAATCTTCAAATCAACGAAACCGAGGTACTCTGTGTTACTCTGGCAAATCACGCCGGCGCATTGGCTGAGGTAGCGACCAAACTCTCGGCCGCGCATATCAATATAAATTACTGTTACGTTACCGCAGGCGCCCGCGGCGGCAAAACCACCGGGGTTCTCAAGGTGGCGGATCTTAAAAAAGCGATTAAAGTATTGAACGGCACGAGCGTCAAGGCGAAGACCGTAAAAAAAATAGCCCATCAGACCAAGCCCCGGGGCAAGAGCCGCTAATCTTTTACATGTGAAAGTTTGCGCGCAATATTAAAGAAATCTTAATTGGGGGGAAAATACTGCCGGGATCCCCTGTTTGGCTCCGGCGTTGCCGGGTTAGGATTTGGAGGACACGAATTTCGATAATGTATCAAAAAAGAGAGAAGATAATAAGTTGTCGAGATAAAAAAGTGAGGACAATCGATCGGGGTATTTCTGAAAGAAGGATTTCCGTTTCATAAGAAAAATGTAGTATTTGAGCCATAGATTATTAAATAAGATAATGGCATAGCCATCCATCAGGAATGGTTCGTAGATCTGTTAGTATTTTATGTTAGGGAAAAATAATGAATACGCGTTGGCCAAATATTTAAAGTCGTGTATAATTCAAGTGTGTCCATAAGGGCATCTGGTTTTGCCTTTTTCTATTCAGCGTGACCATGAAACATAACAATACGCATAAGAGGGTAGAGAATTCGTTCCATATTCGGGATAGTTATTCTAGCCGGTTATTCTCCGATCAGTATTTATCTGTTATTTGAGCCAGGTAGAACTTGTTAGAAGTTATTCAATAAGCGAGATGGTTTTATGACGACCCAAACATATAATCCGTGCAGAGTTTTTATAACGGGATTTATGATTTTACTGGGCTGGGTTAGCCAGGGAAGGGGCCAAAACAGTGACAGCTACACTGTTTTGGGCTGGAATAATCTCGGGATGCATTGTCTGGATGCGGATTTTTCCGTTTTCAGCATATTGCCGCCCTACAACAGTATTTTTGTCCAGGTGATCGATGCTCAGGGGCGCCTCGTTAATGTCCCAGGAAACCTGTCGGTAACTTATCACGCCGTGGCCGATCCGGACGGTTCGATCAATACCTCTTCTATCGGGAAAACCAATTTCTGGCAATATGCCGATAAATTATTTGGCCTTCCGGCCCCCCTGCCCCTAGATACTGGTCTGCCGGTGCCCGGCCCCCAAGGATACGCCATGCCCGGTCAGGCGAACACCCCCCAGTCGATGAACTGGGAAGTCGGCATGAACTGGTTTGCGGCGTATGGCATTCCGATTGTCCCGCTGGACGATTCGTTACAACCGAATACATATCCCCTCATGCAGCTGACAGTTCAGTCGGGCGGCGTCACCCTGGGATCAACGGATATTGTCCTGCCGGTCTCGGATGAGATGGATTGCAGCGCCTGTCACGCCTCTGGTTCCGGCCCAGCCGCGCAGCCTGCGGCCGGATGGGTTTACGCGTCGGACCACCAACGGGATTACCGCTTGAATATCTTGCGCTTTCACGATGAAGAAATGGGGTCAGATTCGGATTTCCAGTCGGCGCTGGCGGCGGTTGGGTATAATTCAGAAGGTCTTTACGCGACGGTTGTCTCCGGCGGAACTCCGGTCTTGTGCGCCAGTTGCCACTTGTCAGAAGCGCTGCCCGGCAGCGGTCACGGCGATATCCCGCCCTTGACTCAGGCGGTCCATAATGCCCATGCCGGCGTAATTGATCCGACTAACGGGATGATACTCAACAGCAGCCTGAATCGTTCGGCCTGTTATCGCTGTCATCCCGGCTCTGAGACCCGCTGTTTGCGCGGGGCCATGGGCAAGGCGGTTGCCGCGGACGGCTCAATGGCCATGCAATGTCAGAGTTGTCATGGCTCGATGAGCGACGTCGGGAATCCCGGCCGGGTGGGCTGGCTGGATGAACCATCCTGTCAAAGTTGTCACACGGGCACAGTCACTCATAATAACAATCAGATTCGTTACACCACGGTTTTCACCGCACTCGGCATAATGCGTGAGGCGGTTGATCAAACTTTTGCGACCAATCCCGATACACCTGCCAATGGTTTATCACTCTATCGGTTTTCCAAAGGGCACGGGGGATTATATTGTCAGGCCTGTCATGGCTCAACCCATGCGGAGTTTCCAACGTCACATCAGAACGATAATCTTTATAGCATTCAACATCAGAGCCACGAGGGGATGCTTGCCGACTGCCTGACTTGCCATGCCTCGATGCCCAATACCGTAAATGGAGGCCCCCATGGCATGCACCCGATTGGACAGGACTGGGTGACCGAGCATCATGACAAGGTTAACGACAATAACCGTGGCACTTGCCGGACCTGCCATGGCCTGGATTATACCGGGTCGGTACTATCGGTTGTGCAAGCAGGCCGCACCTTCGATCTGGGCGAGGAGCGCGGCGCCATTACCCTCTGGAGAGGGTACCAGATTGGGTGTTATTCCTGCCACAATGGCCCCGATGAAGGCGACCGGAATCCCAATACCCCTCCGGTCGTATCCAGTGCGACCGTACTGAATTGCGATAATTCCATCATGTCTATTTCCCTGTCTGCCCAGGATCCCCAATCCCAGGCCATGACCCTGCGGGTGATCCGCCAACCAGACCATGGCACGGTGAGTATATCAGGTAATATTGCCACTTATTATCCCGAATTACCCATGATGTACGGAACGGATTCATTCTATTTCGCCGCAAGGGATGGCCAGCTTGACTCTAATCTGGGTACGATAGTGATTAACGCCCGGCTTATAGACGATTTAAATTGCGACAATTTAGTAACGTTGCAAGATTTGACACAATTTACTGCCCAGTGGCTTGATTCTGCCTGTATCGTTCCCAGTTGGTGTGGCCGGGCCGATCTGGACCGCAGCAGCGCCGTGAACGCAAATGATTTCTCGATATTCTCGCAATACTGGAATGAACAGAGATAGCGGCCGATAAAACAGATTTGACCGCAACCGCTGAAGAATTAGCCCCCGCCCGGTTAATGATGTCATCATCCAAAAGGACGCGGCGGTCCTATAATATCCTGTTTTGAAATGATTTAGGATTGGGTTTTTCTTTGAACTTCGACGTTGGGTTGATTATCATAACTGGACTATGGAAACAAAACCGACAATAAATGAATACGAAATGGCCCGGCGCAATAAGCTGCCGAAAATTAAAGAGTTAGGATACGACCCCTACGGAGGCCGATTTGGTGGGACAGAGTCTTGTCAAGCGATTGCGGCCAAGTTTGATCCGGAACGTGAAGATATTGAGGTATGCGGTGCAGGGCGAATTGTGCTGTTTCGCGATATCGGCAAATTGATTTTTCTGACCATGCGCGACTGGTCCGGTCAGATTCAGGTCGGATTGAGCAAAAGTCTGCTGAATGAAAATGAATGGAAGTTGGCAAAGCTGCTTGACCTGGGTGATATTATTGGGGTTGAAGGCATTTTGGGCCATACCAAAACTGGTGAGATTACTATTTGGGCCAAAAAGCTAACGTTATTAACGAAGGCTACTGTGCCGCCACCAGAGAAATTTCATGGATTGCAGGATGTGGAACAACGTTATCGTCAACGCTACGTTGATCTGTTTAGCAATCCGGAGGTAATGAATACCTTCAAAGAACGCAGTCAGATTATTCATTTTATCCGTAACTTCCTTCAGGATAAAGGTTTCATAGAGGTGGAAACACCCATGATGCAGACAATTGCCGGGGGCGCCGCCGCAAGGCCGTTCGTCACGCATCATAATGCGTTGGATATGCAGTTATACTTGCGAATAGCGCCAGAATTGTATTTGAAACGCCTGCTGGTTGGGGGTATGGAGCGGGTGTTTGAGATTAACCGCAACTTCCGCAATGAAGGCATCAGCACCCGTCATAACCCTGAATTTACCATGTGTGAATTGTATCAGGCTTATGGGGATTACAATGCCATGATGGATATTATGGAGGAGATGACATGTGCCTTGGTAGCTCAGCGCAGCGAGAATATGAAGCTGCCATTCAACGGTAGAGAAATCGATTATACCCGGCCATGGCGCCGGGCTACCTATGCGGAGCTATTTGAAGAACATGTCGGATGCCCAATGGCGCAGGTTGTTAAAGTTCGAGAAATTGCCCGCACGATCGGCCTGGCTGACAAAGAATCCGGCATGGATGATATGGTTGTCATTAACGAGGTGTTTGAACATTTCGTGGAAGAAAAACTGGTCAATCCGACTTTTGTGATCGATTATCCAGCGCCATTGTGCGTGTTGACACGACGCAAAGCGGATAATCCGGACATTGCCGAGCGATTCGAATTGTTTATTTCCTGTATGGAAATTGCCAATGCTTATACCGAACTGAATGATCCGATGATCCAGGAAGAGAATTTCCGCAGTCAGCTTAAAGGCCAGGATGAAACCGAGGCGCAGATGGATGATGATTTCGTCCATGCGCTTAAACATGGCATGCCGCCGGCGGGCGGACTGGGGTTTGGGGTTGATCGGTTGGTGATGCTGATGACAGATTCAGTCAGTATTCGCGATGTCATTCTGTTCCCGCTGATGCGTGCCGTGACAGAAAAGAATGATTCTATAGAACAGTAATGCATGTTATATTCTTATGTCTGAGATTTCTTCATAAACGCCGTATCGCATTCTTCGGTACGGCGGCAGTGGCATTATGCGTCGCCTTGTTGATTGTGATTACCAGTTTATTTACGGGCTTCATTCAGGCTTATCGTAATTACTGGCAGAGTTATTATGGCGATTTCATGTTCATGCCGAATATATCTTTATCACAGCCAAATGATTTGGCGGATGCGCTGGAATCGATTGAAGGAATTCAGAATGCCATGCCGGTAGTTGATCATGGCGGCTTGCTCTATCTGGGAAAGGGTAATGTTCGTGCCGTTGAGTTAATTGGTGTCGATTTTGGACGGTGGCTCAGACAAAATAATAAACCCGGCGCTATTTTGTCCGTCTGGCCAGATGCAGGAGAGCTAACTACTGAATTGCCGCCAGCCATAATTGATCGGGCAGAAGCCTGGCATCTGGAACGGTTTGGGCGTGCTATGCTTCCAGAGGAACGGCCGATCCCGGCGCTGGTTGGGATTGGCATACTGGCCAGGCCCGATGAGATAACTGACCAGTACCCAATCGAACAACTTTTGAGCGACTTGCGAAATCTGGACGGACCTTTGCCGGTGATTTCCGGCACGGTCCAGAAAGATGGTTCTGACAATACTATGAGTGGCTATAAGCGGATTAACCGATTATGCTGGCCCGTTGCGATTGTGCAAACTGGAACGGTTGAAATTGATAATAACAAAATATATCTGCCATTTCAGGCCGTTTCTGATATGGTTGATACCGCAGGAACAGGCAATGTGAGATTTCATATAACTTGCGATCCTATGCGATCCAAGGATGAACTGGAGCATTTGTTGTTTCGGGCCTGGAAGCAATTTGCCATAGAAAAGCTGGGCGTTTCTGAATTTGCAGCGAATGGCGCGTCTATTGAGCAGACCGCGAATAATTATTCTTTGGTGGTCTTTACCCGCGAAATTCGCAAACAGCTTTACATCATGCAAATAATTCTCAGTTTTATTTGTATGGTAGCGGCCTTGCTGGTCTTTGTAATTATAATGATGATTGTTATGCAAAAGAAACGGGATATTGGGATTGTTCGGGCCCTGGGCAGTTCCAGACGGAGTATAGCGCTGTTATTTATATTCTACGGTGGGGGGATCGGCCTGGCCGGTTCTGTTCTTGGGGTGATATTGGGAATCTGGGCTACCTGGAAAATAGATGTCCTCGAATCGTTGGTCAGCCGTATACTCGGCTTTAAAATATGGGTTACTGATGTCTATCTGTTTAGTCATATTCCCAATCAGGTTGATTGGTCCTCTTTAATCTGGATTGTTGTGGCGGGAGTTTTAACCGCGACGCTGGGAGCGTTACTGCCAGCCTGGCGGGCAGCCCGTTTGCAACCCGTGGAGTCATTGCGCTATGAATGAGAGGGCCTGGTATGTATAAACGATTGCTTATCTGGCGCTATTTTACCCACAAGCGAGTATCGATCATTGCGGTCTTGGCGGTCATGTTGCTGGTGATGACGGTGGTTGTGGTATTAAGTATCATGTCCGGGCTTCTGGAGGAAATACGGGATAGGAATCATCACTGGAGCGGTGATATTATCATCACCCGGGATTCTCTCGTAGGCTTTGCTTATTATGAGGAGCTGATGGCCCGTATCGGTCAGTTAGACACGGTTGAACTGGCAACGCCGGTCATTCGCACTTTTGGTCTGGTCAATAATAATCAATCCACTCAAATATATGGCTTACGGCTGGAAGAATTTTGTCGGGTTACAAAATTTGCTGATACTCTGAAAGTTGCCCAGGATGTGCCTTCATTTCAAGTGCCTTACTATGAAAATCGCCCTGATTCGGCAGAATTGGCCCGGCGCGGATGTATTGTTGGGGTAATGGACAATCTGGCGCATGACTATTCAGGTTTGCGGACAAATAGTGGTTTAAGCTGGGATTTGACCGTATTTGCGCTGAACAGTAAAGGGGCTGTGACTGGATCGGATATCGGCCAGAGTCAACGATTCTGGTTTGTTAATGCATCAACGACTAATCTGGTGGATATCGATGCCGCAGTTTTCTACGTGGATTTCGAGCTATTACAACACTTGTGTCTGATGGATGGTTTTGATGGCCGTCCGCCGAGAATTAATGAAATCCGTATCGGCCTGAAACCTCATGCCAATTCGGTCCGGGCGCTGGTGGAAATCCATACACTGTTGAAACAATTTGTTGGAGATTATCATGAACAGGTATCTGGAAATCTGTTAGAGGACCTCCGAGCGGCTACCTGGAAAGAATTTCGCCGGGCAATGATTGCGCCGGTTGAGAAAGAGCGCAGTTTGATGACACTGGTATTTGGTATGATAGGTATTCTGGCAGTATTTATCATATTTGCCATTTTTTATATGATCGTAACGGAAAAGATCAGGGATTTGGGCATTATCAAAAGTGTCGGTGCCGGGAATGGAGCCGTAGCCGGCATTTTTCTGGGTTTTGGCGCTCTGGTTGGCTTGATTGGCGCATCAATAGGGGCGTTACTGGGCAGTTTGTTGGTTATCTACAGTAATCAAATCGAAGATGTTTTATATCTTTGGTTCAAATTTCGGTTGTGGCCACCAGATTTGTATGCCATTGCCAAAATCCCCGATCAGATCGAGCCGGTATTTGTGCTGGGTATTGTGGCGGCGGCTGTGGCAGCGTCAGTGGCCGGGGCGGTTTTTCCGGCGTTGCGGGCTGCCCGGTTAAATATTGTGGATACTTTACGCGTTGAATAATTCTGAGACAATAGAATGAAAGATAATCAGATAATTTTACATGCCAGCGGCCTGACAAAGTGTTACCTGATTGGCCAGGCTCGGCAACAGGTTCTTAACGGAGTTGATCTACAGGTTAAATCTGGCGAATTTCTTGCCATCATGGGCGCCAGCGGCAGCGGTAAAAGTACACTTTTGCATATTTTAGGGCTGCTAGATCGTCCGGATAACGGCACAGTTCAGTTTAACGGTCAAAATGTGTCAAAATTGAAATCAAAACAACAAAACTATCTGAGAAACAGGGAATTTGGATTTGTATTTCAGTTTTATCATCTGTTGCCCGAATTAAATGTACGTGAAAATGTTACATTGCCCTTGATGATTTCCAGCCCCATGGGCAAATGGTCTGCCATTCGGCAGGCATCGAAAGAAAGGGTTGACCATCTATTGGAATCTGTAGGCTTGCTGGACAGGGCAGGCCAGATGCCCAATACGCTTTCAGGAGGCGAACGGCAACGAATCGCACTGGCCCGTGCTCTGGTTTGTCAGCCCCGTGTCCTTCTGGCTGATGAGCCGACTGGAAATCTGGATTCTAAATCAGGAAGTGTTATTCTTGAGATTTTGCTGCAACTAAATCAAGCCGGCCAGTCGATTGTTATGGTAACCCACGATCCTGGGGTGGCAGAAAAAGGGCATAGAACCGTCCATTTAAAAGATGGCAAAATCGTCTGATTTATGTTACTTTGAACGAAATATGGACTTATGATAAAAAATGTTAAAATAGGCAACTTAGAAAAGGTGTTTTATGGGCTTGAAAATCTGGCTCAATGACAAACTGGTGGATGAAGCGGATGCCAAAATATCGGTATTTGACCATGGATTGCTCTATGGAGATGGTGTTTTTGAAGGCATCCGTGTTTATAATAATAAGGTTTTTGAACATCAGGCTCATATTGAACGGCTGTATCAATCCGCGCGGGCTATTCGTTTGCATATTCCGATGGAAATCGACCCATTAATGGAAGCCGTAGAGGCTACAGTAAAAGCCAATGGGATAAAAGATGGATATATTCGCCTGGTGGTTACGCGCGGAATTGGAACACTGGGACTTAATCCTCTGGTATGTAAGCAGGCTCAAATCATCATCATTGCTTCAACAATTCAACTTTATCCAAACGAATTATATGAAAATGGACTTAAAGTAGTGAGTGCCAATACGATGCGCAACCATCCGCTGGCAGTCAGTCCTCAGATTAAGAGTCTTAATTATCTGAATAATATTCTGGCCAAGCTGGAAGCCTTGGATCATGGGATGTTGGAAGCGATTATGTATAATCATATGGGTTACGTCGCGGAAGCAACCGGTGACAATGTATTTGTTGTTAAAGACAACAAAGTTTATACGCCGCCCATCTATAATGGCGCACTGGAAGGAATCACCCGGGCAGTAGTC
The DNA here is from genome assembly GCA_963663965.2 of Sedimentisphaerales bacterium. Classification (GTDB taxonomy): domain Bacteria; phylum Planctomycetota; class Phycisphaerae; order Sedimentisphaerales; family SM23-30. The sequence goes on from CAXXFK010000007.1 coordinate 155,875, forward strand.
ATCAAGCTGGCCAGGACATCTGGATACGAAGTAATAGAATCCAGCCTGACTCGATTTGACCTTTATGCCGCAGATGAAGTGTTTCTGACTGGCACGGCGGCTGAAGTGATAGGCGTTATCGAAATCGATGGACGTGTTATCGGCAAAGGGCATCCGGGATCTGTAACTCGAGATCTGCTCAAAAAGTTTGAAACTTATACCAGACAGTAAAATAATTGCGAATAATTTGAACCAGATCCGGTCGGAGCTTGCAGGCCGGATTTCTTTTTCGACAATCAAAGAGCGTTCATGACTATAAAAATCCTGTCTCAGGCGATTACGGATGAACTCGAGCGGGTTCGCCATACAATTGAAAGCCAGTTGCAAAGCGGCATTTCTGAAGTGGATGATATGCTCAAATTACTCCTGAATTATCAGGGGAAAATGCTGAGGCCGATGCTGGTTATATTATCGGGCCGAATGGCTGGGCCGATTATTGAAGGGCAGATCAAGCTGGGCGCAGCAATCGAGATGATCCATTTGGCAACCCTGTTGCACGATGATGTGCTGGATGACGCCGACCGGCGGCGTGGAAAGCCCTCCATCAACCATTTGCAGGGTAATGAGGCGGCAGTTTTACTGGGTGACTTATTGTTGAGTCAGGCGTTTTATTTGAGCGTTGAGATTGGTTCACTCGAATTATTGGGATATGTATCCAGGACGACACAGTTAATCTGTGAGGGGGAGTTGTCCCAGGTGTTGCGCCGGGGGGATTATAATTTGGAGGAAGAAGAATATTTCAGAATTATCGCCGGGAAAACTGCCAGCTTGATGCAGTGTTGCTGTATTCAGGGAGTCAAGCTGGGGCAGGGTAATCCGGATATTTGCCAGGCGGCAGAACAATTTGGATATAATCTGGGAGTGGCTTTCCAGATTATGGATGATATTAAGGATATTGATAATGGCCAGGCGAGTTTTATTTCCAAGACACTGGGGACTGATATGGCCAAAGAGAAAATGACTCTGCCGTTGATTCATTATCTTATGCGCAGCGATTCCGCTACGCGAGATCAGGTACGTGATCTGCTTCGTACTGGTGACCAATCAAGTCGCCACCAACTGGCTGATCGTCTGGAACAATTTGGAAGTGTACAATATGCGCGTGACCGGGCCCGGGATTATATTGATCTTGCCAAGGCTGCGATCCGTCATCTTAACGATAGTGATGGATTGTGCCTGTTGGCCGACAGTATCCTTTGATTCTTTATGGGGCCAAACGCTTTAAAGCATTTTGAGCGAATTGCTGCTCTTTTAATGACAGGCGCGGAACGATAATTGAATCTGAACCGTGCATCAGTCTTTGCTGTTCCTGATATAACGACTCGATGTGTAATGCCTTTTGATATAAAGTAATCGCGGATTCTATCTGGCCGGTTTTCTCATACCATTCTGCGAGTTTAACCATCAAATCGCTACGGATCGGATTGAGTTGTAAGGTTGTGCAAAGATAACATATGGCCTTGTTCTGGAGGGCGCTGTCTTCAGGCCTGACTTTCGCGGCGCGATCAAATATATCGGCCAGTAACGATGGATAACGAAAGTGGAATGGGTCTCGATCCTGTGCGGCCAGGCAATAATGTTCGGTTTTATCCAGGCCTTGAAGATCATGATTGTTTTGCCAGAGCTGGGCTTCGACCTGAGCAGCGATTAACAAACCGCTCGGATCGATTGGGTTCTGGTTCGCGCCGTTGATTGCCAGATCTAGCGCATCTTTCATAATCGCTTCTATTGGTTTTTCGGGAGCCTGGATCGCCAATTGTCCCAGCAGCACGCGGGCCTGACTCAGGCTTGTTTCTGATTTCCAGACCGGGATAAAAAGGAACAGCCAGTAACACCCGGCAAGAACTAAACCGGCAATGACTACCGGCTTCGCCGGTCCGTTGAAAGTCGATTGGAGTGGTTGGGTTGTTTTCTGCTTTTCGGCTATCAATGTTGCGCAAAGCATGAAGAATGTCGACAAAACGCCCGGTTGGAAAAATGCAAAATCTATCGTATTGTGCAGTAAAAAACCAGCCAGACCACATGAAATAAAACGCAGAATTACATTTTCTTTTGAATCAGCGCTTATACGGTCGGTTTCCTGACCCCCGAAGAAAGCGATTGCCAATCCGGTCAACCATACGATTCCCGGAACAATCAGCATGATTAAAATTACGCTGTCTTTGGATGAAGGATCCAGTGGCCCAAAATTACTGCATAAGTAGCGAATCCCAATAATTGTTGCCGTTGCCAGTATCAGGCCGGGCCAGATTTGAAGTCTGGTTAAAAGAGCTTCTTGGCGCACTTGATTTTTGGGTTGGTTTTCATCGGGGCGAATAACTTTGATGGTGACAAGCAAAATTCCAGAAATTAATCCGGCCAGGCCCAGAATGCCCCATTGGCTCCAGACCGATAATGGCAGAGAATGGGGATCCCGGATGACTTCAGAAGCGGCGGGATTCATATAACGCGGATAGTAATGGCCAAAATTTTCCGGGCCAACTCCAAAGAACCAGTGATCGGCAATCATGCCGGCTGTTGCACGCCAGTATTGCCAGCGGACCCAAAGAGAATTCCCGGGCAGGCGATTATGTAGTGTTCCATAAATAATGATTATGGCGATACCGATGACAACAATGCCCAAGGCTACCGATAGAGCCATTTTCCAGTGTGGAACCAATCGTTTACGGAATATTTCGATTATCACTAATAAAAGAACCGCAGCTGAGAGCCCCAGGATGCCGCCATTACTTTGGGTAATCCACAAACCATACATCTGAAAGATCAGAACCAGTCCCCCCAGAATGCACATTGTGGCATAAGAAGGCTCGTTGCGGATTTTTGTGCGTCCGGTTCGAATTAATCCGGCGAAAAGCGCGGTTCCAGCGGTGATCGATAAGATAAAAAATGAGGCTGCGGTATTGCTTACATTAAAAAAGCCCCCGATATCCTGACTGCGCACCCGACTGAGAAATTGATGGGCTTTTAAGCTGCCCGGTTCAATCCCGTGTTTAGTTAAATAGGCATCCGGGTCTTTTTCGATCTCCTGTACTGTCTGGGGAATATCCCAATGTGCTTGTTCGTAACAGCGCCAGGTTAAGGCGATGCCGGTCGCGGCAATGGCGGCCAATACAAAACGGCGTTTCCAGCCCTGGTCGAGCCATTGAATCAGTTCCATGGCCCAGATCATCGGGCTCAGCCAGTTCAAGCCGCCCACTAGAGCAAGGTATTTGTCCGATGCCTGGGTGAGTGATAGGGCGAAACCTAAGACCAGTAAAAAAAGTGGTATTGTCAGCCAGGTAGATTTTCGATAGTTTGGGCAAGTCTGGGTTCGTATCGTAAAACTGATGGCAGCGATACTTAATAATATCCCGTTAAAGGCCAGCATTGCGGTAATTTCAGCAGTGCCGATCATCGCTCCACCAGAGAGCAAGTCGGCGGTTAAACCCATCGGAAACGATTCACCACACTGAGCCCGACCGGCAACCAGTATAATTCCGAACAGCATAAGAAGATTTCGAATGCGATCCGTAACCGTATGTTGCCGGCTGGAAGGCAAATCAGATGACGGCTTGTTAATCGAATTCATTAGAATGAATTATGTTGTTTGAACAAGGGCGTATCGAGCGATTTAATGTAGTTGGTCCAGGAAGACATATTGCTGTCGTTTTTGATTTCGGTCAGAGTCAGCGCCATTTTTGAATCAAGATTATCGAGAAAATGGACCATATAGGCTTCGGGGGTGGCGGGCAATATGGGGCAGCCGAACTCGCGTATCCCATGGTGGGAAACGATGATATGAATCAGGCAATCGGCCAGAGTGCGCGGGAAGCGCTCGGTTTTTTCATCGTTGAGCTGTTTGACTTTTTCTTCGATCATGATGGCGCCCTTGACGAGGTGGCCCATGAGTCGGCCCTGATCGCTGTATTTGAAGCTGATATCAAAGTCCAGTTCATTCGTTTTTCCGATGTCGTGCAGGAACAAGCCGGTCAGCACCAGGTCGCCGTTGATTTCGGGATAGAGCGGGATGATACGCTGGCCGAGTTCAAGAAGGGTCAGGGTGTGTTCCAGCAAGCCGCCGATATAGGCGTGGTGGAGGGCGATTGCCGCAGGAGCATCGCGATAGAGCTGCATCAAGTGTTGATCACCCAAGAAGGCTTTGATCAGTCGAATCAGGTGAGGATTCTTAATGGTCCCCAGGATTTCCAGCAAACGGTTCCACATGGCGGGGATGTCGTTTTTGGTTGTGGGCAGAAATTCACTGAGGTCGACTTCATCGCGTTCGATGGGTCGAATGGCTTCGACAACCATCTGCAGCGAGTTCTGATACATTTCGGTGCGGCCCTTGACCATGACAAAACCTTCTTCCGGGAGGCTTTGATAAATTTCTTCGGTAGCCTGCCACATGCGGGCGTTGAGCCGGCCGGTAGCGTCACTGAGATAGGCGGCAATATAATAATCGCCGCGGCTGGTTGTTCGTAATTGGGGCTGGCTGATGAGAAAAACCTGGTTGATAATCTCGGCTGGATTCAAACGCTCGATCGGACAACGCGGGACAGTGGTCATGTCGTGTAACTCCCTGTTATTAAAAGATATAACTAATAAACGATATAGTATAGCCCTCGGATTAGACGCTGGCAAGTCAAATTCGGTGTTTTTGACAGGTTGAGAATTTCTGTTAAGTAAATTGTAAAAATTGGGTTCGTTTGGAATCGGCGATGGGTTTTGATCAAGGCCGACAGGGGCAACGCCTTTGAGTGTTCAGGCGTGATAGAGAAGGAACACCTCTGAATCTGACAGAGTCCATTTGTTGGATTGACAGGAATTTTTTTGTAAACGCTTCTCGAAAAAGCGTGGTATCTATTTGTTAGTTAATATGTTATGATCTGTTAAATTTTAATTGGCTTCGTTTCGCGCGGGCAGGTAAGAATGGCCCTGATACCTTATAATTGTGATTGCGGGTGGTCAATTGGGTTCGTTTTCAAGGGAGATAGTCGCCTTACAAATTAATGGGAGGCCCAGAATTGTGCAGTTTATTAAATTTTCAAAGAGCTTTTCGGATGAAATTAGTTTTGGGGAAACCACGGGTTAACCAATATTTATTATAGCAGGATGTTAATTATAAGTCAAATATATGTTATTGTTTAGTGTGAATATTATTAGATTTGATTTGAGTATGTATAACAGAGGAGAATATCCTCTCAAGTATTTATCTGATTTGAACTTATGTCATGTATGTTTAACCTTTCTCATAATTATTGTACGATTGTATTGTCGTACGATAAATTGGTTAATGAATGTTAAAGGCTAGAAAATCAGACCTCTTAATGCTCTGAATAAATTTTTGTGGTTGAAAATATTTTCAGGGTAGAGCCGGTTGGATGTGGCAGGCTATATCGGTGTTGAAGGGGGGGATAGGGGTGGAATTATTATTGCCGGGCAGGGTAAATTTGCCGGACGATGTGGGCTGTCCTGATTGGGTGTTCCACCATTGGATCTGGTAAGCGCCGGGAGGTAGGGTTGGGAGGGATAGTTGATAGTTGGTGAGCGTTGGTGGTGTTTGTTTATCGGTAACGGCGTGGCACCAGGCGGATTGGGTGTGGTAGAACCAGAGCCAGGCGCGGTTGTTATCGGCCAGGCCGATGGGGATGATCTGGCCGGCAGGGGAGTTGTCGGGTGAGAGTACCCGGGCGTTTATGGATTGAAGATGTATGGAGTTCCATGGGATGTTTTGGGTAAAGTCGGCCAGCGACTGGTAAAGGGGGTAATGATTGAGAGGGTCGACGCGGTCCCACCACCAGTAAAGTGCGGTGGCTGAGGAGCCGGAGAGCGCAGAGGCCCAGAGGGTGTGATGGAAATCGGCCAGGCTGGCGCTTTGTTTGAGTTCGTCGTTAAGGCGCCACTGGTTGTCGGCCAGGCCGAATTCGCCCAGAAACGAAGGGCGGTCGGGTGTCTGGCGGTGTAGGCGATCATAGCATTGCAGGTAAGCTTCGGCTTCATCTCGGTATTTTGAGTAATCAGCGGGCCGGTAATAATAATGTTCCTGCGCGAAATCCAGCCAGGGCGATTGCCAGTCGCGGGGACAGGAACTCCAGGTGCTGGTGGTGCGGAGATGGCGATAAGGATCAATCTGATCGAGATAGCGGGCCAGTTCTTGATAAAAGCGGGTGGTTGGTTTGCCGGGATCGATTTCATTGAAATATTCCCAGGCGGCCAGACTGGTGGCATAGCCCCAGCGAGCCACGGCATAGCGCAGGGTTTTTCGAGCGGCATTGATGGCGCTTTGATATGGTGTTGATGATTCATCAGAGAGGTTTTTCATGTAGAGATCACGGGTAAGAAGTGTGAGCTGGATTTTAATATTATTTTTGCGGGCAGCCTCAATTACCTGATCGAGATAGAAGCAGTCAGGTTGATTGTAAGTTCCGAGCACAGGCCGGTTAGGACTGGCTTCCCATAACAATTCAGGGCCGCCACCGGCCTCGGTCAGAGAAATGGCATCGATCCAGGCCGTGCCGGGCTGGTCAAGTTGCAGAGAGGGATTGTCCAGCCAGTAGGTAGTAGGTAAGGTCTGGAAGGATATTTGCCAATCTGCCCAGGTATCAGGTGGGCTTTGGATGGGTTGGGCGAGAGACTGGCCGGAACAATGGACTTGAAAGCGGGCTCCGGATTGGGTGAGTACTTTGCCGCTGAGGATGTAGCGGGTGGATGGTCGCAAGGCGATGGGATGCGAGGGATTGAGGTTGAGTGATTTTCCGGCGGGTCCAGATAGTTTGATCAATAAATGATCCGGGCGGTCGGGCAGAGAGTCGAAGGGCGGATTCCAGTTCCAGGATCGGCCGAAGGCGCTTTTACGGGCTTCGATCCCCAGGGCCCAGTCATCACAGCCGGACCAGATGCGGACATAATTGGCGCCATGACGGGCGAGTTGGGCCAGGGTGCCTTCGGCGCGCAGCAGGGTTAGATACTGGGTTTCACCAATAAACGCCAGGTTCTGACCAATGGGGAAGAACGGTTTGCCATTGGAAGTGATAAAAGAACGGGGGTTGGTTGGGCAGACTCGCAGAAAACCGGGATCGTTGGAAGGCAGGCATTCGAAGCTGACCGGTCCGGAAAGTTGTTTGCCGTGGAGGTCGCAGAGGATAGCCCGGGCCTGATATTGGCCGGGAATGGAAGGGGCAAAACGGGCCAGCCAGATTGGCGGGCCGGAGGGGCAGATCCAGGTTTGGGGTCGGTTATTGTTTTTTAGCGTCTTGCGCTCGTAAGGTTGATAATAAAAAGCAGGCAGGCTCAGGGAATAGTTCTGTGGATCAGTCAGTTCGATGGTCAGGTTGACTTCGTTGGGATCGAAAGGATTATGATATTGGGTGGTCAGGTTAATATTGAATTCGATTTTGTCGTAGCAGGCAACTCGAGTGGCGTCTGACGAGAGTACAAGCGGGTCATTCTGTCCGGCAAAGAGGGCGGTGGAGACAATAACCAGGAAGATTGTGGTACAAGAAGAGATTCTGTGAGAAAAACCATGAGTGTTCACGTGTTAGATTTCCTGCGTTGCGCGGGCCTTTGTATTAGCCGAGAAATACCTGTAATCATTTATGTATCAATGGATATTATTGTGCCATTAAATCCGAATCACAGACAGTTTGTTTTTCTTCCGGAAAATGTAACAAAAAAATGAATATCATCAAATATAACGGATTCTATGCCCAATCGGTATAAAAATTCCTGGTCACCCGAAATTTAACTTATTACTCGTCAAATATTTATATCCCGGCGTAACGGGAAAATTCAATTGTAAAGGGCATAATTGTGTTATTGACAGGGGAAGAGGTGAACTATAAAATTCTGTTTATTGTTGGTAATCATGGGAAATCGGATGACGCGTTGGCAATCTGCCCGCTTCCCATGGCAATATCGATTATGTTCTTTTAATCTATGAGTGAGGAAAAGTTATGGCAAAATGCGATTTCTGCGGCACTACGATTTTATTTGGAGGCAAAAAAGAAGGGGCCTATCGATTTTGCGGCGACAAATGTCTGGCCAAAGGGTATGCCGTTCAGGTCGGCAATCAGATCCCACCAGACATTGTCGATGAACATACCCGGGCGTTACATGGCGGTGATTGTCCCAAGTGTTCCAGGCCGGGTCCGGTTGATATCCAAACTTCTCATACAGTCTGGTCCGCATTGTTATTGACATCATGGAAAAGTCATCCGGAGATCTGCTGCCGGTCATGTGGTGTGAAAAAGAAGCTGGGCGGTTTGTTTTTTTCATTGTTTTTCGGCTGGTGGGGATTCCCGTGGGGGATCATTATTACACCGGTCCAGGTACTCCGCAATTTCTTCGGGCTGTTTTCCGGTCCGGATCCCTATACGCCGTCGAAAGCGTTGGAGAAGATCGTCAGAACGAACCTGGCTTATGCCGCTTTGCAGGAACAGGAATCGAACCCGACTGATGATGTAGTAACATTTCAGTAGTTTACAGCACATAACTCAAACAAGCCATCGGGCTGATCGATAAAAAACTTATCAAGCGGCCGACAGCCCTATTCCGAGGTTATCGGAGGCGCGGAGGTTCGGTATTTTTCGATGAATTCGTCGATCAGATCCTGATCCGGGCCGAGGCGGATCGAGTCATTGGGATCGTCCAAAGGGATTTCTTCTAATGAGTTGGGATCTTCGATCCATTGGCCGTCTTCGAGGTAGCGGCTGGCGAGGAGGCGATCGTTCTGATAGACCTCTACTGTGATGAGTTTGCCCTCTTCATACCATTTCCATTCGCCGTCGTAAAGACCCATGTTCCAGCGGCCTTCGCAGGTGATCTGGCCGTCGAGGTCGTAGCAGACATCACGGCCGTGGTACCAGCGGGCGTCGTCGGAGAGTTCGATTTCGTTTTCCAGGCTGGACAGGTACCAGGTTTTTTCCACAGGGCGTTCGCGGCCGGTGTCATCGGTTTCCAGCACGATTGCGGTACGGTAGCCACCATTGTGATGCCAGTTCTGCGTATGGCCGATCAGTCCGAATCCACCGAGCAAAGCAAAAGCCCAGCCTGCCAAGTACAGCGTAAGCAGGCCTATGGTGGCTGCGATGCCGGGAGGGCGCAGATGGACCTTTTCCCAGATGGCCAGGACCCGCGTTGCCAGATCACGGGGCTGGATGTGGGATTTGCTGTGGTTAAAGATACCGGTGAGGATGTCGGCCAGGCAATCATCGGGGATGTCCAAATCTTTGAGGTTGACGGGGGGCGTTAAGCGATCGGCGGTTTTTAGTTTTTGGCGGAGTTCCCGGGCGATACAGGCCTGACGCCAGGTGACGCCGGCCCCGGCGATATTGACAAATCCCAGGAAGCCGAATAAGAATGATTGCAAATGCCAGGCGAGAAAGAAAAACAGCAGGCCGTTGAGGACAGTGAGAAGCCATTCGAGATGGCGGCTACGGCTGAAGAGTACCTCCTGCATGAAGCGGCCGCCATCCAGCGGCAGGAAGGGCAACAGATTGAGGGTGTTAATCAGTAGAAAGACCATTGCCCCCTCTCGATAAAGGATATTGTCGGTGCGATAAGCGGCGAAGATGAGTCCCAGTGCGATGAGGATACCGGGGACAGGGCCCAGCAGGGAGACGAGGGCTTTTTTATAACTGGGCGCAAAATGGGAGCGGCCGGATACGGCAGCGCCCATCATTGGCAGAAAGAACATTTTGATATCCTGATAACCGAAAACTTTCATGCCGAAGTAATGGCCCAGTTCGTGAATGAATACGACCACAGTCAGCCAGAGAATGTAGTCGAGGCCCCAGTTGAACCAGCCAAGCTGGAAGAAAATAATGAGTGAAATGGCCAGAATGATCAGAGTTTTGATGGGATTCTGTTTGGGGACTTTCAGGACTTCGATCTGTTCCCGGACAGATTGGATGTATTCCGGGTTCATGCCCTCAACTTGAAACGTGGGCGAGCCGGGTGTGGAAGAGGGGGAATCTGCCGGATCGATCAGTTCGGCGGCGGCATAGTCATCATTGGCCGTGTCGACACTGGCCTGGGATTCATTTTGGGTTTGAGTGCGAGCAATAGCATCGTCATCCCAGTGGCCGCGTTCGAGCTGGACCTGGCGAACAACTTCGAAAATTTTGCTGAATTCTCCGCGCAGGGGCTGGCCGAGCATGCGTTCGAATTCGCGTTGGCCAATCAAATAGCCCCGGTGTTTTACTTCGGCCTTGCGTAACTGGTTAGACCGATTTTGACTGGCTTGCATACTGGGGAAATCAGAGCGGGGGATCGGGTGTATAGTGGGGTTTTGATTGATAATTTCGGATAATCTCTGACAATGGGCCTGAAATAAAGATTGGGCCGATGTCTGGCCGGGCAGACGCTGGACCTGTAATTTAGAATCCCACTGAAAGGCATTGGCCTTGAGAGGAAGCGCGTTGGTTAAAAGAAAACTGCCGTCGGAAAACTCGGTTTCAAACTCGATGGCACGTTGTTCAGACACCAGGCCGGCTTTTTGCTGTAATGCCGTTTTGCCTCTTGGCCTGATATGATAAATAATACAATGAATGGTATGATCCGGGCTGGTAAGGCAGCGCACAAAAGTGCGCAGATCGGGATAAATTTCAGACAATGTTTCATCTTCAAAATCTGTTAAAAAGGCAAGGCCCAACTGCTCCGCTTCTCGCTGCGCGGAGCGGTAAAAATCCAGATCAAGATCGGGCATTTCACGATCGCCATCGACCTGGACCAGTTGATGGGGCTCGAGGAATGCCCCTTCCATTTCGGAGACCATTTTTTCGGCGATTTTGCGGCGGCGGCTTCCGGCGGTGATCTGGCGGTAGATCAGGTAGATAACGACAACAACGACGACGAAAACGATGGGGTTTTCACCTTTTAACCAATCCATAGCAATACTCCTTAAGCCGGTCTCTTATTCTGGTTGAATGGTTATGGATGTTATTGTAGCAGCGAGCGGATCGGAAAGCAAAGGAATAATGATGGATGTATACCCAATGGGTGTGAAAATTCCAGATTGCCCGCAAGATAAGTTTTTACTCGTGTAGAATTTATATCGCAGTCCAGCGGGCATTTTCGATTGTAAGCAGTATAATGGCAGAATCAGGGTGATGGTTCGATGGGTTTTTCGTGGCCGCAATGTTGGCAGTGGGGCAGGAGGGCGTGGCGAATCTTGTGGCAGGCGGGGCATTCTTCGTAGATGGGGGAACCGCAGGTGGGGCAGGTGTAGGGTTCATCTGGCGGCTGAGCCGAGCCGGGCGGGAGGTTTTTGTGGATAGTGCGGCGTTTCCAGAAGAGGAATCGGCGCGGGCCGGTGCGAATGGGGTATTCGCAGACCGGGCAGAGAAAATGCTGGTAGGCTTCGCGGTATTGACGGATGAGCCATTGCGCCCGGGGGAAGGCAACCACCCGGATAAAGTAAATGAGGATGCGGCCAACGACCAGCAGGAGTGCGACGATCAGGATATATTTGAAATACTGGGCGGGGAAATAGCGGTGCATGACCAGGACAACGCGGACGAGGGTGGCCAGGCCGCAGCCCAGGATGAGCGGGAAGTAAATACTGGCGCGCTGTTTGATATAGAGCCAGGCGCCGATGGCGAGCAGGGGGACCAGGATGGCCATCTGAATGCCAGCGAGAATGAGGCGATGACGGCGATCCAGGCGGTTGTATTCATTGAACGCCGGCTCTTTCTGATCGGCGACTTGTCTGTTGATAGTGGTGAGTGTTTCGTCGAGCTGGCGGCGTTCTTCGGTGAGTTGAGCGATGTCGGCGTTGAGGGCCTGGAACTGGCGCTGATGATCCAGGAACTGCTGTAAGCTGGCGGAGATATTTTCCTGTTCGGTATCGGGAATTTCGATGGATTTCTGGACGCGGAGCTTCTGTAATTCGATGAGCTGGTTCATGGTCTCTTGCAGGTTGCGTGAGCCGGCAGCCAGGATTTCCAGTTCGCCGCGCTTGTTTTTAATATTGCGGTCGGTTGCTGCGATGGCGGCTTGCAGGTTGTCGCGTTGACGGATCAGATTGCTGTCAACATATTTCGTTTCGATATCAGTGAGCTGTGGTCCCTGGATGGTTTCGATATCTCTGACGATAAAACCAAGCACCCAGTAAAACAGAACCGCGAGTATGCAGGTGAAGAACCAGATCGAGAAACGATGGATCCAGGGGCCACGGGGTTTGTTTTGAGTGGTCATGGGCCGGCTCCTTGGTAAAAATCAAATTAAAAAATGTATGCCAGTTGTTTACAGTTATCTGATTATACGACCTTAAGAAGAGATAAGGCTATGAGAAAATAACATTGACGTTAAAGTGAATTTTGTCTGTACAGACTCAAGGTGTTGAAAGAGAGAGGTCCGACAGGAGGGCTCCCGAGTAACTTATCATATAAAAGGTGTTTAGAAATATCATATTGAACAACGTTAACCAGAGGCGATCGAATTGTTTATTTCGAACGATCCTGATAATATGGCTGATCAGGATAATATTGAATCCCATTAAGAACAGGTGCATGATGATCGATACCGGACCCGGGATGGAAAAGGGCCGTAAGATACACAAAATTGTGATTATGGGTAGCAACCATAGCTCAGAATAGAAATTGTGATCTGACAGTTGTTTTTTCATTTTCTATTAAAAATCAACATCCATGGCGAGTTTGTGTTTACGACAGTAATCGATGATTTGATCGACGAACTCGCGGCCGTACTGATCGAGTTTTTTCTGGCCGACGCCGTTGATTTCGAGGAAATTGGCGAGGGTGGAGGGGCGGCGGCGGGCCATATCGCGGAGGGCGGCGTCGCCGAAGATGAGATAGGCCGGGAGATGGCGGTCCATGGAGATGGTCTGGCGGAGCAGGCGGAGCTCTTCGAACAGGCGCTGGTCGACACCCTTCCAGGAGTCCTGGGCGAGTCGTGGTTTTTTCTTTTGAGTTCTGGCCTGTTTGCGGTCGGGCGGCATGAGCAGGCGCGGGGTGTGTTGGCCCTTGAGAACCTGGTAACCCTGCTCGGTTATGGTGAGGGTATTGAATTCGCCGGTTTTGACCAGGCAGCCTTGCGAGGCGAGTTGTTCGATCCAGGTTCGGACGGCGTGTTTGGGCTGCTGGGCGAGCAGGCCCCAGGTGCTGAGTTCATCGTGCCGGGCGCTGAGGATGCGCTGGTCTTTGGAGCCGGCGAGGACGGCGGCGGTATAGTCGCCGCCGAAACGCTGTTCGAGCCGCCAGACGCAGGAGATGATTTTCTGGGCGACGACCAGCGAGTCGGGCATGGCGGTGAAGTCGCCGATACAGATATCGCAGGCGGCACAGTTGGGTTTGTCGAGCTGCTGACCGAAGTAATGGAGCAGGGCTTGATGGCGGCAGGTGAGACCGGCGCAGTAGTTGTACATGTCGTTGAGTTTTTGCCGGGCGATATTGGCGGGTTCAGGATCGAGGTCCTGCATGAGGAATTTCCAGATATTGAAGTCGTTGCCGCCGTAGAGCAGGCAGCATTCGGCTTCAAGCCCATCCCGGCCGGCCCGACCGGATTCCTGCTGATAGTGTTCGATGGATTTGGGCATACCGGTGTGGATGACGTAGCGGACGTTGGGCTTGTCGATGCCCATGCCGAACGCAACGGTGGCGACGACGATTTTGGCGCGATCGTTGATGAAGTCATCCTGATTGCGGCGGCGGTCAGGGTCGTCCATGCCGGCGTGATAGGGCAGGGCACGATGGCCGCGGGTTTGAAGGTTGGCACACATTTCATCCACATCCCGGCGGCGGATGCAGTAGATGATGCCGGATTCGTTGGGATAGCGCTGGATGATGGCTTCGACCTGGCGGTTGAGATCGCGGCGGGATTCGGTTTTGTAGAGCAGGTTGGGCCGGTCAAACGAACCGACCAGGATTTCGGGATTATTGAGTTTGAGTCGTTCGACGATATCGGAACGGACCTGTTCGGTGGCGGTGGCGGTGTAGGCGTGGATCCCGACGTTGGGGAAGCTGGTTTTGAGTCGGTCGAGCTGGCGGTATTCGGGGCGGAAGTCGTGGCCCCACATGCTGATGCAATGGGCCTCGTCGATGGCGATCATGGAGAGCGGCAACTGGCCGAGAAACTGGATGAACCAGTCGGAGACGAGGCGTTCGGGAGACATATAGAGGATTTTGATTTCGTGGTTGGCGGCGCGCCGGATTATTTCGCGATTGAGGTCGCCGGACTGGCTGCTGTCGATACGGGCGGCGGAGATACCGCATTCGATGAGGGAGTCGACCTGGTCTTTCATCAGGGAGATCAAGGGCGATACTACTACGGCCAATCCATCCAGCGCCATGGCCGGGGCCTGAAAGCAGAGCGATTTGCCCCCGCCGGTGGGCAACACCACCAGCGAATCACGGCGCCCGGCGGCGGCGAGCATGGCCGCCTGCTGCATGGGTCGGAAACTGTCGTAACCCCAGTAGCGTTTGAGGATGGTTTTGAGGGTGTCCAGCATTGTGGGGTATTATCGGGGAAATGGATGGAGAAGTCAAATTATGTGTGGAATCATTGAGGGCCGTGCATTGATATGCCTGTTGAACGGGATTAAGAGGTAGCCATTATATTTTTTCAATTTTCGGGACGTTGCCGATGAATCTGACCTGGGAATTGGGTTGAAGCGGGACGCGCTGATCGAGGGTATCGGGCTGGTAGTTGTCGATGAGGACGTAGAAGTCGTTGTTGAGGAAGCAATTGATGGTGTTTCTGATTTCCGCTTTCCATTCGTCTTTGGTGGGGCGGCCGGAGGCTGAAGGGGATTTGTGTTCGGCATCAGGAGTGGCGTCGCCGGATTGGTTCGACTGGAGAAGATGTTTCATCATGCGGTTTTCTAAATCCTGAAAGTGCCGTATTCGGATCAGATCACGTACGGTAGTTCTTTTGGAATCGAGATCCAGAACGGTTTCGTGGATGAGCTGGCCGGAGGCGGTTTCGTCACGGATGGTTATGGGCATTGGGTCCTCTTTTCGGTTTTATTGTTTCGAGCGGCGCTTGCGATGCACGGAACGGTTGTTTAGACATATACGGTTTCATTGCCATGAAGGTGGTCTAAAATCGCATAACGGGTCGATATCTATCTGATTCTATTATGGTCAAAAGAGGAGGCGATGTCAAACTGTTGGTGTTATCTATTTGCATTTTATAGGGTTAAGGCTTTATTTGTTGGGTGATGGTTGGGTCGGTAATGCGGGTGTCGTCCGCCAGCAGCAGGGCTTTGCTGATGATAATGGAGAGCAGGCTGTCGCCTTCGAAGGGCAGGAAGAGTTTATCCTGGCCGGTCTGGCTTTTGACGGTGACGATACACAGATACTGATCGTTGGGCTCCATGAGGATATTGCCGCTGCCGAGGTGGATTTTGTAGGTACGCAGGTCGCCGCGCACGATGAGGAATTTGTCGCGGAATTCGCAGCGGTCGGCGATTTTGAGGCGGGGAATGAGGTTTTCGAGTACCTGTTTGCGGGTTTGGGCCGTTTCGCCCAGAGCGCCAAAGGAGATATCGTACCAGTAGTTGCGGTAGCGGCCGTCCGGGCCGCCGTCCTGCCATTGGGGATCGTTGCCGATGCTGGCGACACCGACAAACAGGTCGATATCGCGCATGACTTCGGAAAAGGGCCGGGCCGGGATGGATTCGAGCGGGATGGGGGCGACGGTGTGGACCTGGCCTCCTTCGCCCCAGCCGTGCCCGGTGGCCTGGGGGGCGTTAATCGGGAAAAAGCGGACCTGATCGGTGGCCAGGTAGGGATAGGTTTCGAAATAGCTGTCATCGTTTTCATCATTAACGCCATCGGTCCAGAACTCCGCGCGGAGGTTCCATTGGGGTAACATGATCGTTGCGGGCGGAAAGTCCTGATCGACGGCGAGTTTGAGGGTGTTTTTCCAGCCGCGGGCACCGCAGAGCGAATTGAACTGGTGCTGTTTGACGATATGGGCGGCATAACGATTGGAATAGATGGCGGTCTGGCGTTCGGCATCGGTCAGAATATAAATTTCGCGGTGGGCCTGTTTGAAGGGCTGTTGGATCTGGTGATCCTGTAAGCATTGCCGCCATTGCATTATAGTATCCGCTTCATGGCCGATGGGGTGCCAGAGCCGCACGGGGGTTGTATCGGGCAAGGTAGGGAGGGATTGGCCGGAACTGTCGACAAGTTTGCCATCCAGCCATATCGCACTGAGCCATTGGTTGTCCTGTTGGAATTCCCAGATCAATCGCCGGGCCAGAAAGCCGACCAGGGGGTGATCGAGGTAACGTTCGCGCCAGATCGATAGCGGCCAGGTTGTTTCGGTCAGATAGATGCTTTCGATGCGGGCTTTCTGGGCCGGCAGCATCTGCTGCATTTCTTTGGCAGCGGTTTTGAGTTCTTTGAGTTCATCCGGGAAATCGGATTTGACGGCGGCCGGGATGGATTTCTGGGTTTTGCCATCCGGCTTGAGCCAGGTTAATTCCGTTGTGTTGGTGCCGGTGATTTTGAGTTGAGCGGTGAAGTCGCCCAACGATTCTTCGAGCAGACCGACCTGTTCCATGCCATAGGCCGGCACGCTCATCTCTTCGAGTTCGGCGCGAGTAATGCCCTGTTGGGCGGCGGCTTCATTTAAGGCTTTGTCGATCAGTTTGAGCGCGGTACGGAAGCGAACTTTGGTATTGAGAATGGCCAGTTGGCGCAGACTTATATCATCGTTCATGGCGCCCAGCGCGTAGATGCAGGCGTTGCCGATTTTGACGGCGCGCGGGCCGATACCGGGAATTTTCTTATATGCGTCGATGGCCAGATTTCTCAGGGTTGTCGCCAGGTCACTGTTCTTGAACCGACTGCAACACCAGATCAAACCCTTCAGGATGTCGCCGTTGCATTCGCTGAAACCGTAATCAACCGAAATATCATATTGAATAATCTCTATCATTCGGCTTTTATATTCCTGATTATCGCGGGCCGTGCTGCATCCACTACTGGCTCGTATTATCAAGGTTTTTCCGGGCGTCAGGTTCTTATCTTCCAGATTCATTTTCCGAATCTGGCCTTTAAAGTCGGCTACGTCAATCGATTCAATTATTTCAAACGCTTCCTGGCTTACGGTTGTCAGATATTGCTTCTGATGAGCCATTGTGGCCCAGTTCAGCCATTGAATGATGCGTGTAACAAAGTCACTTTCACCAATCTTTTGCAGGATTTCGTCGGTCTGTTTGAGCCATTTTTGAGAAGGCGAGCCAGTTTTAGTTGAAAGACAATGATCCAGTAAGGCGACCCAATTAGAAGCCCCTTTGTTTTTTATTATGGATAAATCGCGCATTACATTTTCTGACCAGGCGCTTCCTAATTCAATTGGCAAAGATTTGCAATTTAAGATTTCTTCCAGTATTTTCTTTATATTAATTTGGCTCTTATTCAGTACCACATTTTTCAATGGTTCCAGTATTGAAAGGAGGGCCTCCCTTACTACATCCGACATATTATTATTCTGATAAAATGCGACAATTTTTTTTAATAACCGCAATTCGATTTGTTTATCATGTGTTATGATAGACTTTAAGTATAATTCATAATATTCAGAATCATATGGCAACTTCTTTTTTTCTAAAGATTCTATTAGGCAGTCTAATTCGCTATTGAATAAGCTATACCATTTTCGATAAACAATATGATTATCCCATTCTGCTTTTTCACCTATTGAAGCATTATTATACCACTGAGTAATTTGAACCAACCTAAAGTAATATGCCTTTAATATATTTAACCAATCAATCGGTGATGCCTTTAAAATTTTAATGATAGATTCAATTTTACACTCATCTTTATCGATTGAAAAGAATGTTTGCATACAGCGCATGTCTGAATAAGTAGTTCGGAATTCTTCTGCAACATCTTTAAGAAAAGCGCATCCGCTTGCCAGATACCCCGATATTCCATTATTCCAGTATATTGGATCAATTTGTTTCAGGTCAACAAGAAACATGCTGTCATATGTATTGTTAATTTCGTCTCTTTCGGGCATCTTGGCTTTGAAGCTTCCATCTAAAAAGCTTTCAATCAGTTTACAAAATCGCTTTAACTCGGGGTTTTGGGGATCTTGTTCATTAATTGCAAATATCACCGCTTCAAGCGATGCTTGAATAGTTTGTGGCAAGTCGTTTTCCATAAGAAAGCGTGATAATGATTTAAGAAGACCATGTATTGGAACAGACGCCATTTTTCCCCAATATGCTGTAATAGGGGGATAATGGGAAAAGTTGGTTGGTCTTGATTTCGTAGATAAGCCAAGAAGATATTCGTAATCGTCAACCTGAAATGATATTTCGCGAGTAAAAATAAACTGCAATAGTATCTGAAAGAAACCGCACCAAGAAAATGCCAGAGTACCGTGTTTTAAAGGCCAGCCTTCCTGGTTCAGTCTTTCAACCAGCGCAAGTGCTACACTTGCTAGTTCGTCGGGCGGCATTTTTACGATAGTATCTCTGGCAGAATAATCATCAAGAACAAAATCGAAAGCTCCTTTAATCGGGCCGTTTTCCAGATAATGATTATACGCCTCCAAGGTTAATTCATCCAGAACTTGATGACCTGCTAAAGAACGAGAAGTATAATAATAATAAACAGTATCAAGTTTAATATCAGGCCGGTTCCCTCGAATCGTTTTCATCTCAATATCGTTTTGCATATAGTCATTTTCCTCAAATCCAGATTATATTCGGGGTATCATATTAATGATATTTCTTCATATTCTTATCCCCCAACCAGCGGCACCAGTCGAATAAAGCTGACCTGGGTATCGGGGCGGAGCTGGATGCGTTCATCGAGTGTGTCGGGCTGGCGGGCGTCGATGAGGATGAAGAAGCGGTTGTTGAGGAAGCCGTCGATGGCTTTTTCGAATTCGGCTTGCCAGTCGATTTCTTTCCGGTGGGATTTGCGGGGCGGGTTGAGTTGCTGTTCCAGGTGGGCCTGGGGGACAGGACCGTTGGCGGCGGGCTTTTCGGTTCGGAGTTTAAGGTTATGATCCTGCACTTCCTGATAGACCCGTTCGCGAATGAGTTCGCGGACGGTGATTTCTTCGGTGAGGAACTCAAGGACCATTTCATTGGTGATCTGGCCGGTGGCAGTTTCATCACGAACAGTAATCTGCATTGTCGTACCTCCTGTTGATCTTCTTAATCTTCGGTAATTCGGGTGGTTTTTCCTGGCTGAGCGAGTTTCAGGTTGATTTTGCCGGTGTCGATCGTTGGCAGGGTAGCGGTTAAGGTGGTGTTGTTGGGTAATCTGGCTTCTAGTGTAAAACTGCCGGATTGGCGGGTGAGTTGAGTTTCGACTGGGATTGGTTGATCACCTTTGCCGATCCGGTATACTGTGATGAATTCCATTTGTTTATTTTTCTGCGGGGTGGAAGCTGTGAGGTGCCATTCGCGCAGGGTGACGCGTGGGCGCGGGTTGGGATCGTACTGATCGGTCTGGGCAAAGGTCAGGCCGGCGGGGTAAAGGAAGTCGATATCACAGCGAATCTCGTCGTTGCGGACGATAATCTGGTGCTGATCGATGATATCCATTTTGTTGATGGCGTGGAGCCAGTATTGATATTCGGAAGGTTCGCGGGCGCGGAGCCGATCGTAGACGATCATGAGGTCGGGTTTGACGAAGATAATGGCGCGGCGGAACTGATCGAGCGGAGTGAGGTAGGCGCTGCCGGCTTCGCCGATCACCAGATCCATTGCGGGCGTGGTCTGGAAAAATTCGATATTGCCCTGGGCCTTGCTGGTTCTGAAGCCCTGGCCTTTGCCATTAACGGTGATATTATTGACGGAACGGGTGGACCACATCCATTTGCTGTGATGTTCGCTGCCGTAGCTGTCGCGTTTACCGGAGCGAATAAGCAACCGCTTGCCGTAGGCGGAGAGCAGGAAGGAGTTGTTGGCTTCGTAGCCGTGGCTCTGGGTACCGAAGGGACTGGATTTGAAGGCGATTTGAGTTCCAGTCTGGGCGTCAAAGATCTGGGAATTGAGATAGGCCTGGCCAATCCCGGCGAACAGGCGCGACGTGGGCAGGTCAGTTGGCGCAGCGGCTCGAACGGCAGGCAACGCGCCGCGGATAAAGCCGATATAGCCGCCGGTTTCGACAGGGCCGCCGTTCTGGTCCACCCACCATTGCCAGTTGGAATTGCCGGCCTGGGTGGTAAAAATAGTCATGATTTCACGGAAGCTACGGGAGGTTTTGTCGGCACAGAGATCGCCAAATCCTCCGCCAATTTTACCGGGGGGCATGAGATAGAGCATGTAGTAGCCAACCTGGGAATAGTAAGGTTTGTCAAACGCATCGATTCCCATGGCTTCACGCATCACATCAGCCCACCAGGTAAAACGGGCCTGGTAGCTGGACCAATAGGATGAGCCTTCATGCCAGCCGCCATCATCATCACACCAGACAGGGTAGGTGTTATAGAAGACATTCATGGCGAACCAGAGCCAGTCTTCGGCGCCTTCGATCTCACCCATGAAGGCGATGGCCACTTCGCCAAGAAAATGCCAGGCGCGGTTGGAGTGGCTGGAGTAGGGTTGCCAGAGGTGGCTAGGGCAGAGAAATCGGTACATCTCTTCGCCGCGAATTTTCATGACCTGGCGACAAATGGCCTTTTCTTCATCAGAGAGCAGGTCATTAACGAATGAATAGGTGCGGGAGAAATAATAATTATAAGGCATGCCGGCTTCGTCGTTATAGCGGTAACCAGTGCTGCCCTTGGGATCCCATTTGGCACATTCCATCAAAATCCGCCGGGCTTCCTGGCCGTATTTTTCGGGACCACCCAACAGGCGAGTGAAGGCCAGGGTTGCGGCGCTGTCGAGCGCTTTGATGGTATAGGTACGGTTGCCCCACCAGATTTCGCGCCAGGGATCGCTGTTGCGAACGATGTCTTTGGGGTACAGGGGCGGCTCAGTAGTGTCGGGTGGATTTTTGAGGAGATTGTCGCAGGTTCTGATCAGTTTGTCATATTGGGGTTTAAGGGAGCCCTGGGCCAGGGTACGGAGTTTGTTGAGGTTTTCCGGTCGAAGGAAGAGGCGCGGGTGACCGGTGGGGATACGTCTGAGTAACTCCGCACGGGGGGGCATGGGCATGGCAACGGAATCTGGTGTAATGGTGAACGATCGAATCTGGCTCCAGTCGGAGGCGGCGCTGTTTTTGTCAACGGCCCGGTAGCGCCAATAGTAGCGGCCGGGATTGAAGGTTTGGGTCGGGCAATGGACATTGAACTCAAGTTGGGTGGCAGAATAAATTGCCGGCTGAAAATTAGTGTTGGGGCTGATTTGCAGTTCCCAGGTGACGTTTTTCTGTGGGCGCCAGGAGAATGATGGGGGATTGACTGCTGAAGTAGTCTGGTCAGCCGGCCGATAACCCCACTGGCCGGGTTGGGACGGGGATTGATCGAGGGTGAGGGCGAAGGTCAATTGGACCAGCGATAAACTAATTAGCGCGATATTAAGCAGTTGACGGATACCAGACATAATAAACTCCTGAGTTCGTTGTAAGTTGTTGACAGGGAATTAATTCATGTTGGTAAACGGAAAATCGAGCAGGTTATTTCAATGAATAGTCCAGGGTTTTGATCGTGACGGGCCCGATCAGGCCGGAGGGCAGCAGGGGGCTGTCGGGTGAATAGGTATTATAGGTGGTCCGGGTGATTCGCTGTTCTTCGGGCAGGGCTTTATCCCGGATCAGACGGTTGGGCCAGAGGTTGGCGACTTCGATTTCGAGATGATTGCGGCCGGGTTTGAGGGCGGAGGTGATATCAACGCGCCAGGGGTGGCACCAGAGGACGCCGAGGTCGTGGCCGTTGAGGGTAACGCGGGCGAGATTATGGACAACGCCCAGATCGAGCGCCAATTGGGTATTGCCGGGAGCCGGGTTGGTCAGTTCAAATTCTTTTGAATAGGTGGCACGGCCGGAATAATAGCGGATGTCGGGATCGGGGTGTTGGGTCCAGTCTTGCAGGGTAGTGAATGTTACCGGCTGATCAGGGCCGCCGTATTGAGGGTTATAGGCAACCTGCCAGGGGCCGGAGATCGATTGTAGGGTGGCGATATTGGGAAAGTCGGCCTTGTTTGATGGTGGTGGTGAATTCGCAGTATTTTTTGAGAATACAATAAAGAAGCTTTGATAGGGTTCAAAGTGGATTGGGATCGTTGTAATTGCGCCGTTGGTTTTGAACTGGTGGAGTGTACGTATTGCACCAGTGAGTGGATTCCACAATTCGGGTTGGCGTCCGGCGACGCGGAACTGACAAGAGGCAGTGATTGATTTGTCGGTTTTATTGGCGATGAAATAGAGATCTCGTTCTGCTGTGCGCCGATGGGTATAACGGACGGGGGCGCCTGCCTGGAAATCGGGAACGATATTTTTATCGGCCAGGATGCGCGCGGTAATGTCATAATCGGGATAGAGCGGGGGTAGTTGCGGGCCGGGGGGCGTCAGGTTCCAGGGGGCCATGGCAAAGGGGCCCAGATCGAGAGCGGCCTGCCATGAATTGTTGTCGGGTCTGGTTTGCCATTGCGGAGCGACCGATTTCGTCGAGAGCCAATTGGCGTCGGTTACAATGGTGAGAGGTTCTCCTTCGGCGTAATCAACCTGAATGGCGGCGATCAGGCCGGCGGGATTGGGAGAGTCGCCCTCATTGGTGGCGGCGACCGCCAGGATATTGTTGCCGGGTTTCAACATCGATTGGATGTTGATGGTTTTGATGTCGTTAAAGTTGTCTCCGCTGCCGGCGGATTGCCCGTTGATCCAGAGTTCGAAGGTGTTATCCGCAGTGATATAGGCGCGCGCTGAACGAACCGGGCGGCTGGGATCGATGTTCACCGGTCGACAGAAATACCAGGTGTCCGGCTCGATGGATTGAATGGGATTGCCTTTGGGGTACCAGATCCAGCGAGCGGATTTTAATAGTTCATACGATTGTGTTAATACGTTATCTGGATATAATGTATCAAAATAGATTATATTCTGTTTACCTTCGGTGTAAGATGCCGATGATGGGCTTTCGCCCCAGAGCGATCGGGCCAGGTCGCGCACCTGGTTATCGCATTGTGGATAATCAGAAAGACTGGGTGACCGGTCGGGGGGCGGGCCGATGACAGTGGCGCCGGCTTTGACCAGGCGGGCGATCTGGCGCAGCAAGGCCGGGCGCATGGTCTGGCAATTGGGCAGAACCAGAACGGCGTATTCAACACCTCCGGGAACGACCAGTTTGCCCTCGCGTACAATAGAATTCATGAGGGTATCCGGAGTGCAGCCATCAAAGTTGTAACCTTTGCGATCAGGGATAGCGTCCAGCCCGTCGAGGGCGGAGGCGGGCGGCCGAAAGACGTGGGGTGCCCCTTCGGGAATCAGGTAGCAGATATCGGCAACCGTATGGCCCTGGCGCAACAGGTATTGGCAGCGGGACAGGTAGCTGTGGTAGGCACCGGCCATGGGCCACCAGGTCTGGGTGCGGTCCCAGTGAACGCCATAGGGGCCCATAGTCATACCGGGTTGATCCGTCAGGGATGGTTTATGGGCGAAGGTATGAAAGACGAAACGGTTGATGCCGGCGCAAAAAGCCCAGTCGCCCTGGTTTTTCATGGAGCCGGGGTGCTGGCGCCAATATTCACCGGGATTGGCAGTAAACGCTTCGGCGGCGACCACGGGCCGGCCGAGAGTGTGGGCGATGGAGGCGGCTTCGAAACAACTGAAGGCGGCGTTAAAGCCATACCCTTTAGACCAGAATTCACACATGGGAACATCGGCCACAGAGCCCAGAACCAGGTCGGAGGTTGGGTTCATATCGTAGGGTTCGATAGAGAGCCCGAAACCATTTTGGTGAGCGAGTGTTTTGAGATGTTGGGCGTGATTTTCGATGACGAGTTCCTGGGCGGTGAACCGCAGATCCCAAAGGAATCTTTCGGAAATAGCAGGGCTTTGTATAATGCGGCCGGTAAGAATGGGTAGCCAGGGTAATGGATCGTATCCGCGTCGACTCTGGAATTCCTGGCGGAATTTTCCGGACCAGTTTTGCGCGCCCATTTCCCAACTGTCGATATGGAGCATGGTCCAGCCACTTTGATTGGTTGAGGGGGGCTGGTTGATGGCTTTAAGCAATTGGCCGATGAAATGATCAAAATGATAATTTAAAGCGTCAGTATCAAATTTGTCGCATTCGAAACCGAGTCCGGGCTGAGGCGCCGGGCGGGTATTGGCGCCGGTGTCGCGTCGACCGAAACGCAAAATGGTCCATTGGCCGGGCGGGGCCTGCCAAGTCAGGTGGCCATCAGGTTGCATTTTGCCGGTAAGATCGATAATTTGCGTGGGATCAATGGTTGCAGCTGGATCAGAAGCCGTTTCGGGGGGCGGTTCGGGCAGGTATGCTTTGACACGGGGCGCCGAGGTATAGGGATCACGTTTGTAAAGTGCTTTTTCATCGATATCAGACAGGCGGGTGTCATTGACAGTAGGAATGGCCAGCACGGCGACATCCTGATAATAATCCTGACGAGCCTGGAGCATTTGACTGGACAAGCCGCCATTGCCGAAATAGGGTGGTCTGGGTTGCGGTGTGGGCAACTGGCCGTCAAACCGGGCAGGGCCGGTAATTTTAACTTCAGAGGCAACCAGATGCTGCATGGATCGGGCCGGATCAATCCAGGGGCCGCCACTGCCAGTCCAACCGGGGCCTGCGTTTAACGTGATGGCGATACCCAGTCGTTTGGCTTCCTCGACGGCGTGTTTGAACAGCGCCTGCCAGGGTGGGCTCATGAATTCAACCGGGCCGCGTGGTACGCCGACATTAACTTCCAAAAAAATTAAATTACCGATACCGGCCTGTTGCATGGCTTCGAGGTCGGCGGTCATGCCCTCACGCGTGAGGTTGCCATCCATAAAATACCAGTAAACTCCGGGCCGAGCCTCGTCGGGAGGATTGCGAAAATTTGCTTCGAGCGACGAGGCATGACTTATGCCGAAATTAAATACCAGGGCAAGAATGATCCAAAACCGATGTCGTGTCATAACGTTTACTCCCTGAAAATGTTATGAAATTGTCGTGTCTGACCGGTCTGGGGTGGAAAATTTACCGCCTGCGAATTTCCCGTTTGATATCCCGTTCGGTCTGTTGTTTTTTCATTTTATCACGTTTATCGTATTGGGCCTTGCCCTGGGCCAGGGCGATTTCGACTTTGGCGTAACCGTTTTTAAAATAGATTGCCACGGGGACCAAGGTAAGACCCTTTTGGGCCAGTTTCATTTCGATTTTGCGGAGTTCGCTTTTGTGAACGAGCAGTTTGCGGGGTCGTTTGGGTTCGTGGTTTTGTATGTTGCCGTGTTCATAAGGTGAGATATTGCAACCCAATAGAAACAGTTCGCCGGACCGGATGCGGCAATAGGCCTCATCCATGGTGACTTTGCTCTGGCGCAGACTTTTGACCTCGGTGCCTTCCAATACCAGTCCGGCCTCGAGTTTTTCGAGGAAATGGTAGTTGAAGGAGGCTTTTTTGTTTTTGATGCGCGGGCTGAAGGGCGAGCCGGGTTCATTGGCTTTTTTCTTTTTACTCATGAAACCATGATACGTCAGGGGGCTTGATAAGTCAATGGCATAGAAAGGGCTGCCCGAAACCGGACAGCCCTAACGTGTTTACAACTTTGTGTATATTAATCCGTTAGTCTGTTTTTCGTTTGGCTTCCACTTCACGTTCGCCCCGTTCGGTAATCCACAGGCCTTTGAGGGTGTCACCATCGACCTGGCCTTTGAATTCCATGGTGAACTGGCGGTCGTTGAAGGATCGGGTGACTTTGAAAGCGACCTGGTTGCCATCAATGGTCAGCTCATCCACCGGGGTTTCGTTTTCGCGCATGGAATAGGTGGCGGTTTTATCGGGGTTGATTTTCAGAATGCTGGTGAAGGTGCCCCGATCAGAAACCCGGGTAAATTCCCAGGAACCAACGGCGGAGCCGGCCGACAGGATTTTTTTACCGGTGACTTTATTAGTGCCGCGGGACGTGACCATTTCTCCGGTCATGGTTTTGCCGTCTAGTTTGCCGGAGAAGTTCATTTCGAAGGTTCGATCGCCAGTTCCAAAGACAATCTGGAAGGTGACCTGGTTGTCCTGGAGCTTGAGTTCGATGGGCATTTCACTGCCGAAAAATTCATAGCGGCCGGACAGGTCGGGCAGAACCCGAAGGTTCTGGGTACGGGGGCCGAATTCTGATTCTGTGGTCAGTTCCCAGTTGCCGATGAGATCCGCACCGAAACGGGCGCCGGTTACCGGGATTTCACCCATGGCGGTCTGGAGGGCGCCGGTTAAATCGTTGCCGTTAACTTTGGCAGTAAAAGTGGATTCAAATTCCTGGTCCTGGATTTTGATTTTACGGTTAATGGTGAGGGTGTCATTTTCGTAAGTAACCTTGGTGACGGTGCTTTCGCCATAATCGGCGACCCATTGGGCGTCGAGAGCGCCATCGGGTTTCTGGGAGACGACAGTTCTGGCGGTCATTTCGCGGTCGCGGATGTTGAACTTGAGGTCCCAGACGCCAACGGCGGGAGCGAGGGGTTTGGCGCGCGCGCCAGTGGCCTGCAATTCGCCTTGAGGAGTGGAGAAGGTGATATTGAGTTTGTCGCCGGCGAGGGTGGCGGTGTAGTTGGTGGTGAATTCGCGGTCGCCCATGGTGCGTACTATATCGAAGGTGAGTTTATCGGCTTCGAATTTGACATTGGACAGATCGGTCGAGCCCCACTGGCCGGCATAGGATCCGTCGCTGTTCTTAGCGATGGTCAGGGTGGCGTACATGGGGCGGCCGCCGAAGTCCATGGTGATGTCCCATGAGCCGGTGACGGACTGGGCGGACAGGTTGGTGGTAAGTCCTGCGAGGGTGGCGAGCAGGAGACAGATAAGACAAAATTTTGTTACGGATTCGGGTCGGTGGGAATTCTGCATGATTTACGCTCCTGTGAGTGGGGGGCCGATTTGGTTGAGAAAAAACAGGTGACTAACCATTTACCCTACTTTAAGGCGGGTATTGTGTCAATTGTGATTCATGTAAAAATAATGTAACGCACCATGGGCTGGGCAGACCGGGCGGCAAGGATGGAGTTGTTAGATCGAAAGTGAACAATGGCTTCGTTTGGCAACTGGCCAAGGGGGGGCAGGTGGGTAATATTGATGCTCAAGAAATATGGCGGCCCGGTTGGCGGCGGTGATAGGTATTTTGAAGAGCAGTACAATACGGCATTTGCTGCAAATATTATTGAGGTAAAGGGAGGTTGTTTTCTAGCAGTAAGGTGTTTATTTACAGCTTATTGCGCGATAAAAAATTTGTAATGGGTTCGTTTGGTCTGGATGGGGGCAGGAAGGTACGGGGGGGGTTAGGTGAAAAGTGAACCATGGCTTCGTTTGGCGCTTGACCGGCTGGGTGTCGTGGGATGATTGATGTCGCTAATTGGGCGGCCCAATTATATTCATATTTCAAAGAGCAATTGAATTTTAATTTTTTGCAAACTGATGGATTAAAAACAACCCGCTTATATTTTAGGGAATAATTTTGTAATAGTCAAACATAATGATAAATATAATGATTTTGCAACAAAGTCTGGGCGGCCCTTGCGAAGGCAAAATAAGTTTGACGAGAGTGGGTTCTGAGGTAAACTTTTATTTCATATATGGTTTGATGAGATAATGTCTGGACTATTGATGGCCAAATAACTTTGAGAGGAGGTGTGGCAATAAAGAGTATCGGGGTGAGAAGGCACTAGTTTTGAGATTATCCACTATTCGAGATGGGAAAATAACACTACATGACACTATTTATGTCGAAACTAAAGTTGAAAAATTGATTATGAAATTACCGGAATACCCCACTGCTCTCATTTCGGCGGCGGTGACGGGGAAGATTGTTGCGAGGAACAACTCATGAGCGCAGGCCAATCGTGCATTTATCAAATTAGTCTTGTCGAAGAATTCTGCAAGTTGCCGAATGAAACCGAATGGCTGGAATTCAAAGTTAATAACTCTTCTCCGGATGAGATTGGCGAATATATCTCGGCCTTAAGCAATGCAGCCGCTCTGTATCAGAAAGCCAATGGTTATCTGATTTGGGGGATTGAGAATGGCACTCATCGGGTAGTGGGCACAACGTTTAATCCTCAAAGCGCCCAAAAGGGCAATGAGTCGCTGATAAATTGGTTGTCGCATATGCTGAATCCTCGTTTAAGAATAGCTTTTTTCGCATTTGAATATAAGGAGAAACCCGTAGTCTTATTAGAAGTGCCAAGGGCAACTGAAAAGCCAACGCAGTTTTCTGGAACGGAATATATTCGAGTTGGATCTTATCAAAAAAGGCTGAAGGATTATCCTAAGATTGAGCGTGATCTGTGGCGGATATTCGATACCAAGACTTTTGAAGACATGATCGCAAAGGAAAGGGTCGATGCGGACCAGGTACTCGCATTACTCGATTACCCTAATTATTTTGATTTATTGTCACAGCCTTTACCATCTGGTCGAGATAAGATTCTGGATAGTTTTGCCAATGACCGATTAATTATAAGAAATCCAGCGGGGAATTGGGACATAACCAATCTGGGAGCCATCCTTTTCGCCAAGAATCTGGATGCGTTTAAAGGTCTCGACCGAAAGGCTGTTCGCGTTATCTTATATGAGGGCGCAGGACGAATAAAAACCATTCGAGAGCAGGAAGGGCGTAGGGGGTATGCGTCCGGTTTTGAGGGATTAGTCGATTATGTTAATGCATTGTTGCCCAGGAACGAGGTTGTGGGCAAAGCATTGAGAAAAGATGTGCCAATGTATCCCGAGCCAGCTATTCGCGAATTAGTGGCCAATGCTTTGATTCATCAGGATTTTTCTTTAACTGGATGCGGACCAATGATCGAGATATTTTCAGATCGAATGGAAATTACCAATCCAGGTAATCCATTGGTAAGAACCGAGCGATTTCTGGATACTCCACCCCGTTCAAGAAATGAAACGCTTGCGTCTCTGATGCGCCGAGCAGGGATTTGTGAAGAGCGCGGCAGTGGTGTCGATAAAGTTGTTTTTCAAACAGAATTTTATCAATTACCGGCCCCGCTATTTGAGGCACTGGAGGATCATACCCGAGCAGTTCTATTTGCCCATAAGGAATTTAATGATATGGATAGTGCGGAGCGCATTCGGGCTTGTTATCTTCATGCTTGTTTGCGATATGTTGGGCGTAATCCGATGACGAATTCAAGTCTGAGAGAACGATTTGGGATCGAAGAGCATAACAGTGCAATTGCTTCGCGGATTATTCGTGACACAATAGCGGCAAAACTGATTATGCCTTATAATCCAGATCAAGGAAAGAAATATGCCAAATATGTACCATTCTGGGCCTGACAATAAGTTTTAACTTATTTGACGGTTATTTGATGGGATGGGGTAAAAATAGAAGAGTTTTAAACCAGCTAAAATCACAACTGTATATATTAAAAGACGTTATGGCTTCAAATCTTATTTGATAGTTATTTGATTATGTCGCAGTAAATTAAATAAAAGTGTTTTGAGGCTCAAATTCGGAAGGCAATTAGCTAGAAGGGGTGATTGGGGGTGGAATTATCACGCTGGGACATCGTGCGGTGGTGATTATGGTGGGCATGGGACTTATGAAAGGGAATATTGGTGAAGATAGTTAGAGCCTGTCCGTAGCTTTAACCCTATAGATTTCAAAAGATTATGTAAAAGAGTCGGAGTTATAGCGTGCTATTTTGGGTCAAAACCGTAAAATAGGTGTGTTATAAAATGTTTTGCGAATCATTTTTCCTTTAAAAAGGGAACACACCTATGCCAGAGATTTTACCCGTTCAGCAGTTGTTTGACAAAGGTATTCCGGAAGAATTTGGCTGTCTGGAGTATCGCCAGGAACGCCAGCAGTTGCTGGCCATGGACCAGCTCATCCGCCACAGCGATCTGGAGCAGTTGTTTCTCCAGTATTTTCTCGACAAAGCTTACGCTGAAATGGCCATCGAGCACTTTGGCACTGACACGCCGGTTAAATTAACCCATACGGATCGCATGAATATTCGTGCCCAGGCCGTTTGGGCGTTACGGATGTCGATCCTGCGTAAGCGGCTGGGTTTGTCGTTGCGTAAATTTGCCGTGGCCTTGTCTCATAGCGAACTGTATCAGTGGTTTTGCGGCATTAACCGCTTTGATCTGCCTCGGATCCCCGGCAAAACCAGAATCAACGAGTTGGAAAACGCGCTTTCGCCTCAGTTAATCGCTCAGGCGGAAGAACTGTTTTTTCAAGTGGCCCAGGGTTCGGTTGTTTTGGAGGCCCCCCTGGATTTCAGTCAGGCTTATTTTGACTGTACCTGCATTGGCGCCCACATTCATTATCCGATCGACTGGCTGCTGTTTAGAGATGCGACCCGTACCTTGATGAAGGCGACGGCCCGTATTCGTAAAGCCGGGATCCTGTGTCGCATGCCTTGCGAGCCGGCTAAGTTTATTTCAAACATGAATAAGCTCTGCATGGAGATGACCTATGTTAACCGCAAAAAGGGCGCGAAAAAACTGCGTAAAGCGGTTTTGCGAAAGATGAAAAAACTGATCCGGCGGGTCTTGAATCATGCGGAAAATCATCTGAAAAACCTGGAAAACCACTGGAAAAAGGCCGATATCGCTCTCGGTTCCGTCCGGCAAATCGTCAAACAGATTACCGGCGTGACCTGTCAGTTGGCCGCCGTGGTCAGGCAGGCTCACGAACGCATGATCGGCGAACGCAAGGTTGCCAATCCAGACAAGATCTTGAGCCTTTACGAGCCGGATATCCATGTGATCGTGCGCCGCAAGGCCGGCGCGGAGACGGAATTTGGCAACCAACTTTATCTGGCCGAACAATCCAATGGCTTAATCATGGACTGGAAGTTATTTCGTCAGCAAGGTCCCAGCGATGAAAAAATGCTTAAAGCCAGCCACCGGCGTATGGAAGAGAAGCTTGGTAATCAAGTCAAGCTGTTGGCCGGCGATCGGGGCTTCGACAGCGCCGGGAATCGCCAATACATGGAAAGTCACGATATTTTTAATGCGGTTTGTCCGCTCAGCCCGGCCTTGCTGAAGGAAAGGCTTCAGGAAGAGCCGTTCCGGCAGGCTCAGACTCGCCGCAGTCAGACCGAAGCCCGAATCAGCATCCTGAGCCATGGTTTTTGCGGGGCGCCCATGAAACAAAAAGGCTTTGATCACCGCCAAGTCCATATGGGCCTGAGCATTTTATCGCACAACCTCTGGGTATTGGCCAGAATTAAGCTGGCTCAAGAGGAAGAACGGGAAAAAGAACGACAAAAAGTGGCTTAAAACCACCCCGGCTTGCCCTGTTTATGGGGCTACTATGCGCAGAAATCGGAAAATCACCCGCTGAACGAAAATAACCTGGACACCAGCCGTCATCTACTGATGATACGATTCAAAATCAGTCCTCCCAAAACCGCGGCTCACAAAATCCAAGAATTGCGGACAGGCTCTAGTTACTTGTTTATCGGCGGTTGTTGGGCTGGGCCGGCTGCGGGTATGGTTTGTAATCTATTGTAATAAATATAGTTATATGTTGTTTGGGCCGGTTATGGTGTGATTTGGGGGCAATGGGCGGGCAAGGGTGTTGGTGGATTAAAAGGGGGGGATTTTTGGAATTAACGAAAAATGGTTAACAAATGGGGGGTTGATTCGTCATAATAGATAGAAAGCCGTATAATAGGATATTATGATTGCGAAATCGATAGCTCAGCAGCTCATTTTTGACCTGACCGGCGATGTGGAGTCGTCGTGCAGCCAGGGGTGGGTCTTGGTAGCGATGCATCAGCATGGCCGGGCATTGATCGATATGTTGTGGCGGATTCTGGGTAACGAAGAGGATGTCTGTGACGCGTATCAGGATACGTTTTTCCGGCTGGCCCATGTGAAAGAGGGTCAGAAGCCGGATCATATCAAGGCGTATCTGTTTCGTACGGCCAGTAATACGGCGATATCGATTATCCGGCAGAAGAACCAGTTTAACAAGGCGCGTGAACGGATCGCGGACCGTGAACGGGGCCGAACGGTGATGGATGGAAGCGGGGAACTGGAACTTGAGGAGATCCGGGAGCGGTTGCGCGAACGGATCGCGCAATTGCCCGATCATTTGCGCGAGGTGGTTGTGTTGCGGGATCTGGCGGAGATTCCGTATCGTCAGATCAGCCGGATTTTAGGGATATCCCAGGGAACCGCGCGGGTGTACCGGCGCCGTGCGATCGTACAGCTTGGTACGATGATGGCGGATTACCGGACCTAGCCAACGGGAGAGTTAAGAGCGACCAGAACAGGATAAAAGACATGTTTAACGCAAAAATGAAACAGACCGATTACTGCAAGCAGATCCGAGACGGCCTGGCCGACAGCGCCGGATTTTCGACAAGCACCCCGAATGGCTGGCTGGCCGGCCATGTGGCCCGGTGTGCCCGATGTCAGGGGAGGCTTCAGGGCTTCAACCGGGTCTCGCTGGGATTATCCTTATTGAAGAATCAGCGCCATTCGGTTGATTTGCTGGCGCGCGCCAATAAGAAAACCCTGCGTTATCTGAAGAACAATGTGCGCGAGACGGCCAGCGCGATCGATTTGAGCCAGGCTATGCCGGAGCCCGGTCTGGTGGGGAAATTCCATCGCTATGGCAATGCCGTATCCAACGCGGCGGCCTGTCTGTTTATGGCGTTGCTGCTGAAAACGGGGATTTATCATTCCATTACCCAAACCCAGCGTGATGGGGATGAGACGATTAAAGGGCTTTATGCCAAGAATCTGGATGCCAACAGTCAGACGTTCAAGGATATTTTTAATTGTTGATTGAATAAGCGGTGAACTGAGGATAGAGAATGCAGGGCAGGGCGTGGGTGGTTTGCCGGTTGGATTGGGATTTTTCTCTGCTATGATCCTAAGGCGGCCATTGTTTCACCGAATTTGATACAAGAAAAAGAAGGCTTGAAAAAAATTATTGAGGATCGGGTTAACAGCGGTAATCTCATTTCGTCTTAGTTTATAGAAACGCGTCCTTGACAGGATCGCAGGAAATTTAAAGTTTACGGCAAGAGCTAAGTATGTTGTTTAATAAATCCAATCCTTCTTCGGCCATTGTGGATATGACTCCGATCATCGGAGCGATTCTTGACCGGGCGATCGAAACCGGGGCCAGCGATATCCACTTTGAGCCGACGCGCGGCGATATGCAGGTTAAATTCCGGCTGGATGGCTATTTAAATACGGTGGATACCATTGCGAAATCCTTATCGGAAAATATTGTCAGTCGTCTCAAGGTGATGGCCAATCTATTAACGTACCGGCATGACATTCCCCAGGAAGGGCGGTTGGAGGCCGGTCAGGTCGCGCGGGACGATCTGGTCGAGGTGCGGCTCAGTGTGTTTCCAACCGTGCACGGTCAGCGGGCGGTATTACGATTGTTTTTTGCCGATGACCGGTACGAGCAACTGGGGCAACTGGGATTGCCGGCGCTGATTGTTGACCAGCTGGAAGCGATCGTTCAGCGGGCCCAGGGCGTGCTGCTGGTGACGGGTCCGGCCGGCAGCGGCAAGAGTACGACGCTGGCGGCGTTGTTGCGGCTGATTGTCAACGGACCGGGCGGCAAGAGTGTGATCGCGCTGGAAGATCCGGTAGAGAGGCATATTGACGGGGTGACCCAGATTCAGATCAACACGCGGGGGGAGTTGAATTATCCCACGGCGCTGCGTTCGTTGCTGCGTCAGGACCCGCAGGTGTTGATGGTGGGCGAAATTCGTGACGCGGAGACGGCGCGGATTGTGGTTGAGGCGGGGTTGACCGGTCATCTGTTGTTGTCGACGATGCATAGCGGGACGCCGGCCCGGGCGTTGCTGCGACTGCTGGAAATGGGCATTGAGCCCTATCAGCTGACTTCCAGTATCGGCGCGGTGCTGAATCAGCGGCTGGTCCGCAAACTTTGTCCGCATTGTAAACAGAGTGACGATCCGGGCGGGGAATGGAAGGCCGCGGGCTGCGACCAATGTTTGAATACGGGTTATCGCGGTCGCCATCCGCTGGCCGAACTGGTTGAAATAGATGGTGAATTACGGCAGGCGATTCTGAGCCGGGCTGATGTGGATCAGTTTGAAACCCTCCTGGAACAGCGCGGACATATGAATTTGAAGCAAAACGCTCGGGCCCTGATGAGTCAGGGCATCACAACCAAGGCGGAAATTGAAGCGTTGCTCCAGGAGAGTCAATAACCCCCCAGGAGTCATTAGCACTACTGTTTATATCAAGGCGTTTATGACGCCGGCGATCAGAAATGACTGGCATTTTAATGCAGGAGTACGGATATGGCCTTTTTCAAATATGAAGCACTGACCGAGAACGGACGCGTCATGGAAGGGACGCTGGAGGCGGGCGATTTTGATCTGGCGCGCGCCGCCCTGGAAGCCATGAAGCTGTCGGTGAATAATCTGGAGAAAACCGACCGACAACCTCGGCCAACCGCGATCGGACGGGACGATTTTATCCTGTTCAATCAGCAGCTGGCGACAATCACCCAATCGGGCATCCCGTTGGAGAAGGCCTTGCGCGCAGTCGCCGCGGAGGCGGCCTCCGGTCAGGTCCGGCAATTGACCCGTGAGATCGCCGGCGATCTGGAAAAGGGTATTCCGGTGGAACAGGCGTTTGCCCGGCACGAGAAAGCATTTCCGGTGATGTATGGCCGAATACTGAAAGCCGGTATCCAGTCCGGGCGATTGAGTGAAATGCTGGTGAGTTTGAATCATCATCTGAAAGTCGCCGGCCGCACCCGCTCGATTTTACTGGATACCCTGACTTATCCGGCGATCGTGCTTGTTGTTATCGCGGCGGTGACCATTCTGGTGAGTACCCTGGTGCTTCGGGTGACGACCGATATGTTCAGTGAGGATTTCGGAACGGATTTGCCTCAAGCCACCCAGGCCTTAATTTATATCGCGCAGCACATTATTCCGATCTGGATTGGTGTTGCCGGATTGATGGTTCTAGCAACTATTTTTACGATAATATTGAAGCAAACGACTTCAGGCCGGTCATTTCTGGAGCGATTTTTGTCGGGCATCCCATTGGTTGGCCCGATCTTCCGATTTGGCAAGTTGAGTCATTTTTCCGATTGTATGGCCCTGTTGATCCGGGGCGGCTGCGACGGTCCTGAGGCATTAATCACCTCGGCGCGGGCGGTGAATTGTGAATCGCTCATTCAGGAGTCCGATCTGGTGGCCCGCCAGATTCAGCAGGGCGCCGGGTATATGGAAGCGGGTCAGATCTGCGCGTTCATTCCGAGATTGTTTTTTTATTCGCTGCAGATTGGGGCACAACGTAACGAGATTGAAACGAATTTATCTCATCTCAGTCAGATGTACCAGGACCGTTTGAGCGCACTGCAGAAACAGTTGTCGGCGTTTCTGGTTCCGGCGTTACTGGTCCTGCTGGGTTTTATTGTCGGGGGTACGTTGATCATGCTGTTTGCTCCCATGATCAGCATGCTTGAAGGTTTAACATAAGCGAAAGGAAGGCACCTGTTATGATCTGGTTATCACATATTGCCATCTTTGGCATTCTCTTCTGGCTGGTATTTCGTAACCGGCCGGTCTGGGCCTTTCTGGGCAATCTGGTTCAACTGGCCATGATTTTCAAGGCCCTGTGTTTTGTGCCGGGCTACGAGTATCATGAGGAAGCGGCAGTTTTATCGGTTGCCGTAACAATCGTGATATTTTTTGTAATTAATTTATTACTGGCGGTGCTGCCGCCGGCGCCCGGCAAGTCGCGCTGGCCGGGGCAGCTGGCCAGAGTATTGCTTATTCTGAGTTTCTGGGGTTCGCTGATTCTTCTGTTTATCCTGACCTTAAAATTGTTTATTCTCTGGATTCTCGGGCTTATTATCTTTGCGAGTATGGAACGGGAGTATCGCAAACAGTGCCGCTATCAGCTTATTCTGGAAATTATGGGTATGATTCGAGGCGCGATCCGGCAGCAGTTGCCATTGGCCGAAACCCTGGAATCGGCCATTGACGGCACGAATCGTCATCGCGACCGGATACTGGGGAATATCGGGCTATGGCTGAAGCAGGGTTATTCGGTAAGCAAGGCGATCGAATTTGGATATCCCCAGTGTCCGGATCAGGTCGTTGGCATGTTGCGGGTGGGGGATCACTCCGGCCAGATCGAAAAGGCCATCGACATCGTATTTCGAGACCTGGACGCGGAACGGGACCTCAATAATCAACAGAAGGTTCCATTCAGTTATTTCTTCTGTGTAATGGTTACCAACGTCGCACTGACATTTAGTTACGCGGTTTTCATTTTGCCGAAAATGCAAACTATTTTTGAGGATTTATCGCAAAAGCTGGAACCATCACCGGTATTCGGAGTGTTTGATTTTATCATTCAATTCTGGGCCTGGATCGTCATTGCTGTGGTGGCGGCGCTCCAGTTTGTGGGATTCATGCGGCTGTATCGTCGATTTCGTAAATCCGGGTCGGCCCGCCCGCCATTACTGATTCGGTTGCAGGATACCTGTAAATGGTTTCTGCCGGTCATGCACCGTATCGAACGTGACCGGGCGGTAACCGTGGTTGCCGCGGCATTGCGCACGGCGCTATCTGCCGGGCGTACGTTGATCGACGCGATTGCCGACAGTCTCGATCTGGATATCAACGCGTGTTATCGCGCGCGCCTGGAGCGCTGGCGGCATCGTGTTGAAGCGGGCGAGCCCATCGATCAATCCGCCATCGCCTGCCAATTGGGTAAGGATGTGGCCTGGGCGCTGAATACAGAGCTCCATCCGGAAGACCAGCTGAATTATTTGCAGACCCTGGAAGAGACGGCCCGCAATCGTTATTTGTTTACTGTCCGGATGGCCCACCAGATCGCGAAACCCATACTGACCATCGCGCTGGGTGTGATGACCGGATTTTTCGCTTATGTTATTGTTTTTCCAATGGCGGGAATGATCAATGTCCTGATCACTCATATTACGCCCTGATCATAAGACATTCAATCTGGATAGAGCCACTTATGCAATATTCCAAAATGAAAAAACGAAATAAAGGATTTGCCCTGCTGGAGCTGGCGCTCAGCACCGTGGTGATACTGATCCTGTTGACGGCCGCCGGACTATTGTTTAATCAGAGCCGGCGATTCAATCAGGCGTGTCTGGCGCGCCAGCAGTGCGCGATGGCGGCCCTGGCTCAACTGGACAGTTTGGAGTATACGGGCGAGCCGCTGTCGCCGGACAGTATCGCCAGGCTCTGGCCGCGCGTCAATTTGACACTGACGGCCCAGCCGGCGCCGGAACCCTGGCGGGATCTGGTGGAAGTGAGTGTCCGGGCGGAATGCGGTCCGATGACTCCCGCTGTTTATGTACTTGAGAAGCGCTTCATACCCGCGTCGGCATTAACCGTAAAGGAGACCGAGTAACATGCGTAAAGGCTATACTATTATTGAAACACTGGTGGGCGCCATTGTCATGTTTGCCATTGTCATAGCGATCGGGCCATTGATTATGATGCTGATCAAAGATATTCCCCAGCATATGGCGATGCATGACAGTCATGATCAACTGGTTCATCTAATCGATAAGATGGCTGAGGATGCCAGTGTTGCAAGAGCGGTCCGTGAGCGTTACGCCGGTTGGGAAGCAGGGCCCCAATGTCTGATACTGGAATCGGATGGAGGGGTGACGGTCTGGCGTCAGGATCAGGACCGGTTTATCCGGGAGGTGTATGATGATCCGAACATTACCGGCACGACCCCGGCTGAGGCGGATGAGTGGACGATTCGAAACGGCCACCTGGACTTGGCAATCAAACATCTGATAAGGGACCGGGATGAATGGGGCGAATGGGATGTGATAGAGGTAGAATCCTGGATTGAATATAAACAAGGGGCTCATCGGCACCAAAAATGGCATAACGGTAGTGATCTGTTTATCGGCGGCTCGCTTCGATCCAGAGAGTATCAATGGCAGGATTATGGTTCCATGGGAATGGGAATGATGATGCCAGGTATGGGGGCGCCCATGGAGACTGCTATGATGGGAATGACCAAAGATGCTAATGCCATGGCCGGTGCGCCTGCGGCGGTTGGGCCAGAGCTGAACAGGCTATCGGAGCCTAATCGCCTTGACATGGTTCATGATCCGAACTCAATGGCTCCAGTGATCAACCCGAATGATCCGAACAGTCAGGAGGCGTTATGAGACAACGATCCACCCAAGGGATAATCTATATCCTTGTCATCTTTTTGCTGAGTATGCTGGCCATTGCTGCCGTTGCCATTACCCACGGCAACCGTTCGAATCATCTGAGCACGCAGCAGATCGTTTGTGAGGCTCATTTAAAAAATCTCAAGGCCAGTGCGGAAGCGATATTGGATTATTCAAAGCAGTATCCAGAAATGATACCGGCGGATGGGTTTTGCTATGATCCCAATCTGCCGGATGTGAAACAGGCAGAATTGAATTTTAAAATCGAATCCCAGTCCGAAGGTCAACCTGAAATAGCAATCGTGGTTTCCTGCCAGAATGGAAAGGCGGGCAAAGCGGCAAAGTTAAGCTATTCTATTAAGCGAATTTCGAAGGAAGAACAGACAGAAGAGGGTCCAAATGAGATGGAAGAAAAAAGCGGACCGGCTGAGGGCGGGTCCGCTTTGTGATGGTTGGATTGCGGGTTGCGCGGCTTATTTCTTTTCTGTGGCCGGGGAGGCTTCTTGAACTGGGGCGTTGTCGGCGGCCGGATCGGTTTGGGGTTGAATGAATTCGAAATGGAATCTGGCGGCCTGCTGACGGACCAGTTTGATAATAACGGCTTCGAGCGTGTCTTCACCTTTATCGGCGAGCTTTTTCATTTCTTCGGCGACGAATTTCTGGCGTTCGACATTTAGCTGAGAGATCTGTTTCTGAATAGTCTGGCGCTTTTCGCCCATCTCTTTCACGTAGGCTTCTCTTTCTTCCAGGGTCATGTCCTTCATGGCATCGGGCAGGTCTTCTTTTTTGAGCTCGGCGAGTTCCAGGTTTTTGTTTTCGATAGCATCTACAATATCCCAGCGTGAATTGTCGTAGTTGCTGGTTGATTTGGAGATGGAGCGCTGGATGGGGGCGCTGCTGCTGGCGAGTTTGGCGTTGGAATCCTGGGCGATCTGGAGCTGGACGCCTTCTTCGGCCCAGCGGCCATAGGCGAGGTAGGTGCTGTTCAATTCGGTGCCCAGCCGGACAATTGCTTCATCCTGGGGAGCGGCCACGTAGACTGCCTTGCGATTCTGGTCGATGTGCAGGTAGCCGCCGTCGGCCAGTTTGGCGCCGTCGGACCAGGATTGTTTGACGCCGGTTTCGTAATCGCCGCAATGGATGGTATTTACTATGACACCCTTTTCGATGGCGGCTTTGCACGATTTTTTATAATCGACTTTGCCCTGGGTAAATGGTTCATTACCGGCAATGAAGATCACCTTGTAGTCGTTGGTGTTCTTGCTCCAGGCCAGGTCGGCAACGGCCCGCTCAATCACCCAGCCGCAATATTCCTGGCCGCCGTTGGTTTTGAGGGCGAACAGTTGCTCGGAGACCTTGTCCAGATCATCGGTCAGGGACAAGACCTGGCGAATGTAACCAGTTTCGGACTTGAGGCCGTCGTTGCCATATTCATACAAGGCCAGTTCCAGCCGGGGGGCTTTGCCATGCTGGCGCGCTATAGCGTATTCATTGACAATACTCCACAACTGGGCCTTGGCTTGATCGATCAGGCCATCCATGCTGTTGCTGGTATCAAGCAGGATAGCCATCTGGATCAGCGGTGATTGGGCGTCGATCTGGACTGGTGTTGCCGGCGGAGCGGCTTCCTGGGCCAGGCTATTGAGTGTGGCCAGACCAAATAAAAGACCTATTGCCATTATTTTTACGAGCTTCATAATTTGTCCTTTCATTCAAGATCGTGTTGGTTTGAATTTACATCTGGGGGCCGACATCGTTGTATTTAATGCCGGCCTTGGCCGCCTGGGAGCGGATACATTCGAAAAGTTGATATTCCAGGGATGATTTTTTGTCGAGTTTTTTTTCATCCATTATTTTCTGGATAAAAGCCTGACGTTTTTCGGACAGATCTTTTATTCTGGCGGTTGCTTCTTCGCGTTCTGCCGTTTTCTTTTCAATGTAAGCCTTGCGTTCTTCATCGTTCAGTTTTTTCATTTCTTCGGGCATTTCGCTTTCGGAGAGCTTGTCGAGATCTATTTTGCCATCCATTAAAGCGCCCAGCAGTTCCTGGCTGCCGCGGAAGTTGTCTTTGCCGGCGATGGATGAATTGAAAGCGGCGCGCTGGGCAATCGCGGAGGTGTCGGCCTTGTAATAAAAGGTTTCAGAGTCTTTGGCGCGTTCTCTCATTTGCAGTTGCATGCCTGCCAGGCCGTAATAGATCCGGGTGCTGTCGAGCCGGCGGGACCAGTCGGCGATCTCGTTGTCGAAGGGCGTATCGATTAAGATGGCGCTGCCGGATTGTTCCACCTGGAAATAGCGGCCTTCGGCCTTTTTGGCGATTTCGTTCCAGATTTTGTGGGTGTCTTTGTTGTTGCCGCAAAGAATGGTATTGACGACGATCCCTCGTTCGGCGGCCAGTTTGCAGGTATCGGGGTAGTGGATGTCATTGTCGTAATCCATATGGGGCGGGAAGTCGCCCCACCAGGAAGATAACGCGATAGATCGAATCGCCCGCGGTCCATTTGATTTTGGTAACGGCTTCGTGTAACGCCTGGTTGACGCTTTCGGGTCCGTCACCGCCGCCGCCGGCCTGAAACAACATCAGTTTGCCGTAAACCTTGTCCAGATCCTGGTCGAGTCCGGTCATCTGGGTGATGTATTCATCGCCGCGATCCCGGTAGCCCACCAGTCCGATTTTGATCTGCGGGGCCGGGTCGGCGGTGGCCATGGTATTGGCGATGGACCAGATTTTTTCTTTGGCGGCTTTAATCAATCCACCCATACTGCCGGTGGTGTCCAGTACGAACACCACTTCGATCTGGGGTTGGTCGCTTTTCGGGCCGGCATGATTGGGATCTGCCGCCCATATCGAGGCGGTGATGACCAATGCACTTAGTATGACATGAATCCATTTCATTGTCAGGCTCCTTCATATTGAGCGATTAAGATTATTGCGGATTACGAATCAGGATGATCTGGCCTTCCATTTCGAGCAGGATTTCGCCGCGCAGGGCGATGCTTCCCTGGCGGTTCTGACTGGCGAGCTTACCGGCCAGTTCGAAAAATTCATCGGTGCCGAACTCGATGGTGCGGTCGGCCTTCTGGCGTTCGGGCTGATTGATTAAACGGCCTTCCATCCACTGGCCCCGGTTCTTGAAATAGGCACGATCGTTGATCTGCTGGACGGTATCGAAGGTGACGTCCTTCATTTCGATATCGAGATAACTATTATCATAATTCAGTTTTGAGGCGTGTTTCTGGGCGCCGAGGTTGTAGCTCTGGTTAATGCTTTCCAGGCCGGAGCGAGGCCTCATGGCGCGATTGTGGAGCATGACTTCGGCTTCGCCCAGGACTGCCGCATAATCGTCGATTACCGAGCCTTCGCGGGCCAGGAACGAGGTGTATTCCGTTAATATGCCATGCTCGGTCGACAGCCGAACGATTTCATCGATCAGCTCTTTGATTTTGAGATCGGAGATATCGGTTCCATTGTCGCCGCCGGCCTGACGCACGGCATC
Source organism: Sedimentisphaerales bacterium (assembly GCA_963663965.2). GTDB lineage: Bacteria > Planctomycetota > Phycisphaerae > Sedimentisphaerales > SM23-30. Next base: position 197,648 of record CAXXFK010000007.1, read on the forward strand.
GATCAGCTCGGCAATTTTGCGCGCGGCCCAAAGTCTGGGCACGAACGCGTTGCGGGTGCTGGCCTGATCGAGATTGAAGGTAAAATTGAATGACCGTTTCTGGCCTAACAGGTTTCCTTTAAACTGAAACGACAACGGGTCGTCGCCGATATACTTACCCAACAACACCAATTGATCGCCGTCGAACAGATCCGGGATTGCAGCCGGAAGAATATCGGCTGTTCGTCCGGGTGCTTTATCTCCCTCCCGATCACGGACTTTCAATACGGGCTCAGCGAATACCGGACCGGCCAGCCGTTTAAAGACCTGGCCCACTTTGACTTCAACATCTTCTTCCGGTAACACGTAACAGGATGTTGCCCGTGACAATTCGGCAATTTTATCCAGCAACGGCGCGTTGACATCGACACCCACGCCGAAAGAGAATACCCGCCGCTTATAAGGATTGTAATCGGCCACCAGCGCCCGGATATCCGTTTCACGCGTCTTGCCGACGGTGGGCAGGCCATCGGTCAGAAACAAGACCAGCCCTAGGCGGTCGCCCTGGGGTTTCTGACGCAATGCTTCGTTAAGCGCGTCATAAATATTGGTGCCGCCGACCGGCCGAATGGCGTCGATAAAATCCCATGCCGCGCGGACGTTTTTACGGTTACACATTAAGGGGGTATCGGAAAACGCTTCGGCGACATTCTGGTAGGTGATAATGTTAAATGCTTCGTCTGTCTCCAGGGCGTCGATAATCTGGCTGGCGACTTCTTTGGTCTGTTCGAGTTTCTGGCCGCGCATGCTGCCGGACCGGTCGATGACCAGGGTGACTTCTCGTTTGATGGCGGAGCGATCCGCCTGGCTCAACTCTGCCGGTAAGCCGGCCAGCAGCAGAAAATAGCCGCCGCCGATTTCGGGATCGGGATAGCAGATCAGCGAGGCGGTGATGGCCTGGCCTTCCACCAGATAGGACAGACGAAACGCGCCCGGATCGGTGCGTGACGATTTTTTCAGTGTGACAATCATTTTATCAGCTGACTTGCGATCCAGTTCCAGGCTGTGGCTGGCGGAATAGACCGTTGAGATGGGCTTGTCGCCTTTGATAGTGACTTCGATATCCCAGGGAATGTTGTTTTCCAGGGACTCGCTCCGTGGCAGAACGTAGTCATAACGATTGCCATCCACGGTTACGATATGTTCATAGGTCAGTCGTATGGTCTGGGTACCGTTGGGCTCGACTGGAAAGACGCTGGAGCGGATCAGGTTGTAGCCGATAAATTCCAGCAGGGCCGGATCGCGTACCTGGGCGACAATCTGGTTATAAATGCGGCGGGCTTCTTCAGCGGGGAGGATCTGGGCCGTGGGTTCTTTGCCAGCCCCTTCAAAGGTGAAACCCTGGACAACCGCGCCATTGGGCACCGGCATGATGACTTCGGCTTCCTGACGGCGGCCTGTATCATTTTTAAGTGAGACATCCAGTGTGGTGATGGCGACCTGGCCGGACAGGGCTACTGTCGCTTTGACCCCGGTGATTTGTACCGGCTTGATATCGGGCCGAATCCGGAATGCCAGCGGTCGCGACTGGGGTATGATAATATTATCCGCCAGTGACGAAACCATTCGCTGGGCAGCGGCCCAGGATGTCACGCACAATACAATTAAAATACCAAACCGATAAATCGACGGAACTTTCATGATTGGAACCTCCAGGCAGTTATACGATTTTGAGAAAATAAGTCGTTCGCTGCCTTATTTATACCACCCAATCGACCTTGAGTTCCGTAAATAGCCAGTAAACCTTGATTTTGGTTCCATGTTTTACATGTCTGTTACAATTTGGCCATAAATTGTCCACCGCTATGTAACTGAATGTAACATATTGAAAAATATGGTGATTTAAGAAGGTTCAGGCAATCTGAGGGCAGAAAGTAACCTGAAAAGTAATGTTGGGGGTGATGGTCTGCTCAATCTGGAAAGTATTCGTGGGAGAGCAAAGCGAAGTCGCAAAGATTAATCTGGTTGGAGGAATCGGAAAATAAGTCAAAGATGGAATTATAATTGGGGTGGCCGGGAATGGCCAGCCAGGCGGGGCAAAAGAGGGACAAATCTTGTTTATCCACATCGCCATCGTAATCAAAATCCGCGCTGGAAAGCGCGTTGTAGTTGAAGGTAATAATATGTGGCGACTGAACGGAGCCGGATGGAATAATCACCAGGATGATATCCTGGTCGGGAGATGGACCGGTTATACTGAAGGGTTGGGCGGATGGATTGGCTGTTATCTGAGTGAAGGCGGCCGGTTTGCCATCGACCAGAACGGTTTGGGGTGTATCGGGCCAGGCGTTTGAGAGGTGCAGGCGGATGGACCAGGCGCGGTTCCGGGGGGCTTGCGGCCAGGAATCACCCTGAGCGGGATGGATTTGCAGTGTGATTTTTTGTTGATCCGAATTCGTGGTGAGGCCAAAGCCGGTCTGGCGGCAGAGGCCCTGTTTGTAATCGTTACTGACGGTGTCATCTTCGTATAACGATGCTGAGGCGGCACCGTTTTGGGCGGGGTAGACATCCAGAACAATGGGATCCCAGGTTTGCTGAGCGGTGTACTGCATGTCCGGGGCCAGGGGGATAATCGAGCCGGCCTTGACGAAGAGAGGCATCTGGGTTAACGGTACCGAGCAGGTATAGTCGGTTGGACCGACGATTTCCTGGCCGGACCAGACATCAACCCACGGGCCTGGTGGAATCCAGAGCGATTTTCGGGTCCCTTCGACGGAAGCTTTCTGGTAGATTAATTTACAGACGGCCTGGCCGGTCTTTTCGTAGTATTCGATACGAATGGGCAGGATCTGGCCTGGTGTATAAACAGCATCGGTCCAATAGGTGGTTTCGGCCTGATCCTGCCAGGCATCGATGACAATGGAATTGTTGAGCCAGACGCGGGCGCCATCATCAACCGTGATACCAAGTTTGATTTCTTCTTCGGCGCCAATAGTAATCGTTCCAGTCCAGCTGGCGCTGAACAGATCATTGGGGAGATTGTTGCCGGGATTACCGGAGCCCCAGTCGAAATTGACAGTGGAATCGGTACGAACCAGGACCGGATTGCCATTGAATTCCATGCCGGCGTAATAACGGGCAGATAATCCGGATGAGCCATTGTGGGTCAGCCAGGCGGCGGGGACGGCCTGGTTGTCGGAATCGCCGCTATAGACGGGAGCCACCAGAATATCGTTGCCGAGCAGGTACTGGTAATCACTGGCGGCGGCGGGATAATCGGGATAATTGAGGTCGCAGCGTTTGAGGATAGGTTCGCCGGTATCGTAGTTTTGGCGCGCGGCGGTATAGTATACCGGCAGGAGCCGCATGCGCATCTGGACGAAGTCGCGGACGACCTGTTCGGCGGGATCGTCGTAGGCCCAGGGATCGCGGGTCTGGCCACGTGAGCAATGCAGGCGGAAAATGGGAGAGAACGCGCCGAATTGAGCCCAGCGGCAGTATTGTTCGACGGTGAGGCTGCCCATATGGCCGCCCAGGTCAGTGCTGACGTAAGGGAAGGCAGCGAAAACACCGGGATAAACGGCGTTACGGATTTCGCGTGCGAGGGAGTCCCAGTCCTGGGTGGTATCGCCGGTCCATTGCATGGTATAGCGGTGCGAAGCCAGGTTGGGAGGGCCATTGAGATAGCCGTTGTCAATTCCATCGACATTGGCCATGATCAGTGGTCGGCGATCGGGATAATAATCCTGGGTGACCCAGTGGTAGAGGTACATGCCAAAGACTTCTTTATTGATACCATCGGGCGGCCGGATGGCCGTGTGCCAGTTGCGATCGTACCACCAGAAGTCCAGGCCGATGTCGAACAGGCTTCGGAGGCCGGTGTTGCGATATTCCACTTCGGCGGGATCGAGGGCGTTGGCCTGAGGCTCGGGATGGTCATTGAAGACGATGCGGGTATGGCGGTTGTGGGCCTCGGAGATAAATTGTTCCATATCAGGGAAGAGTTCGGTATTGACACCGTAACCGTGCGACGCGCCGACACGCCAGTCGGTATCGACAACGAAAATATCCAGGGGAATATTTTTGCTGCGGTAGGTGTCGATTTTGGCGAGCGCTTCGGTTTGGGTATAAGGATAGTATCGGCTGTCCCAGCCCCCCAGGGCGTAGAGGGGGATCAGTTCGGTGCGGCCAGTGAGTTCGATGAAGTCGGAGCGCAACCGGCGGCTGTCGCCCTGAGGTAAAAAGACATAGATGTCGGGCGCGTTATTGCTCAGATCCCAGCCATTATTGGCTGTGCGCGCCGGATCGAGATTGTAGCCCCAGGCAGCCGGGACGTAGCGGGGGGTATCGGAGATGGCCCAGGACAGTGTTTCAGAGGCGGGATGGGGAGCCAGTATCGATTGTTTGACAGCAGATCTGATTCAGTATTGCCAACGGACCACATGGCGCTCCACCAGCCGGAAATAGGTGTACCGCCGGAATTAGTGGCGCTGGGGGGGGCGTGCTGGACAAAGCCGGTCAGATTTTCGATGTGGAGGTAATCGGGGCGATCGGAGAGGCGGTTGCGGAATCGCCGGTAACCGTCGACGGTTTCGAGGACCCAGTCGGCGCTGATCCAGTCGGGTTGAATTTCGGTACACTGAACATAGTCGTTATTGCCCTGCAGGTTCAGGTAATGGCCGGTGGCTTTATTCACGATGCGGGTATAATCACCATTGGTTTTCAGGGTCCAATAGTAACTGGGATTATCCGGATTGGCTCCATAGGCCAGGTGGTCGCCGGCGTCGTAGAAATAGGCGTTGCCCCGATCGGTCCACCGGCATTTGATGGTGATATTGGATGACTGGGAGGTCATGGCCCAGAGTTCCTGACCAGCCGAATCGGTAATGACAATATTGTTGAGTGAATTGGCGTTTTGCGGGATGGTGACGTGATAATAATCGGTTGTGATGCGGATGCGGCCACCGTCGGTTTCGCGCCGGGCCGCAACGCCGGGCCATTGTCGCTGCATAATATGAAAAGAGGGACGATCTTCGAAGCCGTTGGGGCCTTTGAGTTCCAGCCGCACCAGGGTGGGTGAAAGGGGCTGGACGCGGACGCTGCCAACGATGTGACCGGTCTGGGCAGGAAGCAATCCGGCCCATAACCAGAGAGCAGTCAGACAAAACGCCAGGTATCCTTTAGATAAAGGATTCATGTGATTATTAGCAGCCATGATAGATCGTCCTATTGTTGGGAAATAATATTTGAGCAGGGTGGGATAAGCGTGGAGTGAAGCGGGATTTTATGGATAGAAAAAGAAAGGGCCCGGACGAATCTGTCCGGGCCCGGAGGAAGCATTAATACAGTTGGCCAAAGTAGCGGTTGTCCAGCATCCATTGGGAAATGAATTCAGACAGATCGCTGAGATCGACCACGCAATCCAGATTGTAGTCGTATTCGGGATAACCATACATGCAGACCGAGCCGCCAACTGTGGCGAGATACATGTCGGCGATTTCGAATTTGCTTAATGGATAGTTAAAGAACCGGACATCGTCAATCGAGCCATTGATGGAGTTGTTGAGCGGATCACGGCTGCCCATGTTGCCAATGCTAACCTGAAGCGCCGCTTTGGCTTTGGAGCCGGAGGTTGAGCCTGAGGCAACCAGCAGGCCATCGGCATACACTTCAACCGCGGTATTGTTATAAGTTACAGCGACTAAATGGTATTGGCCATTATTGAGGCCGCTACCGCCGGTAGTAGGACGCCAGTTGGCAGTATCCCATTCGCCATAGGTAACCTGGCCATTCTGGACGCGGAACAACATGGCATCACGAGTGCCATCAGGCAGATCGTTGGTCCAGCCCCAGACATGACGATCGCCACTGCCGGTGGTTTTGGCCCAGG
>CAXXFK010000008.1:0-61480 GCA_963663965.2 Sedimentisphaerales bacterium
GCAGTGTCACAGCTACCTGCCGGCAATGGGGTTGTCGCCTACTGGCCTTTTGATCAGGATTTTACCAATGCCCAGGGCAATTCTGATTTTGATGGAGAGCCTAGTGGCACGGCGGAAATTTCCGCTGAAGATGTCAAAGTGGGTGGTGGCTCGCTTAAGATTGACGACGATACCACAACCTCCAGTCATGTCAAAGCTCTGGGGGATTTTGTCGGTCCCGATCCGGTGGTACGTACTGTGGTGGGCTGGTATAAGTATAAGGATATCAGCAATGATGGTTCTGATGTCCGTAATTTTATCTGGGAAACCTCGCCTCTATATTCACTTTCGTTTGGGATTCGTGATGGTTCCGTTGGTAAATATTCTCAGTGGTATTTCTTAACGGCTACTGGTAGTGCCCTCTATGGTAATGGCGGTACTGTCAGTGATGGTAAATGGCATCATGCGGTTGTTATCTGGAATAGTGTTCGCGATCATATCAAGTTTTATGAAGATGGCCAGCTGGTTGAGACCCGGCCGGTGGATATGGCTGCTAATCCCGTATCGGACCAAACCAGTTTTAATATCGGGACTAATCGTGATGCCAATGGGTCCAGAAACTGGGATGGTTATCTGGATGAAATTGCCATTTTCGATGTTGAACTCAGTCCCAATCAGGTCAATGCCCTGTATACTGATCCCAATAATGTAAATCCTTTGAATGTCTTAACCCTCTTTCCTGAAGTTGAAACCGTACTCCTTTATCCGTCTGACAACGCAAAAATATATCTTGAAGATATCGCTTTGCAATGGGATAAACTTCAAGGTGGTAACGCCACGTACGATGTTTATTTTGGCACCGACCCCAATGATTTAAAACGGGTTGCCGAAGGGATTAGTGAAACCCAGTATATCCCGGATAATCTGCAAGTCGGCCCCACTTACTACTGGAAGGTCAATGGCACGCTGGGATTGGAATCGGACATGTCGGAAACTTACCGTTTCGAACTCTATCAAAATCAGGGTCTGGTGGCTTACTGGCCTTTCGATACGGATTATAAAAATGCTACCGGCAACACGCGTTATGACGGCGTCGAAATCGATACCGGCAATTGTGTGGGTATTTCTTCCGATTCAGTAAAAGCCGGCGCGGGCGCTTTAAAGGTCAATGACAACAATCCATTAACCCATGGTCTGATTCAGATACCCACCAGTCCGTTTTTTGCCGGTCAGAAAACCCTGACGATTACCGGCTGGTATCAGTATAAAGATATTGCCGGGGATGGTTCAACGTCCCGTCCGTTTGTTTTTGAAACGGCCCCAAGTCATACGATTAGTTACGGTACTCAATTTGAAACTGACGGTATGGACATGGGGGAATGGTATCTGCGCGGACGCCCCGGCGCCAGCGATACTTCCGGTCCGATCGACAGCGACCCAAATGGCTGGCATCATGTCGCGCTGGTTTACGATGCCATCGGCGGCAGTATGTCATTCTACTATGATGGACAGCGCAGAGATTATGTGGAAGGCACACCTTATGCCGCGGTTGGCGATGGTTTGGAATATCATGAAGTTCTTAATTTCGGCGATTACCGTGGCGCTGATGGCGAACGGATGTTCGATGGCTATATTGACGAAATGGCCGCTTTCGATGTGGCGCTGACAGCGCGTCAGGTCCAGGGGCTTTTTGAGGGTGAATACAATGGCCAGCCGATTGATCCAACCAATGTGCTGGATACTATCAACGATGTTTACGCGAAAAATCTCTATCCCAATGAAGATAAGATCGTACCGGGCGCCAACCTGGCCTGGACTGCGCCGCAGGATATCAACGAGCCGGTCTATCGCATTTACTTCGGCATCGATCCCAACACCTTTACTGATACGGTTTTCGCGACCACGTCAGAAACCCAATATCCTGTTGAACTGGACTATGGTCAGCATTACTACTGGAAAGTCGATGTGATTGATGGTACTACGATCTATTCGGGTAATCGCGTGTCCTTCAGTACCGCGTTGGGCCTGATGGCCTGGTATCCCTTTGATACTGATTTTGCCAATGCCCAGGGTGACGCGCTATATGATGGCCGGGCCATAGGCAATGTAGTTGCCTCCCCGGAAGATTATAAAGTTGGCAGCGGCGCGTTGAAAATCGATGACAACACCTCTTCGGCCAATCTGGTCACCATCGAACCGTCTCCCTTTATTGACGGCCAGCAGCAACTGACCATTACCGGCTGGTTTAAATACAAAGATATCAGTGGCAACGGTTCCGATTCGCGTCCGTTTATCCTGGAAAGTGACGATTATGATATCAGTTATGGCACCCGTTTTGAAGGAGAGATGCTCGATGGCGGGGAATGGTATTTCCATGGCAGTCCGGCTTATAACGATACTTCCGGTCCGATGATCACCGCCAATGATCCCTGGCATCACTTTGCCCTGGTTTACAATGCGGATACCGGCATCATGGAATTCTACTTTGACGGCGCCGTGAAGAACCATGTTGAATCGACCCCGGGATCGGGTCTGGCCCCGACTCAATACATCAATATTGGTGACTATCGCAGTGGTAACGGCGGACGTAATTTCGATGGTTACATCGATGACATTGCGTTTTTCGATATTGCCCTGAGCGGCAGCCAGATTAAAGCGCTGGCCTTAGCGCCAGAGCAGTTCAACGGCGGTAATATCATGGATGCCGTTCTGTTGGAAGGTGATATTAATTATGATCTGGCCGTGACGGTTCAGGATCTGGCTGATCTTGCCGCCGCCTGGATGACCGACAGTACGCAGGAAGACCTTAACCTGGACGGTACTGTTAATAACAAAGATTTATCAATACTTTCATCCAACTGGCTCGTAAACGGCCAGGAATAAAGTTCTTATCGTAGCGTACCCGGTTAACTTCCAAAGCCGGGTACGCTATTTTCTTTTTATATAAAGAGACTGGAGTACCCGATGAAACAAACCAAGGCCTTTACCCTGATTGAGTTATTGGTTGTTATATCGATTATTGCGCTGCTTATCGCGATCTTAATGCCGGCCCTGGGCAAAGCGCGCGAACAGGGCAAGATGGTTTACTGCAAGACCAATCTGAAGAACATTACCCTGGCGATGACCATGTATGCCGATGACAACGATGGCAAGGTGCATTCATCGCCCAATCAGGGCATGTGGTATATTTACCGTTCCGGCCCCGATGGTCCGATCAATACCAACATTATGATCGATAAAAATCACGGCAATGCGTATTGGGGAGTGGCTTATTTTCCTTATTGCAGCAATGTTGATGCGTTTATCTGCCCCAAATCCAAATATATGGATGATCTGGGTGACTATGCCAATTCAGAAGCCTATTGGCATGGGACCTATGCGTTGAATGGTTTTCTCAGCGGTAGAAAAGAAACTCGTCGGATCAATACCACCAGACGCGCCTCCGAACGAATTCTTGCTCTGGATCATATCGAGCATTTTCTTGAGAATAATGGTGATATGCTGCATATCCGGCAGGGCGATCGAATCAATATCCCCCAATGGCGGCAGGAAACAACCGATCTGGCTTATAATACTGCCGATCATTATCCCGATCCCCTGGGACAAATCTACCGTCATGTGCGCCGATGCAATCTGTTATGGCTGGATGGCCATATTTCCGATATTACCGAATCAACTGGTGAAGATGTACAATCATACTGGTTCTGTGGTTCAGTTCCCAGCAATTCGGCAATTGCTTTTTAGCCTGACAGTTGTGATTCCTTATGATAGTGGTCACTGAAAATAACGGTTTTTCGGAGACTACTCATCTGCAACCGGGAGCGCCTCGGTGGGCTTCTGCGGTACGTTGGGAGAGCTGCATGAGGTGCAAGACGAATAGGTGTAAAGAAAACCTGTTTCCTGGCTGGAAAGGTACCAAAGAACGGTTTGGGGAGCGGGCGGAAATAATAGATCAAGATAGCAAATGATGTCAGGTCTTGGCGGAAATCGGACGTGCCTTGCCTGGGGCGGCTTTATCTGAATTCATCCAAACATGATATAAGCCAATTAAAAGGCAATGTCAAGTTATCTCGTTCTTATGCGGTGTATCCGCTATGCTGTAGCGATGTCTGCTTTGCTGGTAATTAGACGAGATTTCGAGTCTCGCCATTTTTTTTTTCACTCTTCCCAGGATTGCCTGTTACCTTTTCCTGTGTCAGATCATGATAGCGCAGTAAATGAACCTGAGAATATCACCCATGGGTAATAAGGTGTTAACATAGCTAAAAAGAAGTCTAACAAGCATGTTAGGAAAGCGGAAGGGGTATTCCCGTATTTGTCAGAGAGAAAAGCCTATGCGATCGAACCGGACTTTACGTTGGTGGAAAGCATGGGCATTCATCCGGGGATTCCGGTTGCGAGATGGCTCAATCGAGTGTTTTGTGGAAGAGGCGGCTGGCAATGGAGAGCAGAATGAGGCCGAGAATTGCCAGTGCGGCCATCTGGGGCCAGAGGATATCGAAGCCGACGCCTTTGAGAAAGACACCGCGAATGATAATAAGGAAATAGCGCAGGGGATTGGCAAAGGTAATCCAGCGGATGGCGGCGGGAATGTTGGCGATGGGAAAAACGAAGCCGGAAAGCAGCATGGCGGGGAAGAAGATAAAGAAGGTGGACATCATGGCCTGCTGCTGGGTGTGACAGATGACCGAGATCAGCAGGCCAAGTCCAACGGCGGACATGAGATAGAGCGCGGTGGCCCCGAAAAGCAGGGGCAGACTGCCGCGGATGGGCACTTTGAACCAGAAAACCCCCACGATGGTGACGAGGGTGACATTCATGAAGCCGATCAGGGCGAAGGGCGCGGTTTTGCCCAGGATAAATTCAAACGGCCGGATGGGCGTGACCATGAGTTGTTCCATGGTGCCGATTTCGCGTTCGCGCACGATGGACATGCTGGTCAGAATGAGGGTAATGAGCATGACCAGGTTGGCGATGACGCCGGGGACGTAATAATTGCGGCTTTCGAGGTTTTCGTTGAACCAGGCGCGGCCGACAAGCCGGACCTGGCCGGGCAGGTCTGCGGCGCCCCGGCTATGCTGAATGCGACTGATCAGGATACGATCGGAATGCTGGCGGGCGATTTCCAGACCGTATTTCAGGACAATACTGGCGTTGTTGGAATCGACGCCGTCCACGATCATCTGGATTTGGGCGGTCCGGCCACCGTTCAGGTCTTCAGAAAACCCTTTATCGATGTGAAGAACGGCGCGGACCTGACCGCGGTCAATAAGTTGACGGGCGCGCTGTTCGGTCTGGACATATTCATAGATTCGGTAATAACCCGAGTCGAGAAAACGGCTGATCAGTTCGCGACTGGCAGGAGTGTTATCGAGGTCGTAAACGGCAGTGGCAATATCACGGACATCGTTTGAGGCGGCGTAGCCGAAAATCAGCAGCTGGATAACCGGGGTGACGAAAATAACCATCCGCATGCGTGGTTCGCGGAAGGCCTGGATGAATTCTTTGATGAGAATGGAGCGGACACGTTCCCACATGATTACATTAACCTCTTTTTGAGTTTAAGATTGGCCAGCAGCAGCATAAGGGCGGCAAAAATGATGAGGAAGAGGGCTTGATCGCCCAGCGCTTCGAGTCCGACGCCTTTGAGGTAGATGCCCCAGAGCAGTTCGATAAAATAGCGGGCGGGTATGGCGTAGGTGACGATCTGGATGGCCCGCGGCATGTTTTCGATGGGATAAATAAAGCCCGAGAGCAGGAAGGCGGGCAGGAAGGTGGCGATGATGGCCAGCTGCCCGGCCAGCAACTGGTTGCGGGTGAGGATGCTGATAAGAATACCCAACCCGAGCACCCCGACGAGGAAGAGGGCTGAGATGGCAAAGAGCAGCAGGTAACTGCCGCGCATGGGGACGTGGAAGAGCAGGTCGCCCATGAGAACGATAATGAGCATGTCGAACATGCCGATGGCGAAGTAAGGGATTATCTTGCCCAGAATCAGTTCGTGGCTTTTGACGGGAGTGGCGATAAGTTGCTCCATGGAGCCGCGTTCCCATTCGCGGGCGATGGTGAGGCTGGTGAGCAGGGCGGTAATGATCATCATACTGATGGCGATCAGGCCGGGCACGATAAAGTTGCGCGATTGGAGTTCTTCGTTGAACCAGATACGCGGCAGCAGCCGCAGGGGTGTGGCGGGCAGCGGTTTGCCCTGGCGTTCAACCTGTCGCAACACGATATTGCGGGAGAAATCGTCGATAATCATGGTGGCGTAGCCCATGGCGATAGTAGCGGTCATCGAATCACTGCCGTCGTAGATCATCTGAACCGGCGCGTCGGCGCTACTGTTGACGCGCCGGGCAAAATCACGCGGAATGACCAGCGCCAGCAGGGCGCGTCGGGTGTCGATGGCTTGTTCCATGGCGGAGTAATCGTCGACCGGTTCGTTCAGTTTGAAATAGCGCGAACCGCGAAAGGCGTCAATCAGGTCGCGGCTGAGCTGGGTGCGGCTCTGGTCCCAGACCGTCAGCGGCACCTGATCGACATCGAGCGTGAGGGCGTAGCCGAATAAGAGCAACATGAGAATCGGAATACCCAGTCCGAGTCCCAGACTCCAGGGATCGCGCAGGACATGGAGGGTTTCCTTACGGCAAACGGCACAAACACGCATCCAGGAGAAGGCTTTCACCGGGCCACCTCCGTTTGCGGCTGATCGGCGCGGTCGCTGCTTTCGATCAGTGAGACAAACACATCTTCCAGTGAGGGGACGATAGTCTGAAGATGCTGTATCATAAAACCCTGGTTTTGCAGATTTGACCGGACGACCGGTATCATACGTTCGGATTCATCCACCATGACATGCAGGCCGCGTCCGAAGAGCGCCGATTCAAGCACGCCCGGCAGAGACGTTAGATGAGAAAGCGCGTCCTGGGGCCGATCGCAGATGAGTTCGAGTATCTGATGCTGCATACTCTCGGTTTTGAGCCGGCCGGGGGTATCGCAGGCGATGAGACGACCGCGGTAAATCAGACCGATGCGGCCGCAATATTCGGCCTCATCCATATAATGCGTGGTGACAAAAACAGTCACGCCCCGTTCGGCCATCTGGTAAATCAGTTCCCAGAAATTACGGCGGCTGAGCGGATCCACGCCGCTGGTGGGTTCGTCCAGGAACAGAATGGGCGGTTCGTGCAGCACGGCGCAGCCGAGCGCCAGGCGCTGTTTCCAGCCGCCTGAAAGCGTGGCAGTAATGGACTTGCGGCGTTCGCGGAGTCCGGCGCATTCGATCGCCCATTCTTTGCGTTTACGTTTCTGAGCGGCGGGAATGCGATAAATGCCGCTGTAGAAGTCGATGTTTTCTTCGACAGTCAGGTCTTCGTAGAGCGAAAATTTCTGGCTCATATACCCGATACGGGTTTTGATCTGCTCGGGTTGAGTGCCGACATCGAATCCGGCGACAGTGGCGCGGCCGCCGGTGGGCGCCAGCAGACCGCAGAGCATGCGGATCGTGGTACTCTTACCGGCGCCATTGGGCCCGAGGAATCCAAAAATTTCTCCTTTATCGACCGAAAAGCTGATTCCGTCTACCGCGTAGAACTGGCCGAACCGGCGCTGCAAGTTGTCGACCATCACGGCTTTTTCAGGACTGGTCGCGGTCATATCAGTGTTCCTCCCGAGCGGGTTTGACGGCATCGATAAACACATCTTCAAGAGATGGTTCAACGGGACGGAACGATTCGATGGTAATCTCATTGGCTTGCAGTAGCGCTATGGTTTGCTGACGGATTAGCTGTACATCGGCGGCGGCGATATGGAGCCGGTCCCCGAAAATGCCGACGGAGGCGCTGGCTATACCGGTACGCAGCAGGCCAAACGCGCGACGGATATCGGAGCAGCGCAGTTCGAGCAGGGTGCCGCGCATTAACCGGCGGACCTGGTCAACCGGCCCCAGCGCCAGCAATCGGCCGCGATCGATCAGAGCGATCCGGTTGCAGCGCTCGGCTTCGTCCAGGTAGGAGGTGGAAACGAATATCGTGACCTTTTCCCGCAGCAATTGATAGAGCAGCTTCCAGAAATCACGGCGCGATACCGGATCAACCCCGTTGGTGGGCTCGTCGAGAAACAGCACGCGCGGGGTATGAATCAGGGCGCAGGCCAGTCCGAGTTTCTGTTTCATGCCGCCGGAGAGATTGCGAGCCTGGCGACGCTTGAAGGGAGTCAGGTTACTGAAAGCGAGCAGTTGTTCGATTTTGTCGCGGCGGCCGCGGCGCGGCATTTCGTAAATATCGGCATAAAAATCGATATTCTCGGTAACGGTCAGGTCGGGGTAAAGTCCAAAGCGCTGACTCATATAGCCGATGTCTTCCTTGATGGCTTCGGCTTCGCGCGCGATATGTCGGCCGGCCACCCAGGCGTCGCCTTCGGTCGGCGGCAGAATTGCGGTCAGCAACCGCATAGTGGTAGTTTTGCCGGCGCCATCGGGGCCGACCAGGCCGAATATTTCGCCGGGCGCGACCGAGAGGGTCAGGCTGTCCAGCGCAGTGAGATCGCCGAAGCGGCGGGTCAGGTTTTCGATACGAATCGGATCCATAGCTGAGTGATCGGAAGGGATTACGATTGAGAGTTGTTCAGGACAATATCGGCATCGGCGGGCATACCGGGTTTGAGTTCCATATCGGGATTGTCGATGTCAATTTTAATACGGTAAACCAGTTTGACGCGTTCCTGATAGGTCTGCACGCTTTTGGGAGTGAATTCCGCTTCAGACGCGATAAAAGAGATGCGTCCGTCGTAAACCTTGTCGGGGTAGCTGTCGGAATAGACCCGAACCGGCTGACCGATTTTGACGCGGCCCAGGTCGGGCCCGACAATGTAAGCACGCAGCCAGATATCTTTCAGGTTACCCAGGGTGACGATGGGAGTACCGGCGGCGACGAATTCACCGCTTTCGACATTTTTAGAAAGTACCACGCCGGGAACGGGACAGGTGAGCGTGGCATAAGAAAGGCGGGTTTTCGCCTGGGCCAGTGTCTGGCGGGCCTCTTCCAGCCGGGCATGGGCCTGGTCGATGGTTTCGACACGGGGTCCTTTTTGGATGAGCAGATATTGCTGCTGAGCACGAGCCAGGGCCGCGCGGGCCTGGTCGATGGCCTCGGCGCGCGGACCTTCCTGCACCAGTTTAAGATTCTCGGCCGCTTCGTCGGCTTTGGCGCGCGCGACCTCCAGCGACATGCGGCTGCTGTCGAATTTGTCCTGCGAGACCGCTCCGGTAGAAACCGAATCTTTCATACGCTGAAAGTCAGTCTCCCAGAACTCAACCTCGGCGCGCGCCCGCTGCACCATGGCCTGGGCGGCGGCAATCTCTTGCGGACGAGAGCCGGCGAGTAATTCCTCCAGCGCGTATTGGGCCTGTTGCTGGGCGGCCTGGGCGGCTGCGATTTCTTCTGGACGCGACCCGGCTTGCAGTTCGGCCAGGGCCGCTTCGGCGCTATCGACCCTGGCCTGGTTGCGCTGGACTTCCTGGGTCAGTTCAGTATCGTCGAGCCGGGCGGCTACCTGATCCTGTGTGACAATATACCCTTCGTCGATGCATCGTTCCTTGAGCCAGCCCGGCAGCCGAAAACTCAACTGCACCTGGGTGACTTCGATATTACCGGAGACGCGTAAAATGCCGGGATCAGTCTGGGGGCGATGCTGACGATAATAGAGGGTACCTGAGACAGCGGCGGCCAGTATCAGGAAAATCACGATGATTCTGAGGCGTTTCATGGTCTGTTTTCCTCTTTAACAGGTTGGGGGGATGAGTTCATATTCAAGGCGGTTGTTTGGGGGGTGTTGTCTTCCCAGCCGCCGCCGAGTGCTTTGAACAACGCAATCAGGTCAAGCTGCAAGGTCTGGCTGCTCTGGGCCAGTTGGTCTTCAACGTCGTAGAGCGATCTTTCCGCGTCGAGCACCTGGATAAAACTGGCGAGACCTTTTTCGAACAGATTATTGGCCAGAATAACCGAACGTTGATTAAAGCTGACGGCGCGGGATAATGCGGTATAACGCTCGAGCTCGCGGTCATAGGCAGCAAGCGCGTTTTCAACCTCTTCGAGCGAAACCAGAATGATTTGCCGGTAGTTGAGCAGGGCTTGTTGCGTGCGGGCATCCTGTACTTCAATTGTCTGGCGGATGCGGCCACCGGCAAAGATCGGCCAGCGCAGACTGGGGCCGACGGTGTAAGCAGTACTGGCCGACTGAAACAGTTCACTGAAATGCTGGCTTTGGAGGCCGACAGTGCCATTCAGACTGAAACGGGGAAACAGGTCGGCAGTGGCTACACCGATACGGGCATGGGCTGCTGCCAACTGGCGTTCAGCGCGACGGATATCGGGCCGGCGGCGGAGCAGTTCAGATGGTAAAGCCAGCGGGATCGAGGGGATCAGGGCGGGCAACGCCTGGGATTCTGATAATTTGGTAGTCCAGGCGTCAGGCGGGTCGGCGGTAAGGACCGCCAGGCGATGAAGTGACTGGCTCAATCCGGCTTGCAAAAGCGGGATCCGGGCCTGGGTTGTAGCGAGCAGTGTCAAGGCCTGATTCAATTCCAGTTCGCCAATTAAACCGTTTTGGAAGCGGCGGCGGGTGAGTTCGACCAGGCGGGTTTGGGTGTCGATATTTTTGCGGGCGATATCGAGACGCTGCTGCAGAGAACGAATTTCGATATAGTGGCGGGCGGCCTCGGCGGTCAGCGTAACCAGTATTTCGCTTCGCTGTTCGTATGCGGCCTGCAGATCGGCTGTGGCAGCTTCGGTCAGCCGGCGCACACCGCCAAAAAGATCCAGTTCCCAGGTGGCATCGAAGCCGGCCTGAAACAGATCGCGATCATCGGTGGGAAAGGGGGTGTTTTGTGCTTCGAAGGTATTTTCGCTGGGACCGCTTCGCTGGAAGGCCGCCTGGCTGTTAAGGGTGGGCCATCGCCCGGCGCGACTGATCCCGTAAAGGGCGCGTGCCTCACGGATACGCGCAGTGGCCTTTTGCAGATCGAGATTGGTGCGGGTAAGGTTGTCGATGATATTGTTGAGTTGCGGGTCGTTGAACGCCATCCACCAGTGCGCCAGGTCAACCGTGGCCATATTGGGATCGCTGGTGGCCTGGCTGGCATCTGGCAGTGATGTGCTCCAGTTTTCGGGCAGACTGACTTCGGGCCGGTGATAGTCAGGTCCGACAGTACAGCCGGCAATACCGCACGACAACAGCAACAGAGTGAGTCGCAGGATTTTCATGAACGATTCTCCTGGGTGGGTGTCTGGCAGGCCCGGATTCCATTCAGAGAAAAGTGGTAAATATGGTCTGCCAGCGCGGTGATAGCCTCTTCATCGTAAGACTGTTGATGAATAACACGTTCGATAACGGGACGGGCGAAACGGTAAAAGAAAAACTGGCTGATAATTCCTGCCGAACACATCCTAATGGTCTGATGCGGAGTGTCGGGTGTGAGCAATTCACCAACGATCCGGTTGAGATTGTTGAAAAGTGGTTGAGCCATATTTTCAATCACCATATCCAGCGCGTCGGTTGGATCCATCAATTCGCGGAGTGCGAGTTTCCAGGACCAGTCGGAACGATCCTGTTGAAAAAACCTGCGCAGGGCCGATTCGATAAAGGCCCGCAGGCGAATTTCCGGGCTGACAGGCTGATAAATGATTTCTGGCAGGGGGTAATTGGCCCAGCTTGACTGAATGAACCGACGAAAAACGGCCAGGTAGAGGTTCTTTTTATTGCGGAAATAGTAGTGCAGTGAGGCAATGTTTTCTCCGGCCTGGGTAACGATTTCACGGGTAGTTGCGCCATGAAATCCTTTATTGGCAAATACTTGCGCAGCAGCAGCCAAAATGCGATCGGCGGTATCTTGCGGTTGTGGAGTGTCGGTATGCAGAGGTGTGACTCCTAAAATAGGTGTGATCAAATTGTTTAATCATATGATATAATCAAATGATTAAATTGTCAAGCTAAAATATCCTTTTCCAGATTTTCTATTCGTTTTTGCCAGTTATTTCCGATTTGCTTTGGTAATACCCATCCCCATTCTGGGCAGGACCCATTCTGCTTCCCTGGTGGAATAATTGAAGATCGTAAAGCCTCCGGTCCGGTATTGGCGGGTAATATTAATCTGCTCGATCAGTCGCACGGCGTCGGTGGGATCGTCCCAGACACTCAGGCCGATGCCGGGATAGCAGGGGATGTTATGGCTCCAGGTCAATTGTTTTTCGATCCGACTGCTGAACAGATTATTTGATGCGGTGTAATCCATTGGGCAGACAAAATCAAGATACCCCTTTTGGCACCATAACTCCCAATCCTGGCCGACTTCGAACCGGTCGACAGTCCAGTTGGGAAAAACCGCCGCCGAGATCTTGATTGCCGGGCGAATCTGGCGGGCGGCCTGGGCCACTGTTGCCACTACTTCGGTGATCTGCTGCTGACGGAACAATTGCCATTGGTCATTCAGTTCCTTGTCTTTTTTGACATCGTCCGGCCAATTGGATATCGATTTGCCGATGGCCTGTTCGAATCGCTCCCGGCAACCAGCACAAAAACATTTATCCCGGCCGGGATATCGGATATAGTCGAAATGAATGCCATCAACCTCATAATTTCGCACAATCTCCAGCATGGAATCGATCTCAAGCTGTTTATTGGCCGGGTGCGAAGGACACAACCAGCGGTTCTCAACCTGGCCGGAGTCGCTGACCTGGACCCGGCCGGCCTTTTCCATCTTCTCGGCAAATTCCCGGGGGGCGCGTCCGCTCATATTAAAATTCACCTTCCAGACATGGCATTCCACACCGTACTTCTTACAAGCCGCCAGGCACAATGCAATCTGATCGCCTTTTTCGGCGACATCATTATGAACGGGCAGTACCTCACTGGGGTAATAGGCTACCCCGCCCCAGAGCATATTAGGGATAACGGCGGTAAAGCCATTATCGGCCAGAATCTTCACCGCCTGGTCCCAGTCCATCCCGACCACTCCCAGAGCGTTATGGCACCAGAACGCCCGATGTTCATTCTCAATGGGTTTTTGCGCCAGACAAAAAGCGTCTACCAGGGTCGTCGCTGCCTGCCCGGCTGAAGTAATCGCCATAAAATAATCACCGGCAGCTTCCTGCTGTCGGGCCTGACGGTAATACTCTGCCGCCCGGGTTAACGCCGCTATTGCCGGGCCGGTCTGGCCGGCGAGTTGGCTTATTCCTTCCCGTGCTTCCGAAAAGTTATTATACGGCCCGAACTTACCAACCTTTTCCATGGCACCGGTCACCGCTTCGGTCCAGATCCCGCTGTCGAGATATCCGGCCATTGACAACAACAGTTGCTTTTTGGCGGCCGGATCATCGTCGATCATCACGTGAGTCAAGAACACGCAATTATCGCTGACCAGAATCGCCGGCTCATGGGTATTCTTGCCGGACTGGTCATACCACCAGGCGGCCACTCGGCTTTTATCCGTCAATCCCCTGGCCCGCTGGATATTCCAGGAGGATTGCCTGGTTTGGGTCGGCATACCTTTTAATCCTTCCTCTGACGGTCGTATCGAGCTGAAATAGCCCTCAGTTTTTTGTTTGATATGATCGCCAAGGTCAATACCCACAGCCCTGGCCAACGCTGCTGGCAGAGTATAACAGGCGAGCAGTTTGCCGCCGGCGTCAAGATAATCGGTCAATACTTTGGTCGTTCTTTCATCGGTGGCAGGATTATGCGGCATGATTACCAGTGACCGGCCGCGCAGATGCTCGGTGGTTACATCAGCGTCACTGATCAGGGAATAACTCAGGCCCAGTTCATCCAGGAACCGCGCCATGATCTGGCAATACTGTTCAACTGACCGGGTTTCCGAGGGCGCCTTTTTTACCGCGGCATCGTTGCGTATGATAACCATCTTGCCGTCATTGCCGTATGGGACGATGCTGTGAATATAAAGGGTGGTATCCTTATCCAATCCCCGCCAGGCGCTGAATCGGATGGTATCAACCCGGGCAAAACCGGCAGGATTTCCTTCAATCTTCATCTGGTCTTTGGCAATCCGAACGGTTTTCCACTTGCCAGTTCCTTCGGGCATAAAAGCGCCGGAATACCAACCATCACCGCTATGTAAGTAGAAAGAAAAATAAGCTACCGGCGATAGATCCTCACAATAAAACTGCAATTCCATGCCACGAGCCATTATCAAGTCGGTGGTAAAAGGGGTGTCCCAGGAGGCGCGGGAGATATCGGTTCCGACAAAATTGCAAGGCATTTTAAATACGTCATGGCCGTCGAATTGGACTATTTCAATTGTTGCCGAGCCGGGCATGGGAGTCCACTTGAAATCGTCCATTGCTATCGCCACCGATTGGCTCAAGACTGACAAAAGAAAAATCATCCACGTGGTTCTCGTGTATCGTTTGTTCATTGGTTCTGTCCTGCAAACAGGTTGTCTATTATCCATTCTGGTAATAATCAGTCATTTTTTCATATTTGTGTTCTATTGACAACAAGTAAATATTATTGCTAATGAATCAATCTGGAATATGTTTGATCATAACCGTAGCTGCATGAATCCCTCTATATCAGCGCCATATTATTCCTTTGGCAAACCATATTGATAAGGAAGCTAAAGTTACTATCAGGCAACCCCAGGATAGAGCGATCTGAATCCATGAAATTACTTTCGTGGTCACTTTAGGCTGCAAACGAGGTTTATACCAAAACAGGATTCCGGCCATTGCCATGCTGCTTAAAGCGCCAACGATATTTGGTAAAATACCGATTCCAGGAGCCAGTTGATTCCAGTCGAATAAAAACCAGAAGGCGGTTCCAGGCAGGATGACCAAAAATAATAAAGCGAGTATGCGTGAGTTATTGGTGAATTGCTGGTTAACCAGTACCAGACCCTCGATTCCGGCAAAGGCCCGTGACCAGAACAAAAATGTCGTGCCGATGAAAAGCGCCGCGCTGAAAAACATAAAAATCCATCGTATCAACTCAACGGGTAGGTTTTGCCGGTTGCTGATCTGGCTGATAATTATCCCGATATCACCCGGCAGAACCGGATGATAAGCATTCCAGAACAGGTAAGGAATGCCATCCATCAGGCAGACATAACCCAGGACCCATAGCGCCAGTTGCAGACCGGCGCGTTTGGATAAAGTGGCGCATCCGAAAAGCAGCCCGCCCACAACTGTCGTGGCGATAATCCCTGATAACAAATGCAAGATGTTATCGGAGAGTATTGCTGTGGATGGCAGAGAACAATACGCCCAGCCCATGGCATCCCATTTCAATACAAAACCGTTGAACTCACCGCCAAGAAGTAATGCCGTCAGTCCGTGGCCGAGGATTTCGTGTATCGCGACTCCCAGGATCCCTGCGATATAGGCTATTGGCAGGATAAAGAGGGCGAGCCTGATTGTTCTGTTAGCCACCAATCTCTTATTCGTGTTAGTCATTCAGCCGGGTTTAGAGTTAGAGACGATATGATATATCGATATTAATATATTTTGGACTGCAATGTCCCAATCTATATCTTTCAAGTTTTGTATGATCATATTTTTAAGACCGCCGCGGCTTTTTCGCAGTCTTGCTGATTCAGGTAGAGAACCACTCCGTAGCTCTCCCTGATATTGGCGATGCCGCTGGATTCGATCAAGGTAA
This sequence comes from Sedimentisphaerales bacterium, assembly GCA_963663965.2. GTDB lineage: Bacteria > Planctomycetota > Phycisphaerae > Sedimentisphaerales > SM23-30. The sequence goes on from CAXXFK010000008.1 coordinate 15,646, forward strand.
TACCGGCCTGGGAAAGTTTCCGGTAGATATCTGCCAGTGCGCCGGATTCGTCTTCATAACCTTTAATGATCAACGCCGGATGAGGACCATCCAGCTCCAGTCCGGCATTTTTCATGCCCTCAGCCATCTTTAAACTGTCATCGGGGAACAGCGTGAACAGGGCGCGCTTGGATTTCAGAGTTAAGGCTTTATAAGCCAGCAGGTTAACCCCTGCCTCTGCAACCAGAGCCAGTAATTTTGCGCCATCTGCGGCATGATCTTCAACGGTCACATGGTAATAGGGTGCTATTTGAATATCATGTGCCATAATTTCTCCTTCTGGCAGGAAAGGTACAGGTTTGTGCATCGGGGGACTCAATATGTATACCCAACAGACAGGAAAATTCCTGATCGCCTTGAATATAAGTAATTACTAAAAAAAGACTTATATTGCGTAGCAGCGGGTAAATTCAATCGTCAATGGTCAATTTATTTTATCCATCGCCGCTTATATTACAAGCAAGGATATTCAGATCTTTCAATTGACGGTTAATTGCTTTTGAAGTTGAAAACACAGGCCGATTCATCACGGTCACTTTGAGTCAATGTTATTTCAGATAAAACCAATCACAACGAGCAGGCTGACAACCTTGCATTGGTTTTTTACCTTTTAATTGAAAAGTGTTCCTGGAGGCCCAAAGTATGGTTATGGTGGGTCAAATCGATATCGGTACCGACCAATACCGTACCCGTATAGCGCCCTCTGTCAGGCTGTTGATGCGACAGGACGAAGAGGGGATGGAATCGGGTTTCCATCCCTTTTGAATGGATCTGAACAGCGGGCCTGCCGGACTGTTCGGGTTGGAGTCCGCTTGCCTGAGTTAGCTACTCGGATCTCATCAGATTGGTGCAATCCGGGTTATTCGGCAAACTGCAATTCAGCCATTTGCTTATCAATGCCAGCAGATCGGTCATATCCGTCACACAATCCTGATTGATATCCCCGGCGGCAAAACCCCATTCACCGCATATCGACGGTTGCAGGTTCGTAAATGATTCCCACTGGTCAGTGCCGGGTTCCCCGATATGGACGGTATAGGCGCCTCGTTCGAATACTTTCGCCTTAAAAGACGGGGTCAGAATCCGCCGGGTATAAATAATCTCTCCGGTGTCTTCCTTCACCACCTGCACAACCGGTTTGGTCAGGTAGGCTGAGGTTACTTCCGGTAAATAGCCCAGGGCTTTCCTGCCATAATTTTCACTCATATCCACTGTTTTGGGCCATCCGGCATATTGCCCGCCGGTGGCGGGATCGGCCGGATCCGGATAGCGCGGCCAGCATTCGAATTTAATGGTCTGGTGAACTTTGTCAAAGGTGACCATGCCGTAGCCGGTGCGCCGGTCATGCAGAATCGGCGGCGTCCAGCCGGTACTGCCAAACGGATTGGCCGCGGCCCAGACCGTAATGCGGTTGTTCATCCGGTCATAGAATTTGCCCGTGTAAGACGGCATTCCTTCAAACGCCTCCACCGGCGGATACGACGGCGACCAGGCGCGCGGAAAAGCGTTACCCACGGCCGGCACACACAGTACCCAGGGGCTGTCGTCCCAGTCATCCACGCCATACTGATTGAGCGTGCCCAGATGCTGATCGCCACAGACATGCACCGCAAACGCCTTGCGAATGGCCTTCAGCGCGCGGTTGCGGCCCGACTGCGGCCAGCCGTTCGAGTCAAAATCCGGCCCGCTGGGATTCAGCGCCACATTGGTGTGGGTATGCAGGTTGGACCACAGGGTTTGCGACAGCGTTGCCTTCATGTCGATGCCCTGCCAGTCGGCGGCCCAGTATTCGATGAACTCCAACTGCCGCTCGCCCAGTAGTTTCAGATGGGGCAGATCGGCCGCCAGCGGATCGGCCGCCAGCGCCGCACCGGTCGGTACGGGCTCATCGGAATAACCGTTTTTGAACTTGCGGTCTTCCAGTATCGCAAAACTCACCCGCCCCCAGTTCAGATTGGTGTAATACACCGAAATATCCTGCAAAACCGGGGTGGGATCGTACGGATCGGGCAGATGCGCCGACTGGGTACGCTGGACCAAATTAACAAATTCGGGCGCCTCGGTATAGCCGCCGGCCGTCTGATTGCTGGTATACTTGCCGCCTTCACCCCACAGGTTCCCCTGGCGGACATCGTGATCGTCAGGAATGAAAATCGCCGGTATCTCACGCGTCAGTTCGCCAAACGACCACAAAGTGCAGTACCATACATACAGATAATCGAGATTCTCCGCCAACTGCGGCGAAGCGGCAATTCTGATGGGCGTGCCGCCTTCATACACATTATCGCCGCTGAAAAACAGCAGATCGGGCTGATGCCAGGCGACATGATTTTTGACTTCTTCGTGAGGAATCCAGACCATGTTGGGATAATCCACCCAGTTGGTATTGATGCCGGTCCAGTTGTTGCCCATGTTATGGATACAGGTAAAGGCGCCCAGCTTCAGAGAGTCTTTTTCCACCGGATCATGCCGGATGGTGCCGTATTCGTAACAGGCCACGGCCTGCCCGGTAGCGCTCTTGAGGTCGTAACGCACCCGATAAGCGTGATCGCGGGTAGAATCCCACTGCGGCACACGGAAAGTGGCCGTACAGGCCGGAGTGATGATATCCTGGGTCTGCACCGCGGTCCAGGCGTCCTCCCGCATCACTTCCAGTGTGGCTGTGGTGGTATCGTTGGTCCCCAGCGGGAACATCTGGGCGGTCATTTTCATGATGTCATTGCTCAGGGTATAATACACCCCCATAATCGGTCCGTAACATCGTTGGTCATCGATCGAAATCTTATCGCCGCCCACGGCAAAATCCTGGAACCAGTAACGTACTCCCGTAGCGGTATTGTTACCGTAATGCGAGACCAGCCCGATATTCCCGCGCATAGCCGTCGGCTCGATCCCTGGAAAGCTGGCCTGGCTGAGAATGACATCGCTGCCATCAAGAACCTGCACGGTCAGGGTATAGCATTCGTCGAGATACTGGCCGGAAAGTTTCAAAAGCACCTCACCGGGCAGTTTGCCAGGATCGGCGCCCTGCGCCAGCACCGGGTAGCCGCTGCCAGTCATGTCACGGATGACAGCCTGGCCATGGCCGTTAGCGCCCGCCCAGAAACCGGCCCCCGGCCCGGCGGCATGATGTATCACTGCCGCGGTTTTATAATTGGCCAAATTCGAACCGCTGGCTATCAGAAAACCACCCAGCGCCCCGGTACTATCTCCTTGCAGGGCGCCCATACGCGTGGTCATGATAAAATCGCCAGGCTGGTCATTCAAATAGCCGTTCAGCAGATGCGCCGTCAGGCCCGGATCGGCGCTGTCCACCCGCAGGCATTCCAGCCGGCCATTGGCAATCCGCCAGTCATACAGGGTGTTGAGCCAGAACTCCGGTCCGGCCCAGTTACGCGTGACATCAGGGGGCCAGTTGGTTTGATACTTGATATCCGGTGCGTCTGACATGGTAATAAACGACCATACATCACCGCTCACAACTTCGCTGGTTTGCGGATCAATGGCATCCACCTGCCAGTAATAATGGGTACCAGGTTGTAATGTCCCCGTATCATATTCCGTTGCGAGTTGGTCGCTGATCACCTGTGGATTGGCCGCGCCGTCTGGACTGGTTCCAAAATACACATTGCAGTTCCAGTCGTTTAAAACCTGCCATTGCAAGATAGTATCCAGCGGCATCATCGACGCGCCATCGGGAGGTGCGATCAAAATCACTCCGGTAGTCGTCACCGTCAGCGATACCGAATCGAGTCCCTGCCAGGCAACCAGTCCCCTCAGGCGAACACCAATGGTTTTGCCGATATAAGATTGACCGGGCTGAGCTATCCATTCAGCCGAATCATGCTCCCAGGTGCTATGATCGGCATCGGCCGTTACGGCCAGAGTCCAACCGGGAATATCAATTTCCTTCGTACCATCCAGATAAAACAATTGCGCCTCGTATCCACGCCCCACCGCTTTGGCATTGACATAAAAACTCAGCGTAAAAATGTCCCCCGCCTTGACCGTGTAATCGGCAACCTGGGTCAGACCGGTGCCGCCGTCCGATACCCACGCGCGCCAGGCGCCTTCCTGTGCGGAAGAATCAAAACCGGTATTTTCCACGCCAGAACTGCCGGTACCCCAGAAAGTCCAGAAATCCGCTTTCGGCCACGCGGCAACATTACCGTCGGTTTTAAAATTATGCTCAAAACTTCCGTTTTTAATCAATTCTATGCCACTGGCCCCGGTAAAAAGTACCGCTGTCATCAGGAACGATACAATCCAAAATCTTCTGATCATGTCACTTCCTTATTATACGCGAAATCGTTTTTAATTGTTAAAGGAAATACAACCCTCAATGCCCGGTTGGCTGCAGGTCAGCCAATCGTTGACTAGCCTGGCGAAATCGGCAATATTAACAATGCAGTCATGGTTGATATCGCCGGTGAAATAACCCCAGGCGCCACAATCATTCTCCAAAATGGTCACATCGACAAAGAAGGGTGGTAATGCCAGGTATTCACTGTCATTCGTTTCGAAGGTATGCCGCAGTCGCGTGGTGTGATTGGCTTCTTCAGCGAGGAGGTCGTCAATCGCCGTCAGGCTTATCGTTTGTGGAATGAACCAGTTGTCATAATCGAATAGCAATATTACCGGTGATACCATGACCTGCTGTGGAATGGAATCATTCTCAATGTTTACCTTTAATTCTCCGGCGGGCATTTTATCCAGAACTAATGTGTAATTTGCCTGGGTGGCCGAACCTTCCGCCACCACCAGATTTTCCATGCGGCTCAGTGTGAATCCGGCCCGGTCATCATCCCTGATCCAGACCAGGTAGTCGGCGCTTGTCAGGCCGTTGTACATTGGATCATCGCTGGTAATGATGGCCCGGATCCCGGCAGATTCCATCCCTTCACTTACAGTATCGTCCACAGACTTTATCCGGATGGATTGGCCCGTGGACCAGTTTGAGGGTGTGAAAATCCGTTCGATGTGGCCGTCTGGGCCTGCTCCTTCCAATGTGATATCGTTGGAAGCGGGTGTCAGGAAAATGAAAACTTCCGATTGGGGTTGGGTACGCAAAGACAGTTGAACCTGCTCAGAGGAGGTAGTTCTTTCATCCAGGATCAGGGATTCTGAAGGAATGGAATAATTCAGTCCGCCGATAGTATCGTAAAACATCCGGACTACGTCGACGGACAGATACGTAGAATCGCCCTGGTTAGGGCCGGTAAATTGCACACCCAGGTAAGCGCCGGTATAGTCGGCATCCGCAGGCACCGTAAAGTGGTGTTCAAACGACTCCCAGTGATTGATTTGTAATACCGAAAAGGTAAAGGTTTGTGCGGCGATCACTTTTCTGACACCGGAGCCATCGTCAGCATAAAGCTGGGCGGTTACGGAGACCGGTAAATTTAAAAAGGTACTGGAATCAAAGGTCAGGGTATAGATATTACCGGCTCGAATGACATGGTCGGTTCGGTTGAATACGAGGGTGGAGTCTTCCAAAGAGATGCGACACTCGCCATTACCGGCAGCGGTCTGGCCATCCGAAATGATCTGGCCTCCGCCATCCCAGCCGGGCACTCCCGGATCACTGACCGATTGCCGAGAGTTATCCTCCGGACCGATCGTATGGATTTCGCCACTGAAGTTGATCACTGGTATTTCCACCGGGGTTGCTGACATGGGCTGGATCAACCAAAAGAACAGAATACAAAACAGTCCTCTTTTCACGGTTCTACCTCAATGATAAGGATTCGTATAAACGAATGAGCAATGATTGATTGAATAGTATTATCAAGTTAAAAGGGAGGAACCTTGGCCGGCTCCTCCCTTTTTTGTCGCATTGATGACTATGAGCCTATTGACATTCGATTGCCGGCGCTATGCCGCAATCCAGCCAGCCTTCCACGAACAGTATGAAATCCTGCACATCGACAGTACAATCCTGGTTGAGATCCATCTCCGGAATTTCCACGCATAACTCGCCACCCATAATGTCGACATACATCTGGCCGATTTGCTCATTTGGCAAAGCGTAATTCCAGATCCGCAACTCGTCCAGTAACCCGTCATAATAGGCTTCGGTATCCAGACTGGCGCGGCCGAACACCAAAGGACTGGCAGTCTCGGCGTACCCATTGACTGAGTCAGCCAATTTCGATTCCAGGATACCATCCGTATAGAGACGGATCTCGTTGTTCTCCGGACTGTAAGCGCCGATTACCAGATGCCAGGCGTCATCCGCCAAAACGGTCGTGCCGGTGGCGGACTGCGAGGCATTAAAAAGTGGATCACGCATTGTCAATTGCCCCAGCGCGCCGCCGTTCTTGCCAAACACAAAACCTTCATACGGTGAAATGGCTCGCTGCTGCTTGGCGGCAAAAGCGCCCCAGCCGATCTGATCGGTTTTCACCCAGGCGGCTACAGTAAAGCCCAGCGGATAGAAGTTGAAGTAGTCCGTGCTGTCGCCCACCAGTACGATTTCACCGTCGCCCCACTGATCCAGTGCGCTGGTATCGCCCAGAATACCCGTGGCAAAGTTGGGATCACCCGATTCCAGACCGTCCAGTACCATCACACCGTCATGCGCCGGCGCACCCGGAATTTCCAACTGTACCGAATCGGCCAGATTGGATTCAAACTGCCACCAGCCCACCAGACGCCGCGTCATCACCCGCGCCGGAGCTGAAATCTCCATATCGCCGTCGTTATTACTTACAACACAATAATACCAACCTTCGTTTGCCAGTTGCACATTCTCAAGTCTCTGCGAGGCAGCTGTACCCAGGGGTATGTCGCTTTCGGGTGTCGTATCTGTATCGGTGGAAAAATACCACTGATAGGAGGTGATATTCAGGCCTTCCACCCATAGTTGGGCAGACTGGCCCGCCTGGACAATCTGGCCGGCCGGTTGAATCAGAATCTCCGGCTTCAGGGATTCAGTACTGAAAACCCAGGTCGGACCAGGATTCACGATGTCCGGCCCAGGGGCATTCGGTTCATAGGTGTCTACCCGCCAGTAATAGGTGGTTTCGTATGCCAGCGTAGGATCATACGGACTTGTCGCCGGATCGACGGCAATGGTTCCGGCATCAGTCCAGTTGGGATCGTTCGCACGCAGATACAGCACCTGCTTGGTGGGACTAAAGGTCATCCCGGACGTTGGTTCCCATTCCAATAGCGTTTCCACCGGCACACGAGTTGCCTCATTGGCCGGCGTTACCGGTGCAACCAGAAGATCGGTTTCAAGAACTACATTGTCGATGCCTTGGAACAAATCGTAACCTGTCAAGCGCAGACCGATTGGTTTGCCGATATAAGCGGCCCCGGACTCGGCGACAAACTCCGCCGCACCCGATTCCCACACACTGGTGTCGGCATCGCTGCAGGTTACCGTGAGGGACCATCCGGGAATGTCCACCGCGGTTAATCCATCCATATAAAATAATTGGCCGATAAAACCGCGCCCCGCGACGGCCGCGTTCACGTAGAACTTGAGCGTATAGGTTTTGTTCGCGGCCCACAGATAGTCGGTTACCTGGCTCATGCCGGAGGTATTGTTGCCGGCCCAACCGCGCCACTCGCCGTCCTGAGCATTGGAGTTGAAATTACTATTCGCAACACCTCGGCTGGTGCCAAAATAGCTCCAGAAATCGGCAATGGGCCAATTGACGGTATCGCCATCTGTGTTTACATTGTGCTCAAAACTGCCGTTTTTCAAAAGCTGCTCCGCCGGCAGCAGGCTCACACAGAATCCCAGTATTAAAGCAATCTTCATCAAGCGGTTTCGTGTCATATTCATGGCTATTCTCCTAGTATTTATTATCTGAAGTTATGGCAAATAAACAACGTTTATTGAGGTTGACCTACCCGATTGGACTCCAGCCAGTTTCGTGTGAACCAGGCCAGATCGTACAGATCCACTACGCAATCCGGAACACCTTCCGGTCCGGTGAAATCGTACGCCGGGTTTGCCACGCAGCGGCTGATACCGCTCAAATCGTAGTAGTCTTCGACCACCTGATATTCAGTACGGGCATAATTATAAATACGGATATCATCCAGCTGCCCATGGAACAGCGTTGGATTAGACAGGTCATATCGCCCGATATAGATCGGCGCGTTAACGTTGTTATCCGCGACCCAGAGATTACGATGCCATTTTTGCTCACTGTTGACATACAGGGTATAGCCCACGCCATCGACCACAAATTCGACATGAATCCATTCATCCGACGGCACGTAATAGCCGGTCAATTCGTCACTACCAGTACGCGTGGCAGCCAGGCGTACCTGCCCCGAGGCTATTTCCAGGGTCCAGCGGTTCAAGTCTACGGTATACCCATCGCGTTTACAGATAACCGGATCGGAGGTGTCACTGCCATCCCATTTCAGCCACAAACTGATGGTCATTTCGTCGCCGTAATCAAAGGTATCCCAAGCGCCGGCGGTAGCCCAGTTGCTGTCGTCCACTTGCACCGCGCCGTTTTCCAGGCCGTCCGCGCCGGGAACAAAAGTCGCCGTTGCCCCGTTAATCGCTGCGTCACGGCTGTGACCGCTGATATCGGTATGGCTGCCGTCGGCAAAATCGCTCTGATTCAGCGTCCAGTACGCGTCCCGCGTCTTGACACCCAGCATGGCTTTTTCGCTTTCGGCGGTCTGACCGTTACTGTCCAGTGTTACCACGCAGAAATACAGACCCTCGTTGGCTTCCTGAATGTCCGGAAGCACCAAATCAGAGGCGCTGTCGCCCACGGGGGTTTCCGTTGTACCGTCGTTCCAGTACCACTGATAACTCAGGCCGGTACTGTCATTGGTATAAGGATTGCGCGCTGCCAGCGAAATCACCGGATCACTGCCCGGATCAGCCAGTTGATCCAGTGGATTGCGGTCTATTACCGGACTGGGTGGTACGGTACCAAAGCGCCAGACCAGACCTTCATTAACAATATCCGGCCCGGTAGTATTGGGCTCGTAGGTATCCACTCGCCAGTAATAAGTCGTACCCAGCTGGAAATCCGGATCGGGCGTCACCGGGCTGGTTGCCGGATCGATGACCACGGTATTGGGCTCGCTCCAGTTGGTATTGTCCCCTCGATAATACAATACAAATTTGTTGGGTGTATAGCCGGCTGTGACTTCATCAAAACTCCAGGCAAGTTCCTGGTTTACCGGGATGTTTTTGGCTTTGTCGGCGGGCTCAATTAAATCAGGTACAATCCCTTCAACCAGCAAAATATCATCCAGATAGATGAAATCACAATTGGTTGGCTTGTAGAAATACAACTGGGCCAATTGGCCGTCGACTCCGGCGGCGGCAATTTCTGCTCCGGTTAAAGTCGCCTTGCCCGTATTCCATTTATTCAATTGGGGAGTCAGGTAAATGGCGGGTTTGATCAAAGTGCTAATGTTGTCGGACCAGGCCCGCAACATGACTTGAAAGTTCGCGGCCGGGTAGGAATGATCCGTTGAACCATGCCTGAACAGCAGTGTATAGTTCTTGTTTTGATCCCATTTGACATTCCCGATTATGTAACGAATCGAGACATCGTCGTAGGCATAACCGGTTCGTAACGAATAGCCGGTGGGATTGCCGGAACCATCGGTGCCTTCCGGCGTGGTGGTTAGCAGATTTGAGCCGTCATGTTTGACTGAAACGCATGACGCCGCCGCGTTTTCCGAACCGCAATACCATTGATTCTCCACCGGCGCGGTATTATTGTTCGGATTGGGAGCCGATTCAAAATCTTCCTCAAACAGGATGATCTGGCCGTTGGCTTGAATTGCGACCATAACCCACATCAGCAGGAATACCAACAATCTGTTCTTCATAACATTTCTCCTTTATTATAGAAGTGTTTATCAGCCATTTCATTGTGGCTAAAAATTTATTCCAAGGCGGACTGGTAGAGCCGCCGTATTTCTTCTTCAGTCAGAGGACGATCAAAAAAAGCGATTTCACTGACCGCCCCGGTAAATCTTCGAAGATCAGGTTCTTGAGAGATGTCAGTTGGCAGCAGACCCAGATATAGTGAATTGAAAAAGTTCGCGCCATCTCCCGCAAAGGCTTCCGTTGAGGCTTTCTGGCCATTGATGTAGAAATATTTGCCGCCGTCTTTTACCGCACTGCATACCACGTGGCACCAGGTTGATTCTGTCAGCGGAGTGAGAGTGACAAACTGGGTGCTGGACAGATTGTGAAGGTATTCCACGATCTGGCCGGATTCGTTAAATATTAAATATCTGGGAGCGTTGCCAGGAATCTGACTCATGATCAGCTGCTTTCCTTGCGGTTTTCCTGGTTTGATCCAGAACGAAATCGAAAAGCCGCTGCTGATAATGACTTTCCTGGGATCAGCAATAATATTATCGAAACGAAGCGTGTCTTGGTCATTTTCCAGTTTTATCCCGATCCCAGTTCGGTTGCCCCCCAGTGGCGGTCCTGCGACCAGGGCAATATCGCCCTGATATTGGTAATCGATGCCGTCAAGAGTGACGAGGTTGGCCGGGGTTTTTCGCCAATTGTCCTGCGATCTTAGATAAAAAAGCGGGTTTAATTGCATGGTCGCGATCTGATAGGGCGCCGGTACGTCCCGGGTAAAGCGCATCCCATCGAATGGAATGGATTGCACCGTACCGCTGGAATCGATCTGGCCGCTTAACCGTTCGGTTAGTTTCAGGCTCGCGCCGTGATAGACCGGATCTGTTCCCGCCCTCAGATCGACCGTCCCTTCGTATACATGGGCGCTAGTTTGGCCGGTTTCCAATACCTCAACACCAAATTCTGTACCGTAATCCACAACAGTGGCATTCGGGGTTCGTACCAGAAAGTTATTAGTTTTACCTGCAATCCGGGCAGTCAATTTTCCCTGTTCCAGGAATATTCGATCCTCCGATTCTATCTGAAACCGCGCAGGGCCTTCAACAACCACCCGAGCCCCTTCAACGAAGCTAAGTTCAACAAATCCTGTCAACAGGTAACGCGTTTCACCTTGACGAAGTAAGGCCCCTGGTTTATCTGGAAAATTATCAGTCCATTGGACCGACTGGGCTTTGGTGATTCGAGCGACCGTGGGAATCGAATTTCGTGGATTGAATTCGATATATAGTATCAGGATAAGCAAGGCTGCGAATGATAGCAATGCCGGCATGAACGATTGGCGTTTGATGGGCCGGATTGGCTCGGATAGTCTGGCCGGAGGTGGGATCGGGTTCGGCTCTTCTTGAGGTTGGGGAGGGGCGGTCCGTTCAAGTTCAGCCAGGTCCGCCCAGAAGTCGCCAGTTGTTGCTGTGTTAAAAAAAGATTCGTAATTATTCAGTTCCGGGTAATCTTTAAACTCGTTTAAAGCCAAATGGATATCGATAAAATCGGAATAAAACCGCATCATCCGGGGGCTGCTTTTCAATATCCGGTTAATGGCGGTAATATCATTCTGGTCGGCTTCGCCTTCCAACGCTTTGATCAGAAGATCGCGAAGCCTAATCATAGATGAATCGTGCGTGTTCATGGAGTTCATTTCTCAGTTGCCATTTTATGTCTGACACAATGCAATAGATTGGAATGAATCCGACCAATCGTCCGGTATAAGCTCTGAGTGGTACGATTGGTTAATTCCGCGATTTGTTTGACTTTCAAATTATTGATATATCTCAGGGTGACCATCTGGTAGTCCTGATCGGTCATTTTTTTCAAGCAATCTTGCAGATAAGATAAGTAGTTCTGGGTTAAATCACTTTGCCTGAACTCAAGTTTATGCAATCCGTCAAATACTTCATCATCCAGAATTAACAAGGGTTTCCGGGCACGGTAACGCAAGATATTGAAATGGGCGATTCGTAATGCCCAGGCCAGAAAATTGGAGCCAGGAATGAACGTGTTGATTTTTTTCCACATCACAGATGTTGTTTCCTGGAGCAGGTCATCCGCGTCGTGGCCGTTGAGCACCAATTTCAGGATATATGCGTATATCTTTCTTTGGTGGACGGTTAGCAGATGAATGAATTCATCAGGACTTAATCGAGATGGTTCATTTTTATTCTGTCCGGTATTTTTCTCTATCATTGACGGGTGACCTTAGGAACCGTTCATCAATAAATACTTCATTTCTCATCCCATCTTGCTACCATCTTCAGCCGCTTCTCCATCGCGAAATCCTCGACATAGAACCGCTATGCCTGCGGTTTCGCTCAATCGGCGCGACTGAATCTGACAACAAGCTGTGCGATAAATGCAGCATTTATTTATGGACGGCTCCTTAGAGATTTAACGATCATGCATCCATATGCTATTATAACACCAGAGTTTTACCAAAAAAACCAACAGGAATAATTCAAAAATTATTATCCTTGTCCCGGATTCATGTTTGACGTGTGAGGATTCGTGACGTAACTGTCTGGAATATAATGAAATACAGGCAATCAGTCCGTTGCGTGATCTAGCGCCACCGACACCCTTTTAACCTGTAATTCAAGTATAAGAGCAGAATAAACACTATCTTGCATTGTCATGCTCATCCAGAAACAGCCCAATTCTGGGATCCACCTACCGTTGGTTATATGATTTGACGAGGAGGAAACGGTTTGCGTCCGCTGACTTTTTGTGGTTCAAGCCTGGCTGACGGTTTGTTGTTATACTGCTTACAATTGAAAATGCCCGCCAGACCGTGATATAAGTTCTACACCAGTAAAACTTATCTTGCGAGCGATCAGGGATTTTCCTGCCCATTGGGTATAAGTTGGAACCAGCTTAAAAAAGGCCGTTGCCTCTTTTGTGAAGCAACGGCCTGAATAAATCTGAGATAAAAAGCGCTTAGACTTTCATTTCCAGCGGGCCCCAGCCTTTACGCGGTTCACGCCAGGCCAGATCGTTGATCTTCGGATCATTGATGATCTTGCCTTCTTCATTCAATACCAGCTTCTTGCCGGCGCGGGCGCACAGGTTGCCGAGTTGAATATTGGCGGTCATCGGACCGGCGTAGCCAAAGTTTGACTGGCTGAATTCACGCGGTTTTTCGCCGCGGCAGGCCATGAAGAATTCCGCGTGGTGTCCGGGAGAGCGTTCGAGCAGTTGTTTGGGTTTGCCGAACTCTTTATGCCGGGCGGTTGGAATCAACTGAGAAATATTCCAGTAGTCATCATTAACCAGCATCTTGCCCTTGGTACCCACGACCAGGTTACCGGTTCTGGGCAGCTCACGACCGTCAACTTTCAGTTCTTCGGGCGTTTCGGGCATATATGGTTTGTCATTTTTGTCTTTGCCTTCGTACCAGAAGGTGGTAAAGCCTGGACGGCCATTCCTGGCACGATAGGTACTTTTAATGACCATACCCAACGGCCACTGATCAGTAACCGGTCCAGTCATGATAATTGGCTCTGCCGTGGCGGCATAGCCCGGATCCATGATCGCGTAGATGCCATCGGTGGTGTGACAGGCCATATCGCCCAGAGCGCCTGAACCGAAATCAACGAAGCCGCGCCAGTTAAAGGAGTGGTACGGGCCATTTTTGTCTTTGCTGCCATCTTTGGGACCGGCATAAGGGCGCCACGGCGCAGCCCCGATCCAGGCTTCCCAATCCAGGGTGCTGGGTACCGGGGTGGTCCAGTCCGGGCGATCGCCGCCTTGCGGCCATACCGGGCGATTGGTCCAGGTATGGAATTCGACAATATCGCCCAGGGCGCCGGCTTTGACATATTCGTACGCCAGTCGCCAGCCATTGCCGGCGTGACCCTGGTTACCCATCTGGGTGACCACCTTGGGATTTTTGGCATAGGCGGCAGCCAGCAACTGAGCCTCGCGGACCGACCAGGTCAGCGGCTTTTCCGTATAGCAATGAATGCCCATGGAAACAGCCGTCATGGATGGGGCGAAATGGGTGTGGTCCGGGGTAGCGACGAAAATGACATCCAGATCCTTGCCATGATTTTCAAAGACTTTACGCCAATCGGTATAACCGGCGGCTTCTTTCCAGCCTTCTTTACCATGTACGCCACCCCAGCGGGTTTTGTCTACTTCGGCAAAAGCAATACACTGGAGTCCTGCCTTATGAGATTCATCGGTATGAGCTCCGGCCCGGCCGCCTACGGCAATGAATCCAACCTGGAGTTTTTCATTAAGTCCCTGGGCCCGGATCAGGCTGGGAAATCCCACCGCGCACCCCATACCAATGGCAGTACGCTTGACAAACTGACGGCGAGTAATCTTTGACATAATTGTAACTTCCTTATCTTAAGTGAATAAAACTAATGAAAAATGGGGTTATTCTCTTTTGTGTTAATCCTTTAGGTGATCTCGAAAATGAAGATTTATACCAGTAAAATACAAAAAACGGCTGGATATTGCAAATTTATAAAAAACATTAAAATTTATCCACGGATTTTAATGGATTAAAATTTGTAACTTGTTTTTAAATAATTGTTTACGAATTATTTAGTCAAGCATTTGCGTTTTAGCAAATGACAGATCTCAGGGCGTGGATTCGCAGCCCGACGAGTGGAATGGGGTATTTTGTTTTAATTCTTTTGTTTAAAATACTTTGCATCAATCAGAATCGTATTGTCTTTGAGAAAAATTTTGATTGGTTGTAAAACGTTGACGTTTTTATTCGGCGGTGTCAGGCCTTCGATTTCCAGACCTCGATAGATTTCCGGATCGGGTTTATCAGCCAGAATACAGGTAGTTTCATCCAGTTTACGGTATTTTGACCGCCAGATCAGAACATTGCCATCCGCATAACGTCGTTCTATTTCGATTCGATCGCCATATTTGAACCGGACCAGGCAGGTCTGATAGCCGCCGGGCATGAAATCAGGTGCGTTGTTTTGATCGGATTGTTGATAGACTTTATTGGCCAGCATGGCCGGTGGGGGGGGTAATGATTCAAAGGTAACCGATCCGGTTGGACGGGTATTGCTCCAGTTCAAGCCCTGCAGTTGATTGATTTCGGGCACAAGCCCCGGATCGATACCGTTCGGCTGGGCGCCAGTATTATCAGTCGATTCCGGAGTTGAATTGGCATCTGCCGGGTGGCCTTCTTTTTCCTGGGTCTGTGATTGAGTTTCCTGACCAGAAGATTGTGTGTCAGAATCACTGGAGGTATTCTGCGCGGAGGAATCAGATTCGCGTCCACCGGACTGGCCGGCCGGCTGACAGGATAACCGGCTGAACAGCAGCCAGATCACCAGAAGGATCAATAATAGTAATACGATTAGTCTCATGATGGTTTGGTCATTTTCAAATGTGTGGTGTTGGATTCATGATACAGTCGCAGTTAGAAAAAATTATTGAACCGGCAGGCTGTAAGCCGGGTAAACGACCAGGCCGGCTTGGGGTGAATAGTAGGCGGTCCGGTAGGAATAGTTCCGGTTCAAGACAGCATTTTTTATAATCTGAAAGGTTTTGAACGACTGGTCATCGCCGCAGACAAAGATATTAAGCGCGTTAAACGGTTTGATTGCGTCGAAAAAATCCTGGCCGGGTTGGCCGTTTTGCAGGGCATAACCCTGGCCTTTGATGGGTTCGACCTTGATGCCGGATTCCCCGGATTGGGAACTGATCCGGCAATGACCACAGGTGCGGGGGGCCGCGCCGACCTTCATGATAGGGTCGTTGAGACTGTAAACGACATTTCCCATTATGACACAATCATAGAAATTGGAAAATTCCTGATAATGGGTGTAGGGCAGACGCATGTTCTGCGGCATTTCCGCGTTCTTATTTAACTGGCGGGCCAGCAGTTCGGTTTCTGCTTTCAGCGGACCGATCTGGGCAGTGAGTTCGGTTCGGGTTTGTTCCTGCCGGGACTGGTCGGCAATGGCTTCATCGATCAACTGGTTAATGGCTTCCTGTTTGGCCTGGGCCAATATTAAGGCCTGTTCATACTGGGTGTTTTTTTCGATACTGGCGACGATTTCAGGCGTTAAGCGGTCCTGATACTGGTTTTGCAGATCCTGTTGGCGCTGGCGAACATCATCAATCAGCTGCTGAAGCCGGATATATTCGGCCTGAAGCTGCTGGCTTCGCACTGAATCGGCATCAAGGCGTTTCTGGCGGTTTTGCAACTGGTTGGCGGCTGTCTGTGTTTGCAGGACGATCAGCAACGTCATGAGAATAATGCCGCCAAAGATATTGCAGATGGTATCCAGCAGCATTTCGAGACTATCATTGTCGTTGCCTTTTTTTTTCATGGCGCGATTTCAAATAAATTCCGGGTTTCAGGGATGAGATCCAGTCCAATAGTAAACCCTTGATCTTTCATGGCGTGTTGAATATCGTCGGCATAGAAAACACCGGACGGTTTCACGAACAGAACAAAATAGTAGCGGGATTTATCCCGTTGCCCGGCCCAGGCCATGAAGCGGGCGATTCGGGTTTCGAGCGCCTCACCGGCAAAGACGGTGATGTTGTTGATCCCGAGATCGGAAACGACCAGACGATGTTCAGTCAGTTCCACCAGAATGGGCATCTGGGTACACAACTCATCCAGAATAAATGCGATCGGGGGTTTGTTCTGGATCTCGTCGATACCGCCCAGAAGAGTCTCACGGTATTGTTGTAATCCCTGCAACTGGTTTTGAAGCGCTTGCAGTCTGGCCTGCATCTGGTAATTATCCAGTGAAAGCTTTTCAAATCGTTTGATATCCCGGGCGATCTGGTCCATAAGGATTTTGAGCGAATCCCGGGATTCGCTCAGAGTTGTTTTAAGGTGATCCTGACCTTCGCCGGCCCGGTTGACATGTTGCATCATGGTGATTAGCTTTTCCTGTTCCAGGGATAGCGTGTCGCGCAGCGACTGGCATTGGTTTTCGAGTAGATCGAATTCATTGACGGCTGACGGACTGGGCGCGGCCGAAGGCGCGGCCTGGGTCAGGTTCAGGGCCATGATGAATACGATAAAAAACAGGATGCCGATCACGGAGGCCATGACATCCTGAAAAGCGAACAAACTGATGCGCGCGGTTTTTATCTTTGATCGGGCCATAAGTGTTACATGGATGAGAGTCGTAATTTGGAGACGATGTGTTTCTGGCAATAATCCTTGCAGTCATCCAGAAACTGTTCCTCGCGCCGCTGGACCCCGATCATCAGCATGTGGATGATGAGGGTGGCGACCAGACCTTCCAGGGTGGTTTCAAAAGCGGTGCTCAATCCGCCGGTGACCGTTTGCAACGCGTCTTTCAGCTGGTCCATTTGCTGGGCGGCCGCCAGGACGCCGCCAAAGGATCCCAGCGCGACGGAAAGCCCCAGTACCGTGCCGACAAAACCCAGCACTGGAATTGCCCAGATCAGACCGCGTAACAGGGTATAGCTGGAATCGATGGCGGATTCGTCATGCTCGGACTGGGTGTTGAGGATCTTGTCGACATCGGAGATATTGCCGATATTGCGCAGGTTGCCCAGCGCGATCAGGATCCGGCGGGTCAGAATGAATTCCTGCGGGTCTTCCACCTCTTTATTCAACTTGGCGATGACCTGTTCAACCGATACCGGGGTGATAATGAATCCGGGTGAATCCGGCGGGATGATGTTCAGTTTTAATGCGGAGACCTGGGTTTTGAGTTTACGCGCTTTAATAAAAAGCACCCCGAGCGCCCAGGCAGTAAAAAAGACAATGAAATAGGGGATCAAGCCCCGCTGGGTGAACATGTCGATATAGTTTTGGGGAATGGATATCATGGGTAGCGCGAGATAGAAAATCACCGAAAGCGCAATGGCGATGATCAGGGGAGCCAGACTGCCGGGATGGGTAAATTTGCCGGCGGGCAGGACAAGTTTTTTCTCGAAATCCTGTCGACGCCAGGATAACCAGGGTCGTGAAGCAATCGATTCATTTACTTTTTCGGCAATTGTTTTCATTGGGACTCCTGGCTGGAAATCGTATCATTTCGGATAAAGAGAATGGCGCCATCCATGACATGGGTCAGGTTCATACCTGGTGGATTACCGGCGTCGACCATTGGCAGCGACTGAGGTGCGAACCGGCCTCCATTATCAAGCGCCAGTTGATAGACAGTGACCGGCGGTTCCGGAGCCCAATCGCCGGCGCCGCAAAGCCGGCCGTCAATCACGATGCCGATCGGCTCATAAGAAGCCAGTTGAAAACGCCAGTCGGCCCGGCGGGCATCCTGTTCACGCCCGGCGGCTTGAAAATCATTTTGGAGCGCCTCAAGGATACGCTGGGCCCTGGGACGAATGGCGGTGGCTTCCACGCTATCGGGATCCATCCAGGCTACGTCGAGGTCAATCTCATCGATACGATTACGCATCCGGACAATCGCATCGTTGGTCCAGGGTTGACTTTTTTCGAGGTAGTCCGCCAGCAGCCGCGCCAGCGATATACTCAGGATGGGATCGCATTTGCTCTGGATCGTGTCATGCAGGCAGGCCAGCAAGGTCTGGCTGCAGTTGGGTTGCGAAGTTAAGCGGCCTTGCTCAATGTGAGCGTTTATTTTGCGGTACAAATCGTTTTGCGGCGCATCGGCCAGCGTGTTGCGGACATCGGTCCAGGACAATGAAACTGACCGGGTATTACCGCTGCCGTTATAGAAATAATCGAGTTTGCAGTTTTTTTCGCCCAGTTCCTTCTTTTCGAATATGGCATCGACGGTCAACTGGCCCGAAACATAATAGGTCTTGTCACCGGATTGGGCCATCTTGCAATCGGACATGAGCGGCACACTCATAATGGAAATCAATTCATCGTAATAGATAAACAGGTCTGCTTCCCAGGCGGGTTTGATCTTATTGAAATAGTCCAGGCACGCCTGAGCGGTAGGGGCGTTGGCCGCATTGGGATACGTCTGGCAATAGGTCTGGATCAAAGGATACAGCTGGTCGATCTGCCGGGCGTGAGTCACCAGGCCGTCGCCGGACATGCGGGCGCGAATCGCGCGCCATTGTGCCATGGCGGCAACCGAATCATAACTGGGAAGTTGTGCTTTGAATCCGATCGTATGACGGTCCCTGGGATAGTTTTCGATGAACTGTTGCACCATGGCCGCAATGCGTTCCGGTCTTGAAATGCTTGAAATCATTTCATCAATGATTTTATTGATATCCCGTTCCGTATGAGCGCGCCGGAGAAAATCCTCACTGGACTGGCTGATGCCCCGGGCGCGTGCGGCGATATGTGCGAACACCCTGGGACTGTTCATGAGCTGCGTGGCATGAAATTTACATTTTTCCACTTCCTGGGTAATCGTGTCAATATTGTCAAGAGGCAGGCTAGTTAAAGTTGAGTACAGGGTTTCCAGATCGGCCAGTTGCTGCTTATAGGTCTCATTCAGCCGGCGCTGCTCGGCGTCTTCGCTTTTCAGATAAGCCTGGCGGTGAGGCTCAATCAACGCTTTTTCCCGGGCTGTCCGGGTCAGCTTGTCAACCTGAACAAACAACTGGGCCGAATAATCTCCCGCTTCAAGCCGGGCCATGCACTCGGCCAGTTCCGAACGGCGCGCCTGTTCGTTTTGCTCCATGAGCGCAAACTCTCCCTGCAAGCTCTGAATTTCCGGATCAGTCAGGATCCGGGGGTGTTTCTTCAACTCATCAAACAGCGCGGCAGTCGCTTCAAAGTTGTCCTGGGTCAGGGCGGCCGTCAGGTTGGTCTGCCATTTATTAATATTCTGCCGCAGCATCTGGGCATCGATCAACCAGGCCGCACCGCCGGCCAACAGCGCCAGCGTGACCACGACCGCCACCAGGCGGGTGATAAAACGGGCATGCGCCTTTTTCTCCAGCTCTTTGCGTTTGGTGTTATAGCGTAACGCCAGCAGTTCGGGAAAATCCATTTCAAATGACAAAACCCGGGCCGCCAGTTCATCCAGTTCCGCCAGATCGCCTCCCGGCTCACTCACAAATTGATCGAGGGTTTCACAGGCCTGAAGATAATCTAACTCTTTCTGTTGCTGTTCGATTACTTCACAGATCCAGGCGCGGGCGGCTTCGGTCTGCCGCTCCAGTTCGGCGTCAGGTCCGATTCCGTATTGATCCTGTAAATCCTGCCAACCCTGGTAAAGACCGGTCATTTCCAGATCATCCATGTGTTCATGGGCCTGGAGCATCAAAGCCGCCAGATCCCGATAACGCCGGTTGACGGCCTGTTTACGATGGGGCACGATTAAATCGCGAACCCGGGTCAGCAAATTGGCGGCCTGAGGATCCTGCCAGGTGGCATCCTGCAATTCACCGGCAATCCGTTCCAGGGCGGGCAGATCGCCTTCGCGATCGGCGCGCACCGCTTCCACGCTGAGATGTTCCAGCCAGGCCTTTTCGAACAGGGCGATATCTTTTTTCCAGAATGCCGAGCTGGCATCCAGCTCGGCCAGTTTGCGCAGGACATGGAGTCGTTCGCCCAGTGAACCGCGGCTTAAAGCCAGCAATCGGTGCCGGCGTAACAGCGCGGCATATTCAGGCCGGGCGGAATACAATGCATTGATAGTGCGGGTAATCATTTCCGGGATAACCAGATGGCATCGCGGTAAGTCATAATTTTCACAGAGAGTCCACCAATCGTTCACTGTTTCAAAATCGACCAGTTCATATTCCGCCTTAAGGTCCGGGTTTTTCTGCACCAGACTCAAGGCTTCAGCCCGTTTGTTTTCTTTTAGTAATCGATCCGCATGGAACGCTTTTTCCATGATCCGCGTGCAAGCCTGGGCATGCGTTTCCGCGTAGGGATAAAGTGTCTCGCGTTCCACCGTTCGGCCGGACGCGATAATCTCTTTGATGGCTCTGACGGCTTCCTGTGTCGTCATCTTTTACCTCTCATGGCTGGTTGATCTCCCGTAAGGACAAAGCGATATTGGCGACCGGAAGCCCCCAGGCATCGATCACCGGGATGGTCTCTTTCCGGAGTTTGCCGGAAATTGCCTGATACGACGGTTGCGGAATCTCCGCATGAGCCTCCTGCAGCCGGCGTAATTGTGTCTTCAAATCAGCCACTAAGTCCTGGTTCTTCCGGGCGGCCGATTCTTCCCGGGCGATTTCCTCTTGCAGGCGATTCGACTCAATTTTGTCTGTTTCATATCGGCAGGCGCGATTGATCATGCCATGGGTGTCCTCTATTTCAATATCGATCTGACCATTGTTTTTGAGCCGGCAGGTCAATTGATATTCATCCTGACTGTCGCGATAAACGGTATTGTCTTTGTGATCAATGCATAATAACGACTGGGCCGGGTAATCGTCAACGGTAATGACGGTCGATTGGCCCGGAAAACAGATACCCGTCAAGGTATAGGGCGGTTGTTTTCGATATTGGAAGACTTTCTTTTCGGAATCCGATACGAATTCCAGAACATAATAATTAAGCCAGGATTCCGTTCCGGGGTCATGTGACAGGTGACGGAGTATCCGGTGTCCCTGGCTTTCATCGATCGCGTATTCAATGGTACCCAGTCTGGGCAGGGCGATATTGTTGGAAGGCAACGGGATGGTGATGGCCAATTGCGATTGATGGATGGCATGGCTGATCGAACCGCCCGCTGAACCGGTCGCGACATTTTTCAGCTTATTGATCCGCTCATAAACGGCCACCGACCGGCCCAGGTCGATGGTTTCAGGATTGCCATACAAGACAATTTTATCATACCCTGCCGGGAACTCCGAGTCGTTGGGTTTTGTTCGGAGCCGGCTTTCCAGTGGGGGCAATCCTTCAGAATTGACATTCTTTATATTCGAGTCGGAACGACCGGGATTTGATGAGTGGTTCTGGCTGGTTTGATCCGTTTTAGCAGGAATCGCCAGGGGTTGAGAGTGGGTGTCGAGGGCCCGGGGCGGTTTGTTTTGTTCAGATGCAGAAGCATTGTCAGTCATTTGTGACTCTAAGTCATGGGTGTCCGGGACACGGTCGGACTGATGGCTGCGAATAATCGACCAGATAATGATACTGATAACCAGGACAAATACCGGTACCAGAATCCAGAGAATCTGAAGGATCTGGTTGTTATGATTGCGGCGCGCGGCAGACCAGTAAACCGGCGTCTCTTCATCAGCTTGAGTTTGCTGTAAATCCCGCAGTCCAAACAAATCATCGTCGACCGGCGCGGTGGTGTCATAAAGCGAAGGATCATAGCTATTCTTCTCGCCGGGAGGTTGGGATCTGGCGGTTTGCGTGATCGGAGCCGGCGCCCGGCCCTGACGGGCCGCCGCGACGTAACGGCTCGCGCTGGTGAGTGGTGGCAGTGGGCCGGTTAAATCGATGACCTGCGGCGCGCGGTAGCGTTCAATTTCCTGTTGGGCGCGCGAGCCTTTTATCAGTGCCCGCCAATGATAATGACAACCCGTGGGCAATTGAGTGTAGTAGGTCGCGAATCCCACCTGCCATCTTTCTTCCGATGGCAGCAGGCGCAACGCCTCGACGAACAAATCTAATACAGGCAAACCCGGCTGATAGATGATGAAGACAGGATTTTCCGGGTCGTTCCGGTATTGCTCGATCAGCCATCCGGCCCAGCCGGGATCTCCGGTCAGGGTCTGCCAGTTGGCAAGCTGGACGCCCGCCTGGTCAGTCCGGGGCAGTTGTTCGGTGATGTGGCCATAGGGCAGTTCGCACGGAGCCTGTTGCCAGACTTCTCGAAACAGCCGGTTTTGCTGGATCTGCTGAATCATCCAGGCGGGACCGGCCGGGTGCAGGTCTTCGCCGGTCAGAAGGATATGATGGGCGATCTTATTGGCGCGACCGGTATAATCGGTGCCGCTGGCGGCCACCCGCGAAAGGACATGTTGGGAACGATTGGCAACCGAAATGATCGTATGGGCAAAATTAACCGGGTTATGGTGATAGTTGGAATCGGACAGCGGGTACGCGAATTCATAACCGCTGAGCATTTCCATTTTTCCGGCGATGGCACGTGAAAGCCCGGCCGTCACGGCCACCGTGCAAAAACCGCGGCTGCCCTGTTTGAGACCCTGCTGACTGGAGGTGTAAATCAGTTCACTGCTCATGACCGGTTAATCCTCCTGTCTGGATGAACCGGCTGCAGGTATGATGCCGGTGGCCCATTTGCACAACGAATACAATAACGGAATGGTCGCCCAGCGGGGATGAACCTGACTGGGTTGGATGCCGTAGAATTCGCGGCCGGCTTCACGGATGAATTGCGGAGGAGTACCCAGGCTGCTGACGGGAATATACACCACGGTTGAGGTAATATCATCGGCACAGGTATTGAGTTCGGGACAGATCTCTTCGAACAAGGTATGTAGCCGGGCGCTATAGCGTTCGATCCGGGCCGTGTCGAGACTTAAACCGCCTTCGCTGTTCTGAATGAACGGTTCGCTGGTAATATCTATCCCGTCAATTCCCCGATACGCGTCGAACTTCGGTACAATGACCACCAGGGGCGCTTTGACGCGCGCCTGATCGGGCAGGCCGGAATAACGGCGTATTTGTAAGGCGACATTCCTGAGAATCGATTCCTGCCGGATGGGTTGTTTGGCCGTTCGTAGCCGGTCATCCGTGCAGAAACGGGCAAATCGTGGATCCTGGGTCAGATCGAACAACATAAAGCAGATATTCGATTTGGCCAGGTGACGGGTTGCCACGGAAGAAAAGTCCTCGCTTTGCGGCAGGTAATCCTCGCCGGCATTGTCATACAGCACGATCGCTCTGCCGTTGCGATGTCCCTGACGATAGCGGGGATGGGTCCGCGCCAACCGGGTGGTGAACTGGATCGGGCTGGGGCAGCGTACCGGAACATCTTTGCGCATGACCATGCGATATAAACGGGGATCATCCGCCTGGGTTTTGGGGATCTGAGTGGGGGATTCCGGATCCGGATTCATAAAGAGCAGATTCTCATAATCGGCGATGACGCTGTTGGCAAAAGGATCCGAATCGATAAATTGCAGCTTGAATTGCGGCATTGTATTGCGCAGGCACCAGATCATACTGGTCAGGAAATAGGATTTGCCGGCTCCCGGAGCGCCCACCAGTGAAATAAACAAGGGAGCGATTTCCAATAGCTGTTCGTGGATTTCCAGATGGCAATGCGGACAGGCCATGGTGGAGGTGGGCGCTTCCCGGTCGTCCAGTGCGTCGCCATCGAGATTGAACCGCATGGGAGAAAACCGTAAAAACTCATTACTGCCGATGACCGGATCGCCGATCAAATCGGGATGCCGGGCGACGAAAAGAATCTCTTCCGGTGAAAACCGGGCCCAGCAGTTGGGGCAGACAATCCGCTTGACCAGCTTTCGTTCGCGTCGATCTGTGTTATCGATTTTCACTGCCAGGTCACCTCTATAATGATATTAATAGGATTGGATATGACAATTAAAACAGGGGGAACCATCCCTGGGTATCAATTCCCCGCAATTGGGGCATGGAGCCAGGACAATATCATCGTCTTCTTCCAGATGGAGGGCGTAAGTATTGTCGGGGGGGGCCGATTCCGGATTGGCCGGGATCTTCTCTGGTTTGACTGGTTCGGATTTTGATACAGGAGATGGGGAGGCTGTAACCGTCAGTGGGGTCACTGATGGGATATCAGGATTAAGGCTGAAACTGCCATTACAGAATGGACAGGTGCCTTCCTGATTCGCCAGAAAATCTGGGATAACCAGTTTTCGGGCGCAGTGTTTACATTGTGTGTTCATAACTGGATCCGTATGATTCAAAGCTTCGTTTGATCATTGGACAATTTAAGCCTGTCCTTTCCCATTTTTATTATCTATAGACGGAGAAATTGACGGTTTGTTACCAAAAAAAGAAACTCTGATACCTGCAAATTCTTGTGAAATACAGATATCGATATTAAATAGAATTATGGGAAAGTCAAGCATTAACGTTTTAAAACATCAGTATTTACTGCAATAATACCCTGCGATTAACTTCAAATTTAACTAAGACTCGTGTTGAAAAATAGCGAAAATAGGTAATATGGAAAAAGCTTTGTGCTTGGCAATCTCATTAATCGGGATGACGACGTGAATTATTTCATTCAAAACCGTCTTAATTATGCTTACAATTTTAATTAACTATGTTATGAGAAAACGAATTGTAAACTTTATTGAAGATTTCGGCAGTTTTTGGCGATTTGCCTGGTTTGTTCTCCTAGCACCGGTTATTACCGGACGCACCCGCCCCATGCCTGGCCGTAACCACTTATGGGCACAGATGTTCGAAATTGGTATCAAAAGCGTTCCGGTTGTTATGATTACCGGTGCGTTTGTTGCGATGACCCTGGCGGTACAAAGTTATGGCCAGCTCTATGGGATGGGATTCGAAGATCGTATGGGCAGTCTCATCAACCTTTCCGTTGTCAAGGAACTGGGCCCGGTGCTGGCTGCCTTTATGCTGGCCGGCCGGGTAGGGGGGGCTCTGACAGCCGAACTTGGCACCATGCGGGTGACTGAGCAGATTGATGCCGTTCGTTCTATCGGCGCGAATCCGCTCCGTTATCTGGTCTGGCCCCGCTTTATGGCCTGTGTTTTGCTCATGCCTTTTCTCACAATTTATGCCGACTTGATGGGAGTAATCGGCGGTTATGTCATCAGTGTGTTTTATTATAAGATCAATTCCGAGGCCTATTGGCGATTCAGCGCCGATATCGTGCAGCTGTGGGATGTCGGGGTAGGTGTGGCCAAGAGCTTCTTTTTCGGCGCCAGTATCTCTCTCATCAGTTGCTTTAAGGGATTCCATTGCGACCGGGGCGCCCGGGGAGTGGGCAAGGCCTGCACAGAAGCGTTCGTCTATAGTTTTATAGCAATCCTGCTGTTAAATTTTGTACTTGCCGTAATCACCAAAGCCATCTATGAAACCCTCTGGGATGTCCAGATTATTGTTTGATTAATGACCGAATCGACTCAACAAAACCTCTTTGAATTGTCAGCGATCCAAAAATCTTTTGGGGATACCAAGGTATTGACCAATTTTGATTTTGCCATTGAACGCGGTAAAACCACGGTAGTAATCGGTCCCAGTGGATGTGGTAAAACCGTGTTACTTAAACTGTTGATTCTCCTGTTGCGTCCGGACCGGGGCAAAGTGTTTTTTGATGGCCGGCGCATTGATCCTTTGCCCGAATCCCGGCTGGTGCCGGTGCGTGCCCGGTGTGGCTTTTTGTTTCAAGCCGGCGCGTTATTCGATTCCCAGACGGTTTTCGAGAATATCGCGTTTCCACTCTATCAGCATACGGATCACAGCCATGATGAAATTCGCCAGATTGTCCGCAATAAACTGCGCCTGGTGGCACTGGAACCGTTGGAAAACCGCTATCCGGCCGAACTTTCCGGTGGTCAGCAAAAACGTATTGCCCTGGCCCGGGCGATTGCTCTTTCACCCGAAGTGGTGCTCTACGACGAACCCACCACCGGCCTGGATCCCATCCGTTCGGATATTATTGGCGATTTGATCCTCAAGTTAAAAACCGAATTGAGAATCACTTCCGTTGTGGTGACGCATGATATGAAACTGGCCGCCAAGATCGGAGACCGGATCGTGATGATGAGCCAGGGCAGGATTATT
Source organism: Sedimentisphaerales bacterium (assembly GCA_963663965.2). Classification (GTDB taxonomy): domain Bacteria; phylum Planctomycetota; class Phycisphaerae; order Sedimentisphaerales; family SM23-30. The sequence continues at coordinate 42,138 of CAXXFK010000008.1, forward strand.
GCGGATGGAACGGCGGATGAAATTTATCATAGTACAGATCCGGTGGTCCAGCAGTTTGTTCTGGGCCGGAGTGCTTTTGCCGGGGGAGTTCATCTGGATTAAAGGCTGTATTGAAAATAAGGATAGTTATCATGCCTAATGAAAGATTCAGAAATCAGATAGTCGGCTTGTTCATGTTGATCGGCCTGGTCGTGTTTGGCTGGCTGGTGATGCGTTTTGGCGATCTGCCCAGTATTGTCAGTCGGTATGATGCCAGAATAGTGACGGTCTGGCTGCCTGAAACCGCCAATCTGAAAACCAACAGCCGGGTCGTTTTTCGGGGTTATACCGTCGGAAAAATTCTTTCGGTATCGCCGCCCGCGGCTTATGCCGATCCTGATCATCCGGATTCGACATTGTATGGGGTCAAACTGGAAGCGGCGGTTGCATCCTCAAACAAAGTGCCCGCCAATGTCACTGCCCGGGTTGTACGTGGCGGCCTGGGCGCCAGTTACCTTGAACTGGTCCTGGATCAGGCGCCATCTGAGGAACTATTAATCAGCGGTCAGCAGTTATACGGATCGATTTCGATGACCAATCAATTTATCTCCGAAGATACCCAGAAAAAACTCGACAGTCTGATTGTTTCCATGACAACGTTGAGCGAAGCGATGCAGACTCAACTGAAACCGTTGCCGCCCGACCAGCTCGATCCAGCCCGTGAGGTCTATGCGAACATGACGACTGCCGTGATGCGTCTGGATGAGGTGCTTAAACATTTCAATACCATTCTGGGTGATCCTGACAACCAGAAAAATATTAAGGAAGCGATCACTTCGGTCCGGGATGCCGCGGACGGGATCCGTCAGACAGCCCGAAAAGCCGATCTCCTGCTTGAAGATGCCCATAAAATGGTGGATAGCGCAGATGAAACCGTTGCCGAAATCAAAACATCGGTAACCCGATTGACCGATACGTATCAACAGGTGGGTGTTCATGCCAATGTGGCTCTTGATGAATTATCCGGGGCGTTGAACGAATCGCGAAAAATCCTGGCGGCCATCAATGCCGGTGAAGGCACCTTGGGCCAGTTGGCTACTGATTCCCGGCTTTATGAATCGTTTATCGATGTGAGCCAGCGGATCGAATTAACCATGAAAAGCATAGATGCCATCCTCCAGCAATGGCAGCAGGATGGGGTGCGGATGAAACTGAAATAAAACGTTCATTTTCGGTTGTTATGCCTTATAAGTTGGATAATTCCATCGGCTCAATCTGATACATTACATTCTCTGCGTCAGTATGATATTCAAGCCGGACCTGGATCGGTGAGGTCGATTCCGGATCAAGATAAAATGAGCCAACATTTGAGTAAACCCCTTGTGCGGACATACAACTTTGCGTTCCCCAGCTTTTACTGCCTTTGCGGCTGGTCACCTCTTCAATTTGCCAGGGTTGCGGATTGCCGGAGAGGGTAGGCGTTAGTTTGACGGTATATACGGTCAGGGTGTTATTTTTATCATAACCAAATAAGATCAAGGGTCGCCCAGGCGGCAGTTCCAGTTGCTGATGCTCAATCACAGTTTTGGCATCGATTGCGCCCATAGCCATCAGGCAGTCCGTGTCCAGCTCTTCATCAAGTAGCGCTTCAGATTCCAGCTTTTTAGCTAGATTCTTAATGTCTGATTCATGCTTACTGGACCCCGATCCAATCCGGTCCAGAATGATCGCCTTTTTCAAATAATCCAGCGCCTTGTCCGTTTGCTTTCGAGATTGATACAGGGTTCCCAGTTTCAGGCATATTGCTGCGGAATTCAACTCGGCGCGTTCCAGGCGGGCCATAAACTGATCGTAGAGATGATAATCGAAGAGGTTTTCCAGCAACATCAGGTGTTCTATCGGGACGGAATCATTAAGAAAACGTTCCAGGGCAGTTTTGATCTCCGTCTGCGGCATCAGACTGCGATAAAAGCCATAAAGATATTCGCGATCGATTACGGTCTCTTCTGTATGGTGTAATGGGACAGGATCCCAATCCTGATCATCCTGATGCATATGATATATCTGCAAAATGGTATGATCATTTTCAATCCGGATATTATTCAAGGTATGTTCCCCGATACTCCTGGATGCTATGGTCCAGCCGTTTTCCTTAAACTGGCTGCAAAGCGCTTTCAGTACGTCAGAAACCGGGTCGGTTATCGGAAAACGAAACAGCGTTTCATTTGGAGTCAGCATGCGGCTGGCTGTAAATAGAATCTCCGGTTCATAAACTGCCAGCACATCGGGGACGTCAACTGGTTGATAATCCGGGTACAGATAATCTGGGAAAGAAGGCATACTGCCATCTTTTTTCTGTTGGCCTTCAATATATTTTTTCAGCGAATCACTCAGTTCTTCAGCAATTTTACTTGCTGCCAGGTTGAATTTATGTGATTCATAGCCGGTAGTAGTACTCTCATGCTGAATCTCGCAATTCCAGTTAAATTCCATCGCGGGAATCGAATTATTGTCGAAATGATGGCAACGGTTGCCCCAGGGGCCATGGAAGGCGTTGGCCTTGATACTGGCCGTAAGATCATATTTCAGCGGCCAGTTGTGCGTCTGGTAATGATCGACTCTTACTTGCATGACAATATCGGGGGTTCTTTGCCCGGCCGGTATCGGTTGGTCGCGAAAGTAAGCAATCTGTTGGATGAGTTTGGATTTTTGCAGCGCTTCTTCCAGATAATCGCAGATCATCATTGTCAGGATCTCATTATCTGCCGGTACAAGCCACAGGGAACGGCAGGCGATCGGGCAATGATTCGTCTGTGCGCTGGACGAACTGGTTGAGGTCGACTGGTTGCTGACGATCGTTGCCGCATGCGCGTTGTATCCTTTCTCCTGTTGAAGCTCCGGACCGCGCAGCATATCCATCCAGCCGTGGGCAAATACCGGTACCCGTACATAAAAACCCAGAATAATTATGGCTACTACCGTACCGCGCATGGTCCAGCGCATCGCTGAGCCGGCCACTTTGGCGGGTGATCGGAATTGCCCGAATATCAGGTATAAAAAGGTAAGCGCCGGGTTCAAAAATGGAAATGTGATTAACCAGAAAAACCGGGTTACGGAGGTTTTGTCAAACAAACGGTAAAATTCCCGGCGGCGCAAACACAGAATCAGCAATATCAGCCATCCTCCGATAAAGAGTGCCGGGATCAGCCAAAACAGAAAACTGACGCTTTGTAAGTGTTTAAATATATTCATGTTACGGTCTTTTTTTACTTTTTGCTAACTTTGCGCGTAGACATATTATATACTGATAGACGCGTCTTGGCTAATAACATTACAGATTCTGGTCAGACAGGGAGACACAATGAAAATGAACCATATCTCACCGGCGTTTACGACGGATAAAGTGGCGGAAACACGCGATTTCTACGTCAATTTGTTCGATGCGAAAGTGACTTTCGATTGTGGTTGGTATGTGAATCTTGAATTTGGCAATCCCTGCGCCACCTTACAGTTCATGGCGCCGCAGGAAGACCATCAGCAGTTGGCTGACAGTGCCGGATTAATTTACAACTTTGAGGTCGAAGATGTCGATCAGGTTTATGATCGGCTTACGGCTTCCGGGTTGGAACCAATAGTGCCGCTGGATGACCATCCCTGGGGTGATCGCGGGTTTTGTGTCAAGGATCCTAATGGCATCTCAATTTACATTTATTCACTTCGCGAGCCCGATGAAGCATTCAAACCCTATTTCAAATAATCATGATCCAAAAATCTGCTGGTACTTTTTGCCGCCAAGCGGTATTGAGGGGTATACTTTATAAGGGACTCCAGCAACCGAGGACTTGACAATGTCCGATAAGTTGTTTTTAACCAATAGCTTGTATGTTTTGCTGATTATCGCACTTTTAGCCCTGCCAGGGTGTAAGCGGGGTGAGTCGAATGGCCGGGGTGATATCACATCGAAGGATTCAGTAATGATTGATAAACAAGAAACAGTATTAACCAATATCAATAATGATTCAGGCAATCCCCCGGCTTTGATTGAGTGGAATCATCCCCGCTCGGGTGAGAGGCTTGAAGAAAGAACCCGTATGGTGGATACGATCAGCAGGTACTATCGATTCAATGATGAACAGGTACTGGATGCAATCATGAATGTTCCGCGTCACTGGTTTGTACCGGCATCACAGCAGGGAGCGGCTTATCGCGATTCCCCCTTATCGATCGGATTTGATCAGACCATTTCTCAACCCTATATTGTGGCATTTATGACCGGTCAGCTTGGCTTGGATCCGGAGAAAAAAGTATTGGAAATTGGGACCGGATCCGGTTATCAGGCCGCCGTACTGTCTGAATTGACACCACAGGTATTTACGATTGAAATCGTCGAACCGCTGGCTCATGCTGCGTCTGAACGGCTTAAAAAACTGGGATATGATTCCATTCAGCTACGATGTGGCGATGGCTATCTGGGCTGGCCCGAGGAGCAGCCTTTTGACGCCATTATCGCAACCTGTGCGCCGGAGCATATCCCTCCGGCGCTGATCGAGCAACTCAAGCCTGACGGTAGACTGGTTATACCCGTTGGCTCGGTTCATGGTATTCAAAGCTTAATTCTCGTCACAAAAGATGACCAGGGTCGGATTCGCAAAAAAGAACTGATGATGGTGCGATTTGTTCCGTTGGTCAGGGAATAAGCAAAGAGAAAAGGATCTGCATTAGATTCTGGAAAATTTGCATTTGTAAGGATCAGCCGTTACAATTCCCCAATGAAAATTCAAGGTGATAGCGCCTGAACCGCCTCAATGGAGCCTGAATGTGTCTGTAAGCAATAATAAAATTCTGTCTGATCCAGATCAGATGCTTCCTCTGGAAATAAAAATACTGTCATCCATTGCCGGTTTTCCTGTTTCGCCAGCCCAGGCTCCCTGGTTGCTGGCAGTTTCCGGCGGGGCGGACAGTGTGGCCATGTTACAAGTCTTGTTTCGGCTGTTCCGGATGAATCAATTGCCCTGCCGTAAATTGGTGATGGCTCATCTGAACCATACCTTGCGGGGTCAGGATTCTGATCAGGATGCCGTTTTTGTCAGGGATCTGGCAAAAGACCTTGGTCTGGATTGTTATTGTGAGCGTGCCGATATCGCTCAACTGGCTCGAGACCAGAAAATATCCATTGAAACTGCCGCCAGAAACGCCCGTTATGATTTTCTGGCAGGGGTAGCCATGGAAAGTGGCTGTGATACCATTGCCGTGGCGCACAATGCCGATGACCAGGTTGAAACAGTCCTTCACCGTATTCTGCGCGGCACAGGATTAAAAGGTCTGGCGGGAATGGCTCCGATACGCCCTTTGCGCGAAGGCAAATCGATGCTATTGATTCGCCCTTTGCTGGCCTGTACTCGTAAAGAAATCCTGGATTATCTGGCTGGAATCAATCAGCAATGGCGGGAAGACCGGTCTAATGCCGACACCAGTTTCACCCGTAACCGGATCCGCAACGAGCTTCTGCCGCTATTACGGCAACAATACAATCCCCAGATTAATAATGCGTTAATTCAGTTAAGTGAATTAACGCGTCAGGCGAATAGCCTGCTGGGAAACATGACAGAGCCGTTATTAGCCGGTATTATTCTGGAACACCATGAATCCCGGATTGTTATCGGACTGAAGCAGTTCTCTGACTGTTCAAAATCCTGGCAAATCCGGATTCTTTATGAGGTTTTACATCGCCTGGACGTTCCTCTGGACCGGCTCGGGATGAAACAGATTCAGTTATTATGCGAATTTGCCGGGAAAAATCGAACTGGCAGACTCGGTATGTCTGGAGGCTTGATCGCTGAACGCTATGCGGATCGGTTGGAGTTTCGAATAGGAGGCAAGAACCACTGTATTGAAATTCAACCCATCGAATTACCGGGCCAGTCGGTGGTCACGGTTGCTAACGGATTGCTTTGGTATGACTTGCAGGCTAAGAAATCATACCCCATTAACTCATTGACTCGTCAGAAAGAGATTCTTTCCCAGGATAAAAAAACGATAAACTTCAATGGCAAAACCGCCGGCTTCGAATGGATCGATGCGGATCGATTACAGGAGCCTCTTTTTATTCGAAACCGTCAGCCAGGAGATACAATTCATCCGCTGGGAGCCCCTGGTGGAAAAAAAGTGGGCGATTTGATGACCGATCTGAAAATTCCAATTTCAATCCGGGATCGTCTGGGCGTGATTTGTGATCAGGCCGGTCTTATCTGGATCGCCGGATTAAGATTGGATAACCGGGTGCGGCTCACAAAAAAATCGAAAAAAATCGAAAAAATTTCTGTTTTGTAACATGTTGTAAATAAAAGAATTGTAAATATTCCCGGGTCGTTTTTAAGTAAAAATATCGAAATTTATATCCATGTTTCCATTTTTCATACGCTTTAGATTATGGAAAAAGAATAACGGGCCAAACCATAGAAAATTGAGGGCTAGGAAATCTCTTAGTCCGGAAGAGAGGGGACATCGAATCCCCTTCGATGTACTCTGGTGAGTTATTGCACACCGCTCGCTGGTCCGCCGCGTTTTTAGAATTCATAATGGTAGTAATGTATAACAGGATAGCAGGGTATCGTGTAAGAATCCGGGTTGTTATAGGCTGCTGTTTGGATAATAGTAGATATTTATATTTAGATATTCGCCCTGAAGGGTGGTATCATTGTAATAATCAAAAACCTGATTCTACCCAGATGTGTATATGATCATCAGATATCTATTAGTTTTAATAACGGTTTGTATCCTGCCGAATGTTTCTCAGGCGGAAAAAGAACTTTCCCGAAATGAAATTCTGGCCATTTTTCGACATCTGACACAATCTCCCAGTCGCGGGTGGATCAATCAAGGCGTCATCCAAGCCCGTTATGAACAATATCGGGCGCCGGAGATCACCGATCCCAATAAACTGGAAGCCAGAATTAAACAAACTCAGGAAGCTTACCTGGGAAATGAAAATAAAGCGGAACAGGCAGATTTCTGGCAGGAAGCGCGTTATAATGCCATCCCATTTAATATTCGCTATCAATTTGGCAATGAAGTTCGTAACGTATCACGCGAGACAGTCTATTTTGATAATGGCCTTTATGTCTGGGATTATCAGGTGCTTTCTCGTGATGAAAGCATCAAACCGCCCCCAGACCAGAATGATATGTATGAATTTTTTGACCTCAAAACAAATGGTCACAAAATATATCATTGGGATGGCAAGTATTATACGATTCAGTTCCCTTTGATTAATACCGCTCAGATATTTGAAAATGCCCTGGGGGTCATTCCGGTGGTTCATGGCCCGTTTAATGCAGAAAAAATCGCATGGGGCCAGAAATGGTATAGCTATGAATCCCTGGCTCAATTGCCTTTTAAAGGCGTCGAACAGGATGGCGACATTGAAATTACGGTTAAATTTAAAGAGGTGGACCGGGTGTTTGTCTTCGATAAAACCCGCGATTATGCCCTGTTAAGCGTCGAAGCCTATTATCCTAAAGCAGAGGAAATGGATATTTGTCAATATAGTGATTACCAACTGTTTGATAAAAAATGGGTTCCCGGCCTGCTGCGTCTGGAATCCTATACCGGCAGTGGCGATAGCTTTAGATTAACGAAATCGGATACCTGGACTTTTGAAAAATATGAACCATTACCGGAAGATTATCAATTTTCCGCACGGTTGCCTGCTGATACGTTGGTGCATTATCATCTGGGCAAGGGGAAAAATTTAAGCTACTACCAGAGCTATGGTATGTACGATTCGATGAGAATGCTGGAATTAAAAAAGGAGTTGAACACGTTGTCTGGACAGGTTGTGTACAATTGCGCTACCTCGTCTGTCCGTTATATGCTGGATCAATTCAAGGTAACAACGTATTATCAAGATTTGAAAAAACTGATTAATCGGGATAATACCTCGACACTCGATCAAATTTATCGATATTTATATGAAAGACGATATTGGGTCAGGCCTGTTCTGGCAGACCTGTCTACCTTGATGGCATTGGATCATTGTCAGATTCTAATCAATTTTCCTGAAAATCATTTTTGTGTTCTGGGTGAATGTGATGACAACTACGTCCGATTGATTGATTTTCAACGCGATCATTTTTACTATCGTATCGATCGTCAACAATTTGAGCAGCAATGGAAACTGGGCGCGGCGTTGATCGTCGCTACTCAGGAGGTCGATATCCCCGATACGGTTCAATTACTCAATGAGTCCCAGATGAAATCGATTTATGGCGCCCAGGGGTATGCCTGCACCGGGTTATTGCAATCGTATACCGTATCGTTATGTCCTCCCATATGGCATGGACGTTCCAGCGGAAATTATCAGATTACTTACGAACGCTGGTATTGTCAACCGGCGGCTTCCGGGATCTGCCTCGAAGAAAACTATCCCATCTCATCCTGGTGTGAGTGCCTGTGTAATTATTTGGATCCCGATCAATGCAGTATCACAGGAAAATGGGATACGGTATATAGATCCAGTATCACTATCGATAATATCACATACACGATCTGTCGTTAGATTCCCGGCGCACCATCTTTTCCCCACAGTATTTTTAAAGCTTTGGCTGATAATTGGTTATATACGCTCGCTCTACAATATTGACTTTCAGGCTGGGAATTGGTATCATACGGTTTACTGTATGGACAGTTTTTCATACTGTATAGGGGGACGGTAATGTCCTTTTTGTCAATTTGTTACTGTTCATTTTTTCCAATCAGACTTCCCCTTTCAGACTTTTTTTGACTCAGTATGATACTTCGACAATCCAGGCGGGGCTTTGGCCTGTTTGAACTTGTGCTGGTTCTGATAATACTGGCTGTTCTATTTACGGTCATTGTTACCGCGATGGATACATTACGCCAGAATGGTCAGACTACATCCTGCATCAACCAGATCAGACGAATTGCCGACAGTATGTCCCAATATGATCAGAATTATAGTTCGTTTCCCTGGGCTTTTAATGATGATGCCTCCTTTCTGATTGCCGGCAAACCTCCGGGAGGTTTTCTGGGAAATGCTTCCTATGATCGTATGGGGTGGTGGTGGCAGAATTTTCTCTCCCCTTATAGCGGAGTCGATGATTTCTATGAAGATAGCATTTTTCGATGTCCATCCCGTAATATTGTTGAAAATAACCTGAAAAATCCTCTCTGGGGCAATTACGGGGTTAACCAGATGATCTGTAAATCTGCCCTGGAACCCGGCAACCGGGCTCATCTGGCTGGGAATCCTCTGGGGAGTCAATTACTGCCGGCGCCGGCCCGTCTGGTCCTGATGGCGGATTGCGGTTATAATATGATCAATTGGGCTCATGTAACCAATAAGCCGCCTTATGAATTCGGCAATCTTATCGAAGATCAGGCTTATCTGCCCGGTTTGATTATTTCGGATTACGAAACCGGATCCGTTTCTCCCAAAAAATTTCCCCAGTTTGTTAATGATGTGTCTGGCAGGCATGAGAATCAGAAAATCAATATTCTGTATGGCGATGGTCATGTCAAAACCGAACCTGCGGAATCTCTGAGAGTGACCTGGAAAGATGGAGTCTATGACCGGTTGGAAGCCTGGGTAGCGGATCCGGCCCGTCCGAAAGGGCGCTAATCATGATTGCTAGGGTGTTAAGTCATCTTTGAATCCCAGCGCTTCGATACGAGCCTGGAATTCGTTTTCCGTCAGTTGGGTTAGAACCAGATATTCTTTCATGCGATAATGATTGATTGCTGAGGCGCGAAAATAGTATTCATAGCGTATCGGGACCTGAGAGTATTTATCCAGGTAAATCCGGTATTTATAAGCAGATGAACCCGTTTGGTCCAGCGGAATCGTCATTTCAAAGACGTCGGTCTGGTTGTCTGTCTGTTCGATTCGGATGATATCCGCGTTATATTGATGGGCGATCCGGGCAAAGTCCCGTTCAAAACCGGCGCAGTCATTCATTTGTGCGCGAAACAAGCGGAGGTCATCTTCTTTGATCTGGGAAATGACAGTTGCCTGATTCTTTGGTAAGGTGACAACTTGTCTGTTTTTCAGATCCCGGTATAACCGTTCATTCTGATTTATGATATAATAACAGTCATGTACGCGATCGATTAGAGTCTCTTCGGTGAGAGTGCCCAGTTCTGCGTCAAAATGTTCAACTTTTAATAGTGGCAGCGTATTGATAATCCGGTTAATCTCATCCGGATTAATAGCGCGCACATCCTGATTCATGAAAATAGTAAAGCCGAATATCACCGCTGCCGCCGCAGCCGTAGTCATACCCAGTAACCAGCCACGTCGGGTGATAGCTGCCTGGGAGGGTGATGGTTGACGGTTCGGTTTTCTTGGTTCTTTCGGTTCCGGCTCAATAAATTCAATTTCCAGCGGTGGAGAGTCCAACCGGTCATGTCGCGCCAGCCGGCTGACGGTGATTTTCGGGGAGTCATTGTCTTTGAAGAAATTAAATAATTCCAGATACAATAATTGTAATCGGGAATAGCATGCCGGACAATGGGCAAGATGCCGGACATTGTCCGCAGGAACATCAGATTTCGCTTCAGAAAAATCATCAGGTAAAATTAAATCAAACAGTTGTGAGTCATTGAAACATTCAGTTGACAACGTGTTAGCGTGAACCAGTTTGAGACGATTCTTCTCCAGAAATTCAAATAAACTTTGAAAACAATCCGGACAATGCATGGTATGTATCAGGATTTCCGGTTTTAACGGCAGAAAATCCTGGCTGTTCATTGAGTGGATGATTTGCTTCAAGTCGGCGCAGGCAACCGGTTTATGGCGGTGACTCGGCGCGCCAGCCAACAGTTGATTCAGATGCTGAAGTTGCCCGATCGAAAAGTTTCTCAGGCGCAACCAGCTTAAACGATCCCGGCAATGTTTGCATTTTTCGATATGGGCGGTAATGGGGGTCTGAATCCGCATGGCCAGTTGCGGCAATAGCAGGGATGGCATGAAAAAGCGAACAATCCGGCAGTCGACCGGCTTGTTCAGATAGCCGTAATGCATTTGCACCGAACGTATCCATTGATTGTTTTGTGGATAGCCGTTACTGCGCGGAATAGTATGGCCGACGATGTTGGCGATTCGTTGCGATTTATGACGGCATTCAAGACAGCGCTCGATATGGTCACATACCGGCTCCGGAACGTGACCCCGATCGATCGGATTATAATAATCCAGATAATAGGGTTGTGCTTCCAGGCACGAAGTCTTAGCAATAGGTTTCATCCAGACAATCGCCTCCCGGTTCGATGATTTCCCTGATTTTTCGCAGCCCTAACGAAATATATTTTGAAACGGTAGCCCGGCTTACTCCCATGCTCTGGGCTATTTTTTTTATATCGTTCTTACGGCGGTAGCGCCGGATAATCGCTTCCGATTGACATCTGGGCAAATGGTTTTCCATGTAGGCCAGGATCTGATCGATTTGGCGATTTTCCCGGTCTTGATCTTCTTCCTGTTCGAGCGCACAGAAAGTATAATCGTACCGTTTATTTTTAATGTTACAAAAATCATCTAATACCTGGCGATAACGCTGGTCCCGCCGGTAATAGTCAATGATTTGATTGCTGATGGCCCGGTAGAGATAGGCTTTGATATCGCCTTGGGTTATTTTCAGGGGATTGATGCTGGTCGAAAGAAAAAAATCCTGGTAGATATCATCGATGTCGGCTGAATGATTAGCCAGCTTTCTGATTACGTAACGAATAAATTCGCCATAATTCTTAAAAAGCTCGTTAGCGTCATAATATTGGGGAATTGGGTTACAGGGCGAAGCGATCACAAGCGGCTTTCCTTAATTCAAGATTAGTGCGTATTATAATTGATTGATGAGTGATTTTCAAGTTTCTCCTGAGATATTATCGCCACAATATCCTCTGAGACTCTAAATTTTATATTATGTCAGATAGCCCGCACAGGCTATTTTCTCATTCATGGCAGTAATCATATTTGAAAGAATAAACTGACCGGCTCTGGGTGATTGATCGTATTTGAAATACCTCGACCTATAATCGGTATAATTCATATAAATGCTACAATGAGTAGATGATATGTAAATTGTTGTATGACAATGAGATACGACTTAATTGTTCCAGGGGTTATTTTATTTGTTCCAGGCATTTATTTTGCACACTTTTCCAGTACAATTTAATAATAGACCTTCCTGAAGAGGAAAGAAAATGTGGCGAATTAAAACAGCAATATTCATAATTAGCCTGGCATCGATTTTTTTATTATCGACCGGTTGCCAGAAACCGGATCCGGATCTGCGTTGGATAGAACAAAATTTCTGTAATCGTCCCTCTCCCTTAAACCCATATCTGATATTGGGCAGTCCTTATTCTGCCTGGGATTCTCAGCAATTTTCCCGTTATGACTGGCCTAGCTCTCCTGAAGCAACAAAATATGTAACTACCACTGAAACAACATATTATGGTAATTATACTCGTGATTTCCAGATTAATACCCCATCAGGGCGGCCCAGTAATTACTTCCGTAGTGAATCCAGAGGGTATCAATTGCATCAATATCGGCGGTAAATATGGCATATCCTTTTATTGTATAAATATTTAAGTTATTTTCTGATTTGGCCGATGGTTTGGTTAAGATTTGTCCCTGATTTTTTTGATTTTTCGCTTGCGATGTTTTGCGAAAAAATTTATAAAAAACTTGAATTCAGGAAGTCTTTGATATATACTGAATTACGAATAGCGAGCGCGTTGTAAACGGATTTACGCGGGGCAAAAGTGTTGTGTTCTATAATTTGAAATGAGTATTCGGGAAGGTTGAAAGGTATGACCTTTAATTCCCGGGTCAATGGAGAAATGTCATAATGGCTACCATAACGAAAAAAGAACTGATCGATCGCATTTCAGAACAGACCGGAACAAAACGCGTAATTGTAAAGCGCATTATCCAGGCTTTCCTCGATGATATTATCAATGAGCTGGGTAAGGATAATCGCTTGGAGTTTCGTGATTTTGGTGTTTTCGAAACCAAACATCGTGCGGCTCGAATAGCGCAAAATCCCAAGACGCTCGAACGGGTGCATGTAGAACCCAAGCGCACCGTTAAGTTTAAGGTTGGACGCTTGATGAAACAACGCCTGCTGGATTATGATAATCAAAACGAAAGCGTCGAATCTCCCGCGCAATCCGCTTCTCCGGCGCCACAGGAGCCACCGCAGCACTTCTGAACTTGTGCTGCCAGTGGCCTTGTCCTTTAACAACTGAAAACCGTGTCAGTTAGCCCTCAAGGCTTTCTGGAGCGGTTTATTTTTTGCGCATTGTTTTCCTGGCAATGGATTTATCGTCCGTTAAAACCATGGTTTACAGTATTGTAATATCTTAAAACGGATACGCAAATGGATCGGTTCTTCCGGTAAATAATTTGTTTGAGGAGTTTCCCGAATCGTAATGTTGAAGTCGCTTTTGTTGTTTTATGGTTAGTACGGTGTTTTGAAAATGAGTTACAGGACGGTGCAAAAAAGTTGTTAAAAAAATCACGGCTATAAATACACCATAAGCATATACTTAGAAAAAACCTGTCTTTTTGCCGAAAAGGAGGGATTGACTTTGTTAGAATATAAGCTAAATTATTTGTATAGCGTTAGAGAGCGACACTTTACATTCCTTAGTGAGTTACATTTAGAGCTGTGACTTCCACAAAATCTACTTAACCGAGGGCCATCCCATGCAGGAAGGTACAATAAAGTGGTTCAATCCGGAAAAAGGCATTGGTTTTATTACCCCTACCAATGATGGTCCGGATGTGTTTTTGCATCATAGCCAGATCGTCGACAAAGAAAACGGTTTGCCCGCCGAAGGCGATCATGTTGTTTTCGATATTTTACGCGGCGAGATGGGTCCCAAGGCTGCTCGCGTCATTCGAAGCTGAATAAGATACTTCCGAATGAGCCAGAATCCGTATTTGGGGTTCTGAATTTCCAAATTATCACAAAAATCAGACAAAAATCTGAAGTGTCTGGTTTTTTGTTTGATTTTTTCCTGAAGGACTGTAGAATTATAAATTCTTTGCTTTTTGACAATTAAGTGATATGAAACGCAAGTTTAAAACTTGCTCCCGATAAAATAAGATCGCGGGATAGAGCAGTCTGGTAGCTCGTCGGGCTCATAACCCGGAGGTCGGAGGTTCGAATCCTCCTCCCGCTAGTTAAAAAAAGGCAGTTGCAAACCATTAATATGCAACTGCCTTTTTTAATTCGCTGACTAAAGTATCAGATTTTGAAGCAGGCTGCTTAGCTCTGCCACCACGCTGCTGTTTTCTGGTTGTCCGGCTACATTATTATTCTCATCCGGATCGATCTGGTGATCGTATAGCATTTTGCTGCCGTTGCTCCATTCGGTATAAAGGTAACGATCCGTCTTGACAGCCCGGCCGGTTCCCCATTCACTGTAGGCGGCCGGCTTTCCGGATTGAAGTGGGTTTTGCATCAGGGGCACCAGGCTCTCGCCGGCCAGCGTGTGCGAATCTGGGCCCGGCAGCCCGGTCAGGGCGCATAACGTGGGATAAACATCGACAAATTCCACCAGGGAATGGGTGCGTAACGGCCCCCGAAATCCGGGAGCCCGGATCAGCAATGGCACTTGCAGGGCATTGTTCAGGGTGTTGTGTTTACCCCAGAAGTTATGTTCACCCAGATGCCAGCCATGGTCGCCCCATAATACTACGATGGTATTCTGATCCAGTCCCAGGGATTTCAGTTCATCCAATATCCGGCCGATCATGGTGTCGACATAGGTTACGCAGGCATAATAGGCGTGACGTGCCTGCCGGTGAAAAGCATCCTGGTTGGGCCAGCCTTCGATTTTGGTATATTGCTTGATTTCAGTGGAATTGGTACAACCACTGGGCTTATTCAGTGGCGCATAGCGATTATCCGCCAGGTCAATTGCCTCGGGATCATACCTATCGTAATATTTTTTGGGGGCATTAAAGGGCAAATGTGGCCGCGAGAAACCGCAGGCCAGGAAGAACGGTTTATCCATCGCCCGCAACCGACGCAGATCCTGAATGGTTTTCATGGCAATCTTGCCATCTTCATAGGCGTCATCCGGCACATCCGGGCATTCGAAATAGGGGCCCCGGCCATTGGAACCGACATACTGTTTAGATGCCGGATCGAGCCAGAGCTTGTCGAAATTATAAGCGGCCCAATCGCCGTTCCCATCGGTATCATAATCGTAGGGCCGCCAGGGAGTTTCGCTCCACCCATTGGCGCTGTCAGCGACAAAATGGTAGATTTTGCCATTGCCCAGTGTGTGATACCCGTGTGCCTTGAAATGAGCCGGCAGCGTGGTCGCCTGCGGGGCATCCTGATCGGCGCGTGATCCAGCGGCCGTAAAACGGCCCCGGGAATGATCGGGACGAATCCCGGTCAGGATACTGGCGCGCGAGGCCCCGCATACCGGCACCTGGCAGTAGGCCCGTTCGAAAAGAATCCCATCCGCCGCCAGTTGGTCGATCCGGGGCGATAACGTCTGGGTATGGCCATAGCATCCCAGTTGAATACGCAGGTCATCCACCGCGATAAACAGGATATTGGGTTTGCTTCCC
This sequence comes from Sedimentisphaerales bacterium, assembly GCA_963663965.2. Lineage (GTDB taxonomy): Bacteria > Planctomycetota > Phycisphaerae > Sedimentisphaerales > SM23-30. Next base: position 57,730 of record CAXXFK010000008.1, read on the forward strand.
TTCTTAACGGTCAAAGCTGGATTGGTAAACAGGGTCTGGGCCCCGATACTGCCAGCCACTAAGCCTCCGGCCCCCAGGGCGGTTTTCTTAATAAACTGGCGGCGGCTGATAGTATGATCAGACATGATGATATCTCCCAAATGGTAAATTAATATTCGCCAAGCCAACCCTTCGCGATGGCGGCCAGGTCCTTCAAATCGATCCGGTCATCCGGCCAGGGTTCAATCCTGAGCTGGCCCGGAGAGGGGGGTTGCAGGATATGGCCGGCAATTCCAGTCGCCAGCCAGACAATCTGAGCCGGAGTCAAAGCTGTCCGATAGATGCGCCAATCATCCAGCCGGCCCAGAAACAGGCCTGATCGGCCATCTGCTCCAATGCCGATCAAGCTGGCGGTCTGATGCAGGTCAACCAGGCTGGCTGGCTCATCATGGATCAGGTCAACCAGAATGCCCTGATGGTACAAGGCCATTATACCGGCAGGATTATCGATTACCAATGCGTAATGATACCAGCCATTGACGCCGGCTGACTGGGAAGGACTCCAATTCAACCGCTGGGTTCCATGAATGATTTCTAACGGCAAAATACCTCCCGGCCATCCTTCCGGATCAACCCAATACCAGAAGGCAATGGTGAGTTGATCAGTAACCGAATCGAAAGTCGCGGCTGGTATTTCCAGCCAGAATCGGCCATCAAACTCCAGACAACCACCTCCGGCAGTGCCATTATTTCGCCATTGGCCTTCCAGATTAAAACCTTCCGGTTTAACGATAGCATGATGGCCCTGACCGCTGCTGTCTGTGATACTTGCTCCATCCGGTATATCAAAATTGAAAAAGGCCAGCAGGTTGCTGTCAGACGGAGATGCCGCATTAACGAGAACAGATTCGGCAAGCCAGCTATCCGTTAACAATACCAGATCATCACTGCCAATCCGGCCATTGCCATTTAAATCAAGTTGTTGGTAATTTTTAATTTCGGCAGGAACCAGGCGAATCTCATCAAAGCCCACACTGCCCTGGCCGCCGGGTGCGTTGCCGGAAGTAGAGCCGATTTTAAACGATAACCGGGTTACCTGAGCCAGATCAATCCCGCTGAAATCAATCAGCCTCAACCGTATCAGTTGCCATGAACGGCATTGAGTAGTCGTGGGATCGTCAATTGACAGGGTATGGGTTGCCTGACTATCTGACAGGCTGATATGCAAGGCATTAGCCGCCGGATCTCCCCGATACCAGAACGATAAGTCAGCCTGTCGCTTCGACCAGTCCTGGGGTGAGTCAAAAGGAAGGGTTACTTCGGCAAAGTAGGGGGGCTGGCTGTTGTCAAAACCTACATTAAGATGAAACGCCAGGTAGGGCGAGATTTGGCTGGTGCTGCCATTGCTGCTGCCATCCTGCCAGTACGCGATGAGCGAGGAATCATTTAATTCATAATCGAAATCATCTATTACTCGATAGTCTGCGGTAGTAAATGACCAGACGGGCCCGGTTTCGATCAGACCGCCATCATAGAACAGATCGACACGCCAGTACCAGCGCCGGCCTGCTTCCGGTTGCTCGATTTCCAGACAGAACCGGCCTGGATCATTCTCACAGCGTGTTGCTGTCGGGCCCAGATAACAGGAGGAATCAGGGGTACCGGTGAGTACCGCTTCATAGGTGTCGCCCAGATAGACCTGACTGGTACGGGCGTGGATAGGGGCGGCCCAACTCAGAGTGGTCAGGGCTCCAATTCCATCTGTCTCATCGGTTGGAATTGGCAGACTGGCGGGTTGGGCCAGCGGCGTCGCCTCATACTCCAGATGCAGATCCCTCAGTGCCAGACTGTCGATACCGGTAGATGGATGCAACAGAAAAAAGCTGTTAAAGGAAGTGGCATTGATATAGTCTGTCGTGGTCTTGACCTGCACCGGACCATCCACATCCACTATGGACGTAATCTCATAAAGGCTGCTGCTCAGGCGGGTAATGGTCAATGCCATCTCATACGATTCATCCTGGATCAGAATCGGCCCGCCACCACCCGAACCGAGTGAGGCGGTTCCGGTAGTGCTGCAGGGATTGGCATTGCCAGACACTCGCCGGTAAAGCGACCCTCCGCCGCTGACATTCCAGCTGACAAAATATCCCATGGTAGTCAAAAAAGCGTTATTCGTATTGACACCATTCAGATTCTGCTGCAACAGGTTGCCGCCGTTGTTGTATAGACCGAACCGAAAGGTTTCCTTGCTGGCGCTGGCATCCAGAGAGGTGACGGTAAACCGAACGGTAATCGAACTGCCATCGACATCCAGGGACCGGTCAGGAAAATAGCTCCACAGCAGACCCGTCTGGGCAGTGGCTGAAGGAGTCGTGTCGCTACCCCAATCGAAAGTGTTGGCCTGAGAATCCGACAGGGCGGGGGTGCCATTTTTAGATCCGGTATACCAAGGTCCGGCCAGTGGTTCAATCTGTCCCCAAGCCGCCAATCCAGGCAGTAGAACGACAACTGCCATTGTTAGAAATCTCTCGATAATCCTCATGCGATCCTCATGGCTTATAGAATTGAAAAAATGAAAAGGGGGGATAGAAATGGCTCGGAGCCATCTCTATCCCTTGACAGGTTTGTAAAGCAACGGTTATTGCAGGCAATCGGGTACCAGCCCGCATTCGAACCAGTCCAGCGCCAACAGGGCAAAATCAGCCAGGGTAACCTGACAATCGTCGTCCAGGTCTGCAGTTGGCTTATTGACGCAAATATCGCCGCCTTGAACGCCGGTATATAGCAACGCGATCTCAGTATTGGTCAGGTCGTAATTATAGACGCGCAGATCGTCGAGCATACCGGCGAAGAAGTGGTTATTGGCGCGGTTGGCGCCCAGCGCCAGTTGGCCGAATCGATTATCGACGATCGCACGGGTATCGACCAGCATGCCGTTATAATAGACACGCGTTTCGGTTCCATCACAACAAGCTGCCAAATGAACCCAGGACGGTTCTACAGGCACCGGCCCAAGTACGACGGTGTTCGTTCCGACATAGCGATAATTCCCGCCGGATATGTCCAGTTGGAAATCCGAGGCGGAACTGTTATTATTGAACGGAGACGCATTCGTTTCCTGGGCGGGATCGTCAGTCCACATCCATAGCGATACGGAAAAGCGCGGGATCACGGTTTCTTCCGGGAAGGTATAAACCACCTGGTCGTCCAGACCGTCCAGCGTCAGCGCCTGATCGATCAGACCATCAGCGTAACCGGGATTGCTGACCGGCACGCCGTCATACCCGTTGGCGACATCATTAGGATCGCCATCCAGCGGCCAGTGGGCCATCAATCGTTTGATCACCAGTTCGGCCGGATCGGAAACGACGCTCTTGCTGTTGGACTCGATCGTGATCTGACAATAATAGCTGGATTCATCCGCCAGTGTGGCAGAAGCAACGTTCAGTTGAGCGGCGTTGTCTCCTACGGGTTGGGTAACATCGCCAGGCAATCCTTTGTACCACTGGTAAGAAAGGCCCTCGGCCGTCTCAGTGAAAGGATTGACCGCGCTGATATTTAAGACCGCCGGATCGCCGGCAAACACATAGGTGGTTTGGGGCTGTTCGAGGACAGTCGGTTCAGAAAGAATCGTCTGGAAAGACCAGGTCTGGCCGGTAATCACCGGCCGGCCGGCCGATTCGAATTCATCGATTCGCCATGAATAGGTCCGGTCCCGCTTGAGGGCAGGCAGCGAATATTCCCCGGCAGCACCATTCACGGGGATTTC